>NZ_JBHVXT010000001.1:0-802889 GCF_042881445.1 Microbacterium sp. NPDC058269
CCACCGGAACGCCCTGAGGCCTTCCCCGTCCAGGCCGACGATGTCGATGTCATGACCATCCCGGTCATGGAACACGATCTCCCCACCCGTCATCAGGGCCGGCGCCTTCAACAACCGATTCATCCCATACGCGAGGGTCGTCTTCCCGCACCCCGACTCTCCGGCGAGCCCGAGAATCTCGCCGCGATTCAGCGTCAGCGACACATCCCGCACGGCTTTGACCGGCGGATCCACCTCATACTCGATCGACACATTCCGCGCCGTCAACACCGGCTCACTCATGCGGTGACTCCCTTGGTCTTGGCAGCCTTGCGCACACGGCGCGCGGCTTCGGGCGCATTGCGCAGCTTCGGGTTGATGACTTCGTCGATGGCGAAGTTGATGAGCGACAGACCGGCGCCGAGGAGCGCGATCATGAGCCCCGGCGGGACGAACCACCACCAGGCTCCGCGCCCGAGCGCCTGCCCCGACTGCGCGTCGTTGAGGATCGAGCCCCAGGTGATCGACGAGTTGGGTCCGAGGCCGAGGTACGAGAGCCCCGCCTCGCCGAGGATCGCGAAGATGATCGCGAAGAGGAACTGCGCCGCGAGCAGCGGCAGCAGGTTCGGCATGATCTCGACGAGGATCACCCGGAACGACCGCTCCCCCGCGACCTTCGAGGCATACACGTAGTCACGGGTGCGGAGCGACCGCGTCTGGAGCCGGAGGACGTAGGCGGCCCCGGCCCAGGACGTGATGCCGAGCACGAAGGCGACGAGCTGCCAGCTGCGCTGCGGGACGAACGAGGCGATCACCATGACGAGCGGCAGACCCGGGATCACGATCATCACGTTGGTGAGAAGCGCGAGGCCGTCTTCACGCCACCCACCCAGGTACCCGGCGAGCACGCCGAACAGGAGGGAGAGGATGATCGCGATGCTGCCGGCTGTGACGCCGATGAGCAAGGAGCCCTGGGCTCCGATCGCCAGCTGAGCGAACATGTCGTTGCCGAGCTTGGTGGTCCCCAACCAGTGCTCCGCGGACGGCGGCTGAAGTGCCGGGTTGGCGGTGCTGCGCGGATCCTGCGAGAAGATCGGCGCGATGATCGCGAACAGCACGATCGCCACCACGATGCACGCACCGACGATGAACTTGGGAGAGGTGCTGGGCAGGATGCGACGACGCTTGCGTCCCTGCTGCGTGGCCAGCGAGATCGTGCTCGCGGGGGCGGTGATGGGCGGCTCTTGAGTCAGAAGCGGGTTCTTCGTGTCAGACATTCTGGCGAGCCCTCGGGTCGATGAAGCCATAGACGAGGTCCATGATGAAGTTGGCGGCGAGCACCGTCAGGGTGATGACGAGGAAGAGTCCCTGCATCAGCGCGTAGTCGTTGTTGGTCACGGCCTGGAACATCAGCTTGCCGATGCCGGGGTACGTGAACACCTGCTCCATCACGATGGAGCCGGCGACGACGAACCCGAGCGTGATCGAGAAGCCCGCGATGGAGGGGATCGCCGCGTTGCGGGCCGCATACGTGGTGAGCACCCGACGCGGACGCAGGCCTTTCGCCTCCGCGGTGAGCACGTAGTCCTCGGCGAGCGTGGAGACCATCATGTTGCGCATGCCGAACATCCAGCCACCGACCGAGCTGATCACGATCGTGACGGCCGGGAGGATCGCGTGGGCGACGGCATCGCTGAAGAACGCCCAGGTCGGCTCGGGGCCGTCCGGGAAGTCGAAGACGTCGTAGCCGCCGAAGATCGGGAACCACCCCAGCCCGACCGCGAACACGGCGACCAGGATCAGCGCCATCCAGAAGTACGGGATCGACTGCAGCACGGTGGTCGCGGGGATCAGGTGATCGACCCAGGTGCCGCGCTTCCACCCGGCCCAGGCGCCGAGAACGACACCGAGGACGAAGGAGATGACGGTCGCGGTCCCGACGAGGATGAGCGTCCACGGCAAGGCTCCCGCGATGAGTTCCGTCACCGGGGTGGGGAACTTCGTGACCGAGACACCGAGGTCGCCCTGGAACATGCGGCCCCAGTAGGAGAGGTACTGCTCCCAGAGTGAGGAGTCGTCACCGCCGAGCAGGAGCTTGATGTTGCGGATGGCGGTCTCGGAGACCTCACCGCCGGCCCGCTGCATCTTGGCGATCATGATGTCGGCCGGGTTCCCCGGCATGAGCCGGGGAAGAAGGAAGTTGATGGAGATCGCGGCCCAGAGCGTGAACGCGTAGAACCCGATTCTTCGTGCATAGAACTTCATGTCACTGTTTTCCTGACTTCCTTCTTCCCCGACTCCTTTACTACTTGACCGGCTGCAGCTGCGTCAGGACGTAGCCTGCCGCGATCGCACCCCAGGACGGCGGGAAGGCGTAGAGGTCCTCCTCGGTCGGCCAGCCCGTGTAGTCCTTCGTGTTGTAGAAGGTCTGGGTCGCGTTGATGACGAGCGGGATGTAGGGCAGGTCACGGACGATCTCGGTCTGGATCGTGCCGTACAGCTCCTTCTTCGTGGCCTCGTCGTTCGTGCTGACCGCGGCCTGGATCGCTGTGTCCACGACCGGGTTGCTGTACCGGCTGAAGTTCCAGCGGCCTGCCGGGACCTCGGTGCCGACGGGGCTCGTCGACTCGACGGCGGTGCCGCCGAACCAGTCACGGTAGATCTGGAACGGGTCGGCGACGGACGTGCCGATCACCCCACCCATGATCAGCTGGAAGTCACCGCCCTGACGGGAGTCGGAGAATTCCTGCCACTGCACGGTCGACGCGGTGATCTTGATGCCGGCTGCCTCGGCCTGCTCGGCGATCAGTTTCGCGGCGTCATTGTAGTCGGTCCAGCCATCGACCGAGGTGAGCGTGATCTCGAGCGGCACGCCGCCCTTCTCGTAGATACCGCTGGAGCCCTTGGTGTAGCCGGCGGCCTCGAGGATCGAACCCGCCTCGGCGACGTTCGCCTCCTGCGGGCTGACCTCGTTGGCGGGGTCGGCGACCCACTTCTCGTCGCGCGGAAGAAGGGCGAACGTCGGCGAGATGTCGCCGGTGAGGCCGACGAACGCCTTGTCCTTGATGGTGGCGCGGTCGATCGCGACGTTGAGCGCCTGACGCACGGCCACGTCGGTCTGCGGACCGGTGCAGCCGAGCTCGGCGTTCGAGCAGGTGTAGAGCACCGTCGGGTCCTGCGGCGTGTTGATCCACTCGATCGCGCCGTTGCCGGTCACGTCATCCGGGTTCGGGATGAACATGCCCGTCCAGTCGAGCTTGCCTGCGGCGAGCAGGTCCTGCGCGGTCTGGTTGTTGTCGACGGCGATGTACTGGACCTTCTTGACACCGAGCTCGTCGGCATCGCGGAAGTTCTCGTTCGCGACGAGGGTGTAGGACTCGCTCGTGGTCTTGTCGACGACGTAGGCGCCGGATCCGACCGGGTCTTCATTCGTGAAGTTCGCGAAGTCGGTGACATCCGCCCAGACGTGCTCCGGGAGGATGTAGGTCGAGCCGAGACGCTGGAACTCCGTCGTGTACTGGGCGGTGGTGTACGTCAGCACGACGGTGGTGTCGTCGGTGGCCTCGGCGGAGACCAGACCGTTGCCCTCGGGGTTGTTGGCCTCGTAGTTGAAGGAGAAAGCAACGTCCTTCGCGGTGAGCGGCTTGCCGTCGCTCCACTTGAGGTCGGGCTTGATGGTGATCGTGATCGCCGTGCCGTCCTCGTTGTACTCGAACGAGTCGCCGATCAGGCCGACCGGCTCGGAGTCCGCCGTCTTGTTGTAGAAGAACAGGGGCTCGTAGATCGGTCCGAGCGCGCCGTGGAGCACGGTCGGTGCGAACGGGTTGTAGTTCGCGGCGATCGGGGTCTGGCTGCCGGCCCAGACACGCAGGGCCCGGTCGCCATCGGCGTTGCCGCTGTCGCTGCCGCCGCCACAGGCCGTGAGGCCCAGGGCGAGGACGGATGCTCCGGCAATCGCGGTGAGCGCAATCTTGCGCCTTCCGTTTCGGATCATTTCTCTTGTTTCCTCTCGGTGCTGCACTGCAGGAGGGATCGCTCCGGATGGAGCAGAACCCCGGAGGTGGGGTTCGTGGGCCCGGGGAGGCAGCCGGTCGGCCACTCCCGAAGGGGTTTGTTAGGACAGTAACCTAACAAACCCCGACCCGACGAACAAGACTCCCCGCGTCCACCAGATAACGTTTCGGACTCGACCGGGATCGTCGTCATCCGCGCGCACTAAGGGTGGAGGTGACACTAAGATCGATCCGAGAGGTTAAGGTGCCCATGACTCAAAGCAGGGACATCCGGGTCGCCGTCTCGACGGTCATCCTGACGTTGCGGCGGACCGACGAAGGACGCGCGGTGCTCGCGCTGCCGCTCGTCCTGCGCACCCGCGAGCCGTTCGCCGATCAGTGGGCCCTCCCCGGCGGCTGGCTCACATCGACCGAATCGCCCGTCGACGCCTCCGCGCGCACCCTCGCCGAGACGACCGGTCTCGCCCCCAGTTACCTGGAGCAGCTCTACGCCTTCGGTGCCGTCGACCGCTCCCCCACCCGGGTCGTGTCGATCGTGTACTGGGCGCTGCTGCGTCAGGACGAGGTGACGGCGCAGAGCGCGGCGCACCGCGCGTCGGGCCACTCCCCCGAGAACGTGAGGTGGTTCGACGTCGACGAGCTGCCACAGCTCGCGTTCGACCACACCGAGATCGTCGAGTACGCGCTGTGGCGGCTGCGCAACAAGGTCGGGTACAGCCGCGTCGCGCAAGGCTTCCTTCCCGCGGAGTTCACGCTCGCCGAGCTGCGGGAGGCCTACGAGTCGATCCTCGGCCGCACCCTCGACCCCGCCAATTTCCGTCGCCAGGTGGAAGCGGCGGGCAATCTGCTCCCCACCGACCGGTTCCGCACCGGAAGTCACCGACCAGCCCGCTTGTACCGCGACAACACCGACGTCGAGCTGGCCGACCGCGGCCCTCTCGGTCCCGAAGAAACGAGCACCCGATGAGCATCACCTTCGTACCCGCTCCCGCCGTTCCGCCGATGGACGCCTCGGTCGACCACGCGATCCAGGCCATCGTCAGCGGGGCGTCGACCGACGCCACATGCGCCACCGACCTCGCGGCCGGCCCATGGGATTTCGACGCACGACCGGGATACGGCCCCGGCTCGTCGATGGGCGACGTGATCCCGACCGGCGCCCCGCGACAGGGCGAGCTGCCCGCCGCGTACCGCGACGCGTCGGAGGACGAGCTCGACAGGAGGATCCGCGCCGCGAAGGCCACCCTCGGCGATCGGGTCGTGATCCTCGGCCACTTCTACCAGCGCGAAGAGGTCGTGCAGCACGCTGACTACGTGGGCGACTCCTTCCAGCTCGCGACAGCGGCCAGGGGGCGCGCAGATGCCGAGGCGATCGTGTTCTGCGGTGTGCACTTCATGGCCGAGACCGCCGACCTGCTTTCCATGCCCGACCAGGCGGTGATCCTGCCCAACCTCGCTGCCGGATGCTCGATGGCGGATATGGCCGACATCGACCAGGTCGAGGACTGCTGGGAGCAGCTCGAAGACGTGCTCGGCGACCTCGACGCCGTCGATGCCGACGGCCGTGTACCGGTAATCCCCGTGACCTACATGAATTCCTCTGCCGCGATCAAGGGCTTCGTCGGACGGCACGGCGGGATCGTCTGCACCTCGTCCAACGCCCAGACCGTGCTCGAGTGGGCCTTCGAGCGTGGACGTCGCGTGTTGTTCTTCCCCGACCAGCACCTGGGTCGCAACACCGCCAAGGCGATGGGGGTGCCCCTCGAGCAGATGCCGATGTGGAACCCGCGGCGAGCGCTCGGCGGGTCTTCCGCAGCCGAGCTTGTGGACTCCCGAGTGATCCTGTGGCACGGGTTCTGCTCGGTGCACCGCCGCTTCACGGTGGGTCAGATCGACCAGGCGCGCGCCGAGCACCCCGGTGTGCGCGTGATCGTGCACCCCGAGTGCCCGATGGAGGTCGTCGACGCGGCAGACGAGGCGGGCTCGACCGAGTACATCCGCCGCGCGATCGACACGGCGACCGAACCGACCACCTTCGCGATCGGCACCGAGATCAACCTCGTGCGGCGACTGGCGGCGCAGTATCCGCAGCACGAGATCTTCTGCCTCGACCCGGTGGTGTGCCCGTGCTCCACGATGTACCGCATCCACCCGGGCTACCTCGCCTGGGTGTTGGAGGAGCTCGTGGCCGGTCGCACCCCGAACCGGATCACCGTCTCCGACGACGTCGCCGATCCCGCGCGTGTGGCGCTGGAGCGGATGCTCGCGGCGAAGCCCCCGGTGGTCGCGGGCGCGCGATGAACGTCGTGATCGTCGGATCGGGCATCGCGGGACTCACCGCGGCGCTGCACGCGCACGAGGCCGGCCACGAGGTGACGATCGTCACCAAGGGTGACCTCGGAGACGGGTGCACCGGGTTCGCTCAGGGCGGCGTCGCCGGGATCTACACCCACGACGACTCGGCTGCCGCACACGCCGCCGACACGCTGGACGCCGGTGCGGGACTGTCCGACCCGAGCGCGGTACAGGTGCTGGTCGCCGACGGTGCCGCCCGGATCGCCGAGCTCATCGCACGCGGCGTCGGCTTCGACCGTTCGGCTGATGGTTCGCTGCAGCTCGGTCGTGAGGCCGCGCACCGCCACGCCCACATCGTGCATGCGGGCGGCGACGCGACCGGAGCGGCGATCTCCGCCGCGCTCATCGCCGCCGTGCGACGCACGGGCATCGGCGTCATCGAGCACGCGTTCCTGATCGACCTCGTGAGGGGTGCGAGCGCCGTGCGCGGCATCCGCGTTCTTCGCGACAGTGTGGCCTCCGACATCGCCGCCGACGCCGTGATCCTCGCCACCGGGGGTGCCGGTCACCTCTACGCGCACACGACCAACCCGAGGGGGACGACGGGTGACGGCATCGCCGCCGCGATGCGGGCGGGAGCCGCGGTCGCGGACCTGGAGTTCGTCCAGTTCCATCCGACGATCCTGGCGACGGGCCCCGCGTTCCTCATCTCCGAGGCGGTGCGCGGTGAGGGCGCGACGCTGCTCGACGACCAGGGCCGCCGGTTCGCGTTCGACAGCCACCCCGACGGCGAGCTCGCACCGCGCGATGTCGTGTCGCGAGCGATCGCGCGCCGGGCCGCGGCTCAGGGCGCACCGATCAGGCTCGACGCGACGATGCTCGGAGCCGAGGTCCTCGCGCGACGGTTCCCGACGATCGACCGTGTGACGAGGGAACGCGGGTTCGACTGGGCGCGCGAACCGATCCCCGTGACCCCGGCAGCGCATTACCTGATGGGTGGCGTGGTCACCGACCTCCACGGTCGTACGACGATCCCCGGCCTCTTCGCCGTGGGCGAGGTCGCTCGCACAGGCGTGCACGGAGCCAATCGACTGGCATCGAACTCCCTGCTCGAGGGCGCGGTATTCGGAGCCCGTGCGGCTGCGGCACTGACGAGTTCCTCGGCGGCCGTCGCACAGGAAGCCTCGTCTGCTGATCTTCGTCCGGATGCGGACGACTGGCCCACCGCTCCCGTCTTCACCCGCGCCGCACTGCAGCAGCTCATGTGGGATGACGTCGGACTGCTGCGCAGGGGTGAGGGCCTCGCGCACGCCCTCGCCACGCTGCGGACGTGGTCTGCAGCGAACGCGGCGCCGAGGACGGTGGCCGCGCATGAGGACGCGAACCTGCTGCTCCTCGCCGAGGCGACGGCCGCGGCGGCACTGGCCCGCACGGCGTCCGTCGGCGCCCATCACCGTGTCGATGCGCTCCCACCGGAAACCCCTGCGCCCTCGCACACCCCGTCATCGATCCTGGAGGCCGTCTGATGCTGACCACCGCCACTCTGCACCGCGTCGTCGGCGCCGCCCTCGAAGAAGACGCCCCCTGGGGCGATCTCACCAGCACCACTCTTCTCCCCGCCGACGCGACAGCCACCGCCGATCTCGTGGCTCGCGAGGCCGGAATCTTCAGCGGCGGCGAGGTCTTCGCCGCCGCATTCCGGCTCACCGACGCGTCTCTCGACGTCGACCTGCACGTCGGCGACGGTGACGAGTTCTCGGCGGGTGATGTCCTCGCCTCGGTCTCGGGCTCGGCCCGCAGCGTGCTCACGGCGGAGCGGGTCGCCCTGAACTTCACGCAGCGGATGAGCGGTATCGCCACTCTGACCGCTGCCTACGTGGCGGCGATCGACGATTCGGACGCCCGCATCGCCGATACCCGCAAGACCACTCCGGGCCTGCGCGCGTTCGAACGGCACGCCGTCGAATCGGGTGGAGGCCGCAACCACCGGTACTCGCTGTCCGACGCCGTGATGGCCAAGGACAACCACCTCGCGGTGCTGAAACGCTCCGGCCTCGACCTCGCGACCGCACTGCGCGAGGCACTGTCACGGCTTCCGCACACGACCCACGTCGTCGTCGAGGTCGACCGTGTCGACCAGATCGATGCTGTGCTCGACGGTGGCGCCCACACCGTACTGCTCGACAACTTCTCGCTGGACGACCTGCGCGCGGGCGTGGCCCTGATCGGTGACCGCGCCATCGTCGAAGCCTCCGGCGGAGTGAACCTCGACACGGTCGGCGACATCGCCCGCACCGGAGTGGATGTCATCTCGGTTGGGGCGCTGACGCACTCTGCGCGCGCCCTCGACCTGGGCCTGGACCTGCGGATCGACTGAGCGCGAAGCCCTCCCCGGACATGCACCAGCTCGACATGCTCTACCTCGATCACGCCGCGACCTCCCCCGTACGGCCGGAGGTGCTCGAGGCGATGCGCCCCTACCTCACCGGGGTGTTCGGCAACCCGTCGAGTCACCACACGGCAGGCGAGGCTGCGGCGAGGGCTCTCGATGACGCCCGTGCGCGAGTGGCCCGGGCGCTCGGAATGCGGACGAGCGACGTCGTGTTCACCGGTGGAGGCACCGAGGCGAACAACCTCGCGGTGAAGGGCATCGTGCTGGCCGCTCTCGAGGCCGGGCGGCGCCGTCTGGTGACCTCGCCGATCGAGCACGAGTCGATCCTCGAATCCGCCGAATATCTGCGGCGCTTCCATGCCGTCGAGGTGACGGTGCTGCCGGTCGACTCGCGAGGACGGATAGCACCCGACGACCTGGCGTCGGCGATCGGTGACGACACCGCGCTCGTGTCGATCGGTCACGCGAACAACGAGATCGGCACGGTCCAGGATGTGGCGGCGCTCGCATCCGTCACGAGGGCGGCCCGAGTGCCCCTGCACCTCGATGCCGTGCAGTCGACGGGTTGGCTTCCGCTGCGCGATCTCGGCGGGGATGCGGTGTCGATCGCCGGGCACAAGCTCGGTGCCCCCAAGGGCATCGGCGCGCTGGCCGTGCGGGGGCGCGTGCCCGTCGAGCCGTTGCTGCACGGCGGCGGCCAGGAGCGAGGTCGACGCTCGGGCACCGAGAACGTCGCCGGCGCCGTGGCGCTCGCCACGGCCCTCGACCTCGCGGAGCGGGAGCGCGATGTCGTCGCGGCGCGCGTCGGCACGGCGACGACCCACTTCATCTCCCGGGTACTCGCGGGCGTCCCCGAAGCACGCCTCACCGGCGATGCCGTGCACCGTCTGCCCGGAACGGCGAGCTTCACGTTCGTCGGCACCAGCGGGGAAGCGGTGCTGCTCGAGTTGGAGCGTCGCGGAGTCATCTCCTCGAGCGGGTCGGCGTGCGCGGCAGGCAGCGATGAGCCCTCGCATGTGCTGCTCGCCTGCGGTGTGCCACCGGAGGTGGCGCAGACCTCGGTGCGTTTCAGCTTCGGTCGGGAGCCGCTGCCGGCGGATGCTCCCGAACGACTGGCAGCACTCGTCGCAGAGTCGGTGCGCGCGGCCCGGGGCTGATGCCCGGCCATAGAATCGGCACGTGACTGCCTCCGCCCCGATCGTGACGCTGATCGTCCCCGGACGTGACATCGCCGCCTTCGCACCGGCTGCACTCGACTCCCTGCGCGCGCAGAGCGAGCAACGATGGCGGGCGATCCTCATCGACGACGGCTCGACGGATGACACGGGAGCGGTATTCGACGCCGCTGCGGCCGATGATCGCCGGTTCACGACCATCCGCCACGCGGCCTCCCGCGGTCTCGGCGCAGCGCGCAACGTCGGCCTCGCGCAGGTCGACACCCCGTACCTCGGCTTCCTCGACGGCGACGACGAGCTGCTGCCGAACGCCCTCGCCCGCTTGACGGGGACGCTCGAGCACACCGGCAGCGACTTCGTCGCCGGCGCCTACGTGCGCTCGCGACCCCAGGGCGGCGGTTACGTCGCCGGTCGCGTCCAGCCCTGGGTAGCCGCATCGACCTCGCCGGAGCGGCTCGGCACCACGCTCGCCGCGCACCCGCAGGCGGTGTCGAACATCGTCGCCTGGTCGAAGCTGAGTCGCACGCCCTTCTGGAATGATCTCCGCTTCCCCGAAGACGTCGCGTACGAGGACCAGGTGGTCGCCCAGCTGATGTACACCCGGGCCCGGGCCTTCGACGTGATCCCCGACGTGGTCGTCCGCTGGCGGCTCCGGGCGGATGGGACCTCGATCACCCAGGGCAAGGCGCAACTGCCGGTGCTGCGGGACTATCTCGCTGCCCTGCGGGGCGGCATCCGGGTGCTCCACGAGGCCGGGGCACGCGCCTCGGTGACCGCACGAATCGAACTGATCCTCGCGATGGACCTCGCCTCTCTTCTCGAGATCGCCGGCAGCCACCCCGACCCGACATACGCGGCCGAGGTCGAGACCTTCATCGCCGAGCTGCGAGCGCTTCCCGAATTCGCCGATGCCATGCCCGACCCCGCCACCGCCGCCGCGCTCGCGTGGTGAAGCCCGACCTCCGAACCCCAGACCGGTGAACGCATGAACGACTACCTCTCCTCGCTCTTCTCGCTCGACGGCCGCACCGCGGTGGTGACCGGCGGCAGCTCCGGTATCGGCCGCGGCATCGCCACCGCCCTCGCCCGTGCCGGTGCGGCGACGGTCGTCGTCGCACGCGGAGAGGACCGTATCCGATCGACCGTCGACGAGCTGCGCGCGCACGGGTGCCGCACAGCCGGGGTGGTGGGTGACCTCAGCACACGAGAAGGGATCCACGCCGTCGCCGACGCCGCCGCCGAGCCGTTCGGCGTCCCCGACATCCTCGTCAACTCGGCAGGCATCAACATCCGCCCGCCGTTCCCGGAGATCACCGAAGACGATTGGGACGCGACGATGACGGTCAACGCCCTCGCGCCGTTCCTGCTCGGTCAGCGCTATGCGCAGGGCATGGCTGCCCGCGGATACGGCCGGATCATCCACATCAGCTCTCAGCAGGCCCACCGCGCCTTCGTCGGCAGCGGGATCTACGGCGCATCGAAGGGCGCGGTGGAATCGCTCATGCGCTCAGAGGCCGAAGCCTGGGGCAGCACGGGTGTCACGAGCAACACACTCGTCCCGGGGTTCGTGCTCACCCCGTTGAACGCGCGTCTGCAGCAGGACCCGGAGAAGGTCGCGGAGCTCGCAGCCCGCACCATGATCGGGCGCAACGGACTGCCGAGCGATTTCGCCGCCGCAGCAGTGTTCCTCGCCGGGGCGGGCTCGGCCTACGTCACCGGTCACTCGCTGTTCGTCGACGGCGGGCTGTCGGTGCACTGAAGCCCGTCACGGCTCAAGGCTCCGCCGGGTAGATCCGCTCGTCCGGGCGAGGTTCGGCGAGCAGCGGCACGGCAGCCGTGATGGCCGAGACGGCGTCCGCACCCGCGGAGTCGACAGGGGCCTTGTCGGCACGCCGCTCGGCGAGGGGCGCCACCGCACCGCCGGTCACCGCTTCCTCGACCGCGGCCTCGGTGTCGAGCACGCGCGAGGCCGCCACCTGCTCGGCCGCGAGCTCGGCATAGAGTCCGCCGAGCGCGAGGAGCTCGGCGTGGGTGCCCGACTCGACGATGCGACCCGCCTCGAGCACATGGATCACGTCCGCGCCCATCACCGTCGAGAGCCGGTGGGCGATGGACAGCGTCGTGCGCCCCTTCGCGGCCTCGTCGAGCGCCTCCTGCACGACGCGCTCCGACACGGTGTCGAGAGCGGACGTGGCCTCGTCGAGCAGGAGCACCGGCGGATCTTTCAGTAGCACGCGGGCGATCGCGATGCGCTGCTTCTCGCCACCGGAGAGCCGGTACCCGCGCTCCCCCACCACGGTGTCGTAGCCCTGTTCGAAGCCGGCGATGATGTGGTGGATGTTCGCCGCGGTGCATGCAGCGATCAACTCGTCCTCGGTCGCGTCCGGCTTCGCGTACCGCAGGTTCTCGCGGATCGTGGCGTGGAACAGATAGGTCTCCTGCGACACGATGCCGACGTGGTCGATGATCGACTCCTGGGTGAGCGCGCGCACATCGGCGCCGGCGAACATCACGGCGCCGCCCTTCGCCTCGTACAGGCGCGGAGCCAGGTACAGGATCGTGGTCTTGCCCGCGCCCGACGGCCCGACGAAGGCGACGTGCTGGCCGGGTTCCGCGACGAACGACACCCCGTCCAGCGTCGGGCGGGCATCTGCGGAGGCATCCGGATAGCGGAAGACGACGTCGGCGAACTCGAGCCGCCCCCTGGGTCCCGGCGCCTCGTCGACCGTGATCGCGTCCGGCGCATCCTGGATCTCCGGCACGAGGTCGAGGTACTCGAAGATGCGGGCGAACAACGCCGACGACGTCTGCAGGTCGAGCGAGACGCGCATGAGCCCCATCAACGGCATGAGCAGTCGCGCCTGCACCGTGGTGAAGGCGACGACGGTTCCCGCGGTGATGGCGCCTGTGCCGCCGGCGATCAGGTAGCCCGACACGAGGTAGATGACCGCCGGCACACTGGCCATGAGCACCTGCACGACGGCGAAGAAGCCCTGACCGCTCATCGCCCGTCGCACCTGCAGGACCACCTGGTTGCGGTTCTCGGCCTGGTAGCGCTCGGACTCGGTGCGCTGTCGGTTGAACGCCTTCGACAGCAGCATTCCCGACACGCTCAGGGTCTCCTGGGTGATCGAGGTGAGTTCCGAGAGGGATTCCTGCGTCTCGCCCGCGATGCGCGCCCGGACCTGGCCGACCTTGCGTTGGACGAAGATCAGGAACGGCATCATGATCACGGCGATGAGCGTCAGCCGCCAGTCGATCAGGCTCATCGCGACGAGCGAGGCGATGACGGTCACGACGTTGCCCAGGATGCTGGTGACGGTGTTGGTCAGCACGCCGGAGACGCCGCCCACGTCGTTCTGCAGGCGCGACTGGATGACCCCCGTCTTGGTGCGGGTGAAGAATCCGAGCTCCATCGCCTGCAGGTGCTCGAACAGCTTCACGCGCAGGTCGCCGGTGACGCTGTTTCCGACGGTCGAGGTCAGCCACGTCTGGGCGACTCCCAGCACCGCGGAGATCAGGAACAGAGCGATCATCGCGGCGACCAGCCACGCGAGCAGTTCGAGGTGCGGGCCTCCCCCGGCGACGGGGAACAGCGCGTCGTCGAAGATGCGCTGCACGATCAGGGGCGGCACGACGGCGATCGCGGCTCCGACCACCACCAGGATGCCCGTGAAGAAGATGCGCCAGCGATACGCCCGGAACAGCGAGACCACCCGTGCGCCGAGGCCGCTGATCCGCGGCGCCTCGGCGTTCAGCCTCCGCTGCGCGTCTTCATCGACCCCACGGAAGCCACCACCCCGCGGGCCACCGCCCATGCCGCCGCCCATGCTCATGGCGCCAGCGTACTCACGCGCGAGGACATCGAGGCCCGTCCCTCCGCCGTCAGCGGATATCTGTGAATTCGGAATGAAATGTCCGCGGCTGCCGTTACGCTGAATGACTCTTGCGAACTCTCGCGATATCCACTTCTTCTTCGCCTTGGAGGCCGCCCATGTCTGCCGTCGATACCGGCTCCATCTCGACGACTCCCGCACCGTCAGGGGGCGAGATCTCCCGCAAGGACATGCGGGTGATCTGGCTGCTTCTGGTCGCCGCCTTCGTCGCCATCCTCAACGAGACCACGATGGGGATCGCGATCCCCCACCTCAACACCGACCTGGGCATCCCGCCCGAGCTCGGCCAGTGGCTCACCAGCGCCTTCATGCTGACCATGGCCGTGGTGATCCCCACGACCGGGTTCATCCTGCAGCGGTTCACCACGCGCCAGGTCTTCATCGCCGCGATGATCGCGTTCTCGCTCGGCACCCTCGTGGCGCTCGTCGCTCCCGGCTTCACCGTGCTGCTCGTCGGCCGCGTGATCCAGGCGGCCGGTACCGGCATCATGATGCCGCTGCTGATGACGACGATCATGAACGTGGTCCCGCCGCAGTCCCGTGGTCGCATGATGGGCCGCGTCGGCCTCGTGATCTCGCTCGCGCCCGCGATCGGGCCGACGCTCGCGGGCGCGGTGCTCGAACTCGCCAGTTGGCGTGCACTGTTCGGGATCATCCTCCCGATCTCGCTGATCGCCCTGTTCATGGGTGTGAAGTGGATGACCAACCTCGGCGAAACCCGCAAGGTGCCGCTCGATGTGCTCTCGATCCCGCTCGCCGCGCTCGGTTTCGGCGGCATCGTGTTCGGTCTCAGCCAGTTCGGCGGCGAGGGCGGATCCGGCGAGACCACCGGCATCATCTCGCTGGTCGTCGGCGCTCTCTCGCTCGGGCTGTTCGTCTGGCGTCAGCTCGTCCTGCAGCGCATCGACGACGCGCTGCTCGACCTGCGCGTCTTCCGCTCCAGCAACTTCACGCTGTCCGTGATCATCATGTCGATCCTGGCGCTCTCGATGTTCGGCACCCTGACTCTGCTTCCGCAGTACCTGCAGAACGTGGCCGGCCTCAACCCGCTCCAGTCAGGCCTGATCCTGCTTCCCGGCTCGCTGCTGATGGGTCTGCTCGGACCGATCATGGGGCGTGTCTACGATGCGCGCGGCACCCGCCCGCTGCTCATCCCCGGCACGATCCTGGTGTCGGCGTCGCTGTTCTTCTACTCGACCGTGGGTGAGCACACCGTGTGGTGGGTGCTCATCATCGTGCAGGCGGCCATGTCGGTGGGTCTGGCGATGTCGTTCACGCCGCTGTTCTCCGCCTCGCTCGGATCGCTTCAGCGCTCCCTGTACTCGCACGGCTCTGCGGTGCTGAACACACTGCAGCAGGTCGGCGGCGCTGCCGGTGTGGCGCTCCTGCTGGTGACGTACTCGTCGATCCTGCACGCCGGTGAGCAGGAAGGGCTGTCGACTGCAGTGGCTGGTGCACCCGGTGCACGCATGGCGTTCCTGATCGCGGCGATCATCTCGCTCGCGGCGGTGGCGCTCAGCCCGTTCGTCCGCAAGCCCGCCGACGATGCCGGCGAGGGCTTCCACGGAGGACACTGACCGCCCGTAGGCGGCCTGCGATGGCGTCTGCCTCTTACTCGCTCTTCGGTGCGGGGAACTGGCAGACGCCATTGCTGCAATAGCCGGCGGCATCGCCCTCGAGCAGGTTCAGGGAGTCCAGGAGCGGCTGCAGCCCGACGGGCGCTTCCTGCTGCACGGAGTCCTGCTGCGTGTTCTTCATCCCTCGATCGTACGCCTGCCAGGAGCGGGTGGCGTCGAACCCGCGCCGAACCTGCGAGCACCGCGTCGACAGCGGTTGGACAGCAGTTCTCCCCTACGGTTGATCCATGCTCAAACGACTCCTCGCCCGCATGTTCTGGGCGTTCAGCAGGTGGACGCTCGTGAGCGAGACTGCACCGACACGTCCCACTGTGCTCGTGGGGGCGCCCCACACGTCGAACTGGGACTTCGTCCTGATGCTCGCCATCGCCTGGCGGCTCGACATCGACGTGCACTGGCTCGGGAAGAAGAGCCTCTTCCACGGGTGGCGGGGTCCGATCATGCGGCGTCTCGGCGGCATCCCCGTCGACCGCGACGACCCGGCACGCGTGGTGAAGGATGTCGTGGGGCAGGTCCACGACGGCACCGTGTTCGGTCTGGTCGTCACTCCCGATGGAACCCGTGGGGGCAACGAGTACTGGAAGTCGGGCTTCTACCGGATCGCGAGAGAGACGGGCATGCCGGTGACCCTCGGGTTCGTCGATCGGACCACCATGACCACCGGTCTCGGTCCGACCATCGACCTGACCGGCGATGTCGCGGCCGACATGGACCGGATCCGCGCGTTCTACGCCGACAAGGCCGGCGTGCGTCCGGAGCGACGGACCGAGCCGCGGTTGCGCGAAGAAGGTGCCGACACGACCGAGCCCGACGCCGCATAGGCGCGGACCCCCAGGCGCAGGGGCGTCAGTTCTCCTGCTCGGTGTGCGCGCGAGCGTATTCGAGGTCGTCGTCACTGAGGGGCTCCACCATGCCGACCACAGCACCGGTGATCACACGGATCTCCTCCCGCACCGCTTCATCGAGATGCGGGGTGTCGCTGTCGAGCACGGCCCGGCGTCCGTCTTCCGAGAGCGCGGACCACCATTCGCGGATCGGGGGGAGCGTCATATTGCCTTCTTTCGTCCTGCGGGTGCAAGCGTCTGGACAGCACCGGAGCGCGGAATCCACACTGAGACCATGACATCAGACCCTTCGGGTGGTGAGCACGAGCTCGACGACCGTGCCGACGGACGAGACGAGACGGCGAACGAACGCGCGGATCGCAACTGGGACGAGCTGCTGCAGGAGCTGCGGGTCATGCAGACCGGCACGCAGATCCTGACCGGCTTCCTCCTGGCCGTCGCCTTCCAGCCGCGGTTCACCGACATGGACGAAGTCCAGCGTGATCTGTACGTCGTGCTCGTGGCTCTCGCGGCGGTGGCGACCATCCTCGCCCTCGCCCCGGTGGGGATGCATCGGGCACTGTTCGGACGCCGTCGCAAGCCCGATCTCGTCCGCATCGCCGCCCGGATCGTCCGCATCGACCTGATCGTGATCGGCGCCCTGACCATCGGCGTGACGACCCTGATCGTCGACTTCACGGTGAACCGCAGCGCGGGGATCGTCGCCCTCGTCGCAGCGCTCGTTCTCGTGGCGTCCCTGTGGGTGGCCTTGCCACGCATCATGCGCGGCAGACCCCTCAGCCGTGGAGCCGCCGCCGACTGACGGCGACTCCACGGACGCGAGGACGCTCAGCGTCCTGCCGGACTCCGGTTCTCCGCACTGACCATCCACGCGAACTGCTCGAGTCGCTCGATGATGGCGTGCAGGAGGTCGGCCGACGTCGGATCCTCGTCGTCGACGGCGTCGTGCACGTCGCGCACCGTTCCCACGGCAGCTTCGAGGCGCTCGGTGATCAGGTCGATGGTCTCCGTCGTCGACACCTCGCCGGCGGGGAACTCGGGAAGCGACGTGGTCTTCGCGATGGTCGCGCTGCGCCCGTCGGGGACGGCGTGCAGGGCGCGCATGCGCTCCGCGATCGTGTCGCTGAAGGTCCGCGCATCATCGATGATCTCGTCGAGCTGGCGATGGGTGTCGCGGAAGTTGCGTCCGACGACGTTCCAGTGCGCCTGCTTTCCCTGGATCGCGAGATCGAGCAGGTCGACGAGCACCGCCTGCAGGTTGTTCGCGAGCGTCGTCGAGGCGGTGAACCCCTTCTCCGCGTTCTGCTGCCTGGTCGTCTTCGCCGCGCCCTTGGTCGAGCCGCTGGACTTCTTGGTGGTTTTGCTTTCAGCCATGGTGTGACCTCCTGCCGGTGACGCTAGCTCGCACCGCGGACCCGGGCGAGGGGGTTGACACCGAGCGGATGCAACCCGGAATGTGACTCGAGTGACTGACGCAGACATCGTGAACCACGACCACCGCAGAACGCAGCCGGAGATCGTCATATCGCCGATCAGCGACGAGGATGCCGGCGAGGTATTGACCGTGCAGCGCGCGGCCTTCGTCTCGGAAGCGGCGATCTACGGGAGCGTCGACATGCCCCCTCTGACGCAGACGCTCTCCGAGCTGGAGGCGGAGCTGCGATCCGAGTCCGGCCTGACGGCGCGCATCGACGGGCGACTCGTCGGCGCGCTCCGCTACGTCGAGAAGGACGCTCTGCTGCTGATCGGCAGGATCGCGATCGCCCCCGACATGCAGGGCGAGGGTATCGGAAGGCTGCTGCTGGAGAGCGCCGAGAAGGCGTCGGGTGCGGATGTCGCCGAGCTGTTCACCGGAAGCCTGAGCGAGGCGAACATCCGCCTGTACACGTCATGCGGATATGAGGAGTACGAGCGCGTGCCCGACGGGGACGGCACCGAACAGGTGTTTCT
Source organism: Microbacterium sp. NPDC058269 (assembly GCF_042881445.1). Classification (NCBI taxonomy): domain Bacteria; kingdom Bacillati; phylum Actinomycetota; class Actinomycetes; order Micrococcales; family Microbacteriaceae; genus Microbacterium; species Microbacterium sp. NPDC058269. The sequence goes on from NZ_JBHVXT010000001.1 coordinate 18,183, forward strand.
GCGCAAGAACCTGCGAGGAGGGTAAGAGCCTCCTCCGAATCCGCGCAAGGGGGTTGAGACCATCTCCGAGGTCCGGCATCGTGGCCCGGACATGCCGCGACCGTGGCATGCCCCAACCGGAAGGAGAGTCTCGTGCTCACCCTCACCGACAACGCCTCCGCCATCGTGACGACCCTCGTCAGCCGTCAGACCGACGCCCCGGATGCCGGACTCCGCATCCACTCCACCGAGGCCCAGGGTCCGGAAGGCGGTGCACGCCTCGCCGTGCTCGTCGCCGCCGACCCCGAACCGCAGGACCAGGTCGTGGAAGTCGCCGGAACCCGGCTGTTCCTCGATGAGTCGGCTGTCGCTGCTCTCGACGACAAGATCCTCGATGCCGGCGTTGACGACGAAGGCTCCGTGTCGTTCGCCGTCACCCCTCAGGTCGCCTGACCGAAGAATTCCGGATGCCGCGGCCGACTCGGTCGCGGCATCCGTCTGTCCGCACCGCGTAACCTGGAGGGAGCTCGCACACCCGTGCGAACACTCGAAAGGCCACCGTGAAGATCTCTCTGCTCCGCCGGTTCGTCGTCCTCGCGGAGGAACTGCATTTCCCGCGTGCGGCGGAGAAGCTCGGCATCCCGCTGGCCTCGCTCTATACCTCGATCGACAAGATCGAGGAAGAAGTCGGGCACCCGGTCGTGCATCGTGAAGGACCGACCCGGCTCACCCCTGTCGGCGAACTCCTCCTGGTGGAGGCGAAGGCTGAGGTCGCTGCGGCTCCGGAGCCGGTTCGCAACGCGCCCGCCCCTGCCGGAGGCAAGGCCAAGGCATCGAAGGGCAAGGGCCGCACGCCCGCGGTGAAGGGGCAGCCGAAGCCCTACAAGAAGCGCCAGGGCCGTTAGGGAGTCAGTCCCAGTCGAGGTACTCCTCGATGACGACCGCTGTCTCGATCGGGTGCGTCATCGGGAACATGTGATCGGCTCCGTCGATGCTCTTCACGCTCGCACGTTCGGGCGCCGTGGACTGCAGCTGCTCTCCGTTGGAGAACGGAGCGTCGATATCCTTGGTGCCCTGGATGATCAGGACGGGCATTACGGGCGCGAGCGGGATGTCGTTCTCTTCGACGGCCAGCAGCGCCAGGCCGTTCACGCGATCGGCGTGGGCCATGGCGAAGGCCCGTGCGACGGTGCCGCCGAAGCCGTGGCCACCGATCCAGGTGTCGCCCAGACCGACGTGATCGATCAGGGCCAGCACATCCTCGACCCGCTGATCCAGCGAGACCTCTTCACGCTTGGTCTCGGCGCGGTGGCCGATCCGCAGCACGTGGAAGCCGGCCTCTTCGGCGAGGTAGTGCGCGACGACGCCGAGAACATCGGCGGCCACATCGCGTTCCTGGATGAGGACGAGCTTGACGGGACCGTCGCCCTCATCGACGAAGGGGATCGCGCGGCCGTCGGGCTCGAAGATCTGGGTGTCGGTCATCGGCGTCAATCTCCTCGTGCCGTCAGGGTCAGGAACTCCGGCGGAACGTCCACGGCGGACGCCAGCGACCGAACCGCGGCCGGAGCCGCCGTGTTCCAGCGTATCCCGACCTGGCGGTCAGCAAGACGTTCCGGCGGCGGCGTCGTCGAGACGCGACTCGGAGACAGCACGAGAGGAGAGACGATCGAGACGCCGGCGAGCGCGAGCGCCGCCCGGCGAGAGAAAGGGAGGGTGCCGCGCTTCACCCACAGGCGGATACTGAGCGCGAACATCACCAGGACGATGACGGCTGCGCACCCGATCACCACGATGGCCGATATCTCTCGGGGAACCGGGCCGCGCTTCGCTATTCCGAAGCTCGCTATGAGCATGATGACGGAGGCGACCGGCAGAGACCACTCCGCGAACTCGATGACCGGATCGCCGCGCCGGATGGGCGGTCGGTGGAGGGCCCGCCACTGTCGCCGGGACATCGCCGGATCGACGCCTGCGCCCTTTGTCGTTTCCGGACGGTCTCCCGGCTGGCCATCTCGTGGCACGGGCTCAGCGCGGGTCCGAGTGATCGCGCGGCGGCTTTTCCCCCGCGACGACGGAGAGTGCCGCGTAGTAGCGTCTGCCGACCTCCACCGTCGTGATCGCGCGCAACTTGTAGCCGAGGGGTGCGGGGTGCCACGTGCCGTCGGGGCGAACCTCGTGGAGATACACGAACCGACCGGTGATGGTGTCCAGGGCCCCGATCCACGTCGCGCGACGCTCCGACTCCTTTTGGATGCCCAGAAGGTGGTCGCTGCCACCCAATTCTCTGATCACACCCGCTGTCGTCTCGAGGTCGAGCTCAGGCGTGTAAGTAGGTGGCCACTCGGGAAGCGTCTTGGCGAATGCCACTGACACGGACTCGTCGTCGGTGATCTGCCTCGCATCCTGCACTCGGAAGGCGATCAGCCCGTCGAAGTAGCCGCCGTCGACAGTCTGCGCCATCAACGCCCATCTCGATCCGACCCGCAGCACGATGCCTTCAAGACGGTCGGCATGCTTCGGCTTCCGGTCGACTCTCACGAGCGTCATGGTGGTCATCGCGTGGCGCAGGCGAGCGCGCGCCTTCTTCGACTTCACAAGGCCCCCGGATCAGCGTCCCATGGGCAGGCCACTCATCGCCGAGAAGAACAGCGTGGCCCAGAGGATGAAGAAGAGCACGAAGAACACGGTGCCGATCGCTCCGATCACCAGCGCCCACCGGGCGAGACCGGCTCCCGACTCGGTGTTGCCAGGGGTCCGCAGCTGCCGCAGAGCGAAGACTCCGAGGATGATGCCCGCGACAGGCATGACGAATGCGGCGATGAAACCGATGAGCGCGAGCATATTGGTGCGCGGCGCAGTGGCGGGCGAGGTCATGAAGGCCTTCTGGTCGTAGAGGTCACCCGAGCGCGCGCGGCTCATGGCGAGGAGCTCCACGACGTCACCGTCCGGCGTCCTGAGCGATATTCTGGCGGGTTCCCGCAGTCATCCGCAACACGAAAAAGGATCTTCGGCCTGAGCGGCCGCTACCAGGCCCGCCCGCGAAGATCGATCGTGCCCTCGGGCCACCTGCGCGGTGGGGAGCCGAGCGCGAGTGTCAGGATCGGCGGCCCCGGAGGCTGCGTGGTGGGCTGACCGGCGCGATCGATCGAATGCTCCGCTGCGGAGACGCGGTGCCACCCGCACGACTCGTAGAAGGCGACCACCTCCTCGCGGCACCCGAGATACCCGAACTCGATGCCCCCGGCCTCCGTCATCGATGCGGCTGCGCGCTCCAAGAGCCGCGCACCGGCCCGCTGTCCTCGTGCGTGCGGAGAGATCAGAACCCCACCGACGCCCGCGATCACGGCCTCCGCCGCACCGACGCCGATCGTCCGCCGCGCCCAGCCGACGTGCCCCACCACGACATCGCCGAGTCGGGCGATGACGTGAAGGTCGTGGGACGCATAGCCGTAGGGCTGATCGGGATCCCACGCTCCGAACTCGGCGAAGTACTCGGCATCGAAATGCTCCCGCAGCCGCGCCAGGTCGTTCGCGGTCAGACGATCATGCGGAACGGTGTCGATGGAGAAGGTCGTCATACCTCGACGACCTGCCCGGCCTCCACCCGCCAGTGCCGGTCGGTCTGCACGGTGGCGAGCATCCGCCGATCGTGGGTGACCAGCAGCAGCGTTCCCTCGTAGGACTCGAGCGCCTGTTCGAGCTGCTCGATCGCAGGAAGGTCGAGGTGGTTGGTCGGCTCATCGAGCACGAGCAGGTTGATGCCGCGCGCCTGCAGCAGTGCCAGTCCTGCGCGTGTGCGCTCACCCGGCGAGAGCTCATCGACGGCGCGTGTCACATGATCCGCCTTGAGTCCGAACTTCGCCAGGAGTGTGCGGACCTCACCCGACGCCATCTCCGGAACAAGTTCCTCGAAGGCGACCGCGAGCGGCTGCGTGCCGACGAGCAGTGCACGGGCCTGATCGATCTCGCCGATCTGCACGCTCGCGCCGAGACTCGCTGTTCCCTCGTCGGGAAGCTGCCGCCCCAGCAGTCCGCGCAGCAGCGTCGACTTCCCCGCACCGTTGGGGCCGGTGATGCCGATCCGCTCCCCCGCGTTCACCTGGAGCGACACGGGCCCGAGCTGGAAGCTCCCCTGCCGGAACACGGCCGAGCTCAGCGTCGACACGACGGAGCTGGAGCGCGGCGCCGAGCCGATCGTGAACTCGAGCTGCCACTCCTTGCGCGGCTCCTCGACCTCTTCGAGTCGGGCGATCCTGCTCTCCATCTGACGCACCTTCTGCGCCTGCTTCTCACTCGACTCCGCCGATGCCTTGCGTTTGATCTTGTCGTTGTCCGGAGCCTTCTTCATCGCGTTGCGCACGCCCTGGCTCGACCACTCGCGCTGGGTTCGGGCACGAGCGACGAGGTCGGCTTTCTTGTCTGCGAACTCGTCGTACTTCTCGCGCTGGTGACGACGGACCGTGGCCCGCTCCTCCAGGTACGCGTCATAGCCACCGCCGAACACGCGGTTGCTGCCCTGCGCGAGGTCGAGTTCCAGCACGCGGGTCACGCAGCGGGCGAGGAACTCTCGGTCGTGGCTGACCACCACGACGCCGCCGCGGAGCCCCCGTACGAAGGCCTCGAGCCGTTCGATCCCGTCGAGGTCGAGGTCATTGGTGGGCTCGTCCAGCAACGCGATGTCGAAGCGCGAGAGCAGCAGCGCGGCAAGACCGACGCGGGCCGCCTGCCCACCCGAGAGCGACGTCATCATCGCTTCGGCCGGATCGTCGCCCAGGTCGAGTCCGAGATCGGCGAGCACCACCGGAAGCCGCTCGTCGAGGTCGGCGGCGCCGCTCGCCAGCCAGCGGTCCAGCGCGACGGAGTAGATGTCGGCCGGGTCTGTGCCAGGAGCAGCGAGGCTGGGGTCACCGAGTGCAACGGCGGCGACATCCATCTCTCTGGTCGCGGCCGTGCAGCCCGTGCGACGGCCGATGTAGTCGGCGACGCTCTCTCCGATGATGCGCTCGTGCTCCTGCGGAAGCCAGCCGACGAAGGCATCCGCCGGTGAGAGCCGGATCGTCCCGGCCTGCGGTTCGTCGACGCCGGCCAGCAGCTTCAGAAGGGTCGACTTCCCCGCCCCGTTCGCCCCGACGAGTCCGACGACGTCACCCGCCGTGACGGTCAGGTCGAGGGAGTCGAACAGGGTGCGGTGGCCGTACCCGCCGGCCAGCCCTTGGGCCACGAGTGTTGCGGTCATCCGTCAATCCTGTCACCCATGCGGGTGGTGCACGGACGCGTCAGCCGTCGAGGCGCTCGGCGAGCCATCCCTCCAACTGATTGGCATACGCGCGCGCTCGGTAGCGGCGAATGCGCGCCATATCCTCGACGTCGGTCGTCTCGTTCACCGCTCGATCGTTGCCTGCTTCGACGATCTCGACGACCTTCGCAAGCATGCCGTCCTGGAGGACACGCTTGAGATAGGCGTGATCGCCGGTGATACCACCGCCACGTTTCATGGACATCGCCCCCGCCGGCTGGAGGATCTGCAGGAACCTTCCCAGGTGCCGGTCATCAGTGACGAAGACGCATGGAACCTCGAACGCGCCGCGGAACTCGGGGAGAGAGGGCATCGTCGCGACTCGCGAATGCGTCAGGTCAAAGCTCGTGTTCCACAGTGCGTCGAGCGTGGAGGGGAGGTCCTTCTGCTCGCGCAGCTTCATGATGTTCAACGCCATCTCACGCCCCGTGTTATTGCCTGCCAGCAGCAGCACGCCCAGCAACACCTCTCGTGACCCACGGGCGAACAGCTCCTCGGCGAACCCGGTGAGGACACGGAACCCGGACTCGGGACTCCTCCCCTGCAAGTACAACTGATACGCCTTCAGCATCACGGCGTAGGACGGAATGAGGAGATTCTCTCGAACGATCTCGAATTCCTCTGTGCCTATCTCGCTCGGATGTTCAGCGTCCCCAGGAACAGGGTCGGGTAGAGCCTCACCTTCGAGCCACGCTGTGATCCGTGAGCGGTCACCGGCGAGCAGCTCCTGCGCGTTCTCGCTCCGGCGCCGATAGTTCGACACGTCTTGCAGCCCCGCCCGCCGCATGACCCCCTCGCCTGCACCGAGGCCGGGCAGGACCCGTGCGTCAGCATCGAGACGGCGGACAAGATCCGCCATTCGCCGATTCACCACCCCATCGGCGTACTCCGTGCCCTTACGCGCGATGGTATCCAGGTGCGCCGTCACGTTCGCATCCAGGAGGAGAGTCCTGATGGGGCCCTCGTATCGGGCGGGAAAGTACTGGTAGGTGGGCATCTGTCGTCCTCTCGTCCTCGTCGACGACGCTATCGTGACGGTGCGGGCGAGCACGGATTCGCGTGCGCAGTGACAGGTGCGTCAGTCCGAAGCTTCCCCGCCGAACTCAGTTGTTGAAGCGGAACTCCACGACGTTGCGCTACAGATAGGCATTGGCTCCGGCGCTGTGGCTGCGGTCCGTCGAAGCAGGCCGCACTAGGGAAGGCATCGACTGTGCACTCGTCGCTCGGTTCTTCAACAGGCGTGTCAAGAGCCGTTGGTCCGCTGCCGCTTGATTTCATAAAGGTGAATGAGCATACAGCTTCGGAAATCGGCAGGCCGCCATGATATGCGCATGACTGAACATGAAGTCCTCTTCGCCGTCACCGGCGTGATCGCCAACATGTACAACGGGCCGCACTGCGTCGAAGCGACCGCGACTCTTGTCGAGTCCGGCAACCTCATAGGCTACGAGCTCGAAGCACACGCGGTCTCCCTCTTCGCTTCAAGTGAGAGCGGGACTGTGGCCACCGGATCGCAAGGACGCGCGTTCGGAGAGAACTGGGTTAGGCAGCGGAGCGGGGGGCTTCTGGAGACGGCGGGGGAGTTCTCCGGCGGCACGCCGTTCCAGCGGAACGCCGGTCATATGATCGCGGTTGCAGCGGATCAGGGCTTGCTCCTGGACCCGACGTTCTCTCAGTTCCAGAAGCTGGGCCGTGCAGCACGACCGCTGTTCGCAGAAGAAGCCGAGCTGCGGCTGAATAAGTTCTGGAAGCTGGAGGACGAGACGTTTTACGCACGCTGGTACCTCGAGGATGACTACATGCCGGACGACTTCGCCAAGGTTCGCAAAGTACAAGCGGCGGATGCGGCGGAAATCGTGAAGTTTGTCCGCTCGAAGCTCGCTACCACATGAAATTCCAGCGGAACCAGCTCAGTAGACGCGACCGCCTGCCTCAGTTGTTGAAGCGGAGCTCCACCTCATTCCGGCACTCAGGAACGAAGTCGAGTAGGGACCTAACTCGATCCTAGGCCGTCGTGTTCGCCAGAATGTTTTGCACCGAGGCCTGGAGCGTGGATGAAGAGCAACGTCTCAATAACCCTGAACGGGCAGGCAGAGATCACTGCTCAGTTCCGGTCGAAAGGGATGAGCGATCCGGAGCTCTTCGCTGCGCTGCGGCAAGCCAAGCGCGACTGGAAGGTCTCGAAGAAGGAGTACAACAAGGCCTATGACCGCGTGGACGAGGCGGGCGACAAGCACGGCAGACCCAGCCCTCAGTGGCACAAGCAGTCTCGCCGCGCCGACAAGTACTGGAAGCGCACGCACTGGGCGGAGGACGCGTACCTCGTCTACGATGCTCAGGTGCGGTCTCGCGGGCTGTACTGAGACCATGCCAGGCAGTCTTGCGCAGGTCCTTCGTCGGACCCCCTGGCCAGGCTGGGCGGCATGTAGAACGAGCAGGACTGGCTGGACGATCTAGCACGCGCGCACCTGCGTGCAGGGATGCAGCCGGCGTGGTCGCGCTGCTACGAGATGGCGTCGACATCACCGATCGTCCAGATCTCTGGAGCGCCGAGGACAGGGCCAGACGCACTGAATGGGAGTTACGACTGAAGAGACTCGGGCTCAGGGACCGTCGCTGAGCCCGACTCGGCTAGATACTGTGCGGGATCATCCAGCCCGTGAACGGGCCGCCCCTGCTCCGTGCCGGCGCGAGTCAGGTGGCGTTGTCGTCGCTGAAAGTGCCGGAACGCGAGCAGGGTGAGGTTGGACGAGGGCGCTCAGTAGTCGATCGCGTGGTCGGACTGGTAGAGCGCCTTGGCGCTGCTCGCATCACGGATGGCCTGGCGGACCGAGGCCTTGGTGATGTCCAGGACGCGTAGCTTCCCGTCGGTCTCGGCGACCGACTCGATGCGTCGGAAGTCCGCGGAGAACCGTTCGGCGAAGTCGGCGAGACCGCGCAGCTTCGGCAGGGCATCAGTGAGGTGGTGCCCGTGAGGATCCACCAGATCTGCGACCACAGTTCCGTCATGGGCCGTGCCGAAGAAGACGAAGTCGGGACGCAGCGCCCGCCAGTCCTGCACCTCGTCCTTGTAGGCGATCGCCAGAGAGTCCTGGGTCGCCCGGTCGGGGTTGCGGTACCACCCGCGGAACCCGACCCCGTCCGACTCGGCCTTGAGAACCTTGGCCTCCCAGCTGCTAGTGAAGTGCATGGGGACCTTGCCGTCCGCTCGCGACATCACGTGCATGTCGAAGAGCGGCAGGTCTTCCTCGGTGCCGTCCGGGTGGCGCAGCTTGGTGTCCGTCTGAGTAAGCTTCGGCACCGTGATGGCCAGTAGCTCCGGGGTCGTCGACATCGCTTCGATCACGTCGTACTCGGCCTGGCGTTCGTCGGGCAGGCTCTTGCGTGCCACTCGAGTCTGGGTTAGCCACGTCTTGGCGAGCCCGTCAGCCTCGGCCTCGACCGCCTGGGCGATCTCCGGAACGCGTCCCAGCGCCGCCACAGTGATGTGCGCGCCCAACAGGTCGTCCTCGTCGTCGTCGTCACCTACGAGGTGATCGACGTAGCTCGAGCAGAGCGCTGGGCTCAGGACTCGAGCAGCAGCTCGGTAGTAGTCCTCGATCGCACGGGGATCCGCGTCGACCGAGAACGGCTTGTAGGAGAGCCCGCCGCCGACACGACCGCGGATCTCCTCACCCTCCATCGTCACGACGTCCTCGCGTGCGGCCGCGACCTTGTCCTTGTACTGGACAGCCCGACCGTCCAACACCGCGTGGAGGTGGACGTGCGCCTTGCTGACTGCCTCGTCGACGAGCCGATCCTTCGAGAGGGCAGCCGCGAGAGCGGTGAGCCGGCGGATCGGCTTGACGTGCTTCTTCGGGATCGTCACCGACGGGAGCGCAGCGAAACGGTCCCAGACCTCCTGGTCGATCGCCGTGTTCGGGTGCAGCTCGATGGGATCGAACAGCACACGTCGACCCTGGCCACCGCCGGCGTCGTCGCCGTCGCCGTTGTCCTTGCTTGTCGCACCCCGCATCAGGAGCTTGGCGACCTCTGTCGCGGTCTTGCGATCGAACCGCGGCAGGAGGCAGTCCACCGAGTTCAGCAGCTCGTTGCCCGGGATCCGGCGTGCCAGCGGTGTACGCATCATGCGACCGAGCAGCTGGGTGATGTGGGTCGGGCTCTGCGCCGCTCTGAAGGAGACCAGCACCTCCGCGCGGGGGCAGTCCCAGCCCGTCGAGATCGCGTTCTTCGCCAGCAGCACCCGAACGTCTTTGCGCTCCTGGACGCGCTGAGGCTCGATGTACGGCACGACGTGCTTGCCGACGCTCAGGTCGGGGTGCGTCTTGCCGTCGTGGTCGCCGAAGACGTTCGCCACAGCTCCGAACGGGAGCTCGGGCCAGGCTGCGTAGATCGTGTCGAGCGTGCGCACGAGCGTGTCCTGCGACGGCTTGTCATCCAGCTGCACGACGAGCAGCGGCTGCACCGCCTCGGCCTCGCCCTGGGTGACGGCGTACTCCGTCCAGGCGTCGGAGGACGCGCGGATCTTCTCTACCGCGCGAGTCAGCAGGACCGTGTCGAAGGACCCGATCTCGGAGGGAATCGACAGAGCGATGTCGTCTTTCAGCAGGCCGGACGCCTGGACGAGCGCCGAGTCGACCTGGACCGACGGAAGCGCGTCGCGATTCTTCGCCCCCTTCATCGTGGTCTCGAAGAGCTCGACGGTGGCCGAGATGCCGAACACGATCGGCATCGGCGGAACAGGGCCCTGGCCGTTGATCAGTCGCTGCACGATGGTGGTGCGATCACTGGTCCTGGTGCCCATGCCGCGATGCGCTTCGTCGAGGACCAGGTAAAGCGTCAAGTCAGGGTTGGCGATCGTATTGGTGATCGTGTCGTAGATCGAGGTCTGCGCGGTATCGGGGCGATCCTCCAGCCCGCGGAGCATTGCCTCGTCCTCGGCATCGTCCGAGAGGTCCTCGAACGCGCCCTTGACTAGCCGGGAGCCTTTCGCGAGCTTCTGGGTGTTGAGGAAGTAGACCATGCCCGGCTTGAAGGACTGCTCAGCGAACGTGGTCGGCACGACCTGCAGACGGTAGTCGAGCTCGCTGGCTGCGGCCTTGATGCGTGTGCGGCTCTGCTCGTTCAGCGACGGGTCGTCGGAGAACCACAGCACGACTGCGCCAGGGTCGGCTGTGAAGTCGAACTCGTCGTTGCCGAAGAAGAGCGCCTCGATGACGGCCGCGGCCATGACGGTCTTGCCGGCTCCGGTCGTCGCCGCCAGCGAGAACTGCGAGTGGGCGTCGTAGCGGTGGTTGGAGTCGCGTGCGCGCTCGAGGTTCTTGAGAACGTCGCGGACGGCCTTGGCCTGGTAGTCCTTCAGCGTGTACCGCACTACAGGGTCCTCCCCGTGTTGATCTCGAAGTTCTGGAGGTAGCTCTCGTAGAGGCGGATAGGGAGCACACCCTGCGGTAGCTCGCGGCAGACCATCTGGAAGGCCGAGTCGTCATCGGTGACGATGAACGCCTTCTCCACCGAGTCGGCAGCAGTGAGTGTGGTGATGAACTCGTCGACCTGGTCGAGGTTCGTCAGGACGCCGTAGGACTCGGCGACTCCCCAGCCGTGCTCGCCGAGGTCAGCGATGATCGGGCCACGTGACCCGGCTCGGAGCCAGAGCATCGGGGCGATCCGCTCGAAGGCGCGGTTATGCCGGACCGTGAGCGGGGCCTCGTAGGTGAGGTTGAAGAACTCCGCGTTGGCTGCGGTCTCACGGAAGGCGTTCAGGAGGCGCGGCTTGGTCTTGGACTCGTAGACGCCCCGGCTCTCCCACTCGGGGTCGCCAGCGCGATGCCCTGCAGCGGCGGCGTCCACGCTGTCGGTGCGGCTCAGTTCGTTGTTCGTCACCACGATCGAACGACGACGACCACCGTCGTCCGCGTTCATCGCTGCGATGGCGTGAGCGGTGGTGCCCGAGCCGGCGAAGAAGTCGAGGACGACGGCGTCCGGGGAGTTGTTCGCCCAACGCACGAGCTGTTTGATCAGTCTCAGGGGCTTCTTGCCGTTCGCGAAGCCGACGCCGCCCTCGTTGGATACATGACCCATATCCGAGTGGAATCCTCGCCAGAGGTCGCCCCTGATCACGGTTCGTCCGAACCGTGGCACATAGTCGTCGGAGGTTCGGTAGTTCCGGTCCAGGGTGTAGATCTGCCACACCTTGCCCTTGCTGGACCGAGTCAGCCGGTACGTGCGTCCGTCGGTCTGGTGCTCGACCCAGCCGCCTATCGGAACCTCTGCATTCCGACCCGAGACCGGCGGGGTATCGGTGCGTCCGATGCGAGCGAGGTTGTTGAGAATGAACTCACGAGCGGGCAGCGACGCAGCAAGAAGTAGGTCCATCCCGGATGCCCCCACGAAGGTGCCCCGACCCTTACCGCCGGCGCGCGTCAGACCGAAGCGTTCAATGTCCGCACGTACCTCCGGCTCCTCATCCAGACGCTGGTAGACCGACTCCGTAGTGCCGTTGTCGTTGAGCCACAGGGGGTAGTTGGCATCCCACTTCTCGATCCCGTCGAAGAGAGGAGTGTGCCTCACCTCAGTGTCGAAAGCCGGGGACTTGCGGTAGATCAGCACGTACTCGACGTTCTTGACGATCGTGCCCTGTTGAGCGTTGGTCGTCTTGGGTCCAGAGGTCGTGGACATCTCGACGGCGAGCTGTGCGACATGGTTCTCCACACCGAAGATCTGCTCCATGAGCATGCGGAGGCGATGCTGCTCGTCGTCCCCGATCGAGACCATGATCGCGCCGCTCGGCTTGAGCAACTCGCGTGCTACGCGAAGCCGGCGATCCATGAACGCGAGCCACTTCGAGTGCTGGTACTCGTCCTCGCCGTCGACGTAGTTGTCGTTGTAGAGCCAAGCGAACTTGCCGCCGGTGTTGTAGGGCGGGTCGATGTAGATGAGATCGACCGACTCCTGGTGGGTGTAGGTCAGCATCTCGAGCGCGTGGTAGTTCTCGGCGTTGATGACTGTGTGAAACGGCTTGCCTGCCGAGTTCTCCACTCGATCGGTCTCGACGAGGCCCGGGTAGATCCGATCGCGGAACTCTGCGACCACCACGACCAGGTCGTCGGTCACGACCCTCTTCTCGGGCTCCTTGGCATCGAGCTCGACGAGATGAACGTTGCGCTGGCTCTCCGTGCGCTCGACCCGGTCGATGCGCCAGAGTCGGCGGTCAGCGGGCTCAGACGAACCTCGAGCAGGCAGGATCCGGACCTTGTCACCACGTCGGATGGGTCGCCCGTGCATCTCGACGGCCTCGGGCTGATGCTCCTCGAAGACGAGGCCGAAAGTGCGGCGTCGGGTGAGCGCCAGGATCTCCGACTCCAGGTCAGCACCGAGCTGAGCGTCTACCGCCTGGGCCTGCTTCAGAAGGTCGGAGAGCCGCGACATCGCGTTACTTCTTAGCCCCGGAGCCGGCGGTTCCTCCGATACGGAACTCCACCACGTCGCCATCCTGCATGACGTAGTCCTTGCCCTCGAGGCGGGCCTTGCCCTTGGCGCGGGCCTCGACGACGGAGCCTGTCTCGACCAGATCCTCGAACGAGACGATCTCGGCCTTGATGAAGCCCTTCTCGAAGTCGGTGTGGATGACACCGGCGGCCTGAGGCGCCTTCGAGCCCTTGGGGATCGTCCAGGCGCGCGCTTCCTTCGGGCCGGCCGTGAGGTAGGTCTGCAGCCCGAGGGTGTCGAAGCCGATGCGGGCGAGCTGGTCGAGGCCCGACTCGTCCTGTCCGGTCGAGGCGAGCAGCTCCGCCGCATCCTCCGGGTCGAGGTCGATCAGTTCGGACTCGATCTTCGCGTCGAGGAAGATGGCCTTCGCCGGGGCGACGAGAGCGGCGAGCTCCGCCTTGCGCGCGTCGTTCGTCAGCACGGCCTCGTCGACGTTGAAGACGAAGATGACGGGCTTGGCGGTGAGCAGGCCCAGTTCGCGGATAGGCGTCAGATCGATTCCGGCGACCGAGAGCAGCACGCCGCGTTCCAGCGCATCCTTCGCCGCATTCGCGGTCTCGAGCACGACGGGCTCGATCTTCTTGCCGCGGACTTCCTTCTCGTACCGGGCGATCGCCTTGTCGACGGTCTCCAGGTCGGCGAGCATGAGCTCGGCGTTGATCGTCTCCATGTCGGAGGCCGGGTTGACCGTGCCGTCGACGTGCACGACGTCATCGTCGGCGAAGCCGCGCACGACCTGGGCGATGGCGTCGGCTTCACGGATGTTCGCGAGGAACTTGTTACCCAGGCCCTCTCCCTCGCTCGCACCCCGCACGATGCCGGCGATGTCGACGAACGACACCGCTGCGGGAAGGATTCGCTCGCTGCCGAAGATCTCGGCGAGCTTCTCCAGGCGCGAGTCGGGCAGGTTCACCACGCCGACGTTGGGCTCGATCGTCGCGAACGGATAGTTCGCCGCGAGCACGTCGTTCTTGGTGAGTGCGTTGAAGAGGGTGGACTTGCCGACGTTGGGCAGGCCGACGATGCCGATAGTGAGAGCCACGGGGCACGAGTCTACCTGGCCGCCGCCCGGCGATCCTGCGGAAGGCTGCGCGTCAGTCGCGGACGGCCCGGTAGGCCCGTGTCACATACGGAAGGTCGACCGTGGCGTCGCCGTGCAGGTCGAGCTCGTCGAAGAGCGCATCCAGGTCGCGGCGGATACGCGCCTTCTCCTCGTCCGGAGCGGTGATGATGTAACTGCGCGATGCCGCCATGCGGTGCAGCACGTCGCGGGTGACGGGCCGGACCCATTCCCAGCGCTCCTGCTCGATCGGTCCGAACGGCGCGGCGACGACCGGATCTCCCTCGGCCAGCATGATCTCGGCGTGGCTGCCGTGCATGATCTCGGTGAGTCTGCGAACCCAGTCGACACGGTCGTCGCGGATGTTCCAGATGAGGCCGAGCACTCCCCCGCTGCGCATCGTACGACCGATCTCGACCGAGCCGGCGACGGGGTCGACCCAGTGCCAGGCCTGACCCAGGACGACGGCGTCGACGCTCGCATCCGGAAGCGGCAGCTGCTCCGCCGTTCCGACGAACGTGGGCACTCCCGGCACCGCGCCACGGAGGGTCGCGAGCATCTCGGGATCGGGGTCGACCGCGACGACCTCAGCGTCAGGAGCCTGCGCGAGAACTCGCGTCAGCTTTCCCGTTCCCGCGCCGACATCGGCGACACGGCGGGAATCCGCGGGCATCCGCTCGAGCATCCACGCCACCGCCTCGAACGGGTAGTCGGGCCTTCCGGCCTCGTAGTCCCCGGCCTGCGCTCCGAACGACGTCGCCATGTCCTCAGCCATGTCGCCAGCATACGGCGAGTCTCCGACCCCTCTTCGGGCCTGCGGGGGAAAGTGGGGTTGTGCCACTGGACTTCACTGCGATCGACTTCGAAACCGCGAACTCCAGTCCGGCCTCTGCCTGCTCCGTCGGACTCGTCCGCGTGCGTGACGGTGAAGTCGTCGCCACCACCGGGTGGCTGATCCAGCCACCGCCCGGGCACGACGAGTTCCAGGAGTGGAACGTTCGTATCCACGGCATCCAGCCGGAAGACGTGCTGTCGGCCGCCACATGGGTCGACCAGTTCGACCGGCTGTGCGCCTTCGCGGGGGCGGACGTGCTCGTCGCGCACAATGCGGGCTTCGACCTCAACGTCCTGCGCCGCGCATCGGAGGCGACAGGGCAGCTCTGCCCGCCCTACCGCTCCCTGTGCAGCCTGCAGGTCGCCCGCAAGACCTACACGCTCGATTCATACCGTCTGCCGATCGCGGCCGCCGCTGCCGGATTCGAGGAGTTCTCGCACCACGACGCCCTCGCCGACGCCCGTGCCTGCGCGCAGATCGTCATCGACGCGGCAGCCAGGGCGGGCGCTGCCGATGTGTTCGCACTCGCCGATGCCCTGAGCCTGCGCGTGACAGCTCCCGTCGCACCTGCCGCACCCGTTCTGGAACGCGCCGTCGCCTGACCCGTCGCGCGGCATCCGACCCGTCGCGCGGCCTCTGTGCGCGGCAACCTCGGAATGTCGGAAGCCAGCCGCATCATGAACACATGGATGCTCTGGCTGTCGTTCTTCTCCTCGTCGCCCTCGCGGCGGGTGTCGCCGTGGGCTGGTTCCTGCGCGCAGGACGCGGAGCAGCCGATCTGGCGCGTACGCAGGCCGAACTGGCGGCGGCCCGCGACGACCGCGACCGTCAGTACGACCTGTATCGCGACGCCGTCGAGCATGCGCGGAATGAGCAGCGGGCGGAGGCGCAGCGCGTGCAGCAGCAGAACGCGGTGCTGACCGCGCTCGCTCCGGTTCGCGAGAGCCTGCAGCAGATGCAGACCAAGGTCACCGCGATCGAGCGCGAGCGGCATGCGCAGTTCGGCACACTCGAAGAGCAGCTGCGGCGGGCCCAGGAGTCGGATGAGGCCCTGCGCGCGACCACCGAGTCCCTCGCGGGCGCACTGCGTTCCACCGCGACGCGCGGCGTGTGGGGCGAAACCCAGCTGCGTCGGGTCGTCGAAGCGGCGGGACTCACCCGGCACATCGACTTCGACCTGCAGGCGACGATCTCCTCGGACCACGGTCAGGGGCGACCCGACATGGTGATCCGCCTCGCCGGCGGCAGCTCGATCGCCGTCGACGCCAAGGTTCCGCTCGATGCCTACCTCGAGGCGTCCGCTCTTCCGGGCGGCGATGCGCACGAGTCACAGCGCCGCGCACTGATGCAGAAGCACGTCAAAGCAGTCCGAGCGCACATCGATGCTCTGGCCAAGAAGGCCTATTGGGCGGGACTCGATGCGAGTCCCGAATTCGTGATCTGCTTCCTGCCGAGCGAATCGCTGCTGGCCGCGGCGATCGACGAAGACCCGACGCTGCTCGACTACGCGTTCAGCCGTCGGGTGGCGCTCGCCTCCCCCGTCAACCTCTGGGCGGTGCTGAAGACGGTGGCCTTCACCTGGACCCAGCAGGAGGTCTCGACCGAGGCACGCACGCTGCTCGCCCTCGGCACCCAGCTGTACGACCGCCTGGGCACTCTCGCCGGTCACGCCGATGATCTGCGCCGGGCACTGGAGCGCACCGTCGACAGCTACAACCGGTTCGCCGGGTCGCTCGAGACGCGAGTACTCGTCACCGCTCGCCAGTTCCCCGGCGTCGACGCGTCCGCGCTTGCGACAGCACCCGCGGTCGCCACGGGTGCTGCCAGGCGATTCACCGCGGCGGAGCTCCTCGCAGCCGACCCGATGGCCGCGGAGGATGCGCTTTCCGACGGCGGGCCGGGATCCGTCACGCGTGATCCCGTTGAGGCTGCACAGACAGAGCCGGTCCGTGCAGACGTCGGCGACGTGCGGCTGCGACTCGACGGAGAGTGACGCGGTCTACAGCGGGCTGAACGCAACCACATGGCGTGCGACCGCTTGTCGCCTCAGCACGTGTTCGGCGAAGAAGGTCAGGCGATGCCGGGAACGCCGCTGAGCAGCAGGATGACGAGGCCGCTGGTGGCGAGGAACGCGCCGATCATCCACCAGGCGCTGACCTCGTGGCCCTCGGCACGGCGGACGCGGAAGAGAACATCCGCACGTCGCGCCGGATCGACCGCTGGTACGGCCGGAGTCGCGACCGCCGGGGCAGGAACGGATTCCGCATCCGCGCTCACCCGGAGGATGCGCCCCGTGTTGGTCGTGATGATCTTCGTCGGGGCGGCCTTCGAACCGCTCGTGTGCTGCGTTGTCATCTGTTCGCCCTCCTGTGCCTGCGGTGCCTGGCGGCTCCGTCGACGGCGACAAACCCAGTGACAATTGTGACACGGCACCCCGGAGAACCGTGGATCGTGCCGCTGCGAGGCGATACCGGCTCGATAACGATGCCGCCGACGTCACCGCCGGCCGTCATGCGCCGGAGAACACTCAAAGAGTCAGAGCCACTTCGAGACGAGGTGCTCCGACGCGATGCGTCGAAGGGTGCCCGAGGCTCCTCGCAGCACCACGCTCTCGGTGTACACGTAGCCCCGCTCGCGACGCACACCGGCGACGAGCTGCCCATCGGTGACGCCGGTCGCGACGAAGATCGTGTTGTTCCCCTGCACCAGGTCGTCGGCCTCGTAGACCTTGTCCATGTCGAGTCCGGCGTCGATGCCGCGCTGGCGCTCGTCGTCGTCGCGCGGCCAGAGGCGTCCCTGGATGTGCCCGCCGAGCGCCTTGATCGCGCACGCCGTGACGATCCCCTCGGGGCTGCCGCCGACGCCGACGCACATGTCGGTGCGCGCGTCGTGTCGGGCGGCGTTGATGCCGCCGGCGACGTCACCGTCGCTCATCAGGCGCGTGCCGGCCCCGGCGTCACGGATCTCCTGGATGAGCTGCTCGTGACGCGGACGGTTCAGTACGGAGACGACGATCTCGTCCACGGGCTTGTCGAGCGCGCCTGCGAGCTTGCGGATGTTCTCGCCGATGGGCAGACGGATGTCGACGACGCCCACACCGGCCGGCCCCGTGACGAGTTTGTCCATGTAGAAGACACTCGACGCGTCGAGCATCGTGCCACGGTCAGAGACCGCGATCACCGAGAGCGCGTTCTGTCGGCCGGCCGCGGTGAGCGAGGTGCCGTCGATGGGATCGACCGCGATGTCGCACAGCGGTCCGCGTCCGGTGCCGACGACTTCGCCGTTGAACAGCATCGGTGCGTTGTCCTTCTCGCCCTCGCCGATCACGACTCGCCCTTGGAAGTCGACCGTGCCGAGGAACGCGCGCATCGCATCCACGGCCGCGCCGTCCGCCGCCTCCTTGGCCCCACGGCCGATGAAGGGGACCGCACGGATGGCCGCAGCCTCCGTCGAACGCACCAGCTCCATCGCGAGGTTACGGTCGGGACGAAGAGGGCTCAGATCCGCTGTCAGACTCACCATGCGGTCAGCCTAGCCATCGCGCGGCCTGAAACCGCCGGTTTTCGGTCTGGATACGGTGAAGGAATCTCGATTCTTAACAACGAGAAAGAAGCCGCAGCGCACGCCCCCGGTCGCGGCTGCTCTATCCGCGCGCACGCCCCGATAGAGTGGCAACTGTCCCGGCTTCCCCTATCGCAGGAGTTCTCATGCCCGTCGCCACCCCGGATCAGTACGCCGAAATGCTCGACCGCGCGAAGGCCGGCGGCTTCGCGTACCCCGCATTCAACGTCTCCAGCTCGCAGACGATCAACTCCGTCCTCCAGGGGCTGACCGAGGCCGGTTCCGACGGCATCATCCAGGTCACCACCGGTGGCGCCGACTACTTCGCCGGCCACACGGTCAAGGCTCGCGCCACGGGCGCGCTCGCCTTCGCGCGCTTCGCCACCGAGGTCGCGAAGAACTACCCGATCACCGTCGCGCTCCACACCGACCACTGCCCGAAGGACGCGCTGGCCGGATTCGTCGAGCCGCTGATCGCCGCCTCCGAGGAAGAGGTCAAGGCCGGTCGCAACCCGATCTTCCAGTCCCACATGTGGGACGGCTCGGCTGTTCCCCTCGCGGAGAACATCGAGATCGCGAAGGACCTGCTCCCCCGCATGAAGAACATCAACGCCATCCTCGAGGTCGAGATCGGCGTCGTCGGCGGCGAAGAGGACGGCGTGCAGCACGAGGGCTCGAACGAGGCCCTCTACACGACTTTCGCCGACGTCGACCAGGCCGTGCAGGCACTGGGCCTCGGCGAGCAGGGTCGCTACATCGCCGCCCTCACTTTCGGCAACGTGCACGGCGTGTACAAGCCGGGTGGGGTCAAGCTGCGTCCGGAGCTCCTCGGCGAGATCCAGGCCGAGGTCGCCGCGAAGTACAACACCGGCGCCAAGCCGCTCGACCTGGTCTTCCACGGCGGCTCCGGCTCGACCGACGAGGAGATCGCCCTCGCGGTCGCCAACGGCGTCATCAAGATGAACATCGACACCGACACGCAGTACGCCTACACGCGCGCGATCGCCGACTACATGTTCAAGAACTACGACGGCGTGCTGAAGGTCGATGGCGAGGTCGGCAACAAGAAGCAGTACGACCCGCGCGCCTGGGGCAAGATCGCCGAGTCGGCGATGGCCGCCCGCGTGGTCGAGTCGACCCGCCAGCTCGGCTCGTACGGCCAGTCCAAGAGCTGATCTCACCCGAGACACGAGAAGGGGCCCGGCATTCCTGCCGGGCCCCTTCTGCGTCCCCTCGTGGCGCACGTGCGTCGACGCCGATGGGGGTGCGATCAGGGGCTCGTCATCTGATCGAGGTGGGCGACGAAGGCCGGGTCGCTCATCATCGGCACCGCGATGCATACGGACACCACCCCCATGGTGATGATCGCGCCCACGATCGGTAGCCACCAGGTGATGCGTCCGCGGCGCAGGCGGCGGATCGACAGCGCGGCGGTGATCGACCAGCCGACGACGAGGACGATCGCCGCGATCATCCCCCAGGTCTTCCCCTGCGCGAAGTTCGTGAACTCTCCCTCGATGCCGAGGATCTTCATGGTCTGATTCATGACGCTCGGCAGATCCAGGTACGACAGACCCGTGACGACGATGTTGATCAGACCGTAGGCGAGCATCGCGATCGTCGCGAAGCGATCAAGAGGATGCGACCGCTTCGTCGAGGAGTCGCCCGTCGGACCCTCCGTCTGCGCTGCGGGCGGGAACGTCGCTGCGGGAGGCACGATCACGACCTCGTCGAGCGGAGGCAGGCCTGCGGCTCGTCGCTGCTCCTCGGGGGTGGCGAGTTCGCCGTACTGGGGCCGCTGATCGGTCATCTCGCCATGCTAACGGCACAACCTCGGGCCGGTTCACAGCGGGCGACCCCGGCCCGACGTCCGGAAACGATAGCGGCCCCGGAGAAGTGGGGACTTCGCGGGGCCGCGGATGTGGGGCGCTGGGGACGCTCCTCATCCTGATTGATCGCCAGCGCTGGGGACGCTTGAGACGATCAGTAGCGTTCATGTATGCCGCTACTCTCCCCATAGTAGGAAAACGCATCCCGCAAAACCAGAGGGCATACTTCAGATAGTGAACTCGGCTCCGGACGACCCCTCGTCCAGAGCGTCCGCACCGAGCTGCAGGGAGAGACGTCTCGCGGTGCGCTGAAGCGTCGTGACGAGCGTGCGATCGACCACGGCGCGGTCGGCCGGCAGCGAGATGGCCAGTGATGCGGTGACCCCCGGCGCGACGACCGGCACGGCGACGCAGGTGGCACCGATCGCGTACTCCTCCTGATCGACGGACCACCCCGGTGAGCGCTCCAGCTGCGTCAGCAGCGTCCTGCGGTCGCTGATGGTCCGCGGCGTGAGCTCCACCAGGCGGTGCCGGGAGAGGTAGTCCAGACGATCGGCTTCCGGCAGGTCCGCGAGGATCTGTTTGCCGAGCGCGGTCGCGTGCGCACTGGACTGCAGTCCCACCCAGAGCTCGATCCGCGGGTTGCGGACGGCGTCGACGATGTCGACCAGGTGCATCTCCCCGTCGTCGAAGCGCGAGAGGTAGGCGGTGGCTCCCACGTCTTCCGTCACCTCGCGTAGCGCCGCACGCACCCGGGCGAGGAATACGCCCCGCGCGCTGATCTGCTGCTGGAAGGACGGAAACCGCGTGCCGAGCACGACGCCGTCCGGTTCCGATGCTAGATACCCCTCATGCACGAGCGTACGCACCAGGTTGTATGTGGTGCCCGGGGTCAGACCGGTGATCGCCGCGAGCATCTTCGGAGGAAGAGGTCGTGGCGAGTTGGCGACGATGTCGACCAGCCGCAGAGCGCGTTGCACCGACCCGATGAGGGTGGGCTCCGCCTCCGCGGCGCTCAACGCTACGCGCCTCCTCCAGTGGCACGACCGCCGAGAGCCCGTGCGTCGCGCTGGCCCGCAGCGTCCTGACGCAGTTCCTTGGGCAGGGAGAACATGAGGTCCTCCTCGGCCGTCTTCACCTCTTCGACGTCGCGGTAGCCGGCGTCGCCGATCGCATCGAGCACCTCGCGCACCAGAACCTCGGGCACGGACGCTCCACTGGTCACGCCGACCGTCTCGACGCCGTCGAGCCACTCCTGCTGGATCTCCTCGGCGTAATCGACGCGATAGGCGGCCTTCGCCCCGTACTCGAGTGCGACCTCGACCAGCCGCACGCTGTTGGACGAGTTCGACGAGCCGACGACGATCACGAGGTCTGCCCCGGCGGCGACCTTCTTGATCGCGACCTGACGGTTCTGGGTGGCGTAGCAGATGTCGTCGGACGGCGGATTCTGCAGCTCAGGGAAACGTGTGCGCAGCCGGTTGACCGTCTCCATCGTCTCGTCGACCGAGAGGGTGGTCTGTGAAAGCCAGACGACCTTGTTCGGATCCTTGACGACGACGGTGTCGGCCTCTTCGGGAGAGTTCACCACCGTGACGTGCTCCGGCGCCTCGCCGGCCGTTCCCTCGACCTCTTCGTGGCCCTCGTGGCCGATGAGCAGGATCTCGAAGTCGTCTCGCGCGAAGCGCACGGCCTCGCGGTGCACCTTGGTGACGAGCGGGCAGGTGGCGTCGATCGCGTGGAGTCCACGATCGGAGGCCGCGTTCACGACCGCCGGCGAGACACCGTGGGCGCTGAAGACGACGTGAGCGCCCTCGGGCACCTCGTCGACCTCTTCGACGAAGATCGCCCCCTTCTCCTCGAGCTCGGTCACGACGTGGATGTTGTGCACGATCTGCTTGCGCACGTAGACCGGGGCGCCGTAGCGTTCGAGCGCCTTCTCGACGGCCACCACCGCACGGTCGACTCCGGCGCAGTAACCACGCGGTGCGGCGAGCAGAACCCGCTTGTGTCCGGCCACCGGGTTATCCTGAAGCCGCCCGGCCGCCGCACGCACTCGTGGAAGGCGGGGCACGGGGAGATGAACGGCAGTCGAAGTCACCCTTGAATTCTACCGTCGCTCAGCTGTGCGGGGCCGGGGAGGTTCAGGGGTCGGGAACGGGAGCGGATGACAGTCTTCGAAGCGACGACGGGCCAGGGCGAGACGCCGCCGGCCGACTCCGTCGCACCCCGCGATTCGACGGCGGATGCCCCCACTTCGGTCACGCGCCTGAACGCCACGATCCGCGACTTCATCGCACGCTGGAACACCGTCTGGGTCGAGGGCGAGATCACCTCCTGGAACGTGCGCGCCGGCAATGTCTTCGCACGTTTGAAGGACACTCGCTCCGACGCGCAGATCTCCATCCGGGTGTGGTCGAGCGTGCGCGGACGCATCCCCTCCGACATCGGCATCGGCGACCATGTCGTCGCTGCCGTCAAGGCCGACTACTTCGTCAAGGCCGGTGACTTCAGCTTCGCGGTCTCGGCGATGAAGCACGTCGGGCTGGGCGACCAGCTCGAGCGCCTCGAGAAGCTTCGCGTGCAGCTGCGGCAGGAGGGACTCTTCGACCCCTCCCGTAAGAAGCGCCTGCCGTTCCTCCCGCACGTGATCGGGCTGATCACCGGCGAGCGGTCCGATGCGGAGAAGGACGTCCATCGCAACGCCGAGCTGCGCTGGCCGCAGGTGCGCTTCCGCACGGAGTACGCCGCCGTGCAGGGCGACCGCTGCGTTCCCGACACGCTCGCGGCCCTCGCCCGGCTCGACGCCGATCCCGAGGTCGACGTGATCATCATCGCCCGCGGCGGCGGAGACCCGCAGACGCTCCTCGGCTTCAGCGATGAGAAGCTCGTGCGCGCGGTGGCCGCGGCCTCCACTCCCGTGGTGAGCGCGATCGGACACGAGAACGACCACCCGTTGCTCGACGACGTGGCCGATCTGCGGGCTTCGACCCCGACCGATGCCGCGAAGCGCGTCGTACCCGATGTCGGCGAACAGCGCGCCCTCATCGCCCAGTTGCGCTCGCGCGCGACCACGAGACTCACGCAGCGCCTCACGCACGACATCGCACAGCTGGAGCAGTTGCGCTCACGGCCGGTGCTGCGCTCCCCCGCACCGATCATCGACTCCCGTGCCCAGGAGATCTGGCTGCTGCTCGGACGCGGCCGCGACGCCGTGAACAGACAGCTCGACGACGCGGGGCGGCGCACCGGCGAGCTTCGCGCGTCTCTGCGCGCGCTCTCGCCCGCTGCGACACTGGCGCGCGGCTACGCGATCGCCCACCTCGACGGCGGCGTGATCCTGCGCGATGCCGCGGATGCCCCGGCCGGGAGCACACTCACCATCACCCTCGACCGCGGGTCGCTGACCGCCCGCTCCGAGGGCGAGATGCCCGAAGACGCCTGAGCCGAGCGCCCACGGCGCACGACGTAAGATGGAGGAGTGAGCGCCCTGAACGACACCCCTGTGGACACGCTGTCGTTCGAGGCGGCCCGTGACGAGCTCGTCAAGGTCGTGGCCGAACTCGAACAGGGGTCCCCGACTCTCGAGCATTCCCTCGCTCTCTGGGAACGTGGCGAGGCTCTCGCCGCCCGCTGCGAAGAGTGGCTGCTGGGGGCCAAGCGCCGCCTGGATGCCGCCCGCGCCGCAGCATCCGACTCCGAGACGCCGGCGGGAGAGTCGTGAGCAAACAGCCCCCGATCATCGCCGAACTCGGCCGACCCGAGACCCCGGACGAGACCGCCGCCCGCAAGGCGGCGTCCAGCAAGGCCTACCGGTCGAGCCAGACCGTACGCAACCTCGTCGCCGCGCTGCTGGTCACCCTGGCCGTGGTCGCCGTCATCATCTTCGCGGTCCCGCGCGGCGCGCCCGTCGAGCAGAAGCCCCTCGATGTGGCCGCCGTCGCGGAAGGCGTCGAGTCGTCCATGGATCGCCCCGTGCTCATCCCCGAGCTCGGCGACTTCTGGCGCGCGAACGGCGCGGAGATGCAGGGTGGTGCGACCGTCGTGTGGGAGGTCACCCTCGCCCCCAAGTCCGACAAGGAGCGCGGCTTCATCAAGGTCGCGCAGGCGTTCGACGCCGACTCCGCCTGGGCACCGCAGCGCCTGAACGGCATCGCACCGACCGACACGGTGCGCATCGG
The DNA here is from genome assembly GCF_042881445.1 of Microbacterium sp. NPDC058269. NCBI lineage: Bacteria > Bacillati > Actinomycetota > Actinomycetes > Micrococcales > Microbacteriaceae > Microbacterium > Microbacterium sp. NPDC058269. The sequence goes on from NZ_JBHVXT010000001.1 coordinate 42,415, forward strand.
CGGCCTCGAGTGGGACGTCTACAAGCCCGGCAGTGCCGAATCGAACGCGAACGTCACCTATGCCATCGGCACACAGGCGGGCGACGACTACATCCTGCTCTACGGCTCGCGCTCTGCGGATTCGACCGCCGAGCTCGCCGAATCGCTCATTCCGCAGATCCGCATCATCTCGGAGGCCTCATGACGCACCCGCTGACCCCCACCGCCGCCTGGAAGCAGATGCAGGACGGCAACCGCCGTTTCGTGCAGGACGAACCTCGGCATCCGAACCAGGACGTCGCCCGTCGCAAGGACCTGACGGTCGCGCAGCATCCGGTCGCCACGCTGTTCGGCTGCTCGGACTCCCGCCTCGCCGCCGAGATCATCTTCGACCTCGGCCTCGGCGACCTCTTCGTGGTGCGCAACGCCGGACAGGTGATCGGCGAATCGATCGTCGCGAGCCTCGAATACGCCGTCGCGGTGCTCGAGGTGCCGCTGATCGTCGTGCTCGCTCATGACTCCTGCGGGGCGGTGCGCGCCGCCATCGACGGCACCGCGATCGATGCCGCTCCCCTGCCGCCGCACATCTGGAAGCTGATCGCCCCGATCGTTCCCGCCGCGCGGAAGGTGCTGGCCGAGAACGGCGGGACCACGGTCGCCGAGATCGACTCGGAGCTCGTCGGCATCGAGCACCTGCGGAACACCGTGAGCGACCTGCTGCAGTCGTCCGAGATCATCAGCGACGCCGTCGCCGCCGGCCGCCTGGGCATCGTCGGCGCGAACTACCGGCTGGCCGAGGGCACCGCGGTGCCCGTGATCACGGTCGGAATCGACACCGAGGACGACGCCGCTATCCCGGGGATCGACCCCGCAACCAAGGAGGGTTCGGAATGACCGACACCGAGTACCGCATCGAGCACGACACCATGGGTGAGGTGCGGGTGCCCGTGAACGCTCTCTACGGAGCGCAGACCCAGCGCGCCGTGGAGAACTTCCCGATCTCCGGCAAGGGGCTGGAGTCGACGCAGATCGCCGCCCTCGCCAGGATCAAGAAGGCGGCAGCGCTCGCCAACAAGGAGCTCGGCACTCTCGACGGCGCGATCGCCGACGCGATCGCCCAGGCCGCCGACCAGGTCGCCTCGGGTGCACACGACGGCGAGTTCCCGGTCGACACCTACCAGACCGGCTCCGGCACCTCGTCGAACATGAACATGAACGAGGTCCTGGCGACGCTCGCGACGCGCATCCTCGGCGCGACCGTCCACCCCAACGACCACGTGAACGCCTCGCAGTCGTCGAACGACGTGTTCCCGACCTCGGTGCACATCGCCGTCACCCAGGCGCTCATCGACACGCTCATCCCCGCGCTCGACCACCTCGCCGTCGCTCTCGAGGCGAAGGCGGAGCTGTGGAAGGACGCGGTCAAGTCCGGTCGCACGCACCTCATGGACGCGACGCCCGTCACGCTCGGCCAGGAGTTCGGCGGTTACGCCCGCCAGATCCGCCTCGGCATCGAGCGCGTGCAGTCGGCCCTCCCCCGCGTCGCCGAGGTCCCGCTCGGCGGCACCGCAGTCGGCACCGGCATCAACACCCCGCTCGGCTTCCCGCAGAAGGTCATCGCGCTGCTCGCGGCCGAGACCGAGCTGCCCATCACCGAAGCCAAGGACCACTTCGAGGCGCAGGCCAACCGCGACGGCCTGGTCGAGGCCTCCGGCGCTCTCCGCACGATCGCGGTCTCGCTGACCAAGATCAACAACGACCTGCGTTGGATGGGCTCCGGCCCCAACACGGGTCTCGGTGAGCTCCACATCCCCGACCTGCAGCCCGGCTCCTCGATCATGCCCGGCAAGGTCAACCCGGTCGTTCCCGAAGCCGTGCTGATGGTGTGCGCCCGCGTTATCGGCAACGATGCGACGGTCGCCTGGGCCGGGGCATCCGGTTCCTTCGAGCTGAACGTCGCCATCCCGGTCATGGGCACGGCTGTGCTCGAGTCGATCCGCCTGCTGTCGAACGCCTCTCGGGTGCTCGCCGACAAGACGATCGACGGCCTGCAGGCGAACGTCGAGCGCGCCGCCGCGTTCGCCGGCATGAGCCCGTCGATCGTCACGCCGCTGAACAAGCTCATCGGCTACGAAGCTGCGGCGAAGATCGCCAAGCACTCGGTCGCCAAGGGAATCACGGTGCGCGACGCCGTGATCGACCTCGGTTACGTCGAGCGCGGCGACCTCACCCTCGAGCAGCTCGACGAGAAGCTCGACCTGCTGTCGATGACGCACCCGGGCTGATCCGAACCACGACACAGCGGATGCCGCGAGGACTCGTTCCTCGCGGCATCCGCTGTTTCCGTCGTCAGCTGAGCTCTCCACCCTCCAGGAGCTCGGTGACGAGGGCGGCGATCGCCGAACGCTCGGACCGTGTCAGGGTCACATGGCCGAAGAGGTCGTGTCCCTTCAACGTCTCGATCACGCTGGCGATACCGTCGTGACGGCCCACGCGGAGGTTGTCGCGCTGGCCGACGTCGTGCGTGAGGATCACGCGCGAGTTCTGCCCCATGCGGCTCAGGACCGTCAGGAGCACGTTGCGTTCGAGCGACTGAGCCTCGTCGACGATCACGAACGCGTCGTGAAGTGAACGACCGCGGATGTGCGTCAGCGGGAGCACTTCGAGCAGTCCGCGCTCGATGACCTCCTCGATCACGTTGCCCGAGACCACGGACCCCAGCGTGTCGAAGACCGCCTGCCCCCACGGGCCCATCTTCTCGCCCTGGTCTCCCGGAAGGTACCCGAGCTCCTGCCCGCCGACGGCGAAGAGCGGCCGGAACACGATGATCTTCTTCTGCTGCTGCCGTTCGAGCACCGCTTCGAGTCCGGCGCAGAGCGCGAGCGCCGATTTGCCGGTGCCGGCGCGTCCGCCGAGGGAGACGATGCCGACCTCCTGATCGAGCAGCAGGTCGATCGCGATGCGCTGCTCCGCCGAACGGCCGTGCATTCCGAAGATGTCACGGTCTCCGCGTACCAGTCGGTATTCGCCGTCGCCCGTGACCCGACCCAGCGCGGATCCGCGCTCGGAGTGGATGATCAGACCGGTGTTCACCGGCAACCCCCGGGCCTGCTCGCTGATGCCGACCTCGCTCTCGTAGAGATCGCTGATGTCGTCGCCGGAGAGGTCGAGGGTCGAGATGCCGGTCCATCCGGAGTCCACCGCCTGCTCGGCAAGGTACTCCTCGGCGCGCAGACCGAGAGAGGCGGCCTTGACGCGCATGGGCAGGTCCTTCGAGACGATCGTGACGTCCTGGCCGTCCTGTGCGAGGTGCATCGCGACCGAGAGGATGCGCGTGTCGTTGTCGCTGAGGCGGATGCCGGCGGGGAGCACCGAGGAATCGGTGTTCGCGAGTTCGACCCGGAGCGTGCCGCCCTCGCCGACCTCGACCGGGAAATCCAGGCGTCCATGCTCGATGCGCAGGTCGTCGAGGTGGCGGAGAGCCTGCCGGGCGAAGTACCCGATCTCCGGATCGTGGCGCTTGCCCTCGAGTTCCGTGATCACGACGACGGGGAGGACGACCGAGTGCTCGGCGAACCGGAAGAAGGCCTGCGGATCGCTCAGCAGGACGGACGTGTCGAGGACATACGTGCGCAGATCCTGATCCGGATCGGCGGATGATGCTCGCCTCGACGTCTTACGGGTGGACTGCTGCGCGGTGCTGGTGGCCTGCTGCGCTGTACGTGTGGTCACGACCCACTCCCGACCCGGGGAATCCCGGCTATTCGAACGAGTCGACCAGGGGGTCACGAGTCGTCAACCTGAGGCCGACCCGAACGGGCGCCTTGCCCGATGCCTAGAACGTACGACCGCGCGGGGGATTAACCCGCACTCGACACGCCAGCGATTCGTTACGCGCTGATGAACGTCTCGTTGCCGAACGCGTGCAGCGCCGCGTCGAGGAGCTCGAACGTCTCCGCATCGGTGCCCGCGTGCGGAGCGATCCGCACCGACGACCCGCGCGCCGTCACGACCAGTCCGGCGTTGGCGAGAGCCGCAGCGAGGCGGGCAGGTTCCTCCGGGGCGAGCGCCACGATGCCCGCGCGCTGACGGCGCTCACGCGGGGAGCTCACCTCGATCCCGTGGCGGTCGGCGATCTCGATCACGGTGTCGACGTTGTCGGCGAGCCGATCCTCGATGGCGGCGACACCGGCGTCGCGCATGTCACGCACGCCGATCGCGAGTCGTCCCGCCGCGAGCGTGTCCGGCTGGCTGACGGTGAAGGCACGAGCGGAGGGTGCGGGTGCGGGCAGCTCATCGACGAACAGACCGGTGGCCGTGGTACCGGTGATCCCGGAGAGCACGGGCGAGATGCGCTCCCGCGCTCGGGGCGCGAACCACGCGAACGCACTGCCACGACCGGCGCGCAGCCACTTGTAACCGTGCCCGACCACGACGTCGGCCGCCGAATAGTCGACGTCGATCACACCGAACGACTGGACGGCATCGACGATGAGCAGGCGGTCGGGGCCGATCGCCTCTCGAAGCGCAGCGAGATCGGCGCGGTAGCCGGTGCGGAAGTCGACGTGGCTCACCGCGAGCGCGACCACCTCGTCATCGAGCGCCTCGATCACGGCGTCGGGCGTGACGCGCCCGTCGTCTGGCGTGATCCATCGCGGACTGATGGCGCGGTCCGAAGCCGTCGATGCCCGCTCGACGGTCAGGCTCACGCTCGGGAACTCGGCGGTGCTCGCGATCACTCCCCCGGACAGGCCGTACAGCGCGTGCATGAGCCCGTGCGTCGACGACGGCTGCAGCGTGACACCGTCGGCATCGGATCCGAGCAGCTCGGCGACGAGTTCCTGGGCCTGACCGATGCGCTCCGCGACCAGGGAGAGCGAAGACGGCCGTCCGCTGCCGAGCAGGTCGGCGTCGGCGAAGACCTCTTCGCGGACGGACGGCGATAGCGGGCCGAAAGCGGCCCAGTTCAGGTAGCCGGACTCGTTGTCGAAGGTGTCGACATAGTCCTGGAAAGTGCTCACTTCGTCATTGTGGCACGGGACCACAGGCGCCAGACACCGGTTCAGCGACCGAAGCGTCGGTCCCTATCGGCGTAGTCGCGGATGGCCCGCAGGAAGTCCACCTGACGGAGGTCGGGACCCAGCGCCTCGACGAAGTAGAACTCGCTGTGGGCGCTCTGCCACAGGAGGAAGTCACTGAGCCGCTGCTCCCCGCTCGTGCGGATCACGAGGTCGGGATCGGGCTGTCCTCCCGTGTAGAGGTGCTCGCCGATCATCTCGGGGGTGAGGTGGGCGGCGAGGTCTTCCAGCGTGCCGCCGGATGCCTCGTGCTTCGTGATGATGCTCCGCACCGCGTCGACGATCTCGTTCCGTCCGCCGTAGCCGACGGCGAGGTTCACATGCAGCCCTGTGTGGTCTTTCGTGCGCTGCTCCGCGTCGGAGAGTACCCGCGCGAGCTCCGCGGGGAGGATGTCGGAGCGACCGACGTGCTTGACCCGCCAGTTCCCCTCCTGCGACAGGGCCTCGGCGAGTTCGGCGATGATCTCGATGAGGTCGGCGAGCTCGGCGGAGTCGCGCTTTCGCAGGTTGTCGCTGGAGAGCAGGTAGAGCGACACGACGCGCACTCCGAGTTCGTCGCACCAGCCGAGGAACTCGCGCATCTTCGCCGCCCCCGCTCGGTGTCCCTCTGCGGGCGTGTCCAACCCGAGCTGACGGGCCCACCGGCGGTTGCCGTCGATCATCATCGCGACGTGGTGCGGCACCGTGGCCGGATCGAGGTGGCGGCGCAGCCGGTTCGTGTAGAGCCGATACAGCGGCCCTCGCCCCGGGCTCTCGCGTGACATCACCTCCCTACGCTACCGTGTCAGGGACTTCGGCATCGTGTGCGGAAGCTGAGGATATGTGCTCTGCGCGGTATGCAGGTCGGCTTAGAGTGAGCACGTGAGCACTCCCGATCCCACCGGTCCCGACGTCCCTCAGCTGCCCCTGCTGGAAGCCGCTGCTGTGGATGCGGCGACCGAGGTCAAACCGACGTGGCGGGGATGGATCCACGCCGGCACGTTCCCGGTTGCGCTGGTCGCCGGTGTCGTCCTGATCGTCGTGGCCGACGGCGCCGCGGCGAAGTGGGCCTCCGCCGTGTTCATGCTCACGTCGCTGCTCCTGTTCGGCAACTCGGCGCTGTACCACCGCATCGACTGGCAGCCCAAGGTGAAAGTGCTGCTGAAGCGCATCGATCACGCCAACATCCTGCTGCTCATCGCCGGCACCTACACTCCGCTGGCCGTGCTGGCACTACCTCCGCAGAAGGGTGTGCTGCTGCTGTGTCTGGTGTGGGGCGGCACGCTCGTCGGCATCCTCTTCCGCGTCTTCTGGATCCACGCCCCACGCTGGCTCTACGTCGCGCTCTACCTGCTGCTCGGCTGGGCCGCGGTCATGTACATCGTCGACCTCATGAACGCCAACTTCGCGATGATGGTGCTGGTGATCGTCGGCGGGCTCCTCTACACGGGCGGCGCCATCGTCTACGCACTCAAGAAGCCGAACCCGTGGCCTGGACACTTCGGGTTCCACGAGATCTTCCATGTGTGCACGGTTCTCGCGTTCCTGTGCCACTGGACGGCGTGTCTGCTGATCGCCCTGTCGCCGCTGTCGCCCTCACTGGGCGCGCCGTAGCATCCGGTCAGCGAGCGGGCTTGTCGTCGTCGACGTCGGGAGCGACGGTGCCTTCGGACGCCGGCGCACCCGCTCCGGGAGCCGCGGTATCGCCCTCGGCCCGCGCAGCCTCTTCGGCATCCAGTTCGTCACGCACCTCTTCGCGGTATCGGACGCGGCGGATGCGACGGTTCATGTCCCAGATCAGCAGGATCACCGCGATCACGACCACGACGATCGCTGCGAAACCGACGAACCCCGGGGTCACCGACTCGGGAGCCACGGTCATGCTCGGTGTCGGCATCGGGGTCTCGGACAGAGAGAACATGAGTCGGCCTTTCCTACGCAGGTCGCATAACCTGGTAACACCAGCCTAACGACCGGAAGACCCACCTGTGACGACCGCACACGAGCTCGACGAACGCTATGGCCGCACCCGACGGCGGCGGACGCCGTGGATCATCGGTGGCGCGATCGCACTGCTGATCGTCGGCGCCTTCAGCTGGATGACCGTCGCCCAGTCGATGGCTTCCGTCGATGCCGATGACCTGGGCTTCGAGCTCGTCGACGAGCACTCGGTGAACATCACTTTCCAGGTCACCGGAGTGCAGGGCAAAGACGTCGTCTGCGCCGTCGAGGCGCTCGACGAGGAGTTCGGCGTCGTCGGCTGGAAGATCGTCGAGATCGAGGCCGGAGACAGCCACTCGCAGGCACGCTCCGTCACCATCCCGACGGTCTCCGCGGCCACCACAGGTTTGGTGAACACCTGCTGGGTCGCTTAGACTCGTGCCAGACAAGACGACGCCCCGGCACCGTGCCGGGGCGTCTTGGCATATCCCCCGCAGCATGCCGGAGGGATCCCGAAAGAAGGAGCTTCGTCATGTCCACCGATGCTCAGGTTCCCTTCCTCACGCAGGAAGCCTATGACCGGCTCGTCGCCGAGCTGGAGCACCTGTCCACCTTCGGCCGCGACGAGATCGCCAAGCGCATCGAGGCGGCCCGCGAAGAGGGCGACCTCAAGGAGAACGGCGGATACCACGCCGCGAAGGACGAGCAGGGCAAGCAGGAGGCGCGGATCCGCACGCTCGAAGGCCTGCTGAAGACCGCCAAGGTCGGCGAGGCTCCTGCCAGCCGCGGGATCGTCGAGCCCGGAACCGTGGTCACCGCCCTCGTCGCCGGTGGCGAAGAGGTCTTCCTCCTCGGAAGCCGTGAGATCGCGGCCGGCAGCGACCTCGACGTGTACAGCGAGGCCAGCCCGCTCGGCCAGGCCATCCTCGGCCTCAAGGTCGGCGAGAAGTCGTCGTACGAGGCTCCGAACGGCCGCTCGATCAGTGTCGAGATCGTGAACGTCGAGACCTACACGGGCTGAGACGCCAGCCAGAAGCGCCCCCGCCTCCTGTCGGACGCGGGGGCGCTTCTGCGTGTTCCGGGGCGTGCTCAATCCGGGACGAGGATGGGCTCGAATCCGGCGCGACGCAGCGTGTCGAGTGTGTGCTCCGAATGCTCTGGACCACGCGTCTCGACACTCAGCTCGAGGATGACCTCGCTGATCTGGAGTCCGTGGCCATGGCGGGTGTGCATGGCCTCGATCACGTTGGCACCGGCCTCGGCGATGAGCTCGGACACGCGTGCCAGCTGACCGGGGCGGTCGGGTAGGGGGATACGGATCGTGAGGTAGCGACCGGATGCCGCGAGTCCGTGCGAGACCACGCGCTGCAACAGGAGCGGATCGATGTTGCCGCCCGACAGCACCGCCATGGTGGTTCCGGTCGCCGACACCTTGCCGGCCAGGATCGCCGCCACCCCGGCCGCGCCGGCGGGCTCGACCACGACCTTCGCCTGCTCGAGGAGGATGAGGATGGCCCGCGCCAGGTCGTCGTCCGAGACTGTGACGACCTCGTCGACGAGGTCCTTGATGATGTCGAAGGGGATCGCGCCGGGGCGCGCGACCAGGATGCCGTCCGCGATGGTCGGACGCGTGACGATGTCGACGGGCTCACCGGCCTCGAGCGAGGGCGGCACGGCGGCGGCGTTCTCGGCCTGCACCCCGATGATGCGGACCGTGCGCCCGAGCTCGGCGGCACGCGCCTTCACCGCGGCTGCGACACCCGCGATGAGGCCTCCCCCGCCGATGCCGAGCACGACGGTGTCGACGTCGGGCGCATCCTCCAGAAGCTCGAGGCCGAGGGTTCCCTGTCCGATCACGATGTCGCGGTGGTCGAACGGGTGGATCAGCACGGCCCCGGTGCGCTCGGAGAACTCCGCCGCCAGCCTCAGGGAGGTGGCCACGGTCTCACCTTCCAGCACGACCTCCGCGCCGTACCCGCGGGTGGCGAGGAGCTTCGGCACTGGCACCCCGAGCGGCATGAAGATCGTCGCGGGGATGCCGAGCGCCTGGGCCGCGAGGGCGACGCCCTGAGCGTGGTTACCCGCGGACGCAGCCACGACGCCGCGCGAGCGCTCCTCGGCACTCAGGCGCGACAGACGGTATGCGGCACCACGGATCTTGAACGAACCCGTGCGCTGGAGATTCTCCATCTTCAGCAGGACGGTACCTCCGTGAATGTCGGAGAGCGCCCGCGACGGCAGCGTCGGCGTGTGCGAGATCACCTCGGCCAGACTCTGAGCAGCGTGCTCGAACTCGGTCAGGCTGGGGACTGCGCTCATCGATTCCTCCGTCGCCGCTCGCGCGGCACTGTACTCCAGATAAGGTCGCCGCTCGGCCCGGCGCCGGTGCGCCAGGAACCCGAGCTGATGGTGACGGCCGCGACGTTGACGAAGGCCGCCAACGGCACCGCGAACAGTGCGCCGGGGATGCCGGCGATCATCGCTCCACCTGCCACCACGAGGACGACGGCGAGCGGATGCACCTTGACCGCCGAACCCATCATGATCGGCTGCAGGATGTGTCCCTCGATCTGCTGGACGGCGAGGACCACCAGCAGCATCCAGAGCGCGATCCAGGGCCCGTTGTACACGAGCGCGAGGAACACCGCGACGGCACCGGTCACCACGGCACCCACGATCGGGATGAAGGAACCGAGGAACACCAGCACCGCGACCGGGAGCGCGAGAGGCACCTGGAGCAGGAATGCACCGAGCCCGATGCCGATCGCGTCGATGGTCGCCACGAACAGCTGTGTGCGCGCATAGTTCACGATCGTCGTCCAGCCGTTGCGGGCTGCTCCGTCGACCGCGAGACGAGACTTGCGCGGGAAGATCTTGAGGGTCCATCGCCAGATGCCGGCGCCGTCGGCGAGCAGGCAGATGAGGATGAACAGGGACAGCACGGCACCCGTGGCGACGTGTCCGACGGTGGTTCCGATCGCCAGCGCGCCGGTCCACAGCACCTGTGCCTGCTCGTTGAGGAAGTCGAGCCCCTGCTGCAGATAGTTCGCGATCTGCGTGTCGGAGAGATTCAGCGGGCCTTCGTGCAACCAGACCTGGAACTGATCGAAGGCTTCGGTCGAGCGCTGCTGCACATCGGGAAGCTGAGCGCGCACCTGCCAGACGACGAGCCACATCAGACCGGTGACGATGGCCGCCGTCCCGATCAGCGAGAGAGCGATGGCCAGCCAGCGCGGGAGACCGCGCCGCAGCATCCACGAGAACGCGGGCCATAGCAGCGCGGTGATGAGGATGCCGACCATCAACGGGATGACGAGGAGCTTGAGCAGCATCACCAACCAGATGAACACGCCGATCGCGGCGGCGATGATCAACAGCCGCCACGCGTAGCTCGCGGTGATCCGCAGAGGCAGGGGCACCGCCTCATCGGCCTCGGTCGTCACGGTGCGGTCGGTGGAGACCGGGCGCGGACGGAAAAGATCTCGCAGCCGGGGTCGCTGGTCCTCGCTCATCGCCCAAGTCTACGGTGATGCCGTATGCCGTCGAACGCATCTTTCCCGGCGGACCGATGTCGGCGCCCGCCGATACCCTGACGATGTGACCGAGACGCTCAGCTCCACCCAGGCGCGCCGCATCGCCCTGGCCGCTCAGGGGTTCACCCGCGCGCGGCCCGCCGCGATCACGGATCGCCATGTCCACCGCGTCATGGATCGTCTCGGAGTTCTCCAGATCGACTCGGTGAACGTGTTCGCCCGCTCCCACTACCTGCCGCTGTTCTCGCGGCTCGGCGCCTATGAGCCCACGCTGCTCGACCGGGTCTTCCTGTCCCGCACGACTCACTACGTCGAGTACCTCGCCCACGAGGCGACCTTCATCCCGATCGAGGACTGGCCGCTCTGGCGGTTCCGCATGGACGACTTCCGTCGACGCTGGGCCGGCGAGGACTCCTGGATGAGCAGCAACGCGCGCACAGTGCAGTGGGTGCAGGACGAGCTTCGCGTGCGGGGCCCTCTGCGCCCGGCAGATCTCCGCGCTGACGCGCCGCGGGAACGGGGAACCTGGTGGGACTGGGACGAGGTGAAACTCGCCCTCGAGCATCTGTGGCGCACCGGCGACGTCGCGATCAGCGGGCGTCGAGGGTTCGAGCGCACCTATGCCCTGGCCGAGCACGTGATCCCGGATGCCATCCGCTCGCAGGAGGTCTCGCGCGCCGATGCGATCCGTGAGTTGACCCGGCGTGCGGCTCGATCGAGCGGCGTCGCGACGCAATCCGACCTGGCCGACTACTACCGGATCCGAGACCGGGCCGCCGTCGCCCGCTCGATCGCCGACCTCGTGGATACCGGTGAGCTGCAGCCCGTGCAGGTGCGGGGCTGGGAACGCGGAGGACGTCCTCTCGCGGCCTGGCGGCATCGCGATGCGGTGCTGCCGCGCAAGGTCGACACGGCGGCGATCCTGACCCCCTTCGACCCGGTGGTGTGGTTCAGAGATCGGGCGCTCCGCGCGTTCGAGCTCGACTACCGCATCGAGATCTACGTGCCGGCCGAGAAGCGGCGGTTCGGCTACTACTCCCTGCCGGTCCTCGTCGGCGACCGTGTCGTCGCACGGGTCGACCTCAAGGCCGACCGCACGACATCGACGTTGCAGGTGCAATCCGCCTGGTGGGAGCCGCAGGCCCGTCCCGGAGATGCCGGTCCGATAGCGGCGGAACTCGTCCTCGCCGCGACCTGGCAGGGACTGGAGAACGTGTCGGTGTCGAAGTGGGGCGATGCGACCGAGGCACTGTACGCGGCGTTGGCCGCGGGAACAGGGACAGGTCCTGCCGTGCGTCGCCACGTGCATGCGCGAGAGAGCCCGGCATGATCAAGGCGCGCTGGTGGGTGATCGGCGGCGCTGCAGGGATCGTCGTCGTCGCCGCAGGACTGTGGCTCTGGCAGTCAGCCGTCCGCTCATCCACCCCCGAGGAAGCGACACTCGACTACCTCCATGCCCTGGAATCCGGCGACGCCGACACGGTGGTGGCGAGCGGGGTCGTGGTTTCGACGATCGCCCTCGATGCGTTCGAGGCCGCGACCGGACTGATCGACGACGGCGAGGTCATCCGTGTGCGGGACGACGGCGATGGTGTCTCCGCGACCGCCGAGGTCTCGTTCGATCTCGACGGCGAGACACACACCACCCAGCTGACGCTCGGCATCATCGAGGGCCGCTGGAGCGTCGACGCGACGGGCCTCGGCACACTGGTCGCGGAGTCGACGATCGGCTCCGACGTCGCGATCGGAGACACGACCGTGCCGACGGGGAGGGCCGTCTCTCTGCTACCTGCGACGTACACCGTCGCCGCCGCACCGACGACGATGCTCGAGGGCGAGAACCCGGTGCAGGTGCTGCCCGGAGCGAAGGCCACGACGGCGGTCGATGCCGCCGTGCGTCCGGAGGCCACGGCTGCCGCACAGGCACAGCTCGACGAGATTCTCGAAGCCTGTACCGCCGCAGGTACCGAGGTGCCGGACGGATGCGGAATCCGGATTCCGTGGGGGACCGAGTTCCGGGAGGTGGACATCATCCGCTATCGGATCGACGAGTCACCCGTGATCACGCTGACGCCGTCCGGTTTCATCGCAGAGGGAGGGACGCTCGTGGCCACCGTCACCGGAACCGGCCAGAATGGCGAGGCACTCACGACGACTTATCGGACGGTGTCCTGGAACCTGCGCGGCGACGTCGCGTTCACCGCCGACGACCTCGTGCTCTCTCCGTGGTGAGCGGACGAGGTCAGACGAACCGCGGTCAGAACTGCACGCGCGGCGGCTCGGAGATCGCGCTGCTGTCTGCGACCTCGAAGAACTCCCGCTCGGAGAAGCCCAGCCCCTTGGCGAACAGGTTGTTCGGGAACACCTTGATCTTGGTGTTGAGCTCGCGCACCCCGCCGTTGTAGAAGCGGCGCGCAGCCTGGATCTTGTCCTCGGTGTCGACCAGGGCCTGCTGCACCTGAAGGAAGTTCGTGCTCGCCTGCAGCTGCGGGTACGCCTCGGCGACCGCGAACAGGCTGCGCAGCGCCTGCTGCAGGTGCCCCTCGGCGATTCCTGCTTCGCCGGGCCCGCCTGCGGAGAGGGTCTCGGCACGCGCACGGGTGACGTTCTCGAACACGGCCTTCTCGTGGGAGGCGTAGCCCTTCACCGTCTCGATGAGGTTCGGGATGAGGTCGGCTCGCCGCTTCAACTGCACTGTGATGCCGCTCCACGCCTCATCGACGCGGACGTTCAGCTGCACCAGCGAGTTGTACGTGGCCCACAGATAGATGCCGACGAGCAGGATCACTCCGACAACGATCAGTACTGGCACGAGCCATTCCATCAGAGGCCCACCCTTCCTCGTGTTTCTCTCATCCTAGACGCGCAGTCTGCACGTGGACTGGGCATGCGCGGCCGCAGCCACCGCCGGATCAGCTGCCGAGGACCCGCTCGAGGTAGCGGTTCCCGAATCGACGGTCCGGGTCGAGGCGATCGCGTAGGGCGACGAAGTCGTCGAACCGCGGGTATCGCTCCCGAAGCGTCTCCGCGGTCAGCGTGTGGAGCTTGCCCCAGTGCGGGCGTCCGCCGAACTCGTGCATGATCTCCTCGACGGCCCCGAAGTACTCCGTGGGGTCGGCTCGCCAGTATCGGTGCACGGCGATGTAGGCGCTCGCGCGGCCGTGGGCCGTCGACAGCCAGCGATCGTCCGCCGCGGCGAAGCGCACCTCGATCGGGAACTCGATCCGCCACCCGCGCCGGGCGATGAGTGTCTTGACCGCCTGGAACGCGGCCACGGCATTCTCGGCGGGGATCGCGTACTCCATCTCGCGAAAGCGCACGGTGCGGCTCTGGATGAGCACCCGGTGCGACACCTCCGTGTACTCGCGGTCGCCGGTGAGCGTGACCGCGAGGCGGCTGAAGGACGGGGTGATCGCCGGTGCGACCTGACCCGCCGCGCACACCAGGCGATAGACGCCGTTCGAGAGCAGCGTCTCGTCGATCCATCGTCCGACGACCGGAAGCGGCTTGCGGACGGTCGCCTCCGGGAGACGGGTCTGCCGCTTCGTCAGCGCCACGTCGGTGTGCGGGAACCAGTAGAACTCGAAGTGGTCGGATCCGGCGACGCGCTCGTCGAGCGTGGCGAGTGCCTCGTCGAGAGGCACCGGCTCGTCGATCGCATGCATGACGAAGGCGGGCACGCACTGCAGAGTCACCTCGACGATGATGCCGAGGGCGCCGAGTCCGAGAGCCACCGCCGGGAGCAGATCGCTCTCGTGCTCCTCGTCGATACGCAGGAACTCGCCGGCCGCCGTGACCATGGTGATGCCGACGACCTGGGTCGCGAGGCCGCCGTACCCGGCACCTGTGCCGTGGGTGCCGGTCGAAATCGCACCGGCGATCGACTGGCGATCGATGTCGCCCAGGTTCTCCATCGCGAGCCCGTACGGCGCGAGGAGCCCCGGGATGCGATGCAGGCGCGTTCCGGCGAGAAGGGTCACCCGTCCTGTGACCGCATCCGCCGAGACCAGTCCCTGCAGGTCGTCGAGCTCGAGCAGGACGCCCGGTGCGACGGCGATGCCTGTGAAGCTGTGGCCGGCACCGACGGCCTTCACCGGGAGGCCGTGCTTCACCGCCGCGACGACCGCGCGCTGCACACCCTCGGGGCTTCGCGGGCGCTCCACACGCACGGGTCGCACGGAGGCCGAGCGACCCCAGTTCTGCCAGGTGCCGCCGATCCTCGTCACAGGAAGGCCTTTCCCTCGCCGCGGTATGTCGGCAGCTCGTCGACGATCTCATCCCCCGAGACCAGGTGGTAGCTCTCGATGCGCTCGGCCGGCTCACCGCTCTTGGCATGCCGGAACCAGACCCGGTCCCCCACGCCCAGCGATGTCGCTGCGGGACCCTGGAGCGGCGTCTGCACCTCGCCGGCCGCTTCCCGGGAGAGGGTGTGGAGACCCTGCGGCCACACGGCGCGAGGCTGACGCGAAGCCAGCGCGGGGCCTGAGGCGATCCATCCGCCACCGAGCACGGTGGCGATGTCGACGGCCGGGCGTCGCACCACGTCGAACGCGAACGCGGACGCCGGAGCAGGCCGGAACGAGCGGTACCCGTCGAAGAGGTGCCCGCCGAGCAGCCCGCTGCCCGCACTCGCCTCGGTGAGGGACTCATCGCTCCCGGTGAACTCGAGTGACCCCGTTCCGCCGCCGTTCAGGATCTCGAGCGGCGCGATCGCTCCGACCGCGGCGACGATGCCAGCGCGGCGCTCACGCAGCTCGTTCCGCGAGCGCGCCTGCACCATGCGGATCAGCGGCGAATCGGGGCCTGCGTCGTCGCCCTGGCCCGCGATCTGCGCGTCGTACATCTGGAGTCCGACGAGCCGGAATCCCGGACGGGCGACGACCTTGCGGGCGAAGGCGGCCACCTCTCCGGCGCTGAAGAGCGCTGAACGGCGCACACCGATGTGGCCGAGGAGTGACGAACGCCAGGAGGCGTCGACGTCGATCGCGACCCGGAGCTCAGGACGCGCACCGGGACCGGCGACGCTGTCGATCAGATCGAGATGGACGAGGTCGTCGACCATCAGGGTGATGCGCTGGGCGGCCTGTTCATCGGCGAAGAGCCGCTCCAAGCCCGCACGGTCCACCGTCGGATAGCCGAGCATGATGTCGTCGTGGGTCTCGGCGAGCCAGAGCGCCTCCTGGAGCGTGAACGCGAGGATGCCATGGAAGCCCGGGAGCTTCAGCACCGCATCGAGCACGGAGCGCACCCGTACCGACTTCGAAGCCACGCGGATCGGGAGACCACCTGCCCGCACCAGAAGGTCCATCGCGTTGTAGCGGAGCGCCTCCCGGTCGATCACCGCCACCGGCGCGGGGAGATGGCCGGTCACGGCGGACAGGCGCGGCCAGTAGCGGGCCGGGTCCTCCCACTCGGGGGCGACCGCGGGCGCACCATGGACGGGGCTCAGTTCGTCGATGAGGTCGAGCACTCCCCCACCCTAAGGCCTCCTCGGACTCCGGATCACCCCCGACGGCACCGCGTCGCACTCGCGCACGGCGATAGGCTGGCGGCGAGGCCCCCGTAGCCCAATGGCAGAGGCAGGCGACTTAAAATCGCTTCAGTCTGGGTTCGAGTCCCAGCGGGGGCACCTCCGCGTTCAGTCCTCGACCTCAGCAACCGCCTTGCGCTCACCCGCCGCCTCGCGCATCCGACGCGCGATCAGAATCACGAGCGCGATCGCGATCGCCGAGTACACGACGTAGTCGAGGTAGCCGAGGTACTGCTCCAGCTGCTCGTGCTGTGTGCCGAGCGCCGCACCGACCCCGAGCAGAAGTGTGTTCCAGAGCCCGCTGCCGACGATCGTGTACACGCTGAACGTCACGAGGTTCATCCGAGCCACCCCCGCGGGAATCGAGATCAGGCTGCGGACGCCGGGCACCATCCGCCCGACCAGCACGGTCCAGCCGCCGCTGCGGACGAACCAGTCCGATCCGCGTTCGAGATCGGAACGGCTCACGAGCTTCGTGGCCGCGAGCATCCGCACCGCGCGATCCATTCCGATGGCCGCACCGAGCCAGTACAAGAGCAGCGCACCCAGCCAGGATGCCAATGTGCTCCAGAAGATGAGCCAGCCCAGATTCAGGGGTCCGCTCTGACTCAGGTATCCCGCGAAGGGCAGGATGACCTCGCTCGGGATCGGAGGCACCAGCACTTCGAGGAAGACCAGCACCCCCACGCCGATGTCTCCGAGTGCGGTGAGGACATCGGCCGCGAATCCGGTGAGCCCGGTGAAGCCGTGATCGGCTGCAGCAGTGAGAACCATCTGCGGTCAGCGCCCGAAGATGTCGCCGATACCGGGGATGCCGAGGTTGCCGAGCTGCTCGCCCCACCCGCTCGCGGTATCACCGAGTCCGGACACCGTCTCACCGGCAGTCCCCATCAAGTCTCCTGCCCCGCCGGCCAGCGACTCGACATCGATCCCGGCGGCGAGTGACTCGACGTCGATCCCCTCCGCCAGCGCGCCGAAGTCGACGCCGATGTTCGCGGCCTGCTCCAGAAGCGGACCGGCCACCGTGCTGAGCACCGCACCGCCGGCCACCACGCCGAGCAGTCCGACCGCGGCGCCTCCCGCAGCGACCGCAGCACCGCCGGCGCCCGCGCCACGCGCCCGCGAGAGCAGACCGCGCATCCGCCCCGGTTTCATGGCCTCGGCGCGTCCGGCCGCCCGGGCGAGATCGTCCGGCGACGAGGATCGCGGGCGCTCGCCCGGTTCGAACTCCTGACGCATCCGGTCTTCGACCTGCGCGCGCTGCTGAGGAGTGAGGCGGGCGAACGCCTCGCGGTGGATCTGCTCCACACGCTGCGGATCCGCCGTCTGCAGGAGATAGTCGTAGCGCGCGATGGCCGCACGATCGGCATCGGTCGCGTTCTGCGAGACCCGCGAGGCCCCAGGTGCCGGCGGCGCGTATGGATCGGCGGCAGACGGTGTGGGGCTCGTGGGGCGGGGCCGTCCACCCGGCGCGTACGGCGGTGCGTACGCGTCATCCGGCGAAGGCCGGCCCTGGCTCGACGTGTGTCCCGGATCGCCCTGCCCGCGAACGGCATCGACGGCGCCTCGGAGCATGCCTCCCCAGTCCGTCGACCGGGAACCGTCGGGCGAGCGCGATCCGTCAGGCGAGTGGCCGTTGCGTCCCGAACCGCTGTTCTTCTCGAGCGCGTCGGATGCCATACCGATGAGTCGGGAGAGCTTTCCCATGAGTGGTCCCTTTCGTGGTGCGGACCACCGCGGATCCACGACGTCGGAACGACGGCAGGGTCTCTCGGCAGCCCGCGATGCGGGTGCCAAGGTCTCCTCCACCCTCACGGGCCGGCGGGCCGGAGCACGATCTCGTGCTCGTAATGACGACGTCGCCGCATTCGGGAGTACTCCCCTTGCCCGGGCGACGATACCGGTCGTACCTATGCATCGCCCCGGAGCCTCCCCGCACAAACGAAGATCGGCCCCGGCGCAGAGCGCACGGGACCGATCTTCGTGGTTCGAGGTCTCCTACTTGGCTGCGACCTCGGCCGGTTCAGGAGCCTTCTCGGCGGCGGGCTTCTTCGCAACGGGCTTCTTCGCAACAGTCTTCTTGGCGGCCGGCTTCTTGGCGGCCGGCTTGGCGGCCGCCTTCTCCGATGCCTCCGCCGATGCGGCCGGGGCGGCCTTCGCGGCCGGAGCAGCCTTCGCGGACGGGGCGGCGTCGGCCACCGGTGCCGCGGGGGCCGCCGGACGCGGACGCGCGGCGAACTCCTCGAAGACGTAGCGCGGGTTCTGCACGGTCTCGAGGTTCACGAGGTCACGACCGAGCCACAGGTTGTTCCACCAGCCCCAGATGACGCGGAACTTGCGCTCCCACGTCGGCATGGCGAGCCCGTGGTAGCCGCGGTGCGCGACCCACGCCACAAAGCCCTTGAGAGCGATCTTGCCGGACTGGAAGACACCGTTGTACAGGCCGAGACCGGCAACGGCACCGAGATTCTTGTGGAAGTAGTCCTTGGGCTTCTCGTCGCGGAGCACGGCCACGAGGTTCTTCGCGAGAAGCTTCGCCTGGCGCACCGCGTGCTGAGCGTTCGGCACGCAGAAGCCGCCGACGCCACCGCCCGAGAGGTCGGGAACGGCAGACACGTCACCGGCGGCCCAGGCGCCCTCGACGAACGCCTCGGGGGTGCCGACGCGCAGGTCGGCACGGGTCTGGATACGACCGCGCTCCTCGACGGGCAGGTCTCCGCCGCGTACGACGGTCGGGTTGGCCATGACGCCGGCGGTCCACACGATGACGTCGGTCGGGATGACCTCGCCGGTGGAGAGCTCGACGTTGCCGTCGACCGCGCTCGTCAGCTGAGTGTCGAGGTGCACGTTGGCGCCGCGCTTGGCGAGGTCCTTGAGCACCCACTCGCTGGTCTGCAGCGAGACCTCGGGCATGATGCGGCCCATCGCCTCGATGAGGTGGAAGTGCGTGTCCTCGAAGCTGATCTGCGGGTACTTGCCCACCAGAGCGGATGCCAGCGAACGCAGTTCGGCAAACACCTCGATACCGGCGAAACCGCCGCCGACGACGACGACGGTCAGCAGACGGTCGCGCTCGGGGCCGGCGGGGAGCGAGGCGGCCTTGTCGAAGTTCGACATGACCTTGTCGCGGATCGCGACGGCCTCTTCGATCGTCTTCAGACCGATCGCGTTGTCGGCGATGCCGGGGATCGGGAAGGTGCGCGAGACGGCACCGGCGGTGACGACGATCTGGTCGTACGCGAACTCGTACGGCTCTCCCACGGGCGGCGTGATCGTCGCGACCTTCTGCGCGTGGTTGATGTTGGTCACCTTGGCGGTGAGGACGTGGGTGCGCTTGAGGTGACGGCGGTGGGCGACCACCGAGTGCCGGGCCTCGATGGAGCCGGCGGCGACCTCGGGCAGGAACGGCTGGTACGTCATGTACGGCAGCGGGTCGACCATGGTCACGTCGGCCTCACCCTTGCGCAGGTGCTTCTCGAGCTTCCACGCGGTGTAGAAACCCGCGTACCCTCCGCCGACGATCAGGATCTTGGGCACAGTGCTGTTCTGAGGCACAGAAGAACTACTCCTCGGAGTCGGGGGTGTGGCGTACGGAAATGCGCGCCGATCGGATGCGCCGGGCAGCTGCGGTGACGCCAAGCGCTACCAGGATACCAGGGACCGTGAGCGCAATGAGCGGCAGGGTACCGTAGCGCAGTGAATCCGCGCTGGGAAGCAACGGTGAACCGGCTTCGGTCGGCGCGTCGGCGGCCGGCAGAGGCGGCACGGCCACCGGTGTCACGGGCGCGGCCGGCTGCGGTTCCGTCTCCGCGCGGCGGAAGACGCGGATCCACTCGGCCAGGTCTCCCATGGGGTTCTCGCTCACCGCAGGGATGTTCGCGGAGATCGCCGCTGCCGCATCCACCAGCCCGTATCCGTACAGCGGATCCTGCGGCTTGACCGCGTCGGGGACCGGGATCGCCGTCTTGATGATGCGATTGATGACATCGATCGCCTTGATGTCGGGGTGCGCTGAGCGGATCAGCGCCGCGACTCCCGCGACGATGGGCGCGGCGCCACTCGTCCCGCGCCACTGCGCGATGGAGCCGTCAGCCGAGACGCCGATCAGTCCTTCGCTGGGCGCCGAGATCCCGATCGTGATGCCCTGCGTGGAGGCCTCGATGCTCGCCGTGCCGGTCTGGTCGACGCCGCCGACGGTGAGCACTCCGGGAATGGTCGCGGGGGCGCCGATGATGTTCGTGCCGCTCCCCCGGTTGCCTGCGGCCACGATCACCACCACATCGTGCTCGAACGCATAGAGGAAGGCGTCATCCCAGCTCTTGTCCCAATCGAGCGTGTTCGTGGTGAAAGACAGGTTGATGATGTCGGCGCCGTTGTCGACGGCCCACCGCATGCCCTTCGCCACCTGCTCCGTGAACGGCACCGCGGCAGCCGCGCCGAAACCCACCGAGATCGAGAGCAGGTTGGCCTCCGGAGCCACGCCGATCATGCCTGTTCCGTCGGGAGCACCGCGTCCGGCGGCGAGCGACGCCACCCACGAGCCGTGATTGCCGTCGACGGCGCCCAGCGGCGTCCGTCCGTCCGGGGTGCCGGCTCCGGACACATCGGTGCCACCGACCACGGCGTCACCGAAGACCGCGGGCACCTTGCCGATACCCGTGTCGATCACCGCGATCGTCACGCCCTTGCCGCGGGTCGTCTGCCAGGCCTCGCGGATCCCGGCTCCGTCGAGCCAGTACTCCGAGGCGCGCACCGGGTCGGCAGGATCGTCGGGAATCGGCGGTGGGGTGGCCGAAGCGCCGATGAGCAGCACAGTCGCCGCGACCACCACGATGGCGGCAGCGCTGCGCAGCGTCCGGCGCGCGGTCATACCGTGGGTGCCGCCTCATCGCGGGTGGCGGCACCAGGGTCTTCGCAGCGGCAGACCGCGGGCGACCAGGACGAGCGCGCGAGCGCGGCATCGCCGATCGGATTCACACCGGGGCCGGCTGCTAGGGAGTGCCCGGCGAGAGCGTGCAGGCACTTGACGCGCGTGGGCATGCCACCGGCGGAGATACCGTCGATCTCGGAGACCTCGCCGAACTGTCTGCGGTCGGCGAGGTAGGCCTCGTGAGCCGCGAGGTACGCCGCAGCCACGGCTTCGTCATCGACGAGCAGGGCCGCGAGCTCCGGCATGACCTGCGTGGCCTCGAGCGTCGACATCGCCGCTGTGGCAGCGGGGTGCGTGAGGTAGTAGAACGTGGGGAACGGCGTGCCGTCCGGCAGGCGCGGCGTCGTCGCGACCACCGTCGGGTTGCCGCACGCGCAACGGGCCGCGATACCCACCACGCCTCGGGCCGAACGACCGAGCTGGGCCGACACGACGGCGAGCTCGGCGGGCGTGGGGGCGGGGAACGGCGGCGTGGTCACCTCACCAGCGTAGGGGAGCCGCCAGGGAAGATGCTCGGAGCGGATACTCAGGGAGCGACGGAGGCCGTGTCGCTGAGGCCTGTCGAGACGAGGGTGCGCAGCAGCTGCGGCATCCAGTCCGTCGGCTTCTCCACGAGCGTGTCGCTCACGGGGTCCTGCTCCCGCGGGAGCGCCGCGGGGTCGAGGTCGTTGTCGATCAGGTACACGACCTCGCCGGGCTTGACGTAGTAGAGGCGTTCGCGAGCCTGCGTCGTGATGTAGGCGGGGTCGTTCCAACGCTCACGCTCGGCGACGAGCGCGGCGATCTGGTCTTCGCTCACCTTCACCGACGCCTCGAGAGCAGCGATCTTCTGGCGCTGATCGATGAAGGTGCCGAGCGTCGGCACGAGCACCCAGGCTCCCAGCACCACCAGCGAGAGCATGATGACGGAGAACGCCGAGAGGCGGATGCCGGATGCCCACTCGCGGACGTCGACACGAGGAGCCTCGCGGCGGGTCCTGCTCGATGCGCGCGGCGCTGCCGACGACCGCGCAGCGGGTTTCGTCTTCGCCGAGCCCTTCGCCTTCGCCTTCGCCTTCTCGGCGGGCTTCGGCGTCGGCGATCCGGGAGACGCCGAAGGAGGAGCCGGTCGTCGTACCACGGCCCCTCCTTCGTCGTGCCGCGTCAGCGGCGGTGTTCACCGCCGTCCGCGGCGGCTTCTTCGGTGTGTCGTGCGCTCAGGCCTGGTAGCGCGGGAACGCGGAACGGCCGGCGAAGACCGCGGCATCGCCGAGTTCTTCCTCGATACGCAGCAGCTGGTTGTACTTCGCGACGCGCTCGCTGCGCGCAGGGGCACCTGCCTTGATCTGCCCGGCGTTGGTCGCGACGACCAGGTCGGCGATCGTGGTGTCTTCGGTCTCGCCCGAGCGGTGCGAGAGCATGGCCGTGTAGCCGGAGCGCTGCGCCAGGCTGACCGCGTCGAACGTCTCGGTGAGCGTGCCGATCTGGTTGACCTTCACCAGCAGCGAGTTGGCCACGCCGCGCTTGATGCCATCGGCGAGGCGCTGCGGGTTGGTGACGAACAGGTCGTCGCCGACCAGCTGCACCTTGGTACCCAGGGCGTCGGTGAGGTGCTTCCAGTTGTCCCAGTCGTCTTCGGCCAGCGCGTCTTCGATCGTGACGATCGGGAAGTCGTTGACGAGTCCGACGTAGTACTCGGTGAGAGCCGCGGCGTCCCAGTCCTTGTTGTCCAGGCGGTAGACGCCGTCCTTGAAGAACTCGGTCGCTGCGACGTCGAGGCCGAGGGCGATGTCGGTGCCGGGCGTGAAGCCCGCCTTCTCGATCGCCTTGACCAGGAAGTCGAGGCCCTCGCGGTTGCTGGGCAGGTCGGGGGCGAAGCCGCCCTCATCGCCGAGGCCGGTCGCGTAGCCGGCGGCCTTGAGCTCTGCACGCAGCACGTGGTAGGTCTCGACGCCCCAGCGGAGCGCCTCGGAGTAGGTCTCCGCACCGATCGGCGCGAGGAAGAACTCCTGCATGTCGATGCCGTTGTCGGCGTGCTCGCCACCGTTGATGACGTTGAACAGCGGAACGGGCAGCACGTGCGCGTTCGGGCCGCCGAGGTAGCGGAACAGCGGAAGGTCGGCCGAGTCGGCGGCGGCCTTGGCCACCGCGAGGCTCACGCCGAGGATGGCGTTGGCGCCGACGCGCTTCTTGTTCTCGGTGCCGTCGACGTCGATCAGGATCTCGTCGACGATGCGCTGCTCGCTCGCCTCGACACCCTCGATCGCCGGGCCCAGCTCGTCGATGATGGCCTCGACGGCCTTGAGCACGCCCTTTCCGCCGTAGCGGCTCTTGTCTCCGTCGCGGAGCTCGTACGCCTCGAACGCGCCCGTGGATGCGCCGGACGGAACGGCCGCCCGCTGCACGATGCCGTCGTCGAGGAGGACCTCCACCTCGACGGTCGGGTTTCCGCGCGAGTCGAGAATCTCGCGTGCGCCTACAGCCTCGATCAGTGCCACTGATGTGCTCCTTGCTCAGGGGGAAAACGTTGTGTGGAGCGTCGTCGATCCGCGCCCAGTCTAGCCCGGCCGTCCGACGGCCTCAGGGACTCGCCTGACAGGGATGAGCCGCGGTCCGCCACCCGCCGACATCAGACGACGACGGCGATCGCGAAGCCGTCCCAGCCCTTTGCACCGACGGTCTGCAGTGCCGTGGCGTCGAAGCGCGGGTCCTCCCCCAGCATCCGGAGTCCCTCGCGGGTTCCGACGACCTTGGGGTCGTCGGAATCGTCGCGGACGATCTCCCCTTCGCGCCCGATGTTGTCGAGCACGATCACGGTGCCGGGATGACCGAGCTTCGCCGCCCAGTCGAGATAGATCGTGTTCGACTCCTTGTCGGCGTCGATGAAGACCAGGTCGAAGCCGCCGACCAGGGTCGGAAGCACATCGGCTCCCCTGCCCACCCGGATGTCGACGCGATCGCCGACACCGGCGCCGTCGATGCTGGCACGGGCGACCGCCGCGTTGTCCGCCTCCGCCTCGACCGTCACCACACGGCCCTCGGGACCGACGGCCCGGGCGAGCCAGATCGTCGAATAGCCGCCGAGCGTGCCGACCTCGAGCACGCGACGCGCGCCGCTGATGCGGACGAGCAGGTTCAGCAGTTTGCCCGCGACCGGTGCGACCTCGATCTCCGGCAGCCCTGCGGCCCGCTGAGCGGTGAGCGCCGACTCCAGCTCCGCATCGGGGCCGACGAGCACATCGGAGAGGAAGGAGTCGGCTTCGGACCAGGCGGCGGGGGTGGATTCCATGGCCTCAGCCAACCCCCGCCGCCGCCCTCCGTCAAGACCGCGGCGCAGAGAGCAGACGCCCCGGAGCATCGGCGAGCTCGGGCTGCCGCCGGAACTGTCCGGTCAGCACGAGCACGATGACGACGAGGGCGACCACAATCCATGCGGCGACCCCCAGTGGCCCGGCGAGAGCGAGGTCCGGTTGCGCAGCGGCGAAGATCACGATCATGCCCGCAGCGGCGTTCAGCGAACCGTGCGCGATCACCGCCGGCCACACCGACGCCGACCGCAGACGCAGCCACCCGAGCAGGATGCCCCAGGCGACGCACCCGCCGACCATGAACAGGACGCCCGTGATGTCGGTGCGCCCGAAGTTGTAGCCGAGCAGGATGATCGGGCTGTGCCACAGGCCCCAGATCACGCCGCTGAGGATCAGCGCGGGCCAGGTGCCGAGCGGGCGCAGCGCCGGGAGGAGCCAGCCCCGCCAGCCAAGTTCCTCGCCGAACGCGAAGAGGCTGTTGAGCAGTCCACCGACGGGGATCATCGCGAGCTGGGCGAACACGATGATCTCGACAGGAGGCAGCGGCGCTCCGGCCGGGACGGCTCTCTCGAGCTCGGCGGCGAAAGCCGCGAACGTCAGATCGAGCTGCACGAAGCCGAGCGCGGCCGACATCAGGACACCGAGACCCACCAGCAGCGGAGGCACCAGCCAGCCCGCGACTATGAGCCAGACCACGCGCTTCGCGGGGCGCAGCGGCCACAGTCCGAGGAAGCGGGCCCGGTGCCCGGGCGCGGGGACGCGCATCACGAACATCGCGACGAGGGCTGCCACCGCGGGTGTGAACATCATGACCGGCAGCAGGAAGACGGAGATCGGCTCGGCGAGGCCGTCGCCCAGCCACAGCGGCAGGGCAACCAGCCAGGCGAGGGCGAAGGAGACCGCCACGAAGACGATCACCGCGGTCCACGGCACCCGGCGCGCGTGCAGGGTCTGGTCGTTCATGAGGTCGCCTTTCCGGAGTCGGTCGAGGGGGTGCGCGGTGTTCGCGAGCGCTCGACATAGGCCTGCAACAGCGCCGCGGCTTCCTCCGCGCCGTCGATCGTCACGATGAACGGCCGCCGACCGCGACGGGAGACCTCGATCGCGGAGCCGCGTCGCATGACGATGCCCGTGCGTCCGTCGACGGCGATGCGCCATCCCCAGCCGCCGAACTCGCCGAACGGGGATATCTCGACAGCGCGAGCCGACTCGATCTCGGCGAGCGGGATGCGGATGCGCGGCCATCCCAGCAGGGCCCGGGCGGAGAACCCCTCCGGGGTGACCGTGACGCGGAAGGAGGCGGTCGCCGCCAGCGCGAAGCCGACGACGACCACGACCAGCGCGACGATCCAGCCGCCCTCGACGCCGGTGCCGAGCATGTACGCGGCGAGCGCGACGAGGCCGAGGAGCACCAGGATCAGGAAGGCGAGCGCACCGCGCGGCATCGTCGTCGTGGCGACCCACACGACACGCTCCCCCTTCTCGACGTGCACGGCGTACCGGGGCTCGAGCGTGCGCCCCTGCTCCGATCGCACGCGGGGCTGCACGGCCCAGGCCGCCGCGCCGACCAGGAGGAGAGCACCGAAGGCGATGGCCATGACGCCGCCGATGCCCGGTGCCTCGGCGGGGTCGGCGAGGTCGCGCTGGACGGCGAGGGATCCGAGGCTCATGACGGCGGCGAAGGCGGACATGCCTGCAGCGAGCGCACCCATCAACCGTGCCGCCCCGCCCCAGTGCGCACCGACTGAGGCGAGCGTCACGATCGCCATCAGCGCAGGCAGGCCGAGTCCGATCCCGATGAGGAGCCAGACATACGTGGAGGGTGGCCCGAATCCGTCGGCGCCGCTCGCGCCCCAGTGAGTCGCGACCTGCGGAGGCAGCGTGGGCAGCCAGGTGAGGAGGACCACGACAGCCACGGCGGTGATCACGATCGGCGCGATCACCGCGACGACGAAGAACGTCAGCCGCGCACGTCGCAGCAACGGAGCCGGGGTACGGGTGAGGTCGTGGGTGGTGTCGCGGGCGGTCATGGCGAATCCTCCTCGGAGTTCTCGATGGCGTTCATGCCGGTGCGGGCGTCGCGGTGCGCATGCACGATGCCGGCGAGCGTGTCGGCGGAGACGCCGAGCGCCGCGGCGCGGCGCACCAGCTCGTCGATGTCATGCGCGAGCTCGGCGAGGGGTGCGGCCGACGCCGAGATGACCGCTCCCCGCCCACGACGCAGGTCGACCAGGCCCTCATCGCGCAGTCGCTGGTAGGCATGCAGCACGGTGTGCTGGTTGATGTCGAGTGCCTCGGCGACGTCGCGTGCCGCGGGCAGTCGGTCACCGGGCGCGAGCACGCCGGCGAGGATGTCGGAGCGGACGGAGGCCGCCACCTGGTCGTACAGCGCGCGGGGGCTGTCGGGATCGACGCGGATGAGCATCCGACCCTCCTCTCCTGATATCGCTACTTATTCTATGCGAACTATAACAACTGTGCCAACCCTCCACACGTCTTTGTCACTCTTGACCGGGTGCTCCACACTGACCTTCATGCGCATCACTCCCCGCCGTCTCGCGATCGGCATGAGCCTGTGGATCCCCAACCTGTTCAGCGGCATCCGCATCCGCCGCTTCAGTGAGGACTGGACGCACGCGACCGTCGAGCTGCACGTCAACGTCTTCACCCGCAACTACGTCAAGACCGCTTTCGGCGGCTCGATGTCGGCGATGACCGATCCGTACTTCTTCATGCTGGTCATGCACCAGCTCGGACGCGACCACGTCGTGTGGGACACCCGCGGGGAGATCGAGTTCCTCAAGCCCGGCCGCGGCGTGCTCACGGCCGAATTCGAGGTGTCGAAGGAGAAGGCCGAGGAGATCCGCGAGCGCGCACGCGGCGGGGCCAAGGTGCTCGAGTGGTTCGAGACCGTCATCACCGACCGGGAGGGCGACGTCGTGGCGAAAGTGCGGCGCGAGGTCTACATCCGGGAGAAGAAGCGGGTCACCGCCTCGCGGGGCTGACTCCGGGTGCGAGCGTCGACGACCTCGCGATCAGGGTGGGCGCCAGCCTCACGGTGTCGTGTGCGGTCGAAGCGCCCGACACCAGTCCGAGGACGAGTTCGAGGGCCGTGCGCCCGCTCTCCTCGAACGGCTGCCGCACGGTCGTGAGGTCGAGCGCCGCGGCGACCTCACCGTCGTCGTACCCGACGACCGCGAGCGGGGCGGTGCCAGGATCAGCACGTAGCGCCGACAGCACCGCGGCGGCGAACTGGTCGTGGTTCGCGACGATCGCCGTCGCGCCTGCCGCTCGGGCCGCGGCGATCACCCGACCGTCGACCGACGAGGGGTCGGTGACCGCGAGGTCCGCCATCGCCACGTGCGGGGTCAGTCCCTCGACGCGCAGCATCCCCGCCGACACGTAGGCCGGCGAGCGCTGCGGCTCGTGCACGAAGAGGACGCGGCGATGCCCGAGGTCGGCGAGGTGGCGGCCGATCTGGGCCCCGCCGTCGCGATCATCGACGAGGACGACCGGACCGCCCACGTCGGACCGCGTCGGCACCACGTCGACGTAGACGACCGGGATGCGCGCCGCCCTGCTCGCCCGGCGCGCCGCTCCGCCGAGCGGAACCCCCATGACCACGAGGCCGGTGGCGTCCGTGCGGGTGGGCAGCACGTCGAGCAGCGGCTCATCCGCCGCAGCGGCCGAATCGAGGTCGTAGGGGATGATGTCCACCGCCGCATCCCTCGCCCGCCGAAGCATCCCGGACAGGCGGCGCAGGTACGACGGATAGGTGGTGAACGGCGCGGCGACGGCGATGCGCGCCGCTCCGACCCGCCGCCCCTGCGTCATGCGGTAGCCGAGTGCGGTGGCTGCGGCGACGATGCGCTCGCGGGTCTCGGGTCGCACCCGGTGCGGAGCGCTCACCGCGAGTGACACCGTGGAGATGCTCACTCCGGCGCGCTCCGCGACGTCGTAGATGGTGACCCGTCCTGGTCGTGCGCGCATCGTCCGGCTTCCTTCTTCATCGAAGTTCTTCGATTGTTCAGACTAGGGCGGAACTCGCACCGAGGGAACTCATCGGTGCGGAACTCATCGAAGGAGATGCCCGATGCCGACACGACGGTCCCGATTCCGGCGCCCCGCGCTCGACAGCGCGGTCGCGGCATGGGAGCAGCGGGTCGCCCCTCTGCTCGACCGGGAGCCCGCAGACCCCGCAGGGCGACGTCGGGTCGCGGCTCGGAACGACGAGGCAGTGAGCTCCGCCCTCGGGATCACGCCGCTCCCCACCGCCTCCGAGGAGCACATCGTGCCGGTCGACGGGCACCCCGACGTGCGCGTCCGCGTGTACTGGCCCGGCGAGGAGCGCACGCCACCGGGGTCGGGGCTCCCCGTGCTGGTGTACTTCTACGGGGGCGGATTCACGATCGCCGGAATCGACTGGGTCTCCTGGGACGCCCGGTTCCGAGCCAGAGCACGGGATGCGGGGATCGTGATCGTCGCGGCCGACTACGTGCACGCACCGGAGGAGCGCTTTCCTACCCAGCCGGAGCAGTGCTGGTCGGCGTTCGAATGGACCCACGCCCACGCGGAGCAGCTGGGGGCGTCGCCGGACCGGATCGCCGTGGGCGGAGCATCGTCGGGAGGCGACCTCGCCGCGGCCGTGACACTCATGAACCGCGACCGCTCCGCGCATCCGATCGCCCTGCAGCTGCTGGAGAACCCGGCACTGGATTTGACGATGGAGCACGCCGACATGAGCGGCATCGATGCCCGCATGCCCGGAGTCATCGTGCGCGCGGTCGGCCGCACCCTGGTGCGGCAGTACGTCGGCAACGATTCCGCGGCTGCGCGTTCGCCGTATGCCTCGCCGCTGCGGGCCTCGACGCACGAGGGCCTTCCGCCCGCCGTGATCCTCACCTCCGAGCTCGACCCCCTCCGCGGCGATGGAGAGGCCTACGCACGGGCGTTGTCGGCTGCGAGCGTGCCGGTGACCGCGCTGCGATTCATCGGGCAGACGCACGGGTCACTCGGTTCGACCGGGTTCGTGCCTGCAGCGGACGTCGCGCACCGCCTGGTCGTCTCTGAGCTGCGCACTCTTCACCGAGCAGCAGCATGAGCGATCAGGAACAGAGCGGGCCGCTGCTGAGTCCGGAGATCCGGGAATGGATCCGGCGCATCCGGGAGCTCTCCGCGACTCTTCCCGACCTCGAGTCGCGCGACATGGGAGCGCGCCGCCGCGCGCAACGGGAGTTGAGCGACCTCCTGGCCGTCGAGTTCACCGCACCGGTTCCCGCAGGCGTGGAGATCGACGACCTCATCGTCGCGGGTGGGGCAGGCCCGCTGCGAGCGCGTCGATACCGCCCTGCATCCGCGATCGGCACGCTGCCGACGATGCTGTGGCTGCACGGAGGAGGGTGGACCGGTGGCACGATCGACGAGCTTCTCAACGACCGTCTCTGCGCGGATCGCGCCTTGCGTTCCCGGGTGCAGATCATCGCGCTCGAGTACCGGTTGGCGCCCGAGCATCCCTTCCCTGCTCCGGTCGACGACGCCGTCGCCGCAGTGGCGAACGTGCGCGAGCGCGCCGTCGAACTCGCGGTCGACGCGGACCGGCTGGGCATCGGCGGCAACTCCGCCGGCGCGACGATCGCGGCCACGACCGCGCTGCGCCAGCGGGATGCCGGAGCGCCGCTGCATCACCAGACGCTCGAGGTGCTGCCGGCGGCGCTGCGCCTCTTCGGTGCCTCGATGCACCGATACCTCGGCGCCGCGGAGAGGGAGGGGGTCGAGCACCTCGCCGACCTCTACCGCGCCGGAGCGCCCCTCACCGAAGCCTCCCCGCTGGATGCACCGGATCACCACGGACTCGCACCCGCGCTGATCCTCGCCGCCGAATTCGACCCTCTCAAGGACGGCGCCGTCGCCTATGCCGAAGCGCTGCGGGAGGCGGGAGTGCCCGTCGCGCTGCGCATCGGCTCCGGCCACGACCACGCCTCCCCCGGACTCACCGGACGCTGGGAGGGGGCACAGGAGTGGCGTGATGTCTTCGTCGCCGAACTCGCCCACGCCTACCATGCGCCCGCCCGCCCGAACGCTGATCCGGTGACGGCCGCCGGTGCACGCCCGTGACCACTCCCCACCCCGACCGAGACCCGGAGACGATGATGTCCACCCACGCAGTCGATCCCGTTTTCCCCGCCACCCCCGCTCCGCCGCTCACTGCCGACGCGATCCCCGGACAGCGCCAGAGCCGCTGGTTCTGGATCTCCTTCGTGCTCGCCTGGCTCGGATCCGGCATCGCCCAGGGTGTCGCCAGTGTGGCGATCCCCCAGCTCCTCAAGGAATGGGACCCCGATCAGGCGACGGGCAACCTCAGCATCATCCTCACGCTCGGCGGCGCCGCCATCCTCATCACGACGCCGATCTTCGGCCGGCTCAGCGACCGCTCGATGTCGACCCTCGGCATCCGCCGGCCCTGGATCCTCTCCGGCTCGCTGATCGCTCTGGTCGGGTACGGGGTGCAGGCCACCGCTCCGTCGCTCCTCGTGCTCGGGGTCGGCACGATCCTGGTGCTGGTGGGCTGGGGCGCCGTCTCGATGACCGTCCACACCCTGTTCGCCGACCAGATCCGCCGCAGCATCCGCGCCATCATGTCGGCGGTCACCGGCGCCGCCACCGCGATCGGGATCCTCGGCGGCGTCTCGCTCGCGGGCGTCGTCGCCCCGACCGGTCAGGTCGGCATGTTCCTGATCCCTGGCGGACTCTCCGTGGTGCTCGCGATCACCCTGTTCTTCACGCTGAAGGACATCCGCCGCCTGATGCCCGCCGAGCCGCTGGACTGGAGCGGCGTCCTGGCCACGTTCTGGCTGAGCCCGCGCCGCTACCCGGACTTCGCCTGGGCCTGGGTATGCCGGTTCTTCATGACCGCGTCGATCGTGTCGGTCACGAGCTACCTGTACCTGACGATCTCCGGCCGGTTCGGGATCGACGACCCGAGCCAGATCGCCGCGGTGCAGACGCAGGCGACGGCGGCCTTCACCCTGATGAACCTGGTGATGGCATTCGTCTTCGGTGTGATCTCCGATCGGACAGGACGCCGCAAGCCCAGCGTCGTCATCGGCGCCCTCGCGAGTGCGGGCGGACTGGTGCTGGCGATCTCGTTCGGCGACATCGCGTTCTTCCTGGTCGGGATCGCGATCGTCGGAGCCGGGCAGGGCGCCTACATCGCGGCCGACGTCGCCCTGATGACGGAGTGCCTCCCCTCCGTCGACGACGCCGGCAAAGACCTCGGCATCGTCGCCCTCGCCTATCTGCTGCCGGGCATCCTCGTGCCCGTTTTCGGATTCTTCGCGACGCGCATAGGCTCGCCGACAGGTGAGAACTTCGCGGCCCTCTACATCGGCGCGGTCGTGATGGCCGTGATCGCCGCATTCGCGGTCACCCGAGTGAAGGGCGTGCGATGACCGATTCTCCCCGCCTCAGCGGTGCAGCCCGCCGCGAGTACCGGCGCCTGACCCGAGCCGCCGACATGCCGCCGCGGACGCACCGGAACGTCACGCGCACGGCCGACATCCGGGTCTCGGCGGACGACGGCGCCCCCCTCCTCACCGACCACTGGCATGCGGAAGGATCCGGCGGGCACACCGTCCTGATCCGGACCCCGTACGGGCGTGACGGCATCGCGGGTGTGGCGCTCTTCCTCGCCGAACGCGGGCACCACGTGGTCGTGCAGAGCTGCCGGGGAACGTTCGGGTCCGGCGGGATCTTCGACCCCCTGCACGACGAGGTCGCAGACGGGCAGGCGACCATGCGGTGGCTGCGCGCACAGGCGTGGGCGACCGGCCGCGTGCACTCCTGGGGCGGGAGCTACTTCGGCGTGACCCAGTGGGCGTACTGCGACGGCGAAGAGCGTCCGGACGCCATGGGCATCGCGATCTCGGCACGCCGCTTCGACGACGCGATCCTCTACCCCGGCCGCGGATTCTCGATCGACACCCCGCTCACGTGGGCATACGCACTCGACATCCAGGAGCGGTCGCTGCCGTCCAAGGCCTGGGCGCTGCTGCGTGCCCGCCGCGGGTTCCGTCGCGGGGCACTCGCTGTTCCCCCTGCGGATGCGGTGCGGGTGGCACGCGGCGCCGACCCGCAGTTCTTCCGCGACTGGGTGGAGCACAGCGACGAAGGCGACCCCTGGTGGGAGCCGATGCACTTCGCACAGGACGTCGACACCATCCCGCCCGTCACCCTGGTCGCGGGATGGCAGGACCTGTTCCTGGTCGGTCAGCTCGTGGACTATGCAGCCCTCCGCGATGCCGGCCGCCCGGTGCGCCTCATCATCGGCGACTGGGTGCACGGGGCGCCGGAGATCACGGTGATCGGCGTCCGCGAGGCGCTGCGCTCGTTCACCGCTGACGCACCGACGGACGGCGTGCGTCTCGACGTGACCGGAGGCGGCGGCTGGCGCGAGCTGGAGAGCTGGCCTCCGCCGCACACGACGATGACCGTGGAGCTCACCGCCGACGGACGCCTGGACCGGAGCGGCGCCGAGAGCCCCGCGTCCGACCTCGCGTATCGCTACGACCCCGCGGATCCGACCCCCGACGCGGGCGGCCGCACGCTCAACCCCTTCTCCGCGGGGCGACGCCGGCAGCGCACCCGCGAACACCGGGACGACGTGCTCGTCTTCACCGGCGATCCGCTTCCGGACGACCTCGTCGTCATCGGGACGCCCCAGATCGCGTTGTCGTTCGTGTCGTCGAACCCCCGCGCCGATCTGTTCGTGCGTCTGTGCGAAGTGGATGCCCGCGGTGTCTCCCGAGCGCTCACCGACGGGTACCGACGGCTCCCTCCCGAGGGGGCGATGACCGACGCGGCCGGCCGGATCCTGCTCGAACTCGCACCACTGGCCCACCGCTTCGCCGCCGGTTCGCGCCTGCGCGTGCAGATCTCGTCCGGTGCGCACCCTCTGCATCTGCGCAACTCCGGCACGGACGATCCGGTGCGCGACCACGCGCGCCTGATCCCCAGCGATCAGATCGTGCGGGTCGGAGGCTCGCGGCCTGCCACCCTCACCCTGCCCGCGCAGGTGTCCGCGCCGGCACAGGTGAGGGCCGAGTCACCCGCCGTTCACCGTCGCGTGCCACGATGACGGGATGCCCCTCGCCCGTCGACTGACACTCGCAGACGCGGTCGCCATCGGCCTCGGCTCGATGATCGGCGCCGGTGTCTTCGCTGTGTGGGCTCCGGCGATCGGGGTCGCCGGGAGCGGCATCCTCATCGCCCTCGCGATCGCCGCCGTCGTCGCCTACTGCAACGCCACCTCGTCGGCGCAGCTCGCCGCCGCACACCCTGTCGCCGGTGGCACCTACGCCTATGCCCGGGCGGAGATCGGCCCGTGGTGGGGCTTCATCGCGGGGTGGAGCTTCGTGATCGGCAAGATCGCGAGCTGCGCAGCCATGGCCATGACCTTCGCCGCCTACGCGGCCCCAGCGGGCTGGCAGCTGCCCGTGGCGGTCGCGGCGGTCGTGCTGCTCGCCGTCGTGAACTGCTTCGGCGTGACGCGCACCGCCCTGGTCACCCGCATCCTCGTGGTGTGCTCGCTGCTCGGACTCGCGATCGCGGTCGGTTTCGGATTCGCTGCGGCCTCGACGTCCACGCCGACGCCCCTCCCCGATGCCACGGCATACGGCGTGCTCCAGGGCGCCGGACTGCTGTTCTTCGCGTTCGCCGGATACGCGCGCATCGCGACCATGGGGGAAGAGGTCGTCGACCCTGCGCGCACGATCCCCCGCGCCATCGTGTTCGCCCTGGGCGGCGCGGTCGTCGTGTACGCGCTGGTGGGGCTCGCCGTCATGCTCGTGCTCGGCGCCGACGTGATCGGTTCGACGGCTCCGCTGGTCGATCTGCTCGTCGCCACCGGCGCATCGGCGTGGACTCCGATCCTCCGGGTGGCCGCGGCTGCGGCGTCACTCGGCGCTCTGCTGGCGCTGCTGACGGGAATCGGACGCACGACCCTGGCCATGGCTCGCGAAGGTGACGTCCCTCGATTCCTCGCCAAGATCGACCGACGCCATCAGGTACCGCAGCGTGCGGAGATCGCGGTCGCCCTCGTCGTGATCGCCATCGTGCTCCTCGCCGATCTGCGCGGCGCCATCGGCTTCTCGTCCTTCGGCGTGCTGCTCTACTACCTGATCGCGAACGCAGCCGCATTCCGACAGAAGGGGCCCGCTCGCCGTTACCCGCGGGCCCTGCAGGTGCTCGGAGCTCTCGGATGCCTGGTGCTGGTGAACACCCTGCCCGTGCTCGCCACGCTGATCGGCACCGCCGTGGTGCTGATCGGCGTCGGGTACCGGATGCTGCGGCTGCGGTTCATGCCGGTCTGAGCTCTCCGGGTCTGAGCTCTCCGGGTCTGGCTCAGCTGCTCGCCTGGGAGCGGTACGTGCGCGGTGCGATGCCGAGGACAGCCTGGAAGTCGCGCGTGAGATGCGCATGATCCGCGTAACCGAGTTCGGCGGCGATCGAGGCCAGGTCGACCGCCGGATTCTCGCGCAGCCGGTGCGCCGCCTCCTGCAACCGCCGACGTCGGATCATCGCGGCAGGTGAGAGCCCGACGTGCCGGTGCGTCATCCGCTGCAGAGTGCGCACCGAGACGGCCAGCCGCGTGGCGGCTTCCTCGGGGGTGAGCGCCGCGCCATCACCCATCAGCACGTCCATGACCGCGTTGGCCTGCCGCGCCGGCTCGCCGGCTGATGACGCCCGGCCCTCGAGCCAGTGGGCGAAGGCCTCGACCGCCCGCTCGCGGCGCCCCTCACCCGAGCCCATCGCGAAGGTGACGGCATCGCGGAGCTCGGTGACGCCCGCGTCGTCGAGCACCCGCTCGCCGTCGACCAGGGACGCCGGATCGTCGATCAGCGCGGCGACCGCAGCCGGACGCAGCAGCGCCCCGACGGCCCATCCGTTCCCCCGCAGATCGCGGTGCGACGCGCGGGTGGTCGCGCCCGAGAGCGTCACGGCATCCGTATCGACGACGAGGTTGAGCGCCGGATAGGCGACGATCTCCTGCCGTGATGAGCGCCCCGGCTCGATGTCCCACTCCGGAATCCAGAACCACTCGACGAGCTCCGTCACCGCCGACGGTGGCGGCAGCCGGTGGAACTGCGGCAGGCGTGCGGGATACAGCACACCGCGGGTCGGGTTCACCATGCGCCCAGCGTAGGCTCCGGCCCCGACATCCGGATGCTGTCGCGGATCTTCAAGCCACCGGCACGCCACCCGGCCTAGCGTGGCGGCATGAGCAACGACGACACCACGACAGATGCCCCCACGACCGGCGCGAACGGGACGTACACGACGAACGGCCGGCCGAACAGCGCCACCTCGCTCACCCCCTTCCTGGCCATCCCGGACGCGAAGCAGGCGATCGAGTTCTACCGCGACGTCTTCGGCGCCCGGGTGATCGATGTGACCGAGTTCGGCGGGGTGGTCGCCCATGCCGACCTCGACTTCGGCCTCGGTCTGCTCCAGCTCGGCGAGCCGAACCCCGACTACCACCTCGTGCGCTCCCCCGACGGTGACGACGACTGCTACTCGATGGGCCTGTACGTCTCCGACGTCGACGCGGTCGTCGCGAAGGCCGTCACCGCAGGAGCGACCGTGCGCGAAGCCCCCGCGCCCTTCGTCTCGGGCGACCGATTCGCCAGCATCCGCGATCCGTTCGGGGTGCGCTGGTCGGTCATGACGCGTGTCGAGGACATCTCCGACGAGGAGAGCGGCCGCCGGGTCGCGGAGTGGGCGGCGTCGTTCAGCGCTGCGCCGGCAGACGACGCGAGCTGAGCGATCTCTCCGCCGCACGGCATACGGCGGGCAGCAGCGCCTCGGCCGTGCGGCGATAGCCCAGAGCGCTCGGGTGGAACCGGTCGAGGCTGAACATCGCCTCCGGCTCGTCGAAGAACATCGGCCCGACCGCGCGACGCAGATCGACCGGCTCGGCGCCCGCCTGCCGCGCCGTCTCGTCCTGGCTCTCGGCGAGACGGCGGGACAGGCTCGACGCGATCCGACGGAGGGGTTGTGGAACCGCGCGCAGCGCACCGAGATCGGGGCAGGTCCCCACGACGACCTCGGCGCCCCTCTCACGCAGCCGGCGGATCGTCTCGTGCAGATGCTGTGCGGACAGCGCCACGGGCAGCCGGTGCGTCACGTCGTTCCCGCCGACGACGATCACCGCCACATCGGGACGGTACTCCGTAGGCACGGCGTCGAGCTGGCGCTGCAGATCAGGCGATTCCGCACCGACCACGGCCGCCGTGCGCAGCCGCACCGGTCGATGGATCCGGCGTCCCGTCGCCTTCGCCAGACGTCCGCCGAGCGTCTCCTTGCGATGCTCCGCCCCGAGGCCGGCGGCTATCGAGTCGCCGAGCACCAGCAGGTCGAGCGGCTCCCCGTCGAGGGCACGACGCCAGACGCGATCCGCATCGAGGGACTCCTCGCCCAGCGGCTTCCCGATCCGGCGTCGCGCGAGCGCGGCCTGGCGAGCGAGCACGAGGCGGACGCCGCCGCCGACCGCGACGAGGGTGATCCCCGCCACGACCGACCGGACGACGACGGAGGTGCGGATGCGGCTCACGCCCCGATTCCACCCCGTCACCGTGAACGCGGCGTGAACGAGCCGACTGCGCACGGGCCCGTCAGGACAGCGGCTTGAGCTCCAGCTCGCCGGTGCCGGCGGAGACGGTCGCGAACGCCGTGTAGCCGTCGGCCGCCGAACGCTCGAGCAGCGCCTTGACGTTCTTGGTGCGTCGTTCGAGCCGCACCCTGGCGCCGTCCGCGATGAGTGCCGCCTTGTGCCGGACGAGTTCGTGCACCGGAACGTCGGCGTCGTGGATCAGCACGACCGCCTGTGCGGTGCCCTCGGACTCGTCGGCGATCAGGTCGACCAGACGCTCGAAGCCGAGCGAGAAGCCCACCGCCGGAACCTGCTGCCCCAGGAAGCGGCCGATCATGCCGTCGTAGCGGCCACCGCCCCCGAGGGAGTAGCCGACGGAGGGGTGCGCGAGCTCGAAGATCGTCCCCGTGTAGTAACCCATGCCGCGCACGAGGAACGGGTCGAAGACGAGCGGGATGTCGGACTGACCTCGACCTGCGGCGACCGCCTCGCCGATGCCGACCAGGTGCTCGACGAGCTCGACCGGGGCGCCGTCGGGCAGCGCCTTGCGGATCTGCCGCTCCCCGAACGGGTCGTACTCCATGGTCTGCGGGCGGCGCAGGAACGCCTCGAACGCGTCTGCGGCCGCCGTCGAGGCGCTGCGCTCACGCAGCTCGGTCGCCACGCCCTCGGCGCCGATCTTGTCGAGCTTGTCGATCGTGATGAGCACCCCTGGGCGCTCCTCGGCGGTGAACCCGAAGCTGTCGAGCATCCAGTCGAGCACTCGACGGTCATTGATGCGCACGGTCGCGCCGTCGAGGCCCAGTGCGTCGACGGCGTCGAGGGAGGCGACCATCAGCTCGGCCTCGGCGCGTGACGAGTCGTCGCCCATGATGTCGATGTCGCACTGCACGAACTGGCGGTAGCGGCCCTTCTGCGGACGCTCGGCACGCCACACCGGACCGATCTGGATCGAACGGAAGACGGCGGGGAGCTGCCCGCGGTTGCTCGCGTAGAAGCGGGCGAGCGGCACGGTCAGGTCGTAGCGGAGGCCGAGGTCGGAGAGCGCTGCCGGGTCTTCGGCGGCAGCGCGGATCGCGTCGGCATCGAGGCCGCGGCGCAGGATGTTGTACGACAGCTTCTCGTTGTCACCGCCGATGCCGGCGTGCAGGCGGTCGTAGTCCTCGACGACGGGCGTCTCGATCTCGTCGAATCCGTGCGCGAGGTAGCGCTCGCGGATGACGGAGAGCACGCGCTCACGGCGGGCCTTGTCGGCGGGGAGGATGTCGCGCATGCCGCGCGGCGGGTTCACGGTAGCCACGGTTCCATCTTCCCAGGTCTGCCGACGTCGTCGTGCCGGGGTCAGGATGCGGCTTCGGCGGCCCGCACGTCGTCTTCCAACACGCGCAGCCTCTCGCGGAGCGCACGCTCGGCGTCCCAGCCCTCGGCACGCGCCGTGGACACGAGGGCGAGAAGTGCATCACCGAGCTCGGCTTCCGAGGCCGGTGAGACGGCGGACGGTGTCGGCTCGATCGACACGCCCACTCCGGCCGCGCGACCAGCGAGCTTCTGCGCGAGGGCGAGCGCCGGCATCCCCCTGGGCACACCGTCGAGCACGCTGCGGCGGGTGCGCTTCTCCGCGGCCTTCGCCGCGTTCCAGTGCACCAGCACCTGCTCGGGTGTCGCGGCCACCTCGCCGGCGAACACGTGCGGATGCCGACGCACCATCTTCTCGGTGAGCGTGCGTGCCACATCGTCGATGTCGAACGGATCGTCGGGATCCTGCGCGGCGATCGCCGCATGGAACAGCACCTGCCACAGCAGATCGCCCAGCTCCTCGCGAAGGTCGTCGCGGCTGCCCGCCTCGACGGCGTCGATCACCTCGTGCGACTCCTCGATCAGGTAGGGCACGAGGTCGCGATGCGTGATCTGCTGCGACCACACGCAGCGTTCCCTGACCGCGTGCATCGTGTCGGCGGCCTGACGCAGCGGATCGTTCCCATCCGCGGTGGTGTCGGGCTGAGAGCTCACGCTTCCTCCTCGAATCGGTCGGGCGCGGATCGGTCAGGAACCGGGCGACGGCTCATGACGATGCGGATGCGACCCGACGGTACCAGCGCGCCCGCAGCGACACGATGACGCCGGAGAACACCAGAGCGATCAGCGAGCCCACGAGCACACCCAGGATCGCCTGATCCCTGATGCCGCCCTCGTCGGCGAAGGCGAGGTTCGCCAGCAGCAACGAGACCGTGAAGCCGATGCCGCCGAGGGCGCCGGCGGCGAGGATGTCCGCGAACGGGAGAGCCGGATCGGCACCCTTCGGACGGATGCGCATCGCGAGCCAGCCGAACAGCGAGATGCCGATGATCTTGCCCACGGGGAGCGCTACCACGATCGCCCAGAACGCGGGAGACAGCTGCGTGATCGACACGGCGGGGATCACGACGAAGGCCGCGACGAAGGCGAAGAGCGGCAGGATCGCTCCGTTCACGGTCGGCTCGAGCGCATGCCTGGTGCGCCCCGCGGGAACGGGCGACATCACGAGTCCGAGCAGCACGCCGGCGATCGTGGCGTGGATGCCCGAGGAGGCGACCAGCCCCCAGGTGACCACGCCCACCACGACCATGGCGACCGCGATCAGCGGGTGGCCCTTGGCGTGCAGGAGACGGCTCAGCGCCCAGAACACGGCCACGCCGACGATCGCGAGACCGAACAGCAGCCACTGCACGTCGTCGGCGAACAGCACCGCGATGAAGATGATGCCGATGATGTCGTCGAGGATCGCGAGGGCGAGCAGGAAGACGCGCACCCGCGACGGCAGCCCCTTGCCGAACATCGCCAGCACTCCGAGTGCGAACGCGATGTCGGTCGCCGTGGGGATGGGCCAGCCGGGCGCGGTGGTGCCGTCGCCGCCGGCGATCAGGAGGTAGACCGCGATCGGGACGAGCACGCCGCCGGCCGCCGCGATCGCGGGCTGCACGGCCTTCCGCGGCGAGTCGAGCTCACCGTGGGTCAGCTCGTGGCGCAGCTCGATGGCCACCACGAGGAAGAAGACCGCGAGAAGACCGTCGGACACCCAATGCGCGATCGACAGGTCGAGGGCGGTGCCGGGTATCGCGATGTGGAAGTCGAGGAAGGCCGCGAGCGCGTCATGGGTCGGGAGGTTCGCGAGGAGGAGTCCGAGTCCGGCCGCGATGAGGAGGAGAACGGCGGGGAACTGCTGCCCGCGGAGGGGGTTCGCTGAGATGCGCATCCCCTCCATCGTAGGTCGCCGGGGTCGTCCGGCGCCTCCTCCTCTGCCCCCTCCCGAGGGCATCGTCATGCGTGCAGGAGACCCCTTCCACGAGGGATACTCTCGAAGGGTGACCCCCGCACACTCCTTCTCCGAGCCCACGAACACCGAGGCCATCCGCGTGATCGGCCGATTCGAAGCCGGCCGCGGCATCCCCGATGCGATGCGCACAGACGTCAGGATGCTCGGGCAGCTGCTCGGGCAGGTGCTGCGCGAAGCCGGCGGCGACGGCCTCTTCGAAGACGTCGAACGGCTGCGGCTCGCGACCATCCAGGCCTACGACGAGGAGACCCCCGACGCGTTCGAGCGCGCCGCGGCGATCGCCGAGTCGTTCACGGTCGCGCGGGCCGACGAGGTCGCTCGCGCGTTCACCTGCTACTTCCACCTGGTCAACCTCGCCGAGGAGCACCAGCGCGTGCGGGTGCTCCGCGAGCGCGCCGGGCAGCCGGGCCGCGAGGATGCCGCCGACACCGTCGCGACCGCGTACGCGCGGCTACGCACCGAGGTCGGCGACGATGAGGCCCGCCGCCGCCTGGAGGGTCTCCGCTTCCACCCGGTCTTCACCGCGCACCCGACCGAGGCGCGTCGCCGTGCGGTGTCGTCGAGCATCCGCCGTCTTTCCGAGCTGCTCACGCAGCACGATGCGGCGAGCGAGGGCGGCTCGGAGGAGCACCGTGCCCGCCGGCGCATGCTGGAGGAGATCGACACGCTCTGGCGCACCGCTCCGCTGCGTTCCCAGAAGCCGTCTCCGACCGACGAGGTCCGCACGGTGATGGGGGTGTTCGACGAGACGCTCTTCACCACGGTGCCGCACGTGTACCGCCGCATCGACGACGCTCTGCGCGGCGAGGACTCCGGTTCCAGCGCCCCGGTGGTTCCCGCGTTCGTGCGGATCGGCTCCTGGGTGGGCGGCGACCGCGACGGCAACCCCTTCGTCACCGCATCCGTCACCCGTGAGGCCTCGCAGATCGCGGCCGACCACGTGCTGCGCGGTCTCGAGCGCGCCCTGGAGCGCATCGGCCGGACCCTCACCCTCGCCTCCGACGACACTCCGCCGAGCGCCGAGGTCACGGCCCTCTGGGAGCAGTTCGCCGCGGTGGAGCCGGAG
This sequence comes from Microbacterium sp. NPDC058269, assembly GCF_042881445.1. Lineage (NCBI taxonomy): Bacteria > Bacillati > Actinomycetota > Actinomycetes > Micrococcales > Microbacteriaceae > Microbacterium > Microbacterium sp. NPDC058269. The sequence goes on from NZ_JBHVXT010000001.1 coordinate 83,697, forward strand.
CTTGCCGCCGAGCTCGCCACCCGCTCGCCCGAGGAGCCGCACCGCCGCGTGCTGCTGGTGCTCGCGCGTCGCGTCGCCGCCGTCCGACACCGCGATGACAGCGCACAGGCCTACTCCCGGCCCGAGGAGCTGCTCGCGGATCTGCGCGCCGTGCAGGCGTCGCTCGCGGCTGCCGGAGCGAAGCGCCACGCGTTCGGCGGCGTGCAGCACCTGATCTGGCAGGTCGAGACCTACGGCTTCCACCTCACCGAGCTCGAGGTGCGTCAGCACTCCCAGGTGCATTCGAAGGCGCTGGCCGAGCTCGATGCGGGCGAAGCCATCAGCGCGCAGACCGAGGAGGTGCTGGAGGTGTTCCGCGCGATCGCGGACATCCAGCGCGACCGCGGGCTGCGCGCCGCCGGACGCTATGTCGTCTCCTTCACCCAGGCGGCCTCCGACCTCGCCAATGTGCACCGACTCGCCCGCTACGCGCTCGGCGACGACGCCCCCGTGCTCGACGTGGTGCCGCTGTTCGAGACGTTCGCCGACCTGCAGGCGGCTCCCGGCATCCTCGCCGAGGCGGTGACGTTCCCGGAGTTCCGCGAGCGCATGGCCGCCACCGGCAACCGCCTCGAGGTTATGCTCGGCTACTCCGACTCGTCGAAGGACGTCGGCCCCGTGGCCGCGAACCTTGCCCTGTACGAGGCACAGGAGAAGATCGCACGGTGGGCCCAGGAATCCGACATCGAGCTGACGCTCTTCCACGGTCGTGGCGGTGCGCTCGGGCGCGGTGGCGGCCCCGCGAACTCCGCGATCCTCGCGCAGCCGCCGCACTCGGTCGACGGTCGGTTCAAGCTCACCGAGCAGGGCGAGGTCATCTTCGCGCGCTACGGCGAGCCCGCGATCGCGATGCGCCACATCGACCAGGTCGCCGCGGCGACGCTGCTCGCCTCCTCCCCCACCGAGGAGGAGCGCACGAGCCGGGCGGCCGCCCGCTACGCCGAGGTCGCCTCGATCATGGACGCCGCCTCCCGCGAGCGGTTCTTCTCGCTCGTGAAGGCGGAGGGCTTCGCCCCCTGGTTCGCGACCGTGACGCCGATGGAGGAGATCGGGCTGCTCGCGCTCGGCTCCCGCCCCGCCCGCCGCGGACTCTCGGTCGAGTCGCTGGAGGACCTGCGGGCGATCCCGTGGGTGTTCGCGTGGACGCAGGCCCGCATCAACCTCGCCGGCTGGTTCGGACTCGGCAGCGCGCTGGATGCCGTCGGCGACGAGGAGCTGCTCGTCGAGGCGTACCGTGAGTGGCCGCTGCTTCGCACCATGATCGACAACGTCGCGATGAGCCTCGCCAAGACCGACGAGCGCATCGCCCGCCAGTACCTCGCCCTCGGCGACCGCGACGACCTGGCACAGCTCGTGCTCGACGAGCTCGCGACCACGCGGCGCTGGGTGATCCGTCTCACCGGCGGCGAGAGCCTCCTCGAGAACAAGCCCGTGCTCCAGCGCGCCGTGCAGCTGCGCAGCCCCTACGTCGACGCGCTCTCGCTGCTGCAGCTGCGCGCCCTCCGGGCGCTCCGCTCGGCCGCCGAGGATCCCACGGGCTCCGGCGCCGATGCGGAGCAGCAGCGACTGCTGCTGCTCTCGGTCAGCGGCGTGGCCGCCGGCCTGCAGAACACCGGGTGACCGCCCGCGCCCAACCGAGCGGGACTCGACCCTTTCGGTGCCCACTAGAGTGAAATCTCTGCCGGATCCGGCACAGCCTCACGCGACACGATCGCCTGCACCACCATCCCCCACCAGAAAGCTCTTCCGCGTGACCGCTACGTCTCCCGCCGACTTCCATCCGCTCGCCGCGTCCGTGCAGCCCGTCTTCGACACGGTGCTCTCTCGCAGCCCCTACGAGCCGGAGTTCCACCAGGCCGTCCACGAGGTTCTGCACTCGATCGCGCCTGTCCTGGAGAAGCACCCGGAGTATGTCGACGGTGGCATCCTCGAGCGGCTCGTCGAGCCCGAGCGCCAGATCCTGTTCCGCGTGCCGTGGATCGACGACTCCGGAAAGCTGCAGGTCAACCGCGGCTACCGCATCCAGTTCTCCTCGGTGCTCGGCCCCTACAAGGGCGGGCTGCGGTTCCACCCCTCGGTGAACCTCTCGATCATCAAGTTCCTCGGCTTCGAGCAGATCTTCAAGAACGCGCTCACCGGCCAGGGCATCGGCGGCGGCAAGGGCGGATCCGACTTCGACCCGCACGGCAGGTCCGACGCCGAGGTCATGCGCTTCTGCCAGTCGTTCATGAACGAGCTGTACCGCCACCTCGGCGAGCACACCGACGTCCCCGCCGGCGACATCGGCGTCGGCGGCCGGGAGATCGGCTATCTCTTCGGTCAGTACCGCAAGGTCACCAACCGTCACGAGTCCGGCATGTTCACCGGCAAGGGCACGGGCTGGGGCGGCGCCGAGGTGCGCACCGAGGCCACCGGTTACGGCGCGGTGTTCTTCGCGCAGGAGATGCTCGCCGTGCACAGCGACTCCCTCGCGGGCAAGCGCGTCGGCATCTCGGGCTCCGGCAACGTCGCGATCTACGCGATCCAGAAGGCCACTCAGCTCGGCGCGACCGCGGTGACGGCATCCGACTCCTCGGGCTACGTCGTCGACGATGCCGGCATCGACGTCGACCTGCTGCGTCAGATCAAAGAGGTCGAGCGCGCCCGCATCGTGGAGTACGCCAACCGCCGCCCCAGCGCCCCCTTCGTCGAGGGCGGCAGCGTCTGGGAGGTCCCGGTCGACATCGCGGTGCCCTCCGCCACGCAGAACGAGGTCAGCCTCGCCGATGCCGAGGCCCTGATCGCGAACGGTGTGCGTGCCGTCTCCGAGGGCGCGAACATGCCTTGCGTGCCGGATGCGGTCGACGCCTTCCAGAAGGCGGGCGTGCTGTTCGCCCCGGGCAAGGCCGCGAACGCCGGTGGTGTCGCGACCTCTGCACTCGAGATGAGCCAGAACGCCTCCCGCCAGCGCTGGAGCTTCGGCGACAGCGAGAACAAGCTGCGCGAGATCATGGCCGACATCCACGATGCGGCCTTCGACGCGGCGGAGCGTCACGACGTCGGCGGCGACTACGTGGCCGGAGCCAACATCGCCGGCTTCGAGCGCGTCGCCGCCGCGATGCTCGCGCAGGGCGTCATCTGATCTGCTGAACCGACGCAGAAGAGCCGCTCCCCCTCCCGGGGAGCGGCTCTTGTGCGTTCACCGCACTGTCGTCAGCTCTCGTCGACCGGCACCTTGTCGACCGGCTCCTTCACCACCTTGTTGTATCCGGTCACCGCCTGGTTCTCGTCGAAGGCGACGACCTTCTTGCGGAATCCCTTCGTGATGATCGCGAGGTAGACGACTCCGATCGCCGTCCACACGAGGCCTCCGCGCAGAGCGTCTTCGTGCAGGTTCGCCCAGAGCAGGCCCGTGAGCACCATGCCGATGCCCGGCATCACGATGAAGCTGAAGATGTCGCCGGGCGTCTTGCGGCGGCCCTTGCGGATCGCGAACCAGGCGATCACCGAGATGTTGACGAATGTGAAGGCGATCAGTGCGCCGAAGTTGATCCACGCCGCGATCAGCTCGAGCGTGAACGGGATCGCCAGCAGCGAGATCGCGCCCACCAGCACGATGTTGAACGTCGGCGTGTGGGTGCGCGGGTTGATGTAGCCGAACGCCCGCTGCGGGAGCACGTTGTTGCGCCCCATCACCAACAGCATGCGCGACACCGAGGCATGCGAGGCGAGGCCCGAGGCGAGGGTCGCGCAGAAGCCGGCCGCCGTCAGCACGGCCATCAGCACGGGACCGCCGACCAGGTTGCCGATGATCGGCAGCGTCGAGTCCTCGACGAACTGCATGTCGCCGCCCGGGGCGAACTCGTTCCAGTCGGGGAAGCGCAGCTGCGTGAGGTAACCGGAGATGAGGAAGATGGCGCCGCCCAGCAGCACCGTCAGCAGGATGGCCTTGGGCATGATCTTCGGATCCTTCGCCTCCTCCGCGTACATCGTGACCGCGTCGAAGCCGATGAATGAGAAGCAGACGATCGTGGCGCCCATCAGCACCGCGCCCATCGTGGCGCCGTCGTGGAAGAACGGGGTCATCGACGCGACCGTCCCCGCCCCGTCGCCGCGCATCAGCTGGGCGATCACCATCACGACGAACACAGCCATCACGACGATCGAGAACACGAGCAGGATCATGTTCATGTTCGAGGTGCCGCGCATCGTCAGGTAGATGATGCTCGTGACGAGGATGCAGTAGAGCACGACCCAGATCCACCCCGGGATATCGGGGAACAGTGCCTCCAGATAGCTGCGGATGATGAGGCAGTTCACCATCGGCAGCAGCACGTAGTCGATCAGCGACGTCCAGCCGACCATGAACCCGAGGTTGGGGTGGATCGACTCGCGTACGTAGGTGTAGGCCGATCCGGCGCTCGGGATCGCGCTGGAGATCTTGCCGTAGCTGATCGCGGTGAACACCATCACGACCAGGGCGACGAGATACGCGGCCGGTACGACGTCGTCCGTGTCGCGGGCGACCATGCCGAAGGTGTCGAACACGACCGTCGGCGTCATGTACCCGAGCCCGAGCCCGACGATCGCCCACAGCCCGAGATTTCGTCTGAGCGTCCCTCCGCCGTGCGCGAGCGGCTTCGTCTTCGTGGCCATGGGTACTCCTCGGGGGACAGCGCATGGGTCGGACTTCGGGTCGTCCGACGCTGAGCAACAGTATGGACCGGAGGGAATCGCCAGCGCTACGGTCAATTCGGTTCGAAATACGCTTTTAACAATCCGAACGACGAAGGGATTCGAAGATGCGGTCCTGAGTCACCATCCCTCGGTGAGCACCCGATCCAGCATCTCGACGACGTGATCGGCACTCTGCGCCGTGAGGCACAGCGGCGGTTTGATCTTCAGGACGTTGGATCGTTCGGAGGTCGTCAGAACGATCACGCCCAGTTCGCGCATCCGCTCGCAGATCGCCGCGGCCTCGGCGGCAGCAGGCTCCATGGTGTCGCGATCGCGCACGAGTTCGACGCCGAGGTACAGCCCCTCGCCGTGCACGACGCCGATCAGCGGATGCCGGTCGACGAGGTCCCGAAGGCCCTCGGCGAGGCGCGCGCCGATCACTGCCGCGTTGTGCTGCAGTCCCTCCTCGGCCATCGCATCGAGCACCGCGATGCCGACGCGGCAGCTGAGCGTGCTGCCGCCGGCGGAGGAGAAGAACTGGCCCTGCGTCGACAGGGCGTCCGCGATGCGCCTCGAGGTGATGACCCCTCCGATCGGGTAGCCGTTGCCCATCGGCTTCGCGATCGTGACGATGTCGGGCACGACGTCGGCGAGCTCGAATCCCCAGAAGGCGGATCCCATCCGTCCGAAGCCGACCTGCACCTCGTCGGCGATGCACAGTCCGCCCGCCGCCCTGATCTGCGCGTACGCCCCGGCGAGGTAGCCCTCGGGGAGCACGACGCCACCCGCGTTGCCGAGGATCGACTCGCACAGGAACGCGGCGACCTCTCGTCCGTCGTCCTGCAGCCGATCGAGATCGGTCGCGAGGTCGGCGAGGTAGTCTTCCGCGACGTCTTCGCCTCGATACGTGCCGCGGAAGCGGTTGGGCACATCGGCCACGTGCACCCAGTCGGGTCGCGTCTCCCCGGCGAACGGGTTGTCATAGGCGCTGGTGGTGACCGCGTCGCTCGCCATCGTCCAGCCGTGATAGGCCTCTCGCAGTGCGACGACCGTGCGACGACCGGTCGCCGCCTGCGCCAGGCGGATGGCGAGATCGACCGCCTCCGAGCCGCTGTTGACCAGCAGCACCGTGTCGAGTCCGCTCTCCTCCGGCATCAAGGCGAGAAGTCGTTCGCTGTACTCCGCGAGGTCGCGGAAGAGGAAGCGGGAGTTCGTGGCGAGGGTCCGCAGCTGGCGGTCTGCCGCGTCCGCGACCTTCGGGTGGGCGTGGCCGAGACCGGCGACGTTGTTCACCATGTCGATGTAGGTGCGCGCGGTGGTGTCGATCAGATGATGCCGCCATCCGCGCTCGATCTGGGGCGGGCGCTCGTAGTAGCGCTCCTGCGCCGCAGCGAAGATCCGCTCGCGGCGGTGCAGCTCCGCCTCCGCATCATCCCGCTGCGCGAAGGACGGCAGACCGAGCAGAGGTGCGGGGTCGGCGGTGAGACGGCTCCATGCCGGGACGCGGTCAGGGGCGACCAGCGGTGCTCCGTCCGCCTGCTGCTCGGGGGCGTCCTCGCGGTGGATCCCGACGGTCATGCGCCGAGGTTCGAAGGCCGCGGCGACCCAGCCCACCGTCTCACCGGCGCTCACGGGGCGCTCCCGGCGCTCTTCCGCATCGAGGCCTGTGATCTCGAGCACCCAGTCGCGGCCATCACCCGGACCGTCCAGGTCGAGGATGAGACGTGCGACCGTGCCCCGCTGCGTCACCCGCCCGCTCGCAGGAGCCGCCACCCTCACTCGGGGGCCCGGAGGGAAGTGCAGTTCGCAGGCGGTCGCCCAGGTTCGCCCGGGTTCTGCATCGTCGACGCGTGCTCGCGTCAGCCGGAACACCCCGTACGGCATGACCGCCACAGCGACCCCGAGCTCGATCGCCTCGGCGACCAGGTGCTGCTCAGCGCTCTCTTTGAGCCAACGCCCGCGGTCGAGGACTGCGGACTCGACACCGGGATCGATCACGGCCACGCGGCCGGCGAGATCCGGCAGCAGCACGGCGAGCGGTGCGGCATCCGGCTCCGCCATCGGCTCGACGGCATCGAAGCCATGCGCGTCGATTCCCACCGCGGCGCACACCTGCTCGGTCATCTCGACGAGCGGCAGCAGCGTCGCGGCGTCGAAGATCGCCTGCTCGCCCGCGACCCGCTCCCGTGCGTAGTCGTTGTCGCCGTCGATCTCGAGCTGACGCCATCCGCTCGCCACCAGCAGCGCGGCGCGCAGCACCACGAGCGGCCAGACGGCCTCGGCCTCCGCCGCGCTCAGGGGCGCGTGCCGGTGGAAGGCGGTGACCGTCTCGATCACCCGCAACGGACGCTCCGGCTCATGGTGCAGCATCGACGAAGCGCAGACCGCGAGCTCGGCGACGCGCCAGCCGAGACCGAGGTCGCCGAGATCGAGGACCGTCTGAGGGTGCAGCCGGGAGTCCGCCCCGCGCTCCCCCATCACGTTGTCGTCGGTGAGGTCGCCGTGGATCGCCTGCACCGGAAGTCGCTCGGCGAGCGGTGCGAGTGCGGCCTGCGCCTTCGCCGCCGCTCGCAGCACCCGGCCGCGAAGTGCGGCATCGGCGATGGACGGCGCAAGTGCCCCGATCTGCTCGTGTGCCACGCGCATGTCCCACATCTGCGCGCGATCGAGACCGAGGTGTTCGAGAGGCGCCAGCGCATTGACGGAGGCGGCGGCGAGCGCCCCGAACTCCGCGAGGACCACCGGGGCGAGGTAGCCGGCATCCACCAGCGACTCCCCCGACGCGAACTCGCTGCGCCGCGCGGCGAACCCGTTCCAGCGCTGTGTGAGCGCGCCGTCGAGGCCGCGGAGCACCGACGGCACACGAACACCCGCCTCGCGGTAGGCGTCGATGGCGGCGTGCTGCGCATCGCGTTCCGCCTCGCCGACCACCGGGTTGTCGATGCGCAGCACGCTCCTCGTGCCGTCGTCCGCTGTGAGCAGGAAGTTCCGGTCCTGGTTGCTGCCGAGTTCCTCTGCCGTCGCCGTGATCCCGTAGCACGTGAGCGCGATGCGCGCGGCATCGTCGGTGCTGACGTCGGGGCGGACCAGGCCCCCGCCGCCCGTCATGCGCGGTGCTGCCCGCGGTGCGCGTCGTCGAGGCTCACGTCGTGTGCATGCCGCGCGAGCGAGCTGCCGTAGCGCTCGGTCAGCTGCACCATCAGGTCGGGGGTGTCCCGATCGACGCCGAAGACGTGCCCGGGGAAGTCGAGGTCGGGCTGCGCCGCCGCGATCTCCTCCTCACGATCCGGCGAGAACAACTGCGCAGGATCGCCGACCGCCACCCAGCCGATCGGCACGACCGTGCCCTCCGGCAGCACCGCGCGGCGGAGCACGATCGCGTTCACGCGCACCTCGCAGCGCGGCCCGATCAGGGATCCGTTGAACAGCCGCGATCCCGAGGCGAGGAACGTCTCCTCTCCCACTGTCGCGCCCGCGATGCTCGACAGCGTGCCGATCAGGGTGTGCGACCCGATGTGCACGGCATTCGCCGCCGTCGCTCGGATGAGTGCGTTCTCCATCACGATGACGTGCTCACCGAGGGTGATCGCCCCTCCTTCGGCGGTGATCACGGCACCGTGCAGCACCTGGCAGCCGGGCCCGATCTCCACGTCGCCGGAGACGACGGCGGTGGGGGCGATGACGGCGGTGTCATGGACGCGGGGCCGAGCCCCGAGGTGCTCGTACAACATGCGGCCAGACTAGTACCGCGGCCCGCACCCGTGCGCTACTCGGTCTTGACCGGTTCGGGGAAGATCGCGGTGAACAGCTGACCGACCCACTCGAGCAGCTGCGCGTCGGGAAGCGGTTCGAGCCCCACGCCGACGGCGGCGGGGACGGTCGGCATCGGCACGACCAGCGCCTCCCCTCCGGCCACGAGCTTCGCCTTCGGGTAGAGCCGCTGCAGTCGCACCTTGATCGAGTCCTCGAGCCGGGCGGGCGCGATGCGCAGATTCGAGCCCATCACGACCACATCCGTCAACCCGGCCCGTGCGGCACGGCGGCGCAGGCGCGAGATCGCCAGCAGCCCCTCGACCTCTTCGGGCGGAGTCCCGTAGCGGTCGACGAGCTCTTCGATGACCAGGTCGATCGCGTCGTCCTTCGCTGTCGCCGCCGAGGCCGCGGAGAGCTTCTGGTAGGCCTCGAGGCGCAGTCGCTCGCTGTCGATGTAGTACTCGGGGATGCGCGCGTCGAGAGGAAGCTCGAGACGCAGCTCCTGCCCGGTCTCGACCTCGTCGCCGCGGAACGTCGCCACGGCCTCGCCGATCATGCGCAGGTACAGGTCGAATCCGACGCCCGCGATGTGACCGGCCTGCTCGGCGCCGAGGAGGTTGCCCGCTCCGCGCAGCTCGAGGTCTTTCAGCGCGACCTGCATGCCCGAGCCCAGGTCGTTGTTGACCGCGATGGTCTGCAGACGGTCGGCCGCGGTCTCGCTCAGGGGCTTCATCTCGTCGTACAGGAAGTATGCGTACGCCCGTTCGCGGCCTCGTCCGACGCGCCCACGCAGCTGATGAAGCTGGCTGAGCCCGTACTTGTCGGCGCGGTCGATGATGATCGTGTTCGCGTTCGCGATGTCGAGACCCGTCTCGATGATGGTGGTCGAGACGAGCACGTCGAACTTGCGCTCCCAGAAGTCGTCGACGACCTGTTCGAGCTGATGCTCGCCCATCTGTCCGTGGGCGACCGCGATCCTGGCTTCCGGCACGAGTTCGGCGAGCTCGCTCGCCACACGCTGGATCGACTGGACGCGGTTGTGCACGAAGAAGATCTGCCCCTCGCGGAGAATCTCGCGACGGATCGCCGCGGCCATCTGCTTGTCGCTGCGCGGGCCGACGAACGAGAGGATCGGATGCCGGTCCTCGGGCGGGGTCGCCAGCGTCGACATCTCGCGGATGCCGGTGACCGCCATCTCGAGCGTGCGCGGAATGGGGGTGGCGCTCATGGCGAGGATGTCGACGTTGGTCTTCATCTTCTTGAGGGTGTCCTTGTGCTCGACGCCGAACCGCTGCTCCTCGTCGATGATCATCAGACCGAGGTCTTTGAACATCACCTGATCGGTGAGGATGCGGTGGGTGCCGATCACCATGTCGACCGAGCCCTCCAGCAGACCCTGCAGGGTGAGCCGCGCCTCCTTGTCGGTCTGGAAGCGCGACAGCGGCCGCACCTTGACCGGGAATCCTGCGAAGCGCTCGGTGAACGTCTCGAGGTGCTGCTTCACCAGCAGCGTCGTCGGCACGAGCATCGCGACCTGCTTGCCGTCCTGGATCGCCTTGAACGCGGCGCGCACGGCGACCTCGGTCTTGCCGAAGCCGACGTCACCCGAGAGCAGGCGGTCCATCGGGATCGGCCGCTCCATATCGGCCTTGATCTCGTCGATCGTCTGCAGCTGGTCGAGGGTCTCGGCGAACGGGAACGCCTCTTCCAGCTCGCGCTGCCATGGCGTGTCGGGGCCGAAGGCGTGGCCCTTGGCGCTCATGCGGGCGGAGTAGAGCTTCACGAGCTCGACGGCGATGTCGCGAACGGCCTTGCGTGCCTTGCCCTTGGCCTGCGACCAGTCGCTGCCGCCCATCTTCGAGAGCGTCGGGGCCTCGCCGCCGACGTACTTCGACAGCAGGTCGAGCTGATCCGTCGGCACGAACAGCTTGTCGCCCGGGTAGCCGCGCTTGGACGGCGCGTACTCGAGCACGAGGTAGTCGCGCACCGACTTGGTGGCGTTGCGCCCACCCGTCGACACCTCGCGCTGAGTCATCTCGACGAAGCGGCCGATGCCGTGGGTCGCGTGCACCACGAAGTCGCCCTGCTTGAGCTGCAGCGGGTCGACGACGTTCTTGCGTCGCGACGCGAGCTTCTTGACGACGCGCTGGTCGCCGCCGATCGTGCGGCCGTAGAACTCGTTGTCGGTGAGGACCGCGAGCTTCGCCTCGGCCACCTGGAAGCCGGCCTCGACAGACCCGGTGACCAGCGTCGCGACGCCGCCCTCCGGGGCCTCGGTGAGCGTCTCGACCACGCGGGCGGCCAGGCCCCGGTCGGCGAGCACGTCGCGTGCACGGTCGACCAGGCCGTGCCCGGCGGCGATCACGACCACACGCCAGCCGTCGGCGACCTTCGCCTCGACGAACGAGATCGCACCGTCGACGTTGCCGTGGAACGACGGGATGACGGCAGCCCCGAGGTTGGTCGCCTCCGCGTCGCCCTCGCCGAGTCCGGCGCCGAACGGGCTGAGCCGCCACCACACGCCGCCGCGGTCGCGCACGACCTCGCGGAGCTCGGCGATCGTCAGGAAATCGCCGGCGCCGAGATCGATGGGTGCGGAGGCGCCGGAGGTGGCCGCGCTCCAGGCCGCATCGAGGAACTCGCGGTTGGTGTCGCCCAGGGTGATGGCGCGGGCGCTCGAGCGCTCGGGATCGATGACCGCCGTGGCGCTCCCGGACGGCAGGTACTCGGCCAGCGACTTCAACGGTCCAGCGACGGCGGGAAGCAGCGACTCCATCCCCTCCACCGGGATGCCCTCGGCCATCTTCTCGAGCATGCCCGAGATCGCCGGGAAGCCGCCGACGAGGGCGCGGGCACGATCGCGGACCTCGGCCGTGAGCAGCAGCTCGCGCGTCGGCGGAAGGTCGACGCCCGTGACGTCGCCCGGCAGCGAGCGCTGGTCGGCGACCGAGAACGCGCGGATCTGGTCGATCTCGTCGCCGAAGAACTCGACGCGGTAGGGGTGCTCCGAGGTGGGAGGGAAGACGTCGAGGATGCCGCCGCGCACCGCGAACTCGCCGCGGCGCGACACCATGTCGACGCGGGAGTATGCCCGCTCGACCAGCTGCTCCACCACGCGGTCGAGTTCGTGCCCGCGGCTGGCGACGGCGAGTTCGAGCGGGGCGATCTCGCCCAGGTTGCCCGCGATCGGTTGGAGTGCGGCCCGCACGGATGCCACGACGACGAGCGGGTGATCACCCGACCACTCCGCGATGCGGCGCAGCGTCTGCAGTCGCTGGCCGACCGTGTCGGGGCTCGGGCTGAGCCGCTCGTGCGGCAACGTCTCCCAGGCCGGGAAGGTGAGGATGTCGGCGTCGGGCAGATACGCGTGCATCGCCAGCGCGAGACTCTCGGCCCTCCGGCCCGTGGGGACGACGGCGAGCAGGGCGGCCGGGTGTCCTGCCGCCGTCCGCCTCTCGAGCAGACCGGCGAGCGCCGGGGCGTCGAGCCCGTCGACCAGGCCGAGGTCGGCATCGGTGCGCGCCCAGCTGAGGGCGTCACGGTACAGAGACGCCTCTTCCAAGGCGCGCAGAATCCCCGGAACAGTCACCGGATAAGACTAGTCGCGACCACGGACACTCCGGCCGCCGCGCCCGGCGAGAGTCGCTCGCCTGCCTAGGCTGTCGGGATGGAATCCGTCGTCCTCACCACCGAACGCCTCGTCCTCCGCGCCCCGACGGAGGCGGACATCGATGCGATCGCGGATGCCTGCCAGGACCCGGAGATCGCACGCTGGACCACGGTGCCGAGCCCGTACACCCGCGACGACGCCGAGGAGTTCGTGCGCCTGGTGGCTGCGCAATGGGACGCCGGTTCGGAGGTCGTCTGGGGCATGTACGCGGATGGCGAGCTCGTGGGCATGATCGGTCTTCACAACATGACCGAGCACTTCACGGGTGCGACCGCCGAACTCGGCTATTGGGTGACGGAGGGTGCACGGGGCCAGGGATATCTCACGGAAGCGGCCAGTGCCGTGATCGACTGGGGGTTCGTCGGACTCCGGCTCGTCCGCATCCGCTGGCAGGCCGTCGCCGGGAACATCCCCTCCGCCCGTGCTGCCCGAGCCCTCGGCTTCCGCTACGAAGGTCTGCAGCGGCAGGCACTGACGAGCCCGCGCGGTCGTGACGACGGCTGGACGGCCGCTCTTCTGCCCGGTGACGACCGCACGCCCGTGGTCTGGCCGGTCCTCTGAGGCCCGATCGTCTGAGCCACGGCCGCGAGCGGGACACGTGACAGTGTCGGCGGCCGATGACAGGATGAACGCATGCCGGAGATGCCCGAAGTCCAGGGCCTGACCACCTTCCTCGCCGAGCGCGCCGTGGGACGCACGATCACGCGCGCCACCGTCTCGGCGATCGCCGCGCTGAAGACCTACGACCCGCCGATCTCCGCACTGCAGGGCGCCACGATCACACAGTCCGCTCGTCTCGGGAAGTTCGTCGTGCTCTCCTGCAGCGATGACCTGCACCTGGTGTTCCACCTCGCGAAGGCCGGGTGGCTGCGCTGGTACGAGACGCTTCCGACGACGCTCATCAAGCCGGGCAAGTCGCCCATCGCCCTCCGCGTCGCGCTCGACGACGGCAGCGGGTTCGACCTCACCGAAGCGGGCACGAAGAAGTCGCTCGCGGTCTACGTGGTGCGCGATCCGCAGGAGGTGCCCGGCATCGCCCGGCTCGGCCCCGATCCGCTCGACTCCTCGTTCACCCGCGATGCGTTCGCCACGCTGCTGGACGACCGGCGGATGCAGATCAAGGGGCTGCTGCGCGATCAGGCGGTGATCGCGGGCATCGGCAACGCCTACTCCGACGAGATCCTGCATGCCGCGCGCATGTCGCCGTATGCGATCGCCGGAAAGCTCGATGACGCCGAGATCGACCGCCTGTTCGCCGCCATGCGCGAGACCCTGACCGAGGCTGTCACCGAGGCCTCAGGAAAGCCGCCGGCCGACCTGAAGGATGCCAAGCGCCGCGGGATGCAGGTGCATGCACGCCGCGGAGAGGCCTGCCCGGTGTGCGGCGACACGGTGCGCAGCGTGTTCTTCGCCGACCGCTCGCTCGAGTACTGTCCCACCTGTCAGACCGGCGGCAAGGTGCTCGCCGACCGGCGTCTCTCCCGACTGCTGAAGTGACGGCGAGCGCAGACGGCGCCACCGATCCATGTCTCGGAATGAAATGCGCTCGGACGCGTTGAGTACACTCAGAGCAACAACGTGCTCCGGGGTCGGTGAGAATCCGAACCGGCGGTGACAGTCCGCGAGCGTCTCGAGAGATCGGGATGCCGATCCGGTGGAATTCCGGGACCGACGGTGATGCGAGGGAGACCTCGCTAGTCCGGAAGGGAGGCAGCACGAGGCGCATCCGTGCGTCCGTTCCGCCACCCCTGTCTGACCCGGAGCCTCAGAGGAGGACGACGGATGGCAGTGAACGCGGCAGAGCGCCACGCGATGGTTCGCGCGCTCCACCTCGCCGCCCGCGGACCGCGCGGGGCGAACCCGCAGGTCGGCGCGGTCATCCTCTCTCCCGACGGTACGGTGATCGCCGAGGGCTGGCATCACGGCGCCGGCACCCCGCACGCCGAGGTCGATGCGCTCTCGAAGCTCGCCCCCGGCGAGGCCAGAGGAGCGACAGCCGTCGTGACCCTCGAGCCCTGCAACCACACCGGCCGCACAGGTCCCTGCGCCGTCGCGCTCATCGAAGCGGGCGTCGCACGTGTGGTCTACGCGCTCGATGACCCCGGTGCCGCCTCGGGCGGTGGGGCGGAACGCCTCCGGTCCGCGGGAGTCGAGGTCGAGTCGGGCGAGCAGGCGGACGCCGCGCACACCCTGATCGCCGGATGGCTGACCGCCCAGCGACTCGGACGCCCGCATGTCACCGTCAAGTGGGCGCAGAGCCTCGACGGCCGCGCCGCCGCCGACGACGGATCGAGCCGGTGGATCACGGGGTCCGCCGCCCGCGCCGACGTGCACCGTCGCCGGGCAGCGGCCGATGCCATCGCGGTCGGCACCGGAACCGTGCTCGCCGACGACCCGGCCCTCACCGCCCGCGACGGCGACGCGCTGCTCCCCGATCAGCCGATCCCGGTGGTCATCGGGTCACGGCCCACTCCGGTCGACGCCGCGGTGCACCGGCATCCGCACGCTCCGCTGTTCTTCGACACCCGCGAGCTGCACGCGGTCGTGGCCGACCTGCACACCCGCGGTGTGCAGACCCTGTTCGTGGAGGGCGGCCCGACGCTCGCCAGCGCCTTCATCGAAGCAGGGCTCGCCGACCGCGTACTCGCCTACATCGCCCCGGTGCTGCTCGGCGGCCGCCGACTCGCCCTGACCGACATCGGCGTCGGATCCATCGCCGAGGCGCGCCGCCTGACCATCGACGAGTGGGTGCCCCTCGGGCACGACCTGCTCGCGATCGCACACCCTGCAGAAGACACGCACTCCGTGGAAGACGCAGACCCTCAGAACGAAGGAGCCGCCTGATGTTCACCGGAATCATCGAGGAGATGGGTGAGATCACCGCGATCGCCCCCTCCGGCGACGGCTGGCGCCTGACCGTGCGCGCCCCCCGCGCCGCCGCCGACGCCGTGCACGGCGAGTCGATCGCCGTCTCCGGCGTGTGCCTGACCGTGGTCGGCTCGACCGCCGACACGTTCGACACCGACGTGATGAAGCAAACGCTCGACGTCGCCGCGATCGGATCGGCGACGGTCGGCACCCGCGTGAACATCGAGAAGGCCATGCCGGTGGGCGCGCGACTCGGCGGACATATCGTGCAGGGCCACGTCGACGGAGTCGGCGACGTGCTCGAGGTGCGGCCCGGCGCCCAGTGGAGCGTCCTGCGCATCAGCCTGCCCGCCGACCTCGCCCCGCTCGTCGTCGACAAGGGCTCGATCTCGGTAGACGGCACCTCGCTGACCGTGAGCGCCGTCAGCGCCCCCGCAGACCCCTCCCCGTGGTTCGAGATCTCCCTGATTCCGGAGACCCTCGCCGCGACCACTCTCGGAATCCGCGCCGTCGGAGACCGCGTGAATCTGGAGACCGACATCCTCGCCCGCCACGTCGAGCGCCTGCTCGCGTTCCGCGCCGCACCGGAAGGAGGCTCGCGATGAGCCTTTCCACGATCGCCGAGGCCCTGGAGGCGCTGCGCGCCGGGCGCCCCGTTCTCGTCGCCGACGATGAGAACCGCGAGAACGAAGGCGATGTGATCCTGTCGGCGGAGCTCGCGACACCCGAGTGGGTGGCCTGGACCGTGCGCTGGTCGTCGGGGTTCATCTGCGCTCCGATGCCCGCCGACCTCGCCGACCACCTGAACCTGCCGCCGATGGTCGCCGCCAGCGAAGACGCCCGCTCGACGGCGTACACCGTGAGCGTCGATGCGGCTCAGGGCGTCACCACCGGCATCAGCGCCCACGATCGCGCGCACACGCTGAACGTGCTCTCGAACCCGGAGTCGACCTCGACCAGCATCATCCGCCCCGGGCACGTGCTGCCGTTGCGGGCGGTCGACGGCGGCGTGCGCGAGCGCAGCGGTCACACCGAGGCCGCGGTCGAGCTCATGAAGCTGGCAGGACTCCGCCCGGTGGGCGCGATCGCCGAGGTCGTCGCGGAGGACGGGAGCATGATGCGCCTTCCCGGACTGATCGAGCTCGGCGCCCGTGACGGCGTGCCGGTGATCACGATCGAGCAGCTCATCGCCCACCTCAACGAGATCGATCCCGAGGGAGCCACGCAGAGCGCGCACCGCGGACGTCGCGTGAGCCTGCGCGCCGACGCGACGGTGCCGACCACCCACGGCACCTTCCGCTTCCTCGCCTACAAGGACCGCATCACCGGCACCGACCACATCGCGGTCGTCTCCGGCGAACCCGGCGACACCGCGCTCGTTCGCGTGCACTCGGAGTGCCTGACCGGCGAGGCCTTCGGCTCGCTGAAATGCGAGTGCGGTCCGCAGCTCGACACCGCCCTCGACGCGATCCAGAAGGAGGGCGGGATCGTCATCTACATGCGCGGGCACGAGGGGCGAGGGATCGGCCTCATCAACAAGCTGCGCGCCTACAGCCTGCAGGAGGAGGGGCTCGACACCGTCGACGCCAACCTCGCACTGGGGCTGCCCGCCGACGCCCGCGACTACGCGGCGGCGGCCGGCATCCTCTCCGACCTGGGCGTGTCGAAGGTGCGCCTGCTGACGAACAACACCGACAAGGTCGCGCAGCTGCGTGAGCTCGGCCTCGACGTCGTCGAGCAGGTGCCGCTGATCGTCGGAGTGGGCCCGAACAACCACCAGTACCTGGAGACCAAGCGTGACCGGATGGGTCACATCATCGGCGAAGCGGAACTCGCAGAGGCGCTCGCCCACGGAGAGGACGACAAATGAGCGGCGCAGGAGCACCCGAGACCGGCAACATCGACGGACGGGGTCTGAACGTCGTCATCGTCGCCGGAACCTGGCATGAGACGATCTCGAACGGCCTGATCGCGGGTGCCGAGCGCGTGCTGGACGCGGCGCAGGCCACCCACCGACTGGTGCGCGTCCCGGGCTCTTTCGAGCTTGCGATCGCCGCGCAGGCCGCCTTCGCCGGCGGCGCGGATGCGGTCGTCGCGCTCGGAGTGATCATCCGCGGGGGCACACCGCACTTCGAGTACGTGTCGGCGGCGACCACCGATGGCCTCACCCGTGTCGCCCTCGACGCCGGCAAGCCGGTCGGCTTCGGCGTGCTCACCCTCGACGACGAGCAGCAGGGTCTCGACCGTGCGGGCCTGGAAGGCTCCAAGGAGGACAAGGGCGCCGAAGCAGCGGACGCTGCCCTGCGCACGGCCCTCGTGACCCGGGAGCTGCGCGGCTGAGGTCAGCCTGCCCTTGCTAGCGCAAAAGGGCTCCGCGCTCGTACGGTGAGGGCATGGAGACTCTCCGTCATATCGTGCTGTTCGTCCACCTCATCGGATTCGCCGTGCTGTTCGGCTCCTGGGCCGTGCAGGCATTCGGCGGCAAGCGGGAGTTCACCCGTCTGATGAACACCGGCATGGCGATCGCCGCCGTCGCGGGCCTCGCGCTCGCCGCGCCGTGGGGCATCTCGTACGAGCTCAACTACGTCAAGATCGGCGTCAAGCTCGTGATCCTGCTCGTCATCGGTGCGCTGCTCGGCATCGGTCTGGGGCGTCAGCGTCGTGGAACGGCTGTCCCGCCCGCGGTGTTCTGGCTGGTCGGCATCCTCACCGCCGCGAATGCCGCGATCGCCGCGATCTGGCGCTGATCCGCACCTCTGCGCTTCGCTGAGCCTTCCGCGCTGAGGGGCGTCAGCGGGTCCGCGGTGGCGCCGTGCTCGCCCGCACGATGAGCTCGGTGCCGACGAGCGGGGTCTGCTGCCGTTCGAGACCGTCGAGTTCGGCGAGCAGCGCGTCCACCGCGAGTGCCCCCACGCGCTCCGGGTGCTGCTGCACCGTGGTCAGCGGCGGCCACAGCTGTGCGGCATCGGGCAGACCGTCGAAGCCGACGATGCTGACGTCTTCCGGCACCTCGCGCCCGACTTCGCGGAAGGCACGCAGCACGCCGATCGCCATCTGGTCGTTCGCTGCGAAGACGGCCGTGACCCCCTCGATCTGCCGCAGTTCGACACCGGCCGCGTAGCCGGATGCCGCCGTCCAGTCCCCCGCGAGCGGCTCCGGCACCGCTCTCCGGTGCGTGTCGAGCGTCTCCCGCCAGGCCTCGCGACGACGCTCCGCGGAGTAGGAGCGCGCAGGACCGGTGACATGCCACACCGTGTCGTGGCCGAGCTCGAGAAGGTGCTCGGTCGCGAGCCGCGCGCCCTGCGCCTGGTCGGTGTCGACGAACGGATGCGTCTCGCCGCGGTTCGAGTCGACGAACACGACGGGAAGCGCATCCGGGATCTCGATGTCGGCCTCGTCGAGCTGGTGCGCCTCGATCACGATGATGATGCCGTCGACCGCGTGCTCTTCCAGCCGCCGGAAGGCGCCGGCCACGGTCTCTCCCGCACTCGACTCGACGGGGATGAGCGTGAGGGCGTAGCCGAGCTGCGCGGCGCGCACCGCGATGGCATCGAGCGTGCGCTGGTTGCCGTACGAGCTGAAGGAGAACATCACGACGCCGATGGTGCGGAAGCGCCCGGATCGCAGCGCACGAGCGGCACTGTTGGGACGGTATCCGAGGCTGTGCATCGCGGCCTCGACGCGCTCCCGCGTGGCGGCACCGACGTAGCCCCTGGCGTTGACGACCCGTGACACGGTCTGGCCGGATACGCCCGCCTCACGGGCGACGTCTTCCATCGAGGGCTCACGCCGACGCGTCGGCGCCTCGGTCGGATGCTCTGGGATCACGATCACCCATCCCCTCATATGTTGACGTTGACACACTAGCAGTCGATCGCATATGTTGACGTTGACACACGGCGCAGAGCGCGCCCGGAACGTACGAAGGACTCGTCGATGACGACTGAAATCCCCGCAGCCCTGGGTGCCCCCGGCATCCGGCGCCGCGACACGCGCGACTGGAAGGGATGGGCCTTCGTCGGCCCGTTCATGGTCGTGTTCGCCCTGGTGTTCCTGACGCCCCTCGCCTATGCGCTCTACCTGAGCTTCTTCCAGGAGAAGCTCATCGGCGGCACCGCCTTCGTCGGGCTGGACAACTACGCACGCGCACTCTCCGATCCGCAGTTCTGGGAGGCGTTCGGCCGCGTGCTGCTCTTCCTCGTCGTGCAGGTGCCGATCATGCTGATCCTCGCGCTCGGAGCCGCTCTCGCCCTCGACAGCGCCCGCCTGCGCGGCGCATCCTTCTTCCGCATCCTGATCTTCCTGCCCTACGCCGTCCCCGCGGTGGTGGCGGTGCTGATGTGGGGCTACATCTACGGAGACCAGTTCGGCCTCACGAGCAACATCAACGACTTCCTCGGCGTCGACGCGATCACGCCTTTCGCGAAGGAATGGATGCTGCTCTCGATCGGCAACATCGTCACGTGGGAGTTCGTCGGCTACAACATGCTGATCTTCTACTCCTCACTCAAGACCATCCCGACCGACATGTACGAGGCGGCATCTCTCGACGGTGCCGGGGCATGGCGCACGATCTTCTCGATCAAGATCCCGTCCGTGCGCGGAGCACTCGTGATCGCGACGATCTTCTCGATCATCGGCAGCTTCCAGCTCTTCAATGAACCCAACATCCTGCGCCCGCTCGCCCCGAACGTGATCACGACGTTCTTCACCCCGAACATGTACGCGTACAACCTGTCGTTCGCCGGGCAGCAGTTCAACTACGCCGCGACCATCGCCATCATCATGGGCGTCATCACCGCGGTCATCGCCTACGTCGTGCAGCTGCGCGGCTCGAAGTCGGAGGTGCGCTGACATGGCACTCCCCCTCGCCCGTCCCGCACGCCGACGCCACGATCCGATGAATCCGCGGAAGTCGAACACGCTGCTGATCGTCATGATCGTCTACGCGCTCTACACGCTCGTCCCGCTGGTCTGGCTGCTGTTCAGCTCGACCAAGACGCAGGCAGGGCTCTTCAGCTCGTTCGGGCTCTGGTTCGCCGACGACTTCGCCTTCTTCGACAACCTGGTCGCCACGTTCTCGTACCGCGACGGCATCTTCCTGCGCTGGCTCGGCAACACCCTGCTGTACGTCGTCGTGGGCGCCGGAGGAGCGACGCTGCTGGCCACGATGGCGGGCTACGGGCTCGCGAAGTTCCGCTTCCCCGGGCGACGCGCGGTGTTCGCCGTGGTCCTCGGCGCGGTGGCGGTGCCCGGTACCGCCCTCGCTGTCCCCACGTTCCTGCTGTTCAGCGAGCTCGGCCTGACCAACACTCCCTGGGCCGTGATCATCCCCTCGTTGATCAGCCCGTTCGGCCTCTACCTGATCTGGGTGTTCGCCTCCGAATCGGTGCCGACCGAGCTGCTCGAGGCCGCCCGCATCGACGGCGCCGGCGAGTTCCGCACGTTCTTCACGATCTCGATGCGACTGCTGGCGCCGGGGATCGTCACCGTGGCGCTGTTCACGGTCGTGGCCACCTGGAACAACTACTTCCTGCCGCTGATCATGTTGTCCGACCCCGCGTGGTATCCGCTCACCGTGGGCCTGAACCAGTGGAGCGCACAGGCCATCGGCGCCGGATCCCAGCCCATCTACAACCTCGTGATCATGGGCTCGCTGCTCACGATCATCCCGATCGTCATCGCCTTCCTGCTGCTGCAGCGCTTCTGGCAGTCAGGTCTCACCGCGGGAAGCGTCAAGCAGTAGCTCCCCGCACCTCTCCTGCATCACCTCTGCGATCCGACGCTGGATCGCACCTCCCGAAAGGACACAGCAATGAAGCACCTTCCCTCACCGACGCGGCGCACCCTCGTGGTGCTCGCCGCAGGAACCGTGGCGGCGCTGGCGCTGGCCGGATGCGGCACCGGCAGCGACGCCGGTTCCGGCGGCAGCGCGAGCTCCGGCTCGTTCGACTCGATCGAGGCCGCACTCGACAAGGGCGGCGAGATCACGTACTGGTCGTGGACGCCCTCTGCTGAGGCACAGGTCGAGGCCTTCCAGAAGGAGTACCCCAACGTCACGGTCAAGCTGGTGAACGCCGGCACCAACAACGAGGAGTACACCAAGCTGCAGAACGCGATCAAGGCGGGCTCCGGCGCCCCCGACGTCGTGCAGATCGAGTACTACGCCTTCCCGCAGTTCGCCCTGACCGACGCGTTCACCGACCTGTCGCAGTACGGGTTCGCCGACTTCGAGGACGACTACACGGCCTCCACCTGGAACTCGGTGACCGACGGCGAGGCGATCTACGGTCTTCCGCAGGACTCCGGGCCCATGGCCCTGTTCTACAACAAGACCGTGTTCGACGCCGCCGGGGTCGCCGTTCCCACCACATGGGACGAGTACTACGAGGCGGCGAAAGCGATCCACGCGGCGAACCCCGACGCGTACATCACCAACGACACGGGAGATGCGGGCTTCGCGACCTCGATGATCTGGCAGGCCGGGGGAAAGCCGTTCGAGACCTCGGGAACCGACGTCACGATCGACCTGCAGGATGCGGGGTCGAAGACGTGGACCGAGAACTGGAACCGCCTCGTCGAGGAAGACCTGCTCGCGCCGTACGGCAGCTGGAGCGACGAGTGGTTCCGCGCCCTCGGCGACGGCAGCCTCGCCAGCCTCGTGATCGGCGCCTGGATGCCCGCCAACCTCATCTCGGGTGCGCCCGATGGGTCCGGCGACTGGCGCGTCGCGCCGATGCCGACCTACGACGGCTCTCCGGCGAGCGCGGAGAACGGCGGCGGCGGACAGGCCGTCACGACACAGAGCAAGAACCCGGAGCTGGCGGCCGGATTCCTGTGGTGGCTGAACAACTCCGAGGACAGCATCTCGATCTTCCTCGAGACCGGCGGCTTCCCGTCGACCACGGCCGAGCTGTCGAGTGACGAATTCCTCGCCGAGGCGCCGGAGTACTTCGGCGGCCAGAAGATCAACGAGGTCCTCGCTGCTGCGGCCGACGACGTGGTGGAGGGCTGGAGCTACCTGCCCTACCAGGTCTACGCGAACAGCATCTTCGGCGACACCGTGGGCCAGTCGTACCAGGACGGCACCGACCTGAACATGGGCCTCACCGCCTGGCAGGATGCGCTGGTCGAGTACGGCAACGCGCAGGGCTTCACCGTCAACAAGTAACGCCGCGGGCTGAGCCGGTCCCGAATCCTCCGTACCGGAATCGGCTCAGCCCGCCTCATCGAAAGCACCACGACACGTGACCTCCTTCTCCCTCGGCGACACCGACTTCCTCCGCGACGGACAGCCGCACCAGGTGATCTCCGGCGCCATCCACTACTTCCGCGTGCACCCCGACCAGTGGCGCGACCGCATCCGCAAGGCACGGCTGATGGGGCTGAACACGATCGAGACGTACGTCGCCTGGAACGCGCACGAACCTCGGCGCGGAGAGTGGGATGCGACTGGATGGAACGATCTGGGGCGCTTCCTCGATCTGGTGCACGCCGAGGGGCTCGATGCGATCGTGCGACCAGGCCCCTACATCTGCGCCGAGTGGCACAACGGAGGCCTTCCGGTGTGGCTCACCGGGAGCGTCCAGGGTGTGCGCTCCTCCGCTCCGGAGTTCCTTCTCGAGGTGAGCGCCTATCTTCGCCGGGTGTACGACATCGTCGCCCCGCGGCAGATCGTCCACGGGGGGCCCGTCGTGCTGGTGCAGATCGAGAACGAGTACGGCGCCTACGGCACGGACCGGGCCTACCTCGAGGCTCTGGTCGCCGTCACACGCGACGCCGGGATCACGGTGCCGCTGACGACCGTGGATCAGCCCGTCGATCGGATGCTGAGTGACGGAAGCCTCCCGGAGCTGCACACGACCGGGTCGTTCGGCTCGCGGAGCGCCGAACGGCTGGCCACCCTGCGCCGGCATCAGCCGACCGGACCTCTGATGTGCTCCGA
Organism: Microbacterium sp. NPDC058269; assembly: GCF_042881445.1. Lineage (NCBI taxonomy): Bacteria > Bacillati > Actinomycetota > Actinomycetes > Micrococcales > Microbacteriaceae > Microbacterium > Microbacterium sp. NPDC058269. Next base: position 106,628 of record NZ_JBHVXT010000001.1, read on the forward strand.
GTTCTGGGACGGTTGGTTCGACTGGTGGGGTGGGGTGCACCACACGACCGATGTCGTCACGGCCGCCGCCGACCTCGACGAGCTGCTGGCGGCCGGCGCATCGGTCAACATCTACATGTTCCACGGCGGCACCAACTTCGGGCTGACCAACGGCGCCAACCACAAGGGGCGCTACCTGCCTCTCGTGACCTCCTACGACTACGACGCCCCGCTCGATGAGGCGGGGAATCCGACGGAGAAGTTCTTCGCCTTCCGCGAGGTGATCGCCCGGTACGCGCCGGTGCCCGACGAGCTTCCTGCGGCGGCCGCCGCTGCGCCCGAGTTCGAGGTTCCGCTCCGAGCGGCGGGGCCGTGGACCGACATCGCCGACCCCGCGCCGACCACCGCTCTGCCGCAGACCTTCGACGCACTCGGGCATCTGAGCGCCCTCGTGCGCTACGACATCGAGCTGCCGGAGCGGAAAGGCGGCCTCCTCGTCGTCGACGAGGTGCGTGACCTCGCCTGGGTGAGCGTCGACGGCCACCCGGTCGGCACCCTCTCCCGCACCCGACACGACCGCGCGATGAGGATCCCGGATGGCCGCACCCTCCGCATCCTGGTCGAGGATCAGGGGCGCGTGAACTACGACCACCGGCTCGGCGAGGAGAAGGGACTGATCGGCGAGATCACCCTCGACGGCGCTCCGCTTTCGGGGTGGAGTTCGACACCGCTGGACGTCGCCGCAATCGCGGAGCAGAAGGCCATCACATCCCAGATCGAGGCCGCAGCCGCTGCCAACGCCGCCGGCAGCGGCCCGGTCGCATGGTCCGCCGAGTTCGCCCTGGATGCACCGGCTGACCTATTCCTCGACGCGGGGTCCTGGAGCAAGGGCTTCGCGTTCGTGAACGGCTTCTTCCTCGGCCGGTATTGGCGCAACGGCCCGCAGCGCACGCTGTACGTGCCCTCGCCCACGACGAGAGCAGGAGCGAACCGTCTGGTCGTCCTCGAACTCGAACAGCTCGTGTCGCCGAGGGCCGTCTTCGCCTGCACTCCGGCCCTCGGCGACACCGAGGAATAGCCCGCCGTTGATTCGAATCGCGTGAATGGTCGCAATCACAGGGGAAATACGACCAGTTGCGCGATTCGAAAGCACGGGTACGTACAGCAAACACTCAGGAAGGCGTAAACTCGCCCGAGTCCCTCGGCATACCGGGGACTCGATCGGAGGAGCTTCATGAGTACTGCCACTGCGCCCGCGAATCCTCGCTCGCGCGTCATCACCGCGAGCCTGGTCGGCACCACGATCGAGTTCTACGACTTCTACGCGTACGCGACGGCGGCCGTGCTCGTGTTCCCGGTGCTGTTCTTCCCCACCGGTGACGACACCACGTCGCTCCTCTCGTCGTTCGCGGTGTTCGGGGCCGCGATGGTCGCCCGCCCGATCGGCGCGGTGGTCTTCGGCCACTTCGGCGACAAGTTCGGGCGCAAGGCGACGCTCGTGGCGTCGCTGCTGACGATGGGTATCGCGACCTTCGTGATCGGCCTGCTGCCGACCTACCAGGACATCGGGTGGTGGGCCGCCCTGCTGCTGCTGATCCTCCGGCTCGCGCAGGGCTTCGCGCTCGGCGGCGAATGGTCGGGGGCGGCACTGGTCGCCACCGAGAACGCGCCCAAGGGCAAGCGCGCCTGGTACGGCACCTTCCCGCAGCTCGGCGCCCCGCTCGGCTTCATCATCGCCAACTTCCTCTTCCTCGCGATCAACTGGCTGCTGCCCCACGCCGAGAACCCGGTCCTGAAGTCCGAGGCGTTCCTCTCCTGGGGCTGGCGCATCCCGTTCCTGTTCTCGGCCGTGATGGTCATCATCGGGCTGTGGGTGCGACTGAAGCTCGTCGAGTCCGACACCTTCAAGAAGGCCGAGACGAAGGGCGTGATCCGCAAACTCCCGCTCGCAACCGTCTTCCGTCACCACTGGAAGCAGCTCATCCTCGGCACGTTCATCATGCTGGCGACGTACGTGCTGTTCTACCTGATGACGAACTTCACGCTCGCCTATGGCACGAAGGCCGCCTCACTCGAGACCGCCTCCGCCGCCGCGAAGGCCGCCGCCGAGGCAACGGGCGCCCCCTTCGACCCGATCAAGTTCGCGGCCCAGTTCTATCCCGGTCTCGGCTTCGGCTACACCGACTTCGTATTGATGCAGATCATCGGCGTGGTGTTCTTCGGTATCTTCACGCTGCTCTCCGGTCCGATCGCCGACGCGGTCGGACGACGGAAGCTGCTGCTGTGGGTCACCGGAACCATCATCGTGTTCGGTCTCACGTTCAACGCGTTCCTCCTGCCGGCCGTCGACCCGAAGTTCACGGGTGCACTCACCCAGGCATTCCTCGTGTTCGGGTTCATGCTGATGGGAGCGACGTTCGGCCCGATGGGTGCGCTGCTTCCCGAGCTGTTCCCGACCAACGTGCGCTACACGGGGTCGGCGATCGCCTACAACGTCTCGTCGATCCTCGGCGCGGCGGTGGCCCCGCTCATCGCCCTGAAGCTGTGGGAGGTGGCCGGCGGCGCTCCGTGGCTGGTGGGTCTGTACCTGTCCGCGATGGGTGTGCTGACGTTCATCGCGCTGATCCTCTCCCCCGAGACCAAGGACAGCGACTACGACGACGACCTCGGCGTCGCGGCAGCCGTCGAGCTCTGATCTTGCGGCCGTGGCGCCTCGCGTCACGGCCGCAGGAACTCCTCGATCGCGGCGATGGTCGTCGCGTTGTCGAGGTGTCGCACGGCACGGATCCCGACCGCCTCGGCACCGTCGACCGACACCTGATGGTCGTCGATGAAGAGCACGTCGTCCGGTTCCGCGCCCATGCGCTGCAGCGCTCGCCGGTAGGCCTCGGGATCCGGCTTGTTCACGCCCTGCTCATGGCTGTAGCAGATCGGGTCGAACACCTCGGAGAAACCGAAGCGTCGCTCCTCCTCCTCCCGCGCACCATCGGCGGAGTTGGAGAGGATCGCGGTCCCCGCGCGTGACGAGAGCGTTCGCGCGTAGTCGATCAGCTCGATGTTGCCGGTGCCGCAGTATGCGTCCCAGAAGTCCGCGCGCATGGCCGCGCACTGCTCATCGTCGAGTTCGAGCGCGGCGCCCACCGCCGCCCAGAACGCGGGCTCCGTGCCGACGGTGACATCGATCGCGGGAAGTTCGGCGCCCGCGATCCGCGCGTCGAACGCCGCCGTGTCGAGGCCGCTCACCGCGCGCCAGCGCTCCCACCACTCCTGCTGCCACGCGTCGTCGTCGACGACCTCCAGCACTCCCCCGATATCGAACAGGATCCACTTCTTCGTCGGCATCCCTCCAGACTGTCACGTCAACATGTATTGACAATCAGGGAGGCGTCAACGACGATTGACGCAGGAGGTCCACCATGACAATGCCGACCACGATCGCACAGGACGACGGGAGCGAGCCCCTGGCCGCGCTGCACCACCTCGCCGAGGTGCGAAGGGAGGTCGCCCGCGCCGAGGAGGCGAATGTGCGTCGCGCGCGGAACCTCGGTTACTCGTGGCAGGCGATCGCCAGCGCCCTCGGCGTGAGCAAGCAGGCGGCGCATCGGCGATTCGGCCGCTCCTGAGCCTCATACAGCCGCTCCATAGGATTCGACCGCGAACGAAGTACGGTCGAAGTACCATCTCCAGATAGAGGTCCCCGCATGTCCGGTTCGGCGACAGCACGCCGCCGCGGACGTGGCGCACAGCCTGAAGGCCCCCGCGCCACCTTCCGCCAGCTCCTCCCCTTCCTCTTCGAACACAAGCGCACCCTCATCGTGGTCGCGGTGCTCAGCGTCATCGGCGCGGCGACCTCGCTCGTGCAGCCGCTGCTCGTGGGCCAGGTCATCGAAGCCGTGCAATCCGACACCGGCATCGGGATCCTCGTCTGGCTGCTGGTCGGCTTCGTGGTCGTGTCGTCGATCATCTCCGGGTTCCAGCACTATCTGCTCCAGCGCACCGGCACCGCGGTCGTGTACTCGAGCCGCCGCAAACTGATCGCCCGCATCCTGCACCTGCCGACGTCGGAGTTCGACGCCCGCCGCACCGGCGACCTCGTCTCGCGCGTGGGCACCGACACGACGCTGCTCTACGCCGTGCTCACCCAGGGACTCGCAGACGCGGTCGGCAGCGCCGTGCTCTTCCTCGGCGCGCTCATCGCGATGCTCGTGATCGACCCGATCCTGCTGCTGCTCATCGTCGTGGTGATCGGTGTCTCCGTCGCGGTGGTCGTCCTGCTGAGCGGACGCATCCGCACCGCATCGACGGCACAGCAGGAGAAGGTCGGCGAGCTCGCCTCCGGCGTGGAGCGCGCGGTCGGCTCGATCCGGACCATCCGCGCCTCGGGGGCGACCGAGCGCGAGACCACCGCGGTGTCGGAGCTCGCCTCCGACGCATACGGCATCGGCGTGCGCATCGCCAAGATCTCCTCGATGGTCGTTCCCGTCTCCGGCATCGCGCTGCAGCTGTCGCTTCTCGTCGTCCTCGGCGTCGGCGGATTCCGAGTCGCCGCAGGGGCCATCACGATCGCCTCGCTGATCTCGTTCATCATGTTCCTCTTCCTGCTCGTGATGCCGCTGGCCACCACGTTCGGTGCGATCACGTCGGTGAACCAGGCCCTCGGCGCCCTCGGCCGCATCCAGGAGGTGCTCGACCTGCCCACCGAGTCTCAGGACGACGAGAAGATCGCCGCATCGCTGCCCTCCGAGGAAGCTGCCCCGCACGCACCCGCCATCGAGTTCCGCGACGTGCGCTTCCACTACCCCGCGAACGTCGTCGCTGCCCGTCAGGCGGCGGCGAAGGCAGCGCGGAACCTCCTCGCGGACGCGCACCTGGAGTCTGCGGAGGATGCCGCGCCCCCGGCGCAGGACCATGAAGTGCTCCGCGGGGTCTCGTTCGCCGTGCCGCACGGCTCCCGCGTCGCCCTGGTCGGCCCCAGCGGCGCCGGCAAGAGCACGATCCTGTCGCTGATCGAGCGCTTCTACGACCCGACCGGCGGATCGATCCGGCTGCACGGCCACGACGCGCGCACCTATCCGCGCGACGACCTGCGCGCCAACTTCGGCTACGTCGAGCAGGATGCGCCCACCCTCGCCGGCACGCTCGCCGAGAACCTGCGCCTCGCCTCGCCCGATGCGAGCGATGCCGACTGCGAACGGGTGCTGCGCGCCGTGAACCTCGGCGACGTGCTCGAGCGCAACCCGCTGGGCATCGAGGCCCCCGTCGGCGAAGACGGCGTGATGCTGTCCGGCGGCGAGCGTCAGCGCCTCGCGATCGCCCGCGCGCTGCTCACCGACGCCCCGATCCTTCTGCTCGACGAGTCGACGTCATCGCTCGACGGTGTGAACGAGCAGCGCATGCGTGAAGCGATCGACGCCGTCTCCACCGACCGCACGCTCATCGTGATCGCGCACCGCCTCTCGACGGTCGTCGACAGCGACCTGATCGTGGTGCTGCAGGACGGCGTCGTGGTCGGCCAGGGCACGCACGCCGAACTCGTGGAGTCGACGCCGCTGTACCGCGACCTCGCCCGGCATCAACTGCTCACCTGATTCACGTCCGTTCCCGGACAACACGAAGGCGGGACGTCGGAGACCACTCAGCCATGGGTTCGTCTCTGATGTCCCGCCTTCGCGGGTATGAGGGTGCCGGCTCCCCCGAACCGGCACCGGTCTGGGGGAACTACGCCTTGTCGAGGCGGTAGCGCAGCGAGGCCAGCTCGGCGCGCAGCGCCGCGGGGACCTTGTCGCCGAAGGTGTCGTAGAACTCCTCGGTCAGATCGGCCTCGGTCTTCCATGCCTCGGCGTCGACGGAGAACAGCTCGTCGAGATCGGCGGCGGGGATGTCGAGCCCGTCGAGGTTGAGGTCTTCCACGCGCGGCAGGCGTCCGATCGGGCTGTCGACCGCGGGCACGTCACCCGCGATACGGCGGATGACCCAGTCGACGACACGCGAGTTGTCGCCGAAGCCCGGCCACAGGAACCGGCCGTCGTCACCGCGGCGGAACCAGTTCACCTGGAAGATGCGCGGTGCACGGTCGAAGCGCAGACCGCGACCGACCTTCAGCCAGTGACCGAAGTAGTCGGCCATGTTGTAGCCGCAGAACGGCAGCATCGCGAACGGGTCGCGGCGGAGTTCCCCGACCGTGCCCTCGGCGGCAGCCGTGCGCTCGGACGAGATGTTCGATCCGAGGAAGACGCCGTGGGTCCAGTCGGTGGCCTCGACCACGAGCGGCACGTTGCTCGCGCGGCGTCCGCCGAAGAGGATGACGTCGAGCGGCACGGCCTCTTCCCAGTCCTCGGAGATCTGCGGGCACTGCGCCGCCGACACCGTGAAGCGGGAGTTGGGGTGCGCGGCGGGCCGACCCGACTCGGGGGTCCAGTCGTTGCCCTCCCAGTCGATCAGGTTCGCGGGCGCCTCGTCGGTCAGGCCCTCCCACCACACGTCGCCGTCCGGGCGGAGTGCGACGTTGGTGAAGATCGTGTTGCCCCAGAGGGTCTCGACCGCGGTGACGTTGGTCGACTCGCCGGTGCCGGGTGCGACACCGAAGAAGCCGGCCTCGGGGTTGATCGCCCACATGCGGCCGTCTTCGCCCGGACGGATCCAGGCGATGTCGTCGCCGAGGGTCTCGACCCGCCAGCCGGGGATGGTGGGGCGCAGCATGGCCAGGTTCGTCTTGCCGCAGGCCGACGGGAACGCCGCGGCCACGTGGTACGCCTTGCCCTGCGGGTCGATCACGCGGATGAGCAGCATGTGCTCGGCGAGCCAGCCCTCATCGCGTGCGATCACCGAGGCGATGCGCAGCGCGAAGCACTTCTTGGCGAGGATCGCGTTTCCGCCGTAACCCGAGCCGTACGAGTACACCTCGAGCGTCTCCGGGAAGTGCACGATGTACTTGTCGTCATTGCACGGCCACTCGACGTCCTGCTGACCCGGGGCGAGCGGAGCGCCGACCGTGTGCACGGTCTTGACCCACGGCGCGCCCTCGGCGATCTGACGCGTGACGGCATCGCCGACGCGGGTCATGATGCCGATCGAGGCGACCGCGTAGGCGCTGTCGGTGATCTGGACGCCGATGTGCGAGAGCGGGCCGCCGACGCGTCCCATCGAGAACGGCACGACGTACATCGTGCGGCCGCGCATCGACCCCTCGAAGATCTCGTCCATCTTGTCGTGCATCTCGGCCGGGGCCGCCCAGTTGTTGGTGGGACCGGCGTCCTCTTCGCGCTCGGAGGCGATGAAGGTGCGCCCCTCGGTGCGGGCGACGTCGCTGGGGTGCGAGCGTGCGAGGTACGAACCGGGACGCCATTCGGGGTTGAGCTTGATCAGCTTGCCCTCATCGACGAGTCCCCGCAGGAGCCAGTCGTTCTCGGCACGCGAGCCGTCGACCCAGTGCACGGAGTCGGGCTGGGTCAGCGCGCGGATCTCCTCGACCCAGGCGGCCAGCTCGGCCATGGCGGGGGTGTCATACGTCGGAGCCGCGCCGAACGTACGCGTCGGTGCGACGGGAGACGTGCGGGGGGTGAAGACTTCGGCGATGGCCATGACGTGTGCTCCTTTGAAGTGTGGGGCGTTGCACCTATCTTCTTCCGGTTAGAGCGCGACTTTCGGCCATTTCGGGCGATAAGAACTGCAATTCTTTCGCTAGACTCAAGGAATGGCGTCCTCCGGCATTCACCTCACGACTCTCGGCCACCGCATCCGTCACCACCGACTGGAGAACGGGTTCACGCTCGACGAGCTCGGCGCTCTGGTCGGCGTCGCCGGCTCGCAGCTGAGTCTGATCGAGAACGGCAAGCGCGAACCCAAGCTCTCCCTGCTGCAGGCGATCGCACAGGCGACCAAGACCGAGGTGACCGACCTCATCTCCGGCGAGCCGCCGAACCGCCGCGCCGCACTCGAGATCGCCCTCGAGCGGGCGCAGGAGAGCCCGGTCTTCCGCCAGCTCGGCGTCGCGCCCGTGCGCGTGACCAAGGGCATGAGCGACGAGACCATCGAGTCGGTCCTGGGCCTTCACCGTGAGCTGGAGCGCCGCGAACGCGAAGCCATCGCGACGCCGGAGGAAGCACGGCGCGCGAACACCGAACTGCGACTGCGGATGCGCGCGCAGAACAACTACCTCCCCGAGATCGAGAAGCTCGCCGAGAAGCACCTCAAGGCCGCCGGGCATGTGCAGGGCGCGCTCACCCACCGCACCGTGAGCATCATGGCGGAGAAGCTCGGATTCGAGCTGATCTACGTCAACGACCTCCCCCACTCGACCCGCTCGGTCACCGACCTCGAGAACGGACGCATCTACCTCCCGCCGGCCTCCATCCCCGGCGGCCACGGCCTGCGCTCGATGGCGCTGCAGGCGATGGCACACCGTCTGCTCGGACACACCCCGCCGACCGACTACGCCGACTTCCTGCAACAGCGGCTGGAGATCAACTACTTCGCCGCGTGCTGCCTGATGCCGGAGACCGCGTCGGTCGCCTTCCTGCAGCAGGCGAAGAAGGACCGCAACCTCGCGGTCGAGGACTTCCGCGACGGCTTCGGCGTGACCCACGAGGCCGCGGGCATGCGCATGACCAACCTGCTGACGCAGCACCTCGGTATGGCGCTGCACTTCCTGCGTGTCGACTCCACCGGTGCCATCACCCGCGTGTATGAGAACGACGACCTGCCGCTGCCGATGGACGTGACCGGCGCGGTCGAAGGACAGCGGGTGTGTCGCAAGTTCCAGGCGCGCGCGGCGTTCACCCAGCAGAACCGCACCGTGGAGCACCACCAGTACACCGACACCCCCTCCGGCACGTTCTGGTGCTCGACCCAGACCGGATCGTCGAGCGACGGCGAGTTCTCGGTGACGGTCGGCGTGCCCTTCGACGACGCGCGCTGGTGGCGTGGACGCGAGACGAATGACAGGGCCGTGTCGACCTGCCCCGACGAGTCGTGCTGCCGACGCCCCTCGGAAGAGCTGAGCGATCGGTGGAGCGGACGGGCGTGGCCGAGCGCACGCGTGCACACGCACATGTTCTCACCGCTCCCCCGGGGCGCGTTCCCCGGCGTCGACGACAACGAGGTCTACAACTTCCTCGCACGGCACGCGAGCGAGTAGTCGCGTCGGTCCGCCGATCTGACGCTGCCGCGGTGGCTCAGTCGTCGGCGAACCGGGCGAAGTGGGCGAGGGCGGCGGCCACCGCAGCGGGATCCTCCGGCTCCTCGAACAACTCGGGCGGTGCATCCCTCGTCGCGCTCGCGTGCGACCAGGTGCCGATCACCCGTCCCCGCTCGATGAGGGTCGGACGCACCATCCCGTTCTTCCCCGGGCCGACGGCCGCCAGGTGGTCCGGAGCGCAGACGGTCGTGCGGTCGGCGTAGGAGATGTAGTACTCGTCGAACGCGCCGAGGGCGTAGACGGATGCCGCCCCCGCCGCTCGGCGCGGGTGCTCGCGTGCAGCGAAGAGCCCGTCGTCGACCTCTTCCACCCCTGCTCCCGCCCGCGCGGCCGCCTCACGCGCTTGTCCGAGGGTGAGCCCCGACCACCAGGCGAAGTCGGCGATGCCGGCAGGGCCGTGTCCGTCGATGTAGCGGACGAACATCTCGGCGAGCGGATCGTCGGGGGTGACGTGCTCGCGGATGTGGTCCTCCACGAGCACGAAGCGCTGCTCGCGGGCGACGCCGGTTCGCGCGACGACGGGGCCCTGACAGATCAGGCCGTCGATCGTGAGCGTGAACAGCAGATGGATGCCGCGCTGACCCGAGGGGTCGATGCCGATGCCCTCGAGGATCTCGAACACCTCGGCGCGGGTGCATCCGCCGTCGCGCAGCGCGGGGGTGAGCGCCTGCACGGTCGCGGCGACCACGTCGTCGTCGATGCCGAGCTCACGGTGCCGGGATGCCGCCTGCTGCCGCTGCCGTCCGGCGGTGACCTGCAGCATCCAGCCGAGGTCGCGCGCCGGGACGGTGTGCAGCGTGCCGCGCATCGTCCACCCGCGCACGATGTCGCCGCGGTCGAAGGCGCGGTCGACGTCGCGCAACGTGGTTTCTCCTCGGGTGCGGACGGCGAGCGCCCACCGGCCGGCAGTGAAGTCCTGGCTCTGCACGGCGAGCATGTGGTGCGCCGCATCTGCCACCGTGCGCGTCGGAGCGGTGAGGCGGTGCGATCGGAGGCGTTCGGCGCGCAGGGTCGCGGTCTTCATGCCCTCATCATGCCGCGTGCCGCCGACGCGGCGCACGAGAACGTCAGCTCTGCAGGGTCACCTCTCGGCGCTCGGGGAGCACGACCGGGTGCGAGCCCGCCATGACCTCGAGCACGCGGATGACCTGGCAGGAGTAGCCGAACTCGTTGTCGTACCAGACGTACAGGATGAGGGTGTCTTCGTCGGCGATGGTGGCGAGTCCGTCGACGATGCCCGCGCGGTGCGAGCCGACGAAATCGGTCGAGACGACGTCAGGGCTCTCGACGTAGTCGATCTGCTGGCGCAGCTTCGAGTGCAGCGAGACGCGGCGCAGGTAGTCGTTGACCTGGTCCTTCGTCGCGGGGCGCTCGATCGTCAGGTGCAGCACCGCGAGGGAGACATCGGGGGTGGGGACGCGGATCGAGCTGCCCGTGAGCTTGCCCTCCAGCTGCGGAAGCGCCTTGGCGACGGCCTTCGCGGCGCCCGTCTCGGTGATGACCATGTTGAGCACAGCCGAGCGTCCGCGCCGGTCGCCCTTGTGGAAGTTGTCGATCAGATTCTGGTCGTTCGTGAACGAGTGCACGGTCTCGACGTGCCCCTTGACGACGCCGTATGCCTCGTCGATCGCCGCGAGCACGGGCGTGATGGCGTTGGTCGTGCAGGAAGCGGCCGAGAGGATGCGGTCGGTGTCGGCGATCGTGTCGTCGTTGATGCCGTGGACGATGTTCTTGAGGGGGCTCTTGCCGGGGGCGGTGAGCAGCACCCGGGCGACGCCCTTCGAGCGCAGGTGCTGGGAGAGACCGGCCTCATCGCGCCAGCGTCCGGTGTTGTCGACGACGATCGCCTCGTGGATGCCATGGGCGGTGTAGTCGATGCTCGCCGGATCGTCGGAGTAGATCACCTGGATGCGGGTGCCGTTGGCGATGATCTGCTCCGCCGCTTCGTCGACCGTGACCGAGCCGGCGAAGCGACCGTGCACCGAGTCGCGCAGGAGAAGGGACGCCCGCTTGACGAGGTCGTTCTCGGCGCCGCGGCGGACGACGATGGCCCGCAGGCGCAGTCCGCTGCCGCCGCCGGTGTGGGCGATGAGGATGCGGGCCAGCAGGCGTCCGATGCGTCCGAAGCCGTAGAGCACGACGTCGGTGGGCTCGGCGGCGACGGCCCCCATCGCGGGTGCGAGCACGTCGGCGAGGTAGGTCTCCAGCGGCTGACCGCTCTCGGCGTGCCCGGCGACGAGGCGGGCGACGTCGAGGGAGGAGGCGCCGGGGGCGAGGGCGTGGATCGCCTCGAGCACGGCGAGGCTGTCTTCGATGGGGAGCCTCTCGTGCCCGAGCTGCGCGACGCGCTCGTGCACTTCGACGAGACCGGTCGCCGACAGCCCGAGCAGGCGGTGCCCGTGGAGCGAGGTGACCACGTCGTGTTCGCGTCGGAGCGCCCCGATGAGCGGGATCATCCGCTCCGCCAGCTCTTCGCTCTCAGTCCAGTCGTCGCGGTGTGCCGCGGAATCGTTCATCTGCGTCCTTGCATGTGTGAGCGCGCGCCGAGGTCGCCGGCGCGCGAGTTGCCGGGTGAATCGGGGGATGTCTCCAGCGTACAAGCCGCAGAACCACGCGCCGAATCGGTGCGTTCCCGCCTCACCTGCGGCCCCTTTTTGCGTCTACACTGGTGGAATAATGAGCCAGACACTTCCCGGCGACGACGCCGACCTGATCATCCGCGGCGGACGCATCCACACCTTCGACGGGACGGGCGAGGTCGCCCACGCTCTCGCCGTGCGCGACGGCGTGATCGTCGCCACCGATGCAGCCGCCACCCGGCTCAGCGCACGGGACACCCTCGAACTCGACGGACGCACCGCGGTCCCCGGCATCAACGATGCGCACCTGCACGCCGCCTGGCTCGGTGCGCGCTGGCCGCACCTGTTCTTCTCCGACACTCCCGGGGAGGAACAGCCGTCCGGAAGGCTCGTGTCGACCGCGGACGAACGACGATCCGCCCTCCGCCGCGCATGGCGCCTCCTCGCCGAATACGGCATCACGAGCTACACCGAACCGGGGATCGGTCCGGGAGAGGACGCCGGAGAGACCGGATGCTTCGGCGCCGACATGCTCGATACCTACGGCGAGCTGCACCGTGAGGGTGCCCAGACGTCGCGCGTGACCCTGCTGCGACTCTTCGGCACGATCGACGGCGAGAGCACGCTCGACGACTTCGAGCGCGGCATCGACACCCCGGCACCGACCCACGACCCGCGATGGCTCGCGATCCCCGGAGTGAAGATCTTCGCCGACGGCATTCCCCCGATGGCGACTGCCTGGGTCGAGGAGCCCTACGCGGACGGCACCACCGGAGCCCTGCTCACACGAGGAGGCACCGACCCGCTCTCCGCGTTCCAGCGGATGGTCGAACTCGCCGCATCCCGCGGACTGCAGATCGCGGTGCATGCGACCGGCGACCGGTCGATCGCGGAGTTCCTCGCGATCCTGGAGCGCCTCTCCGACGCGCCCGCCCCGACCGCTCCGCACTACGTCGTCCACGGAGACCTGGCCACGGCCGAGCAGATCGCGCGCATGCGTCGGGTCGATGCCGGGTTCGCCGTACAGCCGTTGATCGCCGCGCACACCCACTCCTGGGCGGAGGTCCAGCTCGGTGAAGCGCGGCTCGCCACGGCCTGGCCGCTGGCGACGATGCTCACCTCCGGCACTCTCACCACGGTGACCAGCGACTCGCCGATCGCGAGTCCGGATTGGCGGCTCGGCCTCGACGCCTCGCTCGCCCTGCTCGCCGACGCCGGCGTCTCCGACGACCCACAGACCCGCCACCGGCTTCTGCGCTCGATGACCGTGGATGCCGCGCGACAGGATGGCGCGTCGGACTGGAAGGGCTCGCTTCGGATCGGGCACGTCGCCGACTTGACGATCCTCGATGAGGACCCGCTGACGCCCGGCCGTCCGTTCACCTCGCTCGAGGTCGTGCGCACGATCGTCGACGGCCGCACGGTGTTCACCCGCGACTGAGTTCACCCGCGCACGAAAACGGCGGGCGGCATGTTCACGCATGCCGCCCGCCTCTGATCCCCCTCGGACCAGTCTGCGACCCCGGCGCCGGGCTCCCGACGCCGGGGAACTCTCACACCGCCGTCGCGACGAGCACCCTCGGGCTTCCGGGCAGGGCGACCTTGGCGCGCACCTCCCACCCGGCATCGGTCAGCCACCCGCGCACCTGAGATTCCGGATACACCACGGTCCCATCGATGACGAGGTACTCCCCCGCGTGCAGGGCGTCGATCCCGCGTTGCTCCACGTCGTCGTCGAGAAAGAAGTCGAGCACCGTCAGGGTCGCTCCCGGATTCGCCGCCGCCCGCAGGCGGCGGAAGATCTGCGCGTTCTCCGCGGCGGTGAAGCGGTGGATGACGTGATTGGCGAAGACCGCGTCGTACGCGCCCACAGGCTCCGCCGTCGCGGTGTCGGCGACCTCGACCACGGCTCGGTCGGCGACACCCGCCGCCGCGACGGCTTCGGCGATGCCGCCCTCGAAGCCGGGTGCATAGACGAACGTCGTGTGCAGCTCGGGGTTCTGCGCCATCACCGACAGCGCGAACTCGGCGGAGAGGCCGCCGAAATCAAGGGCCTTCGTGGCGCCGGCGAGGTCGATATGGCGGCCGAACTCCTGAGCGTGCAGGCGGTTGTACGTCATCACTCCCGCCATGAACGTCGCCCAGCGGGAGTCGTCCATCTGCAGGTCCCCCGGCTCGGTGGTGTCGACCGTGTGCGCGAACTGAAGCCAGTGCGGGTAGCTGATCTCGTCGAGGAAGGTCAGGAACGGCGCGAGGTCGATCGCCGCGTCGGCACCGGTGAGGTAGGCGGCGGCATCCGGCGCGACGGAGTAGCGACCGTCGGCGCGGACCAGAAGCCCCTTGGCTGCCATCGCGTCGGCGAGCAGGTGCGCGATGCGCTCGCTCACCCCGCACCTCTCGGCGATCGCCGGCACCGTGTCGGCTCCGCCGTCGACCGCAGCGAAGAGGCCGATGCGGCTGGCGTGGAAGAGCTGCTTCGATGCCATGTACCCGGTGGCGATGTCGAGGATCCGTGCGGCGTCCGCGGTGGGAGTGTCGGTCATGTCTTGGCCTTTCGATCTGTGTGTCTACAAATGTTGGAATTAAAGGGCAGGGGGTGGCGGGAGGAACGGCCTCTGCTCAGTCCGCCAGGAAGTCCTGCACTGCGGCGCGGAACTCTGCCGTGTGCAGCGCGGCGAGGTGGTCGCCCGGCACCCGTTGCGCGTGAGCGATCGGGAGCACCCGCGCGAGCTCGTCGATACCGGTTGCCATCGCGTCGTCCGTGCCGCCGAGCAGCAGCACGGGCAGCCCGAGGCCATCGGCCCGCGGGTCGAACGGCTCGGCCGCGAGTCCCTCGACCAGATCGATCAGGTCGCCCGTCCGATTGCCCGGCAGCGAGGCCATCTGCACGATCATGCCCGTGAGCGGGTCCATCGGTGCGGGGCCGCCACCGATCGTCGTGCGCGCGGCCTCGAGGTCGACCAGGGAGAAGGGCTCGCCCGCGCTGAGACCGCCGAGCACCAATCGGCGCACGGACACCCCGGGGCGCTTCGCCAGATCCCAGGCGAGGCGGGCTCCCAGCGAGTAGCCCACCAGGTCGACCTCCGCGCTGCCGACAGCCTCGGCGAGCGCGTCGAGCACCACCGAGGTGGGCGCGGTCCCGAGCGCAGGACTCGAGCCGTGTGCCGGGAGGTCGACCACGAGACGGGGACGGTCGCCGAAGGCTCCGCCCCACTCGGCATCCGGCCAGTCCTTCGCTCCGCGCGAGGCGAGGCCGTGCAGGAACACGACGGGGCGCCCGATGCCCGGGTGCCGCTCGACGAACAGGGATGAGGTCATGATGCGCCGTCCTCTCGGACCCGGCGCACCATGCTCAGCGCAGGCGTGCCAGGAACTGGTCGATATAGGTCTCGTAGTCGGCGATCCGCTCGCCGTCGGGATACATGAGGTTGATCACGGTCGCACCGACCGCCGCCGAGATGTACTCGTTCGCGAGGGGGCCGTAGTCCTGGTCGCGGATCGATCCCTCGTCGCGCGCCGCCTCCATCCGCTCGATGAGCGAGGTGCGCCAGGACGCCAGGTGTCCGCGATACAGCTCCGCGAGAGACTCGTTCGCCATCGCGTACTCCCATAGCGCGAGCAGCACCCGTCCCGCGGCGATCTGCTCCTGATCGCGAGGAATCGTCGCCTGCAGGAACCCCCGCAACGCGGCATCCGCCGACGCCGGCTCCTCGCCCGCGGCCTGCACCCCCTCGGACATCTGCTGCAGGATCGTCTCGAACGTCGCCGCGACGATGCTCTCCTTGCCAGGGAAATAGTGCTTCAGAGCGCCGTTCGCGAAGCCTGCCTCCGCCGCGATGCTGCGCATCGTCGCCGCCTCGAAACCACCCTTGAGGATGATGCTCTTGGCCACCTCGACGATGTCCCGTCGACGCTGGTCGTGATCGATGATCTTCGGCATGAGGTCCTTCCGGCCGATTCCGGTGCGTGGAGTGATCGGGCCTGGAGCTACCGTACCGCCGCATCGCGCACCTCCCGCAGAGCGAGCCACTGGGCACGTCGCTCACGCTGCGCGACGGGGTCGGCAACGGGCGAGGCCAGGCGCAGCCGCTCGGAGTACGGATGCTCCGGGGCACGGGTGACCTGCTCCCCCTCCCCCACCTCGACGAGTTCGCCGCGGTACATGACGGCCACGCGGTGGCAGACGCGGCGGACGACGCCCAGATCGTGCGAGACGAAAAGGTAGGCCACCCCGGTGTCTCGTTGGAGCTCGATGAACAGATCGAGGATCGTGGCCTGCGTGGTCAGGTCGAGGGCGCTGACCGGCTCGTCGCACACGATGAGCCGCGGTCCGCGCACGAGAGCGCGGGCGATCGCGATGCGCTGACGCTGACCCCCGGAGAACTCGCTCGGGTAGCGGTCCATGGCCGATTCGGGCAGGCGGACACGGTCGAGCATCTCGCGCACCTTCGCTTCAGCCGCCTTCGGCCCGATGCCGGTGGTGAGCAGCGGTTCAGCGAGGATGTCGCCGATCGTCATGGCAGGATTCAGCGAGCCGTACGGGTCCTGGAAGACGACCTGCACGTCATCCGCGAGCGCGCGTCTGGCGCGGCCGCCGAGCCCGCTGATCTCCTTCCCGTCGAAGCGGATGCTCCCGCCCGTCACGGGCGCGAGGCCGAGGATCGCCTTGCCGAGCGTCGACTTGCCCGAGCCGGATTCTCCGACCAGGCCGAGGCACTCGCCCGGCGCGATGTCGAGCGAGACACCGTGCAGCGCACGGAAGGCGTGCCGGCCTCGTCCGTACTCCACGACCAGGTCGTTCACTTCGAGCAGCGTGCTCATGCGGTCGCCTCGATTCTGGTGCGGTCGAGCTCGGCACGACCTTCGGCTTCGTCGAGCGAGGCGGCGATCAGTTCGCGCGTGTAGTCCTCGGTCGGCGCGGCGAACAGGGAATCGACCGGCCCCGACTCCACGATGTCTCCGCCGCGCATCACGATCACGCGGTCGCAGATGTCGGCGACGACGCCGAAGTTGTGGGTGACGATGAGCAGCGCCATGCCGTACTCGGCCTGCAGTTCGCGCAGGAGCTCGAGCACCTCGGCCTGCACGGTCACGTCGAGAGCCGTGGTGGGCTCGTCGGCCACGAGCAGCGACGGCTTGCCCGCGATCGCGCCGGCGATGAGCACCCGCTGCGCCATGCCGCCCGACACCTGGTGCGGGTAGCTGCGCATCACCCGATCGGGCTCGGTGAGGCCGACACGCACGAGCATCGCCCGCGCCTGCTCCTCGGCTTCCGACCTGCGGAGACCGTGGGTGCGGCGCAGCGGCTCGATGAGCTGGTGGCCGATCGTGTACGAAGGGTCGAGGTTGCTCATCGGCTCCTGCGGCACATAGCCGATCTCGCGGCCGAGCAGGGCCTGCCGCTGCTTCGGAGTCGCCTTCGTCACGTCGGTCCCGCCCACCCAGATGGCGTCGGCGACCGCACGCCCGGTGGAGGGCAGCAGATCGAGCACCGAGAACACGGTCTGCGACTTGCCGGACCCCGACTCCCCCACGATGCCGACGACCTCGCCGGGCGCCACGTCGAGGGTGACGCCGTGCACGACCTCGGTCTCACCGGTCGGGGTGGCGTGCACGACCCGGAGGTTCTCGACCCGCAGCACCGATCCCTCGGCCGTGTGCTGCGCGCGACCGGTCGCGGGGTGTCGCGGTGCCGTCGCGGCGGCCTCGGCGCGGGCGCGCCGACGAGAGACACGGGGCGTCCGCACCTGCACCAGCTCGGCCAGCGTGGATCCCATGATCGCGAGCACCGCGATCGTGAGCCCGAGTGCGGCCGAAGGCCACAGCAGCATGAGCGGGTAGGTGAGCATGAGGCGGAAGCCCTCGAGCATCATCGCGCCCCAGCTGGGGACGTTGGAGTCGCCGATGCCGAGGAACTGGAGTCCGGCCTGCATGCCCATCGCGATGCCCGCGGTGAGCGCCGTCTGGATGATCACCGGCGGGTACACGGCCCGGATGACGTGCCGGAAGATGATGCGCCCGTCGGGCAGCCCGGACACACGGGCCGCATCGATGTAGGGCTCGCTGCGGACCGCGAGTGTCTGGGAACGCGCGATGCGGAAGTAGCCGGGCACCATGAACACGCCGACGGTGGCCATCAGCAGTTCGAAGTTGTTGCGGCTGCCCGCGGCGACCACGAGCAGGATGATCATTCCGGGGATCGACTGCAGGGCATCGCTGATCCAGGTGGCGACCCGGTCGAACGTCCCCCCGAAGTAGCCGGCCGCGACGCCGGACGGCACTCCGATCACGAGCGCCGTGATGATCGTGATGAGCGCGCCCCACAGGGTCGTGCGAGTGCCGTAGATGAGGCGACTCAGGATGTCGCGGCCGGTCGAGTCGCCGCCGAGGAGGTGTTCGGACCCGGGAGGAGCCTTGGCCGCGGCGAGGTCGACGAAGTTCGGGTCCATCGGCGCGAGCAGCGGCGCGAACACCCCCACGAGCACGATGAGGACGAAGATCGCCAGCGGGATGTACCCGCCGGGGTGTCGGAGGAACCGGCGGAACAGGCTCGACCGTCGCTTCTGCGCCGCCCGGTCGAAGGCGACCCGGATGTCTGTGGTGGTCATGCGACGCGCACCTTCGGGTTGATCCAGCCGAGCACGAGATCGAGCAGGAGATTGATAAGGATGACGAAGACGATGGAGATGACCGTGATGCCGAGGAGCATCGGGATGTCGCCGTTCTGCGAGGACTGGTTGGTGAGCTGTCCGAGGCCCGGGAGGCTGAAGATCTGCTCGACCACGATCGCTCCGGAGAGCAGCCCCACGAACATCAGGGCGATGACGGTGAGCGCGGCCGGTGAGGCGTTGCGGAGGATGTGCAGGTTGACCCGGGTGGCCGAGAGACCACGGCTGCGGAGTGTGCGCACCCAGTCCTGGCGGCTCTGGGCGATCACGGCGTTGCGCAACTGCTCGGAGACGGCGACGATGCCGCCGAGGGCGAGCGAGATCGCCGGGAGGGTGATGGAGCGCAGCCATCCGTCCACCGATTGCGTGGGCGGCACGTAGCCGACGGCCGGGAACCACTTGAGCTGCACGGCGAGCCACATGACGAGGACGAGACTCACCCAGAAGCCGGGGAGCGCGAAGAGGACGACGGAGATGCCCTTGATGATCCGGTCGAACCAGGTACCCGGCCGCAGCCCCGTGATCATCCCGAAGGCGATGCCGATGACGGCGGTGATCAGCGTCGCGAACGTCACGACGGACAGCGTCACCGGGACCTTGATCGCGAGCTGTGCGCCGACGGGCTGGAAGTTGCGCCAGGAGACACCGAAGTCGAGCAGGACGGCATGCGAGAGCCAGTCCCAGAACTGTACGAGGAGCGGACGGTCGAGGCCGATCTTCTCGGCGAGAGCCGCCTGCTGGGCGGGGCTCGCCGTGGTCCCGAGGAGCGACGCGGTCGGGTCGCTGATGGCGAGGTGCGCCAGGAAGAAGGTGCCGATCGAGACCGCGACGAGCAGAAGGATGCCGGACAGCACCCGCTTCGCCGTGAACAGGAGCATGGGGACCTCTCGGAAGGTGGGGTCGGAGGGGGAAGGATGTCGGGGCGGCCGGCGTCGCGGCCGCCCCGACGGGCGTCAGCCCTGGGTGATGTAGCGGAGCGTCGGGAACATCATCCCCACCACCGGCTGCAGCTGGATGCCGGGCGCCGTGTAGTAGATGTTGTTCGCCTGGTACCAGACCGACCACCACGCCTGGTCGACGAGGGCCTTGTTGAGCTCCTTGACGGCGTCGGTCTGCGCGTCGCCGCGTTCGGTCTGCACCTTCTCGACGAGCGGTGCGATGACCTCGTTCTTCGCGTAGTCGGGCTCCGGGTTGAACCACTGCACGCTGGTCACCTGACGGGCGACGGTTGCGACGTCGTTGCCGTCCATCGCGAGGAACGAGATGAACATCGGGTAGTTCGGCGCGTTCAACTGGTAGTCCGGCATCTGCATGTTGTCCCATGTGACCTTCACGCCGAGCTCGTTGAGCGCCTGCTCGGCCGAGGGCTTCCACATCTCGAAGATGGGCGACATCGGCATCGAGATCGCGAAACCGTCGGGGTAGCCGGCCTCGGCCAGCAGCTCCTTGGCCTTGTCCAGGTTGTAGGAGTAGGTCTCGTCGAGCGACGGGTCGTTGATCGGTCCGCCGTCGGGGAACACCTGGTTCGTGGCGACCCCGGCTCCGCTGCCGACGGCAGCGAGGACCGCGGCTCCGTCGAAGGCGTAGTTGAGTGCCTGCCGCACCTCGAGCTTGCCGAGAGGCTCGCTCTTGGCGCCGGTGTGGTCGGTGATGACGAGCCCTGCCCAGCCGGAGACGCGCTCGGCGGTGTTCCAGCCCTGCTGCTTCGCCTGCCCGAGGTTGGCGACGTCGCCGTACTGCACATTGATCTGACCGCTGAGCATGGCGTTGTGGCGCGCGGTGGCGTCGGTGATCGGGAAGATCGCCAGCTCGGAGAACGGATAGGCCTCCGCATCCCAGTGATCGGCGGTCTTGGTGAAGTGGTACTCGGCGCCGGCGACGCTCGTCCCGCTGTCGAGGACGTAGGGCCCGGAGCCGATCGGGTCGCTGCCGAGGGTGCCCGCTTCGATGGCGGCCGGAGAGGCGACGTAGCTGCGACCGAGGCCCATCAGGTACAGGATCGTGTCGTCGCGCTGGGTGAGGGCGATGCGGACGGTGTCGTCGTCGACCTTCTCGAAGGAGGCGGCATTGACGTAGGCCTCCCCCGAGCGCGCACCGGCCTTGAGGTACTCGAGGCTCGTGATCACGGCGTCGGCATCGACCGGGGTGCCGTCGCTGAATACGGCGTCGGTGCGGATGTCGAAGTCGATGCTGAGGTCGTCGTCGGCGACCTTCCACTCGGTGGCGAGCGACGGGATCGGGTTGCCGTCGGCGTCGAGGGCGATCAGGGCGTCGTAGACGGCGGAGAGGTACGGGCCGTCGAATCCGACGTCGGCGAGCGAGGGATCCCAGGACGTGATGTCGAGGAAGTTGCCGATGTTGAGGGCGTCGGGGCTCTCGACCCCGCTGCCGTCGGACGGCGAGGGTGTCGAGCCGCTGCAACTGGTGAGCGCGAGGGTCGCGGCGACGACCGCGGCGAGCGCGAGGGGCATTCGTTTCATGGTTCCTTCTCTCGGGTGCAGGGGTGGTGAAGAAGGGGTGAGGTGCCGCTGACCGGAGGCCGGATCCGACGTCACTTCGATGTGTCGTGCTGGTTAGTCTACAGGTGTGGAAAAAGAGCGCAAGAGCGTTTCTCGACCCCGGGGCATCGGTTCATGCCTCGGGGCGCACCGGGCTTGTCCGAGCGCGCAGGCATGGCCCGCCCGAGCCCGTCGGCCCGAGGAAAGGGCACTTCCGCACTCACCATGCCCCGTCGGCCCGCACTTCGCGGTCGACCCAGCACCCGGCGAGCGCGGCCCGCACATCGGCGCCGTGATCGCGGGCGAGAGCGAGCGCCGCGCGGTTCTCCTCCAGCTGCGCGAGACGCGAGGCGCCGAACAGCACGTTCGCGGTGGCGGGGTTCGACAGGCAGAAGGCGATGCCGAGCGCGGCCGGCGTGACCTCGAACTCCCCCGCGACGCGTGCGACCTCGGGATAGACGGCCGCGATCTGCTCACGGATGCCTCCGACGTCGGCGCCGATCTTCCGCTCGGGCACACGTCCCGTCGCCAGGATGCCGCCTTCGAGCACATCCGAGGCCTGCAGGGTGAGCGTGCCATCGGCGAACAGCGGGCCGTACGCGTTCCCCTCGGCCATCGACCTCCGAGCGATGCCGTACTTCAACTGCGCGAACACCGGACCCGCCATGCCCTGCTCCGCAGCCTCGGCGAGTGCCTCCCGGGTGTGCTCGATCCGCCAGTTGTTGATGCCCCAGGAGTCGACGAGCCCCTCGGCGATGAGCTCGTTCACGTCGGCGACGAGGCGGGGCAGGTCAGGGGCGTCGAGGCAGTCCCCCACCACGAGGGTGTCGAAGCGGTCGAGTCCGGCACGCTCCAGCGACTCCGCGAGCTGTGCACGGAACCCCTGGTTCGGCCAGTCCCACAGCCAGAGCTTGCCGCACAGCACGATGTCGGCGCGGTCGACACCGCTCGCCCGCAGCGCCTGGCCGAACAGGATGTCGGTCGTCGAGTTCTCGGCGTGCGGACCCATGTTGTAGTACGCGACGTCGAAGAAGCCGGCATCGAGTTCGACCGCCCGGTGGATCAGAGCGACCGCGTCGTCGGGGGCCATCCGATCCCAGGTGTTCCAGGATCCGAGCGCCAGGGGCGGCACGACCGCTCCGGTGGAGTCCAGACGTTTTCGGGGATATGTCGTTTCGGGCATGAAGGCTCCTTCGCCGTCTCGAGACACGGGGTTGTGTTTTTCTATGTTTGTAGAATATAACGGAGACATCCCGTCAGAGCAGCCGTCAGTGAGGACGAACATGACCGCATCCCCCCGCCGCATCCTGGTCACCGGAGGTGCGTCCGGCCTCGGCCGCGGCATCGCCACCGCCTTCCTCGATGCCGGAGACGAGGTCGTGATCGGCGACGTGAACGCGGATGCCGCGGCCGCCGTCGCTGCCGAGATCGGCGCCGCGGCCCTCACTCTCGACATCGGCGACGAGGCCTCCGTCCTGGACGCGGCCGAGCGGCTGGTCACCGGCGGCGGTATCGACGTCCTGGTCAACAACGCGGGCATCGTCGCCGGCGGCGGCACCCTCCAGGAGGTCCCGGTCGACGTCGTCGATGCGGCCCTGCGGGTCAACGTGCGCGGCACCTTCCTCATGCTCCGCGTCTTCGGCGGTCTGCTCGCCGAGGCGGGACGCGGCTCGGTCGTCAACATCTCCTCCATCGGTGCCCGACAGCCCACCCCCGGCCTCGGCCACTACGAGGCGACCAAGGCGGCGGTGGATGCCCTCACCCGCACCGCCGCGATCGAGCTCGCCGCATCGGGTGTCCGCGTGAACGCGGTCGCCCCCGGTCCCGTGCTCACGCCCCTGACCGCCGACTTCGCCTCGAACCCGCAGGCGCGCGCGGCCTGGGAGTCGCGCATCCCCCTCGGCTCTATCGCCGAGATCGACCAGATCACGCCGCTCGTGCTGTTCCTCGCGAGCGACGCCGCCAGCCACATCACCGGAGTCTCCGTCGCCGTCGACGGCGGGCAGCTCCTGGTCTGACCGACACCGCCGTCTGGAGAACCATGTCCCTCCCCATCATCGCCCTGCCGACCGCCACCGATCTTCCGACCACGACCCGCGCCGCCGTGCTCACCGCGCACGGCGAACCGCTCACCCTGCAGAACCTCCCGCTCCCCGCCGAGCTCGAGCCCGGAGCCGCCCTCGTGCGCATCTCGTGCACCACGCTGTGCGGCACCGACATCGAGATCTGGGAGGGCCGGATGACCTTCCCCGGCATGCTCCCGATGGTGCTCGGACACGAGATGGTCGGCGAGATCGTCGCCACCGGGCCCGACACGAGAGACGCCCTGGGCCACCCACTCTCCCCCGGCGACCGCATCGGCTGGTCCGAGTCGACCTGCGGCGAGTGCCACGGCTGCGTGGTGCTGCGCGAACCCGTCGCCTGTGCGCGCCGCGGCTACGGCTTCCTGCAGCGTGCCGATGTGCCCCCGTTCGCCACCGCGGGGCTCTCGGAGTATGCCTACGTGACGCCGCGAGCCGCGAAACTGCTGCTCCCGGCGTCCGTGAAGGACACCTGGGCATCGATGGCCGGGTGCGCGGCCAAGACCGTGCTGCGGGCCTTCGAGCGGGCCGGGCGCATCCGGCCCGGCTCACGCGTGGTCGTGCAGGGCGCCGGCGCGCTCGGCATCTTCGCCACGGCCGTCGCGAAGATCTCGGGAGCCGGCCAGGTCATCACGATCGGCGCCCCCGCGTCGCGCCTGGAACTCGCCGGACGCTTCGGCGCCGACGCGGTCGTCGACTTCCGTGACGGCCCGGTCGTCGAACAGGTCATGGCGCTCACCGGAGGGCGCGGAGCCGACCACGTGTTCGACTTCGCCGGCGCGCCGAGCGTCGGGCCGGATGCGATCGCGATGGCCGCGCAGCGCGGCACGGTCACCATCGTCGGATCCACCGGTCCCGCCGGCGACGGCTTCCCGCTCAGCACCATCATGGGCAAGGAGCTCACAGTCGTCGGCTCGCTCAACGGCGACATCTCGGACTACTCCCGTGCGATCGACTTCTTCACCGCGTTCGCGGACCGCTTCCCCTGGGACGACCTCTTCAGCGCCCCGGTCGGCCTCTCCGACGCCTCCGACAAGATCGCCCACATGCACCACCTCGATGAGGTCAAGGCCGTCATCGACCCGAGACGGTGAGGACCCCGTGACCACTCCCCTCCTGCCCCACCGCGAGATCGGCCGCAGCGGCATCGACGCCTCGCTGTTCTCCCTCGGCTCCTGGCACACCTACGACCGGATGGACTTCGCCGACGCGGTCACGATGCTTCGCGAGGCGGTCGACCGCGGTGTGAACCTGTTCGACGTCGGCGTGTACTCCGCCCCGGGTGCGCCGCCCGTCTTCACCGATGTGATCTTCTCGGCGATGGTGCGTGCCGCGGGCCTCCGGCGCGACGAGTGGCTGCTCTCGTCGAAGCTGTGGCTCGAGGCGTTCGGCGATGAGGGATTCCGCCCGCAGCTCGAGAACGCGCTGATGCGGGTCGGCGTCGAGCACGCCGACCTGGTGATCCTCGGCGACCTGCGCCGCGACGACCTCGACCTGCGCGACCTCGTCCTCGACCTCGCCCGTCTCGAGGGGGCCGGACTCATCCGCGCCTGGGGTGTGAACAACTGGTCGGCATCGAGCATCCAGACCCTCATCGACATCGCCGCCGCGGAGGGCGTCGCCGGCCCGCAGATCGCGCAGCTGAAGTACAGCGTCTCCCGGCGCTCGATCCCCGACGGCGCTCCCTTCGCCCGTCTGTGGGAGCAGGGGCTGACGCTCCAGGCCTCCGACTGCCTGGAGGGCGGTGTGCTCGCCGGCAAGATCAACGGGGACAGGCAGATCGGCCGCGACCCCGGCGATATCCGGGAACGGATCATCGCCGATGTGCCCGCTTTCCGCGCGCTCGCTTCCTCGCTCGAGGTCTCACCGGCTCAGCTCGGGATCGCGTTCACGCTCACCCATCCGGCACTCACCACCACGCTGTTCGGCGCATCGAGCATCGAACAGCTGCGCGCCAACCTCGACGCCGCAGCCCTGGTCGACCGCGTCGGCAGCGACGAGCTGCGCCGCCTCATCGACCCCTTCTGGGCGGACCGCGGGGTCGTCGACCCCGAAGGTCCCTGACCCGCCGCTTCGCCCTACCGCCCCGAGGAGAACCATGACCGCCACCGCCGCCGGACACCCGACCGTCGCCCCCGTGCCCTTCGACCCCGAGGTGCAGGCCGTGCTCGATGAGCTCGCGAAGAACCCGCAGCCGCCCCTCACCCGCGACACCCTTCCGCGCGACGGTGTCGACCGGATGTTCCCCGACAACGACGCGGTCATCGCCGGCCGCGACATCGAGTGGGAGGACCGCGTCATCCCCGGTCCCGCCGGAGCGCCCGAGATCGAGATCACGGTGTTCCGTCCGGCAGATACCCGTGGCGCGGCGCTGCCCGCCTTCGTGAACATCCACGGCGGGGGCATGATCGTCGGCCACCGCTCGTGGGAGACGGGGCGCGTGATCGACATCGTCGACGAGCACCGCGTCGTCGCGGTCAACGTCGAGTACCGCCTCGCCCCCGAGAACCCCTACCCCGCCGGAGTCGAGGACTGTTACGCCGCCTTCGTCTGGGTGCACGAGAACGCTGCCGAGCTCGGTGTCGATCCGGAGCGCATCGTCGTCGGCGGCGGCAGCGCGGGCGGAGGCCTCACGGCTGCGGTGGCGCTCCTGGCTCGTGATCGGCAGGGTCCGGTCATGGCCGGGCAGCTGCTGCTGTGCCCGATGATCGACAACACCAACACCACGGTCGCCAGCCTCCAGTACGACGGCATCGGCACCTGGCAGCGCGAGATGAATCTGCTCGCGTGGTCGTGCGTGCTGGGCGACGACCTCGCGTTCCGTCCGGATGCTCCCGCCTACGCCGCTCCCAGCCGCGCAGCCGATGTGGCAGGACTCCCACCCGCCTTCATCGAGGTCGGCGAGGCCGAGGCGTTCCGCGATGAGGACACCGAGTACGCCCTGCGCATCTGGGCCACCGGCGGGCAGGCCGAGCTGCATGTCTGGGGCGGCGGGGCGCACGGCTTCGACATGTACATGCCCGAAGCCGAGATCTCGCGCGCCGCTCTCTCCGCCCGCGCGTCGTGGCTGCGTCGCATCTGGCGGGCCGCGCGGTGACCGCGCCGCTGCCGGTCCCGTACGACCCGGAACTCGTCGCCGGGCTCGACGCGTTCGTCGAGATGGTCGAGATCATCCCGCTGCGTGTCGACACGATCCACGCGAACCGCGACTACTTCGCGACGCTCATCCCGTCCATGGTCGTCCAGGCAGCGGGCCGTGCGATCACGTGGGAAGACCGGATCATCCCCGGCCCCGTGGGTGCTCCCGCCATCGAGGTCACGATCGTACGGCCCGCCCGACCGGCATCCGTGCCCGCCCCCGCGGTGCTGTCGATCCACGGCGGCGGCATGGTGCTGGGCACCCGGTTCTTCGGCACGGCGGAGCTCATCGACCTCGCCGAACGGCACGGCGTCGTCGGGGTGGCCGTCGAGTATCGTCTGGCACCCGAGCACCCCGGTCCTGCGCAGGCGGAGGACTGTTACGCCGCGCTGGAGTGGATGACCGCGCACGCCGAGGAACTCGGCATCGATCCCGACCGCATCATCGCCTCGGGGATGTCCGCCGGCGGAGGCCTCTCGGCCGCGGTCGCTCTGATCACCCGGGATCGGGGCGGTCCACGCCTGGCAGGTCAGCTGCTCGGCTGCCCGATGCTCGATGACCGCAACGAGACCGCGTCCAGCCGGCAGTATGACGGTTTCGGCGCGTGGGATCGGAACAACAACGACACCGCGTGGGATGCCATCGCCGGAGAAGACCGCTTCACCGACCGCGTCTCGCCGTACACCGCGCCCGCGCGCGCCGCCGACCTCTCAGGACTCGCCCCCGCGTTCATCGAGGTGGGCGCTGCGGAGACGTTCCGCGACGAGGCCGTCGACTACGCCATGCGCATCTGGGCGACCGGTGGACAGGCCGAACTGCACGTGTGGGCCGGCGGATATCACGGGTTCGCCGGGTTCTCCCCCGACGCCGAAGTCTCGAAAGCTGCCATCGCGGCCCGCGAGAGCTGGCTGCGCCGCATCCTGCGCCTCGGCGGATGAGCCTCCCCGTCCCCGAGGAGCCCGCCCGCCCGCGCATGAGCACGCTGCGGGCGATGCTGGTGCTCGGGATGCTGGAGGCCTTCGGCCCCCTGTCGATGGACCTGTACCTGCCCCAGTTGCCGCAGCTCGCCGCGTCGCTCGGTACGACGGAGGCTCTGGCGCAGGTGACGATGTCGGCGTGCATGATCGGGCTCGGACTCGGCCAGCTCGTGGCGGGTCCGCTGAGCGATCGACTCGGTCGACGACTCCCGTTGATGGTCGGGGTCGCGGCTTTCGCCGTGCTCTCCGTCGTGTGCGCCGTCGCTCCGAACATCGAGCTGCTGCTGGTCGCCCGGTTCCTGCAGGGGCTCGCAGGCTCGGCCGGCATCGTGATCTGCTTGGCCATCGCGCGCGACCAGTTCGAAGGCGTCGAGCTGTCGCGGATGCTGTCCCTGCTGTTCCTCGTGTCCGGCACGGCGCCGATCATCGCGCCGGTCGTCGGCGGGCAGCTCGCTCGGGTCATGGACTGGCGCGGCATCTTCGGCGTGCTCAGCGCGGTCGGGGTCGTACTGCTCCTCGTCGTGGTGTTCGCCCTGCCCGAGACGCTGCGTCCCTCGGAGCGGCACGGCGGCGGCCTCGTGGCGCTCCGGTCGCACGCCGGCACCGTCGTCCGCGATCGCCTCTTCGTGGCGGTGCTGTGCGCTGCGGCGGGCGGCGGCGTCGCGTTCTTCACCTACCTGTCGATGTCGTCGTTCGTGCTGCAGGATCAGTTCGGCCTCAGCCCGCAGGCCTTCAGCCTCGCGTTCGCGGCGGGGGCGCTGGCCAGCATCGTCGGCAGTCAGACCAGCCGCCTCGTGGTGCGTCGTTGGGGACCGCTGCGCGTGTATCTCGGCGGCATCACGGCGACGTTGCTCGCCACGACGGTGCTGCTCGTGCTGACGTCGACCGGCACCGGCGCGTACGGAGTGATCGCGGCGCTCGTCGGCTTCATGCTCTGCTCCGGCCTCGGCGGCCCGAACGGTCAGACCCTCGCACTCGCCCACCACGGCGCCCGCGCCGGCACCGCATCAGCCCTGCTCGGCATGGCGACATTCCTGTTCGGCCCGGTGCTCGCGCCCCTCGCCGCGGGACTCGGCGGCACGAACGCCGTCACCATGGCCGTCACCATGACGCTCGCCGCGGCAGTCGCAGCCGTCGCCGCCTGGGTGTTCGTGCGGCCGGCCGCGGTGCCTCGCTAGCATCGGGCTGCCGCACCGGAGCGAGCGCTTTGCGCACGGCCCGTCAGAACCCGAGGCACATCACGGCGACGCCGGCGACCATCGCCCACGATTCGGTCGTCAGCAGGCGCGCGGTTCTGCCGTGATGCACCGGCGCCACGAACCACTCTGTGACGATGGTCCACAGCACGACCCCGACCACTCCCACCAGCACCAGGACCGACAGGACGCCGTTCAGCCCGTGCCCGCCGTGCGCCGCGACCGCGACCTCCGTCGCCGCACCGGTCCCTCCCGTCGTGCTTCCGGAGACGCTCTCGAACGAGCAGATCGCCATCACGAGCGACACGAGCGCGCGATGGCAGCACGTCGCAGCCGACGGAGTGCCGCGCACTCCCATGGTGCCGAGCATCGCCGAGAGGAGGAGCACGGCCCCGAAGACCAGTCCGGTGAGGGCGTCTCCCTCGGTCAGGGCGATGGTCAGCATCACGGCCGCCATGATGAGCGCCGCCTGCCTCCCCTGCCACGGCACGGCCGACCACGCAGCGATGCAGGCGACCGCCGAGACGATCGCTGCTGCGGCCATCAGCCACGGTGCTGCGGGAAGGAGAAGCTCCACCGGGGCAGTATATTGATCGATCGCTCAAAATAGCCAGACCCGGTTCCGATGCGACAAGATGGGCACGTGCCCCGCATCGTCGATCACGATGAGCGCCGCCGGCAGATCGCCGAGGCGCTGCTCGCCGTCGCCGCCCGCGACGGGCACGAGAGCGTCTCCTCACGCGCCGTCGCCAAGGAGCTCGGTGTCGCCACCGGATCGCTCTGGCACTACTTCGACGGCTTCGACGAGGTCGTACGTGCGGCGGCCTCCGAAGTCACCCGCCGCACCGACGCGCGCATCGCCGACGCGACGGCCGGCCTGCGCGGACTGGCGCGACTGCAGGCACTGATGCGTGAAGTACTGCCCGTCGACGAGCCCACCCGCATCGAGGCGCATGTGGTGGTCGGATTCTGGGGGCGACTGGCGACCCTCGCACCGACCCCCGATGCCGGAGCCCCGACGCTCGCGACCTGGCAGGACAGCATCCGGCTCGCTCTCGCGGAGGCCGTCGACGATGGCGAGCTGCGCGCTGACTCCCCCGTCGACGCCGTGATGGCGCTCTTGCGTTCGGTCACCTACGGACAGCAGATCGTCGAGGTCACCGAGCCTCAGCCCGCCGCAGCGCACCTCGCCGTACTCGACAGCATCCTCGCGCCCTGGCGCGCCTGAGCCCGCACCGGCCGCTCTCGACGCACCCGGAATCGGTGGTTGTGGACCGCCGACGACCCGTCGTATCATCGTCGCAACCCGTTTATTGAGCAATTGCTCGAAAATAGTGAGGTCGATGATGTCCCACCACGCACCGCAGTCCGTCTCCATCGAGAAGATCGCGGCCTCGCACCCGCACGATCCGCTGACCGGCGAGGAGATCGCCGCCGCGCGAGCGGTGCTCGACGCAGCGGGACTCCTGACGGAGAGCACCCGCGTACCGATGCTGCTTCCCGACGAGACCACGAAGGAGGAGCTCGCCGCGTGGCATCCGGGCTCCCCCATCGACCGCCGTGTCGATGTGACGCTGCTCGACACGGCGACGGGCGTGGCGACCGAGGCCATCGTGTCGATCACACGCGGCGAGGTCCTGCGCACCGAGCGCGTGCCGAACGACGCCCCACCCTACGGCCAGCCGCAGTACCTGTTCGAGGAGTACGAGCGCGCCGAGACGATCGCGAAGGCCTCCCCCGAGTGGCAGGCGGCGATGACGCGCCGCGGCCTCGCCGAGCACATGGACCTCGCGTTCTGCGGACCGCTCGCCCCGGGATACACCGGCCGCGCCGACGAGATCGGACGCCGCGTGATCCGCTCCCTCACGTTCCTCAAGTACGACGAGCAGGACTCCCCGTGGGCGCACCCGGTCGAGGGCCTCATCGTGCACATCGACCTCACCTCGAACAGCGTCATCCGCGTCGAGGATCATGGCGACGTGCCTGTTCCGGCCGGCCACGGTAACTACTACCCCGAGGTGCAGGGCGACGCACGCACCTCGCTCAAGCCCATCGAGATCACCCAGCCGGAAGGCCCGAGCTTCACGGTCTCCGGCTCGCTCGTCGAGTGGGAGGGCTGGTCCATGCGCGTCGACTTCAACGCCCGCGAAGGCCTCGTGCTGCACGACGTCTCCTTCCAAGGTCGTTCGGTGCTCAGCCGGGCCAGCGTTCCCGAGATGGTGGTGCCCTACGGCGATACCGCGCCCGGCCGCTTCTGGATCAGCTACTTCGATGCCGGCGAGTACCTGCTCGGCAAGAACGCCAACCATCTCGAGCTCGGCTGCGACTGCCTCGGCGTCATCCGCTACCTCGACGGCTACGTCGCCGACGACCACGGCCACCCCGTGCGCATCCCGAACGTGATCTGCATGCACGAGGAGGACTACGGCATCCTCTGGAAGCACACCGATCTGGCGGGCCGCGCCGACGTGCGCCGCTCGCGCCGCTTCGTGGTCTCGTACTTCTCCACGATCGGCAACTACGACTACGGCTTCTACTGGAACTTCTCCCTGGACGGATCGATCGAGGTGGTCGCGAAGGCGACCGGCATCGTCTTCGCCGCGGCCGGCGAGCCGGGCGTCCGCCAGAAGCACGCGACCGAGCTCGCCCCCGGCGTCTTCGCCCCGGTGCATCAGCACCTCTTCTGCGCACGCCTCGACGTGGCGATCGACGGCGAGCACAACCGCCTGGTCGAGGTCGACGCCCAGCGCGTTCCGATGGGCCAGGACAACCCGTTCGGCAACGCCTTCAGCTGGTCGGAGACGACCCTCGCGACCGAATCGGAGGCGCAGCGCGAAGCGGACAGCTCGGTCGCCCGTGTCTGGGAGGTGCAGAGCACTTCCCAGACGAACCGCGTCGGACGCCCGACCGCCTACCACCTGGTGCCGCAGCCGACGGCTCTGCTCATGGCCGATCCGGCCTCCTCCGTCGCCGCGCGCGCCGCGTTCGCCACCAAGCACCTCTGGGCGACCCGGCACGAACAGGGACAGAACTGGCCGGCCGGCCGCTACCCCAACGCCCATCAGGGCGGCGCGGGCCTGCCGGAGTACGCCGCGGGCGACCGGTCGATCGACGGTGAGGACATCGTCCTGTGGCACACGTTCGGGCTGACGCACTTCCCACGCCCGGAGGACTGGCCCATCATGCCCGTCGACTACGCCGGCTTCTGGTTCAAGCCCTACGGCTTCCTCGACCAGAACCCCGCGATGGATGTGCCCGAGTCGACGCAGGCTCACGCGGTCACGTCCGACAGCTGCTGCGGTGCAGGCGCGTGCGCCTGCGATCACTGAGCTCCGGAAGAGAAGTCACCCCGTTCGACCGATGCCGGTGATAGCATCACGGAACGGATCGTATACAACGTCGTCGTTCCACCACCCGAGGTGATCAGTCATGAACGGTGCACCCGCCGCCCCCGCCGAATTGGTGTCCACACTCGTCGCGCGCAACATCAGCGACTTCCGTGCCGCCGTCTCCGAGTCCTTCGTCCCCCTCCAGGTCACGACCGCCGGGCCAGACCACTTCCGAGGAGTCATCCGCGGCGCCTCCGTCGATGAGGTGCACGTGAACGACGTGCGCGCCACCTCGCACGTCGTCGAGCGCACCCCCGAACTCATCGCGCGCGGCGACCGCTCGTACTTCAAGGTCAGCCTGATGCTCGCCGGCACCGGCCTGCTGATCCAGGACGACCGCGAGGCCGTGCTGCAAGCCGGCGATCTCGCGGTGTACGACACCGACCGTCCGTACTCGCTCGTGTTCGACGAGGACTTCCGCACCATGGTCGTGATGTTCCCGAAGCACCTCATCAGCCTCCCGGCCGACATGGTCGGGCAGCTCACCGCCGTGCGCATCTCCGGCCACGAAGGCCTCGGGGGCATGGTCGTGCCGTATCTGACGCAGCTCGCCGGCAACCTCGACCAGCTGGCAGGGACGACGGGGGCCCGGCTGGCGCACAGCGCGCTCGACCTCGTGACCACCCTCTTCACGCGCGAGCTCGGACTCGACCAGGTGTCGGCCGATCCGCATCGTGCGCTGGTGCAGCGCATCCGCTCGCACATCGACCGCAATCTCGCGTCGACCGATCTCGGGCCCGCGTCGATCGCCGCCGCGCACTTCATCTCGACCAGGCACCTGCACGGGCTCTTCCAGGAGCAGGGGGTCACCGTATCGACGTGGATCCGCACGCGACGCCTCGAACAGTGCCGCCGCGACCTGCTCGACCCGATGCTCGCCGACCGTCCGGTCGCAGCGATCGCCGCGCGCTGGGGCTTCGTCGACGCGGCGCATTTCAGCCGCGCGTTCAAGTCGACCTTCGGCGTCTCCCCCAGCGAGTATCGCGCCGCGCACTGACGCGCTTCCCGCCGCGCACCAGCACGTCGCTTGCCCGGGAGGGCACGCCGGTTGACTCTCGGCGCGCGATGGCCGTCGCGGCCTTGAGGGGATGAGGGGCGCGCACCCAGCATGAGGCAAGTGCACCGCGATGACGCGGTGCCCGGGGCGATGAGGCCCCGCCCCGTGCGACGTCAGGACCCTCATGACCGACATCTCCGCCGACCCGGCCCTCGACCAGTGGCGCACGTACGACGAGTTCGCCGCGGGCATCGACACCTTCCGCCTGCCGAACACGCAGCTCACCGGCACCGCACTCACGCTCACCCTCGACGACGGCTCGACCCTGACCCTCCGGTTCTCCGAGGACGCCGTCCTCTGGACCGGACTCGAGGCCTCCGGCACCGACCCGTACGATGCCGTGCGGGTGCGCGACGACGTCGTGTTCGTCAACATCCCGATGCAGAGCCGTCCTCGCGAAGCCGTCACCGTGGTGTTCTCGACAGCGACGAACCGGGCCACCGTCATCCGTTCGCGGATCGCCGCCGAGGCCGTCGAGGGCACCCCTCAGGTCGGCCAGGACTTCTGGGCGGCGACGACCGACGCGGGCCCGGTCAGCGGTGACGCGCCCGGCCCGAGCCGCGACCTCATCGGCAAGCGCAACCTCTACCGGTACAGCCCCCACCACCTCTACGAGCACGTGTACATCTCCAGTCGGCGCTACGCCTGGCAGTGCCTCGAGGGCGTGCAGCGCGGCCATGGCGACATGGACCTGTCGACCGTCTGGAAGTTCGCCGACGGCCTCTATCTGTTCTGCTTCCGGGAGTTCCGCATCGCCGTGGCCAGCGTCTGGCTGCACGACCTCGGCTACCCGCTGATGACCACGGGGATCTTCCTCGGGCTCAATGGAGACGGCGACGCCGAGCACTCCCGAGGTGGCGGCCACATCTATCCCTTGGGCTCGGTGGCCTATCCCGATGCCCAACCCGTCTGACCGTTCGATGAACCACGGATTCCGAGGAAGACGCATGAGCAACGCAGACCTGATCCGCCAGCACTACGACGCCAACGACCGCGGCGACCTCGACGGGATGCTGGCGCCGTTCGCCGCGGACATCCGCTGGACAGAGGCGGCCGGCTTCCCGTACGCGGGCACGTACATCGGCCCGGATGCCGTCGCAGCGAACGTGTTCGGCCGCATCCAGGAGGAATGGGACGACTACACGGTCGCGATCGACGAGGTCGTCGACGGCGGTGACGTCGTGGTCGCCATCGGCACGTACTCGGGCACCTACACGCAGACCGGACGCTTCTTCGCCGCCCGTGTCGCCCATGTGTGGCGGGTGGCCGGCGGCGAGATCGTCGCCTTCGAGCAGTTCACCGACACGGAACTCGTGAACCGCGCCCTGCGTGCCTGAACACCGCACGACCCGAACACCGCACCACCTGAACACGAGAGGCAGGAAGCACATGAACAAACGAGCATCCGGCACCGCGGCGCTCCTCGCCGTGGCAGCCCTCACCCTCGCCGGCTGTGCCGGCGGAGACGGCTCCGGCGGTGGCGAAGGCGCCCCGATCGTCGTCGGCTCCGTCAACACCATCAGCGGGCCGGCCACGTTCCCGGAAGCTTCACAGGCCGCCGCCGCCGTGTTCGACGCCTTCAACGAAGCGGGCGGGCTCGACGGACGCAGGATCGACTACAAGATGCTGGACGACAAGGGCGACCCGGCAACGGCCACCGCCTCCGCCCGGGAACTGGTCGGCAGCGACGGCGCCGTCGCGCTCGTCGGATCCGCCAGCCTCATCGAGTGCGAGATCAATGCCAAGTACTACGAGCAGGAGGGCATCCTCTCGATGCCCGGGATCGGGGTGGACACCGGCTGCTTCGCGAGCGACAGCATCTCGCCCGCGAACGTCGGACCGTTCAACGACATGACTCTCACGCTGCAGTACGGCTCCGAGGTGCTCGGGCTCGACGACATCTGCATCCTGCTCGAGATCGCCGGTTCCACGCGACCGACCTATCAGGCCGCGATCGACAAGTGGACCGAGATCACCGGCAAGGAGCCGAAGTACGTCGACGACACCGTCCCGTACGGCGCCTCCGACTACACGCCCTACATCGTCAAGGCACGCGACCAGGGCTGCAAAGCGCTCGCGATCAACCCGGTGGAGCCCGATGCGATCGGACAGGTCAAGGCCGCGAACGCGCAGGGCTGGGACGACGTGACCTGGCTGTACCTGACGAGTGTCTACAGCGAGAACTTCGCCGAGGCGATCGACGATGCGGGCGCGGGCATCTACGTGCCGGCGGAGTTCTACCCGTTCACCGACGACAGCGAGATCAACGCCGACTGGCGCGAGCTGATGGAGGCCAACGACATCCCGCTCACCTCGTTCAGCCAGGGCGGGTATCTCGCCGCGACCTACTTCATCGAGGTGCTCGAGGGCATCGACGGAGACATCACCCGCGAGACCGTCTCCGAGGCGCTCAAGGGCATGGAGCCGATCGAGAACCCGATGGTCGGAACGCCCTACGCGTTCGGTACGCAGAACACCGCGGGCTGGCCGATCATCCTCGAGTCCGGCACGAACGCCTGGGAGAAGGTCGCCGACGACTGGCTCCGCATCGGCGAGTAGCCACTCCCGCCTGCCGCCGGGCGCATTCCCGGCGGCAGGCCATCCCCCTCGGATCAGAAAGGACTCCTCATGCTGCAAGGCGCCATCGCCGGTCTCGCCGCCGGCGGCCTCTATGCCGTCCTCGGCGTATGCCTGACGTTGATGTCCCGCCTCGTGCGGGTGGTGAACTTCGCCCAGGCCGCGACCGGGATGTTCGGCGCCTTCACCGCCGTGTGGTTCGTGCGCGAACTCGACCTGCCGATCTGGCTCGGGTCCGTGCTCGGTGTCCTGGTCGCCGGGCTCCTTTCCGCCGCGATCGGGTTCATCGCCGCGACCTGGTTGTCCGAGGCGTCCACCACCACCCGCTCGGCGATGACCGTCGGTCCTCTTCTGCTGCTCATCTCGATGTCGTTCATCCTGTTCGGCAACAAGCCGCAGCCGTTCGCGCCGATCATCGCCGGTCCTGCGTTCTCGTTCGGCGGGGTCGTGATCAGCCAGGTGACGGTCGCGACCGTGGCCATGGCGATCGTGACGGCGATCGTGGTGCGGATCGTGCTGCGCCGCACCAGGGTCGGCACGCAGCTGCGGGCGCTCTCGGAGCGGCCCACCACCGCCGAGCTCCTCGGCATCCGCTCGCGCCCGCTGTCGATCGCCGTCTGGTTCGTGACGGGTGTGATCAGCGCGATCGCGATCATCATCGTGGCGCCATCGCAGTCGAACGACGCGACCAGCCTGTCGATGCTCATCGTCCCGGCCGCGGCGGCCGCGCTGCTCGGCGGATTCCGCCGACTCGATCTCGCCGTCGTCGGCGGGATCCTGCTCGGCGTGCTCGGCGGGCTCGTCGCCCAGATCGACGAAGTGGCGCTGGTGCGCAACTTCCTCCCGTTCCTGTTCATCGTCGTCCTGTTGCTCTGGACGCAGCGCAAGGAGGTGTGGGATGCCGCTCGCTGACCGCCCCTGGTTCCGGATCACCTGGCCGTTCGCCGTCGCTCTCGCCGGCATCGGCGTGGGGGCGGTCCTCAGCGCGGCCCTGCCGGGGTACTTCGTCTTCCTCGCGATCAGCGCGGTCACGGCCGCGATCGCCATTCTCGGTCTGGGCATCGTGACCGGCTCCGCCGGGATGATCGCGCTCTGCCAGCTCACCTTCGCCGCCGTCGGCGCCTGGATCGTCTCGCTGCTGAACGTCATGCAGGCTCCCGGCGGATTCATCGTGTGGCTGATCCTCGGCGGGGTCGCGGCGGGCCTGGTCGGCATCCTCGTCGGCCTCCCTGCACTGCGGCTGCGCGGCGTGAACCTCGCCGTCGTCACCCTCGGATTCGCTGCGGCCGCCGATGTGACCCTCGTGCAGATCCAGTTCCCCGGCTCGGCCGACGGGACGGCGATCGAACGTCCCGAGATGTTCTCGAACGACCGGCAGTTCTTCTTCCTCTCCATCGTCGTGCTCGCCGTCTGCGCGCTCGGCGCGTTCTTCCTGCAGCGCGGCCGCTGGGGTTCGAGCTGGAAGGCCGTTGCCTTCTCCGAGCGCGGCACGGCCGCCGCAGGGCAGAGCGTGCAGACGGCGAAGCTCACTGCGTTCGCGGTCTCGGCGGCGCTCGGCGGCATCTCCGGCGGGCTGCTCGCCGGTCAGGTGCAGCTCCCCTTCGCGTCGAGCTTCACTCCGCTGCAGTCGCTCGCGCTCTACGTGCTCGCGATCATGTCGGGCGCCCACCTCATCGACATGGCGATCTTCGGCGGACTTCTCTGGGTGCTGGTTCCCGAACTCCTCAAGCGGTGGGGCATCCCGCAGGACTGGGGCTTCGTGGTCTTCGGCGTGCTCGGCGTGCAGGCCCTCACGAGCGGCACGAACCTCGGCCAGGGCATCCGCAACCTGATCTGGCGTCGCGCAGATCGCAAGACCGCAACCGCCGCACTGTCGGCACTCCCCCCGGATGCCGGAGCGGATGCGGCGGCGATCACCACCACGACCACCGCCACGGTCGACGAGGCGGCGCTCGACGGTGCGCCGGTACTGACCGTCGAAGGCCTGACCGTGCAGTTCGGTGCGCTCAAGGCACTGGACGACGTCTCCTTCCACGTGCCCTCCGCGTCGATCATGGGACTCATCGGCCCGAACGGCGCCGGGAAGTCGACGTTCGTGGACGCGATCAGCGGTTTTCTGCCGAAACACGGAGGGCAGGTGCGCCTGGGAGACCGCGACCTCGCCGGCCTGTCCCCCACGCGGCGCGCGCGACTCGGCCTGCGGCGGACCTTCCAGCAGGACCGGGTACCGCCGTCTCTCACGGTCGGTGCGTACGTGCGGTTCGTCGCCCGGCGCCGACTCGCGGCGTCCGACATCGACGAGGTGCTCGAGTTCTTCGGCTGCCCGCCCGCGCGGTCACGGCTGTCGAGCGTCGATGTCGGCACCCGGAGGCTCGTGGAGGTCGCCGCGAACGTCGTCTCCCGGCCTCGGTTGCTGATCCTCGACGAACCCGCCGCCGGCCTCTCGCACGACGAACATCTGGCACTCGCGGCAAGGTTGCGGGAACTGCCCGCGCGCTACGGCGTCGCACTCATCATCATCGAGCACGACCTCGATCTCGTCCGCTCCGTGTGCCCGACCCTGACGGTGCTGGACTTCGGCCGCGTGCTGGCCAGCGGACCACAGGCCGAGGTCCTTGCGAACCCCGACGTCGTGAAGGCGTACATGGGAGAGACGGAGCTGTTGAAGTGAGCGAACTCGTCCTGGATGCCGTCACCGTCAGCCGCGGCGCCGGTCCGGTGATCTCCGACGTCTCGCTGCGGGTCACCGGCGGCGAGGTGCTGGCGCTGGTGGGCCCGAACGGCGCGGGCAAGACGAGCCTGATCGAATCGGTGTCCGGGGTCACCCCGCACTCCGCGGGCAGCATGACCCTCGACGGCCAGCCGATCGACCGGCTGTCCCGCGTCGCGAGGGCTCGTCACGGCATCGTGCACATCGAGCAGGGACGCGCCGTGTTCCCCTCGCTGACCGTGCGGGAGAACATCTCCCTCACCGCGCGCACCCCCGAGGAACTCGAGGCCGCGCTCGCACAGTTCCCCGAGCTCGAGAAGCGCATCGATGCGCCGACCGCGCTGCTCTCCGGCGGCGAGCAGCAGATGGTGGTGCTCGCGCGTGCGTTCGCTGCGAAGCCGCGCATCCTGCTCATCGACGAGATGTCGCTGGGCCTCGCCCCCGTCGTGTTCATGCGCCTGATGCCGATCGTGAAGTCGATCGCCGACTCCGGGGTGGGTGTGCTGCTGGTCGAGCAGTTCACCCAGCTTGCGCTCGACCTCGCGCAGGAGGCCGTGGTCGTCGCGGGAGGCCGCGTGTCCTTCCAGGGCACGTCTGAAGACCTGCGAGCCGACCCCGCCCTCCTGCACCGCGCCTATCTCGGCGGATGACCGCGCACCGCGCGCCCGCTCACATCCCGGCGTGGTCGAAGGCGATGGTCGGCACGTCGACCACGTGCGATCCACCGTCGGCGACGATCACCGCACCCGTGATGTACGACGACTCCCCGGAGCCGAGGAACCGCACGACCGAGGCGATCTCGGCAGGCCGGGCGGGGCGACGAAGCGGTACGTCCGCCGTGACCTTCGCGTAGGCCTCCTCGCGGGACCCGAGTCCCGCATGCGTGGCGAACTCGTCCATCTCGTCATCGGCCATCGGCGTCTGCACCCAGCCGGGGCAGATCGCGTTCACCCGCACACCGTGCCGGCCGTAGTCGCGGGCGAGGGTGCGGGTGAGCCCGACCAGGGCGTGCTTGCCGACCGTGTAGCCGGCGACGGAGGGCCCGGCGAAGAGCCCCGCGAGCGAGGAGACGATCACGATCTGTCCCTTCGCCTCGATCAGGGCGGGCAGCGCCTCCCTCGCCATCGTGAACGCCGTCGTGAGGTTGGCGCGGATCGCCGCATCCCAGCTCTCGTCGTCGGTCTCCCCGACCGGCGAGAAGCCGTGACCGCCGGCGTTCGCGACCAGCACGTCGATGCGCCCGAACCGCGCGAGGACCTCGGCGACCGCCTCCTTCGCGGAGGTGGTGTCCGCGGCGTCCGCGACGATCGGCAGCGCGCCGACCGCGCGCTCGACCTCGTGCAGCGGCTCCGGGCGGCGCCCGACGACCACGACGTGCGCGCCCTCGGCTGCATACCGCTCGGCGATGGCGGCTCCGATGCCCGTTCCGCCCCCGGTGATGACGATGACGCGTCCGGAGACGGTCGATCCGACCACAGCTCCCATGTGTGCTCCTGTGTGTTCTGGCGCGCGTGCGCTCTTGCCGCCTGACGCGGTCGCGTCAGGCGGGGAATCCCGATCGGGCGGTATACCCGAAGTCGCTGAGAAGGGTGGTCCCGTTGATTGCCCTGCTGCGAGGCGACACGAGGTACGCCACATGCGCGGCGATCTCCGCCGCGCTCTGCACCGGGAAGGGCGGCTCGTCGAACGCCTCGGCGCCCAGATCGCCCCGACTCATCGGGGTGTCGACGATCGACGGCGCGACCATGTTCACCCGGATGCGGGTGTCGGCGAGGTCGACCGAGAGCGCGCGACCGAACTGGACCAGAGCCGCCTTCGACGTGCAGTACGGCACCATGCCGGGCGAGGCGACGAGGGCGGAGTCGCTGGCGAGCAACACCACGGATGCGGCCTCCGCCTCGCGCAGCGCCGTCAGGGCGTGCTTGAGCACCAGGAACGACCCGGTCACGTTCACGGCGAGCACCCGATTCCAGACGTCGAGAGCGGTCTCCTCGATCGGCGTCCCCACCGGGCCGGACACACCGGCACAGCAGACGACCGCGTCGAGCCGCCCCAACGCCGCCACCCCGGCGTCCACGGCGGCCTGCACCTGGCCCTCGTCCGTGACGTCGGCCACCAGGACCACGGCATCCGGGCAGCCGCGAGCGACGTCGTGCAGCGCCGCGCCGTCTCTGTCGAGCAGCGCGACACGGACGCCCTCCGCGGCGAGCGCGAGCGCGGTGGCGCGGCCGATACCGCTGGCGGCCCCGGTGATGAGAGCCGTCGTCCCGTGCAGCTGCAGATCCATCTCGTCCTCCGCACGCCGTCCGGCACCTGATGGTGCGGTCTGAGGACGGCGGTGTCGTCCCGGTCATCCTCCACCCCCTCATCGGCACCGCGAACCCTCGCCGACCGGCTGTGCACGGTGACACCACCGTCCTTCGCTCAGGGTCAAGCGCCACTGCGGCGGCGCGAGCAGACTCGCTCTATCGACGATTCCCCTCGTCGTCGATGCCGTGTCCGCACGGCCGTCACCAGCAAAGGAGCCGACGTGGCAGACCCGACATCTGCGTCCACGACGCAGAACCACACCTCCCTCCGTCCGGGCGCTCTCGGCGTCGCCGGCATCGTCTTCCTCGTCCTCGCCGCGGTCGCACCGTTGACCGGCATCGTGGTGGTGGCCTCGCTGGCCATCGCCCTCGGCAACGGCGGCGGCACACCGATGTCGTTCTTCCTGGTGGCGGGGATCCTGCTGCTCTTCGCGATCGGCTATGCGCAGATGTCGAAGCAGCTGGTCAATGCCGGCGGTTTCTACGCCTTCGTGGTGAAGGGGCTCGGGCGCACCGGAGGCCTGATCGCCGGTCTGATCGCCACGCTGGGCTACAACTTCTTCGTGGTCGGCACGATCGGCACGAGCGGCTTCTTCATGCAGACGATCATCCGCGACCTCACCGGCTTCGACGTGAACTGGCTGGTGTGGGGACTGCTGTCGATCGTGGTGTGCTTCGTCCTCGCCCGGATCGGCGTCGACTTCAGCTCGAAGGTTCTGGGTGTCTGCCTGGTGCTCGAGGTGCTCATGCTGGTCGTCTTCGACATCTCCGTGCTCGTGCAGACCGGCTACGACCTGGCGGCGTTCAGCCCCGAGGCGGTGTTCTCCGGGTCGTTGCCGATCGGCCTGCTGCTGGCGGCGACCGGCTTCCTCGGCTTCGAGGCCACCGCGCTGTTCAGTGAGGAGGCGAAGCAGCCGCTGCGCACGATCCCGCGAGCCACCTACACCTCGATCATCGCGATCGGGGTGATCCTCGGCGTCACCACGTGGGCCGTCGTCAGCGCAACGGGTGTCGCGCAGGCACAGGCCACCGCCCTCGAGCATCTGCCGACCGGTGACCTGATCTTCTCGATCTCGCAGCAGTACCTCGGCGGTCCGCTGACGACCGTGATGATGATCCTGCTCCTGGTGAGCCTGTTCGCGGCGATGCTGGCGTTCCACAACTCGGCCACCCGCTACCTCTACTCGCTGGGGCGCGCGAAGATCCTCCCGCAGGCACTCGCTCGCACCCGCGCGAACGGCGCCCCGCAGCTCGCCGGCATCGTGCAGGCCGGATTCGCGGGCATCGTCGCGATCATCTTCGCGATCGCCGGCGCCGATCCGATCCTCACCCTCGTGCCGGCGATGCTCGGCTTCGGCACCCTGAGCGTGCTGATCCTGCAGGGCCTCGCGGCCATCTCGATCGTCGTGTACTTCCGCCGTCGCCACGATCCGCGGTGGTGGAGCACCTTCATCGCCCCCGGCATCGGATTCCTCGGCATCGCCGCGATCTCGATCCTCGCCATCGTGAACTTCAACATCGTGGCGGGGTCCGAAGAGCTCGCGATCCGGCTGATGCCGCTGCTGCTGGTGCTCGCCCTCATCGGCGGCATCGTCTACGGCGCCTATCTCCGCCGCTCCAGGCCGGCCGTGTACGAGGGCCTCGCCACCGACCTCGAGAAGTTCAGCGACCGCTGACCTCCCCGCCCCCTCACCGACATAAGGAACCACGAAGATCATGACGACGCTGAACCCCGCCGACACCTCCACCTGGCTGCCGCTGGAGGGCCTCGCCCCCGGCTTCGACGCCAACAAGGCTCCGCACAGCACCGCCCTCAGCGGCCGCGAGATCACGGTCGTCGACGGCCGCGGCACCCGTATCGTCCACCGGTTCACCGACACCGCCGTGACCTGGGAGTACCAGCCCGGCACGGAGGACGCGACGGAAGCGGCGTCCGACACCGACGACTACGAAGCGTTCGAAGTCGATCAGGACCTGTACTTCGTGCAGTTCCACCACCGATACCTGCCGAACGAGGCCGTCTCGCTGATCATCGACCTGCGACTCGGCCGCGCGCTCGCTGTGCTCTCCGAGATCCTCGCCGCTCCCGAGAAGGGGCGCACCCGCGTGCAGCACCACTTCGCACCGAGCGTGATCGAGGGCGCCGAGGTCACAGGCACCGAGGCCGCACCGACGACGACGCTGATCGGGCGCCGCGTGGAGTGGGTCTACAGCACCGAGCACGCCTACGAGCACGTGTACCTCTCGCCGCGGTGGTACTCGTGGCAATGCCTTGCCGGCCCCGAGCGCGGCCTCGCCGACACCGACGAGAACAGCGTCTGGGAGGTGCGACCGGGCATCTACGTGTTCGCCTGGCGCGAGAAGGTCATCCCGTGCGCCTCGGTGACGATCGCCGATCATCGCGACGTGAACGCGATCCGCTCGCACGGAGTGCTGTTCGGCCTCGACGAAAGCGGCGAGGTGCCCACGCACTTCACCTTCGGTGCGCACGGTCGACTGCTCTCCACCACGCGGCACACGCCGGAGCTCGAGCCCGCGACGTTCGGCGACGCCTGACATGAGCGACGTCGCCGACCTCATCGTCACCGGATCCGTGATCCGCACCGCCGACCGGGCGAACCCGATCGTCGAGGCCTTCGCGGTCCGCGACGGCCGGATCCTCGCGGTCGGGTCGCGCGCTGACCTCGAGTCGTTCCGCGGACGCCGGACGCAGCTGCTCGAGGTCGGCGACGCCGCGGTGTACCCCGGTTTCGTCGATGTGCACAATCACCATGCCCTCGCCGGGCGCACCGAGCTGTTCGAGCTGTCGCTGGCGCCCTCGCTCACGCTCGACGAGATCCTCGACCGGGTGCGCGAGAAAGCGGCCACCCTGCCGACGGATGCATGGATCGTGGGCGGAGCGATCGCCACGACGTTGCTGCCGTCGCTCGCGAACACCGCGAGCCGACGGCTGCTCGATGACGCGGCCGGGGGCCGTCCGGTGGTCCTCATGGAGGACTCACGACACAACCGGTGGGCGAACACCCGGGCGCTGGAGCTCGCGGGAATCACTGCGGACAGCATCCCCGAGGCGGGCGTCACGCTGCTCGATCCCGATGACGGCACCCCCACGGGCGTGCTGTTGGAGGCGGCGGGTATACCGGTGCAGGAGGCGTACGACCGCAGCGGCGGACTCACCCCCGCGCAGCACGCTGCCGCGTCGCGCCGCGGCGTCGAGATCCTCAACTCCTTCGGGATCACGGCGTTCCAGGATGCGGGCGTGTCCGTCGAGATCCTCCAAGCCCTGGCCGAACTCGACCGCGCCGACGAGCTCGATGCCTGGGTCGTGTCATCGTTGCTGATCAATGACGAGATCTTCGGCTTCGACCCGATCGGCGAGCCGCTGCTCGAACGCGGCGAGGAGTTCCGCACCGCGCACCACCGCCCGGACTTCGTGAAGATCTTCCTCGACGGTGTCCCGCCCGCTCGCACCGCGTCGTTCCTCGAGCCCTATCTCGCGGATGCCGCGCACGGCGCGCACTTCCACGGCGAGACCACGATGACCCTCGATGACCTCACCGCGTGGCTCCGCTCCGTGGCACGGCGAGGTCTCGGCGCCAAGGTGCACTGCACGGGCGACGGCTCCGCACGCCTCGTGCTCGACGCGGCCGAGCAGCTGCGCGAGGAGGGCTTCACCGCCCCGATCCAGATCGCGCACGGCCAGTTCCTGGCCGAGTCCGACATCCCGCGGCTGGGGGCGCTCGACGTCTCCGCCGACATCTCGCCGTTCATCTGGTATCCGGGTGTCATCCCGCAGGCGCTGGCCGAGGTTCTCGGAGAGCGTGCGGAGCGCTCGCAGCCGAACCGGGCGCTGCTCGACGCGGGCGCCCGAGTCGCCGGCGGCTCTGACTGGCCGGTGAGCGAGTCGCCGAACACCCTCGAAGGCCTGCAGGGACTCGTGACGAGGGCCGATCCGCTCGGCCGTGCACCCGGCACCCTCTGGCCCGCGCAGGCGATCACCGCCGAGGAGGCGCTGGAGGTCTTCACGATCAACGCCGCCACCGCGATGGGCCTCGGCGCCGAGACCGGTTCACTGACCCCCGGCAAATCGGCGGACTTCGTCGTTCTGGCCCGCGACGCGATCGCCGGCCCTGCCGATGACATCGTGCACACCGAGGTCGTGTCGACGTGGTTCGCCG
The DNA here is from genome assembly GCF_042881445.1 of Microbacterium sp. NPDC058269. Lineage (NCBI taxonomy): Bacteria > Bacillati > Actinomycetota > Actinomycetes > Micrococcales > Microbacteriaceae > Microbacterium > Microbacterium sp. NPDC058269. The sequence goes on from NZ_JBHVXT010000001.1 coordinate 151,161, forward strand.
GGCGTCGCGTGCACGGCGACTGAACGGACGATGCGTCGACACCGGAACAGTCCGGGAGCAGCCGTCGTCCCTCAGCCCTCGAGCACGAAGCGCGCGCCGCGCTCACCGATCATCGCCGCCGGGGCATTGGTGTTGCCGGTGGGTACGGTCGGCATGACCGACGCGTCGATCACACGCAGGCCCTCGACACCGTGGACGCGCAGCCGCGGATCGACCACGGCATCCGCATCGGTCCCCATACGGCAGGTGCCGACCTGGTGGTGGTAGGTGATCGCGGTGCGGCGCACCCAGTCCTCGACTCCGGATTCGGACACGTCGGGACCCGGATAGACCTCGACGGCACCCCACTCCTCGGCGAGGGCCGGGCGTGCTCCGATCCGGCGGCACTGACGCACGGATGCGGCGAGCGAGTCGACGTCACGGTCGTCTTCGAGCGCCGCCAGATCGATGGCCGGCAGGTCCGCGAGCCCCGTCCCGGTCAGACGAAGCGCCCCTCGGCTGTGCGGCGTCACGAGGCCGGCCATGAGTGTGAAGCCGTCGTCTCCACGCGGCTCGAGCTCGCCCCACATGGGCACCGAGAAGTTGATCGGCTGCGTGTCGGGCTCGGTGAGATCGTCGCGGCTGCGCCAGAAGAGGTGAGTCTGCGTCACGGAGACGCCCGGCTGCGGAGGCCCGATCGGTCGCTGCGTGCGGAAGATCACCGGCGAAAGGAGGTGGTCGTGGAGGTTCTGCCCGACACCGGGCGAATCCTGCACGACCGGGATGCCGAGAGCGGTGAGGTCGGCTGCCGGCCCGATACCCGAGCGGAGGAGGATCACGGGCGAGCCGATGGCACCGGCCGAGAGGATGACCTCGTCGGCGCGCAGCTCCTCGGAGTCGCTCCCCTCCCCCAACCGCACGCCGATCGCGCGTCCGTCGCTCACGATGACCGAGTGGACTTCGCGTCCCGTGCGGATCGTCAGGTTCTCTGCGACGGGCTGCGCATATGCCGTCCAGGTGTTGACCCGGCGCCCGTCTCGCATGGTCACCTGCTCCTGGGAGACTCCGTCGAGTGCACCCGCGTTGTAGTCCCGGTTGTGCGGCAGCCCTTCCTGCACCGCGGCGTCGATGATCGATGCCTGGATCGGCGAGAGCGGGTAGTCGTCGGTGACCGGCAGCAGGTCGTTCTCGATGGCGTCGTAGACGGGCTCGACCTCGGCCCAGCCCCAGCCGTGTGCGCCGCCGCGCTCCCACGCGTCGTAGTCGGAAGCGGCTCCGCGCACCCAGATCATGGCGTTGAGAGCGTGCGATCCCCCGGTCACCTTGCCGCGCGGCAGGTGCAGCCGACGGCCGCCCGCGTGCTCCTGGGGGACGGTGAAGTAGTCCCAGTCCTCTGCGGAGTGCCAGAGCTCGCCCGCGCGGGAGGGGTCGTGGATGGCCGGGTTCGTGTCATACCCGCCGGCTTCGACGAGCGTCACGGCGACACCGGCGTCTGCAAGGCGTCGCGCGACGATCGCTCCTGAGGTGCCGGCTCCGACCACGATGGCAGAGCGCACGGGTCAGCCCTTCCGGCCTGGACCCGAGACGACCTGGGTGACGGCGACGGATTTGAGTCCCTCGACGCCGAACTCCAGCCCGTAGCCCGAGCTCTTCACCCCGCCGAACGGCACCATCGGGTGCAGTCCGCCATGGGAGTTGATCCACACCGTGCCGGACTGCATCCGAGAGGCCGCGTCACGCGCCGCCTCCGGGTCGCTCGACCAGACCGAGGCACCGAGGCCGACGTCGAGGGAGTTCGCCCAGGTGAAGGCCTCATCGACGTCGCTGTACCGGATCACGGGCAGTGCGGGGCCGAACTGCTCCTCCCGCACGAGCGCCGCGTCGTTGTCGATGTCGGCGACGATGGTGGGTCGATAGAAGAGTTCGCCGAGTTCGGGGGCGGACTCGCCACCGGTGACGATGCGCGCGCCGCGGCTCCTGGCATCGTCGACGAGCCGGCTGACGATGTCGAACTGTGCGCGGTTCTGCAGCGGCCCCAGCACGTTGTTCTCGTCGAGTCCGTTGCCCATCGGCACGGAGCCGGCGATCGCGGCCAGTGCGTCGACGACCTCGTCGTACACGGAGTCGTGCACGTACAGGCGCTTCATCGCGGCGCAGGTCTGTCCGGTGTTGATGAAGGCACCCCAGAAGAGGTCTTCGGCGATCGCCGCGGCGTCGGTGCCGGGAAGCACGATGCCGGCGTCGTTGCCGCCGAGTTCGAGCGTCAGACGAGCGAGGTTGCCGGCCGAACTCTCGATGATGCGGCGTCCGGTCGCGGTCGAACCGGTGAACATGATCTTGGCGATGTCGGGGTGCGAGGCGAGTCGGGCGCCGACCTCGCGGTCGCCGGAGAGGCCGATCAAGACGTCGGCCGGCAGCACCTCGTTGATCACGGCGATCATCGCGAGCACGCTCAACGGCGTGTACTCGCTCGGCTTCGCCACGACGGTGTTGCCCATCCGCAGGGACGGGCCGATCTGCCAGATGCTGATCATGAGCGGCCAGTTCCATGGGCCGATGGCGCCGACCACCCCGGCCGCCTTGTAGACGAGCTCGGCGTGCAGGGCCTCGTCATCGACCAGCACCTGCGGCTCGATCACCGTGGTGGCGTTGGTGCGCAGCCAGGCGGAACACGCGCCGAGCTCGAAGCGGGCATTGGGACCGTTGAGGGGCTTCCCCTGCTCGCGGGAGAGCAGGTGCGCGAGGGCTTCGGCATTGGCGTCGATGGCATCAGCCGCGGCGAGAAGAAGCGCGCTCCGCTTCTCGTGACCCAGGGCCTCCCACCCCGGTTGGGCGCTTTTCGCTCGGGCGATCGCATCGTCGAGGTCGGCGACCGATGCCACGGGGGCGCGGCCGATCACCTCGCGGGTCGCGGCATCCGGGATGTCCCGGCCTGCGCCTTCCGGCGCCTGGATGCGGTCGAGCAGCGCTGCAGCTGCGGAAGCGGCGGAATCGGACATCGGGACTCTCCTTCGAGCGTGGCGCGGCCAGCGACAGTCGAGAAGCTGGTCGTCTTCTCATTGTCGACGGCCGTCCGTCGCCGCACTTGTCGCGGAGTGCGCCGCAGATGTCCGAGTGCGAAGGATGACATGATCCGGTTGGCCGCCGAGCCGCAGGCCGGTGCCGAGCCGCAGGCCGGTGCCGAGCCGCAGGCCGGTGCCGAGCCGCAGGCCGGTGCCGAGCCGCAGGCCGGTGCCGAGCCGCAGGCCGGTGCCGAGCCGCAGGCCGGTGCCATGTGCCGGGTGAAGCCGATCGCCGCGATGGCGCGAGCCTCCGACGCCCTCATACCGCGGTACCCTCAGGCGGCGATGTCGAAGCGTGCGCGACCGCCGAGCCTCGGGGCCTGCTCAGGGTCGACATATCGCGGCGGGATGAACCACACCCGGGCCCCGCCCCCACTTCCACTTCCACTTCCACTTCCGCTCCCGGTCCCGGTCCCGGCAACGCTCCCGGCCCCGGTCGCGCTCCCACTCCCGCTCGCGGTCCGGCTCCCGGCAGCGTCGATGCGGATCTCCCACCCGTTGTCGTGGATGCGATGGTGACAGGTCTCGCACAGCAGCACTCCGTTGGAGAGATCGGTCGGCCCGTGATCGCGTTTCCACCAGCGGATGTGATGCGCCTTCGTCATCTCCGGCGGCAACCCGCACATCGCACATCCCCCATCCCGCTCCACCAATGCCAGGCGTTGCGCCCGGGTGAACAACCGCTTCTCCCGACCCCAGTCGAGAATCTCACTGTCCCCGCCGAGAACACAGGGGATCACCCCGCCCCCAGCCGCCATCCGCCGCGCCACCCCGACACTGACCGGCTGATCGACACCGTCCACGGTCGCCGATCCGGTGCCGGCTTCCAGGTCGTCGAGGTCCATCCGCACGATCACGGTCGCTCCGGCCACCGGAACCCGCCGCTCGCACCCGAGCACGTGCGCACAGAACACGGCGAGAGCATCGGCCTGGATCATCGGCACCGTCCGCCGATCGGCATCGGGAGCATCCCCATCGGGAGCGTCCTTCCGCGCGGCGAACACCGCCGTCACGAACCCCCGGATCGCCGTCACCACAGGCGCCGCGGTCTCCACATCGAGCACCGCGTTCAGATGCACCATGCCATCACGCTCGAACAGCGACAACGCCCGCTTGCCACGCCGCTCTTCCTCCTTCGGCTCCAACCCATCCGGGTCGAGCCATGCTTCCACCCGGACCACGAGCTTGCGCACATCATCAAGCGCGAGCCCTGCCGCCTTCTCCGCCAGCATCCGCTCCCCCTCGGCGACGCGATCCACCCCCGCGGCAACCCGGCACCGATCGAGCGCCGCGATGATCAACGCCGCCGCCGGAGCACCCAGCGCACCCGCATCCAGCGCCGCACTCACCAACGGATACTTCGCCGGCAGACGCGCCCCCAGAAGATCACTCCGCGGGGCCGTCGCCTCACCCACCTTGACCAGACGCGACGCATCACCCGTCGACACCCCCGTGGCGGCCGCGATCAACGTCGCCGGGTTACGAAAACCCTGCTGCTTCGCCAGACCCTCCACACCGAGCTCCGGACGCGACTCCCGAGCAATACACGCCGCCACCGAGACATGCACCGCGTCCAACCGACGCCGCAACACCCCGATCGACTCACTCACCGCAACCAGCTGCTCCCGCGACAGCTCTCCCGAGTCACCCGCATCCGACCACGCCTCATCGAGACGGGACATCGCCTCGTGCAACGCGGTCAGTTTCGACATACTTGATTTTACCGCGAGCCAGTCGAACATTCGAAGTTTTGTTCGACCCCATGCCGGGATATCAGCCGCGCTTCTCTGCCCTTCTCCCGCTCCTGAAACGAGCCCGTACCGCGCACGCGACCGCGTGTAGAGCACTCCGCACTCGCCGTGGGAATCCTGCACGCCGCCCTCGCGTTCTCCTTCTCGGACCCTCCACGAAAGGCCCCCGATGACAGATCGCCCTCGCCGTTCGGCTTGGCCGCCCCTGCTGGTCGCGATCGCGCTGGAGGTCACCGCGACCCTCTCGCTGCGTGCGGCCGAGGGGTTCACGCATCCCCTCTGGCTGATCGTCGTGGTTCTGGGCTATTCCGGCTCGCTGTGGCTGCTGTCGGTCGTGCTCGATCGCGGGATGCCCGTCGGAGTGGCGTACGGCATCTGGTCGGCGATCGGAGTCGTGCTCACCGCTGTGCTCGGCACCGTGTTGTTCGGCGAACTGCTGGGGCCGGTGCAGATCATCGGCGTCGGCGTGATCGTGGTCGGCGTGCTGCTCGTCGAACTCGGTTCCCACACGCGCGAGGCGACGGAGATCACCCCATGACCTGGCTGCTCCTCTCCCTCGCGATCGCCAGCGAGGTCACCGCGACGTTGAGTCTGCGCGCATCCGAGGGGCTGCGCCGTCGCCGTTGGATCCCCGTGATCGTCGTCGGCTACCTCGCGGCATTCACACTGCTCGGCACGATCCTGGCGCTGGGAATGCCGGTGGGCGTCGCCTACGGAATCTGGGCCGCCGCCGGCGTCGCACTGACCGCCGTGCTGGGACGGGTCATCTTCAAAGACCATTTCTCGGCCATGATGGCCGTCGGTGTCGCGCTCATCGCCGTCGGGGTGGGGATGATCGAGTTCGGCGGCGGGCACTGATCGCCGCGGTGATCAGTACCCGCCCGTGCGATGGGCTCCACGAGGTCATCGCCTAGGATCCGAGTGTGTCCGACCTCGCCGCTCGATTCCCGATCGGCTCCGCCGTTCGCGCCGTACGATTTCCGACAACCACGGCGGTCTTGCGGTCGCTGGGCGGCACGCGTCTGACGGCGGAGTTCGTGGTCCTCGTCGATTCCGGTCAGGTGCGACTCATCGGCTGGCGTCGATCAGACTCCCTCTGGGACTTTCCCACTGCGGATGTCGTCGCCGTTTCGTGCGCGGAGACCAGCACTTCCCCGCCGTACCCCCAGGTCGGACTCGCGATCGTTCTCACTCTCCGGACAGGAGCCGGCTACGTCGACCTGCCGATCGTGCCGGTCTCCGACGACGGCAAGCGGTCGTTGACGTGGCAGGACGGCGAGGTGCGGGGCTTGGCTCATCGACTCTCGACGGCGATCGAGATCACGCGCTGAGCGAGCGCAGACCCGCGTGCGGGTGTTCCTCACGCACGGAGAACCGCCGCTTTCGCCGCGTTCACGAGTTCCGTGTAGTTCGGCATCAACGGCTCGACCAGCTTCGTCTCGAGTTGCGATTCCAGGTCCCGCAGCACGCGCTGCTCCGCCTCATCGACGACGAGCTCTTTCGCATCGGCCGCAGCCGCGAGCCACTCGAAGAGCACCAGCGCCTCGGCGGATGTCAGCCGCAGTTCGACGTTCACGTCCGTCATGTCCACTCCTTCGCGACGTTCCCGGCGACGGGACGCCGCCCAGAAGCCTAGCGGGCGTCCCGATTCGACCGCGCACGCAGCAGTTCGACGACTTCACGAGTCTCGGACTCACTCGGTCCGCGCAGCACAGAACCGCTCTTCGGCATGATCGTGAAGGCGATCGCCTCCCCCGCGTTCAGCTCGACGACCGGCATCGCGTACGTCATGCTCGTGGGCTCACGGAGCCGCACGTCTCGTATCTCGACGAAGGAGATGATTCGCTGCTCGTGCGGTGCCCCGATTCCCGACGACGCACGGCGGAAGTCGATCTCCATGCGGTCGTCCCAGACGAGCACGAACCCCCACTTCGCGGAATCCGCCGCAGTTCCCGACTCATCGAGAAACTCCATCTGCAGGAACGTGAACCTCGCTGCCGCCGTCCGGAGACGCGCGGCCACGGACGCGCCCCGCACCACCGGGACTCCGCGGAAGGCTGCGATCAGCGCGGCGATGAGCAGCAGGACTCCCGAGACGCCCGGGATGATCGCATTCGGCCACGGTGCCACGTTGAGCGCCAGAGCGAGGAGACACACGACCCCGCAAAGGCTCGCCGCGCCGACCTGGAGATTGCGGCCGATCGTCGTGAGCTGCCCGACCGGCGCGATGAGGCTAGCGCTCCCCGGCAGAGTGGCTCCTCGCGCATGGCTCGCTGGTATCAGCTCTCCCGCGGCATCCGATGGCACACAGACACCATATCCGGCGCGGCCTCCTGCGCCCTCGCCCACGAGAAGTCGCGCCCGTCGGCCATTCAAGTTCGGATCCGGCGCTCCTTTCGTGACATCGGCCTCTCCGATGCCTCCACCTGACCGTGCAGCTCAGTGTCGCGCATCACGTCGCTTTCCGCTTGACGGCGGGCGTTCTGCGCGACGATCAGCATTTCGACAAGCTGAGGGATCAACAGAACGACGAAGAAGGCGGCGAGCGAGAAGAGCTTCGTCTCCCAGGGATAGGGCGGAACCAGGGTGACGACCGCGACAAGCGGCAAGATCAACAGGACGCGGACGAGGTAGGTCTTCACGAACTCTCGGAACATCGCCCAGAGCCCTTCTCAACCGCATTCATCTCGCCCCTCTTCTCGGGGAGATCCTCATCGCCGCCAAGTGTCTCGTCGCCATTCGTCGCCCACACTCGGACTGTCCCGACCGAATCGACCCACAACACCCCGCCGTCGATGTCCCGTAGCGGTGAGCCTCTCATGTCGTGAAGCTGGGCGTGGTCGAACACCAACGTCCAGGCGTTGTCTCGGCGAGCGATGTCCTTTGCTTTACGACGGGCCCTGTGCCCGCGGAGAAGGATGATCGCGAGACTTCCGGCCGCAGTCGCTGCGATGATGACGGTGGCGCCGGCAGACATCGGGACAGTCGAATACACCCCGACGAACGGGAGCGGAATGGCCAGCACGACGAGCCCGCACACCAGCCACGAGCAGTAGTCCACGAGGTACAGCTGAGGAGTCAGCCCTCTCACCCCTGCAGCCTGCCGTCGCTCAGATTCTCCCATCGCCGCGCCTCTCAGTACTGCGCCGAGAACGCGCCGTCGGACTTCAAGAGCTGCCCGGAGATCCACCGGCCCTCGTCCGACACGAGGAACTCCACCACCGCAGCCACATCCGCCGGCTGACCGAGGCGGCCGAGAGGCGTCATCCCCGCCAGTCCCGTGCGCGTCTCGTCGTCCATCCAGCCGGTGTCGATCGGCCCGGGGTTCAGCACGTTCGCGGATATCCCTCGGGTTCCGAGCTCGCGCGCGGCGGAGATGACGAGCCGGTCGAGCGCACCCTTCGACGCACCGTACGGGAGGTTGCCTGTCACGTGGTCGCTGGTGAGCGCGAGGATCACTCCTCCGTCGTCGCCGACCTGCCGCGCGAACGCCGCGATCAGCAGCAGACTCGCCCGCGCGTTGACGGCCACGTGCAGGTCGAAGCTCTCGGCCGTGGTGTCGAGGATGCCCGACTGCACGTCGTGCGCGTGGCTCAGGATGAGGGCGGTGATCGGTCCGTGTGCGGCGTTCACCTCGGCGATCAGCGCCTCGGGACCTTCGGGCGTCGACAGGTCGGCCGGGTGGTCGGTGTCGTGCAGGTCGCTGGTGACGACGGTCCAGCCGGCCGCACGCAGTCGAGGGACGATACCGGCGGCGATGCTGTCGGCGCGGGCAGCACCGGTGATCAGAGCGAGGGGCATGCCGCCACGCTATCGGAACGCAGACGCCACCTCAGGAGGCGAGGCAGGTCAGGGCGGCGCCGGCGAATCGACCGCGAGGAGGGGGAAGCGACGTTGTCAGACGAGTGCGGCGATCGCGTCGCGCAGGATCCCGTCGGCCTCGTCGAGGGCGGATGCCGCGTCCTCGGGCGTCGCGTCGGCCGCGAGCATCAGCAGCGCGAGCTTGACCGAGCCATCCGCCACCTGCAGAGCTGCAGCCGCCTGGTCGGTGTCGACGCCGGCGAGCTGCGACACCGTGCGGATCGAGCGCGCATGGAGCTTCTCGTTCGTGGCCAGCAGATCGACCATGACGCCACGATACGTCTTGCCGAGGTTGATCATCGACAGCGTCGTCAGCATGTTCACGACGAGCTTCTGCGCCGTCCCCGACTTGAGGCGCGTGGAGCCGGAGATGAACTCGGGGCCGGTGACGACCTCGATCGCGACCTCCGCAACCGCACCGATGTCGGAACCGGCGTTCGAGGCGATCGCCGCGGTGAAGGCACCGACGCTGCGGGCGTAGGTCAGCCCTCCCACGACGTAGGGCGTGCGGCCGGAGGCGGAGATGCCGACCACCGTGTCCCTTTCCGAGAGCCCGAGTTCACGCAGCGACACCTCGGCCGCGGCATCGTCGTCTTCGGCATTCTCCACGGCGGAGCGGATGGCGGTCTCGCCACCCGCGATCAGGCCGACCACCATCGAGGGATCCGTGCCGAAGGTCGGCGGGCACTCACTCGCATCCAGAACGCCGATGCGCCCGGCCGTGCCCGCGCCGATGTAGATGAGGCGGCCGCCGCGGCGGAACCGCTCCGTGATGCCGTCGACCACGATGGCGATCTCCTCCGCCCGCTCGGCGACGGCCTCCGGCACCCGCCGGTCCTCCGCGTTCATGCGTCGCACGAGCTCGGCGGTGCCCAGCAGGTCGAGGTCGCCGCGATCGGTCGTCGAGGCCTCGGTGTCGAGGCGCTCGAGCACGGAGAGGAGGGCGGCCAGGCGGGAGTCGTCATTCGGCACGGTGGACGAACCTTTCATGGGGGAGGTCGGTGCGGCGTGCGAGGAGCAGCGCACCGTCGAAGGCATCGCCGCGCGCGGGTACGACCCGGCGACCGGCTGCCTGCAGCGAGGAGGTCAGGTACGCGCGGAACCACGCGTGGTCGGTGAGACCGCCGTGGAGCACGACATCGGCGGTGAGCGCAGAAGCCGCAGTGGCCGTCGCCGTGAGCAGCTGTGCACCCTCGGCCACGATCTCCGCCGCGACGGCATCGCCGGCCTGCGCGGCATCGAGGACGAGTGGGGCGAGGGTCGCGAGGTGACGCGGAAGCGGTTCGCTGCGCGCGAGCCAGGCCTGGATGTCCGTGGGCGCGCCGACGGGTTCGGCGATCGCCGCGGTGAGAGACGTACTCGGAGCCAGCCCGTCGCTCGCGCGCAGCACGGCGCGCAGCGCCTCGCGCCCGAACCATGACCCGCTGCCGAAGTCGCCGAGTTCCGGACCCCAGCCGTCGACGAGGCGTGCGCCGTCGGCGTCGATGCCGAGCGCCACAGCACCGGTTCCCGCGATGAGGAGCACTCCGGCCGCGCCGTCGAGTGCACCTGCGTGGGCGGTGACCACATCGGAGGCGACGGCCACTGCGGCACCGCTCGCGGCCGCCAGCCGCGAAGAGAGCTCCTGCCCCGCAGCCGGCGCCATCCAGGCACCGGCCGCCCCGACACCGATCAGTTCGGGTCGATCATCCCTGAGAAGCGGGAGGATCGCATCGAGCGCACTGTCCACCCCGCCCGCGGCGGCGAGCCCCGGCGCTCCGATGCCCGCACGCTCGACCCGCCCGTCGGCGTCGGTCATGACCACACGGCACCGCGACTTGCCGAGATCGACGGATGCGGCCGTGGACGCGCTCATCGGCTCTCCTCGTGTCGGCGGAAAAAGTCTGTGAAAAGAGACTACATGGGAAGTAGACTCTGCAAAAAGAATTTACAGCGAACGCGAATCCACAGCGAACCCGAATCCACACCGAACCCGAATCCACACCGAGCCGATGGAGGAACGATGAGCATCCAGTCGACGATCGAGGCTGCGGCCTCCACGCTGACCCCGTCGCTGGCCCGCATCGCCCTGGTCGTGCGCGAGAACCCCTCCCTCGTGATCGACAACACGATCAACGAGCTGGCTGCGGAATGCGACACCTCCGTCGCGTCGGTCGTGCGTTTCTGTCGCGCGATCGGCTTCAGCGGCTATGCCCCGCTGCGGATGGCCCTGGCGACCGAGCTCGGCAAAGAGGCCGCGCAGTTCTCGGCCCGCGGTGCATTCGGCTCGGAGATCTCCGACGACGACACCCTGCAGGAAGCGGTGTCGAAACTCGCGGCACTCGAACTGCTCGCGATCGAGGAGACGGTCGCCCGCCTCGACTTCGACGTGCTCGACGCCGCGATCGACGCGATCGACGGCGCCGACCGCATCCTGCTCTACGGCATCGGGGCGAGTCAGTTCGTGGCGGAGGATCTCGCGCACAAGCTGCTCCGGGTGGGCCGCAACGCCCACGTTCTCGGCGATCCCCACGAAGCGGTTGCCGCCACGGTGCTGCAGGCGGGCCCGACCGTCGCGATCGGCTTCTCGCACGCCGGCGCCACGGTCGAGACCGTACGCTTCCTCCAGACCGCCCGCACGAACGGCGCGGCGACGATCGCGGTGACGTCGGCGAAGGACTCCCCCCTCGCCCGCGCCGCCGACCACGCCCTGTTCACCGAAGTGCGCGAATCGGCCTTCCGCGCCGGTGCCATGGTGAGCCGCATCGCGCAGCTGGCGCTCGTCGACTGCCTCTTCGTCGGAGTGGCCAAGCGACGGTTCGGCGAGACAGTCGATGCCCTGCGGCGCACGCACGAGGCGATGCGGGCTCTTCGCGACTGAGTGTCGCAACGACCAAACCCCTGCTCTGATCTTGCACCGTGCGACAAGACGGCGGGCACGTACGACGCGAGACTCGCACCATGAACCACGACGCGCTCACCCGACTCGCCACCAACGCCGCAGACGACGCGGGCCCCGGGGTCGTCATCGGCATCTATCGAGGCGGCGAGCTCACCGACCACGCCGCATCCGGAATGGCATCCGTCGAACTCCGCTCCCCGGTCGACGTCCGCACCCGCTTCGACATCGCCTCCATGAGCAAGCAGTTCACAGCCACCGCGGCGCTGCTGCTCGCGCGCGACGGACGGATATCGCTCGACGACGACATCCGCACCCACCTGCCCGAACTGCGGCTGGCGAATGCCGTCACCATCGCACAGTGCCTTCAACACACCGGAGGACTGCGCGAATGGCTGCAGCTGACAGCCATCACCGGGCGCTCACTGACCAGGATCACGCAGGCCCAGACCCTGGAGTTCGTGGCCGGGCTGATCGACCTCGACACCGAACCCGGCACCGCGTTCTCCTACTCGAACACCGGATATGTGCTCATCGCCTCGCTCGTGCACCGCCTCACCGGTCACACCCTCGGCGAGTTCACGGCCGATCGCCTCTTCGCCCCCTTGGGCATGCGGCGCACGCTGTTCCGCGAAGACAGTCGCGCCGTGCTCCCGGATCTGGCATACGGGTACTCCGCCTCCGAGGGCGCACTCCTGCGCGCCGACTCCGAGGAGTGCGCGGTCGGTGACGGCGGGCTCGTCACCAGCGTGAGCGACCTCGCCCCGTGGTTCCGCTTCCTGCGCGACGGCGACGTGATCGGCCGGGACATCCGAGATGCGCTCATCCACACTCGGCCGACGCGCCGGGACGGCACTCTCGCCCCCTACGCCCTCGGCATCTCCCATGCCGCCATCGGCGGCATCCCGATGATCGGTCACGCCGGAGCCGTGGCGGGCTACCGCTCCCAGCTGCTGTATCTGCCCGATCTCGATCTGGGCGTCGCGGTGCTCACCAACAGCTCCGGCGTGGATGCGGGTGCGGTCGCCGCGGCCACCGCGCGTCTCGCCGCCGACATCCCGGAGGAGATCACACCCGGAGCCGTCGACGGGCGGCACCTCGCTCCCGCCCTCGCGGACTGGTGGATCCTCCCCGGGGACGACGAGTGGATCCGCACCGAGGCTCTCCCGGACGGCGCGCTGCGGATGACCGGGCTCCAGAGCGGACGCTTCACCCTCGCCGCCGATGGCCGCTGGTACTCGGACGACCGGGAGACCGGGCTGCGGCTGCTCTTCGACGCCGACCGTGTCGAGGTCGGCATGGCGTTCAGGCCCGGTCGCGAGCTGTCCTTCCGGCGATGCACCGGCCCCGAGGATGGACTGCCGATTCCCGCGGGCGTGTACCTCAGCTCCGAGTTGGGAACGCTGGCGACCATTCGGCAGGACGGTGGCTTCCGCCTCGGCCTCGAGCTCACCGGCGTGCTGCAACCAGGACCGGACGGCACTTTCCGTGCAGGCCCCGCCGCGCTGCGCGCCGACGGCGACGACCTGCAAGTCAGCCTCCTCGGGGCGAGACGGGTGCGCTTCCTCCGACAGCCGGATGAGACGACTGCCGTCGGAATGCCCCGCGGGCTCGACACGCCCTGACGTCGGATGCGGGCTGGCACGAACGAACGAGCCGCCCCGACCCGAAGGTCGGAGCGGCTCGCCGTGCCGCGACGAGACTGTCGCGGGAGATGCTGAGTGTTACTGGTACGACTTGACGATCTCGAGGAGGCTCGGAACGTTGGCGTAGGCCTCGGCTGCGTTCTCCTTGGTGACGATGATCGGGTCGAGCAGGTACGACGGGACGACCTTCTTGCCGTTGTCGTACTGCTCGGTGTCGTTGACGTCGACCTCGTCGCCCTTCTGGAGCTGGCCGACCATCTTGATGGCCTGCTCCACCAGCAGCGTGGTGTCCTTGTTGATCGTGGAGTACTGGATGCCCTCCATGATCGACTTGACCGACTCGACCTCGGAGTCCTGACCCGTGACGACCGGAACCGGCTTGCCTGCTCCCTGCACCGAGGTGATGATGGCGCGGGCGAGCGTGTCGTTCGGGGACAAGACGCCGTCGAGCGTCTCGGAACCGTACGAGGAGGTCAGCAGCGAGTCCATACGGCGCTGCGCGTTCTCCGGCTTCCAGCCCTCGGTCGCGGTCTGCGCGATCTCGGTCTGGCCGGAGACGACATTCAGCGTCCCGTCATCGATCTTCGGCTGGAGGACATCCATGGCGCCGTTGAAGAACACGGGTGCGTTGGCGTCGTCCGGCGAGCCCGAGAACAGCTCGATGTTGTACGGCGCCTCGTGACCTGCGCGCTCGGCGAGGCCGTCGAGGAGCGCCTGGCCCTGCAGCTGACCGACCTTGAAGTTGTCGAAGGCGACGTAGTAGTCGACGGCCTCGGTGTTCTCGATCAGACGGTCGTACGCGATGACGGTGACGCCGGCGTCGCGGGCTGCCTCGACCTGCGTCGACAGCTGCTTGCCGTCCTTCGCACCGATGATGATGACCTTGGCGCCACCGGTGACCATCGCCTGGATCTGGTTCTGCTGCTCGGCGACCGTGTTGCTCGCCGGCGCGTACTGCACGTCGGCCTTGAAACCGGCCTCCTTCAGGCCGTCGGTGAACAGCTGACCGGCGAGAACCCAGTTCTCGGAGGTCTTGTCCGGAAGGGCGACGCCGATCGTGGCGTCGGCCGCGAAGCCCTTGGCCTCGTCCCCCGATCCGGAACCGGTGTCACCGCCACGCTCCGAAGAGCAGCCGGTGAGGGCGAAGGCGCCCGCGACGACAAGCGCTGTCGCCGACAGAAGAATCTTCTTCATGTGATCTCTTTCTCTGGTGTGTGAAGGTCCAGGCGCGTGTGCGGTGCGCGACTCGACCCCTACTTTCCGCGCGTCTCGTCGACGGCGGGGGCTTCGTACTTCTGGCTGGTGGGGTAGTTCGCCTTCGGGTCGAAGGTCTCGAGCGCGGGGTCTTCCTTGCGACCGAACCGTCGCGTCAGGAACCCGATGATCGAGGGGCGGCCCTGCTGCTTGTTCCAGACGTCGACACCGACCGCGAACAGGAGCACGAGGCCCTTGATCATCGAGACCACGTCGGCGCCGGCGCCGAGCAGCGCGAGTCCGTTGTTGAGGAACGCCATCACGAGACCACCGATGATCGACCCGATCACGGTTCCGATGCCGCCCGAGACGGCGGCGCCACCGATGAAGACCGAGGCGATGGCGTCGAGCTCCCAGCCGTTGCCGTCCTGCGGACCGGAGGCCGTGGCACGGGCGACGTAGATCATTCCGGCGAGCGAGGCGAGCACCGACATGTTCATCATGACGAAGAAGTCGACCCAGCGGTCCTTCACGCCCGACAGACGCGCCGCCTGGCGATTGCCGCCGACGGCGTAGATGTGGCGGCCGAACACGGTGTTGTTCGTGATGAACGAGTAGAGGATGACGAGGGCGAGCAGGATGACGCCCGAGATCGGGAAGCTGGTGCCTTCACGCCCTGTCGCGAACAGCCATCCCGCGATGAGGATCACGGCCGAGATCAGCACGACCTTGGTGACGCTCACCCAGCGCGGCGCCATGTCCGAGCCCATCTTCGCCTGCGCGCGGCGGGTGCGGATCTCGGAGATGACGATCCAGAGCACACCGATCAGAGCGAGGAGCATCGTGAACACGTTGAACGGCACGGGGATGAACGACAGCTCGGGCAGGTACCCGGCGCCGATGACCTTGAACCCCTCCGGGACGGGGATCGACTGCGAGTCGCCGACCCACTGGTTCGCGCCACGGAAGAAGAGCATGCCCGCCAGCGTCACGATGAATGCGGGCACCCCGACGTACGCGACCCAGAATCCTTGCCAGGCGCCCACCAGCACGCCCACGCCGAGACCGAGGAGAATGGCCAGCGGCCACGGCAGATCCCAGTCCGCCATCGCCTTGGCGACGACGATGCCGGTGAACGCCGCGACCGATCCGACCGACAGGTCGATGTGCCCCATGATGATGACCATCACCATGCCGATCGCGAGGATCAGGATGTAGGAGTACTGGTTGACGACGTTGATCAGGTTGCCCGACGAGAGTGTGAGTCCCTGACCTTTGAAGATCCAGGTGAGCACCTGGAAGACGACGAGGATCACGACGAGGCTGCCGAGGATGCCGAACTGACGGAGGGTCGACTGACCGCCTCCGAACATCTTCGTGATGTCCTTGAAGTGGAAGCCGCGCTTCGTTGCGGTGGTGTCGGTGGTCATGCGGATGCTTTCTGGGTCGCGGAGGTCATGCTGCGCATGAGGTCCTCAGGTGTCGCCTGATCGGCCGGGATGCAGTCGGTGACCCGACCTTCGAAGACGGTGTAGATGCGGTCGGAGATGCCGAGGAGCTCGGGCAGCTCACTGGAGATGACGATGACGCCCTTGCCTTGAGCGGCGAGCTGGTTGATAATCGCGTAGATCTCGTACTTGGCGCCGACGTCGATGCCGCGCGTGGGCTCGTCGAGGATGAGCAGGTCGGGATCGGTGAACATCCACTTCGCCAGCACGACCTTCTGCTGGTTTCCACCGGAGAGCTTGCCGACCCCCTCTTCGACCGAGGGCGTCTTGATGCGGAGCGCCGTGCGATACTCCTCCGCGACGGCGAACTCGGCGCGGGCGTCGACGACACCGCGCTTGGCGATCTTGGAGAGCTTGGCGGCGACGACCGAACGCTTGATCGTGTCGAGCAGGTTGAGCCCGAGCACCTTGCGGTCCTCGCTCACGTACGCGAGCCCGTGCTTGATCGCCGAGGCCACGTCGTGGAGAGCGACCTCCTGGCCGTCCTTGATCAGCGTGCCGGAGAGGAACGTGCCGTAGGAGCGGCCGAAGATGCTCATCGCGAACTCGGTGCGCCCCGCGCCCATGAGACCGGCGATACCGACGACCTCGCCGCGGCGCACGTTGATGTTCGAGCCCTTCACGACCATGCGCTCCGGCACGGTCGGATGCTGGACCCACCAGTCCTTGACCTCGAAGAACACCTCGCCGATCTCGGGGGTGCGATCCGGGTACCGGCTCTCGAGCGAGCGACCGACCATGCCGCGGATGATGCGATCCTCGTTGATCTCGCCGCGGGAGATGTCGAGCGTCTCGACCGTGCGGCCGTCGCGGATGATCGTGATCTCGTCGGCGATCTGCTCGATCTCGTTGAGCTTGTGGCTGATCATGATCGACGCGATGCCCTTGGCCTTCAACCCGAGGATCAGATCGAGCAGGTGCTGCGAGTCGTTCTCGTTGAGGGCGGCGGTCGGCTCGTCGAGGATGAGCAGCTTGACGTCCTTGTTGAGCGCCTTCGCGATCTCGATCAGCTGCTGCTTGCCGACGCCGAGGGTCTTGATCTGCGCGTCGGGGTCTTCACTCAGCCCGACGCGGGCGAGGAGCTCGATGGTCCGCTCCTTCTGGGCCTGCCAGTCGATGCGGCCGAGGTGCTGGATCTCGTTGCCGAGGAAGATGTTCTCGGTGACGGAGAGTTCCGGGATCAGCGCCAGCTCCTGGTGGATGATCGCGATGCCGGCCTGCTCGCTGGCGACGATGTCCTTGAAGCGCTGCTCCTCGCCGTAGAGCAGGATCTCGCCGTCGTAGGTGCCGTACGGGTACACCCCGGACAGGACCTTCATCAGGGTCGACTTCCCGGCGCCGTTCTCGCCGCAGATCGCATGGATCTCGCCGGCGCGGACGGTGATCGAGACGTCGGCCAGCGCCTTGACCCCCGGGAACTCCTTGGTGATGCTGCGCATCTCCAGGATGGGGCCTGACACGGTAGGCAACGTTGCTGTGGTGCTCACGGATCTTTCCTCGCGACGTGCGGTCACCTTCGATGTGACCGTTCACATTGGATTACATCGTCCACTCACGACGAACCTCTGTCAAGTCCGGGCGCCGATTTCGTGTCGCTACCGTGATCCGGCGGCGCGAAAGCGCTGGGAGCGGTCCCGTCGCAGACTGCTATCGGGCCGCAGCGGATTCGCGTGCACGCAGGATCGTCTGCAGCGGGCCGAACTCCGGCACCTGCTCGCCGCGGATCTGTGCGAGCAGTATCCGTACCGCCCGGCGACCGAGTTCGGGGAAGTCCTGGTGCACGGTGCTGAGGGTCGGCGCCACGTGCGCTGCGACCGGGATGTCGTCGAACCCGATCACGCTCACGTCGTGCGGAACCCGCACCCCCGCGTCGCGGAACCCGTGCATCAGCCCGATCGCCATCAGGTCGTTCGCGGCGAACACCGCCGTGAAGTCCCGGCGGAGCGAGAGCTCCTTGCCGGCGAAGTAGCCGAAGTCCGCGGTCCAGTCGCCGCGGATCGGGGGGAATGTCGGCAGATCGGCCTCGCGCAGTCCATCGAGGTAGCCGCGCATGCGCGACTCGGCCTCGATCCAGTCCTGAGGCCCGGCCAGATGCAGGATGTCGCTGTGACCGAGCGAGATCAGGTGCTCCGTCGCCGCCTTGGCACCCGCCACCTGGTCGGCCGACAGACTCACGCCATCCGATCCCGACGCGGTCTGCAGCGTCACGAACGGCATATCCACCGACATGCCGCGCAGGACATGGAACACCCGCACCTGCGGGGCCAGCACCACGATGCCGTCGGCCTGCTCACGCGAGAGCTGGCGCACCGCATTCCCGATCGCCTCGGGTGTGGTGTCGGCGAGGTTCAGGGTCGAGACCGAATAGCCCTCTTCGCGCGCCGCATCCTCGATGCCGGCGATGGACGACGTGGGACCGAACTCCCCGATCGTCGCGGACAGGATGCCCAGCATGTTCGACTTGCTGGTGACGAGCGCGCGGGCGGCGAGGTTCGGGCGGTAGTCGAGCACCGAGATCGCATCGAGGACCTTGGCCTTCGTCTCGGGCCGGATGCTCGGATGATCGTTGAGCACGCGGGAGACGGTCTGATGCGAGACCCCGGCGAGCCGGGCGACGTCGCGGATACTCGGCAGCCGCGCACGCTCGGAGGCGGTGGACATCACTTGCCTCCTTGCGTGTGCACGGTCACATCCCCACTACATTATGTCTGTCGGCGCGAGAGCGTGCACCACTCGGTGATCGGTCTCCCGCAGATCGGGTTGTGCGCCGGCACCGGAACGACCACCCTGTTTCGTCGAGCGGCACCGGAACGCTCCTCTCCCGCATGGCAGGGTGACAGCGTGGACACTCTGCTGCGCGGCGGGCGCGTCATCGACCCGAAGACGGAAACCGACCGGATCACCGACCTCCTGATCGCCGACGGTCGCGTGGCCGCACTCGGCGACGGGCTCGCGGCCCCGCCCGACGCCGAGGTGGTGGATGCCACGGGACTCATCGTCGGCCCCGGCTTCGTCGACCTGCACAGCCACGTGCACTCGATCGCGGGTCAGCGGCTGCAGGCGATGGACGGCGTGACCACCGCCCTCGACCTCGAAGCCGGACTCATGCCGATCGCCGAGGCCCTCGCTCGCGCAGCGGCCGACGGTCGACCGCTGAACTACGGCTTCTCGGCGTCCTGGTCGCAGGCACGGGCGTATGCGCACCTCGACCGGGTTCCCGTCGCCGACTTCACCGCGTCGATGGATCTGCTCGGGAAGCCGGACTGGCAGCGGTCCTCCTCCCCCACCGAACGCCGTCGCTGGCTGGGCCTGCTGGAGGACGAACTCGGCGCCGGCGCACTCGGCATCGGGGTGCTCATGGGCTACGCGCCACGCTCCGACCCGGGCGAGTACCTCGACCTCTCCCGCCTGGCCGCCGCCGCGCACGCTCCGACCTTCACGCACGTGCGCGAGCTGATCGAAGCCGACCCCCGCACGCCGATCGACGGCTCGGAGGAGCTCGTGCGCGCCGCCGCCGAGACCGGGGCCGCGATGCACCACTGCCATGTGAACAGCACTTCGCTGCGCCACATCGACCGCGTACTGGGCCTGCTCGATCGCAGCCGCGCCGCCGGTTCGCGCGTCACCGTCGAGGCCTACCCCTACGGCGCCGGCAGCACGGCGATCGGCGCGTTCTTCCTCGCCCCCGAGAAGCTCGCAGGACTCGGCATCACCCCGAGCTCGCTGGTGCTGGTCGACACCGGCGAGCGCATCGCCGACGAGACCCGCCTGCGCGAAGTGCGGGCGACCGATCCCGGCGCCACCTGCATCGTGACCTTCCTCGACGAGGCCGATCCGTTCGGCCGCGCGCACCTGCACCGCGCCCTGGCCTATCCCGATTCGATCGTGGCGAGCGATGCGATGCCGATCTCGTGGACCGCGAGCGACGGACGGACCGTGTACGAGCAGCGCGACTGGCCGCTCCCCGCCGGCGGTCACACGCATCCACGCACCGCGGGGACGTTCGCGAAGTCGCTGCGGCTCATGGTTCTCGAGAGTGGCACGTGGAGCTGGCTCGAAGCCTTCCGCCGCTGCTCGTTCCTGCCCGCGCGGGTTCTCGACGAGGTGTCGACGGGTATGCGCGGCAAGGGGCATCTCGCGGTCGGAGCGGATGCCGACCTCGTGGTGATCGACCCGACGACGCTGACCGACAGAGCGACCTACGCCGACGCGACCCGACCGTCGCAGGGCGTGAGGGAGCTGTACGTGCACGGCACTCGCGTCGTGCACGAAGGCGAGATCGTGCCCACGGCCCTGCCGGGGCGCGCCGTACGAGGGGATGCATGATGGGCGACGACCTGCAGGACTTCCTGGATGCCGCGGCCGCAGAGCTGGGCGTCCCCGGCGCGGTGGTCGGTGTGGTCGACGGAGACCGGGAGATCATCGCGACGACCGGCGTCGCCGCAGTCGACACCGGCGCCGCGGTGACGGAGCGCACGCTGTTCCAGATCGGCTCGACCTCCAAGACCTTCACGGGGACCGTCGCGATGCACCTGATCGAGAACGGGGCACTCGACCTCGACACCCGTGTGGTCGACGTGCTCCCCGACTTCCGGCTCGCCGACGACGAGGCGCTCGCGGCGCTGCGCATCCGGCACCTCCTCACGCACTCCGGCGGCTTCCTGGGCGACGCGGACGATCATCCGGGCTGGGACGATGACGCCCTCGCCCGCAATGTGGCGACCTTCTCCGGCCTCCCGCAGTTCTTCGCGCCCGGCACGATCGCCTCGTACAGCAATGCCGGCATCCGCCTGCTGGGTCGTGTGATCGAGAAGGTCACGGGCGAGACGTTCGAGCAGGCGGTGCAGCGCATCGTCCTCGATCCGTTGGGGATGTCCGAGACGTTCTACTTCCCGTGGGACGTGATCGCGCGCCCGCATGCCGTCGGCCACGTGCCCGATGCGGACGGAGCGATGACCACGTTCCCGCACTGGCCGCTGACACGCGACATCGCGGCCGAGGGCGGCATCGCGTCGTCGGTGCGCGACCAGCTCACCTACGCCCGCTTTCAGATGCGCGGCGAGTCCGAGGGTGCGACTCCCGTGACCGAGGCGACGAGACTCCTGATGCAGCAGCCCCACCTCGCCGCGGGTCCGCCCATCGACGCGATCGGGCTGCCTTGGCTGCTCGCCCGGCACGGCTCGGCCCGGGTCGTGATGCACGGGGGAAACATCTCCGACACGCAACTGAGCGAATTCGTGCTCGCTCCGGATGAAGACCTGGCCGTCACCGTGCTGAGCAACAGCGGCAGCGGCAAGGCCCTCGGGACGAAGGTCGTGGACTGGTGCTTCACACAGCTGCGCGGCATCGAGAAGTCCGCCGAGACGGCGGAGCTGCAGCCGACGGAGAGGCTCGATGAGCTGGTCGGCACCTACGACGCCGGGCAGTGGCGCTATGACGTGGGCCGTGTCGACGATGCGCTCGAGTTCGCGATGGTGCTGCGTGAGGACATCGCGGCCCTCGGCATCCCCGCGCGCCCGCCGCTGCGGCTTCGTGTGCGTGCCGACGGCGCCCTGATCACCGACACGGACCAGGCCGTGGGACGCGTGCTCGGCGCTGCGGAGGGCGGTCCCGAGCTACTCCATGTGGGTATGCGGGCCGTGCGGCGCCGCTGACCCGCCGATCCTTCGTCCGGGCGCACCAAGGCCTGCGCAAGTCTCGTCGCCGGACACCAACGAGTAGACGGATCGCGCGAATAGTCTCGGCCCCATCGCCGTCGCCCGAAGACGACGGCCCACTCGACGAAGAGGAGCGCACGTGTCCGACCTGAACGAAATCGGCAGCTGGGTGCGGGAGAACCTTCCCACGATGCTGGCCGACGCGCATATCCCTGCAGCATCCGTCGCGATCCTGGCCGGTGGCGAGATCTTCACCACCGCCGCCGGGATCCTCAATCGCAACACCGGCGTCGAAGCCGATGAAGACTCGGTCTTCCAGATCGGCTCGATCACGAAGACCTGGACCGCGACGCTCATCATGCAGCTCGTCGACGAGGGGTTGCTCGACCTCGACGCCCCGGTACGCGACACCGTGCCCGCGTTCGCGATCGGCGACGACACGGCGGCGAGCGCGATCACCACCCGCCAGCTGCTCAGCCATGTGAGCGGGTTCGAGGGCGACCTGTTCAACGACACCGGGGTCGGCGACGACGCGGTGGAGAAGTACCTCGCGACGATCGCCGACGCCCCGCAGCTCTTCGCCCCCGGCGAGCGCTTCTCGTACAACAACGCCGCGTTCGTGGTGCTCGGTCGCATCGTCGAGGTGCTGCGCGGCACGTCGTACGATCAGGCGCTGCGCACGCACCTCGCTGCTCCGCTGGGGCTCACCCACGTGGCCACCACGGCCGCGGAGGCGATCATGTTCCGCGCGGCGCTGGGGCACATCCCCGCCGAGGGCAGCGATGAGCCGGTTGCGGCGCCGGTGTGGAGCCTCGTGCGCTCGAACGCGCCGGCCGGTTCGATGCTCGCCATGACGGCGCGCGACCTGGTGAGCTACGCCCGCATGCACCTGGACGGCGGCGTCGCCCCCGATGGCACGCGTGCGCTCTCGGAACAGAGCGTGCGGGCGATGCAGGAGCGACAGATCGACCTCCCCGAACTCGGCCTGATGGGCGATGCGTGGGGCCTCGGCTGGGAGATCTTCGACTGGGACGGCGGACCCGTGATCGGGCACGACGGCGGCACGATCGGCCAGAACGCGTTCCTGCGGATGGTCCCGGGCGCGGGGGTCGCGGTGGCCGTCCTCACGAACGGCGGACGCACGGTCGACGCGTACCACGCGATCACGTCGAAGGTGCTCGCGGCTCTCGCGGGCGTCACGGTCCCTGCGCTGCCTTCGGTTCCGGAGTCTCCGGTCGCGATCGACCTCGAGCGGATCCTCGGCACCTACTCGTCGTCTGTCTCCGACTCGACGGTGCGGGTCGACGACCAGGGCCGCATCTGGCTCGAACGCACCATGAAGGGGATCTTCGCCGAACTGGGTCCGGCTCCCGAGCCGGTCGAACTCGTCGGCTGGGCGGGCGACACCCTGCTCCCCCGCGAGCCGCAGAACGGCATGCACATGCCGCACGCGTTCGTCGGCGACGACGGCAGCGGACGCGCCCTGTACCTGCACACAGGACGCGCCGACCGCCGGGTCGACGCGTGAGCACGGTCGCGGCCACGGCGCCGGAGACGACCGCGTCGATCGCGTCGATCGCCGAGATCTTCGCGGATGCGGGAGCCACGGGCTTCCTGCATGCGCGGGAGATCGGCGTGGACATCGGCCCCGAGGTGACGGTCGGGGCCGACGAGCCGGTGGTGCTCGCCTCGGTCTTCAAGATCCTGGTGCTCACCGCCTTCGTCCGTGCAGTCGCCGACGGCGAACTCGACCCCACGGAGCGCACGACCGTGACGGCGCGCTACCGCATCGGCGGAGTGGGCACGGCCGGATTCGCCGACGACGTCGAGGTCAGCTGGCGCGACCTCGCCCTGAACATGATGACGATGAGCGACAACGCGGCGACCGACGTCATCTACCACCGGCTCGGAGCCGAGGCCGTGAACCGCGTCATCGCCGATCTGGAGCTGCGCGGCACACGCCTCATCGGATGCTGCGAAGACCTGTTCGCCTCGGTGATCGCCGATCTGGGCGGGGCGGCCGACAGCGATCTGGACGACCTGTTCACCGAGGCGACCGCGGAGCAGATCCTCGCGCTCGACGCCGTCCAGCCGCTGCGCACGTCGCACTCGACACCACGCGACGTGACGACTCTGCTGAACGCCCTGTGGACCGACACCGCAGCCTCCGCCGAGGCCTGCCGACAGGCGCGCGACATCATGGCGCTGCAGATCTGGCCGCATCGGCTGACCTCCGGATTCCCGGGAGAGGTGCGCATCGCCGCGAAGACCGGCACGCTCCCCAGCTGGCGCAACGAGGCCGGCGTCGTCACCTATCCCGACGGTCGTCAGTACGCGGTGGCGGTGTTCACCCGGGCCGACTCACTCGTCGACCGGCAGCCGCTCGTCGACGCCTCGATCGGACGCGCCGCTTTCGCCGCGGTCGAGCACCTGCGCGCGCAGACCGCCTGACCCGCACTCCCCCTGCACCACCCACCTGCACCATCCCGAACACTGCTGGAGGCTTCTGATGCGTTCTCGTACCCCGCTGATCGCGCTGCTGGGCGCTGCGGCGCTCGCCCTGACATCCTGCGCCGCAAGCGCTCCGCCGAGTGGAGGCGACGGTGCCGACGGCGTCCTCGCCGACGGCAAGACCTTCACCTCGGTGATCTCCACCGATCCGGGGAGCCTCGACCCGTTCATCACCGTGATGTCGGTCGCCCGCTCCATCGACCGCTTCCTGTACGCGCGGCTCCTCGAGGTGAGGGAAGACGGCACGATCGCCTCCGGCCTCGCCGACTCGTGGGAGGCCGACACGACCACGGCGACCTTCACGCTGCGCGACGGCCTCACCTGTGAGGACGGCACGCCGCTGACAGCCTCCGACGTCGCGGCGAACATCACCCACATCGGCGACCCGGCCAACGCCTCCCCGCTGGTCGGGCTGCAGGTGCAGCCGGGTACGAGCGCCGTGGGCGACGACGCCGCCGGTACGGTCACCGTCACCAGCGGTCGCCCCGACTCGTTCCTGATCGAGAACATCGGCAGCATCTCGATCGTCTGCGCCTCGGTGCTCGACGACCCGGACGCGCTCGCCAAGGGCGAAGGCGCCACCGGCATGTTCACCATGACCGAGATCGCCCCCAACAGCCAGTACACGCTCACGCGGCGGGAAGACTTTGCGTGGGGCCCCGATGACTGGGACCCGAAGCAGAAGGGCCTCCCCGACACCGTGGTGTTCCGCGTCGTGCCGAACGAGACCACGGCGACGAACCTGCTGCTGTCGGGCGAGGTCAACTCGGCCCTGATCATCGGCCCCGACCGCGCCAGAGTGGAGAGCGCCGGGCTCTTCCACACCGACCTCGAGACGCCGGGTGGCTCGTTCACCTTCAACCAGGCCGAGGGCCGGCCGACCGCGGACCAGGCGGTGCGCGACGCCCTGATGCAGGCGGTCGACCTCGAACAGATGCGCCAGGTCATCGGCAGCGGTAACGCCACCGTCCCCACCGGGCTCGTGACGATCTCCCCGAACCCGTGCCGCGCCGACACCGTCTCCGGGCATCTTCCCGAACTCGACGTCGATGCGGCCGCCGCAGCACTCGACGGCGCCGGCTGGAAGGCCGGATCCGACGGGGTGCGTGCGAAAGACGGGGAGACGCTCACCCTGCGGATGATCTACTCCTCCCAGCTCGGAGACGCCGGCAACGCGGCAGCAGAACTCGCCCAGGCGGCATGGAAGAAGCTCGGCGTCGACATCAGCGTCACCGCCGTCGACTCGCCGACCCTCAGCGAGGTCCTGTTCTCGACCGGCGACTGGGACATCTCGGCCGCGCCGCTGACCGTCTCGCTGCCGAGCATGCTCGTGCCCTTCTACTCGGGACCGACAGCCCCGGACGGCACCAACTTCGCCTCCATCGACAACGCCGACTACACCGCGGCTGTCACGGCGGCCTCCGCCAAGGCCGGCGACGAGGGCTGCGATGACTGGGCCGCCGCGGAGGAAGCGCTGTTCGAGACCACCAGCGTCGTCCCCTACGCGAACATCACCCGCTCGACCTTCGCGACCAAGTCGACGTTCACCGAGGGCGACGGCATCGACCCCACGTCGATCCGCATGTACGAGTAGACCGAGACCGGAGACAGCCGATGGCCAGCACCACCGCCACGCAGGCGATACTGATCAGATCCGCACGGTCGGACAACCCCTGGGTGTCCTTCCTGGTCCGGCGCGGAGGGCAGTTCCTGCTCTCGGTGTGGGTGCTGGTCACGGCTGCCTTCCTCATGATCCACCTCGTACCGGGCGATCCGGTGCGCGCAGCCCTCGGGCTGAACGCCCCGGCCGAGCTCGTGGAGGCCCGACGCGCGGCTCTCGGCCTCGACCAGCCGCTCATCGTGCAGTACTTCCGCTACATCGGGGGCCTGTTCACCGGCGACATGGGCACGTCGATGATCACCAGCCAGCCGGTGTCCGAGATCATCGCCACCCGGCTCCCCGCGACCCTGCAACTCGCATTGCTCGCGGTCGTGCTGGTGCTGCTCGTCTCGGTCCCCCTCGGGGTGACGATGGCCGTGGCCACCCGCGGCGGTCGGCGACGCGGCCTGGAGCTGGCGTTCGCGACCGGCTCGGTCATCCTCGCCGCCATCCCCGAATTCCTCCTCGCCGTCGGCCTCGTCTACGTGTTCGCGGTGTCGCTGGGCTGGTTCCCGGTAGCCGGCAACACCGCCCCGCTCTCGCTCGTCCTCCCCGTGGTGGCGCTCGCGGTCGGCCCCATCGCCGTGTTCTCGCGCATCATCCGGGTCGAGGTGCTCTCGGTGCTCGGCCAGGACTTCATCCGCACCGCACGGGCCAAGCGACTCGCCCCGCACCGCATCTACTCCCGCCACGCGCTGCCGAACGCGATGACCGCGACCCTGACCCTGACCGGCCTGCTCCTGACGGGCATGGTCGCCGGCACCGTGCTGGTCGAGAACGTCTTCGCCTGGCCGGGCTTGGGCACCATGATCGTGCAGTCGATCCTCACCAAGGACTACTCGGTCGTGCAGGGCATCGTGCTCGTGTACGGCGTCGGTGTACTCATCGTGAACCTCGTGATCGACGTGATCCTCGCGCTCCTCGATCCTCGATCCACCATCAGGGAGGCATGATGTCGGCACGTACCGCATGGTCGGGCATCGTCCGTTCACCGCTCGGGATCACGGCTCTCGCCCTGATGCTGCTCGTCACCCTCGGCGCGATCTTCGCCCCGATCATCTGGGGTGCGCAGGCCGAGCAGGTGAACCCGGCCGCGATCACCCAGGGACCCAGCGCCGAGCACCTCCTGGGCACCGACACCCTCGGACGCGACGTGCTCGCCCGTGTGCTGGTCGCCACCCGGCTCTCGGTGGTGCTCGCGGTGATCGCCGTGATCATCGGCGTGGTCGCCGGAACGCTCCTCGGTACGGCGCCGTCCGTGCTCCCGCGGTGGCTCGGACGCCCGATCGTCGGCTTCGTGAACATCGCGGTCGCGTTCCCCGGCCTCCTGCTCGCCCTGTTCTTCGCGGTCATCTTCGGCGTCGGCTCCACGGGCGCCGTGCTCGCGATCGGCTTCGCGATGGCCCCGCAGTTCGCCCGCCTCACCCAGACCCTGTCGGCCGCGATCGCAGGTCGCGACTTCATCTCCGCCGCGCAGGTGGCCGGGGTCTCGCGCGTGCGCATCCTGATCCGGCACATCCTGCCCAACATCGGCGAACCCCTCATCGTGAACGCCACCGTGGCGGCCGGCTCGGCGCTGCTCGCCTTCGCGGGCCTGTCGTTCCTCGGCCTCGGCGTGCAGGTACCCGAATACGACTGGGGCCGTCTGCTCGGCGAGGGCTTGAACCGCATCTACCTGAACCCGGCGGCAGCTCTCGGACCCGCCGTGGCCGTCGTGATCGCCGGTCTCGCATTCAACCTCCTCGGCGAGACCGCCGCCGCCGCCTTGGGCGGACGATCGGCCCGGCGCCGCCACCGTCTCCCCGCCATCGCGCTCTCCGCCGCGAGCACGCCTGGTGCGAGCACGCCCGGAGCCACCCAGCCCGCGCAGGTCGACGGTGAAGAAGTGGTGCTCCTCGTCGACGACCTGCGCGTCTCCTTCCCGACCCCCTCCGGATGGGTCACCCCGGTGCGGGGCGTCTCGTTCACGGTCTCGCGCGGAGAGGCGATCGGCGTCGTCGGCGAGTCCGGATCGGGCAAGAGCCTCACCGCGCTCGCGGCCGCCCGCCTCATCGAGCGCCCGGGCCACGTCGCCGCAGCACGGCTGGACTTCTGCGGCACCCCGCTGATGACCACGTCCGACCGTGCCGTGCGGAGCCTGCTCGGCACCTCGCTCGCGATGGTCTTCCAAGATCCGATGACCTCGTTCAACCCGACCAGGCGCATCGGATCGCAGCTCGCCGAAGCCTCCTCCGAGCACCAGGACATCACCCGGAAGCAGGCCATGGACCGGGCGATCGAGCGGCTGCAGTCGGTACGGGTGCCCGCGGCTGCGCGCCGAGCCCGCCAATACCCGCACGAGTTCTCCGGCGGCATGCGGCAGCGCGCCATGATCGCCATGGGGCTCATGAACCACCCCCGGCTGATCATCGCTGACGAGCCGACCACCGCACTCGATGTGACCGTGCAGCGGCAGGTGCTGCAGTTGCTCGCGGGCGTGCGGCGCGACACCGATGCGGCGATCCTGCTGATCAGCCACGACATCGCCGTGGTCGCGCAGACCTGCGACCGCGTGCTCGTGATGTACGCGGGCCGCATCGTCGAAGACCTGCCTGCGGCGACCCTGCACACCGAGGCCAGGCACCCGTACACCCGGGCCCTGCTCGAGGTCGTGCCCGAGCTCGACGCCGACCGCAGCGAGCCGCTCAAGATGATCCCCGGTCGACCCCCGGCACCCGGGGCCTTCCCCGTCGGCTGCGCGTTCGCCGCCCGCTGCCCGCTCGCCACCGAGCTCTGCCGCGAGCGCGACCCCGAGCTCGTCGCGGATGACGAAGGACACAGGGTCGCATGCTGGCATCCGGTCAGCGGTGACGCACCGGTACCGGTGACGATCGCCACCACTGCTGATGAGACGGCTGCTGATGAGACGGCCGCAGAAGAGGAAGAGACGGTCCTGCGATGAGCGAGCTGCGTTTCGATCGGGTCAGCGTGCGCTACGGCACGCATCGCGCAGGCCTCACCGCCGTCGACGACGTCTCCCTGGTGGTCCCATCCGGATCCGTCGTCGGGCTGGTCGGCGAATCGGGGTCGGGCAAGTCGACGTTGGCCCGCGCGGCGATCGGCCTCGCGCCGATCAGTGAGGGTGCGATCACGCTCGATGGCGTGGATGTGCGCAGCTTCCGCCGACGCCGTCCCCTCCAGATGGTGTTCCAGGATCCGTTCTCCTCGCTCGATCCGCGCATGACGATCGGCGAATCCATCGCCGAGGCCCTCCCCCGCGACATCCGCGGGGCCGCGGCCCGACGAGCCGAGGTCACGCGCCTGCTCGACCTGGTGAGCCTCGACGCCGACCGCGCACAGTCGCTCCCGGCCGCGCTCTCGGGCGGGCAGCGCCAGCGCATCGCCCTGGCCAGAGCCCTCGCCGCCCGCCCCGAGGTCGTGATCGCCGATGAGATCACCTCGGCGCTCGACGTGTCGGTGCAGGGATCGGTGCTCAACCTGGTGCGGGAGCTGCGCGGCGAACTCGACCTCACGATGCTGTTCATCTCGCACAACCTCTCGGTCGTGCGCTACCTCAGCGACCACATCGCTGTGATGTACCTCGGACGCATCGTCGAGTTCGGGCCCACCGAGCAGGTGCTCGCCGACCCGCAGCACCCGTACACGCGGGATCTGCTCCAGGCGGCGCCCACCCGGCACGGGAACCTGCTGGCGGTCGATCCGCTCGCGCCCGTCGATGTCGAACCGGCCGACCCGCATGCACCGCCCAGCGGATGCCGCTTCCACCCGCGGTGCCCGATCGGTCCGGCCGCGCGACCCGACCGTCAGATCTGCGTGATCGCGGAGCCTCCCCTGCCCTCGGGCACAGCGGGCGCTGCCTGTCATTTCGCCGGGACGCATGCCGACGCCGCACTCGGAACTGTGCCCACCTCCCAAAGCATCCCCCTGGTTTCGGCCACGACCACAACACGGTCCCCGCTCTCAGCGGACACAGTGAACTGACCATCCGATTGGAGCTCCCATGAACCGCGTCACCGTCGACGATCTGCTCTCCGTCCGCACGCCCGAGCAGCCGGCGCTGTCTCCGGACGGCACCCGCATCGCCTTCGTGCTGCGGACGACCGACCGCGACGGCGACCGCGACACACGTGCGCTCTGGCAGGTTTCCGCGTCAGGGGGTACCCCCTCCGCACTGACCCACGCCACCGCCGACTCGACCCCGGTGTGGAGCCCCGACGGCGCGCAGCTGGCGTTCCTGCGTGCCCAGGACGGCCCCGCGCAGCTCTGGCTCCTCCCAGCCACCGGCGGCGAGGCGCGCAGTCTCACCTCGCTCCCGCTCGGGGCCGGAGCTCCGGCATGGAGCCCGGACGGCGAGCGCATCGCGTTCGCCGCGCCTGTCGACAGTGCGGCGCTTCCCGGCGAGGCGGCCGAGACGATCCTCGCCCGCCGGTCAGCTCCCGCCAGCACCGATCGCCTCGGGTACAAGGCCGACGGCGCCGGGAACCTCGGCACCCTCGTGCAGCAGCTGCACGTGCTCGACGTCGCCTCGGGGAAGGTCACGGTGCTCACCCACGGGCGCTCGCACGCGTCCGAGCCGTTCTGGTCGCCCGACGGCATGCTGATCGCCTACTCCGCGAGCGTCGAGGACGACGCGGATCTGACGATGCGGGTCCCGGTGTTCGTGCGCTCCTCCACCGACCCGAACAGCGAGGCCGTGCAGGTCAGCGCCGCCGATGTGCAGGCGACAGCCGTGGGCTGGACCCCCGACGGTCGCCACGTCGTCGCGGCCGGACGCACCGACACCGAGGTCGGCAATGCGGATCTGCTGCTGTTCCCGGTCGAGGGCGGCGACGCGCAGAACATCACGGGAGGTCTCGACCGCAACGTGATGCCGGGCGGTCCGGGCTACCCCGGCGGGATGCCGCAGTTCACGGACGGCGGTGACATCGTGTTCTGCCTGCGCGACAACGGCTACTCGCACGTGTACCGCGTCGCAGCGGACGGCTCGGGCGCCGTGTCGCTCGTGGACGGCACCTCGAACGTATCGGGGCTGTCGGTCGCCGCATCCTCCGCCGCCATCGTGCTCGCCACCCCGGACTCGTTCGGCGACCTCGCGCTCCTCGACCTCACCGACGGGACGACGCGCGTGCTCACCGAGTACGGCACGCCCGACTTCGACCTCGTCCCCGTCGAGGAACGGCGGTTCACGATCTCCGACGGCACGGTCGTCACCGGATGGCTGCGCCGCGACCCCGACGCGACGGGTCCACTCCCGCTGCTGCTCGACATCCACGGTGGTCCTCACAACGCCTCGAACGGCGCGGCCGACCTCACCCACCCGTACCACCAGGTGCTCCCGCGCCGCGGGTGGGCGATCCTCACCCTGAACCCGCGCGGCAGCGACGGCTACGGCGACGCGTTCTTCTCCGCGGTCTCCGGAGGCTGGGGCGTGAACGACGCGAACGACTTCCTCGAGCCGATCGACCAGCTCGTGGCCGAGGGCATCGCGGATCCGGCTCGCCTCGCCGTCACCGGCTACAGCTACGGCGGCTTCATGACCTGCTACCTCACCTCGCGCGACGATCGCTTCGCTGCGGCCGTGGCCGGCGGTGTCGTCACCGACCTGTTCTCGATGGGCGGCACGTCCGACTTCGGCCACTACCTCTCGTCGAAGGAGAACGGCGGACTGCCCTGGCGCGACGAGGAGCGCATCTCGGCGCAGTCTCCATACACCCAGGTCGACCGGGTCACCACGCCCACCCTGATCCTGCACGGCGCGGCGGACGACCGCTGCCCCGTGGGCCAGGCCGAGCAGTGGTTCGCCGCCCTGCGCGAACGCGACGTTCCGACGCGCCTGGTGCTCTACCCCGGCGGTTCGCACCTGTTCCCGCTCTCCGGAGTCCCGTCGCACCGCGCCGACTTCTCCCAGCGCGTGATCGACTGGATCGAGCAGTACGCCCCGCCGGCCGGCAAGCCCGTACGCGCCCGCCTCGACGCCCGCCACTGGCAGCAGCGGCTGAGCGCCCTGGCCGAGGCGCACAAGGTTCCGGGGGCGACCCTCGGCATCCTCCGCGTCGGCGAAGAACCGGTCTATGCGCATCACGGCATACTCAACGTGCGCACCGGGATCGAGACCACCGACGACTCGGTGTTCCAGATCGGATCGATGACGAAGGTCTGGACCGCCTCCGTGGTGATGCGGCTCGTCGACGAGGGCACGCTCGACCTCGACGCCCCGATCGTCGACTACCTTCCGGAGTTCGCCTCCTCGGATCCCGAGGTCACCCGCCGCGTGACGATGCGTCATCTGCTCAGCCACACCAGTGGCATCGACGGCGATGTCTTCACCGATACCGGCCGCGGCGACGACACTCTCGAGAAGTACGTCACCCTCCTGGACGGGATCGCCCAGAACCACCCGCTGGGTGCGACGATGTCGTACTGCAACTCGGGCTTCGTACTCGCGGGTCGCGTGATCGAGAAGATCACCGGCACCAGCTGGGACCAGGCCATGCGCGACCTGCTCATCACTCCGCTCGGACTCACCCATTCCTCCACGCTCCCGGAAGAGGCCATCATGTTCCGGGCCGCGAGCGGCCACACCGAGATCGGCGACGACGGGCCCGTCCTCGCTCCGGCATGGATGCTCCCCCGTGCGATGGGGCCCGCAGGCCTCGTCAACTCCACCACCGCCGATGTGCTCGCGTTCGCCCGAATGCACCTCACCGGAGGACTCGCCGCCGACGGCACACGGGTGCTCTCGGAAGCCAGCGTGGCGCGGATGCAGCAGCACGAGGTGGATGTGCCCGACCCGTACTCGATCGGCGACAGCTGGGGCATCGGCTGGATCCGCTTCGACTGGGACGGCCGCAAGCTGGTCGGCCACGACGGCAACACGATCGGACAGTCGTCGTTCCTGCGCATCCTGCTCGACGAAGGGGTCGCGGTCACGCTGCTCGCCAACGGCGGGAACACCCGCGACCTGTACGACGCGCTCTTCGGCGAGATCTTCGCGGAAGTCGCCGACGTGCACCTCCCCACGGGGCTCGTGCCGCCGGAGGAGCCCTTCACCGCCGACTTCTCGGAGTTCGAGGGCATCTACGATCGGGCCGGCGTCCGCACCGAGATCTTCCGCGACGACGACGGACTGCGCATGCGGACGACGATCAACGGCCCCCTCGCGGCGCTCCTCCCCGACCCCGTGCAGGAGCATCCGCTGGTACCCGTCCGCCCCGGTGAGTTCGTGATGCGACCCGAGGGGGAGCAGGCCTGGCACGCCGTGGTCTTCTACTCCCTGCCCACCGGCGAGCGCTATCTGCACCACGGCGTCCGCGCAGCACCGAAGGTCTCGTGATGAGCGTGCGGGCGGACGTGGACCTCGACCTGGTCCTGGCCGACATCGAGACCCTCGTCTCCTGCGAGTCGCCGTCCGACGACCTCGATGCCGTCGCCCGCAGCGCCGATGTCGTCGCCGCCCTCGGCGAACGACTGCTGGGGGTCGCCCCGGACCGCATCGTGCTCGACGGGCGCACCCATCTGCGTTGGCGGTTCGGCCATCCGGCCGTGCTCGTGCTCGGTCACCACGACACGGTCTGGCCGCTCGGTTCGCTGGAGCGGCTTCCGTTCCGCATCGACGACGGCGTGCTCCGCGGACCCGGGTGCTTCGATATGAAGACCGGCGTCGTGATGGCCCTGCACGCCGTGGCGGCGCTGCCCGATCGCACCGGCGTCAGCATCCTGATCACGGGTGACGAGGAGCTCGGCTCCCCCAGCTCGCGCGCGCTGATCGAGCAGGAGGCGATCGGCTGCGCCGCGTCGTTCGTCCTCGAGGCCTCCGCCGACGGGGGTGCCGTGAAGGTCGCGCGCAAGGGCGTCTCGCTCTACCGGGTTCACGTCACCGGGAGGGCTGCCCATGCCGGACTGGAGCCGGAGCGCGGTGTGAACGCTGCGATCGAGGCGGCACATCTGCTGCTCGCGATCGCCCGACTCGGCGACCCGACGGCGGGTACCAGCGTGACTCCCACACTCGTGCGTGCCGGCAGCACCACGAACACGGTGCCGGCCGAGGCGGAGTTCGCGGTCGATGTGCGGGTGCGCACGGTCGCGGAGCAGGAGCGGGTGGATGCGGCACTCCGCGCCATCCCGGTCACGCTCCCCGGCGCCTCCGTCCGTATGGAGGGCGGTGCGAATCGCCCCCCGCTGGAACCGGATTCCTCGGCGGACCTGCTCTCGCAGGCCGTCGCCATCGCCGAGCGTCGAGGCCTCACCCCGTTCCAGGGCGTCGCGGTGGGAGGCGCCTCTGACGGCAACTTCACCGCCGCTCTCGGGGTGCCGACTCTCGACGGTCTGGGCGCGGTGGGCGGTGGTGCGCACGCCGACGACGAACACGTGATCGTGGCGATGATCCCCGAGCGCACCCTGCTGTTGCGGGAGCTGATCGCCGCGGCCCTGGTCGAGCGAGGAGCGCCGACTGATCACGCAGCGCCGACCGGAGGATGGGCATGAGCATGACGGATGCCGCGGCCTTCCGCGCCTCGCCGGCAGAAGCCTCCGACGCCGCGAGCACCGCCGCCGCGAAAGCGGGTGTGGAGATTCGACTGCTCTCGGAGGTCGACGACTTCGCCCGTGTCGCCGAGCTGTTCCAGAGCATCTGGACCAAGCAGGGCGAGGCCTCTCCGGTCAACGTCGAGACGCTGCGGGCACTATCGAAAGCGGGCAGCTACGTGGGCGGCGCCTTCGAGCACGACGAGCTCGTCGGCGCGTGCTTCGGGTTCTTCGCCGCGCCCGATCAACGCGCCCTCCACAGCCACATCGCCGGTGTCTCGTCGCGGATGCGCGGCCGCAGCGTCGGTTTCGCCCTGAAGGTGCACCAGCGCGCCTGGGCGCTCGAGGAGGGACTCGATGAGATCTCCTGGACGTTCGATCCGCTGATCAGCCGAAACGCGCACTTCAACCTCGTGAAGCTCGCCGCGACGCCCACGTCGTATCACCGCAACTTCTACGGGCACATGGCCGACGCCCTCAACGGTGCGGACGACACCGACCGGATGCTGGTCACCTGGTACGTGCGCGATCCCCGGGTCGTGGCCGCCTGTCACGGGGAGCCGGCCGTCGCGGGAGAGGACATCGCCGCTGCCGAGCCGCTGCTCAGCGTGGGTGAAGACCTCGGGCCGCTCCGGCATCGCACCGACGCGCGCCTGGTGCGTGTGGCACTGCCGCGCGACATCGAGTCGCTGCGACTCACGGAGCCGGCCCGTGCCACCGCGTGGCGTCTGGCGCTGCGCGAGACGCTCGGATCATCGCTGGAGGGTGGCGGGCGTGTGCTCTCGTTCGACCGTTCCGGCGCGTACACCATCGACAGAGGAGAACAGGGATGAAGCTCACCGGATTCGAGCTGCGTGTGATCGAGATGCCGCTGGTGTCGCCGTTCCGGACGTCGTTCGGCGTGCAGACCGTGCGCGAGGCGCTGATCGTGCGCGCCGTCACCGACGAGGCGGAAGGCTGGGGCGAGGGCGTCGCGATGAACGATCCGCTCTACTCCTCCGAGTACGTGGAGGCGAGCGTCGACGTCATCACCCGATTCCTGCTGCCGACGCTCGCCCAGGTGAAGGACCTGGATGCCGGCGGCGTGGCACCGGCGCTGGCGAAGTTCAAGGGGCACCGCATGTCGAAGGCGGCCGTCGAACTGGCGATCCTCGACGCCGAGCTGCGTGCGACCGGCGTCCCTCTCTCGCGGGAGCTCGGCGCGGTGCGCGACCGGGTCGACTGCGGCGTCTCCGTCGGCATCATGGACTCGATCCCCGAACTGCTGGGTGCCGTGAGCGGCTACCTCGACGAGGGCTATGTGCGCATCAAGCTGAAGATCGAGCCCGGCTGGGACATCGAGCCCGTGCGCGCCGTGCGCGAACGGTTCGGCGACGACGTGCTGCTGCAGGTCGACGCGAATACCGCCTACCGCCGGGGTGACGCCCGGCACCTCGCCAAGCTCGACCCGTTCGATCTGCTCCTGATCGAACAGCCCCTCGACGAGGAGGATCTGCTCGGCCATGCGCAGCTCGCGAAGGCCATCACGACCCCGGTGTGCCTCGACGAGTCGATCGTGTCGGCCCGGGCGGCGGCGGATGCGATCGCTCTCGGCGCGTGCTCGATCGTGAACATCAAGCCGGGACGGGTCGGCGGGTACCTGGAGGCGCGTCGCATCCACGATGTCTGTGTCGCCAACGACATCCCGGTGTGGTGCGGCGGAATGCTCGAGACGGGGATCGGGCGTGCGGCGAACGTCGCCCTCGCCGCTCTCCCGGGCTTCACCCTCCCGGGCGACACCTCGGGCTCCGGCCGGTACTACTCGCGCGACATCACCGAGCCGTTCGTCGTCGAGCACGGCACACTCACGGTTCCCACGGGTCCGGGGATCGGCGTCACCCCTGACGCCGATGCGCTGGATGCCGTCACGGTGCGCACCGAGTGGATCACCTTGTGAACGTGGACTGAGCTCGCCCGTGGGGCACGATGATCCTGTCGAAGTCGACCAAGAGTCGATACGATTTCGTCGTGCCCCACAGCTCCGCACCCCACGGCCGCCCCCTACTCTGGGCCCTGTGCTCATGTCCGTGACGACCAGGCCCCGCGCCAGCCTCGGCCGGGTGATCGAAGACCTCGGCAACACCCTGCTCGAGGTGGTGAGCGGTGCAGCCGACGACGACGCCGAGATCGAGACGGTCGTCATCCACGACGTCCTCGACGACGCGATGCCGATGCGCGGTGCACTCGTCCTCGGCGTCGGGCTGAGCGACCCCGACGAGATCGCCGAGCTGCTGCAGACCCTCGCCGCCCAGCATGCCTCCGCCCTCGTGCTGCGCGCTCCGGTGCGGGCCGAGCAACCGGTGCGGGATGCCGCAGAGGCCACCGGCATCCCGGTCCTCGCCCTCACCCGAGGGGCTTCGTGGGCGCAGCTGGCGGCGATGCTGCGGTCGCTCATCGCGGAGGGCGACGTCGGCGACCAGGGCGCCACGACGCTGGGCGGGATGCCGTCGGGCGACCTCTTCGCGCTCGCCAACGCGATCGCCACCCTGCTGAACGCTCCGGTCACGATCGAGGACCGCAACTCCCGGGTCGTCGCGTTCTCGGGGCGACAGCACGAGGCGGACCCGGCACGTATCGAGACGGTCCTCGGACGGCAGGTGCCCGAGCGGTTCGCCCGGCAGCTCGAGGAGAGAGGCGTGTTCCAGGAGCTGTACCGCAGCGAGGATCCGATCGACGTCGGTCCGGTGCTCAACACCGAGGGCCTCCCCTCCTTCCCCCGCGTGGCGCTGGCGGTGCGCGCGGGCGATGAGATCCTCGGGTCGATCTGGGCCGCTGTGCAGGAGCCCCTCTCCCCCGACCGTGTGCGCGCGCTGAAGGACTCCGCCGGCCTGGTCGCCCTGCACATGCTGCGCTTGCGGGCCGGTGCCGACGTCGAGCGCCGACTGCGCGCCGACCTGCTCGCGACGATCCTCGAGGGAGGACCGGGGGCTGCGGATGCCACGGCACGGCTGCGTCTGAGCGACCACCGGTGCGTGGTGCTCGCACTGTCCGCCGCGGAGGAGGTCGACGACGAGCCGTCCGCCGGAGCCCGCGGAGTGGCGGAGAGGCAGCGGATCGCCGACGCCTTCGCCGTGCACCTGGGCGCCGTGTACCTCCGCTCGGCCGTGGCCGTGATCGGCAACGTCGTGTACGCCGTCGTGGGCATCCGCCCGGAGCAGGGCGACACCGACTCCGGCGCGGAGCACAGCGATGCGGACAGCCGCGCCGCCCGTGTCGCGACCGACTTCCTCGGCCGACTCGGCGCGACGAGCGAGATCCGCATCGGCGTCGGGACGGTGGCGGATGCCGCGGCAGGTATCCCGTCATCGCGCGCGAACGCCGACCGTGCCCTCCGTGTGGTCCTCCAGGCACCGTCGCGCGAGCCGGTGGCGCGCTTCACCGCCGTGCAGATGGAGGCGCTGCTGGTCGAACTCGGCGACCTCGTCCGCGCCCGGGGAGATCAGCCCACCGGTCCCGTCGCGCAGCTGCTGGCGCAGGACCGGGAGAAGGGCACGCATCTGGTGGAGACGCTGCGGGCCTGGCTCGATGCCTTCGGGGATGTCGCGGTGGCTGCGGCACGGGTCTACACGCACCCCAACACCTTCCGATACCGACTACGTCGCCTGTCGGAGATCAGCGGACTCGATCTGACCGACCCGGAAGCCCGATTCTCGGCCATGGTGCAGCTGCGTCTGCTCGTGCCCCGCGACTGACGAGTCCCACGCAACGGCAGACAGGGGCACGTCCCCGCGACCATCTGTTGAGACGTTCGCGGGGACGTGACGGCGCCGATGCTCCTACATCGTCGACCACGTTCCGAAGGTACCTCCGGGGCCCGACTGGCACGTGCCGACGACGGCTCCGTTGGTCGCGGCATAGATGCAGTTCACGCCGGCGGCGGTACGGATCCCTACAGGCACCGTGGACAGAAGCGAACCACTGCCGATCTGAGACCAGCCGGCGGCTGCGCTCGGCGGGCTCAGGATGCTCGTCCCCCACATGACTCGATCGCCTCCGATCGTGTACACCGAGTGATATCCGCCGCCGACGATCGCGAATGGGGTAGCGCCGGCCAAGGTGGACGGGCCGGAGCCGAGATTCATCCACGCGCCGAATGCCCCGCCCGGGGTGCTCTGAGTCACGCTGGACACGGTCGAGCCGGCCGCCGCGTACACCGTCACGCGGCCCTGGTCGTTCACTGCGGTCGGCTCCGAGTTGATCTGAGCACCGCCCGCACCCACCGCGCTCCACGATGCGAAGGAACCTCCCGGCGCCTGCTGCTCGGTCCCGTGGACGAACCCGTCCGCCGACTTCGCGAAGAACATGAGGCGATCATCCGCGAGATGCACCAGCGCAGGCCGCCCTCCGAGCACGGTGGTGGTGCTGCCGATGGCGACCCACGAACTGAATGCGCCTCCGGGGCCGCTCTGAGAAGTTCCGGCCACGTAGCCCGCATCGGTCATGGCATAGACACCGATCGCTCCGCTGTCCACCTGGACAGCGACGGGGTCGCTGGCGATCCCCGCGCCGTTCGTCCCGATGGTCGTCCAGGCGTTGAAGGATCCGCCGGCTGCGACCTGGTTCGTCCCGAGAATCGTGCCACCCGACGTCCGTGCGTAGATCGCGATCTGGTCTCCGGCCAGTTGAATCACCGCGGGGCGCCCGACGAGGTTGCCCGGTGCGGAGCCGAGAAGCTGCCATGCGCCGAAGGAGCTCCCCGCGCTGGCCTGACTTGTTCCCCAGAGGTTGCCATCGGACCGGATCGCATACAGGGAGATGCGGTCGTTCGAGTCGATGATCGCCGTCGGGGCCGCGTGGACTCCGGTCGGATTCACCGGACCGGCACCGAGAGGCTGGAGCGCGGTGACGTTCGGCTGACCGCACCAGAAGTACTGGTTGGTGATGTTGGTGCCGTTCTGCCTGATCTCGAAGTGCATGTGCGCGCCCGTGCTGTTGCCCGTGCTCCCCACGCGACCCAGGAGAGCCCCCTGATTCACCGGAGTCCCTGGCGTCAGTGTGACCGAGCCGTAGACCATGTGGGCGTAGCGGGTCGTGTAGCCGCCGGGGTGAGTGATGACGACCTGAGTGCCGTATCCGACGTTCGAGTTCGAATTGATCGCCGTCGCCACCGTCCCGCCGGCCGCGGCGTACACGTTCGTGTTCCCGTTCTGGTTGATGTCCACGCCCTCGTGCGCCGGGCGACTCCCTGCGGGACATCCGCCGACGACATCCGCGACATGCCCGCCGACGGGTGAGACGAACCCGTCTGCGGCTACGGCGGCGGCAGCGGGCACCAGGGTGGCGGCTGCGATGGTGAGAGCGGCCAGGAAAGCAGGAACGAAACGAGTCGAACGGGGAGAGGATGCGCCTCTGCGGCGCGGCAATCGATTCATGGGCACAACCTATTGGCAAGAGATTCCGTGCCGCAGTCCCCTCTTCGGCCTACAGACACCAGGGTTCCCGAGCCGATACGTTGAGAGACTCCCACCCCGCCCCGAAGGGCGGAGCAGGCTGAGGCTCGTGGCCCGTCGCCGTCTGCACCCGGCTCGTGCGGCTCGTGGCCCGGCGGTCGAGTGCGCGTGGTGTCCGCTCGTGGCCGACATCCTGCGTATCTGACACTGATTCCACCACAGGACGATCATTCAGACCATAGAGTTGATTCTGATTGATCGATCCGACCAATCAGACCCCCGCGACGAAGGCGACGGTGATCGATATGGCCAACCTCGACGAGACCGACCGGAGAATCCTCACGGTCCTCGACGGCGACCCGCGGCGCCCGGTCGCCCTGATCGCTCAGGACCTCGGTCTCGCCCGCGGCACCGTGCACGCTCGGCTCGACCGTCTCGAGTCGGGTGGCTATCTGCGTGCGCACAGCTCCCGCATCCTCCCGCAGGCGCTGGGTCGCGGTGTCGCGGCCTCGATCCTGGTCGAGCTCGATCAGCATCAGATCACCGCCGCGATCGACGCGCTCAGCCGGGTCCCCGAGGTGCTGGAGTGCTTCGCCCCCGCCGGCGACACCGACCTGCTGCTGCGCGTCGTCGCGAAGAGCCCCGAAGACCTCTACCGCGTGGCCGAGGTCGTGCGCCTGTGCCCCGGCATCCTCCGCACCTCGACGAGCCTGTTCCTGCGCGAAGTCATCCCGTACCGGGTGAGCGCACTGCTGCAGGCGGAGTAGCGGTCTCCAGAGAGGTCTCGGCCCGAGCCCTCAGGCCCGGGGTGCGAGTCCGGCGTAGAGCAGCGCGCCGCTCTGCGGGTCGTTCATGACCAGTACCTGCTCCCCCACCCGCGGGATCTCCAGCCGCGAGACGAGCGCCTGCAACGCGACCGCCTGCGCGCCGAGCTGCAGAGTGAGCACGACGTGAGGGTTGTCGTTGATGGTCTGCCCCGTGTCCTGCAGCCCGAGCACCGTCGCCGCCTGCGTGGGCACCCCGGCCGCCCGCAGCGCCGCCACGTGCTCGGCCTGGTGGATCGACGAGGTCGCCTGCTGCATGGCCTCGGTGAACTCGCTCCCCATGAACGCCTGGGTCATCTTGCCCATGAAGCCCCGGCCCGCGGCGATGTCGTCGGCCATCTGTAGAGCCTCTTCCTGACGGTCCTGCGACGACTTCCTGTTGAACAGTCCCATGATCACTCCTCCTGTGAACTCGTGCGTTGTGGTCCTGACGCCAGGCTATTCAGGCGTCACGACTACCGATCACAGGAATCGATGAACACCGGATGAACCGCGCGCACCGATGCAGAGGAGGGAGATCAGCCGATGATGCGCGCGCCCGGCACGGGCCCGTGCACGTGGAGCGGGTCGAGTCCGATCTCACGCAGGGAGGACTGCACGTCCTGCGCTGTCTCGGGGTCGGGGCAGAGGAGGGCCACCGTGGGTCCGGAACCGGAGACGATGCCCTGCAGCGCGCCGGCCGCGACACCCTGCCGGATCGTCTCCGCGAGGTCGGGGCGCTCGTACAGCGCCGCGGCCTGCAGATCGTTGAAGAGCGTCTCGGCGAGCTGGACGGGATCTCCGGAGCGCAGCGCCTGCAGCACCGGGATCGGCACGTCGAGCGACAGCGGCGGGTCGTCGGCGAGAGCACCCTCCTCCTCGCGCAGCAGATCGAGGCGCTCGTACACGACGGGCGTCGAGAGACCCTGCGCGCTGGGTACCAGGATCCAGTCGAAGCGACCGCGTGCGAGCGCAGGATTGAGCTGATCGCCACGCCCGGTACCGACCGCCGTGCCACCGTGCAGCGCGAACGGCACATCGGCGCCGAGGCGAGCGGCGAGGTCATGCAGCCGCGTCTGCGACAGTCCGGTGCCCCACAGCGCATCGCAGGCGACCAGGGCTGCCGCGGCATCCGCCGACCCTCCGCCCATGCCGCCGGCCACGGGCACGCTCTTGCGGATCTCGAGGGCGACTCCGCCCCGGTGATCCACGGCCACGGCCAGCAGCTTGGCCGCGCGCATCGCGAGGTTGCGGTCATCGAGCGGAACCGAGTCGATGTCTTCCACACCGGAGACCGTCACCGAGAAGTCGTCGGCCGGGCGCGCGATCACATCCTCATAGAGGGAGACCGCCTGGAAGACCGTCGCCAGCGCGTGGTAGCCGTCGTCATGCCGCCCGCCGACCCCGAGGAAGACGTTGATCTTCCCCGGGGCGCGCACGTGCACGGAATCGGTGAACGCGGCGTGGCTCATGATCGGGTCACAGCTCCGAGGACTTCGCCCACAGGTTGACGTCGATGGCGCCCGCGAGCTCGTCGATGCGGGCGAGCTCCTCGGCCGTGAAGGCGGGACCGTTCACGGCCGCGATGTTCTCGTCGAGCTGCTCAGGACGCGAGGCGCCGATCAGTGCAGAGGCGACCACGGGGTTGCGCAGCGTCCACTGCAGCGCGAGCTGCGCCAGCGACTGGCCGCGGCCCTGCGCGACCTCGTTCAGCGAGCGCAGCGTCTGCACGGCCTCATCGGTGAGCCGGCCCTCCGGCAGTGAGCCGCGCTTCTGCGCACGCTCGGCCGTGCCGTCTCCGAGGTACTTGTCGGTGAGCAGTCCCTGCGCCAGCGGGGTGAACGCGATCGCGCCCAGGCCCGACTGCTCGAGGGTGTCGGTCAGTCCGTCTTCGACCCAGCGGTTCAGGATCGAGTACGCCGGCTGGTGGATGACCAGCGGCGTGCCCAGATCCTTCGCGACGGCGACGGCCTCTGCCGTGCGCTCCGCACTGTAGGAGGAGATGCCCACGTAGAGCGCCTTGCCCTGACGCACGAGGGTGTCGAGCGCGCCGACCGTCTCGGCGATCGGGGTCACGGGGTCGACCCGGTGCGAGTAGAAGATGTCGACGTAGTCGAGGCCCATGCGCGTCAGAGACTGCTCGGCGCTGGCGAGGATGTACTTGCGGCTCGCGAAGTCGCCGTACGGGCCGGGCCACATGTCCCAGCCGGCCTTCGACGAGATGATCAGCTCGTCGCGGTACGGACGGAGGTCTTCGGCGAAGATGCGACCGAAGTTCTTCTCGGCCGAGCCGTAGGGCGGACCGTAGTTGTTCGCCAGGTCGAAGTGGGTGATGCCGCGGTCGAACGCATGGCGCAGCAGGGCGCGCTGGTTGTCGAGCGGGATGTTGTCGCCGAAGTTCCACCACAGACCGAGCGAGATCGGGGGCAGATACAGGCCGGACGCGCCCACCTGCCGGTAGGCGAACTGCTGATAGCGGCTCTCGTCCGCGGCATACGGACGGTGCAGCTCGGGGACATCGGGACGGAAGCGCGGAGAGTCGGTCACGGTGCCAGATTACTGGGTGGGGGCGACGTCGTCAGCGAGAGCCTCAGCCGCGCTCTCCGCGGCTGCCGCATGCTGCGCGATGCGCTGGTAGTCCTCGACCGTGAGGTCCTCCCCGCGAGCCGTCGGCGCCACACCCGCGGCGATCAGCACCTCGGAGGCCGCGGCAGAGCTGCCGAAGATCCCGGACAGCGCCTGGCGGAGCATCTTGCGCCGCTGGTTGAAGGCCGCATCGACGATCTGGAAAGTCCGGCGGCGCTCGTCCTCCGTGCCCCGCTCCCCCTCAGACCGGTCGAACCCCACCAGCAGGCTGTCGACGTTCGGCACCGGCCAGAACACCTGACGGGATACGGTGCCCGAGAGCTTCCACTCGCCGTACCAGGCGGCCTTGACGCTGGGCGAACCGTAGATCTTCGAGCCCGGCTTCGCGGCCAACCGCTCGGCGACCTCGGCCTGGACCATCACGACACCGCGCTGCAGGTAGGCGAAGTTCTCGAGGAAGTGCAGCAGCACCGGCACCGAGACGTTGTACGGCAGGTTCGCCACCAGCACGGTGGGTTCGCCCGGCAGCTCGGTGATGCGCAGCGCATCCGCGTCGACGACCGTGAGCCGGTCGGCCTCGACGCCGTGCATCGCGGCGGTCTGCGCAAGGCGTGCCGCGAGACGGTGGTCGATCTCGACGGCCGTGACGGATGCGCCGGTCTCCAGGATCGCGAGAGTCAGCGAGCCGAGCCCCGGACCGACCTCGACCACGCGCTCGTGCGGCTGCACGCGGGCCGCCTGCACGATCTTGCGGACGGTGTTCGCGTCGGTGACGAAGTTCTGGCCGAGCTTCTTCGTCGGGGTGACGTCGAGCTCGGCGGCGAGGCGGCGGATCTCGGTGGCGCCGAGCAGGGTGACGGTCATCCCCCCATTCTCCCCCACCAACCCGATGTCCCCCGCCGTCAGTAGTCTTCTCTGGTGCCCTCCCTCGGTGAACTCGTCGCGCCCCGCCGCATGGGCCGAGACTTCCGCTGGCTGCTCGCGTCGTCG
Source organism: Microbacterium sp. NPDC058269 (assembly GCF_042881445.1). Taxonomy (NCBI): domain Bacteria; kingdom Bacillati; phylum Actinomycetota; class Actinomycetes; order Micrococcales; family Microbacteriaceae; genus Microbacterium; species Microbacterium sp. NPDC058269. Next base: position 195,199 of record NZ_JBHVXT010000001.1, read on the forward strand.
TGGACGAGCAATGTCGGCGACGGCGTCGCGCTCGCGGCCGCTCCGCTGCTCATCGCGTCGATGACCTCGTCGCCGATCCTGGTGGCCGCCGGCGCGATCCTGCAGTTCCTCCCCTGGCTGCTGTTCGGCCTGCACGCGGGGGCGATCGCCGACCGCTTCGACCGTCGACGCCTGGTCATGTTCGCCAACGCCGCCAGAGCTGTCGTCCTCCTCGCGCTGTGCGTCTTCCTGGTCACGGGTGTCGCGAACATCTGGATCGTGCTCGCCGTCGCTTTCCTCTACGGAACCGCCGAGGTCTTCGTCGACACGGCGGGCAGCACGCTGCTGCCCATGCTCGTGAAGCCCGCCGACCTCGGCATCGGCAACGCGCGACTGCAGGCCGGATACCTCGTCGCGAACCAGTTCGCCGGCCCTCCGCTGGGCGCGTTCCTGTTCGCTGCCGGCACTGCCTGGCCGTTCCTGCTCGAAGTCGTGTGCGTGAGCTTCGCTGTCGTACTCATCTCGCGCATGGCGAAGACACCGGTCCCGCCGCGAGAGAGCGACACCCACCCGCCCGTGCACACCGACATCGCCGAGGGGCTCCGCTGGCTCTGGCGCAACCCTCCGGTGCGCATGCTGGTGCTCATCATCCTGGTGTTCAACATCACGTGGGCGGCTCCCTGGGGCGTGCTCGTGCTCTACGCGACCGAGCATCTGCACATGGGCGCGGTCGGCTACGGAGCCCTCACGACCGCGTCAGCGGCGGGCGGCATCCTCGCCACCCTCAGCTTCGGCTGGTTGGAGCGGCACGTCTCCTTCGCGACGCTGATGCGCGTGGTGCTGTCGCTCGAGGTGCTCATGCATCTCTCGTTCGCCCTCACCACCGCGGGCTGGGTCGCCCTGATCATCATGTTCTTCTTCGGCGCCTACGCGTTCGTGTGGGGCACGATCTCCACGACCGTCCGGCAGCGACTGGTCCCCGCCGAGCTGCAGGGCCGGGTGGCGTCGGTGAACATGGTCGGGGTGTTCGGCGGCATGGTCGTGGGGCAGGCACTCGGGGGCGTGATCGCCCAGGTGTGGGGGCTCACGGCTCCCTGGTGGTTCGCGTTCGTCGGCGCCGCGCTCACGCTGCTGCTGGTGTGGAAGCCCATCTCGCAGATCGTGTCGGCCAAGCCGGTCGCCGAGACCCGACCCGAAGACGTGGAACCCGAGAGTCAGTCGGCGAACGAGCCTCAGGAGTCGAACGAGCCGTAGACCCGCAGGGTGTTCTCGGCGAGCTGGACGCACAGCTCATCCACGTCGATGCCGAGCTCTGCGGCCATGAAGCGCACCGTGATCGGCACGAGGTAGGGCGCATTCGGGCGGCCGCGCAGCGGTACCGGCGTGAGGAACGGGGCATCGGTCTCGACCAGGATGCGATCGAGAGGGGTGACCTGCAGCGCGTCGCGCAGGTTCTGGGCGTTCTTGAACGTCACATTGCCGGCGAACGACAGGTGGTACCCCGCGTCAGCGCAGACACGAGCCATGGCGTCGTCGCCCGAGAAGCAGTGGAACACCGTGCGCTCCGGGGCGCCGACACGGGCGAGCGTCTCCAGCACCGCGTCGTGCGCATCGCGGTCGTGGATCTGCATCGCGATGCCGTGCTTCTTCGCGAGGGCGATGTGCGCCTCGAACGACTCGAACTGCGGCGCCCGGCGCTCGGGCTCGGTGCGGAAGAAGTCGAGCCCCGTCTCGCCGATCGCCCGGGTGCGAGGGTGTGCGGCGAGCTCGTCGATCACCGCGATCGCCTCATCCAGACCGACACCGCCCAGACGCCCTTGCTCGGCATAGGTCGGCGCATCGTTCGGGTGGATGGCGACGGCGGCGAGCACGCGAGAGTCGGATGCCGCAGCCTCGACCGCCCACCGCGACGACTCGATGTCACCCGAGGCCTGCACGACCCCGGCGATGCCGACGGCCGCCGCGCGGTCGAGTTGCTCGGTCAGCGACAGCGGCTCGTCTCCGTCGAGGATCTCCAGGTGCGCATGGTTGTCGTACACCGGAACCGTCAGCGGCTCGGGTGCGGACGGATACTTCAGATCCTTGCGTCCGTCGCCCGAGCGCTCACGCACGTACGTATCGGCCATGTGGTTCAGACCTCGGCTCAGGCCGTGGGCTCCACCCGCGGGAACAGCGGCGCGAGGCCGTTGACGCTGGTGCCGGGGCGCAGCACACCCCAAGCTCCGGCCTCGCGGATCGGCTGGTCCTGCAGACGGCCCAGGGTCTCGGCGGCGCCCAGGGCGATCCAGAGCTTCTCGGTCGACTGCGGCATCACGGGCGACAGCAGCACCGCGAGCGCACGCAGGCCCTCGGCGCAGGTGTACAGCACGGTGCCGAGTCGCGCGCGCTGGTCCTCGTCTCCGCTGTTCGCCTGCTTGGCCAGCGCCCACGGCTCGTTCACGGTGATGTAGCCGTTCAGCGCGTCGACGATCGTCCAGATCGCCGAGATCGCCTCGTCGATGCGGAACTGCGCGATGGACGCATCCGCATTCGTCGCCGCGTCCGCCACGATCTTCTGGATAGCGAGGTCCTTCTCGGTGTACTCGGCCGCGGGCGGCACGACGCCCTCGAAGTACTTCTCGATCATCGCGGTGGTGCGCGAGGCGAGGTTGCCGAAGCCGTTCGCGAGCTCGGCCTGGTAGCGGGCGGACAGGTCTTCCCACGAGAAGGAGCCGTCCTGACCGAAGGCGATCGCCGAGAGGAAGTAGAAGCGGTACGCGTCCGAGCCGAAGACGTCGGTGATCTCGGTCGGCGCGATGCCGGTGAGCTTCGACTTCGACATCTTCTCGCCGCCGACGAGCAGCCAGCCGTGCGCGAACACACCCTTGGGCACGTCGAGGCCGGCAGCCATCAGCAGGGCGGGCCAGATCACGGCGTGGAAGCGCAGGATGTCCTTGCCGACCACGTGGTACGCGGGCCAACGGCGCTCGAACGTCTCCTCGTCGGAGCCGTAGCCGACGGCCGTGGCGTAGTTCAGCAGCGCATCGACCCACACGTAGATGACGTGCGACTCGTCCCACGGCAGCGGAATGCCCCAGTCGAAGGTCGAACGCGAGATCGATAGGTCCTTGAGGCCCTGACTCACGAACGACACGACCTCGTTGCGCGCCGAGTCGGGGCGCACGAAGTCGGGCTGCGTCTTGTACAGCTCGAGCAGACGGTCCTGGAACTCGCTCAGCTTGAAGAAGTAGTTCTTCTCCTGCAGCAGCTCCAGCGGCTTCGAGTGGATCGCGCAGACCTTCAGCCCCTCGAAGGGACCGGTGCCGTCGACGATCTCCGACTCGGGCTTGAACTCCTCGCAGCCCACACAGTAGAGCGCCTCGTACTCGCCCGCGTAGATGTAGCCGCGGTCGTACAGGCGCTGGAAGAACGTCTGCACGTTCGTCTCGTGGCGCTCCTGCGTGGTGCGGATGAAGTCGTCGTTGGCGACGTCGAGCGTCGTCAGCAGCGGGAACCAGCTCTCGCTGACGAGCTTGTCGACCCACTCCTGCGGGGTGACGTTGTTCGCCGCCGCGGCCCGCAGCATCTTCTGACCGTGCTCGTCGGTGCCCGTGAGCATCCAGGTGTCATCCCCCGCCTGGCGGTGCCACCGTGCGAGCGTGTCGACGGCCACCGTGGTGTACCCGTGGCCGATGTGAGGCACATCAGAGGGGTAGTAGATGGGCGTGGTGATGTAGAAGGATTCGCCTGCGGGCATGGAGCAATTCTAGGTGGGATACCGCGGGTGGTTACGCCGTTCGCACGCAGGCCCCGCCCCGCGCTCACGCCACCGACACGTCGATGCGATGCCATCCCTGCGCACCGTCGGGCGCGGGGGCTGCCGGATCCGATGTCTGCGTCTCGCCGTCGACACTGAGCGCCCGGCATTCGACGGTGTGCGCGCCACTCTCCGCCGTCCAATCGAGGCTCCACTGCACCCAGGTGTCGGCGGAGATGGCGGTCGCGAGCTCCGCAGCACGCCACGGACCGTCGTCGATGCGCACCTCGACCCCGGCGATGCCGACGTGCTGCTGCCAAGCCATTCCCGCGATGACCGCTTTCCCCGCGGGGATCGACTGGCCGCGACGCGGGACGTCGATGCGCGACTGCAGCTTGATGGGTCCGCGATCCGACCACCCCCGCGTCGTCCAGTACGCCTTGGCACGGTCGAACCGCGTCACCTCCAGCTGCGTGACCCACTTCGTGGCCGAGACGTAGCCGTAGAGTCCGGGCACCACCATCCGCACCGGGAAGCCGTGCTCGATCGGCAGCGGCTCGCCGTTCATGCCGATCGCGAGCAGGGCGTCGCGATCATCGGTGAGCGCCTCGATCGGCGTCGAGGCCGTGAAGCCGTCGGCCGAGGTCGAGAGCACCATGTCGGCGTCGGCGTCGACCCCCGCTCGTGCGAGCAGCTCCCGAACCGGCAGGCCCAGCCAGCGGGCGTTGCCGATCAGCGATCCGCCGACCTCGTTCGACACGCAGGCGAGCGTCACGTCCGACTCCTGCATCGGCATCGCGAGCAGTTCGTCCCAGGTGATCTCCACCTCGCGGTCGACCATCCCGTGGATGCGCAGCGACCAGTCGGCGGGGTCGACCTGCGGCACGATCAGCGCGGTGTCGATGCGGTAGAACTCCACGTTCGGGGTCACGACAGGAGCGAGGCCGGGGATCGCCAGCTCCGCACCGGCAGGGACCGCCGCTGCCGCACGTGCCGCCCGGGGCAGCTGCAGGGCGTCGCGGACCGCCTCGATCGATCGGCTCGCACCGCGCGCGACGTTTCCGACGATGAGGGCGACCGCGCCCGCTGCGGCGACTCCGGCGGTCCACAGGAGGAACCGCCTCCGGTCCTCATCGTCGGGTCGCAGGCCCGCGACCGGACGCAGTCGAGCGACGAGGAGGCGCAGCGCGATCACCGCGACGAGACCCGCGAGGAGACCGGGCAGCCAGGCGAACGGGCCCGCACCGGGCCGGATCATCGCCGCGACGACGGCGAGCGCACCGAGCGCCCCCAGGATCACCGCCCCGAGACCGGATCGTCTGCGCTCCAGTATCCCGGCGAATGCGGCGACGACGACGAGCACGAGGGCGATGCCCACGATCAGGGCCGCCTTGTCCCCGGTGCCGAACAGCGCGATGGCGGTGTCCTTCGCCCAGCTCGGCGCGAGGTCGATGAGCCCACTCCCGATCACGGCGAACGGGCTCGCGCTCGGCTCGACCACCGCGGCGACGAGCTCCGCCAGGCCGACGGCCAGGAACGACGCGCTCAGACCGGCGGCAGCCGACCGGAGGGTGTCTCCCCGTGTCTCTTCGCCCGGCGTCGCGTGCATCGCGTGCGTCATGACCCGAGGGTAACCCCGCCACGGATGCCGGGGGCGCATCCGTGGCGGGGTCGGCTCTGCGTTCTCAGAGACCGTTGCGGCGCGCGACCTCTCCGAGCCACGCCAGCGACGGCTTCGGCGAACGCACGAAGGTCTCATGGTCGAAGCCGATGAGGCCGAACGTGGGACGGAAGCCGCTGGCCCACTCGTAGTTGTCCAGGGCACTCCAGTGCTGGTAGGCGCGCACGTCGATGCCATCGGAGATCGCGCGGTGCAGTCCTTCGAGCGCACCCTGCGTGTAGGCGATGCGACGGGTGTCGTCGGCGGTCGCGATGCCGTTCTCGGTCACGAGCACGGGCACTCCGCCGCTCCGCTCCCAGGCGCTGCGCACGCCCATCTCGAGCGCCTCGGGGAAGAACTCCCAGCCGGTGAGCGTGGTCTCCACGTCCGCCGACACCGGTCGCGGACCCTCGGGGCCGATGAAGGTGCGGGTGTAGGCCTGCACGCCGACGAAGTCGTCGCCGGCCGACTGGTCGAGGTACCAGTGGTCGCGCGGGTCGCCGTACGCGGCGAGCATCTCGTCGGCGCCGGGCTCACCGGTGGAGTGGAACGCCTGCGTGGCGATCGTCCATCCGGCTTTGACTCCCGGTACCGAGTGCAGGATCTCGGTGGCACGGTGGTGCGCATCGAGCAGCGTGTCGGCGACGGCGAGGTCGGGGTTCGGGAGGCCGTAGGCGACGAGGTTCGCCGCGTCCTCTCCCCCGGCCAGCATCGCGGCGATGTTCGGCTCGTTGATGGTGCACACGTAGTCGATCCCGTCGAGGATCGGCAGCACGGTCTCCACGTAGCGGGCGAACAGGTCGACCGCGTCGTCGGCGCGCCAGAAGCCGTCCTCCTGGAACCACTGCGGCACCGTGAAGTGCATGAGCGTGACCGTGGGGTCGAGCCCGTTCTCACGCGCCGTGTCGATCATGCGCCGGTAGTGGTCGAGCATCGCCCGGGAGACGAAGCCGCGCTCGGGCTCGATCCGCGCCCACTCCACCGAGAACCGGTAGGAGTTCAGCCCGGCGTCGGCGAGCAGCCGCATGTCCTCCGGGTAGCGGTGGAAGTGGTCGGCGGCGTCGCCGGAGGGCTCCACCATGGGCGAGCCGGGCGCGTGTTCCATCGCCCACCAGTTGCTCGTGGTGTTGTTGCCCTCCACCTGGTGGGCCGCTGTCGCGGCGCCCCACAGGAAGCCGTCGGGGAATGCGAGCACGAGTGCTCCTTTCGTGAGGGGGTCTATCGGATTCGAGTCGGATTCGGCACGGCGTCCAGCAGTTGGATCGTGTACGGATCCTCCGGATGCTGCAGCACCTCGGCGGTCTCTCCGCGTTCGACCACGCGGCCGCCGTTGAGCACCAGGATGTTCTGGGTCACGAGCCTCGCGCTCAGCAGGTCGTGCGTGATGTAGAGCATGCTGATGCCCCATCGCTCGCGCAGGTCCTCCAGCAGCGCCAGCACCCCGGCGCGCAGCGAGACGTCGAGCATCGAGACCGGCTCGTCGGCGATGAGCACCTGCGGGTCGCTCGCGAGCGCCCTGGCGATCACCACGCGCTGCCGCTGCCCGCCCGAGAGCTGATGCGGCAGCTTGGCCGCGAACTGCTCGACGGGCGTGAGACCGACCGTCTCGAGCAGTTCGAGCACCCGAGCCCTGGCCTCGGGGCCGCGCAGCTTCGTGTAGTTCATGACCGGGCGGGTGAGGGCGTACTCGACCGTGTGCAGCGGGTTGAGCGCCGCATACGGGTCCTGGAACACCATCTGCACGTCCTTGCGCAGGTCGCGCAGGCCTCGGCGTTTGAGCGAAGCCACGTCGACATCGCCGAAGTGCACCGTGCCGGAGGTCGGCTTCTCGACGCCCGTGAGCATCTTGGCGATGGTCGACTTGCCCGAGCCGGACGCACCGACGAGCGCGAGCGCCTCTCCGGGTTCGAGCCGGAACGACACGTCGTCGACCGCGGTCACCGCGTCCTGTCCTCGGCGCGGGGCCGGGTAGTGCTTCGAGACGCCGTCCACCACGATCGCCGCATCCGCGCGACGGGTGTCGCGCGACGACACGGTCGGGAGCGTCTCGGTGACATCGGTCCGCGAGCGTCCTTCCCGACGCCGAGTGCCGGCATCGAGGAAGCCCGGGATCTCGATCTTCTCCGCTCGCGGGTCGGCGTAGTGGCTGAGCAGCATCCGCGTGTACTCGTCCTGCGGGCGTTCGAGGATGTCGATGCTCCTGGCATCTTCGACGATGTGCCCCTCGTGCATCACCATCACCCGGTCGGTGGCCTCGAGCACGATGCCGAGGTCGTGACTGATGAGGATGGCGGTGAAGTGCTCGGCCCGCTGCAGCTCCTTGATCGTGTCCATCACCGCGTGCTGCACGAGCACGTCGAGTGCCGTGGTGGGCTCATCGAACACCATCAGCTGCGGTTCGAGTGACAGCGCGAGCGCGATCGATGCGCGCTGACGCATGCCGCCGGAGAGTTCTCCCGGGTAGCGGGCGAGCACCGACGCCTCGAGCCCGACCTTGCCGATGAGCTCACGAGCCCGCGCATCGCGGGCGTCCTTGGGCACATGGCCGTGAGCGGCGAAGATGTCGCGGAAGTGGTTGCCGATCGTGCGCACCGGGTTGAGCGCGTTCATGCCCGACTGCAGCACCATGGCGAACCCGCCCTGGCGCTGACGGCGCAGCTCTTCCGCATCCAGCTCGCGGATGTCGCGTCCACCGAACAGGATGCGCCCTGCGCTGATCCGCGCCGGCGGCTTCTGCAGTCGCGTGAGGGCGAAGCCGAGAGTCGACTTACCCGACCCCGACTCGCCGACGAGCCCGACGAACTCACCGCGGCGGAGCGAGAACGAGACGTTCTCGACCGCGGTGACGGGCTTCGTTCCCGGCGAGGCGTATTCGACGGACAGCCCCTGCACCTCGAGCAGGATGTCGTTTCCCGTGGGCATGGTCTCAGGTGCCATGGCGGTCATCGGCCCTTCCCCTCTCGCAGGCGCGGATTGGAGATGCCGTCCACGCCGAAGTTGATCAGTGTCAGGCTCAGTGCCAGCAGTGCGATGCACAGACCCGGGGCGAACAGCAGCAGCCACTGTCCGGTGAGGAGGGAGTTGGAGTTCTGCGCCCAGTAGAGCATGGTGCCCCAGCTGACGATGCTGGAGTCGCCGAGGCCGAGGAATTCCAGGCCCGCTTCCGCGAGGATCGCCGCCGTGGCCGCCCCGAAGAGCGTGCCGGCGATGATGGACGTCATGTTCGGCAGGATCTCGCGGAACACGATGCGCGTCCTGCTGTCGCCCGAGAACTGCGCCGACGTGACGAAGTCGTTGCCGCGCAGCGACTGCGTCTGGCTACGGAGCACGCGAGCACCCCAGGCCCAGCCGGTCACCACGATCACGGCGATGATCATCAGGATCCCGCCGTTCTGCAGGTACGCGGCGATCACGATCATGAGCGGCAGCCCGGGGATCACCAGGAAGAGGTTGACGATGAAGCCGACCACCTCGCCGGCGAAGCCGCGCATGTATCCCCAGCTGAGGCCGATGAGCACGGCCACGATGGTGGACAGGATGCCGGCGGCGAAGCCGACCAGCAGGCTGACCTGCGCGCCGTAGATGAGCTGGCTGAGCACGTCCTCCCCTGCGGCGGTCGTGCCGAGCCAGTGCGCCCAGGAGGCATCGGCGTTGCGCTCGAAGGTGTTGTCCTTTGCGCCGTAGGGGGCGATGAGCGGAGCGAACACCGCCACCAGCACGAAGAAGGCGAGGATGCACAGTCCGAGCCGCGCCTTGCCGTTGCTCCAGAGGGTGGCGACCATGCGTCCGAAGGCGCGCCACGGGCTGGGCGCGGCGATGCGCTCGGCGGGGATCTTGACGTTCATGGTGGAAGTCATCGGCGGGTCCTTGGGTCGAGTACCCCGTACAGGATGTCAACGAGGAAGTTGGCGATGAGCACGCTCACGGTGATCATCAGGAAGAGCGCCTGCATGAGCGGGTAGTCCTGCCCGATCACGGCGTTGAACAGCAGATACCCGATGCCCGGATATCCGAACACCTGCTCCACGAGGATCGATCCGCCGACCACGCCGCCGAGCGTGAGCCCGAAGCCGGTGAGGTTCGGCAGGATCGCGTTGCGTGCCGCGTAGCGCAGGGCGATCGTGCGGCCGTGCAGGCCGTTCGCCTCGCCGAACGTGATGTAGTCCTCGCCGAGCGTGTTGATCATGGCGTTGCGCATCCCGATGATCCAGCCGCCCAGTGAGGTGAGCAGGATCGTCAACGCGGGGAGGAACGCGTGGCTGAGCAGGTCTCCGATGAACTCCCAGGTGAACCCGGGGGTCGTGGTCGCCGAGTAGGCGCCGGTGGTCGGGAACCAGTGCAGCACGTAGCCGAAGAAGAACAGCAGCAGCAGCGCGGTCCAGAAGTAGGGGAACGTGCTGAGGAACGAACCCGTCAGCGTCGGGAGCGTGTCGAGCCAGGTGCCGCGACGCCAGGCGGCCGCGACACCGATCAGCGTGCCGATCACGAACGCGAGGATCGTGACGATGCCGACGAGCCCGATCGTGTACGGCAGCGCGGTGGACACCATGCTCGACACCGACTGCGGGTAGAACGTGTACGAGACGCCGAAGTCGAGCCGGACGACCTGGCCGAGGTAGGCGATGTACTGGTCCCACAGCGATCCGGTCGGAACACCCAGCTGCGCCTCGATGGCGGCACGCGTGGCATCGGAGACCGGTCCGTTCTGGGACAGCTTGGCGATGGCGGCATCCGCCGGGGAACCCGGCATCATGCGCGGGAGGAAGAAGTTCAGGGTGACCGCAGCCCACAGGGTGAGCACGAACAGGCCGAACTTCTGGAGCACGTACTTCACTTGTCGTCCTCCTTCACTCGCTCGAGCCGCGTGAAGATGCCCAGCGGTGCGGAGTCGTAGTTCTGCGGGATCATGTACGGGTCTTCCTCACTCGGCCAGCCGGTGAACTTGGCGTCGTTGAACAGGCCCCAGATGCCGCCGTAGTAGAGGCCGATCACGGGCATCTCGTCGTAGACGACACCCTGCAGCTCCTTCACGATCTCGGCCTGGCGGGCGGTGTCGACGGTCTCGCGGTACTCGGCGAGCAGCGCATCGACCTTCTCCGACTTGTAGCGCTCGAAGTTGTTGGCCGTCGGCTTTCCCGACGGCACGTAGAACTCGCTGGAGAGCAGGTTGTTGTACGCCTGGTAGACGTCGCCGTTGCCCATGCCGCCGATGGCCATCTCGAAGTCGCCGTTGCTGATCGCGCTCTGGTAGCCCGCGGGCTGCGGGAGCTTGAGCGTGACCTTCACGCCGACGTCGGCGAGCTGGCTGCGCACGGTCTGCGCGGCCCTGGTCCAATCGGTGAAGCCGTTGGCGGTGGTGAGGGCGAATTCGAGCTGCTCGCCGTTCGCGTCGACGAGGCGGTCGCCGTCCAGGGTGTACCCCGCCTCGGCGAAGGCGGCGAGAGCGGCGTCCTTGTCCTGCGTGATCATGCCCTGGTCGGGGATGCTCGGATCGAGGTACTGCTCCTGGTTGGGAAGGATGAGTCCGGTCTGACCGGCCGGCTTCATGTATCCCTCGGAGGCGGTCTCGGCGATCTCCTCGCGGTCGAGGGAGAGCGCGATGCCGCGGCGCACGTTCACGTCGTCGAACGGCGCGACCTCGAGGTTCGGCATCAGCGCGATCACGCCTCCCGGCGGGAACCACCACGCATTGTGTTCGCTCGCCGCGCCCCAGGTGCCCTCGACGTCGGAGATGAAGGCGTACGCCCAGTCGTAGCCGCGGCTCACGGTGTCGAGCTGCGAGTTCGTGGCGGGGAGGATGATGTGCTCGATCTCGATCGAGTCGGCCTGCCAGTAGTCGGGGTTCTTGTCCATCGAGTACTGCTGGTCGTTGTAGTTGCCGAGCACGAACGGTCCGGTGCCGACCGGATTCTCGTTGCGATACGTGCCGGGGTCCTTCACGTCGGACCAGAGGTGCTCGGGCACGATCATGGTCTGTCCGAGGATCGACAGCGAAGGAGCATCCTCGGTCTTGAGGTGCATGATGACATCGCTGCCCTCGGTCTCGACGCTGTCGAGGTGCTGCCACGCGCCCTTGATGTCGAGGGAGGGATTGTCCTTGAGCAGCTGGAACGTGAAGGCCACGTCCTCGGGCGTCAGGTCTTCCCCGTCGCTCCACTTCACGTCGTCGCGGATCGTCATGACGATCGTGCGGGCGTCGGGTTGGGCCCACTCGGAGGCGAGCCAGGGGTTCTGCGTGCCGTCGAGCGGGTTGATCAGGATCAGCGGCTCGTAGATCCACCGCGACGCGGTGCGCGTGTTGGTGAGATACGGGTTGAAGTTCTTCGTGAAGAACGGGTTGCCCTTGTCGGCGTTGATCAGCATCGTGTCGGCGCCGATCGACGGATCGGGTTGGGATGTGATCTGGATGCTGCAGCCGCTGAGTGCGACCGCGACGGCCGCGAGGCCCACGATCGTCGCTCTGCGCCAGCGCTGGATCATGCGCCCTCTCGGCGTTCTGCCACCTGACATCTGCCACCTCATGTCGTCTCTGTCATGAAGGGCGCCCCACCCGGAACACCGGAACATCGGAACACCCGCACGGCCTGCGCCGCCTCAGGGCGGTTCACACCGCCTCAGTGATTGTAAGCGCATACATTTTGCGATCGCAACCCCTTGACACCGACGCGCCGCCCTGAGCGGGCGCGGCCGGGCGTGCCGTCAGACGGGGCGCCGCGAGCTCTCTCGGAGCAGGATCTGCAGCGGCAGATGCGCGACCACGGGTTCGGCGTCGGCGTTCTCCAGACGTCGGGCGAGCACCTGCACGGCCGCCCGCCCGAGGTCGATCATCGGCTGGCGGATCGTGGTCAACGGCGGGTGCGACAGCGCCGCGGCCTCGATGCCGTCGAACCCCGTCACGAGCACGTCGTCCGGCACGCGGATGCCCGCGCCGCGGAACACATCGAGGGCCCCGAGCGCCATCTGGTCGTTCGCGGCGATCAGCGCGTCCGGCGCGCTGGCGGCGAGAAGCTCTTCGGCCGCCCGGCGTCCGGAGGCCCGCGTGAAGTCGCCGCGCAACACGGTCACGTCGTCGAGCGATCCGCCCGCCGCCACCACAGCGGCGGCGAACCCCTCCCAGCGCTGCAGACCGTCGGGAGAATCCGCGGGCCCTGCGAGGAAGGCGAGCCGCCCCTCCCCCACCTGCGCCAGCACGTGCCGGGTCAGCTCCCCCATCGCCTCGGCGTTGCTCACCGTGACGTGGTCGTAGTGATCGCCGCGCGGCGGGCCGGAGAGCACCACCACGGGGATGCGCCGTGCCAGGCGGGCGAGCACGTCGTCCGGCACGCTGCTCGCGAGGACCATGAGCCCGTCCACACGGCCTGCCATGTCCCGCACCGTCGATCGATCAGGGTCATCACGGCCGACGCCGACCATCAGCACGAAACCCTGCTTCCAGGCCTCCAGCTCTGCACCGCGCAGCACCTCGTCGAGGAACAGCATCGACGTGTGTCGGCCGTCGGCGTCGGTCTCGTCGCGGACGATCGCGAACGGCGGCGCGTCGGCGTCGGCGGCGGAGAGCGCGTCGAGGGGCGGAGCATCCTCCGCGGCATCGAACCCCGGGAAGTACAGGCCGAGCACCCCGGTGCGACGCTCGGCGAGTCCACGGGCGCTGCCGCTGGGCACGTACCCCAGCGCGGCGACGGCGTCGAGCACGCGTTCACGGGTGACCGGGCGCACAGCCTCCGGCGAGCGCAGCACGCGGGAGACCGTGGCGATCGAGACGCCGGCCCGATCGGCCACGTCGTACACGGTCGCCGCCTTGCTCACGCTCACGCCCCTCCGGAGCGGGCGGCGAGGGCGGCCTGGTAGAGGTCACGGGACGAGAGACCGGTGAGGGCGGCCACCTCGGACGCGGCGTCCTTGAGCCGGATGCCGTCGGCGATGAGCTTCTGCACCTGTGCGAGGGCGTCCTCCGGGGAGGCATCGCGGCGAGCCGCACCTTCGACCACGACCACGATCTCGCCCTTCACACCGTTCTCGGCCCACGCGACGAGTTCGGACGCGGTGCCGCGGCGCACCTCCTCGTAGAACTTCGTGAGCTCGCGACACACCGCGATCCGCCGGTCGTCGCCGAACGCGGCGCCCATGTCGGCGAGGGCGCTCGCGAGGCGGGCGGGCGACTCGAAGAAGACCATGGTGCGGGGTTCGGCCGCGAGCGCGCGCAGGGTCGAGCGCCGCTCCCCCGGCTTGCGCGGCAGGAACCCCTCGAACGTGAAGCGGTCGGTGGGCAGACCCGAGATCGCAAGTGCCATGAGCACCGCGCTCGGCCCGGGGATCGCGGTCACCGTCACGCCCTGGGCGACCGCCTCGGCGACCAGCCCGTAGCCCGGGTCGCTCACGGTGGGCATCCCGGCGTCGCTCATCACCACGATGTCGGTCTCCGCAGCGAGGGTCGCCAGCTCGGCCGCCTTCTGCTTCTCGTTGTGGTCGTGCAGGGCGATCAGGCGAGGGCGATTCTCGATCTGCAGGGCCTTCAGGAGTCGCTGCGTGGTGCGGGTGTCCTCCGCGACGACGACCTCGGCGTTCTCCAGCACCTCCACGAGGCGACGCGACGCGTCGCCGAGATTTCCGATCGGAGTGGCGGCGAGGATGATCACCCGCCCAGCTTAGGCGGGCCGGATGCAGCCGACCGAGAAGGCCCGTTGTCTAGGCTGGAGCGGTGACCGCTCCCGTGCCCCTGCTTCCCGCTCCCGAGGAGCGGTCGACGCGCTACGGGCAGCTGCGTGACCGTCTACTCCACGCCCCCGACTGGGGACGCGCGATCCGATGGCTCGCGCCTCTCGTCATCACCGCGATCGCCGCTCTCCTGCGACTGATCAACGTCGCCCATCCCCATCAGCTCGCTTTCGACGAGACCTACTACGTCAAGGACGCCTGGTCGCTGTGGACCCTCGGCTACGAGGGCACCTGGGGAGAGAACGCCAACGACGCGTTCGTCACCCTGCAGCAGCTGCCGCTCTCCGAGCAGGGCGCGTTCATCGTGCACCCCCCGCTCGGCAAATGGCTCATCGCGCTCGGCATGGCGATCGGCGGTCCCGACAACAGCGCCGGCTGGCGACTCGCGACCGCGGTGCTCGGCAGCGCCTCGGTGCTCCTGGTCTACCTGATCGCGCGACGACTCAGCGGCTCCGTGATCGTCGCGAGCGTGGCCGGAACGCTGCTCGCGATCGACGGTCTCAGCATCGTGATGAGCCGCATCGCCTTGCTCGACGGCATCCTGACCTTTTTCGTCCTGCTAGGCGTTCTCTTCGTGATCATCGATCGGCAGCGGACGATCCCGGTGCTCGAGAAGCGCGATCCCGACACACCGGATCCGTTCTGGGGTCCGGTCCTCTGGCGTCGCCCCTGGCTGGTCGCCGCGGGCGCTGCGCTCGGTGCGGCATCGGCCGTGAAGTGGTCGGGGCTGTACGTGCTGGCGGGCTTCGGCCTGTACGTCGTCGTCACCGATGCGCTCGCCCGACGCCGCGCAGGCGTGGTGCTGTGGCCGACCTCGGCAGCGTTCCGTCAGGGCCCCGTCTCGTTCGTGCTGCTCGTCTTCCCCGCCCTGGCCGTGTACCTGGTCAGCTGGACCGGCTGGCTGGTGACGGCCGGAGGCTATGACCGGCAGAGCGACCCGAACCCGCTGATCGCGCTGTGGAAGTACCACGAGTCGATGCTCGGCTTCCACGTCGGCCTCACGCGCGGGCACCCCTACGCGAGTCCCGCCTGGGAGTGGCCGTTCCTGCTGCGCCCCACGGCGGTCTGGGTCGACTCCGACCCCGCCGGCTGCGGCACGGACCACTGCATCGGCGTGATCTCGGCGATCCCGAATCCGCTCATCTGGTACGCGGGCGTGGCTGCGGCGATCTACCTGCTCTACCGCCTGGTGCGCGGCTGGATCACCCGGCAGCCCGTCGGCCCGGAGCTGAGCATCCCCCTGGTCGGCCTCGCGGTCACGTACCTGCCGTGGCTGATGTTCCCCGACCGCACGATCTTCCAGTTCTACACCGTCGTGATGATGCCGTTCCTCGTGATCGCGCTGGCGATGACGCTGCGGATCATCGCCGGCACGCGTGAGGATCCGCTCTACCGCCGCCAGTCCGGCGAGCGCACCGTGATGATCTTCCTGGCGTTCGTGGTGCTGGTGTCGGCGTTCTTCCTGCCCCTGTGGACGGGGATGAGCGTGCCGTACGAGTTCTGGCTGCTGCACAACTGGCTGCCCGGCTGGGTGTGAGTCCACCCGGCGCACCACGACGCCCCTCAGACCGCGAGTGACTCGACGATCTCGTCGAGCGAGCGTCCGAACGCGAAGCGGTACCAGTCCAGAGCGTCTTCGCCGGAGAGTTGAGCGACGTGGCCGTCGTCGCCGCTGAACGACCATCGCGGGGTTCCCGGGGGCCAGGACGCCATGGTCTCCGACGGCGGAGCCTCCGTCGACACGGACGGCGGCAGCGGAGGAAGGCCGCGCTCCTGCCGCCCACGCGCCCCCGCCGCCGTCGCGAGCCAGAGCTCGGCGAAGGACCGAGGACGCAGCGACGCGATCGGCGCTGCCGTCTCGGCGCGGTACACGAGCGTCATGGAGTCCGCGCGCACGACGACCCATCGCTCGCCCGCGGCGAAGAACCGACAGCGCCCGTCCGAATGCAGGTCGATCGTCGCGCCGAGCCGCACCAGCGCGTCGACGGCCGCTGCGGAGAGCAGCTTCTCCGGCACCTCCCGTTCGCGGCGGCGCTGTTCCGTCTCGAGGCGCTCGGCCGCGCGCGGCGCGTACTCCGCGCTCAGGGCATCCAGATTCGCCGCAGCGCCCGTCGCGAGACGCTCGTGCAGCCACCGCGGATCGATCTGCAGGAAGTAGCGGAAGACGACCGGGATCGGAGACGCCGCCGCCCGCAGCCGGCGGTTCCTGACCAGCAGACGCACGCCGTGGTCCACCGACCACACCGCCGACACGGTGCCGTCGACGACGGCGACCCACGACCATCCGCGGTTCTCGATCTCGGGGTGCGTCGCCTCGAGCAGATCCGCGAGGCGTGTGCCGTCCGGGAATGACCGGCGGTACGCATGGGAGGACATGTCGTCGCCCATCGCGACGCTGTCGCGGTCGAGGTCCACGAGCACAGGAGCATCGACCATGACGACGATGCTAGCGGGATCATCGTCTCCCTAGAGCACCTCGTCGGTGGCGACGTGCTCGACCAGCGGGAGAACCCGTCCGGAGAGATGCGTGCGCATCGCGATCGACGAGGCCGTGCAGGCGACTCCCGGCACCAGAGCGACCCGGTCGAGTACCTCCTGCAGCCGCGTGGCATCGCGCGCCACCAGCCGCAGCTGCATGTCGCTGGCCCCCGTGACGGTGTGCATGTCGACGATCTCGGGGACCGCATCGGCAAGGGCCGTGGCCACCTCGTCGTGCCCCACCTTCTGATCGATCTCGACCAGGCAGAACGCGACGACGCCGTAGCCGAACCCCGCCGGATCGATCCGTGGCACGATCGCCTCGATCACCCCGCCCTCGTGCAGGCGCGCGAGCCGGCTCGTCGCGGTGCCGCGCGCGACCCCGAGCCGCCGTGCGCACTCCAGGATCGGCAGCTGCGGCGACTCCGTGAGCAGGCGGATGAGCTGGGCGTCGAGGCGATCGATGCGCATCGCTACTCCCGCGGGACGCCGGGCCGGGCCACGCTCCTGGTCGCCCGGGCGACGAGGAGGAGGACGGCGGTGAGACCCAGCGTGAGCAGCAGCTGGATGCGCGCGGCCTCATCGATCATCGCGAGGGCGATCACCGCGGCGAGCAGCACCAGGCACAGCCACGACAGCCAGGGGAAGCCCCACATGCGCATCGGCATCGCCTCGCCCGCACGATCCGCACGTCGGCGGAGGATGATCTGCGCGACCGCGGTCGCGGTCCAGATCACGAGCAGCGTCGATCCGACCACGTTCAGCAGCGCAGGCAGCACCACGTCAGGGAAAGCCCAGTTGAGCCCCACCGTGACGAACCCGAAGGCCACGGAGGCCAGCACGGCGACGAACGGCACGCCCTTGAGGCTCGTGCGGGTCGCGGCCAGCGGCGCGAGTCCGCGCTCCCCCAGCGAGTAGGCCATGCGGGAGGCCCCGTAGATGTTGGCGTTCATGGCCGACAGCAGCGCGATGATCACGATGAGGTCCATCACCAGCCCGACGCCGGGCACGTTCAGCGTCTCCAGCACCGCCGAGAACGGCCCCGCCTTCACGGCCGGGTCGTTCCAGGGCAGCACGGCGACGATCACGAAGATCGATCCGACGTAGAAGACGAGGATGCGCACGAGCACCTCGCGCACGATGCGACGGATGTTGTGGGCGGGGTCGTTCGACTCGGCGGCGGCGATCGCCACGACCTCGGTGCCCCCGAACGCGAACACCACGATCAACAGGGCGCCGGCGATACCGGTGATGCCGTTCGGGGCGAAACCGCCGTTGTCGACGAGGTTGGAGATGCCGGTCGCCGGCACGCCGGGGATCAGCCCGATGATCGCGCATACCCCCACGACGAGGAAGGCGATGATCGCCGCGACCTTGATCGCCGCGAACCAGAACTCGAAGCGGCCGTAGTTGCGCACGCCGAACAGGTTCACCGCGGTGAGCGCGACGACGAAGATCAGCACCCACACCCAGGCCGGGATCCCCGGTGTCCAGTTGGAGACGATCGCGCCGGCACCGGTCGCCTCGGCCGCGATCACCACGACGAGCTGGATCCAGTAGAGCCAGCCGACCGCACTACCGGCGCTGCGGCCCATCGCCTTCTGGGCGTACGAGCTGAACGCGCCCGAGCTGGGCCGTGCGGCCACCATCTCGGCGAGCATCGCCATCACGAGGACGACGATGCCGCCCGCGACGAGGTACGACACCAGCACGGCGGGACCCGCGATGCTGATCGCCTGACCAGAGCCGACGAACAGCCCCGCGCCGATCGCCCCGCCCAGTCCCATCATCGAGATCTGACGGCGGGTCAAGCCCGGGTGCAGGCCCTTGGTGGTGGTGGTGGTCGGGGGGACCTCGGTCATGCGGTCATCGGTCATGCGCCGACCTCCACACGCTCGGCGTCGACCGCGAGCGGAGCGGATGCGGCGAGCGCGGCCTCCACCCGGTCGATGTCCTCCACGGAACCCGAGGAGATGCGGATGCCCTCCCCGGCAAAGGCGCGCGCGATCACACCGCCTCTCTGCAGGAGGCTCTCGAGCTCCGCGGTGCGGTCGGCGGACGGCACCCACACGAAGTTGGCCTGGGACGGGACGGCCGGCCATCCGGCCGCGACGAGCACGGCATGGAGCCGGTCGCGCTGGGCGACGACCTCGTCGATGCGCGTCGCGAGCTCGTCCTCAGCATCCAGCGAGGCGAGAGCCGCGGTCTGGGCCAGGTCGGTCACGCCGAACGGCACGGCCACCTTGCGCTGGTTCTCGGCGACAGCGGCCGGGGCGATCGCATAGCCGATGCGCAGACCGGCGAGTCCGTAGGCCTTGGAGAACGTGTGCAGCACCGCCACATGCGGATGCCGCCGGAACAGCTCGATGCCGGCACCCCGGCTTTCGGTGCGATCGAAGTGCACGTAGGCCTCGTCGATCACCACGAGCACGTCGTGCGGCACCGCGGCGACGAAGCGCTCGAGCTCGTCGGCGCCGACCACGGTGCCCGTCGGGTTGTTCGGGTTGCAGACGAAGATCAGGCGGGTGCGCGGGGTGATCGCCGCGAGCATCGCATCGAGGTCGTGCCCGTGATCCGCGTCGAGCGGCACGGGAACGGGCGTGGCACCGGCGATGCGAACCAGGGATGGGTACGCCTCGAACGAGCGCCACGCGAAGACCACCTCGTCACCGTCGCCGGCGACCGCGTGGATGAGCTGAGAGGCGATCTCGACCGACCCGGCACCGACGGTGACCTCTGACGCATCGACGCCGTAGCGGTCGGCGAGCCGCTCGCGCAGCGCCGCGGCGCTCATGTCCGGGTAGCGGTGGATGCCGTCGAGGCGATCGCGCACGGCCGCGACGACCGAGGGCAGCGGCGGATGCGGGGACTCGTTCGAGGAGAGCTTCGAGGCACCGGCCGGGGCGGAGCGCCCCTGACGGTACGCGGGAACGGCGTCGAGTCCGGCGCGGGTGGGGAGAGGCATCGTCAGAGCGTCCTTGCTGTGATCCATGGGCGGCCCCCGAGCGGCACCGCCTGCTGTCGCGCAACAGTAGAACGGATCGTATCCACTGGGCAATCGGCGCACCGGAAGCTGCGCATCTCGCGCAACCGACCGGCACTCCATGGGCAACGGTTAGTCAGATTGCACAGTCGCGCTGTCTCGATCGGTGGACGCCGCGAGTCGGAAGCCGATGCCCACCGCGACGAGGTCCTCCTCGTACGCCCCGTGTCGGCGGGCGCAGCGGGCAAGATCCACGTCGTGGCGGAACGCTCCGCCGCGTGTGATGTGCGGGTCGGCCGCCCAGTCCTCGACGGCCGGGACGTCATCGGGCGCTCCCGGATACGGCACGTACAGGGTCGAGGTCCACTCGTCGACGTTGCCGGCCATATCGAGCACTCCGAACGCACTGGCACCGTCGGGGAACGACCCGACGGGCGTGGTGGTGCCGAGGCCGAGATCGAACAGGTTCGCCCTCCCCCGCACGTACTCGTCTCCCCATGGGAACTCACGAGCGTCGTCACCGCGCGCCGCCCTCTCCCACTCGTCTTCGGTCGGCAGTCGCACCTCTTCGCCGAGCTGCGAGCCGATCCAGGCGGCGAAGTCGGATGCTTCGCCCCAGGTCACTCCGACCACCGGATGCTCGTCGATGCCGGAGATGGCACGGGCGCCGGTCGCCTCCGCGAACACCCTCCACTGCGCGACCGTCACCGGGGTACGGGCGAGACGGAACGCCGGGACGACGACCTGCGTGCGCGGCGTCTCCTTCTCGTACCAGGCTCGGGGAACGCCGGTGTGGGCATACCGGACGGTGAGGGCGTCGACCTGATCGAGCGGCGTTCCCCGCTGCAGTGTTCCCGCCGGGATGTCGGCCCACTCGATCTGCTGCACGGTCATTCCCGCTCCTCCTTCGAAACCGGTTCGTCCCCCAGCGTAGAAGCCGCCGAAGGGGCGAGGGCCGATCCTCAGCGCTCGATCCTCAGCGCGCCACCGATACCTCGGCGGGGTCGCTGACCGGCAGCCGGCACACGAACGCACGGCAGTCATAGGCGCGTTCCGCCGACGCATCCTTTCCCTCGAAGAGCTCGAACCCGGCCTCCGCGAACGCCCGCGCCTGCCCGGTGGTGACCACGGCGACGGCCTCGGCGTCTGCACCCCTGGCGACGACGGCGAGGGCGCTGTCGCGCGCCTCGGTGACGACGACGAGCTGGCGGGGCGGAACCGCGAGTCCCGCGGCCACCCGCAGCAGTGTGCCGTGGGCGAACGGCTGCTCCAGCGAGCGCCCAGCGAGGGCCGTCACGGTCGAAACCGCCGCTTCGCGATACCGATCCCCCGCCCCCAGCCACCACGCGGTCAGGGCGGCGGTGGCCACCGCAGCGGCATCGGAGGGCAGGTCGCCGTCGGTCTGATCGGGCGACGTCGCGATGCCCTGAGCGGACAGCAGCGGATCATCGCCGGCTCTGCCGTCGATGGACTGGTCGAGGACGCCTCGTGCGGCGATCGCCCAGGTCGCATCGCCCGTCGCCAGCGCGAGCGCGAACAGACCGTCGGCGAGCAGCCCGAGGTCGGCGGCGGTCGCGACCGCGGCGGATGCCCGCCCGTCGAGGGAAGCGCGCACCAGGGCGCCGTCGGCATCCCGATTGATCCGCAGCACCTGTTCCGCAGCGGAGGCCGCCGCGTCGAGCCAGCTCTGCTCCCCGAAGGCCGCCCCCGCTCGTGCGAGGGCCCCGATCGCGAGGCCGTTCCAACCGGTGATCACCTTGCCGTCGACTGCGGGCGGCTCCAACCCCGCGCGCTCGGCGAGCGGACGGAGGTAGTACCCGCCCTCGTTGCGCACTCCGTCGATCGTCGACTCCGAGTCCTGCGCCGCACCGAAACCGCCACCATCACGACGGAGCGCGTCGATCAGGAAGGAGGCGATGCCGCGCACGGTCCTCTCGTCTCCCGCGTCACGCGCCACATCGAGCAGCTGCGCATTGTCGGTCAGCATCCGCTCGTAGTGCGGCACCGTCCAGTCGCGCTGGGTCGCGTACCGGAAGAATCCGCCATCGGCATCGCGCAGGTCGGAGCCCGCCATCGCGGTGAGCGCCCGCGCGGCCGCGGCCGTCGCCTCCGGAGCACCCTCGCGCACGAGCGGGTGCTGCAGGAACCGCAGCGTCGTCGCCACCGGGAACTTCGGGGCACCGCCGAACCCGCCGTACTGCCGGTCCTCGCGCTGCGCGACCGTCTCGGCGGCCGTCGCGATCGCCACCATGTCCGGCAGGTCTGAGGGAACGGATTCCGCCGCGCGGGCGAGCGCGTCGGTCACAGCATCCGCCGATTCCTCGGCCTGCGCACGACGCAGCGTCCACGCCTCCCGCACCGCAGCGAGCACGTCGCGGAACGCGGGCATCGGCGGGCGGGCCTCGGGCGGCCAGTAGGTGCCGGCGTAGAAGGTGCGCCCGCGCGGGGTGGCGAACACCGTGAGCGGCCAACCGAGATTCTGCGTGAAAGCCGAAGCCGCGGCCATGTAGGCGCCGTCGACCTGAGGATGCTCCTCGCGGTCGACCTTCACGGCCACGAACCCCTCGTTGATGAGCGCGGCGGTGGCCGGGTCTGCGAACGACTCCCGCGCCATCACGTGGCACCAGTGGCAGGTCGAGTAGCCGATCGAGATCAGGAGCGGCACATCCCGCCGCCGCGCCTCCTCGAAGGCCTCCTCACCCCAGGGGTACCAGTCGACGGGGTTGTCGGCGTGCGCGCGGAGATACGGGCTGAGAGTGTCGGCGAGCCGGTTGGTCATGCCTTCACGCTACGCCGCGCGAAGGGGCCGCGGTCAGCCGACGAGCAGCTCGACAGGGCGGGACGCCGCGTATCCCACCAGCGGCAGGGCGCGCTCGGCAGCCAGCGCGATGCGGGCCTCGAGCACCTCCGAGGTGATCTCGTAGCCGTCGAAGTCGGTGTTGCTCGCGTAGACCCCGAGGGGAAGGGTGAGCGCCTGGAAGAACGCGAACAGCGGGCGCAGCTGGTGCTCGATGATCAGCGCATGCTTCTCGCCGCCGCCGGTCGCCGCCAGGAGCACCGGCTTGCCCACCAGGTCGTACTGGCCGACGAAGTCGAACAGGTGCTTGAAGAGTCCGGTGAACGACGCGCGATAGACCGGGCTGCCCACGATCAGCAGATCGGCGGACTCGATCGCCTGCAGCTGCGCCTCGACCTCCGGCGGCAGCTGGTCGCGCTGCAACGCGCCGGCCAGCCCCGGACCGATCTGCGTCAGCTCGATGAGCTGCGAGTCGATGTCGGCGCGCTCGGCGACGGCGGCCGTGATCGCGCGGACGAGGGCGGTCGTCTTGCTGGGCTCGTGCAGGGATCCCGACACGGCCACGACGCGGAACGGAGCTGTCATGCCTCGACGGTACTCACGCGAACGCCCCGTGTCGCGCGAGGCGACACGGGGCGTCATGTAGACCCGAGGGCCCTGTCTCCCCCGCGGGTCAGTTGACCTCGTCCGGGTGCGAGCCGACGCGGCCGGAGCCGTCGAGCGGGTCGAGGGCGTCGATCGCCGCGATCTCGGCGTCGGTCAGCTCGAAGCCGAAGACATCGAGGTTCTCGCGCAGGCGCTCGGCGCGCACCGACTTCGGGAAGACGATGATGCCCTTCTGCAGGTGCCAGCGCAGCACCGCCTGCGCGGGGGTGACCCCGTGCGCCGCCGCGGCATCCGCCACCGCCGGAGTGCCGAACAGGTCGTACTTGCCCTGACCGAGCGGACCCCACGCCTCGATGCGCACGCCGTTCGCCTCGGCCCAGGCGACCACGTCACGCTGCTGGTAGGCGGGGTGCAGTTCGATCTGGTTCACGGCCGGCACCACGCCGGTCTCCTTCACCGTGCGCTCCAGGTGCGGAACCAGGAAGTTCGAGACGCCGATGCTGGTCGTGAGCCCGGCGTCGCGGAGCTCGATGAGCTTCGCGAACGCGTGCATGTAGTCGTCCTTGGCCGGGGTCGGCCAGTGCACCAGGTACAGGTCGACCTTCTCCAGCCCGAGCTTCTCGAGGCTCTCGGTGATGGCGGCGCGCGGCTCGTCGTCGTGGTGACGGTCGTTCCAGAGCTTCGTGGTGACGAACAGCTCATCGCGCGGGATGCCGGATGCCGCGATGGCGGCGCCGACGCCCTCTTCGTTGCCGTAGATCGCGGCCGTGTCGATGTGGCGGTAGCCGATCTCGAGCGCCTCGCTCACCGCACGCTCGGTCTCTGCCGGCGGCACCTTGAAGACGCCGTAGCCGAGCTGCGGGATGGAGTTGCCGTCGTTCAGTTCGAGTGCAGGAATCGTCATGTCTCCAGCCTATGACCTGTGATGACAGGCGGGCCCGGCCGGTGACGAAAGATGTCGGTGCGGGCGCCGCGCCCGCGGGCCGACGTTCCCTAGGCTGAGGATCGATGAACGAACGTGACGCCTCGGGCGATGAGGAGTACCTCCCGCCACCGCCCCCTCCCGCCGAGACGCAGGATCCCGATGACGGCGAGTCGCGGATCGTGACGGCCACGAAGAGGCGCAGTCGGACCATCGTCATCCTGGTCACCGTCATCGCGGCCGTCCTGCTCCTCGGAACGATCGCGACGAATCTCGTTCTCGCTGCCGGTCTGCGCGCGGAGATCGGAGAGGGACGTGGAGACTCGTCGGCAGCGCCATCGGCATCCGCGACGCCGGAAGACACCGTAGCTCCGACACCGGCCGCTGACCGGCCGAGCGCCGGGTGCGGCGACCTCTGCACGGCGGCCGCCCACGAGATCGGAACCGCGGCCGGCGACTGGCGACTCGAAGGCGACTGGACGGACGCACCGAACGATCTCGGCTCCTCTGATGCCGCGACCGCGGTGTTCGGCGCCGACACCGGACGCGCCACCGTGACGGTGCTGCAGTTCCCCTCCGATGATGCGGCCGCGCAGGCCGCGCTCGACATCCAGGCCAGGATCGGCGACCCCACCTACACGGAGCAGGTCTTCGACGACGGATCGGGCACCCGATACGACTTCGACGGCGCGATCGTGAGCCGGGTCATGTGGCATCTCGATGCCCGGTCACGCCCGCACTCCCCCGGACGCCTGTACATCGTCGAAGCGCCCGCGAACGCAGCGGACAGCTTCGCCGACCAGGGCGCCTACCAGCTGTATCTCGCATTGCCGCTCTAGTCGCGGCGCATCCCGTGCGTCCCTCGCGAGAGAAGTCAGTCGAGTCCGCGCAGACCCTGCGACATGGCCCGGAAGGCGTCGACCGCGCGCATAGCGGGACGAGGGCCGTCGGGTTCCGCCGCCCACTGCTCGAGTCCGACCCGGATCGAGGCGGTCGCGACCGCGGCGAGCAGCGCCGCCTCCCACACCGCGACGCCGCGCTCCTGGAGGATCGCTCGCAGTCGACGCTCGGAGTCGTCGTTGACCCTCAGCCAGACGTCGCGCATCGCCGTGTCGTCGTCGAGCCCCCGGAGCACGCCGAGCATCGTGTCGAGTTCGAGCCCGTCGGATGACCCGTCCCCGCGCCCGTCCTCGGTGAGCTGCGCCTGGATCACGGCAGGGATCTGCTCCCGCAGCGAACGCTCGCCGACCTGTGCGAGGGCGTCCTGCCACCGCTGGGCGCCGACGCTGAGGATCGGCGTGATCGCGTCTTCCTTGCGGGCGAAGTACCGGTAGAACGTACGCACCGAGACACCCGCGCGCGCCGCGATCTGCTCGGCGGTGACACCCGCAACGCTCTGCTCGGCGAACAGCGCAGCAGCAGCGGCCGCGATGTCCCGCTCGGTCGCGGCCCTGCGGCGTTCGGTGAGGGTCGAGGTCTCCACCGTCACAGCGTACGGGAATAGGAGATCTCCGCGGCAGGTTGGGCCTATGTGGCTCGATCTGCCATCCAGGCATAGTCTGCCTACAACGGAACGTCGACACGACGACACCACCACGAAGGGAAGATCATGAACCGCTACGAAGGACGTCGGGCTCTCATCACCGGCGGAGGGTCGGGCATCGGCCAGGCCACCGTGCTGCGGATGCTCCGCGAAGGCGGCAGCGTCGTCGCCGCCGATGTCAGCGCCGCCGGCCTCGAGGACACGGTCGCCAAGGCCGGGCCTCTCGCCGAACGCCTCACGACCGTCGCGATGAACATCGCCGACGAAGCCTCCGTGGCCACGGGCGTCGCCGAGGCCGTGACTGCCCTGGGCGGACTCGACGTGCTCGTGAACGCCGCCGGCATCCTGCGCTCCTCGCACACCCACGAGACGACGCTCGACCAGTTCGAGCAGGTCATCCGGATCAACCTGGTCGGCACGTTCCTCGTGATCCGGGAGGCCATCCCCGCTCTGCTCGAGGGATCCTCCGCCGCCGTGGTCAATTTCAGCTCGACCTCGGCCGGCTTCGCGCACCCCTACATGGCGGCGTACGCGGCCAGCAAGGGCGGCGTGCAGTCGATGACCCACGCGCTCGCCGCCGAGTACGCCAAGAGCGGGATCCGCTTCACCGCGGTGCAGCCCGGTTCGATCTCGTCCGGCATGACCGATGGATCCGGCCAGAGCAACCAGAGCAACGGCCCTGGCCTTCCCGCCGATGCCGACATGAGCCTGTTCATGAAGCTCGCGCCCGCGATCGGGCAGGGCTTCGCCGGTCCGGAGTCGGTCGCCGGTGTCGTGGCGATGCTCGCGAGTGAAGACGGCGCCTTCATCACCGGCACCGAGGTGCGCATCGACGGCGGCACCCACTTCTGAGCGAGTGCAGGTGGGGGCATCCGACCCGATGCCGGTGCCCCCACCCACTCACTCACCCTGGCGGATGGCCTTGACCTCGTTGACGCGCACCATGTTGGTGCCGGTCGCGCTGCCGGCCCGGTAGGAGAACACCGACGGCGATCCCTCGCTCTGCAGCGCCGGGGTCGCGTCGGTCGAGGACACCTGCCACGTCGCCGGCTCGGGCTGCCCGTCTGCCCACACCTTCGCGCGGATCGTCGTCGACGGCGAACCGGACGTCTCGGTCGACAGATGGAACACGGTCCCGGCGCTCCAGGTCAGACCAGGGACTGCGGCGCTGGCGATCGCCGTCCCGTTGCGCTGGATCACGACCCAGACCGCGCCGTCCGCGCGATGCCACGCCAGCGCGCGGTAGCCGACGTCACCGGTCCGCCGAGAGCCCGCACCGACGTATGCCGTCCCGGACTCGGGACCGGCCGAGAGCGTGTACGACATCGTCATCGCGGAATCCCGAACCGACGCATCGTCCAGCAGCATCTCACGCGTCTGCCCTGCCGCGAGGTCGATCACCCCGGCACCATCGGCCACGGAGAGCGCGGTCGACTTGCCCTGCATCGGCGTCCACACACCACCGATGTCGGCACTGCCCCAGCCGGATTCGACCGCGCGGTCGAACCCGTCGGACGCCACCACGACGTCGGCGACGACGGGTGCCGTCACCACGACCTGCTTCTCGCTCGACGCCGACAGTCCGCTGCTGTCGGTCACCGTCACGCGCACCGTGTAGGTTCCTGCCGCCGCGTACTCGTGCGACGCCGTCACGCCCGTGGCCGTCGAGCCGTCGCCGAAGTCCCACGCATAGGCGCTGATCGATGCGGCGCCGTCTGCGACCGAACCGGACGCGTCGACCGCGACACTCAAGTCGGCCGGCTGTGCGGTGAAGGCCGCCGTCGGCGCCTTGAGCCCCTTGCCGACCTGGAAGTGCGACCGCACCTGATCCGCGTTCAACGCGATCGGATACACCGCCGCCTCGTCCAGCGAACCCGTGAAGTAGTTCGATGAGGGCGCCGAGGGCCAGCCCGTGAGCAGGTCGCCGCCGATGCGGAGATAGGCGGCGTCGGTCTTGGCCGTCGTCACCGCGGGATCCGAAGCGACGAGCTCGCCGTCCACGTACAGCTTCATCCCCTCCGCGCCCTGCGAGACGACCGCGTGATGCCAGGTGCCGTCGTTCAGCGCCTTGTCCCCGGCGACCGTGGCACGCGTCTGGCCGGCGAAGACGCCGAAGGTCAGAGTGCCGCTGTTCGTCATGTAGAGCTGACGGTCGACGCTCGCGGAGCTCCCCGTCTTCGCCGCCCCGGAGCCGATGAGCATGCCGCCGGTCTTCGTGGTCGTCTGGAACCAGATCTCCGAGGAGAACTCCTTCGACACCGCCGCCTTGGCGTCGGAAGACACCCGGCCGTTCGTGGTGCCGTTGAACGTGGTCGATCCGGTGCCGCTGTTCTCGATACCGGACGACGAGACCGTGGCGCCCGACCCGTTCACCGGGTTGTTCGCGCCCGCCCAGTCCTTCGAGACGTTCCCCATCGGGTAGTACAGCGAAGGCTTGTCCGCGATGATCTTCTTCGAGTAGGCCGAGGCGGTGCCCGCCGTGGCCTTCGCGTTCACGCTCGCGCTCGTGGCGATGTTGCCGTCGCGGTCCTTCGCGACCACCGTGTAGCTCTGCGTGGCTCCGGGCGTCGCCGTCGGGTCATCGAGGGTGACCGTCGTCTGCTTCCACCAGGTGCCGTCCGCTGTCGCGGTGGCCACAGGCTCGTTGGCACCGTCCCTGCGCAGCTCGTAGGTGAGGGTCAGGTCGTCCCGGTCCCAGTTCGTGGGGATCGACACCCGGGCGTTGCCGGGGACGGGCGAGGTACCCGCTGTGGGCTTCCATGCCGCATCGGAGAGCCGGGGCCCGTCCTTCGCACCGTCGGGCGGATTCGTGGAGAAGCGTACGATTCCCTCGAACTGCCCGTTGTTGACCGACCGGAACTCGCCGCCGATCGAGATCATGTCACCCGCGCCGGTGATGGACAGGCCCGCCTGGCCGAGGCCGCTCGTGGTGCCGACCGCGAAGTCCGGCGCCCACTGGTACGGCGACGGTGCAGGGGTTCCCGCCCAGTTGGCGTACCCGGAGTACGTGTTCGCGGAAAGGGTGCCGCGCGCGTCGGCCGTGTAGGCCTCGGCGTACTGGTACACCGCGGGGTTCTTCTGCGGCTGCAGGCCCATCGTGTTGCAGGAGTGCATGTGGCTGGTCGTGTAGACGACCTTGCCGGTGGAGTACACGCCGTAGTGGTCGCCGTGGCAGTCCGCGATCCAGCGCACCGCACCGGTTCCCGCCTCCGCCGCGAAAGTCCCCTCGAGGTTCCCTCCGCCGGCCCAGCTCCATCCGGTGCCGTAGACGGTGTTCGCGTCGGCGGCGAGAGCGAAGATGCCGGAGTTGCTGCTGCTGCCGCTGTTCTTCACGACCTGGGAGATGCCCCAGGCGGTGTCGGCGGCACCCGTGGTCTTGTCCACCGCTGCGGAACCGCGCAGGCTGCTGCCGTTCACCGTGGAGAAGCGTCCTCCCACGATGACGTTCGCGCCCGCCGGGTCCATCACGAGGGCGTCGACCTGACGGTCGGCCTGCGGGGCCCAGCTCAGGAGCGCTCCGTTCTTCTGATCGAAGGCCGCAAGGTTCTTCCGGGCGACGCCGTTTGCCTGGGTGAACAGACCGCCCAGGTAGATGTTCGACCCGTCGGTCGTGATCGCGTACACGCCACTGCCGCCGATCGACGGCGCGAACTGCGGGACCAGCTCACCGGTCTTGGCATCGAGCGCCGCGAAGTTCCAGCGGTCCTTCCCGTTCACCTTGTTGAACGATCCGCCGATGTAGATGCGCGATCCGTCGGGAGACGCCGCGACGGCCTTGATCACGCCGTTGACCTTCGGGGCGAACGACGACAGGGCGCCCGTGACGATGTCGTACGCCAGCACGTTCGATCGCGCCGTCAGCGCCGTACCGGGCGCCGCCTTCGGCTCACGGGCGTTGTCGAACTTCCCGACCGCGTAGACCGTCGTGCCGATCGTGGTCTGCGCCCACACGTACCCGTTGTCGATCTGCACCGTCGGAATCGGATCCGAGGTCACCACGTTCTCGTCCCGCTGCAGCTGCGGCGGCGTCGACGGCGGCACATCGGCTGCGACAGCCGACGCCGCCCCCACCCCGGACAGGCCCGCGATCAGCAGACCCGCCGTCAGCGCTGACGCGACGACCCCGCGCGCTCGCCGCTTGAAACTCGTGTTCCCCACAGTGACTCCCCAGTCGATGCTGTTCCGAACGCGAAGTCGTCGCACCCCCGCGCACTCGACGTCATCGAGACGGCGACGAACGCCGCAACGCGGTGGTGTGAACTCCCCAGTTCGAAACTCCCCAGTCCCGACCCGCAGAGGGGGTCGGTAGCGAACGCCAGACAGCGTCGCCCTATCACGCTAACACATCACTTCGCCCGCCCCGGGAGAGCAGTCGACGGAGAACCTCAGCGCCGGGGCACTGCCGCCATCGCCACTGCGCCTCGTCCGACGAGGCGTTCGAGCGGCCCGCGTCCGAAGAACATCGACCAGAGCGTCGTGACGAGGAGCAGTCCGATCGCGGACACCGCCCAGAACGCGTTGCTGGAGAAGAACGCTCCGGGACCGCCGACCAGCACGATCGACAGGACGTGCGCACTGTATGCCGAAAGCGGCATGGACCCGAGCGCGCCGAGCGGCAGCAGCACCCAGCGCAGCGGGCGACTCAGCAGCAGACACAGGGCGATGATGACGAGCGCGAAGCCGCCGGACCCGAGGATCTCGGCCGTGCCGCCGCTGTGCGGGTCGACGGCGAAGACCGCGGCGAGCACAGCGCGAAGCGGGTCGGACTCGGCAAGCGCCTGCGGATAGCTCTCCCATCCGGAGGGGACCGTACCGGAGCCGCCGTCGATGAACGAGCTGCCGCCGCCCGACGAGATCTCCGCCCCCGACATACTCGCCCCGAAGCCGCCGGTGAGGCCCGCAGCCTGCCCGATCCCGCCCAGGCCGTACCCGACCACCATGAGCGCCAGACCGATGCCGAGAGCCACCACCGCAGTGCGCAGCCGCCCGACATGAAGACGCCCGAGCGCCATGCCCGCCAGCACCAGGGCCATCCAGACGGTGATCGGATAGGTGCCGTACAGCACGAACCCGATGCCGGCGCCGTAGGGATTCAGCATCACCGCGTTCAGGAAGGCGAGCAGCGCCGGGCCGAGGAGCGCGAGCATCGCGGCGCCCGTCAACAGCTGCCAGGGCCGCCAGCGCAGGAACGGGATGACCGCGACGTAGAGCAGACCGTAGAGCGTGAGGATCACCGCGATCGGGGTGTTCAGCATCTCCAGGGCCAGGCCGATCACGAAGATCACCGCACCGCGGCCGATCAGATTCAACCGGATGCCCGGGATGCGCTCGCGCTCGGGAAGGTCGCCGCGTCCGGTCATCAGGGCGATCGAGATGCCGGCGAGCAGCGCGAACAGGATCGAGGAGCGCCCGTGCACCAGGTCGGTCCACGTCGACGGGTCGAGCCAGTCGAACGCCTCGGTCTCGCCGATGTGCGCCCCGGCCATGCCGAGGATCGCCAGTCCTCTGGCGACGTCGAGGCCGAGGATGCGCGGCGGTCGCCCGAACTCGCGGAACCACCGGACGGGAGCGAGAGCAGTGATCACCCCCTGATCGTAGGGGCTGACTTCGGCGTACGCAGGGCGAATCCCGGCATACGATGGAGGGCTATGTCTTCCCCCGTGATCTCCTATCCCCCGGAGCTGCCGGTCAGTGCCGCCAGGGCCGAGATCGCCGATGCCATCCGCGACCACCAGGTCGTGATCGTCGCGGGTGCGACCGGCTCGGGCAAGACCACGCAGCTGCCGAAGATCGCGCTCGAGCTCGGGCGGGAGCATATCGCGCACACACAGCCCCGCCGCCTCGCCGCACGCACGATCGCGGAGCGCGTCGCCGAAGAGCTGCATGTCGAGCTCGGCACACTCGTCGGGTACAAGGTGCGGTTCACCGACAAGGTGTCTGACACCACCCGCATCGCCCTGATGACCGACGGCATCCTGCTCAACGAGATCCATCGGGATCGCCTGCTCACGCGCTACGACACGATCATCATCGACGAGGCGCACGAGCGCTCCCTCAACGTCGACTTCCTGCTCGGCTACCTGGCCCGCATCCTCCCGGAGCGCCCCGATCTGAAGGTGATAGTCACCTCGGCGACGATCGATCCGGAGAGCTTCGCGAAGCACTTCGCCGCCCCGGACGGCACCCCGGCGCCGATCATCGAGGTCTCCGGCCGCACGTATCCGGTCGAGATCCGCTACCGCGGGCCGGTCGAGGAGGCGGACGACGAGGACGCGCCGACCGAGCCGGAAGACGAGGTCTCGGCGATCGTCGCGGCCCTGCGTGAGCTCGACCGCGAAGCGCCGGGCGACGTGCTCGTGTTCCTCCCCGGCGAGGCCGAGATCCGCGATGCCGCGGACGCCGTGCGCGGCGCCTACGCGAACGACCGCGCCCCCACCGAGGTGCTGCCGCTGTTCGGACGCCTCTCCGCCGCCGACCAGCATCGCGTGTTCGAGCGCAGCCGGGTGGCCGGTGTGCGCCGCCGGGTGATCCTCGCCACGAACGTCGCCGAGACGAGCCTCACCGTTCCCGGAATCAAGTACGTCATCGACACGGGCACCGCGCGCATCTCCCGATACAGCAACCGCTCCAAGGTGCAGCGACTGCCGATCGAGGCCGTGTCGCAGGCATCGGCCAATCAGCGTTCCGGCCGTGCGGGCCGCACCAGCGACGGCATCGCCATCCGCCTCTATTCGGAGGAGGACTACGACAAGAGGCCGGAGTACACCGAACCCGAGATCCTGCGGACGTCACTGGCCTCGGTCATCCTGCAGATGCTGTCGCTCGGCTTCGGCGACATCACGGCGTTCCCCTTCCTCACCCCGCCCGACTCCCGGGGCGTGAAGGCCGCGTTCGACCTGCTCACCGAGCTCGGTGCCGTCGAGCCGTCGCGCCGCGACGGCGCCCCGCACCTCACCCGCACGGGTCGCGACATCTCACGCATGCCGATCGATCCGCGGTTCGCACGCATGCTGATCGAAGCCGGGAAGGCGGATTCCGGCGGCACCGTGACACGCGACGTGCTCGCGATCGTCTCGGGCATGACGATCCAGGACGTGCGGGAGCGGCCGGAGGAACGCCGGGAGGAGGCCGACCGCCTGCACGCGCGTTTCGTCGACCCGACCAGTGACTTCCTCACCCTGCTCAACCTGTGGAACCACCTGCGCGAACAGCAGCGTGAACTCGGCTCGAGCGCGTTCCGCCGACTCTGCCGCTCCGAGCACCTCAACTACGTGCGGGTGCGCGAGTGGTTCGACGTGCATCGCCAGCTGCGCACCCTCGTGAAGACCCCGGACCGCGGCCGCGGCCGCGATGACACTCGGACCGGCACAGACGGTGGCGCGAGCGATCCCGACGCTATCCACCGCGCCCTGCTGTCCGGACTGCTCTCGCAGATCGGCATCCTCGACGAGCGCACCGCCCCCGCGGGCAAGTCGCACTCCCCCGCGAAGGAGCCGAAGGGCCGTCGCATCGCGGAGTACCGGGGAGCCCGCGGCATTCGCTTCTCGATCTTCCCCGGCTCGGGGCTGCGCAAGAAGAGCCCGCGCGCGGTGATCGCCGCCGAGGTCGTCGAGACCTCGCGCACGTTCGCGCGCACGGTCGCCGCGATCGACCCGGCGTGGGCCGAGCCGCTCGCCGGCGACCTGGCCAAGCGCCAGGTGACCGAGCCGCACTGGTCGAAGGATGCCGGCGCCGCTGTCGCGTTCGAGAAGGTGACGCTGTTCGGGCTCGAGATCATCCCGCGTCGACGCGTGCAGTTCGCGCGGATCGACAGAGCAGCGTCGCGTGAGCTGTTCGTGCGGCACGCGCTCGTCGAGGGCGAATGGGACCCGACGCGGATCGACAAGCGGGTGAGCGCGTTCTGGCGCAGCAACGCCGAACTCCGCAAGCGCCTCGAGAAGCTGGAGGAGCGCGAACGCCGCCGCGACATCCTCGCCGGCGACGAAGCCGTCTTCCGGTTCTACGACGAGCGCATCCCCGCCGACGTGTTCGACGTGCGCTCGTTCGAGAGCTGGTGGCGCGAAGCCATGTCGACGACGCCGAAGCTGCTCGTGATGCGCGAGAGCGACCTGATCGACGACGACGAGCGCGCGGATCAGCGCGAGTTCCCGACGCGGTGGACACAGGGCGACCAGGTGCTCGGCCTCGCCTACCGGTTCGAGCCGGGCGCCGACGACGATGGTGTCAGCGTGGTGGTGCCGTTGCCGCTCCTCGCGCAGATCGAGGACCGCGGCTTCGACTGGCAGGTACCCGGCTTGCGAGCCGAGCTGGTGACAGGCCTGCTGCGGGCCCTGCCCAAGGCGATCCGTCGCCACGTGGTCCCTGCCGCCGACTGGGCCGAGAAGTTCGGCGCCGAGCTGGTCGAAGAAGGCCCGGAGTCGCACGGCGGCCTGCCCCCGCACACGCTCAAGGAAGCCCTCGCCCGCCGCATCCAGCCGCTCGCGAACCAGCTGGTCTCCGCGGCCGATTTCGACGACGAGCGGGTTCCCCCGCACCTGCACATGAACTTCCGCGCCGTGGACGAACGTGGCAGGGTCGTCGGCTCCGGACGCGATCTGCGGGTCCTGCAAGCCCAGCTGTCCGACCGCGCGCGCAGCAGCGTGGCCCGGTCGATCGCCGCACCGGCGCGATCCGGCACCCCCGGCGGGAATCGCGGCGCTGAGCGGGTCGCATCCGCACCGGTCGAGCAGACCGGCCTCACCGCCTGGACCTTCGGCGAGCTGCCGGAGGTGCTCGACACCCGCGTCGCCGGCGGAGTCGTGCGCGGGTACCCGGCCGTCGTCGACCAGGGCAAGAGCGTGTCGGTCCGCGTCGAATCCACCCCGGATGCCGCGGCCGCCGCCACCCGTGACGGTGTGTTGCGCCTCGTGCTGCTGGGTGTGCCCTCGCCGTCGTCGTACGTGCAGGAGCACCTCACGAGCCAGGAGAAGCTGGCGCTCGCGGCATCGCCGTACCCGTCCGCCGCCGCCCTCATCGAAGACTGCCGCGCGGCGGTGGCGCGCAGGGTCATCCAGGACGTCGCGCCGGACGGGATCGTGCGCAACGAGTCGGACTTCGCCCGGGTGCGCGACGCGGTCTCCGCCGTGCTCGTCGACCAGCTCTTCGCCGGCGTCTCGCTGGTGGCCCGCATCCTCACGAAGTCCCGCGACGTCGAGCGGGGCATCAAGTCGCAGAACTCCCTGGCGCTGCTCGGACCGCTGAACGACGTCCGCACCCAACTGAGCGGTCTGTTGCACCCCGGGTTCGTCTCCGCCGCCGGCACCGACCGCCTCGCGCACTTCCCGCGGTATCTGGAGGGGATGCTCGACCGGTTGAAGACCCTCTCCAGCGAGCCCGGCAAGGACCGCGCGCGCATGACCGAGTACGAGCGGATGGCGAAGGCCTTCGAAGACGCCGGCGGCACGATCCCGCTCGCAGCCGACGCGACAGCCGCGCTCGTCGAGGTGCGCTGGCTGCTGGAGGAGTATCGCGTGAGCGTCTTCGCGCAACGGCTGGGCACCGCACAGCCGGTGTCGCCGCAGCGCATCATGAAGGTGCTGTCCGGGCGCTGATCCACGACCGCGGCCCCTCCGCGCGGGTAGCCTGAAACCATGGCTCGCGCGATCGTGTACACCGAAATCGGATCCCCCGCTGTCCTCCACCTGATCGAGATCCCCGACCCGGTCGCGGCACGCGGCGAGGTCGTCGTGCGCATCGAGGCCGCAGGGGCGAACCCGATCGACGCGAAGCTGCGCGGTGGCAAGCGCCCATCGCCTCCGATCACCGAGCCGCGTCCGGTCGGCTTCGACGGCGCAGGCGTCATCGAAGCGCTCGGCGACGGCGTCGACGACTTCGCGGTAGGCGACCGGGTGGCGATCCGCGATGGGCACGGCACCTATGCGTCGGCGCTCGCCATCGCGACCGAGAAGCTCGCGAAGCTCCCCGACTCCGTCACCACCGCAGAGGGCGCCGGCATCGGCATCCCCGCCGGAACCGCCTACCAGGCGCTGCGCTCGCTCGGGGTGGCCGAGGGCGACGTGCTGCTCGTGCACGGAGGCTCCGGAGCCGTCGGGCAGGCGGCCGTGCAGTTCGCCGTCGCCTGGGGTGCGACCGTGATCGCAACCGGAAGCCCCGCCCGCCACGACCAGCTGCGCGAGCTGGGGGCGATCCCCGTGGCATACGGCGACGGCCTGCTCGACCGGGTCCGCGAGGCGGCCGCCTCCCCCGTCACAGTGGTGCTCGACTGCGCCGGCACCGACGAGGCGATCGAGACCTCGCTCGCCCTCGTCTCCGACCGCGAGCGCATCGCGACGATCGTGCGGGGGCCGGACGCCGCGTCCTTCGGCATCCGCGCCTTCTCCGGTGGATCGCCGGAGCCGCTGACCGCCCAGGAGCTCGCCTGGCGTGCCGAAGCCCTGGCCGAGACGATCGCCCTCTTGGACACCGGCGACTTCACGCTCGAGCTCGGACCGCAGCTGCCGCTCGCCGAAGCGGCGCAGGCCCATGAACTCATGGAATCCGGCGCCGCCTCGGGCAAGATCATCCTGCTGCCGTAGCTCGAGGCTCCCCGATCAGGCCGGAGCCACCGGCCGTCCGATCGACAGCATCAGCCGGTTCGCCCAGTTGAAGAACGCGGCGCCGTGGATGACGTCGGCGACCTCCAAGTCGTCGAGTCCGGCCGCACGCAGCCGCACGATGTCGTCCTCCCCGAAGGCGTTGGGCGTGTCGGTGAGGGCGACGGATGCCGCGACGATGGCGTTCCAGCGCGCGCCGAGGTCGGCCTCGACGCCCTCGTCCAGCAGCAGGTCGACATCGTCGACACGCTTGCTGTGGTGGGCGGCGAACCGTGAGTGCACCGAGGCGCAGAACACGCAGCCGTTGCGACGGGATGCCGCCGTGGCCGCCAGCTCGCGGTCGGCGCGCGGGAGTCCCTCGGCTGCGTTGTAGAAGATGTCCTTGTCGACGAGGGTCCGCGCCTTGAGCACCTCGGGGTCGCGGGCGAGCAGCCGGAAGTAGTCGTTCTTCGCGCGCGCGGCATCGACGAGGCCGTCGTAGTGCCGCGCCGTCAGCTCCTCCTCCGCGAGGGGTTCGAGGTGCGGAACCCAGCCGACCTCCCCGCGGGTGAAGGCGTGCGGGTGCGGGGCGTCGTCGTGGCGGAGCACGGTCTGAGCGGTGGTCATGCTGCTTCCTCTCCTTCGGAGATCTCGGTCTCGGATGCGCTCGTCCGTCCCGCGGCGGCGAGCACGCGGAGCCCGGTGACGACGCGCTGCTGGAACGCCAGGAACGACACCAGCTGCGACAGCGTCACGATCCCGTCCGTCGACCACCCGGCATCGAGCAGCCGTCCGAGGTCGGCACCCGAGGCCTCGCGCGGGCGGAACACCAGCAGATGCGTGTGCGCGAGTGCCGCGGCGAGGCGCTCGCCGATGACCGCGATGACCGCGTCGGAGGGGACGTACCGCTCCCCCTCGGTGTTCTCCTCCTGCAGCCCCAGCTCGGTGTAGGCGCCGAACGGACCGCGCACAGCCGCATCGGCCGCCTCGGCGAGCACCACGCGCGTCCGCTGCGGATCCGCGTCCTGTGCGCGGGCGGCGTAGAAGACCGCCGTCGAATCCTCGGCTCCGGCGAGCCCGGTCGCGAAGGCGGCGACGAGCTCGCGCTCGGCCTGTGAGACGTGTTCGACCGTCACCGGCCGGAAAAGGGCGTCGAAGCTCGCCTGCAGTTGTTCCCTGGTGACCGGGCGACGACGGCGCAGCGCATCCAGCTCCGGCGTCACCTCCACGATCCGGTCCACGATGTCGTCGGTCATGCGTTCTCCTTGAGGGTGTGGTGCTGTTCGGTATTGGTTCCGTGGGGGGAAGGGCTGAGCGCGTAGCCGAGGGCCGGGGCGACCTCGTCGGCGAAGAGGGCGATCGAGCGCAGCACGTGCTCGTGCGGGGCGTCGACCGAGTGCACCTGGAAGGCCACCTCGGTCGCGCGGGCGAGGGTGGTGTCGGCCGCGAGCGACTCCGCCACCTCCTCGGGCGTGCCCAGGTGCGTGTCGAGGGCGGCGATCAACTCGTCGATGCTGTCTCCGGGGATGCTCTGCCCCTGTCGACGGAAGCCCTCCGCCGCCCGGCGCAACCCGACCTCGGCGAACCGCAGCGCCTCGGCACGGTCGTCTGCGACGAACACGGTGCGCGACGCGGTGATCCTCGGGGCCACCCCGGCAGGCAGTGCCTCGAGATACGCGTCGATGATCGGATCCTGCAGCTCCGACAGCGGGGCGTGCAGACGGTCGGTGCTGCGCGGCTGGGTGCGGGAGAGCAGCAGTCCGTGCCCGTGCACTCCTGCGCGGTGCCCACCCGGGGCCGAGAAGGTGGCCTGCCAGATACGGTCGGCGAGGTCGCCCGCATCCGGGTAGAGGGTGTTGCCCGCACCGACGTCGCGCCCGGCGAGGCCGTCGAGCAGCGTCCGCAGCTTGCGGTCGTAGGTCGGCGCCTTGTCGCGCACGTCCTCCCCGAACGGCACGAACGACGACGGGGTGCCGCCGCTGCCGAGTCCCAGATCCACGCGCCCCCCGGAGAGCAGATCGGCGACGACGGCGTCTTCGGCCACACGCACCGGGTCTTCCAGCGGCAGGGTGATCACCCCGGTGCCGAGCCGGATGCCCCTGGTCACGGCGGCCACGTGCGCGAGGAAGACGAGCGGCGACGGCAGCCCGCCCTCAGCCGCGTGGAAGTGGTGCTGCGCGACCCAAGCCCGGCCGATTCCATGCCGCTCCGCCTGCTGGATCTGCGCGGTCGCGAGCGCATACCTCTCGGCAGGAGCAGCATCGTCGAGCAGACGGGTGAAGAAGGCGACGGTGGGTGCGGTGGTCATACGACGGTCTCCGTTCGTCCGGGGACCGCGGCGAGCAGCTCCCTGGTGTAGTCGTGCTGCGGGTCGCGGAAGAGGTCCTCCGTCTGACCTTCCTCCACGATCCGGCCGCGGCGCATCACCGAGACCGTGTGGCTGATCCGGCGCACCACCGCGAGGTCGTGCGAGATGAACAGGTACGTGAGCCCGAGCTCGGCCTGGAGCGACGTGAGCAGTTCGAGGATGCGCGCCTGCACGGTCACGTCGAGCGCCGACACCGCCTCGTCGAGCACCACCACCTCCGGATCGATCGCGAGGGCCCGGGCGATCGCGACGCGCTGCCGCTGTCCGCCCGAGAGCTCGCGCGGAGTGCGGCGTGCGACGTCGGCCGGGAGCGAGACCCGATCGAGGAGCGCGAGCGCACGCTCCCGGCGCTCGGCCCGCGTGCCGACCCGGAAGTTCTGGAGCGGCTCCGCGACGATGTCGACGATCTGCTGACGGGGATCCAGCGAGGCGAACGGGTTCTGATAGACCAGCTGCACGCGTCGGCGCAGTGCCCGCAGCTGCTCACGCGTCGCGTGGGTCACTTCCTCTCCCGCGACCTCG
This sequence comes from Microbacterium sp. NPDC058269, assembly GCF_042881445.1. Classification (NCBI taxonomy): domain Bacteria; kingdom Bacillati; phylum Actinomycetota; class Actinomycetes; order Micrococcales; family Microbacteriaceae; genus Microbacterium; species Microbacterium sp. NPDC058269. The sequence continues at coordinate 234,079 of NZ_JBHVXT010000001.1, forward strand.
ATGGTCCCGGCATCGGGCTGGTGGAAGCGCGTGACCAGCCGTGCCGTGGTGGTCTTTCCCGACCCCGACTCCCCCACGAGTGCGTGAGTGGTGCCGCGGCGCACACGGAAGGAGACGTCGTCCACCGCGCGGAACCGCTCGCGCCCTGCGACCCGGAACTCCTTCACGAGACCTTCCGCCACGATCGCGAAGGGATTCTCGGCGGCGACGGCTGCGGCATCCCGCAGGAACGGGGGTGCCTCCGGGCGACGGAATCCGGTCGTGAAGGCGGGAGCATCGGCCAGCAGCTGACGCGTGTACGGATCGGTCGGCGCGGCGAGCACCGCATCGCTCCGCCCCTGTTCCACGATCTGTCCGTCCTTGAGCACGACGAGACGTGCCGCACGGTCGGCGGCCACACCGAGGTCGTGGGTCACGAGCAGGATGCTGGTGCCCTCCTCGCGCTGCAGCTCGTCGAGCAGGTCGAGCACCTTGCGCTGCACCGTGGCGTCGAGGGCGCTGGTCGGCTCGTCGGCGATCAGCAGGCGGGGTCGCAGGGCGATCGCGGTCGCGATCAGCACGCGCTGCCGCATGCCGCCGGAGAGCTCGTGCGGATATTGACGTGCCCGAAGGTCAGGGTCGTCGATGCCGACACGGTCGAGCAGCTCGATGGCCCGCGCGCGACGGGTGCGCCGATCACGATGGCCGTGCAGGCGCAGGATCTCCTCGACCTGCGCTCCGACCGGACGTACGGGGTCGAGCGAGGTCGTGGGATCTTGCGGAACCAGGCCGATCTCCGCACCGCGGATGCCCCGCAGTGCACGGTCGGTCCATCCCGAGATGTCGAGGTCACCGAGCACCACCGTCCCTCCGTCGACCGTGCCTCCGGCCGGGAGAAGCCCCAGGAGGGCGTGCGCGGTCGTCGACTTGCCGGAGCCCGATTCGCCGACGAGCGCGAGGGTCTCCCCCTCGTCGATCTCGAACGAGACGCCGTGCACGACTTCCCGGCCGCCGTAGGAGATCCGCAGATCCGACGCTGCCAGCACGCTCATCGCGTCCCCCTTCCGATGCGGTGGCTGATGCGGTTGGCGCTGAGCACGACCGCGACGACGACGAGACCGGGGAGTGCCGTGAGCCACCAGGCCGTGCCCACGTAGTTGCGGCCCTCCGCGATCAGCAGGCCCCACTCCGGAGTGGGCGGCGGAGCGCCGTAGCCGAGGAAACCGAGGGTGGAGATCGCGAGGATCGCGGTGCCGAACTGCAGCGCGGCGAGCGCGACGATCGGGGTGAGGGAGTTGGGCAGCACGTGTCGGCGCAGCACCGCGAAGAAGGTGGCCCCGCTGCCGAAGGCGGCCTCCACGTACTCGGTGCGCCGCACGCGGGCGACCTCCGCGCGCATCAGACGCGCGAAGGCCGCGACGCTGCCGAGACCCACCGCGAGGGCGGCGTTGACCGTGCCGAATCCGAGGAGGATGATCACCGACAGCGACAGCAGGAGTCCGGGGATCGCGAGCAGCACGTCGACGACGCGCATCAGAACGTCGTCGGCCACCCCTCCCACGGCCCCGGCGATCGCACCGAGCACGGTGCCGAGAGCGAGACCGACGGTGACGGCGATCAGCGCACCCGAGAGCGAGTGCACCGCGCCGTGGACGACGCGACCGAACAGGTCGCGACCGAGCGTGTCGGTTCCGAACCAATGCGCGGCGCTCGGAGGCAGCAGCTTGTCGGCGGGCACGCCGGTCAGCGGGTCACCGGGGGCGAACACACCGGGGATGACTGCCCAGAGCACCGCGACGGCGACCACCGCGAAGGCCAGGTACAGACCCCAGGCGCGGCCGCGCAGGCGACCGCGGGCGCGGGGAGGCTGCGCCCCCGCCGGGACGACCGGTGCCGGCACGAGGTCGGGTTCGACGCTGGTCGCAGCGATCACGGGAGCGGTCATGCGGACACCTCCTGGGGTGCGGGGCGTGCGGCGGCGGATGCGGTGGAGCGCGCGATCGTGCGCTGACGCGGGTCGATGAGCGGGGTGACGAGGTCGACCGCGAAGCTGATGATCACGAAGCCGAGGGCCGAGAGCAGGACGACGCCCTGCAGCACCGGGATGTCCTGGTTCGCGACGGCCTGCTCGGTGAGGCGGCCGATGCCCGTGCGGCCGAACACGGTTTCGGTGACGACCGCTCCCCCGACGAGTTCGCCGAACAGCACGCCGGCGATCGTCAGGGTCGGCACGGCGGCGTTGCGGGCGACCGAACGCGTGAGCACCCACAGCGGCGGGGCGCCCTTGGCCCGCACCACCGTGACGAACGGCTGTGCCTGCACCTGGTCGATCGCCCGGACCAGCACCTGCGCCAACGGAGCGGAGATCGGCACGGCGAGGGTCAGCACGGGGAGGACGAGTCCGCTGACCGGGTCGGCCCCGACGATCGGCACCCAACCGAGTCCGAACGAGAACACCTGGATGAGCAGGATGCCCAGCCAGAACACCGGCACCGCCACGAACAGGCCGGGCACCTGGCGCAGGCCGTCGCGCAGCCAGGCGAACGGTGCGAGGGAGGAGAGGCCGGCGATCAGGACGGCCAGCAGCAGGGCGACGACGAGTCCGAGCGACGCGAGCAGCAGTGTCGCGGGCAGCGCCTCGGCGAGCATCGTCAGCACGGGGGTTCCGAACTGCGTCGAGAATCCGAAGTCCCCGGCGAGGAAGCCGAGCCCCGCGTGCAGGTACTGCTCCCACCAGGGCAGATCGCCTCCGTAGGTGGCGCGGATGCTGTCGAGCTGATCCGGCGACAGCCCGAGGCTGGGGTCGGAGAACTTGATCAGGATCGCATCACCCGGCAGCAGCTGCAGCAGGAAGAAGGTGGCCGTGAAGGCCGCGATCAGAACGATCGCGGCCTGCCCGGCTCGTCGGAGGACGAAGGTCATCGATGCACCATGCCGATCAGTGCTCGTCGAGCCAGACGCCGGAGAACGTCGGGCGTCCCACCGACTCGAAGGCGACGCCGTGCACGTAGGTCGCGGTGCCGTACACCTGCGGCTCCTCGAACAGCGGGATCACGTAGGCCTGCTCGGCGATGTAGTCCTGCACGGCCTGAGATGCGGCGACGCGCTTGTCGGCGTCGGGCTCGGAGGCGACGGCGAGCAGCAGCTCGTCGAGCTTCGCATCCTTCGAGATCAGCACGTCGCGATTCTTCGTGAAGTACTGGCTCTTGATCACGTCGAGGTCCGCCCGGCCGACCATCGAGTGGTAGAAGCCGGTCTTGAGCGGATCACGGGTGTCCTCCGCATAGCTGCCGGCGTCTCCGGGCTTGACCGAGAGCTCCACGCCGACTGCCGCGAGCTGCTGCGCGACCAGTTCGAGGGTCTGCTTCGACAGCGGCTGCGGCTTGGCCTCGTAGACCGTGATCGACAGGCGCTCGCCGTCCTTCTCGCGGATGCCGTCTGCACCGGGCTTCCACCCTGCCTCGTCGAGCAGCTTCTCGGCCTTCTTCGGGTCGTAGGCGTAGTGCTCCGACTCGTCCTTGTAGCCGAGGGCCTGGGACGACAGCACCGACGTCGCCACCGGGTAGTTCTCGGTGAAGAGGGTGTCCACGACCTCCTGCGCGTTCACGGCCGCGATGATCGCCTGCCGCACGCGGATGTCGGAGAGCAGCGGGTTCTCGGGACGCAGCGCGATCGAGTTGTTCACCCCGCGGGTCTGCGGGGCGTAGAGCGTGAACCCTGCACTCTCGACGCGGTCCTCGTCGAACGCCTGCACGTAGCGGACATAGTCGGCCTGGCCGGCGAGGAGCGAGCCGATGCGCACCGAGTCCTCGGGGGTGATCAGCACGTGCACGGCGTCGAGGTACGGGCGGCCGTCGTTGTCGACGCTGTCGGGTCCCCAGTCGTAGTCGTCGCGGGCGGTGAGCGTGTACTCGGTGCCGAGCTTCTCGCCCGTGACCGTGAACGGACCGGATCCGATGATCTCGGCGGCGTTGCCCGCCCCGAAGTCCTCGATCGTGCCGTCGAGCGTCTCCGGCGACAGCAGACCCGAGTTGATCGTCGAGGTCGCCTGCAGGAACCCGGGCGACGGTGCCGAGAAGTGGAACGTCACGGTGTCGTCGTCGACGACCTCGCTGCTGGCGTAGTTGTTGATCGCCTCGGAGACCGTGAGGCCGCGCGCCGTATCGCCCAGGCCGTAGGTGTCGAAGTTCTTCTTCACGGCCGCGGCGTCGAGCACGGTGCCGTCCGAGAACGTGACGTCGGGGTTCAGATTGAACGTGTACTCGGTGGCGTCGTCGTTCACCGTCCAGTCCGAGGCGATCCACGGCTCGATCTCGAGCGTGTCCGGATTCTGCCAGGTGAGACGGGCGGCGATGTTGTTCACGATGCCGCCGTTCGGGTAGAAGCCGGCCTGCGGCGGGTACAGGTTCGTGTACGCCTGGTGCTCGAGGTAGGTGAGAGTTCCTCCGGCGACGGGGTCGCCCCCTTCGGCGGGCGAGTTCGCCGGGGCGGGCGTCGACGCGCAGGCGGCGAGGCTCCCCGCGAGGACGAGCGGCAGCGCGATGGCAGCGGCGCGGATGAGTCGACGGTTCATGGGTGGGCCTCCAGGCTTCGGGTGCAGTGCTTCGGGTGCGGTGCTTCGGTGCGGTGTGCGGTGCTTCGGTGCGGTGCTGGTGCTGCGGTGAGGTGACTTCACCGTAGGAATCGCGACTCCCCCGGCGCGAGGTGGGGGACTCCGGATGTCGCGTGGCGAAACGCGTGGTCACGCGTCGACATACGAGGAAATGCGCAGGCGGTCGCGGAGCGTCTCCCCCGCTGCCTCCTGCGCGCTTCGCAGCAGACCACGACGGCGCAGCTCGGGGGCGGCCTGTCGCGTGAACGCCTCGAACTGCGCGGGCTGGAAGGCCGACAGCACGTTGAATCCGTCCGCCGCGCCCTCGTCGCGCCAGGTCTCGAAGTGATCCGCGATCGTGCGGGCATCGCCCACGACGAAGGCTGCCGGCACCGCGTGCGCGGCGACGAGATGCCGCCACGTGAGGGGGTCGCCGTTCGCGGACCCCGAACCGGGGACGCGTGATCCCGAGACGCGCAGTCCCGCGATGAGACCGAGGCGCTCGATCAGTGCGGCGCCGCGCTCCCCCAGACGGAGGGCGTCGGCGGTGGTCACCGGTGCGTCGAAGGTCGCGGAACGCAGCGGGTCGTCGAGCGGGACGTCGAACGCATCGGCGAGCGCGTCGACGGTGCGGTTCGGCGGGAACGCCGCTCTGGCCGCCTGGTGTCCCTCGGCGAGCGGCACCAGAGCGAGCAGTCGCTCCACGATGCGTCGAGCGTCGGCATCCGTGTCCGCGACGACGGGGAGCACCGGGGCGATCACTTTGAGCGCGTCCGGCGACCTGCCGGCCTCGGCCGCGATGTCCCGCAGCAGTCGTCGCGTGGCGAGCGCATCGGCCAGCGTGGGGGCGGCGGTCAGCGCGAGGTCGGCCTCGGTGGCCGCGAGCGCCCTCGACCGCGGCGAGGTGCCGGCATGCACGATCGGGATCTGCCCCTGCGGCGGACGCGCGACGTTGAGGGGGCCGGTGACCCGCACCTGCGCGCCCTGCAGATCGGCGGCGCGGAGCCCTTCCGGATCGATCAGCACGCCGCGGTCGGCATCGGCGATCCAGGCATCTTCGCCCCAGGAGTCCCACAGCCGACGCAGTGCCTCGACGAACTCCTCCGCCCGGTCGTAGCGGGTCTCGTTGTCGGCGTGCGCATCACGACCGTGGTTGCCCGCGGCGCGCGGCTCGGCCCCGGTGACGAGGTTGATGCCGGCGCGGCCACGGGTGAGCACGTCGAGCGAGGCCAGTGAGCGCGCGGTCGTGTAGGGGTCGGCATAGGTGGTGTTCACGGTGGCGATCAGACCGATCCGCGAGGTCACACCGGCGAGGAAGAGCACCGCGCTCACCGGGTCGATGCGGGCGAGCAGGTAGGGGTCGCGGAACTCCAGGTCCGGGCCCGTGGCGAGCCAGTCCCCGAAGAAGAGGTAGTCGAGACCGGCGTCCTCCCCCTCCCGCGCGATGTGCCGCAGGATGTCGGCGTCGGCCGCGGGGTCGCGGTGCGCGCCGGGCTGCCGCCAGCCCGAGGGATACGCGCCCAGGGTGCGCACCATGGCGCCGATGATGAGGGGTTCGGTCATGCCGTCACGGTAGAAGTCGTCGACGGCGCGCTGCCACGGCCCCGATGCCGGGCGTCACGGGATGTAACAGTCCGTCACAGCCGGCGCACCCCCTACGCTGAGACCATGACAGGTCTTCGGTGGGGAATCCTCGCGACCGGCGGTATCGCCGGCGCATTCGCGTCCGATCTGAGAACCGCGAGGCTCGACCTCGTGGCCGTCGGATCCCGCTCACAGGAGTCGGCCGATGCGTTCGCCGCCCGCTTCGACATCCCTCGGGCACACCCCTCATACGAGGACCTGGTGACCGACCCCGACGTCGACATCATCTACGTATCGACGCCGCACCCGATGCACCACGAGAACGCCCGGCTCGCCCTCGAGAACGGCAAGCACGTGCTCGCCGAGAAGGCGTTCACCCTGAACCGTGCCGAGGCCGAAGACCTGCAGGCGCTTGCCGCCGAGCGCGGTCTGCTCGTCATGGAGGCGATGTGGACGCGGTACCTACCGCACATGGTCCGCATCCGCGAGCTCATCTCCGCGGGCGCCCTCGGTGAGATCCGCGCGGTGAGCGCCGACCACACGCAGCTGCTGCCCTCCGACCCCGCGCACCGACTCAACGCGCTCGAACTCGGCGGCGGTGCGCTGCTCGACCTCGGGATCTACCCGATCTCCTTCATCTGGGACATCCTCGGCGCCCCGACCAGCATCCGCGCCGTCGGCCGCCTCATCGAGACGGGAGCCGACTCCGAGGTCGCCACCGTCATGACCCACGAAGGCGGGGCGATCTCGACCAGCCTGTCGTCGTCGCGGGCGGCGGGACCCAACGTCGCGAGCATCATCGGCACGGATGCCCACATCGACATCGACACCGTCTGGTACAGCCCCACCACGTTCCGGGTGGTGCTTCCCGACGGCACGGTGCAGGAGACCTACACCTCCGAGGTCGAGGGGCGCGGCATGCAGTACCAGGCTCTCGCCGCCGAGCGACTGGTGCGCGACGGCATCCTCGAGGGCGACATCCTGCCGATCGCCGAGAGCGTCGCGATCATGGGCACCCTCGACGAGATCAGAGCGCAGATCGGCGTCCGCTACCCCCGCGAGGAGGTCTGATCATGGCTGAGACCACCGATGCCCGCGTCGCCGTCTACCTCGACTTCGACAACATCGTCATCTCCTGGTACGACCGTGTGCACGGACGCAACGCCTACGGCAAGGACCGTCAGCGGATCAGCGAGAACCCGAACGACCCCGAGGTCACCGACCGGCTGAGCCGCGCGATGATCGAGGTCGGTGCCATCATCGACTACGCGGCCTCCTTCGGCACACTCGTGCTCACGCGCGCCTACGCCGACTGGTCCTCGCCCGTGAACGCGGTGTACCGCTCGCAGCTCGTGGCGCGTGCCGTCGACCTCGTGCAGCTGTTCCCCGCCGCCGCCTACGCGAAGAACGGTGCCGACATCCGGCTCGCGGTCGACGCCGTCGAGGACATGTTCCGGCTGCCCGACCTCACCCACGTCGTGATCGTGGCCGGCGACAGCGACTACGTGCCGCTGGCTCAGCGCTGCAAGCGCCTCGGACGCTACGTGATCGGCGTCGGGGTGTCCGGCTCGACCGCCAAGTCGCTGGCCGCGGCGTGCGACGAGTTCGAGTCGTACGACTCGCTGCCCGGCGTGGTCCGCCCCGTGAAGGCCGCCCCCGTGGTCGCCGCCAAGACCCAGGCCGTGGTGGAGCCGCCTGCCCCGGTCGCCGACGCCGTCACGGAGGCCGTCGCCGAGACCGCCTCGAAGCCGAAGACCACCCCGAAGCGCACGCGCGCCAAGTCCGCCCCCAAGGCGGAGGAGCCCCGGGTCGAGGACAAGGTCGACGATCAGGAGGTGGCGACTCAGCTGCTGGAGCGCGCGCTGCGCCTCGGTCACGACAAGGCCGACGCCGACGAGTGGCTGCACAGCTCTGCGGTCAAGACGCACATGCGCCGCATGGATCCGTCCTTCAGCGAGAAGGCCCTCGGCTACCGCTCGTTCTCCGACTTCCTGAAATCGCGCGACGACATCGCGGAGCTCGAGGAGACCGGCCACGAACGGCTGGTCCGCCTGCGCGAGCCCGCGGCCTGACAGCGACAGCCTGACATCGACGGCATCACTCCACGAAGTCGTACTCCCGGAAGTCGGCGACCTCGGGCAGCCAGCGCTCCGAGACGAACGCCCGGTGCGCGGGGTGCCCGTCGTACGCTGCGTAGGCGTGCTGATCGGCGAAAACCATCGAGAACTGATGGCTGAGGTCGCTTTTCGCGCTCACCTGACGGCGGATGGTGAAGTCCTCGACGCCGGGGATGGAGGTCAGGACCGCGTGCCCCGTCGCCAGGAACTCCCGCTCCTCGGCGGACCCGGCCGGGTGGATCAGGCGGAAGACGACGGTGTGCTGGATCGACATGCGGTGACCTCTCACTGGTTGCTGAACGCGGCATCGAACGAGGCTTCGGGCTTCGGCCACAGCAGAGATCTCACGAATCCCAGCGCCTCGGGCGCACCGTGCAGCCGGTCCATGCCGGCATCCTCCCACTCGATCGAGATGGGCCCGGCGTAGCCGATCGCGTCGAGCGCACGGAAGGCGTCCTCCCACGGCACGTCGCCGTGTCCCGTGGAGACGAAGTCCCACCCGCGCCGGGGGTCGCCCCACGGCAGATGCGAGCCGAGCACGCCGGCCCGCCCATTCCGGGGCCGCATCCGGGTGTCCTTGCAGTCCACGTGATAGATCCGGTCCGCGAATTCGACGATGAAGCCGACAGGGTCGATGTTCTGCCACATCATGTGCGAGGGATCCCAGTTGAATCCGAAGGCGTCCCGATGCTCGATCGCTTCCAGCGCCCGCACCGAAGACCAGTAGTCGTAGGCGATCTCGCCCGGATGCACCTCGTGCGCGAAGCGCACACCCTCGCCGTCGAAGACATCCAGGATCGGGTTCCAGCGTCGGGCGAAGTCCTCGAACCCGCCCTCGATGACAGCGGCCGGAACCGGCGGGAACATCGCCAGGTACGGCCAGATCGACGAGCCGGTGAACCCGACCACGGTGTCGACGCCGAGCTTGCGTGCGACCCGTGCCGCCCGCTTCATGTCGTCGGCTGCCCGCTGCCTGACTCCCTCGGCCTCGCCGTCGCCCCACACGTAGTCGCGCAGGATGGCCTGGTGGCGGAAGTCGATGGGTGCGTCGCACACGGCTTGACCTGCGAGATGGTTCGAGATGGCGAAGATCTTCAAGCCGTGCCGGTCGAGGATCTCCTTGCGCGAGGCCACATAGGCGTCGTCCTCGTCGGCGCGCTGCAGGTCGAGGTGATCCCCGGAGGCCGCGACCTCGAGGCCGTCGTACCCCCACTCCGCCGCGAGACGAGCGACCTCCTCGAAGGGCAGATCGGCCCACTGACCGGTGAACAGGGTGACCGGGTGACTCGTCATGAGGACTCCTTCGTCTCGGACTCGTTCGAGGTCGTGCGGGTTCAGGTGCCGAAGGCGCGCAGCGCCGCGATGCTGCGCGCGGCGAGCTCGTCCTGGCTCGGGGCGAGCGGACGCCAGACGGAGGCCGCGACCGCGATCGTGGCGTTCTCCCCGGTGAAGCTCTCCAGGCCGAGCGGACCTCGATAGTCGGCGTCATCGAGAGCGCGGAGGATGCCCGGCCAGTCGGTATGGTCGTCGCCCACGGCGCCGCGATCGCTGCCGCACACCTGCACGTGGGTGATCGCCGCTCCGGCCGCGCGGATCGCGTCGTCGGGCCTCTTCTCCTCGATGTTGAGGTGGTACGTGTCCAGAGCGAGTCCGAGCCCGGGGCCGAGCAATGGACCGAGCGCGTCCAGACTCTGCTCGACCGTGTTGAGCACACTGGTCTCGTAGCGGTTCAGCGGCTCGATCGCGAGGGCGATGCCGGCCGCTGCGGCCTCCTCGGCGAGCGCGGCCAGATTCTCGCGCAGCTCCCCCACGGCCGCGGCGCGCTCCCCCGCATCCATCCGCCAGGTCACTCCGGTCGGGGCGTAGAACGGACCGGCCACGACTCGTGCGCCGAGTGTCTGCGCGGCCTCGATGCAGGCGCGGAGGTAGTCCCGCGTCGTGCCGACGTCGCCGGCGCTGGCCAGCAGCGAACGACCGGGGCCCATGGCTCCCACCACGATCGCGCCGAGGCCGACCGTGTCGAGCACGTCTCTCGCCCGCGCCGGGTCCCAGTCGCCGACGCTCTCGAGGGGCAGCTCCAGTGCCTGGTACCCGAGGCTCAGGGCTCTGCGGGCGAGCGGTTCGAGCGTGGCGTCGGTCAGCGGAGACGTCCACACCCAGGTGTTGACGGCGATCGTGCGGGGCATCGTTGTCCTCTTGATCGTGAAGGCGCTCCCACCCTCCCACTCCACGGGTGCGGAGCGGAAGGGCGGGAGCGCACTTCCCTTACGGGATCTGTCGTTCCTGCCAGACCGTCGGGTAGCCGGGAAGGTTCTCCCCGCCGAACTTGGCGTAGTGCCCGTCGGGCATGCCCTCGTTGGCCTTGAGGTAGTCGTCGAGCTCCGGTTCGGTGATCGGCTTCTGGGGCAGCACCCACTCCTTCGGCACCTCGGTGCCGGCGAAGATCATCTGCGCCGCGAGCAGCGGAGTGCGCCACTGGAAGTTGGAGTACACCGGCGCGAGTCCGGTCAGACCCGTGTCCTTCCACTTGCGGAGGAAGCTCATCTCGTCCTCACCGGTCATGACCGGGTAGTCCGCTCCGGCGTCCTCGAACGCCTCGATGGCCGCGACCGCGCCGTCACCGGCGTCCATCCAGATGCCGTCGACGTCGCCCTTGGCCAGCTCGTCGCTGATGATGCTCTTGATCTCGGCAGGGTCGGCACCCGTGAAGTAGTCCACGGCCTCGATGCCGGCTTCGTCGAAGAGCTTCTCGGCTCCCGCCCAGCGGTGCTCCAGCACGTCGACGCCCGGGAGGATGCGGAGGGCTACGACCTTGTCGCCCTTCTCGAGGTTGTCGATCAGGAACTCCGCCGTGTCGATGCCCCAGGCGAAGCCGCCGATCGGGTGGATGAACGTGACGGGGCAGTCGGTGTTGACGCCGCGGTCGAACACGATGACCGGCTTGCCCGTGTCGCACGCCCGCTCCACGGCAGGTGTCATCGCCGCCGTGCTGTTCGGCGAGATGAGGAAGACGTCGCAGCCGCCCTCCGAGATGAAGTAGTCGATGTCGGCGATCTGCGTGTCGTCGGAGTCCTTCGCGTCGCGGGTCTCCATGTCGCTGATGGCCCCGACGTCCTGCAGCGCCTTGAGCTGCTGGTTCATCGTGATCCACCCGGTCTGACGCCACGGGTTCGAGATCGAGGCGTTCGCGAAGCAGGCCTTCTTGGCCCCCTCGCTGGCGAACTCGGACGTGTCGACCATCTCGGCGTTGATGTGCTGCAGGTACGGCTCACCGGCCGGTCCCTGCGGATCGACCCCGCGCTCCTCGTCCTGCTTGTCGAAGAGCTCCTGGTCGAACCATTCGGTCGTCTCCGCCGTCGCATCGGGATCGTCCGACTCCACCGGCGCAACAGACGGGTCGGTCGTGCACCCGGCGAGCGCGATGAGGCCGAAGAGAGCCACCCCTGCGGTGGCGATCTTCATTGATCGTCGCATTGCTAATCTCCTCTGGTTTCTGTGTGGCCCCCGGAGGCGAGGGCAGGTGAAGCGGACTCTCGAGCAGGGGTCCCCGGTGGGGGGATCTGCTCCTTCCCCTGATCGGGAGAAGACTGCGGGCCGCGTCGGCGTCGCGCCCGGAAGGCGACGGCGGAGTATGCGACGGCGGCGATGATGATGACGCCCTGGACGGCATCGCGCAGCGTCGAGGGGACGCCGGCGATGTTGAGCAGCATGAACAACGCTTCGAGGGCGAAGGCGCCGGCGACCGCGCCGACGATCCAGCCGCGGCCACCGCCCAGCACGACGCCGCCGAGGACGACGGCGGTGATCGCGGTGAACTCGTAGCCCCGCCCCACGGAGGGGTGCACGCCGGCGTATCCGACCAGCAGCACGGCCGAGAGCGAGGCGGACAGCGACGAGATGATGAACGCGCGCGTGGTCACCCAGGCCCGACGGGCACCGGCGTAGTCGACGGCTCGGGCGTTGTCGCCGACCGCGATGAGCGTCTTGCCCAACGGGCGCTTGGTGATCCAGATGCCCAGGGCGAGCCAGACGATGAGCAGCAGGACGGCCCAGGGGATGAAATCGAGGAACGGCACGTCGCGGATTCCGCCGCGGCCGATCTCGCGGAAGCTGTCGGCCGGGTTTCCCGTGGCCGCTCCCCCCGTCCACCACATGACCCCGCCGAGGAGCGCGAGCATCATGCCGAGCGTCACGATGAACGACGGCACCTTGAGCAGGGTCGTGATCAGACCGTTCACGAGCCCGACGGCCACCGCGAAGACGATCATCAGCAGCAGCACAGGGATGGTGCGGGAGTCGTCCTGCCCCACCAGGTTGCCGGCGATGATGACCTGTGCGGTGATGAGCGATCCCTGTGACAGGTCGAACTCGCCGGCGATGATCACGAAGTACTGTCCGATCGCGACGATGGCGATCGGGGCGACGCGCTGGATGAAGCGCATGAACTGTCCGGGTTCGGCGAAGCTCGGGTTGAGGATCGTGACGGCCACCAGCAGGAGCACCAGCAGCAGGAACACCGCCCCGCGCGGGCTCACGAGTGTGCGCAGTGCGTTCATGAGCGCCCTCCTTCCGCAGCAGTGCGCGTATCGGGAGTGGCGTCGGCGAGCTGTGAGACCGCGGCTGCCATCTCGGGCTCGGCGGCCTTGGCGGCGTCGTCACCACCGGTGCGCGTGCCCCCGGCTCCGAAGCGCGGACGGCGGCGGATGATCGAGCGACGGCTGTACACGGCGACGGCGGCCACGATCACCACGCCGCGGACCACGTCTTTGAGGAACGGATTGATCTGCATGACGCTCATGACGTTGTCGACGACCGCGAGGATCGCGACACCGCCGATCGTGCCCCACACCGATCCGCGTCCGCCGAGCAGCAGAGTCCCGCCCAGCACCACGGCCGCGATGGAGAGAAGCGCGTAGCCACCCTGCTGACCGACCGTCGGGCTGCCGACGCCGAGGCGGCTCGCGAGGAGCAGGCCGGCGAGTCCCGCGAACACCGAGCACAGCACGTGCGCCCAGATCAGCGGCATCCGGATGCGGACGCCGGACAGTCGCGCGATCTCGGGGTCGCCGCCCACCGCGTAGAGGTGGGCGCCGGTACGGGTGCGGTTGAGGAGGATCCAGACGACGACGGCGAGCACGATCATGATCAGCGTCGACACCGGGATGGGGCCGACGCCTGTGGCGCCGATGAGCTGGAACGCCCACGGCACGTTGCCGGCGGAGCCTTCGAAGTTCGTGTTGAGGATGCCCTGCAGGATGAGGCCGACACCGAGCGTGGCGATGAAGCCGTTCACCTTGAGGACGGTCACGATGAGCCCGTTCACCAGCCCGATGCCGGCGCACACGAGCAGGGTGCCGATCACGGCGAGGGGGATGTTGCCCGCGTTTCCATTCATCATGGTCGCCGCGAGCAGACTCGACAGGCTGACCACATAGGTGACCGAGAGATCGAGGGAGGCGCCGAGCACCACGAGCGTCTGACCGATCGCGACCAGTCCGAGCACGCTCATGCCCGTCAGGATGTCGCGGATGTTGCCCGGACTCAGGAAGTTGCGCCCGACCGTGCCGACGAGCACCGCTCCGACGACGATCACGAGCAGCAGGATGGCGAGCACGATGACGGTCGAGTCGATGCGGAGGCGCTTCATCGCGCACCTCCGTCCGCCGTGGAGCCCGGATCGCTCGCGCCGGTCGCTGCTCCGAGGATCTCGTGCTCCGCCGCTCCTGCGGGGAGTTCGGCGACGAGCTCACCGTCGTGCATCACCAGGATCCGATCACTCATGCCGATCACCTCCGGCAGTTCGCTCGACACCATCAGCACGGCCTTTCCCTGGTGCGCGAGCTCGCGCATCAGCTGATAGACCGCATATTTCGCTCCGACGTCGATACCGCGGGTCGGCTCGTCGAAGAGCACGATCTGCGGTTGGGTGAGCAGCCACTTGGCCAGCACGACCTTCTGCTGGTTGCCGCCGGAGAGGAAGCGCACCTCCTGATCGACGCTCTGCGAGCTGACTTCGAGAGAGCTCAGTACACCGGGGACCTCACGGCGCGACGCGGCGGTGCGACCGGCGAAGACGCTCCGCACCACCAGCAGGGCGTTGTCGAGGATCGACTGCCCGAGGGCGAGGCCCTGCGCCTTGCGGTCTTCCGACACCAGTGCGAGCCCGGCCCGGACGGCCGCCCGCGCACTCGTGATCCGCGCGGGTGTCCCGTCGATCCTCATCGCGCCCCGCGTGAACGCCTGGATGCCGAACACCCCCTCCACGAGCTCGGTGCGCCCGGAGCCCTGCAGCCCTGCGATACCGATGATCTCCCCGGCGCGCAGCGTGAGCGACACCCCATCGACGTAGGCGTTGCCGCACCTGTCGAGTTCGAGCCGCGGCTCTCCCACCGTCGTGCCCTCGAGCGCATCGGGGAAGTACGACCGGATCGACCGGCCGACCATGCGCCGCACCAGTTCGTCGGTCGTGAGGGCGGCGGTCTCATCGGTCGACACGAGTGCGCCGTCCTTGAGGATCGTGATGCGGTCGCACAGGTCGAAGATCTCCTTCAGCCGGTGCGAGACGTAGATCACGGCGACACCGCGCGAGGTGAGCCGGCGGATGATCGCGTAGAGCAGCTCGACCTCGCGGTCGCTGAGCGCGGCGGTCGGCTCGTCCATCGAGATGACCTGCGCATCGAACGAGAGTGCCTTGACGATCTCGACGATCTGCTGCTCCGCGACCGTGAGCGAGCCGACGCGCGCCTGTGGTTCGATGAACGAGACGCCGAGATCGGCCAGCAGCTCCGCCGTTCCGGTGTTCATGGCTCGTTGATCGACGAAGCCGGCGCGACGCGGCTCTCGTCCGAGATAGACGTTCTGGGCCACAGTGCGCTCCGGCAGCAGCGTGAACTCCTGGAAGACCGTCACGATGCCCGCATCCATCGCCTGCCGCGGGTGCGCGTGATGCACCTGTTCCCCGCGGTAGGAGATCACGCCGTCGTCGGCCGACTGCACGGCCGCGATGATCTTCATGAGGGTCGATTTGCCGGCACCGTTCTCGCCGACGAGACCGTGCACCTCGCCCGGCCGCACGTCGAAGTCGATGCCCTTGAGCACCTCGACGCCGAAGAACGACTTGCGGATGCCGGAGACCGACAGGACCGGCTGTGTCGTCGTGATCATGCCGCCACCTCCACCCATCGACCGCTGTCCGCCGCCGAGGCGAGCACGGCCTCCGTCAACACGGCGGAGCGGTATCCGTCCGCGAATGTCGGAAGCCCATCGGGCTCTGCCCCGGCGATCGCCGCGTACACGTCGGCGACGAATCCGTTGAACGCGTCCTGGTAGCCCATCGAGTGCCCCGCCGGGAGGCGCTGGAGTCGCACAGAGTCCGGCGCGGATGCGGCCGGGTCCCGCAGAAGCAGCCGCGACTCCCCGCGCATGCCGATCCAGAGCTCCTCCGGGCGCTCCTGCTCGAAGCGCAGGCTCTGGCGCGAGCCGTGCAGTTCGAGCGTGAGCGCGTTCTTCCGGCCGGCGGCCATCTGCGAGATGAGCAGCGTGCCGAGGGCACCCGATTCCGTCTCGATAAGCACGGCGACGATGTCCTCGGTGTCGACGGCATGCCCTGACCGTTCCGAGAAGACCCTCCGGGTGCGTGCGCTCAAGGCGCGGATCCGCTCGCCGATCACGAACTCGATCAGGTCGCACAGGTGCGATCCGATGTCGGCGAACGCACGGGAAGCACCACCCGACTCGGAGCGCACGCGCCAGTCGTCGTCGCTCGAGAGGAGCATCCAGTCCTGCAGATACGAGCAGTCGAGGGTGAGCAAGTCACCGGCCTCTCCGCGGGCGACCCGGGCTCTGGCTTCACGCACCATCGGGTGGTAGCGGTAGATGAAGGGCACAGCGGCGACCCGCCCCCCGGTGGCCGCGGCGTCGGCGAGGAGCTTGGCGTCCTCGGCAGTCGTCGCGAGCGGCTTCTCGCACACGACATGCTTGCCCGCGTTCAGCGCCTGGAGTGCCAGCGCGGCATGAGTGGCGTTGGGCGTGCAGATGTGCACGACGTCGATGTCTGCGGCCGTGAGCAGTGCTGCGGCATCGCTCTCCGCCCGATCGGCGCCCAGAGCCTGAGCCGCGTCGCGGCCTCCGGAGGCGGAGCGGGTGGCCACCGCACGCAGTTCACCACCGGCGTCTCGCGCCGCGGTGCGATGCACGCGGGCCATGAACCCTCCGCCGAGGATGCCGGTTCGGATCGTCCCGAGACCGGTGTCAGTGACATCCGTTGTCATGCGGCTGATTCTGACACAGACCTTCCGACTTTTGCTAGAGGTTCGTCAAAAGTTGTCTGCGACGAATCCGAAGTCAATCACCGAGACGCCGAAGTCCTGTGGTTTACTGACGCAATGGTTGACGCTCTGAGGCCGGTTCCGGCGAGCTCCTCCGGTGCCGGAGAGATCTTCCAGATCCTCCGCGATGGGGACGCCAGAACGAAAGCCGAGCTCGCCGCGCTGACCGGACTCGCCCGGTCCACCGTCGCGCTCCGCGTGGATGCGCTCCTCGCCGCCGACCTCCTCCGCCCCGCCGGCGAGGCGGCATCAACCGGCGGCCGCCCTCCCGCCCGCGTCGCCTTCAACCCGCGGGCCGGCCTGGTGCTGGCAGTCGATCTCGGGGCGACACATGCGACGGTCGCGGTCGCAGATCTGGCCGGTGTCATCCTCGACGCGCGCACCCGCACGATCGACATCGGGGACGGCCCGGAGACCCTGCTCGACACGATCCTCGCCGACGGGGCCGAACTGCTCGGCTCGACGGCCGACGGACTCCCCCTGGTCGGCGTCGGCATCGGTGTCCCCGGCCCGGTCGAGCACTCCACGGGGCGTCCCACGAATCCGCCGATCATGCCGGGGTGGGACCGCTTCGACATCCCCGCCTACGTGCAGAAGACCCTCGACGTACCGGTTCTGGTCGACAACGACGTCAACATCCTTGCCCTGGGCGAGCAGGCGACGAGCTGGCCCCACGTCGACGATCTGATCTTCGTCAAGGTGTCGACCGGGATCGGCGCGGGCATCATCGCGGGAGGCCAGCTGCAGCGCGGCGCCCAGGGCTCCGCCGGGGACATGGGCCATGTGCAGGTGCCGACGGGCGCGGGATCGACCCGCGAGCCGGGCGATGATCGCGACCTCGAGGCTCTCGCCAGCGGCTCGGCGCTCGCGATCGCCCTCCGTGACGAAGGACTCGACGCGCACAGCGCCTCGGACGTCGTCGAACTTGTTCGCGCGGGGAACGCCGCGGCCATCGAGGCCACCCGTCAAGCCGGGCGCGATGTCGGCGAGGTGCTCGCCACCGTCGTCAACCTCCTGAACCCCTCGATCATCGTGCTGGGCGGCAGCATCGCTCGGGCGGGAGAGCACCTGCTGGCGGGGGTACGCGAAGTCGTGTATCGACGGTCGATCCCGCTGGCCACCCAGCATCTCGCGATCGTGCAGTCCCAGGCGGGTGATCGCGCCGCCGTCCTCGGAGCGGCGATCATGGTCGCTCGAGAGGTGCTCTCCCCCGCGAGCGTGGACCGCTACGTGGCGGCGAAGGCGCGTTGATCGGCACCTCCGCCGCCACGATCGGCCGCTGTCAGAGCGTGGCCTCGAACGGGTCGAAGTCCGAGGCGAGCGAACCGACCTGATCCAGGGTGCTCTCGACCTCGATGAAGCTGCGCGACTCGGCGGCCTCCTCGATCGACAGGAGCGTGTCGAGCACGTGGTAGCCGAAGTCTCCGGTGGCGACGTGCGGACGGTCGGCGGCGATCGAGCGGGCCATGTCGAGCAGTCCCACTCCGCGTCCGGAGAGCACACCCTCCTGCGCGACGTCGATGATCTCCTGCTGCACGGGCTCCGGCGGGATGAACAGGCGCGTGAGCGGTCGGGTGATCGAGATCGCGCCGCCGAAGGTGTTCGGATCGGGGATCACGATGGTGCCCTCGGTGCCGGTGATCTCGACGATCCCCTGCCGGATGACGGGCGAGTCGGTGCTGTAGACGCTCTGCGCCTGACCGCCCTGCTCGAAGTCCATCAGCACGCTCAGCGTCGAGGGGATCTCGACGGGGAACTCCTGACCCGCCAGCTCGCCGACCTGCACGCGACGCGTCGGTGTGCCCTGCAGCCCGAGGGCCGCGACCGAGGCGACCGGGCCGAAGACGTGCACCAGGGCCGACACGTAGTAGGGACCCATGTCGAGCAGCGGGCCCGCGCCCTTGGCGTAGAGGAACGCGGGGTTGGGGTGGAAGATCTCCGGGCCGGACCATTGGAACGTGGTCTGGGCGAACAGCGGACGGCCGATGTCGCCGCGCGCGATCGCCCGCTTCGCCGTCTGCACGCCCGGTCCGAGGACGGTGTCGGGGGCGACGCCGACGCGGAGCCCGGCCGCATCCGCCTTCTCCAGCAGCCGACGGGACTCCTCACGGCTGACGCCGATCGGCTTCTCCGTCCAGACATGCTTGCCGGCCGCGATGATCGCCTCGGAGACCTCGACGTGCACGGCCGGGATCGTGAGGTTCACGACGATGTCGATCTCCGGGTCGTCGAGCACCGTGTCGACGCCACCCGCACGCGGGACGCCGTACTTCTCGGCTTGCGCCTTCGCGCGCTCCTCGAGCAGGTCGCCGATCGCGAGGACGCGGACGTCGGGGAACGTCGTGAGGTTCGACAGGTACTGATCGCTGATGTTCCCGGCGCCGATGATGCCGACGCCGACGGGGCCATCCCCGAGCGGACGGGTGCCGACCGCCATCAGCCGGCGACCTTCTCGTCGAGGTAGACGCGGCTGCGCTCGATGGCGTCGAACAGGTCTCCGTCGTAGTGGTCGAACTCGACGATCGCGAGCTCGAGGGCGGGAGCTGCGGCGATGGCCTCGACGAGCGGCACGGAACCGTCGCCCGCGGCCACCTGGTCGGCGGGCGGGTAGGCTCCTGCGAGCGCAGGGTCCAGCGTGCCGTCCTTGGCGTGCACGGCGATCACGCGGCTGCCCAGACGCTCGAGCAGCGCGACGGGATCCACACCGCCACGGGCCACCCAGTACAGGTCGACCTCGAGCACCACTCGGTCGTCGAGGAGGCCTGCGAGGATCTCGAGGCCCGTGACGCCGTCGAACACCGCCTCCAGCTCGTGCGCGTGGTTGTGGTAGCCGACGCGGACACCGACGGCGGCCCCGATCTCGGCGGCCTCGTTCAGCAGCCGTGCGGTCTCCTCGATCTGCGCGACCGACTCCCAGCGCGCAGGCTCGGTGTAGGGATCGATGACCGTGTCCATACCCAGCACCTTCGCGGCGGCGAAGACCTCGGCGGGCGACGGGACGGGCACGGTCGTGCCGCTGCCGTCGGGGTTCACGAACGACGGCGATGCCAGGAAAGCGTGCCCGGAGGGGGCGACCAGTCCTGCGGCGGTCAGCGCGGCGGCGAGAGGCTCGGCGCGGCGGACGAAGTCATAGGGCTCCACGGCCGTGAAGCCGCGGGCGGCCACCGCCGCGAGGGAGGATTCGAGGTCGGCCTCCAGCTCGTCCTTGATCGTGAACAGCTGCAGGGAAGTCCGAATCGTCATCGGTCGTGCTCCTTCGGTCATCGGTGACGTGGCGGGACAGCGGTCCCGTGCAGGCACGCTACCACCAAATACCTCCACACGGAAGTTTTGGTTCGCTAGACTCCTCCCATGCCCGCCGACACGTCCGCGCACGCCGAGCCGCCGCGCCAACGCGGTACCTACGCCAAGGGGATCGCTCGACGACAGGAGATCCTCGACCGTGCCATCGAGGTCTTCGCCGAGCGCGGTGCCGACCGCACCAGCCTCCGGGCGATCGCGCGCGAGGTGGGCGTCACCCATGCGGCCCTCACGCACTACTTCGGCTCGCTGGAAGAGCTCCTCGTCGCCGTCTATGAGGAGAGCACCGTGCCGGCGCGACAGCCCAGCTCCCCTGCGGAAGACGCCACGCCGGTGGAGATGATGATCGAGTCCGCCCGCATCAACCGCTCGATCCCCGGTCTCGTGCAGCTGTATTCGACGCTCGTCGCCACCGCCCTCGAAGAGGGGCACCCGGCAGCGCGCACGTTCGCCACCGGTCGATTCACCCGCCTCCGCGCCCGACTCGCCGACGTCGTTCGACACCAGCAGGACGAAGGGCGGATCCGCGACGATCTCGATCCCGACGCGGTCGCCGCCCTCGTCGTGGCCGCATCCGACGGACTGCAGACGCAGTGGCTGCTCGACGAGACCGCGCCTCAGCACGAGGCGCTCACCCTCCTCGACCGGCTGCTGCGACCCGCGTCCTGAGCGGCCCGCACGGATGGGTCGAGGCCACCGGCGATCGGGCTAGGCTCGAATCGTGACGCCCGTGCCGCAGTCCCCGTACGCCCGGGCACTCGGCGAGCGCATCGACGATCTGCACCCCCGACTGCGCGCCTACTTCGAGGCGATCCCGGATGGCGCCGTGGGCATCGGCGAGGGCGTGTTCCAGCGCGTCGGCACCCCGCGACGATGGCTGTGGCCGTTCCTGCGCCTTCTCGAACGCCGCGGTGTGGTCGCGGCCGGATGGGAGCGCGATGTGCCGTTCCGCGTGGAGAACCGCACGATCGCGTCCCGGGCCATCGGCGAACGCACTTTCCACTTCACGCGCGGGCCCTGGACCATGCGCGATGCGGCTGCGCTCACGCGGCACGGTCGAGTCGTCGACGAACTCGGTGAGCCCGGACTCCTCGCGGCCTGCTTCGACGTCGAGGTACGACAGGGGGCACTGCACCTCACCAGCCGCGCGGTCGGCCTGCGTCTCGGACGCTTCCGGGTGCGCATCCCCGGTCCGCTCGCGCCCGTGATCCGCCTCACCGAGCGCTTCGACGATGCCCTCGCCCGGCAGCGCATGGCGCTGACCGTCGACGCACCGCTCCTCGGCCGCGTGTATGAATACCGCGGCGACTTCACCTATCGCATCCGGCATTCCGAGAAGGAGCAGATCGCATGAGCGCAGGGCGGGTCGTCATCGGCGGATCCACAGGATTCTTGGGTCGCTTCCTCCTGCCGCGATTCCGCGCCGAGGGCCGGGAGGTCGTCACGATCTCCCGTTCGGGTGCCGACATCCGGTGGGGCGACCAGGTGGAGATCGACCGCGCCGTCGACGGCGCGGCCCTCGTGATCGGGCTCGCCGGCAAGAGTGTCAACTGCCGGTACACGCCGGAGAATCGCGCGGAGATCTTCCGCTCCCGCGTCGACACCACCGCCTCGCTGAGCACCGCGATCGCGCGGGCCTCGACGCCGCCGGCGCTCTGGGTGAACTCCTCGACGGCGACCATCTACCGCCACGCCGAAGACCGTCCGATGACCGAGTCGACCGGCGAGATCGGCACCGGCTTCTCGGTCGAGGTCGCCAAGGCGTGGGAGAAGGCGCTCTTCGCCGACGATCTTCCTTCCACCCGTCGCGTCGCCCTGCGCAGCACGATCGTCCTGGGCCACGGTGGCGTCCTCGGCCCGGTGAGAAACCTGGCTCGGTTCGGGCTCGGAGGGTCGCAGTACGACGGACGCTGGCCGGTCAGCGCAGCACGACGCGCCGCAGGCACCGGCCACTTCCCGGGTGCGCGTCGTGGTCACCAGCGATTCAGCTGGGTGCACATCGAAGACGTCGCCCGCATCATCGAGTTCCTCGAGCAGACGCCCTCCCTCGAAGGCCCCGTCAACGCCGCATCCCCGCACCCGGTCGACAACGCCGAGTTCATGGCGACGGTTCGCCGTGTTCTGGGCGTACGCGTCGGTGTGCCGATGCCGCGATGGATGCTGGAGCTCGGAGCGATCGGCATGCGCACCGAGACCGAGCTGATCCTGAAGAGCCGGTGGGTGCTGCCGGAGAAGCTCATAGCGGCGGGGTTCGAGTTCCGATACCCGACGCTCGAAGACGCGATCCGCGAGTCGTTCGACCGGTCACCGGACGTGGAAGCCCGACCGCCCAGGCGTTAGGAGCTCGCCGAGCCGGTGGACGCGTCGCCGTCGGTCCCGCGCTTCTTCTCGACCTCCTGGCGCAGTCGCCACTCCTCGATCTCTCGGTCGAGGTCGGCGATCTGCTGCTCGGTCGTCCGGTTGTCCCTCGGCGGCGCCGGACGCACATCGGTCGGCGCCGCGGGCCGTTCCGCTTTCCGCATCCGAGGCATCTGGATTCCGGAGTCGCCGTACTCTCGGCCGAGCCCGAACCACAGCAGCCCGCCGATCAGCGGCAGCAGGATCACGATGATGATCCACGCCAGCTTGGGCAGGAACTTCACGAGAGAGCTGTCTCGCGTGATGATGTCGATCAGCGCGCCGATCATCAGCGCGATGACGAGGAGCGAGAACAGGAACGACATGAGTTCAGGGTAGACGACGCCGAGACGGGATGCTCCGGCTACGGAAGCAGGTGCCCACCCGCGCGGAACAGCTCGTACCACTCGGGGCGGGTGAGCGCGATGTCGGCACCGACTGCCGCATCCTGCACGCGCTGCGGAGTGGTGGTGCCGAGCACGACCTGCATGCCGGCGGGGTGGCGGGTGATCCACGCGGTGGCGATGGCGATGGGCGTCACGTCGTAGGCGGCCGCGAGGCGGTCGATCACGGCATTCAGCTCGGCGTACGCGGGGTTGCCGAGGAACACCCCGTGGGAGAAGCCGTCCTGGAACGGCGACCAGGCCTGAATCGTGATGCCGTTGATGCGGCAGTACTCCACGATGCCGCCGCCGTCACGCACCACGCTCTGCTCGGTCGCCGCCATGTTGGCCGCGACCGGCTGCGCGATGATCGGCGCGTGCGTGATCGACAGCTGCAGCTGATTCGCGACCAACGGCTGTCGGACCGCCGTACGGAGAAGGTCGATCTGGCGTGGCGTGTGGTTGGAGACGCCGAACGCCTTCACCTTGCCGGCGCTCTCCAGGTCGTCGAACGCCCGGGCGACCTCCTCGGGCTCGACGAGCGCGTCGGGACGGTGGAGCAGGAGCACGTCGAGGCGGTCCGTGCGCAGAGCCGCGAGCGAACCCTCGACCTGCGCGACGATGTGCTCGTACGAGAAGTCGAACATCCCCATCGACGGCACGATGCCGCACTTCGTCTGGAGAACGATCTCGTCGCGCTCGGAAGAGGTGAGCTGCAGCGCATCGGCGAACCGCGCCTCGCAGTGATGCATGCTCCCGCCGTAGATGTCGGCGTGGTCGAAGAAGTCGATGCCTGCCGCACGGGCGGTTTCGTACAGCGTGCGGATGTGAGCGTCGTCCTTGTCGTCGATGCGCATCATGCCGGCGATCACGGCGGGGGCGGTGGCGGATCCGAACGACACTGTCTTCATGTTCACCACGCTACCGCCCGGCACCGACGCTGTCAGGAATCGTCGGTCGCCGCACCGGGGAGCAGAGCGGTGACCGGAACACCGAGGACCTCGGCGATGCGCACGAGATCGACGACGGTGAAGTCTTCCATGCCGTCGAGCAGGTTGCCCAGCGCGCCAGGCTCGATGCCCGAGCGGTCGGACAGCTCAGAGAAGGACACTCCGGCGTGGAACCGGGCCCCGTCGACTTCGGATGCGAGCAAATGACGCAATTCTGTCCCCATACGCCTACACTACCGCCACACACGGACACGCATGGGGGTCGAATGGGCCAGAATGGCAGCATTCTGGCGTCGGGGCGCTGCTATGGTGAGCCAGGTGAAGACACCTGCCGAGGAGTTCAACGACGCTGTCGGTCGACAGATGCGCGCGGAGATCGCCGCATCGCGGAGCAGCATCGCCGGGATGGCGCGCGGCATCGGGATCGCCCGCAGCGCGCTCGACAACTACGTGACGGGCAAGCGCGCGATCCCCGTTCCCGTCGTCTACGCGGTCTGCGCCAGCCTCGGCGTCGAACCCCACGTGCTGCTCGCTCGCGCCGAAGAGCGTCTGCGCGCAGACGGCGAGACCACTGCGCGCATCACGCCGATCCGACGCGCACCCGATGTCGTCGGCACACGCGAAGATACCCGAGAGGTCGCCTTCGAATCCGGCGTCCGGCACGACGCCGACACCGACGACCTCTACGAATAGACCGGGCCTCATCCCGGCGCGCGGGATCGCACGAGGAGGAGATCATGCAGCACCTGCTCCGCCTCGCCGATGAGCAGCGCGTGCGCGTGGTCGAGCGGCCCGGTCGCACGCGCGGCGGCTATGACCCCGCGACGCGCACGATCCGTCTGAGCCCCGGGATGAGCGCACGAACGACCCGCAGTGTGCTCGCCCACGAACTCGGACACGCCTGTCTGGGCCACTTCCCCGCGCCGACCCCTGCGATCCGCGCCCAGCAGGAGCGCCAGGCAGACGAGTGGGCGGCGAGTCGGCTCATCACTCCGCGCGCCTATGCCGAGGCCGAGGAGGTTCGCGGACCGCATCTCGCCAGCCTCGCGTTCGAGATGGATGTCACGATCGAGTTGGTCATGGCCTACCAGCGCCTGTTGCGTCAGGCGCTCCCCGTCGCTGGTTGAATATCGTCATGACCTTCCTCGTCGCCCCCTCCCCCGTCGCACTCACCGGCGAACTCGTCGAGCTCCGCCCCCTCGACATCGCGCACGTCGAGGGACTGATCGAGGCCGTGGAGGAGGGCGATCTGTGGAAGACGGCGTGGTACACGTCGGTCCCCACGCCCGACGGCGTGGCCGCAGAGGTCGAGCGACGCATCGGGCTGATCGAGAAGGGCGAGATGATCCCCTTCACCGCATTCGACGCCTCCGGTCGCATCCTGGGGCTCACGTCGTACTACGACATCGTCGCCGATGTGCCACGGCTGCACATCGGCTTCACCTGGAACCGGCCTTCGGCGCACGGCACCGGCACGAACGCCGAGTCGAAGCTGCTACTGCTCCGCCACGCCTTCGAGACCCTCGGGGTCTTCCGTGTCGGTCTCACGACGCAGTGGGTGAACTTCCAGTCGCGCACGGCCATCGAACGGCTCGGCGCCAAGCAGGACGGCGTGATGCGCGCCATGAGCCGTTACCGCAACGGCGCACTGCGCGACAGCGTGGAGTACTCGATCATCGAGCCGGAGTGGCCCGCAGTCCGGGCGAACCTCGAAGCGAGGCTCGCCCGACGACGGTGAGCGCGGTCAGGCGCGTCGTCCGGCGACGCGCAGACCGCCCTGGGTCACTCGGTGGCGTTGCCCGACCAGTTGTTCGACCGGCGGGTGGCCGAGCCGCCCTGGCGGAAGATGAAGGCCATGGCCAGGGTCACCAGCAGGAGGCCACCGCAGAACGCGAGCGCCTGGAACGCCGGCAGCCCGAAGGAGATGCCCATCAGCAGGATGCCTCCGATGAAGAGGATCATGAAGAAGAGGAAGCTGAGGATCACGGGATCTCCTGTCGTCGGTGCCGTCTACCAGGATAGCCCGGACTCGGAAACCCCCTGTGCACGTTCTTCATCGTCTGGTCTGCTCGGAGCATGAAGACACCACTCACCGCGGTCGCCATCTCCTGCACGCTGAAGCCGTCGCCCGCCTCCTCCAGTTCCGATCTCCTCGCGACCC
Organism: Microbacterium sp. NPDC058269; assembly: GCF_042881445.1. Classification (NCBI taxonomy): domain Bacteria; kingdom Bacillati; phylum Actinomycetota; class Actinomycetes; order Micrococcales; family Microbacteriaceae; genus Microbacterium; species Microbacterium sp. NPDC058269. The sequence continues at coordinate 259,868 of NZ_JBHVXT010000001.1, forward strand.
AGCTGCTCGATGCCCTCGCCGACCACGGCGTCACCGGAGACCTCGTGCGCGCCGTCGACCTCTCCCTCAGCCCTGGAGTCGAGAAGGACATGGGCGGCGACGACGAGTGGCCGCAGATCCGTCGCCGCGTGCTGGACGCCGACATCCTCGTGTTCGTCACGCCCACGTGGATGGGACAGCACTCGAGCGTGGCGCAGCGTGTGCTCGAACGCCTCGATGCAGAGCTCGGCGAGACGGATGCGCGCGGACGCCCCACCCTGTTCGACAAGGTGGCCATCGCGGGCATCGTCGGCAACGAGGACGGAGCCCATCACATCGCCGCTATCCTTTTCCAGTCGCTGAACGACGTCGGCTTCACGGTCGCCGCGCAGGGTTCGGTCTACTGGAACGGCGAGGCGATGCACACCACCGACTACCAGGACCTCGACAAGACCCCGGAGAAGGTCGCTTCGGCGATCGGAACGGCGACGCGGAACGCTGCGCACCTGGCCCGGCTGCTCAAGGCACAGGAGTATCCGGCCGAGTGACCTCGGTCACGTGGTGAGGTCGAGGGCCCACTCGTTCACGGTCAGCTCAGCGCCGCGGAACTCCATCGTCAGCGACCCCGCCTGCGTGAACCCGTTGCGGCGGCAGACTCCGTTCGATGCCGGGTTCTCGACCCCCGGGAATGCCGTCAGGTACCGCCTCTCGCCCCGATGCGCACGAGCATCCTCGGCGAGCAGAGCGAGGGCGGTCGATGCCACCCCGCGCCCCTGCGCCTCGGGCCGGACGAACCATCCCGTCTCGAGCGCCGGCTCCTCCCGCCACACGACGTGCCAGTGGCCGATCGATCCGAGCGCTGCTCCTTCGTCGTCTTCGATGACGAACATCCGGGCCTCACCGGAGGCGACGAGGCGCAGATAGCGGGCGTGCCTCTCGAGGATCTCGTCGTCGGTCTCCGGTCCGTTGAGATGCGCGGTCATCTCCGGGGTGTTGGCCGCGTGCAGCAGCTCGAGGTCGTTCTCGGACCAGATTCGGAGTCGGAGGGCTTCCATGCCGAGATCATGGCACGCGCCTGCGACATCCGGTCAGTGCGCGGGTGCGCGCGACGCGGATTCTGACGGCCCTCGGAACGTGATGACCTCTCCCCTGCGCGCTTTCTCGACCGTGAGTCCTGCCCGCTCGAGTCGTCGATAGACCCGTCGCGGCAGGGCGGGGAGCTCGGCGGAGGAGCCACGGGGCGGCTTGGCGAGCCCGGCGAACAGCGACAGATCGGATCCGGCGCCGCGCACCTCGATGCGCGCATAGTCGCTACGGCACCGCCAGCGCAGGAACTCGAGCTCTCGGAAGGGGATCCTGTGCATCACGGCGTCCACCTGCACGCGCAGCTCGTCGTTCCCGAATGCGACCGTGCACTGCGCCGTGCGTCGACGCAGGATCGCCGTGAACACGAGATACACCGGAAGTCCGACCACGATTCCCATGAGGACGATCGCGATCCGAGGGCCCATCCGCATCACGATGTCGTCGAGTGCGATCAGCAGGACGACGCCGAACAGCCCGACGACCACGACGATCGCGACGATCGCCTGGGTGAGGGTGCGCAGCCGGAGCTCGATGGCGGGGAAGCGCACGATCGACCCGTCGCCGCTCTCCTCCCGCTCCCACTCCGGCGTCACCGGCAGCGGCTTCTTCTTCGCGTCCCGACGCGCGAAGAAGTCGGTGACACGACCGATGAGCGCGAGCCAGATCCACCCGGCGGCCGGTATCGCCGCGAGCTGCAGGACCACCGCGACGCCACGCACCGCCTCGGGGAACGGATCGAGCAGATCGCCCCCGAACTCCACGACGAACGCGACGAGCGCGCCGAGCACGATGGCGACGCCGAGATGCAGGATCGCCCCGTTGCGCGCCGGCACCATTGCCTGCGTCGCATTCACGAACGCGAACCCGAAGCACCAACCTCCGACCAGCATGAGCAGGAACGGGAAGAAGCTCAGGTCATCGCCCAGCAGCGTGAACGCGATGGCCGCGAGCAACAGCACGGCGCCCACGATGAGGGGATTGCGCACGAGCGTGCGCGTCACCTTCACACGCACGCGCGCTTCAGCGGCTGTCTCCTCGGTCATCGAGACGATGCTATGACGCAGGCAGGGCGGCGGCGCGCCCCCGCCAGTAGTCGATCTCGGATTTCGTGGCGTGGTGGCTGAGAGGATCGACCTGCCGATCCGCCGCGCCGAGCCAGCTCTCCGCTGCGGCACGGTCGCCGTCGATGCAGGCGAGCGCTCCGAGCAGGACACCCGATTGCGCGGGCCTCCTGCGCCAGGACACGGAGTAGTCCGTGTCCTGGAACCTCGGATCCCCGCGGTCGACGACCGGCGGCAGGCCCACCCCGTGCAGCAGCAGCTCGAAGAGCGCGGTGCGGCCGCCACAGCGCTGCAGGAACGGGACGATCTCCGTGCGCACGCGCTCGGCGAGCACGTCGAGCACGTCGTCGTCGGCGAACCATCCGGTGTCGGACACGAGCAGGTCGAGTTCGAAGGGCTTCACCCGCTTCGGATCCCGCTGCGTCGCCGGGCCGCCTTCGGGATGCAGGCCTTCGAACAGCACCCCGTACTGCACGCTCATGTACAGATCGCTGGAGTAGAAATCGACGAGCTCCACGCGTGCATCCACCCACCGGCGCCAGGTGCGACCCGATTTGCGGAAGCCCAGCTCGCGCATCTTGCCGTTCACATGTTCCTCCAGCATGCGGTCGACCTCTCCGCGCAGGAGCTTCGGGATGGGGCTCGCCTTCGCCCGCACGGCGGCGGCCTTCTGCTTCTTGAGGTCGGCGTCGCGCTTCTCCGCGCGTGCGACCGCCTCGGACCCGAGCGCCGCGCCGATGCGCTTCAGCAGGTCGCGGCGGGAGATGTCGTCGAGGAGAGTTTCCAGTTCGGCCACGTCACTGTCGGCGCCGCGCTGCGCGAGTGTGTCCACGGCCGCGCTGGCCACGCGAAGGGCCAGGGACTCCGTAGAGGGAGGACGGGTCTCCGCGCCCTGCCGCACCAGGGCGCCCAGCACCTCCGAGGGAGCCTCGGTCACGTCCATCGAGCGTGACGCGATCACGGCAGCGCGCACCAGGTCTTCATTCGAGGGTGCGTAGAGATGTCCGTCTTCGGCGACCCCGGTGTCGCGTGCCGCGCCGACCCACTCCCCGATGAGAACGCGGGCGGCCCCGGGGCGCAGCACCTCCTGCAGCTGTCGCTGCCAGGTCTGGGACGGTGCCTTGTGACCGAGCAAAGCAAGGTGGCGGATCAGCGGCTCGACGTCGTCGACCGGGTGCGCGCGCGCCAGCTGCCGCGCCCGTTCCGCCCACTCGTCACCGTCCTGGACGGCCGTCAGGTCGAGGACTCCGGGTGGGAGGAAAGAGGCCAGCAGCCGGTCCGCGAACTTGCGATCGTGGTCTACCTTCCACCGACCACCGAGTCGACCGGTCGTGAGCCCCGAGAGATGATCGAGGCAGGCGTCGAGTGCCTCGTACAGGGCGGTATCGACGTGACCGTCAGCCATCGCCTTCTCCGCGCCCCGCAGAGCCGGTCCGCAGATGTAGGTCATGCAGTCGACCTTCAACGCGGCCTGCAGCGCGAACACGGCCGTGTCGGAGTCCCAGGGCAGATTCTTCCGCGGCAGAAAGCGCACGATCTCGTCTTCCACTGACCGGAACGGCCATCCGTTCACACGCCTGGGGCTGACGTCCATGACGAGCAGCAGCGCCACGAGCTGACCACGAGGTGACAGCGTCGTGACGTCGACCCCCTCGGGCCAGTCGTTCATGCCGACGCCGACGCGGTCGAGGGTCGCCTCCATCTCGTGGAGGAGCATCTCGCGCGTCAGGGGCATGGCTCTCCAGGGCGACTTCGGTGCGTGCGCATTCCCGAATTCTATGGGTGGCCGATGACATCGCCGCGTCCGGGCGCGAGCGTGCCTGTATTCACTCGGATCTCCTCTCGGACACCCACCCACTCAGGCGGCGCAGATGCCGATGCGGTCAGCTCGAGGCGGGTGTAGGTTGCGGAGATGGAGCCGATCCGAGTGGGCCTCGTGGCCGACCCGGCTTCGCCCACGGCCGTCGCGCGTCGGATGACCGACCTCAGCCCGCCGGTTGCCACCGAGGCCGACGGTTGGATCGTCGAACTCGTGAGCGAGCCGTTCACACTCGGTTCTGAAGACGTGGATGTCGCCCTCGAACGGCTTCGAGCGTACGCCGAGCAGAACCGGTGGGATCTCGTCGTCGGCGTCACTGAGCTTCCGCTTCGCGACGACGACGGCCGCTACCTGCTGGCGGCGATCGATCCTCGACGCCAGTCCGCCGTGTTGTCCCTGCCCGCCCTGGGCGGCTACCGGGTGCAGACCCGCGCCCGCCACGCGGTGCGAGGGCTCGTCAGCGGAATGGCCGAACCCGCCTCGTCCGACGAGCAGCGCCTGCCGCTTCCCCGCCTCAGCGCCCGGGGACGCGTGCTTCTGGGCATGGTGCTGGCGAACCGCCCATGGCTTCTCGCTGCCGGCCTCAAGTCCGCTCTGGTCGCGGCCCTGGCGACCGGCGCGGTGGCGACGATCGAGCCGACGGTGTGGTCGCTCGCCATCTCGCTGTCGGGTTGGCGCCTGGCGGCCGCGACGTTGGCCTCCATCGCGATCATCATCGCCTGGATAGTGATCGACGGTCGACTCTGGGACCGCCCCGACGACGACGACTCGGCACAGGCACGAGAGAGATCCCGTCTCTACAACACTTCGACGCTGCTGACTCTGACCATCGGCATCATCATCTGCTATCTGGCGTTGTACGTAGTGAACCTGGCCTGGGCGCTGTTCGTCCTCGACACGACGGTGATGAGCGAAGCCCTCGGCCGTGCCGTCGGCGTCGAGGATCTGTTCGTGCTCACCTGGTTCGTCGCGTCGGCCGCGACACTCGGCGGGGCTTTGGGGACGGGGTTGGAATCCGACGATGCGATCCGCGCCGCCACGTACTCGAAGCGCGAGGAGGAGCGACGAGCCCGCTTGGCCCACGAGAAGAGCCGCGGAATCGAGTGATTCCGCGGCTCTTCCATACGGTAGACCTTCGCTTGTGCACGAAGTTCAGAGAGTCTCAAAGACCTCTTGTGCTGCGTCGACGCACTTGGCGCAGGCCTGCCGCAGTTGGCTCGTGTCCTGCCTGAAGTCGAGCTATTCGTGCAACGCGTGCTCGGCCACGCCTCCGCGGCCATGACGCTCGATGTCTACGCCGACCTGTTCGACGACGACCTCGAAACTCTGGCCCGCGCGATGAGCGCTGCTCGTAAGGCGGCCGTCTCGTAAGGAATGTGGGCAAAACGTGGGCACACACAAAAGGCCCCCGGTCAACCGCTCGTAATGAGCAGCCAGCCGGGGGCCTTTGGTTTGTCAGCGAATGCGCCGCTGACCAGCGTTTCTCAGAAGTCCCAGTCGTCGTCTTCCGTGGCCTCGGCCTTGCCGATGACGTACGACGAGCCCGACCCCGAGAAGAAGTCGTGGTTCTCGTCGGCGTTCGGCGAGAGCGCCGACAGGATCGCCGGGTTCACGTTCGTGACGCTGGAGGGGAACATCGCCTCGTAGCCCAGGTTCATGAGGGCCTTGTTGGCGTTGTAGTGCAGGAACTTCTTGACGTCTTCGGTCAGACCGACACCGTCGTAGAGGTCCTGCGTGTACTGCACCTCGTTGTCGTAGAGCTCGTACATGAGCGAGAACGTGTAGTCCTTGAGCTCATCGCGACGCTCCTGGGTCTCGTTCTCAAGGCCCTTCTGGAACTTGTAGCCGATGTAGTACCCGTGCACCGCCTCGTCACGGATGATGAGGCGGATCAGGTCGGCCGTGTTCGTCAGCTTCGCTTTCGAGGACCAGTAGATCGGCAGGTAGAAGCCCGAGTAGAACAGGAACGACTCCAGCAGGGTGGAGGCCACCTTGCGCTTGAGCGGGTCGTCGCCCTGGTAGTAGTCCATGATGATCTGAGCCTTCTTCTGAAGGTTCGGGTTCTCGGTGGACCAGCGGAACGCCTCGTCGATCTCCTTCGTCGACGCGAGGGTCGAGAAGATCGAGGAGTAGCTCTTCGCGTGCACCGACTCCATGAACGCGATGTTCGTGTACACGGCCTCTTCGTGAGGCGTGATCGCGTCGGGGATCAGCGACACGGCGCCGACGGTGCCCTGGATGGTGTCGAGCAGCGTGAGACCGGTGAACACCCGCATGGTGAGCAGCTGCTCGTCGGGGGTGAGCGTGTTCCACGACTGCACGTCGTTCGACAGCGGCACCTTCTCCGGCAGCCAGAAGTTGTTCACCAGACGGTTCCAGACCTCGAGGTCCTTGTCGTCCTGGATGCGGTTCCAGTTGATCGCCTGCACGCTGGAGACCAGCTTGAGTCTTTCGGGAGTCATTTTCTTCGTCGTTTCTCGGGGTTCAGCCGCGTTCTCAGGTCAGCAACAGGTCAGAGCATGCACGAGACGCACTCGGCCATGTCGGTGCCCTCGAGCGCCAGCTGACGCAGACGGATGTAGTAGATCGTCTTGATGCCCTTGCGCCATGCGTAGATCTGCGCCTTGTTGATGTCACGCGTCGTGGCGGTGTCCTTGAAGAACAGCGTCAGCGACAGGCCCTGGTCGACGTGCTGCGTGGCAGCCGCGTACGTGTCGATGACCTTCTCGTAGCCGATCTCGTACGCGTCCTGGTAGTACTCCAGGTTGTCGTTCGTCATGAACGCCGCCGGGTAGTAGACGCGACCGAGCTTGCCTTCCTTGCGGATCTCGATCTTCGACGCGATCGGGTGGATCGACGACGTCGAGTTGTTGATGTACGAGATCGAACCGGTCGGCGGGACGGCCTGCAGGTTCTGGTTGTAGATGCCGTGCTTCTGGATGGAAGCCTTCAGCTCGGCCCAGTCGTCCTGCGTCGGGATGTGCTTGCCGGCGAAGAGCTCCTTGACCTTCTCGGTCTCGGGCACCCAGGCGCGGTCGATGTACTTGTCGAAGAACTCCCCCGACGCGTAGGTCGAGTCCTCGAATCCGTCGAACGTCGTGCCGCGCTCGATGGCGAGGTTGTTCGACGCACGCAGCGCGTGGAACAGCACCGTGTAGAAGTAGATGTTCGTGAAGTCGATGCCCTCTTCGGAGCCGTAGTACACGTGCTCGCGAGCGAGGTAGCCGTGCAGGTTCATCTGGCCGAGGCCGATCGCGTGAGAGCGGTCGTTGCCGTCTTCGATCGAGCGCACCGAGCCGATGTGGCTCTGGTCGCTGACCGCGGTGAGCGCACGGATCGCCGTCTCGACGGTCTGTCCGAGGTCGTCGGCGTCCATCGACAGCGCGATGTTCATCGAGCCGAGGTTGCAGGAGATGTCCTTGCCGATGTTGTCGTACGACAGGTCGTCGTTGTAGGTGGTCGGCGTGTTCACCTGCAGGATCTCGCTGCACAGGTTGGACATGTTGATCCGACCCTTGATCGGGTTGGCCTTGTTCACCGTGTCTTCGAACATGACGTACGGGTAGCCGGACTCGAACTGGATCTCGGCGACGGTCTGGAAGAACTCGCGCGCGTTGATCTTGGTCTTCTTGATGCGGGGGTCGTCGACCATCTCGCGGTACTTCTCGGTGACCGAGATGTCACCGAACGGCACGCCGTAGACCTTCTCGACGTCGTACGGCGAGAACAGGTACATGTCTTCGTCGTTCTTGGCGAGCTCGAACGTGATGTCGGGAACCACGACGCCCAGCGAGAGCGTCTTGATGCGGATCTTCTCGTCGGCGTTCTCACGCTTGGTGTCGAGGAAGCGCATGATGTCGGGGTGGTGGGCGTTGAGGTACACCGCACCCGCGCCCTGACGCGCACCGAGCTGGTTCGCGTAGCTGAAGCTGTCTTCGAGGAGCTTCATCACGGGGATGATGCCCGAGGACTGGTTCTCGATCTGCTTGATCGGCGCACCCGACTCGCGGATGTTCGACAGGAGCAGGGCCACGCCGCCACCGCGCTTGGAGAGCTGCAGTGCGGAGTTGATGCCGCGGGCGATCGACTCCATGTTGTCTTCGATGCGCAGCAGGAAGCAGCTGACGAGCTCGCCGCGCTGCGCCTTGCCGGCGTTGAGGAACGTCGGGGTGGCCGGCTGGAAGCGTCCGGAGATGATCTCCTCGACGAGCGCGACCGCGAGCTTCTCATCGCCGTCGGCGAGGCCGAGGGCGGTCATCACGACGCGGTCCTCGAAGCGCTCCAGGTAGCGCTTGCCGTCGAACGTCTTGAGCGTGTAGCTCGTGTAGTACTTGAACGCGCCGAGGAACGTCTCGAAGCGGAACTTCTTGCCGTAGGCCAGGTCGTTGAGCTTCTGGATGAACTCCATCGAGTACTTCTCGATGACGGCGCCCTCGTAGTACTCCTTCTCCACGAGGTAGTCCAGGCGCTCCTTGAGCGAGTGGAAGAACACCGTGTTCTGGTTCACGTGCTGCAGGAAGTACTCCCGCGCGGCGCGCTTGTCGGCGTCGAACTGGATCTTGCCGTTCGCGTCGTACAAGTTGAGCATCGCGTTGAGGGCGTGATAGTCGAGTCCCTCATAAGAGGGGTTCGCCTTGAATGCCACTGTCTCGGTCACTGAAGCTGCCACCGTCGTTCCAATCCGTCGCTCACGCGATCCACATCGTCTTGTGTGCCGAAGATCTCGAGCCGATACAAGTGAGGCACGTTGCACTTGCGGCTGATGATGTCACCGGCGAGGCAGAAGGCATCGCCGAAGTTGGTGTTGCCCGCGGAGATCACGCCGCGGATGTGGCGCCGGTTGCGCTCGTCGTTGAGAAACCGGATCACCTGTTTCGGAACTGCACCCTTCTCGACGCCGCGCCCCGCTCCCCCGCCGTAGGTGGGGGTGACCAGCACGAAGGGCTCGTCGATGACGAGGTCTTCTTCGTGTCGGTGAAGGGGGATGCGTCGGGACGGGAGCCCGAGCTTCTCGATGAACCGCGCGGTGTTACCCGAGACGCTCGAGAAGTAGATCAGGAGCGGCGCTGCGGTCGCGACGGCGCTCATGCGGCATCACGCCAGACGGGAGGCGAGCTCGTCGATCTTGTCGGGACGGAAGCCCGACCAGTGCCCCTCGTCGGTGACGACGACGGGTGCCTGCATGTAGCCGAGCGCCTTGACCTGCTCGAGCGCCGTCGGGTCTTCCGACAGGTCGAGGATCTCGTACTCGATGCCCTTGGCATCGAGGGCACGGTAGGTGGCGTTGCACTGAACGCAGGAAGGCTTTGTGTAGACCGTGATCGACATCTTTTCGTAACCCCTCAAATCTCTGGCCTGCTTCTCATCAGGCTGTTTCCCGGTAGACCCCCTGCCGGGACTTCAATACTACATATGGGGACCGACATTGGGGGCGACCACAAGGGGTAGTAGTTACATCCGTGTAGTTATCCACCGTTCTCTACAGATACAACACAGGTTCTCCACCGTTTCTTCCACAGGCTGAGACCCCTTCCGGAGGCACTCGAACCCCGTGAAATCGCGGCTGGGAAGCCCCTGTGAGCGATCCATCCACAGGGGGGACGCTACGGGCCCCCACCGACATTCGGATTCCTGTGGAAATCGACCTTCGGCGTGTCGCGGGCGTGTCGCGGATCGACCTCTACGGCGACCCGCCCCGCCGCCCGGTACCGTGGTCTGGTGGCGGGATATCGGGATCTTCTTCGCACGCCCGGAGTGGCGCGCATGATCGCTGCTCAGCTGACGGCGCGCTTCCCCAACGGGATGATGTCGCTGGCGATCCTGCTGCACGTCGAGCAACAGACCGGGTCCTACGGATCCGCCGGTCTGGTCCTCGCCGCGACCAGCGTGGGGCAGGCGATCGCCGGCCCCATCACCAGCCGATGGATGGGCGTGTGGGGCATGCGACGCGTGATCACCCTCACGCTGTCGGTGTGCGTCGTGGCCGTGCTGTGCCTCGCCCTGCTCCCGCTCGAAGTGCCGGGATACATGGCGCTCGGTATGGTGGCCGGCCTCTCCACCCCGCCGGTCCAGGCCGCGGTTCGCACCATCTACCCGAAGCTCGTCAACTCCTCGAACCTCACGCCGCTGTTCTCCCTCGACGCGTCGCTGCAGGAGATCATCTGGGTGCTGGCCCCCGTCGTGATCACGCTCGTCTCGACCCAGATCGGCACCGCCGAGGGTCTGCTGCTGGTGGCGATCATCCTCGTCGGCGGCGGCGCGTGGTTCATCCTCTCCCCCGAGGTCGGACGGGTCCGTATCCCCCGCAGCCGCAACGCTCTCGGCAAGGTCGCGCTCAAGCCGCCCGTGCTGCTGGCGACCGTGATCGGCTTCCTCCTGATCGGGGCCTGCGCGGCCGTGGAGGTCGGGGTCGTCGCGACGTTCGAACACGGAAGCCTCGCCGCAGGTCTCGTGCTCGCGGTGTTCTCGGCAGGAAGCCTCGCCGGCGGCCTGGCCTTCGGCCACATCCCCATCGGCCCGTGGGCCATGGCCCGCCGCCTGCTGATCGTGACGATCGGTCTCGGCCTGACGATGGTCATGCTCAACGTCTTCTGGCTGGGCGGCACCCTGATCCTCGCCGGCATCGGCATCGCTCCGGCCCTCGCCGTGCTCTTCGCCATCACCTCGGCCAGCGTGAAGTTCAGCGAGACCGCGGAGGCCTTCGGATGGGCGGGCACCGGGCAGCTCATCGGCGCCGCCGCAGGATCCGCCGTCGCCGGCTTCCTCGTCGACGTCGGCGACTGGCGCGGCGCCTACCTCGCCGCCACGATCTTCGCCGCAGTCGGACTGATCGTGGCCATCGTCTTCGTCCGCTCCTTCCCCGACCTGCGTCACCGCGACGCGAGCCCGCATCCCGACACCGAACCCCTGGCGGTCACCCCCTCATGAGCTCTTCTTCCTCTCCGGCCTCTGCCCCCGAGATCGTCTGCATCGGCGAGACCATGGCGCTGATCACCCCGACGGACGCCCCGCTCGCCGAAGCGGCAGCCGCGTCGGTCGGCCTGGCCGGCGCCGAGTCCAACGTGGCCGCCGGTGTGGCCGCCACCGGGCACCGTGTCGCCTGGGCGTCGCGAGTGGGTGCGGACCCGCTCGGGGACAGGGTCGCCACCGAGCTCGAGCGCCGCGGCGTGGAACTGTGGGTCGCGCGCGATGACGCCGCCCCGACCGGAGTGATGTTCAAGGACCCGGGTGCCGAGTCCTCTACCGTCTACTACTACCGGCGAGGGTCGGCCGCCTCCCGCATGGAGCCGGGGTTCCTGACGGCGGCGCAGCTCGACGGCGTGCGGATCGTGCACACCACCGGGATCACCCCCGCCCTCTCCACGTCCTGCCGCGAGATGGTCGATCAGCTCTTCACCGACGCACGCTCGGCCGGCGCCCTCGTATCGTTCGACGTGAACGACCGCCGTCCTCTGTGGAGCAAAGAGGATGCCGCCGCCACTCTCGCGCGCTTGGCTGACGCCGCCGACATCACCTTCGTCGGTCGCGACGAAGCCGAGCGCATCTGGGGCACCGTGACACCGACCGAGATCCGCGCCTTCCTGCCGAACTGCGCGCTGCTGGTCGTCAAGGACGGGGATGTCGGAGCCACCGCTTTCGACGGCGATGCCGAGCCGGTCTTCGTGCCCGCCCCCGTGGTCGAGGTGGTCGAACCGGTCGGCGCCGGAGACGCGTTCGCCTCCGGATTCCTCGCGGCGACCCTCGACGGAGCCGACCTCGCCGCGCGCCTCTCCGCCGGTCACGCGGCCGCCGAGCGTGTGCTGACGATCGCCGCGGACCTTCCGCCGCTGGTGCCGCTCGCCTGATACAGACCAGCTGCGCGGCGCGATCCCCCGCACGAGGACTCGCGCGCTCCCCCGGTCGTAGGCTGGTGCCATGCCCGCGCTCCTCGCTCTGCCCCGCATCTCGTGGGGCTCTCCCTCGGCATCCCGTCGAGCTCTTCTGGTTCATGGCCTCGGGTCGTCCGGCGCACTGATGTGGCGCCTCGGCGACGCTCTCGCCGAGGCCGGGTGGCACGCCACAGCCGTCGATCTCCGGGGTCACGGCGATGCTCCGCGCTCCCGCGACTACTCCGTCGCCGCATACGGCGCCGACCTCGCCGATACGCTCCCGGAGGACGGCGGCGCCTGGGACGCGGTCATCGGCCACTCGCTCGGCGGTGCGGCCAGCACGGTCGCCGCGGCATCCGCTCCGGAATGGACCCGGCGTCTGGTGCTCATCGACCCCGCGATCCACGTGGACGGTCGCGACGCGGCGATCGTCCGCAGGAGCCAGGAGCGCGCATTCGCCGACACCCGGCTCGAGGTCGTGCAGCAGGAGCATCCGCACTGGCATCCGCAGGACCAGGAGCTCAAGGTCGACGCCGTGCTGCGTGCGAGCGCGTGGGCGGTCGAGCAGACCAGCGCCCAGAACCAGCCATGGGACGTGCGCGCCGAGGCCGCGCGTCTGAGCGTGCCCACGCATGTGATCGGCGCCGACCCCGCGGTCTACAGCATCTTCACGGGAGAGCTCGCCGACGAGGTGCTCGCCGCGAACCCCCTGATCTCCCTGTCCGTCGTCGAGGGCGCAGGGCACTCGCTGCATCGCGACCGCCCCGAGGAATCCGTCCGTCAGCTTCTGGAGGCACTGGCATGAGCACGTTCGATCCCGCAGCATTCCTTCCCGACGACCTTCTCGAGCGCATCCGCGAGCGCGCGCCGATCCATGACCGCGAGAACACCTTCCCCCAGCAAGACCTCGACGAGCTACGGGCGGCCGGCTACCTGTCGATCCTGGTGCCGACCGAGCGCGGCGGCGCAGGGCTCGGTCTCGCCGAGGCCGCGATCCTGCAGCAGCGCCTCGCCGGTGCCGCACCGGCGACGGCCCTGGCCATCAACATGCACCTCGTGTGGACCGGCGTCGCGAAGGTCTTCTCCGACCGCGGCGTCCCCGGCCTCGAGTTCGTGCAGGACGGCGCGGCCGCGGGCGAGGTCTTCGCCTTCGGCATCAGCGAGGGCGGCAACGACCTGGTGCTGTTCGGCAGCGACACCGCAGCAGTGCCCGACGGCGACGGCGGCTACGCGTTCACCGGCACGAAGATCTTCACCTCCCTCGCTCCGGTATGGACGCGCCTGGGTCTGCACGGTCTCGACACCACCGACCCCGACGCTCCGAAGCTCGTGTTCGCCTTCGTGGAGCGCACAGATGCGGTCACCACCTCCGACGACTGGGACACCCTCGGCATGCGGGGGACGCAGAGCCGGACCACACGGCTGAACGGCGCCGTGGCCGATGCCGCGCACGTGGTGCGGCGCATCGCCCCGGGGCCCAGCCCCGACCCCATCGTGTTCGGCATCTTCTCGGTGTTCGAGATCCTGCTGGCGTCCGTCTACACCGGCATCGCCCGCCGGGCGCTGGAACTCGCGGTGACGACGGCGCAGAAGCGGCACTCGAAGAAGACGGGCCTCGCCTACAGCCAAGACCCCGACATCCGCTGGCGCATCGCCGACATGGCCATCGCCTACGACGCGCTGCCGCCGCAGATCGCCGCCCTCGCGCGTGATGTCGACGATCGCGTCGATCACGGCGCTCGCTGGTTCCCGCAGCTCTCCGGGGTCAAGCACCGGGCGATCACGATGTCCAAGCACGTCGTCGACGAGGCGATGCTCGTCGCCGGCGGCGGGTCGTACTTCTCCGCCAACGAACTGTCACGGCTCTATCGCGACGTGCTGGCGGGGGCGTTCCACCCCTCCGATCCCGAATCCGCGCATTCGACCGCGGCGAGCGCCTGGCTGGGACCGCTCGAAAGCTGAGATTCTTGCCGATTCCGCTGGACGAATAGCCAGATTCTGCGAAATCGGTTGCCGAGAGCATCCTGGAGTGCCAGGATCGCACCATGAGTCCGGCGAAGAAGCACCCCTCCCTCGATGCGGTCTCGAAGACGATCGTCGAGCTGCTCCAAGAGGACGGCCGTCGTTCGTACTCCGAGATCGGCCGCACCGTCGGGATGAGCGAGGCCGCCGTGCGCCAGAGGGTGCAGCGGCTGACCGAGTCGGGCGTCATGCAGATCGTCGCCGTCACCGATCCGATGCAGCTGGGCTTTCACCGCCAGGCCATGATCGGCGTCCGCGTCTCCGGCGATGCGCGGCGCGTCGCCGAGGCCATCGCCGCGATCGAGGCCGTCGACTACGTCGTCATCACGGTCGGGTCCTTCGACGTCCTCGCCGAAGTGGTCTGCGAGGACGACGACGATCTGCTCGCGCTGATCAACGACGTCATCCGTCCGATCGATGGCGTCCTCTCCACCGAAACCTTCATCTACGCCAAGCTGCAGAAGCAGCTCTACAACTGGGGGACCAGATGAGCACCGCACGTACCATCCCTTCCGAGTCCGCACTGCAGACGATGGCGAAGGACCATCTCTGGATGCACTTCACGCGGCAGTCCACGATGGCCGAATCGGGTGTGCCTATCATCGTCAAGGGCGACGGGCACCGGATCTGGGATGCCAAGGGCAAGGAGTACTTCGACGGCCTGGCCGGGCTCTTCGTGGTGAACGCCGGACACGGTCGGCGTCGACTGGCCGAGGCCGCGGCGGCGCAGGCATCGGAGTTGGCATTCTTCCCGCTGTGGTCGTATGCGCACCCGGCGGCGATCGAGCTGGCCGACCGTCTTGCCGACGAGGCACCGGGCGACCTCAACAAGGTCTTCTTCTCCACCGGCGGCGGCGAGGCGGTCGAGACCGCGTTCAAGCTCGCCAAGCACTACTGGAAGCTGCAGGGAAAGCCCGCCAAGCACAAGGTGATCTCGCGCGCGGTGGCCTATCACGGAACCCCGCAGGGAGCCCTGGCGATCACCGGCATCCCCGCGATGAAGTCGATGTTCGAGCCGGTCACCCCGGGCGGCTTCCGGGTGCCCAACACGAACTTCTACCGGGCAGCCGAGATGGGCGGCCCCGCCGACGACCTCGAGGCCTTCGGGCGTTGGGCGGCCGACCGCATCGAGGAGATGATCCTGTTCGAAGGGGCCGACACGGTCGCCGCGGTCTTCCTGGAACCCGTGCAGAACTCCGGCGGCTGTTTCCCGCCCCCTCCCGGCTACTTCGCCCGCGTACGCGAGATCTGCGACCGGCACGACGTGCTGCTCGTCTCGGACGAGGTCATCTGCGCCTTCGGCCGTCTCGGCCACACCTTCGCGTGCACCGGACTCGGCTACGTGCCCGACATGATCACGTGCGCCAAGGGCATGACGAGCGGCTACTCCCCCATCGGCGCGACGATCGTCAGCGACCGCATCTACGAGCCCTTCTCGCACGGCGACCTGTCCTTCCCGCACGGCTACACGTTCGGCGGGCACCCGGTGTCGGCCGCGGTCGCGCTCGAGAACCTCGCGATCTTCGACGAGGAGGGGCTGAACGCGCACGTGCGCGAGAACTCCCCGCTGTTCCGTGCCGAGCTCGAGAAGCTGCTCGACCTGCCGCTGGTCGGCGATGTGCGCGGCGACGGGTACTTCTTCGGTATCGAACTGGTGAAGGACAAGTCGACCAAGGAGACCTTCGACGACGCGGAGTCCGAGCGGCTGCTGCGCGGCTTCCTCTCCCCCGCCCTGTTCGAGGCCGGCCTCTATTGCCGCGCCGACGACCGCGGCGACCCCGTGATCCAGCTCGCTCCGCCGCTCACCGTCGGCCCTTCGGAGTTCCGCGAGATCGAACAGATCCTGCGGGATGTGCTGACACGCGCGCAGTCCGTGCTCTGAGCGGCACGTGCGCCATCACCCGACCGCGGTGCTCCGTCTCGTCAGGAGGGCGAGGTGGAGCGCCGCGAGCGTCTCCCCGTCATCGAGGTCGATCTCGAGGAGCTCACCGATCACGGTGAGGCGCTGGTAGAAGACCGAACGCGAGAGGTGGCTCGCGGCTGCCGCGGCTGAGCGATTGCCGGGATGGGCGACCAGCGCCGACAGCACATCGAGCAGGTCGCCCCGGCGTTCGCGGTCATAGGCCACGATCGGGGCGAGCATCCGCTCGCTGTGTGCGAGCAGCCGATGGTCGTCACGCAACGAGGCGACGAAGCGCTCCAGCGGGCGGTCCTCCACGCGCCGCACTCGCGGACCGGCATCCGAGCGATCGCCGGCCGCCAGCGCCATCGCCGCACGCAGCGAGGCGAGCAGACCCAGCACATCATCCGCCGGCGGTCCGACGAAGACCGTGCGGTCAGGTCCGACGATGCGTACGACGACCGCATCCGAGAGCGCGACGGATGCCGGCACCGAGAGCAGCGCGACGACGTCGTCGCCCACCAGCGCGGCGACCGCAGCGAACCCGGACTGCGCCGCACGCTCCGCGAGCTGTCCGGCCGACTCTGCGCCGCGGGCCACGATGCCATGACAGTGACGCCCGAGGAACGTGAATCCGCTGGTCGCGAGACGTGCCACGATGTCATCCGGACTCGCGAAGCGCGCGCCGAGCAGATCGTCGATGAGGCCACGCTGCGCGAGCAGAGACCACTCGGAATCCCCGTCGTCGGCGAGACAACCGAAAGCGAGGGCCGTCGCACCCAGCTCGAGCACGGTGAGCCGACCGGCCGGATGCACGGGCCCCGGCAGCGCCAGCAGGGTCCCCCACCGCACTCCGCGCGCCTGCACAGGAATGCGATCCGTCCAGCGCAGCTCTCCCAGCGCCTCCGCCACCGGCATCCGCAGAGTCTCGTGTGCGATCACCTCGCGCGCCATGTTCTCCAGCACCACAGGTGCGCCGAGCGCTCGCGCCGTCTCGGCGACGACGACATCGGCGGGAGCTCCCCGCAGGCTCAGCGCCGTGAAGAGGTCATGCAGATGCTGGCGTTCGCGCAGCGCCATGGTCTGCGCGGCGATCAGCGCCCGATGCACGGCCTCCGTGACGGCCACGAACTTGACCTCGCTGTGCAGTGCGATCAGGGCGAGCCCGCGCTCCGTGCAGACCTCGACGACGGCATCCGGTATGCGCGTCTGGCCGGACCCGAGCTCCACCACGATGCCCGCGACTCCGGCCTGGTACAGGCCGAGTGCGAAGTCTCCCAGCTCGTCGGCGGCGGTCGGCCATCCGGCTCCGGTGCTGAGCAGGAGCTCGCCGCCGTCGAGCAGACGGGCGACACCCGCACTGTCGGACACGTGCACCCAGCGCACGGCCGCATCGAGCGCGGCGCCGCCGACGACGACCTCGGGCGCGCCGGCCTGCAGCACGGACTCCGCGAGCACATCGGCGATCGTGAGAAGCGCGTCGTCGCGAGCCGGACGATCTGTCCGGATGGGGTGGAAGTCCTGACGTTCTGACATCGCTCGACGCTCTCTCCCTCTGTGATCATTGAGGAGTATCAGCGTACCGAATCTCGGTCAGAGTGTTCGGAAGCGCACTCTTCAGCCCTCGGAGGAACATCGTGGACATCGTCCGTCACGTCATCAACGGAGCGGAGACCGCCGACGCGGCTCTCACCGGTCAGGTCTTCGATCCCGCCACCGGCCAGGTGTCGAAGCAGGTCGCGTTCGCCTCCGCCGCCGAGGTGGACTCCGCGATCGCCGCCGCAGCCGCCGCCCTCCCCGCCTGGCGCGAGACGAGCCTGATCAAGCGCGCCGACGTGTTCTTCCGCCTTCGCCAGCTGTTGAAGGAGCGCACGCCCGAGCTGGCCGCGATCGTCACCTCCGAGCACGGCAAGGTGCTCTCGGATGCCGCCGGCGAGGTGTCGCGCGGCATCGAGAACGTCGAGTTCGCGGCCGGACTCGTGCACCTGCTCAAGGGCGAGCGCAGCGAGCAGGTCTCGCGCGGTGTCGACGTGCATTCGGTCAAGCAGCCGGTCGGCGTCGTCGCCGCGATCACGCCGTTCAACTTCCCGGTCATGGTGCCGCTGTGGATGGTCGCCTCGGCGATCGCCTGCGGGAACACGGTCGTGCTCAAGCCGAGCGAGAAGGATCCCTCGGCATCCGTATGGCTCGCGAAGCTCTTCGCCGAGGCAGGGTTGCCCGCCGGTGTGCTCAACGTGGTCAACGGCGACAAGGAAGCCGTCGACGCGATCCTCGACTCGCCCCGAGTCGATGCCGTGAGCTTCGTCGGTTCGACCCCGATCGCCCGCTCGATCTACCAGCGCGCCTCGGCCGCCGGCAAGCGCGTACAGGCGCTCGGCGGCGCGAAGAACCACATGGTCGTCATGCCCGATGCCGACATCGACGCGGCTGCCGACGCCGCGGTCTCCGCCGCCTACGGCTCCGCCGGCGAGCGCTGCATGGCCGTGTCGGTGCTGGTCGCGGTGGGCGACATCGCCGATGACCTCGTCACCGCGATCGCCGACCGCATCGGCGGCCTCACGATCGGTGCAGGCACGGATGCCGCGAGCGAGATGGGTCCGCTCATCACCCGCGAGCACCGCGACAAGGTCGCCTCGTACGTGACGGGCGCCGAGGCCGAGGGCGCGAAGGTCGTGGTCGACGGCACGCAGAAGCAGTTCGACTCGGAGGGCTTCTTCCTGGGTGTGAGCCTGATCGATCAGGTCGCGCCCGGCATGAAGGTCTACGACGACGAGATCTTCGGCCCGGTGCTGTCGGTCGTGCGCGTCGAGACCTACGCCGAAGCGGTCGAACTGGTCAACGCCAACGCCTACGGCAACGGCACCGCGATCTTCACGCGCGACGGCGGCACGGCCCGACAGTACGAGTTCGACATCGAAGTCGGCATGGTCGGCGTCAACGTGCCGATCCCGGTGCCGATCGGCGCCTACTCGTTCGGCGGATGGAAGGACTCGCTGTTCGGCGACTCCCACATCTACGGTCCCGAGTCGGTGCACTTCTACACGCGCTCCAAGGTCGTCACCACCCGGTGGCCCGACCACACGCCCTCCCAGATCGACCTGGGCTTCCCGAGCAACCACTGACCAGGAGCGACCACGATGACCAACTTCACCGACCGCCACGGCGTCTCGCACCCGCTCCCGGCCCCCGAGGCCGAGGCGCAGGTGCGTGCGGACGACCGCGGCCACGTGTTCCACTCCTGGAGCGCGCAGGGCCTTATCGACCCGCTGCCCGTCGCCGCGGGCGAGGGATCGACGTTCTGGGACTACCAGGGCAACGCCTACCTCGACTTCTCCAGCCAGCTCGTGAACCTGAACCTGGGGCACCAGCATCCCGACCTGGTCGCCGCGATCCAGCAGCAGGCCGGGCGTCTCGCGACGATCCAGCCTGCGATCGCGAACGACGTGCGCGGCGAGCTCGCCCGTCTGATCGCCGAGGTCGCGCCGGAGGGCCTGGAGAAGGTGTTCTTCACCAACGGCGGCGCCGAGGCCAACGAGTATGCGGTGCGGATGGCCCGCCAGTTCACCGGCCGTCGCAAGGTGCTGTCGATGTACCGCAGCTACCACGGCTCCACGTCGACCGCGATCTCGCTGACCGGCGACCCGCGGCGCTGGGCCAACGACACCGTCGACTCCGGGACCGTGCGCTTCTTCGGTCCGTACCTCTACCGTTCGCCGTTCCACGCCGAGACCCCGGAGCAGGAGTCCGAGCGGGCGCTCGCACACCTCGAGCAGACGATCCAGCTCGAGGGGCCGCAGACGATCGCGGCGATCATCATCGAGACCGTCGTCGGCACGAACGGCGTGCTGGTGCCGCCGCCCGGATACCTGCAGGGTGTGCGCGAGCTGTGCGACCGCTACGGCATCGTCTACATCGCCGACGAGGTCATGGTGGGCTTCGGTCGGCTGGGCGAATGGTTCGGCATCGACGCCTTCGACGGACAGCCCGATCTGATCACCTTCGCGAAGGGCGTGAACTCGGGCTACGTGCCCCTGGGCGGCGTGGTGATCTCCGACCGCATCGCGAGCGCCTTCGACACGATGCCGTTCGCCGGCGGACTGACCTATTCGGGCCACCCTTTGGCATGTGCGGCGGGAGTGGCGACGTTCGAGGTGTTCCGACGCGACGGCATCCTGGAGCGCGTGCGCGACCTCGGCGCGCGGATCGTCGAGCCGACCGTGCGCAGTTGGGCCGAAAAGCACCCGAGTGTGGGCGAGGTGCGCGGGCTCGGACTGTTCTGGGCGATCGAGCTGGTGCGCGATCAGGAGACCCGCGAGCCGCTCGTGCCGTTCAACGCCTCGGGTGCGGACGCCGCCCCCATGGGCGCCTTCGCTGCGGCAGCCAAGAAGGCCGGGGTCTGGCCGTTCACGCACTTCAACCGCATGCACGTGGCCCCGCCGCTCGTGATCAGCGAAGAAGACCTGGTGCGCGGACTCACCGTGCTCGACGAGGCACTGTCTGTGGCCGACGAGGCCGCCGCCGCCTGACACGAGCGCACGAACAGATGAAGCCCCGGCGACGCGAGGTCGCCGGGGCTTCTTGCATCCGGGGTCGCCTGCGCGCTCAGCCCGCGGAGTCGTACACCCGCACTCCCCCGACCCAGGTACCCCGCACCTCGGTCAGGCCGATCTCGTCGACGGGATGCTCGAACGGGTCTCGGTCGAGCAGGGCGAGGTCGGCACGCATCCCGACTGCGATCGTGCCGGTGTCGTCGAGGTGGTTCACCCACGCGGAGCCCGCCGTGTACGCGACGAGCGCGGTGGCCAGGTCGATCGCTTGCTCGGGGAGGAACGCCTCGTAGTCGCCCTCCCACTCGGTCGGCGCAGAACGGCGATTGACCGCCACATGGATCGCGGCGAGCGGATTGGGCGTGCTCACCGACCAGTCGCTGCCTGCGGCGAGCGCGGCGCCGGAGCGCAGCAGGTCGCCGAACGGATACTGCCAGGTGGTGCGCTGCTCGCCGAGGAAGGGGATGGTGAGGTCGACCATCTGCGGCTCCAGCGTCGCCCACAGCATCTGCATGTTGGCAGTGACGTCGAGCGCCCGGAACCTCGGGATGTCGTCGGGATGCACGACCTGGATGTGCGAGATGTGGTGCCTGTTCCCGCGCGGCCCGTTGTGCACGAGCGCCGCTTCGACCGCGTCGAGGCATTCCCGCACCGCACGGTCACCGATCGCATGGAAGTGCAGCGTGAACCCGAGGGCGTCGAGCCGGGTCGCGGCCTCCTTGAGCAGCTCGGGTTCGACGAAGGAGATGCCGGAGTCTTCGCGCGGATGCCCGTGCCCGTCGCAGTAGGGCTCGAGCATCGCGGCGGTGAAGTTCTCCGCCACGCCGTCCTGCATGATCTTCACGCTGCGCGCCCGGAAGCGCCCGACCGTGCTCTCGTCGCGACGTCGGACGATGTCGTCGATCTGCTCCAGGCCGCGCGAGCGGTCCCACCACAGCGAACCGACGACGCGGCCGGTGAGCGCACCGGATTCCGCGGCCGTCAGGTAGGCAGGGAGGGGATCACCCGCATCCCCGTACTCGGTGCCGACGATCGCATCCTGCCAGGCGGTCACGCCGTACGAGTGCAGATGCCGTTGCCCCTGCAGGAGCGCCTCGACCAGTCGCTCAGGCGGCTCGATGGGGAGGAGCCGGTTCACCAGACCCATCGCGCCCTCGTGCAGCGTGCCGCTCGGGGCACCGGTCGCATCGCGTTCGATCCGGCCATCGGCGGGGTCGGCCGTTTCCCGGGTGATGCCGGCGAGTGCGAGCGCACGGGAATTGACCCAGGCGCCGTGTCCGTCGCGGTTCGGGAGGAACGCCGGCCGGTCGGGTACCACCGTGTCGAGATCCGCCGCGGTCGGGGTCCCGCCGGGGAACGCCGACATCTGCCATCCACCGCCGAGGATCCACTCGTCGTCGGGGTGCGCCCTTGCGTACTCGGCGATACGCGCCAGGTACTCGTCCCGCGTCGACAGCGCGGAGAGGTCACAGCGCAGCATGTCGAGTCCGCCCCAGACCGGATGCACGTGGGCGTCCTGGAAACCAGGTACGAGCAGTCCGCCGTCGAGATCGACCACCTCGGTGTCCGGACCGATCAGCGCCGAGACGTCGTGCCCCACCGCGCTGATACGCCCGGCCGTCACAGCCACGGCGTGGGCGGTGGAGCGCGCGGCATCCGCGAGGAACACCCGCCCTCCCCGTCGGCCACCCGTGAAGACCAGATCTGCGTATGCCATGCTCACCCTCCTGCCATCGTGCGCGCGATCTCGGTCGCCGAGTCTCCTGCCCTCTTGAGCACCACCGCCACCAGCGCGAGGGCGAACAGCGTGAGCACGAGCATGATCGTCGATACCGCGGCGATCTCCGGACGCAGACCGCTGCGCAGCGCACTGAGCACATACACCGGCCACGGCGTCGTGCCCGAGACCTGCACGAACGCCGACACGACCGTGTTGTCGAGGCTCAGAGTGAACGAGAGCAGGAACCCGGCGAGCACCGCCGGCATCGCGAGCGGAAGCGTGATCTTGAGGAACGTGCGCACGGGCGGTGCATACAGATCGGCCGAGGCCTCTTCCAGTCGCGCATCGAGTCCCACGAGCCGTGCCCGCACGATGTACGACACGATGGCGATCGAGAACAGCGATTGCCCGACCACGAGCCTCATCGTGCCGTCGTTGAATATGCCGATCCCGGCATCCTGTCCGAGGAACACCAGCCACGGCAGGAGTGCCACGGCATCCACGATCTCCGGCGTGACCGAGACGAGCAGCAGGAGCCCGAGGAACCACCACACCCACTTGCCGGGGTTTCGGGCCATCGCGATGCCGGCGAGCGTGCCGAGCGCCGTGGCGAGCAGAGCGGCCAGCAGACCGGTGCGCACCGAGACGAGCACCGCGTCGCGGATCGCGGGCTTGTTCACGATCGCGAGGAACGAGTCGAAGCCGAAGTGATCCCACGACACCAGCAGGCGCCCGACATTGAAGGAGTACGCGATGATCACGAGGATCGGCAGGAACAGGAAGAGGAACACCAGCCCTGCCCAGATCGGGAGCACGAAGCGTCCGGCTCCCCGGCGAACGCGCGGCGCGGGCGCTGCGGTCTTCTGCGGTGCATCGGTCACGGCGGTCATGATCCCTCCCCCAGGACGAGGCGGTTGCGTTGTCTCAGCGGCAGGGTCACGAGCCAGAGGAGCCCGGCCGCGACGGCGATCGAGATCATGATGACGATGATCAGCAGCACCGCCATCGCCGAACCCAGGGCCCAGTTCTGCGCGGTCTGGAACTGGCTCGCCACCACCTGCCCGATCATGTTGCCCTTCGCACCGCCCAGCACGGTGGCGGTGATGTAATCGCCCATGAGCGGGATGTATACCAGGAGCACACCGGCGATGATGCCGGGCCTGGCCAGCGGCACGGTCACCCGGAGGAAGGTCGTGACGCTGTTCGCACCCAGATCCTTGCTCGCCTCGCGCAGCGGCCCCGACACCCGGTCGAATGCCACGAACAGGGGCAGGATCATCAGCGGCAGGTAGTTGTAGACGACTCCGAGCAGCACGGCACCGCGCGAGTAGAGCAGATCGAGAGGACCGGGGATGACCCCGATTCCCTGCAGCAGTTGCGAGAGCCACCCCTCGGGGGCGAGGATCACCTGCCAGCCGATCGTGCGCACCAGGAAGTTGGTCCAGAACGGCACCATCACGAGCGCGAGGAGGAGGCCGCGTTTCGAGGGCGGTGCCTTCACCGCGATCCAGTACGCGACGGGACCGCCGATCACCAGACACAGCGCCGTGCCGAGGATCCCGATCCACAGGGTGTTCAGGAACGTGCTGAAGAACGTCGGCGAGAGCGCCTCGACATAGCGGTCGAACGAGAGATGGTCGAGCGCGTGCGTGGCGAAGATGCTCGGCTTGTAGCCGAAGCTGAACACGATGACCATGCCGATCGGGGCCACGAAGAAGACGAGCAGCCACACCCAGGCGGGGATCGCGAGGCCGAACTTGAGCTTAGGCACCGGCGGCCGCCTTCATCGAGTTCCAGATCGAGACGACGCGATCCTGCGCGTCGGTCAGCTTGCCCTCGTGCATCGTGGCCACCTGCTCCTCGTCGAAGAACACCATGTCGAGTCGTTCGAGCCCCGCCGCCTGCGCCTCGTCACGGATGCCCGAGATGCCGGTGTCGTAGCCGATGTAGTCGACCTGTGCGAGCTGCACGTCCGGCTGCAGCACGAAGTCGATGAACGCATGCGCCGCCTCGGGGTGAGGTGCCCCGGCGGCGATCGCCCAGTTGTCCATCCACAGCTCGGTCGCGGGACTCCCGAGCACCCACTGCCAGCGGTCGGGATCGTCGGACTCGAAGATGCCGAGCCGCGCGTCGCCGTTGTAGGACTGCAGCAGCGCATGCGAGGCCTGCGGGATCGATGAGCCGCCGGGATACGAGTCGAACGCCGAGACGTGAGGGGCGAGGTCTTTCACCAGGAACTTCTCGACCGCGTCGAGGTCGTCGGGATCCGTGGTGGTCCAGTCGATGCCGTTCGCCCAGAAGTAGATGCCCAACAGCGGTGCCGGGTCGTCGAGCACCGAGGTCGAACCGGACGCCTCGTTCTGTGCGGCGTCGATGAAGTCGTTCCAGGTCGTGAGCTCTCGCGAGATCACCCTCTTGTCGTACACGAAGCCGGTGGTCCCCCAGGCCTTGCACACCGAGTACTCGTTGCCGGGGTCCCACGAGCGTCCGCGGAACTCCGGCGCCACGTGCTTCATGTTCGGCAGCAGGTCGAGGTTGAACTTCTGCAGGAGTCCGTTCTCGGCCATCGGCCCGACGAACACCCCGGTCGGCACCACGATGTCGTAGCCGGAGGTGCCACGAGCCGCCACGAGCTTGGCGATCAGTTCCTCGTTCGAGTTGAACGCGTCGAGCACGATGCGCGGGCCGCTCTCGGCGGTGAACTGCTCGAGCACCTCGGGGGCGTCGTAGTCGCCCCAGCTGTAGATGGAGAGCTTGTCCTCGAGCGGACCACCCTTGGCGTGCACTGCCGCGGCGTTCTGTCCCGGTGCGCAGGCACTGAGCACGACCGCGCCGCCCGCCATGATCGCGGTGGCGAGGAAGCCGCGCCGGGTCAGCTCGGTGCGGATCACCCGCGCCGCGCTCCGGTGCGCGAGCACGCGCACCGGAGGCCTGCCCGTCACCGCCCGCCGTCCTTGGGCAGGGTGATCACGTGGGTCGCGGTGGTCGGGATGCCGTCGGCCGCGAACAGCCGCGCATCCGCGGGGCTCCAGACGCAGCGGACGGCGTCGTCGACTCCCACCGGCGGGGCGGTCGGTGCGGGCATGCGGGAGAGGAACGTGGCGTCCTCGCCGATGCGGACCGCGACCTGCAGGGTCTCGCCCAGATGCGAGACGCCGAGCACGCGTCCCGGCACTCCCGCGCCTTCGCCCTGTTCCAGGTGGATGTACTCGGGTCGGATCGCGGCGACGGCAGGGTGCCCCGCCGCGACCCGCTCGCCGCCCCAGCGCCCGGAGATCACACCGATCGCCGTGTCGACCGCGTCCCCGTCGGCGCGAACGGTCCCGTGCACGAAGTTCTGCTGGCCGATGAACGAGGCGACGTACGCCGAGGCGGGTTCCGCATAGATCGCAGCCGGTGCGTCGAGCTGCTCGATCCGTCCCGCGCGCATCACGGCGATCCGGTCGCTCATCGACAGCGCCTCGGCCTGGTCGTGGGTGACGAACACGAAGGTGGTACCGAGACGCGCCTGCAGCAGCTTGAGCTCGAGCTGCATCTCCTCGCGCAGCTGGCGGTCCAACGCCGCGAGCGGCTCGTCGAGCAGAAGCACGCTGGGCCGGTTGATGAGCGCCCGAGACAGGGCGATGCGCTGCTGCTGGCCACCCGAGAGCTGCGTGGGCTTGCGGTCGGCGAAGGCCCGCAGCTGCACCATGTCGAGCGCCTCACTCACACGCTCGCGCTGCTCGGCCTTGGGCACGCGCCGCTGCTGCAGACCGTAGGCGACGTTCTCGGCGACCGTGAGGTGCGGGAAGAGGGCATACGCCTGGAAGACGGTGTTGACCTCGCGCCGGTAGGGCGGCAGGTTCAAGACGCTGCGCCCGGAGATGAGGATGTCTCCCGCGTCCGGGTACTCGAAGCCCGCGATCATTCGCAGGGTGGTCGTCTTACCGCAGCCGGACGGACCGAGGAGGGAGAGGAACTCCCCCGGTTGCACGTCGAGACTCAGGTCATCGACGGCGGTGGCGGTGCCGTAGCGCTTGGTGACGCCGTCGATGCGGACCGCACCGGTGGCGGTGGGTGCGTCGAGTGTCGCCGTCGACGTTCGGGTGGTGTCGGGCATGGAGCCTCCCCATTGAGATTCGCTTGTCGCGAGTCTGTCACAGGAAAGACGCCAGGTATAGCGAAATCGGAAGCCTCTTGATCAATTCGCAACGGTATCCGTTGTGATTCGTCGAAATGGCGACCGATTAGCGCTGATCAGATGAGGAAGCCGCGCAGCAGCGCCTCGGAGCCGGCGAGGTGGTCGCGCATCGCCTCCTCCGCCGCATCCGGACGCCCGGCGAGGATGGCGGAGACGATGCTCTCGTGCTGCTCCCCCGAGTGCTGGATGTTGCGCGGCATCAGCGGGAACGTGTCGAGCCACGCGTTGACGTCCGCCCTGTTCTCGGCGACGAGCGCGACCAGCGACGGGATGCCCGCGGCCTCAGCGATGGCCAGGTGCAGCAGGGTGTCGAGACGCCGGTACTCCTCCGGACCGGCCGGCAGCGCGGCCTCGTGACGTGCCCACAGGTCGGCACGGGTCGAGGCGTCCAAAGATCGACTCGCCGCGGCGCGCACGGCCCCGGTCTCGAGCACGCGGCGCAATCCGAGCACGTCGTCGACCTCTTCCGGCGTCACCGCCCCCGGCACGGTCGGGTGCGGGAGCGGGTCGGCCACGAACGTGCCCCCGTAGCGACCGCGCCGCGGCAGCAGGTACCCGGTGTCGGCCAGTTCTCGGATCGCCTCGCGCACGGTGTCTCGACTCACCCCGAACGACGCCGCGAGCTCGCGCTCCGGCGGCAGCGACTCCCCCGGAGCGACCACACCGAGCCGGATCGTCTGCACGAGTCGGGCGACCGTGTCCTCGAGGGCGTTGCCGCGCCGCAGCGGTCGGTATACCGCCCTGCGCACCTCGACGAGGTCGCCGTCGTGGGGGTGCTCGCTCATGCCTTCACCCTGTCACAGCGAGGTGAGCGTCGCTCACAGCGGGGTGACGTAGGCGTTCGTGATCCCGCCGTCGACGACGAAGGCACTCGCGGTGATGAACGACGAGTCGTCCGAAGCGAGGAAGGCCACCGCCGCCGCGAGTTCCGCCGGCTCGGCGAAGCGTCCCATCGGCACATGGACGAGCCGTCGCTGCGCACGTTCCGGGTCCTTGGCGAACAGCTCCTGCAGCAGCGGGGTGTTCACCGGT
This sequence comes from Microbacterium sp. NPDC058269, assembly GCF_042881445.1. Taxonomy (NCBI): domain Bacteria; kingdom Bacillati; phylum Actinomycetota; class Actinomycetes; order Micrococcales; family Microbacteriaceae; genus Microbacterium; species Microbacterium sp. NPDC058269. The sequence continues at coordinate 287,082 of NZ_JBHVXT010000001.1, forward strand.
CCGGGGCACAGCGCGTTCACCCGCACCCCCTGACGCGCGAACTGCACGCCGAGCTCGCGAGACATGGCCAGCACACCGCCCTTCGATGCGGTGTAGCTGATCTGCGAGGTCGCCGACCCCAGCAGCGCGACGAACGACGCGGTGTTGATGATGGAGCCCCGCCCCGCCGGCACCATGTGACGCAGTGCCGCCCGACTGCACAGGTACACGCTCTTGAGGTTCACGTCCTGCACCCGATCCCACGCCGGGAGCTCGGTCGTCTCGATGGAGTCGTCGTCGGCCGGCGAGATGCCCGCGTTGTTGAAGGCGATGTCGATCCGCCCGAACTCCGCGGCGACGCCGTCGAACAGCGCGTCGACCTTGGTCTCATCGGCGACGTCGACCGGACGGAACACCCCGCCCACCTCGGCGGCCGCGGCCTCTCCGCTCGTCGGATCGACGTCGGCGATCACGACGAAGGCACCCTCGGCGGCGAACCGCTGGGCCGTGGCGAACCCGATGCCGCTCGCGCCACCGGTGATGATGGCGACGCGGTCCTTCAGTCGCTGGGTCAGATCGATGCTCATGTGGGTTCTCCGTTCCGGATGGGTGAAGGGACGACGCGATCAGGGTTCATCGGTCGCGAAGAAGACGTTCTTGGTCTCGGTGAAGTGCTCGGCGGCGTCGGGGCCGAGCTCGCGCCCGAGGCCCGACGCCTTCATGCCCCCGAACGGGGTCGAGTACCGCACCGAGGAGTGCGAGTTCACCGACAGCACTCCGCTGCGCACACCCCGGGCCACACGGACACCGCGCCCCAGGCTCTCGGTCCAGACGGAGCCGGCGAGCCCGTAGGCCGTGTCGTTGGCCAGACGGATGGCGTCGGCCTCGTCCTCGAACGGCATCACCGCGACGACGGGTCCGAACACCTCCTGCTGGGCGATGCGGTCGGCGGGGTCGGCGAGCACGACGGCCGGTGCGAACCAGAACCCGTCCCCGCCGGGGGCACTGCCCCGGAACGCGATGTCGGCACCGTCGAGGAACGAAGCGACCGTGTCGCGGTGCCCTGCCGAGATGAGCGGCCCCATGTCGGTGTCCTCGCGCGCGGGGTCGCCCACACGCCACGCGGCCACGGCCGGTTCGAGCATCTCGAGGAAGCGGTCGTACACCGAACGCTGCACGAGCAGTCGGCTGCGCGCACAGCAGTCCTGGCCGGCGTTGTCGAACACCGAGCCCGGCACCCCCGCCGCCGCCCGTTCGAGGTCGGCGTCGGCGAAGACGATGTTCGCGCTCTTGCCGCCGAGTTCGAGCGTGACGGGTTTGAGCGCCCGCGCGCAGCCGGCCGCGACCTCGATGCCGACCTCGGTCGAGCCGGTGAACACGACCTTGCGCACGTCCGGATGCTCGACCAGGCGCTGCCCGACGACCGAGCCCGACCCCGTGACGACCTCGAAGAGCCCCTCGGGGAGTCCGGCTTCGAGGGCGAGCTCGCCGAGGCGGATGGCGGTGAGCGGTGTCAGCTCCGCGGGCTTCAGCACCACGGCGTTGCCCGCGGCGAGCGCCGGTGCGAAGGCCCACGAGGCGATCGTCATCGGGAAGTTCCACGGCACGATGACACCGACCACGCCGTAGGGGTCGTGGAAGGTGACATCGAGCCCGCCGGCCACGGGGATCTGCCGCCCGGACAGCCGCTCCGGGTCGGCGGAATAGTAGTTGAGCACCTGGGCGACGTGCCCGGCCTCCCACCGTGCGGAGCCGATCGGATGCCCGGAGTTGAGCACCTCCAGCTGGGCGAGTTCCTCGACCGCCCCCTCGACCGCACGAGCGAACGCCCGGAGCGCATCGGCTCGCGCGACCGGGGCGAGGGCCGCCCACCGGCGCTGTGCGGCGACGGCGCGGGCGATCGCGGCATCCGTCTCTCCGACGTCGGCTCTGGCGACATCGCGGATCGCGGTGCCGGTCGACGGGTTGATGACTGTGAACGCGCTCATCGGGCGTCCTCCTTCCGCCGCGCGGCGAATGCGCGGGCCTGTGAGACGAGATCTGCGAAGAGGCGCCGGTCCTCGGCGTTCTCCTCCGGATGCCATTGGATGCCGACGACGTGACCGGCCGAGGTGTCGACGAACGCCTGCACGAGCCCATCGTCGGAGTGCGCGGCGGCGACCAGCCCCTCTCCGAGGCGGTCGATGCCCTGATGGTGGTAGCTGTGCACCCGCACATCTCCGGCACCCAGCACCCCGGCGAGCGCGGTGTCTTCCGAGACCTCGATGTCGTTCTCGGCGAAGACACCGCCGCCGAGACGGTAGCGCTCCGTGCCGAGCGACTCGGGAAGGTGCTGCTGGAGCGTTCCGCCGCGTGCCACGTTGACGAGCTGCAGTCCTCGGCAGATCGCGAGCACCGGGATGCGTCGTCGTTCGGCCGCACGGAACAGTGCCAGCTCCCACGCGTCGCGGTCGACGCGGGCGGGATCGGTGAGCGGGTGCCGTTCCTCGCCGTAGAGCTCGGGGGCGACATCCGCACCTCCGGAGAGGATCAGGCCGTCCATGCCGGCGATGGCGGCCTCCGCAGACGCCGGGTCCTGCGGCGGCAGCAGCAGCGCGATGCCGCCGGCATCCGTCACCCCGGTCAGATACTGCTCGGGCAGGAACGCCGCCCGCACATCCCACACCCCCTGCTGCGCGCGCTCGAGATAGGTCGTGACACCGATCAGCGGTGCCGGGTCAGAGCCGCTCGAAACCACGGATGCGCTCCCAGTCGGTGACGGCGGCGTCGTAGGCCTCGACCTCGATGCGCGCCTGGTTCAGGTAGTGGTCCACGACGTCGTCGCCGAACGCGGCGCGGGCGATGCTCGACTCGCTGAACAGCTGCGCCGCCTCCCGGAGGGTGGTGGGCAGGTGCTCGACGCCGGCTTCGTAGGCGTTGCCCGTGAAGCGCTCGGGCAGCGGCAGCTCGTTCTCGATGCCGTACAGCCCCCCGGCGATGATCGCCGAGATGCCGAGGTAGGGGTTCACGTCGCCGCCCGGCACCCGGTTCTCGACCCGGAGGCCGGAGCCGGAGCCGATCACGCGCAGCGCGCAGGTGCGGTTGTCGATGCCCCAGGCGACGCCGGTCGGGGCGAAGCTGCCCTTCGCGAACCGCTTGTACGAGTTGATGTTGGGCGCGTAGAGCAGGGTGAATTCGCGCAGGGTCGCGAGGATGCCGGCGATCCAGTGCTCCATGATCGGGCTGAACCCATGCTCGCCGTCCCCCGCCATGACCGGGGTGCCGTCGGCGGCACGCAGGGAGAGGTGGATGTGGCAGCTGTTGCCCTCGCGCTCATTGAACTTGGCCATGAAGGTGAGCGCCTGTCCGTGCTGCTCCGCGATCTCCTTCGCGCCGTTCTTGTAGAGCGCGTGCTGGTCTGCGGTCTCGCGCACCTCGGCGTAGCGGAACGCGATCTCCTGCTGCCCGAGGTTGCACTCCCCCTTCACGCCCTCGCAGTAGAGCCCGGCACCGTCCATGCTGTTGCGGATGTCGCGCAGCAGCGGTTCGAGGCGCGTGGAGGCGAGCAGGTTGTAGTCGACGTTGTAGTCGGTCGACGGGGTCAGGCCCTCGTACTTTCGGGCCCAGGCATCGCGGTAGGTGTTGTCGAAGACGATGAACTCGAGCTCGGTGCCGGAGAACGCGGTCCATCCCCGCTCGGCGAGGCGATCGCGCTGGCGGTCGAGGATGGCACGCGGTGACGGTCCCACCGGTTCGCCGTTGCCCCACACCAGGTCGGCGATCACGAGCGCGGTGCCGTCGAGCCAGGGGATGCGCCGGAGGGTCGCGACGTCGGGCCGCAGCACCATGTCTCCATAACCGCGATCCCACCCCGACATCGCGTAGCCGTCGACCGTGTTCATGTCGACATCCACCGACAGCAGGTAGTCGCAGGCCTCGGCGCCGTGATGCAGGATGTCCTCCTGGAACAGCCGCGCGGAGACCCGCTTGCCCACCAGTCGCCCCTGCGCATCGGCGAAGGCCACGATCACCGTGTCGATCTCGCCGGCGGCGATGCCGGCATCCAGCTGCTCGATGCTCAGGTTTCCCGACATCTTCTCGCTCCCGTCGTCGTGGTGAAGCGATCGACCGACCGGCTTCGCCCTCAGAGTAGATCACCTCGGCGTCTAAAGGTAGACGAAACCACCATTGACTGCCACAATCATCCGCAAGGCGCACCCGGCGCCATTGTGCGTGCGAACGGAGAGCGGATGTCTGAGCAGAGCAATGAATCCCGCAAGGTCGCTGGGGCGACCTATACACGTGCCGGGAGCGAGTACTTCGAGAAACGCACGCTGAAGAGATCGGCCGGTGTCTGGGGCCTGTGGGGTCTCGCGGTCGCGGCCGTCATCTCCGGCGACTTCTCCGGCTGGAACTTCGGCATCGACTTCGCGGGCTTCGGCGGGATGCTGATCGCCTTCGTGATCCTCGTCCTCATGTACTACGGCATGATCTTCGCGATCGGTGAGATGGCCGCGATGATGCCGCACACCGGTGGTGCCTACTCCTTCGCCCGATCGGCGATGGGCCCATGGGGCGGCCTGGTGACCGGCGCTGCCGAGACGATCGAGTACGTCGCGACCACGGCGGTGATCGTCTACTTCTCGGCGTCGTATGCGAACGGCATCACGAGCGAACTGCTGGGACTCGAGCTGCCGGGGTGGCTCTGGTACCTGATCCTCTACGTCGTCTTCATCGCGCTGAACTCCGCGGGTGCGGCGATCTCGTTCCGCTTCGCGATCGTCGTCTCGATCATCTCGATCGGCATCATCCTGGTGTTCTCCGCGATGGCGATCTTCTCCGGCGCCTTCAGCTGGGACGCCCTGTGGGACATCGCCCCCGACCCCGGCCAGACGGAGTTCCTGCCGCACGGCGTGCTGCCGATCCTGTTCGCTCTCCCGTTCGCGATGTGGTTCTTCCTCGGCATCGAAGAGCTGCCGCTGGCCGCCGAGGAGTCGCACAACCCGACCCGCGACATCCCGAAGGCCGGATTCTGGGCTCGCGGCACGCTCATCGTCACGGGTCTGCTCGTGCTGTTCCTGAACACCGGCGTGATCGGCGCCGAGGCCACCGGCACTGCGGGCGAGCCGCTGCTCGACGGCTTCCGCGCGATCGTGGGCGATCAGCTCGCCGCCGTGCTCGCCCTCTTCGCCCTCATCGGACTGCTCGCCTCGCTGCAGGGCATCATGTTCGCCTACGGCCGCAACATGTACTCGCTCTCCCGCGCGGGCTACTACCCGCGCTTCCTGTCACTGACCGGCAAGCGCCAGACCCCGTGGGTCGCCCTCGTCGTGGGGGCGGCGATCGGCTTCGTCGCCCTCATCGTGCTCGACGTGCTCGCCGCCGTCGACGCCGAAGGGGCCGGCTCCGTCGCGGGGGCGATCGTGCTGAACATCGCCGTGTGGGGAGCCGTGCTGGCGTACGGCCTCCAGCTGGTGTCGTTCATGATCCTGCGCAAGAAGTACCCGAACGTCGACCGTCCGTACCGCAGCCCGTGGGGCATCCCCGGTGCCGCGGTCGCGCTGGTGATCGCCGCGCTGATCTTCGTCGGGTTCCTGCTCAACCCGACGTTCGGCCCGGCGATCGTCGCGATCGCGATCGTCTACGTCGTGATCCTGCTCGGGTTCGGACTCTTCTTCCGCCACCGACTGGTGCTCTCCCCCGAAGAGGAGTACGCGATCTCGGGCGGCGCCCACGGCGACCCGCAGGCCGAGGGCTACGACGCCATGGAGGGCGAGGTCTTCGACGACACCGGCCGGTGAGTCACCGCGCAGCGCCTCGACCACTCGGTCGGGGCGCTGTGCCGTGCCGGAAGGCTTACTTGCGGTCGAAGTCGAAGGCCTTGAGCAGCTCGACGACGGCCTTCTCGCGCTCTTCGCCGCCCTCTTCGAACATGTGCGTGACGTGCGTCTGCAGGTGGTTCTCCAGCAGCAGCCGGTTCAACGACTCGAGGGAGCGCTGGATGGCGCGGGACTGCGTGATGATGTCCATGCAGTACTCCTCGTTCTCGATCATCCGCGCGACACCGCGCATCTGTCCCTCGAGGATGCTGGTGCGGTGCAGAGCACGCTTCTTGATGTCTTCGATCACCCCTCGAGGGTACTCGCCTGCCGCTGTGTGGGGCTGTCTGAGCGCCCAGACACCGCGCCATCGATACCCGCGGCCATCGAGGCAGGGGCGTGAAAGGATGACGACATGCCGCGAACACCGATGACGCAGCTCTCGCCCGCCGACCAGGAGCGCCTCCGCGCGCTCCGACGCATGAAGGCCGTCGCCCTCGGAGCCCTGGTGTTCATGGCCGTCGTCTTCGTGTTCGCCTTCGCTTTCCAGCAGCGGTTCGATGGGCTCGCCTATGTCCGTGCCGCTGCCGAGGGCGGCATGGTGGGTGCCCTCGCGGACTGGTTCGCGGTGACCGCGCTCTTCCGTCGTCCGCTCGGACTGCCCATCCCGCACACGGCGATCATCCCGAACCGCAAGGACGAGATCGGTCGCACGCTCGGGGAGTTCGTCGAGACCAACTTCCTCGCGGCCGAGGTCGTGCGCACCAAGCTGTCGAGCACGCAGATCGCCCTGCGCGCCGGTGAGTGGCTGCGCGAGGCTCCGCACGCCGAGCGGGTGGGCGCCGAGGGCGCGACGATCGCCACGGCCGTGCTCAATGCGCTCAGCGACGACGACGTGCGAGACCTCATCACCGATCTGGCCCGCGAGCACCTGGTCGACCCCGAGTGGGGCCCTCCCGCCGGAGCCTGGCTCGAGAAGATCGTCGAAGCCGATGCCCATCACGGCGCGGTCGACCTGGCCGCCGACAGCATCGCGCGCTGGCTCGATGCGAATGCCGAGTCGTTCAGCGGACTCGTCTCCCGTCGCCTGCCCGGGTGGGTGCCGAAGCTCGCGCATCGCTTCGTCGACGACACGGTCTATCACGAGGCGATGAAGTTCGTGCATGCCGTTCAGGCCGACCCCCGTCACCCCGCACGCCTGGCCGTCGACGGCTACCTGGCGCGTCTGGCGGACAGTCTGCAGAACGACCCGGCGACCCGCGCGAAGCTCGAGAACGCCAAGGCCTCGCTGTTCGACAGTCCCCGTGTCGGAGCCCTCGCGGCCGAGGCGTGGAACACCGCGAAGAACGGTCTGCTCACCGCCCTCGCCGATCCGGAGAGCGGTCTGCGCCGCCGCGCGGTACAGGCCCTGCAGGAGGTCGGAGAACGCCTCACGACCGACACCACACTGCAGCACCGCGTCGACACCTGGGTGTCGGACGCGGCCGTGTTCCTCGTCGACCGCTACCGGCACGACATCGCCTCGATCATCACCGACACCGTCGAGCGCTGGGACCCGGCCGAGACGACCGAGAAGATCGAGCTCATGGTCGGCCGCGACCTGCAGTACATCCGACTGAACGGCACGTTCGTCGGTGCGTTGGCGGGTCTGGTCATCTTCTCCATCGCCCACGCCCTGATCCCCGGAGTCTGATCATGAGCCCCCGCACCGCACAGCTCAGCAACGACCCGCTCTGGCCGCGTGCCGGATCCTGGCCCGCATTCGACGGCACCGCCGACGCCGTCGTGCTCGGAGTGCCGACCTGGCGCACCTCGCTGTCGCCGACGGGAGCGCACGCGACGCCGGCCGCGATCCGCGAGGCTCTCCCCCGCTATGGGACGACGCTGATGGGGCCGCCCGCGATCGAGCTCGGCGAGGTGCTGCGCATCGCCGACGCCGGTGATGTCGCCGACCCCGACGGCTCTGCCGGCGAGGCGCGGGTCATCTCCCGCGTGCGCGAACTCGCCGCGGCCGCGAAGCTCGTCATCGCGCTCGGCGGCGACAACTCGCTCACCTATCCGACGGCGCTCGGGGCCGAGGCCACCGGACTGATCACGTTCGACGCGCACTTCGACCTGCGTGACGGCGTCTCCAACGGCACCCCGGTGCGGCGCCTCGTGGAAGACATCCCCGCCGCGTCGCCGGTCGACACCACCCGGATCGACCCGACACGGATCGTGCAGATCGGCATCGCCGACTTCGCGAACTCCGCCGCCTACGCCCGGCGCGCAGCCGACTGGGGCATTCGCGTGATCACCCTCGACGAGCTCCGCCGCCGCGGCATCGACGACGTGATCGCTGAGGCCCTGGACGTCGCAGGAGCAGGAGCCGATCCGCGGATCCACCTCGACATCGACGTCGACGTGTGCGACCGCTCGGTGGCCCCCGGCTGCCCCGCGAGCGTTCCCGGCGGACTGCAGGCCTGGGAGCTTCGGGCGCTCACGCGTGCCGTGGCCTCGGACTCCCGTGTGGTGAGCGCCGACCTCGCCGAGGTCGATGCGACCGCCGACGCCGACGACGCCCGCACCGTGCGCCTGGCGGCGCTGTGCGTGTTGGAGCTGCTCGCCGGCCTCGCCGCACGCGGATGAGGATCGTCGTCTCGGGAACGCATGCCAGCGGCAAGAGCACGCTGATCTCGGACTTCCACGCCATCCGACCCGAGTTCCGCGTCCTCACCGACCCCTTCGACGACCTCGACCTCGACGACCCGACCGGCGAGCGGAGTTTCGCCCGGCAGCTGCGCGTCACCGCCTCACGGGTGCAGGAATCGGCCAGCTGGTCTTCGGTCATCAGCGAACGAGGACCGCTCGACTTCCTCGCCTATCTCACTGCGCTGGAGCGGCTCGGGCGCAGCGACGGCGACCTCCTCCCGCGCGCGACCGCTCTCGTGGAGGCATCGATGTCCGACATCGATCTCCTCGCGATCGTGCCGCTGGAGGCTGCCAGGATCATCCACGTGCCCGATGACGAAGACCCGGCATTGCGCCTCGCGATGGACGAAGCATTGCCCGAGCTCGTCGACGATCTCGATCGCGACGGCCTTCTCCCCCGCACGATCACGATCACCGGCAGCCCTGAAGCACGACTTCGGCTGCTCCTCGAGGCCAGCGCACCCTCGTCGTGAACGAACTCCTCGGGGCCGGTGTACCCGCCTCCGCCACGGAGGCGGGTGCACCGGTCAGGCTCCGGCGATCAGCCTCTCGACGAACCAGAACAGCCCGACGGCAGCGACGACCGCGGCGATCCAGAATCCCGCCGAGGGCAGCCGCCGCCGCAGCAGCACGAACAGCGGGAACACCACCGCGATCACCAGAAGCTGCGCCAGTTCGATGCCCACGTTGAAGACGAGGAACGCCCCGAGCAGATCCCACGAGAACGGCTCGTCGATTCCCAGCGCTCCGGCGAAGCCCACGCCGTGCATCAGCCCGAAGGCGAAGACCACGCCGATGCGCAGCAGATCCCCTCGGGTGAAGCCGTCGACCACCGGTGCGGATGCCGGCGCCGCGAGGATCCGCTCCCGCACGGCGACAGCGCTCCCGCCACCCCCGACGAGCGGCTGCTCGCCGAGAGGACCCTGGGGCTTCCCGGACAGGGGCCGAAGCGTCCCGTCCGCTCCCATCGCACCTGCCCGCCTGGCACGCCGGAACCGTCGCATCTCCCAGAGCGCGACGACGGCGATCGACAGGGCGATGGCCGGCTCCACGATCCACGCGGGAATGCTCACCACCCCGAGGGCGGCGAGGATGAAGGTCGCCGAGTGCGCGACCGTGAACGCCGTCGCCGCCAGCACGATGTCCCTGAGCCGGCGAGATCCGATGATCAGTGCCAGCAGGAACAGCAGGTGGTCGGGGCCGAGCAGCAGATGCTCTGCCCCCAGCACGAGGAACTCACCCATCCGAGAGCCCCAGTCGGTCGTGGTGACCATCGAGGGGTTCGTGTCGGTGTCGAGACTGGCCACGCCCGCCCCCGAACGCACGTCGTAGTCGACGATCGTCGTCGTCATGCCCCCGGGAGCCGTTCCCGGGAACAGCGCGGTCGTGATCCGATACGGCACGGGCATCGCCTCGACCTGCGCCGTGCAGTCGGCTTCGATCACCAGGCGCGCATGCGGCACGCCGTCCCGGATGACGATCTCGTAGGGCGCCACCACGGCGTTGGGGCACGCCTGCGACGACTCCCCGTCCTGCGCCACGCTCACCGAGAACCGAGGCAGCACGTATCCCTCGACGGAGTCGGCATGATCGTCGAGCACTGCGGGTGTGAGCTTCTCCGGATCCCGGCCACTCGCCTGCACGTCGGCGTAGGCCTCCTGCTCGAAGGCCGTGTCGCCCATCGCCCGCGCTCCGTCGGTCGCGAGCAGGACGTACTCGATGTCGAGCACGGTGCGTACGACGCCGCGCTCGGGTTCGGACACATCGGCGAAGACCGTCGCCGCATAGCTGTGCGCCGCGGCCGGGGCCGCCGTCAGCATCACGCTGACGGCGACCCCGGTGAGGGCGACGACTCCGGCGACCAGGGTGCGGATCGCCGGCCGGGTGCGCGGGCGCGCTCCCGGATGCCGACGCCCCGTCCTCATTCCTGTCCCTCCGGGCGGCGCAGCATCCGCCGGCGGAGCAGGACGCCGCCTCCGGCGAGCAGCAGCAGTCCGGCGAAGGCGAGCATCGTCGGGGCAGGGCCACCGGTCGCCGCCAGCGGATCGGAGGGGCCGCCGGTGGAACCTCCGCCCTGGTTCGCTCCTCCCCCCGCGCCTCCGCCGCCCGGGTTGCCACCGGGGTTACCGCCCTCCGAGCCGGCGGTCGATGTCACGGTGAACGTGACCTGGTTCTGTCGAGCGGCAGCGTCGGTCGCGATGTACTTCAGGGTGTACGTGCCGGTCGCGGTCGGCGTGAAGGTGTATCCGTCACCTGCCGCCGCGGCGAGCGCCCGCAGACCGGACGCCGGGTCGTCGACCTCCACCGGAGCGCCCGAAGGGTCGGTCACTCGAGGATGGTGCTGACGCGCCCCGAGTTGTCGACGGCTTCGGCACGCGGAGCGGTGTACGCCGTTCCCACGGTGACCTCGCCCGGGGGCTCCGGGGCGACGCGCACGAGCGGCGGCATCGTGTCGAGTGCGGTGAGTTCCCGTGTCGCGACCCGATACACATCCTTGTCCGCGAGCGGAGCACTGTAGATCTCGACACCGGCGATCCGTCCGTCCATGGTCGAGTCGTCCAGAGAGCCCGAGGTGTTCGCGTCGCCGCCGATCACCATGTAGCGCGCTTCGGCCGAGCTGGGCTTGACGGAGAAGGACACGCCTTCGGTCTCGGCCTTGCGGACGCCGTCGACATACAGCCGCGCATCATGCCCGTCGTACCAGGCGGTCACGTGGTACCACTGGCCGTACTTCAGGCTGACCGCCGGGCGCGGTGACGCGTACCAGAACTGCAGCTCGTAGGTCGTCGGGCTGGTGCCGACCGCTTCGAGGCCGATACCGCCGCTCTGCATACCGCCGAACACGTCGACGTAGCCGCCTGCGATCGAGTCGAGGCGGAACGTCGTGTCGAGCGTGAACCCGTCCTGCAGCGCCGCATACTCGGCGTCGGTCCACTTCGGCGTGCGGATGCCGGTGGCTGCTCCTTCCGCGCCGATCACGACGTCGGCTCCCACGGCGGAATCGCTCTCGATCCGGGCATCGGCACCCACGGTGAGCGGACGTGCGGCCGGAGAGGAATCGGTCGCCGTGCCTCCGGCGAACCCGACGTCCAGGAGATCCGCCGTCGGCACCGCGGCGCGGAGGTCGTCGAAGGTCAGGCTGCTGGGGTCGAACGGACCCTCACCACCACCGCCCTCCGTGCTCGTGAACCGCGTCGTGAGCGCGGCACCCTCCTTGCCCCAGGCGTTGATCGGGGTGACCCGAACCTCATACTCCCGTCCGGGGAGCAGATTCCACACCTCGTGGCTGCGGTCGGCCGGCATCGGCAGGTTGTAGAAGCCCGACCACTGCAGGAAGGAGTTCACCTCCTCTCCGGTGGCCACGTCGACCGTGGAGTAGCGGTACTTGTGCACGATGTCGCCGACGGAGTTCGGAGCGGGCACGGCCTGCGGGAAGGAGGCCATCGCCTTCGTGCTCGCGATGTCGCCGACGGTCACTGCAGCGCCCTCCGGCCAGACGGGACCGGCGGACTGACCCGCGCGGTAGGTGTTGTTGAACGGGAACCGTTCGTCGTAGCTCTTGGTCTCATCGACCGAATCGGCCACGTCCCAGGTCCAGGTCTGGTCGATCCACTGATCGGCGAGCAGGTCATAGTTCTTGATCGTCACGGTGGTGCCGGTGATCTCGACGATGGCCGTCTGGCGGTTGTTGCCCGCGTCATCGGGCGTGGTGTCGTTGCCACGGCTGGTCGGGCTCGAGTTCACGACACCGGACTCGAACTCGTAGTACGCCAGCGGCGGCGCGTTCACGGTGGTGAATCCCTGGGTCGAACGCTCGCCGGACCGGTTCTCCTGACCCTGCCAGATCGAGGTCGGGATGTTCTGCGGCGTGTGGATGTGTCCACCCCAGACGACCGCCTGAGGGAAGTCGTCGAACACGGACTGGAAGCCGTCGCCGCAGCCGCTGGAAAGACCGGTGCCGTACCACTCGTTCGAGACGTAGTGCGTGCACTGGAGCGGGTGATGCACCAGCACCATGACGGGCTTGTTCGGGTCTTCGGCAGTGGCGGCAGCCAGCCGCTGCTGCAGCCAGGACTGAGCGTAGGCGTAGTTGCCGCTGCTCGCTCCCGAGGGCTTGCCCGTGTCGGGGTCGATCGTGCCGCTTCCCGGCGACACCGTGATCACGTGGTAGCCGTTCACGGTGTAATCCGCATTCGGCTTCTGGCCGCCGGTCGCCTGGGTGAACAGGTCGTACGACGAGATGCCCGAGACGTCGTGGTTCCCGAGCGACGCGATCGCAGGGATGCCCAGGCCGGCCTTCGAATCCATCGTCTGCTTGAGGCCGGCGAACTCGCCCGGTGTCGCGCTGTTGGTGAGGTCGCCGACGAACAGTGCGCTCTGCACGTTCTCCTGCGCCCAGAAATCGTAGGCTTCGGCGAGCTCGTCCCAGTTGACATGGATGTCGCCGATCGCTGCGAAGCGCACATCCGGTCCTCCGGCCTCGACGGCCGGTGCCGCGCTCACGTGGGGAGCCGCCGCCGTGTCGGCATCCGGAGCCCCGGTCACCGTGACCGTGCGGGTCTCTTCGCTCACGCCGCCTGCGGCGTCGCTGATCGAGTACGCGACGACGTAGTCGCCGGGGATGCTCGGGGTGAACCTGTACGCGCCGGACTCGTCGGGCATGACCATCGTGACGACGCCGGAAGGATCTTTCACCGTGACGACGAGCTCGCTCGCGGAACCGTCGACGTCGACCGCGGAGGCCGGGGGAAGCACGACAGCGCGTCCCACCTGACCGCTCGTCGGCGCGTCGCCATCGAGGCGGATGATGGTGCCGCCGGTCTCGGTGGCGGGAGGAGCGTCCTCTGCATCGGTCGCGGCGAGGGGCGCCGCGTTCGAGGTGGTGACGACCGGTGCGGCGAAGGCCGCGGCGGTGGGGAGTACGGGCCCCGCGATGCAGGCGGCGACGGCGACGAGCGATGCGGGGCGCAGGAGCCGGGCGAATCCACGGCGGGAGAGGGACGGATCGGGGGCGGGCGGTTTACGACGAGACACGGAGCATCCTCTGTGAGACGAGAAGAAATCGGACTCCCCCAATCGACCGCCGCAAGATGACGCAGGGGTGAACGCCGACCGACGCCGACATGTCATCGACCGTCCGCGCGTCGATCCGGGCGACCCGGTGCGCACAGTGGGCGCGGCTCGTTCGGGACGCGCTCAGTCCTCGCCCGGCAGCGCAGCCGCGCCGAAGGCCTGCGCCTCGAACGAGATGGTGTGCGGGACGTAGCGGTCCTCGGCGCATTCGACGGGTCGGCCGTTCGCGGCGAAGGTCTCGCGTCGCACCTGCAGGAGCGGACTGGATCTCCGTATTTCGAGCAGACGCGCATCCTCGGTCGCTGCGGCCACCGCCTCGATCCGATGGTTTCCCGACGAGACCACGATTCCGGCATCCGCGAGCACCCGCGTCGTGGAGACGACATCATCCGGGAGGTCGACCACGTGCGGCACCACCCACGGCGCCCAGGTCGAGCGCTCGACCATCACCGCGCGGTGGTCGAGGGTCCGGACGCGGGTGAAGGTCAGGACATCGGCATCCGCGCGGATCGCCAGAAGTCGGGCTTCTCGCGCCGTGGCCTTCCTCGTCGTCCGTGCGACGATGAGCCCGCCGGGAGTGCGTCCGCGACCACGCGCCCACTGCGTGAACGACCGCATCCTGTCGAACCCCTGCGGCTGGCTGGGCTGCACGAACCACCCGGATCCCCGATGCGACTCGACCAGCCCCTGGCGCGCCAGAGTGGCGAGCACGGTGCGGATCGTCCGTCGGGACACCCCGTGCAGGGCAGCCAGCTCCATCTCGCTGGGAAGCCCGGCTCCCCCGGCATAGGTCCCGTCGAGGATCTGTGCGCGCAGACGCGCCAGCACCTCACTCATCGAACCGCATGCAATCGCACCACGACGTTGTCGAGCGGCACGCTCCGGGTTGCGACGGCACAGCTCACTCTAACGCCGTGTGCACTCGCCCGGAGATGACTGAAGCCCCCGGGCATGTGCCTGGGGGCTTCAGTGTTCGGTGGACCTAAGGGGATTCGAACCCCTGACCTCCTCGATGCGAACGAGGCGCGCTACCAACTGCGCCATAGGCCCGTGAACGACATCTAAGCTATCACGACGGAGAAGCTGTTCGCGCCGCGAACGATCATCCGGCGGCGCGGCGCGAGAGGAGTTCTCGCACGTGCGCCTCGATCTCGGCATCGTCGACGAATCCCATCCGCGCGTACGGCGATGAGGCCGCGGGCAGAGCCACCGGAGCCTCGGGAGCCATCTGCTCCGCACGCTCGCGCAGGGCCGCGACTCGTGCGGCCTTGCGGCGCTCTTCCTGGGCCTCCAGCTGAGCCTGTGCGGCCTGAGCACGAGACCCGGCCACCGAGACCAGCGGCTCGGGCAGCGGACGCGGTGTCCAGGTCGCCCGCCCCTGGTCGTGCAGCTCCGGAGCGACGCGCGGGGCAGCGGGAGCGGCCACCACGTGCGTGGCACGTGCGACACGGCCGGCGACGGCGGCCATCCGCTGCAGGGCGACACCGGCGACGACGATCGCGGCACCGCCGATCCAGAGCAGCACCGAGCTTCCCGCGGCCAGCAGCTGCCACACGCCGAACCCGGCGATGACGAGTCCGGTCAGGAGCGTGCTGGTCGCGGCGACACGGACGCGTCGACGTGCCCGCGCCCGTCGGATCACGGGATCGGCCCTGGTCGCCGCGAGTTCTTCCCGCAGGGACTCGAGTTCGGCGGCTTCGCGTTCGGACTGCACCCGCTTCGCCAGCTTCTGCTGGGCCAGCGCGGTGCGGGCGTTCAGCTCGAATCGCACTTCGCCGGGAGTCTCGCTCGTCTCGGCGAGCACACGCAGGGCCTGATTCAGTCTCACGGCGTTGCGTTCGGCGGCGTTGTACTGGAATCGCCCCCGCCAGGAAGGCAGCAGATAGAGCATCCAGAGCAGCACGGCGACGAGCACGATCACTCCTCCGCTCAGCACCGGCCCGTCCATACCGACAACGCTAAGGGCTGGGAGCTGGCAGCGCCGTACAGACGGGCGCGTGTCGCGGCGACTCCGTGCGGATCTTCCCTCCGAAGGCGCGTTTCAGAACGAGATGCGGTCGGATGGCGGCACGGTCGCAGCGTCGGGCGGCACCTGACCGCTGAGCCATCGCGCGAGCACACCCTGCGGCACGTCTTCCTTGGTGAGGGCGAACGCATAGTGGTCGCGCCAGTCGCCGTCGATGTGGATGTAACGACGACGCAGTCCCTCGTAGCGGAATCCCAGCTTCTGCACGATGCGCAGACTCGCGGCATTCTCCGGCCGGATGCAGATCTCCATGCGGTGCAGCCCGTACTCCGTGAAACACGCGTCCGTGGCCATGGCCACCGCGGTCGGGGTGATCCCCCGACCGGCGAACCTCTCGCTCACCCAGTACCCGATCGTGGCCGAGCACAGCGAGCCGCGCGAGACTCCCCACACGTTCAGCTGTCCCGCGACCTCGCCGTCGTACTCCATGACGAACGGATAGCCCGAGCCGTCGCGGTATTGCTGGAGCAGGCGTCGGATGCTGAGCCTCATGTCGAACGAGACCGAGCCGTAAGGAACGGTCGCCTCCCACGGCTGGAGCCACGACCGGTTAGCGAGCAGCTCATGCTGCAGCGGTCGCGCATCCTTCGCGCGGACGAGCCGCAGTTCTATGGGTCCGTGTCGCATTCCCGCCGCCAGATCCATGCCGCACCGACGCCCGCAGAGTCGCCTAGAGGCGTTCCGCGAACTCCTTGAGCCAGGGGCGCAGCTCGGGACCGAGGTCGTCCCGGTCCGCGGCGAGTTGCACGATCGCCTTGATGTAGTCGACGCGATCACCCGTGTCGTAGCGGCGACCGCCGAAGATGACGCCGACGACGCCGGGGCCCTCGGGATCGGTCGCGAGAACCTGCAGTGCGTCCGTGAGCTGGATCTCTCCGCCCTTGCCCGGCTCGGTGTGCTCGAGGATGTCGAACACCGAGGCCGGGAGCACATAGCGGCCGATGATGGCCAGGTTGGACGGAGCGTCTTCCTGCGCCGGCTTCTCGACGAGTCCGGTGACACGGACGGCGGCCTGCCCCTCGATCGGCTCGACCGCGGCCGCGCCGTACATGTGGATGTTGGCCGGGTCGACCTCCATGAGCGCGATCACGGCGGCGCCGGAGCGCTCGTGCTCGGCGATCATGTCGGTGAGGAGCGGGTCGCGCTCGTCGATGAGGTCGTCTCCGAGGAGCACGGCGAAAGAGCTGTCGCCGACGTGGGTGCGCGCACGCAGGACTGCGTGTCCGAGCCCCTTCGGCTCGCCCTGGCGGACGAAGTGGATGTCGGCGAGATCGCTCGACTTCATCACGCGCTCGAGACGACCGGTGTCGCCCTTCTCCATGAGCTTCACCTCGAGTTCCGGCACGGAGTCGAAGTGGTTGGAGATGGCGTTCTTGTTGCGGCCGATGATGACGAGGATGTCGTCGATGCCGGCGTTCGCCGCCTCTTCGACGACGTATTGGATCGCCGGCTTGTCGACGACGGGCAGCATCTCTTTGGGCATCGCCTTCGTCGCAGGGAGGAATCGCGTCCCCAGGCCTGCGGCGGGAATGACGGCTTTGATCTTGTGGTCAGCCATCTTGCCAGCCTAGTGGTGAGCGCCGACGTAGACTCGGAGCCATGTCGAACGACGTCGAACACGCGAAGCGCGCGCTCCGTGCCGAACTCCGCGAACGACGCCAACTCCTCTCCGACACGCAGCGCGACGCCGCGGCGGCCGCGATCGGCGAGCGTCTCGACGCGCTGATCGATGAGCTCGACGCCCGCTCCATCTCGTGCTTCCTCTCCACCACAACCGAGCCGGGAACCCGCGAGTTCGTCACCAGGGCGGTGCGCCGCGGCATCCGCGTGCTCCTCCCCGTCACCCGCGCCGATGGGCTGCTGGACTGGGCCGTGGCGACCGACGACGACGAGGTCGGCGAGGGGCTGTTCGGTCTGCCTGAGCCCACCGGCGAAGTCCTCGGCCCCATCGCCGTCAACGACGTCGATCTGATGATCGTTCCCGCCGCAGCGGTCGACCGCACCGGCATGCGCATGGGCTGGGGGCGCGGCTACTTCGACAAGACCATCGGCTCGATGGAGAAGTGCCCTCCCGTCTATGCCGTGATCTATGATTCCGAGGTACTCGACGAACTTCCGCGAGAGGTGCACGACCAGCCGGTGAACGGTGTCGTGACCCCGTCGCAGACCCTCACCCTGTCGCCGCGGCGACGCTGACCGCAAGGACCCCCATGCCCACCTACGCCTATGCCTGCACCTCGTGCGGACACAAGTTCGACGCCGTGCAGAGCTTCGCCGACGACGCTCTCACCGTGTGCCCCGAGTGCGGTGGCGCGCTGCGCAAGCAGTACGGCTCGATCGGCGTGACCTTCAACGGCTCCGGCTTCTATCGCACGGACTCGCGCGCCAAATCCGGTGGTTCGACGGATGGTTCGGCATCATCGAAGACGGAATCGACGACGAGCGCCAAACCGGCGGCTGCGTCGACGCCGGCCTCTTCCTGAGGCCCCGATCTGTTGGGGGATCCCATGCTCAAAGGTTTCAAGGACTTCCTGCTGCGCGGCAACGTCATCGATCTGGCCGTCGCCGTCGTCATCGGTACGGCTTTCACCGCGATCGTCACGGCCGTCGTGAACAGCATCATCAACCCGCTCATCTCGCTCTTCCTCAAGGCGGATGCGGCCGGCCAGTTCGGCATCCAGCTCACGAACATCTACGGCGAGAAGGTGACGTTCCCGATCGGCGACCTGATCTCGGCGATCATCAGCTTCCTCGCTGTCGCCGCCGTCGTCTACTTCGTCTTCGTGCTGCCGATGAACACGTTCAAGGCTCGGGTCGAGGCCCGCAAGGGCACCCCGGCCGAGGAGCCCGAGGAGGAGCCGGCCGCATCGACCGAGTCCGAGCTGCTCGTCGAGATCCGCGATCTGCTCAAGGCGCAGCGCGGGGCCTGACCGCCTCCGTCTGCACCACGCGACGCACGGTTCCTCTCCGGAGGGACCGTACGTTTCTCGTATAGCGGCACGGATGACGCGGGCGTGCTCAGTAGTGCGGCGGCACGTCCTGGAACAGTTGATCGTCATTCGGTCCCTTGGCGCCCTTCGGACGCTCGCGCGGGGGCGTCGTCTCCGCGGCAGCCGACTCCGGTTCCGGGTCGCTTCCCGGCACAGGGGTGAGGCGCGCACGCCGAGAGCCGGGGACCCGCACCACGCGTTGGTGTGGCGTCGCGGCGTCGGACTCCTCAGTCATTCTGGGTGTCGGCGATGTCGATCGGCTGCGTGTCGTTCTCCGCACGCGGGGCGGACTCCGAGATGCCGAGCACAGCGGCGATCCGGGTCGCGGCCGTCACCGGGTCGCTGTACAGATCGAAGGCGTGCACGCGCACGTAGTGCCAGCCCAACCGACGGAGCACGTGCGGCCGCAACCGCAACGTCTCGCGCAAGGATTCGCCGCGCGACTCCGGGTCGGATTCGATCACGACCGCCTTGCCACCGTGCTGCGCGACCAGCGGCAGCAGCCCGCGATAGTCGACGTCCACCGATGCGCCGAGCCGTCGCAGCTCTCGGGCGAGGGCGAGCGTGAGCGGATCAGCGAGGTCTTCCAGCCGCGCATCCCTGCTCCGGGCGGCGAGACCGCCGAGGATCGACATCAGGGTCGCCGCTCCGTGCTCCAGGCGTCCGTCGTCGAACGAAGAGGGGCGGATCGAGGAGACGAGGACCATCGACCGGCGGGCCCTGGTCATCCCGACCGTCAAGAGTCGCTCCCCGTCCGGGGTGGAGAGATCGCCGAAGTCGCTCAGGACGCGGCCGTGCTTGGTGAGGCCGAAGCCGAGCGAGAAGATCACACGGTCGCGACTCTCGGCGACCGACTCCTCGAGGGTCAGCACCGCGAACGGCTCGACCGTGTCGCGGCCGACGAAGTCCGCCACGTCGGAGCGTCCGGCGAACGCCGAGGTGACGGCGGCGCGCACCCGCTCGGCATGGCGGGCGCTCGCGGTCACCACCATCAGCGATTCCGACGGACGGTGCACGGCATGCTCGACCACGAGGGTCACGACCCTGGCGACCTCGGCATCCGGGCTCTCGACCGCGCCGGAGATCGGGTCGGGTGTTCCCGTGCCGCCCTCCACGTAGTCGACGGTGAGGCTGCCGCGACCGAGGTACGAGCCCGCCCACGGTAGGGAGACGATCTCGCCACCGTAGAACGCATCGTTGATGAGTTCTGCGAGGTCCTCGCCGCCCGCGCGGTAGCTGCGGGTCAGGGTCATCACCGGCAGGAGTTCGGAGAGCCGCTCGAAGGCCGAGACGTCGTCGAACGGCACCTCAGGCTCCCACGACTCCTCGGGGTCGACCGCGATGCGGAACGGGGTGGGGCGCTGCGTCACCGGGTCGCCGAACGCGACGATCTGGCGTGCGCGCCGGATGGCCGGAGCGGCCTCTGCGAGGTTGATCGCTGCGGCATCGACCAGGATCACGGTGTCGAACTCCACGGAGTCCGGGATCTCGGGTACCAGGTACGGCGACGAGATCCATACGGGTGCGAGCACATCGACGAGGGTGGGCGCAGCGCTGACGACCTGCGCGGTCGTCGTCGCGGACTGGGTCAGCGCATGGCGCAGGTGCTGCGACTGCTGCGGCTCATCGACGATCGCGATGCGCCACTGGTTGGCCAGCTGCCACGCGAGCAGCGGCCCGGCCATGGCGGCGTGCGCCTCATCGACCAGACGGAAATCCCGCTCGAGGCGGTCGACGACGGCGGTGTTCGCACCGAGGAGGGCACGATTGTCCTGCAGCGCGCGTTCCAGAAGGGACTGCCACCACGCGAACTCGAGCTCCTCCCCCACCTGCGACTCCGAGACATGACGCACGGAGAGTTCGGCGAGCAGCGGTTCGAGCCCGAGAAGAGCGAGGTGATCGCGCAGCTGGGCGCGTTCGACGAGGTTCTCGAACACGTCGGACTTCGCGGCGAGTCCTGCGAGGGTGCGCACAAGTCGCGCCACCGGGAGCGACGCCAGCGGCTCACGGCGACCGAGTGCGATGTCGAGCTCGGCGAGCTCAGCCTCGACCCGCTGCCAGGCGGCGGACACGTCGGCGAGACCGAGCGGGATCTCCGGTGCGACGCCCGCCTCGACACAGCGCTGCCACTGCGTGCGCTGAGCCTGTATGCGCAGCAGCGCCTCGTGCATCTCCGTGACGTGCACGCCGGGACGCACGTATTCCTTCGCGAGACGCCGCAGCCGCCGCCGGTTCGCGCCCGACATGCCGGGGGCGTCGCGGCGCGAGCCGTGGGCCTGGATGAGTTCCCCGAGCGGACGCTCGAACACCGTCGGGCTGAAGCGGTCGAGGGAATCGCGGATTCCCTGCAGCAGCCGCAGGTACTCACCGAGCTCGTCGATGGTCGCGAACGGTCGCATGTGCGTCTGGGCGATCAGCTCGTAGCCGCGCTCGAGGAGGGCGGGCACGCTGTCCGAATGCAGGCGCCCGGCGAGTTCATGCGCCGAACGCGCGGCCTCGGTGCTGGAGAAGGTCACTCCGTACCAGGGCGAGTCGTTCGGACCGAAGCGGAACTCGCCGAGACGGGCGGCCTGAGCGAGAGCCTCGGCGGCCTCGCTGCGATCGGAGGCGAGACGGCGCAGTGCATCGGGTCCGAGTCGGGCCGTTGTCGACGGCGGCACAGGCAGCGAAGCCAGCCGCGTCAGCTGACGGGTCGCGTCGAGGACCGAAGCGCCCATACCGGCGACGGGCGCGCTGAGCGCCTGGCGGTAGTCGCGCAGGACGGTGCGCAGACGCACGAGCGCGTCGTCCACCTCGCCGACCTTGGGGGCCGTCGCCTTCTCGTTGCGTCCGATCGCCCTGACCAGGTCGCGTCGCACGCTCGCCGGCGAGATCGCCAGGCTGTCGAGCCCGATCCCCGCGAGGCGGTGGCGAACGCCGTCCAGCGTGGAGCGACGGGCGGAGACGACGAGTACGCGCTTGCCGCCGCGAACCAGCTCGCCGAGCGCGTTGATCACGGTCTGGGTCCCACCGGTCCCCGGAAGCGTCGCGACGGTCAAGGAGTGCCCCGCAGCGATACGGGCGAGGACCGCCTCTTGCTCTGCATCGGCATCGAGGAGGAGGTTGTCGGATGCCGGGGCCCGGTCGTCCGGGCCGACGTGATGCGGAGCGGCCCGTGGAGCAGTGACCTGCTCACGGTCTCCCACATGCCCGGCGAGGGCGTTCAGCACCGGATGATCGAGGCTGCCGCCGTCACGGGACATCACGCCCGACACATCGGCGAACGTCGAGACGACCAGCCGCGGTTCGACCGAGAAGGTGTCGATCGAGCGCGTCATCGCACGCAGGCTGTCGATCACGGGCTGGGGTTTGAAGATGCCGCCGTCGTAGGCCAGGGCGGCGAGGGCCGCGGCGTCGATGGTGAGACCGAAGTGGTCGCGCGCGATGCGCACGAGTTCGGGGTTCACCTCGAAGGTGCCCTGGAGCTTCAGCTCGAAGTCGGAGTGGTGTCGGCGGATCGCCAGCGGGCGCAACAGCACGGGAGCGGCGAAACCTGCTCCCCCGATGCGCCATCGGGCGACGCCGACGGCGAGGTGCACGGCTTCGATGCCACGGACCGTGCGCAGCTCGGTGTTCTTCGCCGTGATCCGCTCCGCCGCGAGTCGTGCCGTGCGCAGCCCGACCTCATCGCGGAAGAGGTTCGAGAGAAGGGTGGACTTGCCGGTGATGAATTGCGGCAGACTCCCCGGGTGCGCCTTGGAGATGTCGATGCCGGACTCCGGGCTGTCACGGAAGCTGACCAGCGGCGACGCGCCGCCGAGATCGGCCGCCTCCGCCCTCAGACGCGTGCGCTCGGACTCTGCCGCGTGCGCGATCTCGAAGCCCGTGGTGCTGACGTGCAGGTCGCCGATCGGCACAGCAGGGTTCACCGCTGTGTCGTCCGCAGACTTGTTCTCACGTCGCCACACAATGACACCCTAGGCGCGAGACTCGCCGAGGCGGGGTATCCCAGGCGGGTTTCCGCCGAATTTCCGCCGCGCGATGAGCGACGCGCACTCCTCCTGCCCGACGTGGGTACCGGTCGTGTTCTCCACGTGGCGCGGCGGGCGTGGGGCTCGGAGCGGGGGCAGGCGGTCAGGATGGGGGCATGACCTTCCGCTACGACTTCGCGCCGACGCCGTTCGGCGATGCTCTCGCGGTGTTCTCCGACGAGGGCATCGTTCGATTCGACCTCTCCGAATCCGAAGACCCGCACGTCCCCTGGCTGCTCGAAGGCGTCTCCCGCCAGCTGGGGGCAGTACCCGAGCCCGAACCCGGCGCCGCCGACGAACTCGCGCATCTTCTCGGCGAATACTTCGACGGCGAGCCGGTGCGCTTCGAAGAGCGCCTCCGGCTCGACTGGCGACTCGTCGACGGGTTCGCCTTGACCGCACTGCAGACGATCTGCGGCATCGAGTGGGGAGAGACGATGAGCTACGGGGAGGTCGCGGTCCTCGCCGGGCATCCCGGTGCTGCGCGCGCCGTCGGCACGGCGTGCCGCATCACTCCCTTCTCGATCATCGTGCCGGTGCACCGCGTCGTGCGATCAGACGGAAGCGCAGGGCAGTACGGAGCGCATCCCGAGCGCAAGCGGTTCCTGCTCGACCTCGAAGCGGGCTGAGCGTTCGGCAGACGACGTCGTGGGCCCGGCGAGTAGGCCGCCGGGCCCACGCACGACACGACGACGCCAGTGATATCGTGACGCTACGTAACGGGGAACTGCGTCGTCACCCCGGAAGTAGGTAGTCGTGTCCTCACCCGTCACCCGCGAATCCGAGGCGGATCTCGTCGCCCATGCCGTGCGCGAGCTCGCCAGGCGCACGCGCTTCCCTGTCGCTTTCGGCGGCCTCATCGAAGAGGGCGTGGTGAGCGTCACCAGCATCGTCGGCGCACGCACGCGATCGCTGGACGGACTACGGGTACGACCGGAACGCGGACTCGGCGGTCGGGCCATGATGGAGCTCCGTCCCCGGATGACGAGCGACTACGGGTCATCCCAGCAGATCACCCACGACTACGACGTGTTCGTGCTGGGCGAGGGGCTGCGAACACTTCTCGCCCTCCCGATCGTCGTTCAGGGGCGCTCGCGCGGAGTGCTCTATGCCGGTGGGTGGGATGAGGAGCGGGTGGGAGGGGTGACCACCGCTCCCGCCATGCAGGTCGCGCAGTCCGTCGCTGATGAGCTGCGCATCCGCGACGAGGTGCAGCGGCGGCTGCAGGAGACGAAGCCCGGCGACGACGTCGTGGCACCGGCCCAGCGCGAGGAGCTGCGTCAGAGCTTCGCGGAGCTCCGGAGCATCGCCGCATCCGTGGACGACGTCCAGATCCGCGCCAGGATTGCGCACGTCGAGCGGCGCCTGATGACCCTCGCGGGCGAAACGGGTGCCGCCACCGCCTCCGGTCCCATCCCCACGATCCGTCTCTCACCGCGGGAGACCGATGTGCTCGCGTGCGCTGCGCTCGGTTCGACCAATGCCGAGATCGCCGCGCAGCTCGGACTGCGCGAAGGCACGGTCAAGGCGTACCTCGGAACCGCGATGTCGAAGCTCGACGCCTCCACCCGCCACGCCGCTGTCGCCAGAGCACGACGAGCCGGTCTTCTTCCCTGACCGGGAGAACCGAATTGTTACGTCGCAGGAATCGAATTAATGCGACTCACCATTCCGACTTGTCGCATTTCCTCGGAAGAGAGTAAAGTCCCCCGTATGGCGAGACGAATTGTGCATCAGCTGGTCGACGACATCGACGGAAGCGTCCTGGAAGTCGGAGAAGGCGAGACCGTACATTTCTCGCTCAATGGCACGGCATATGAGATCGACCTGAATACGGCGCATGCCGACGAATTGCGCAACGCCCTCGAGCCATACGTGGCTGCGGGGCGCAGGGCCGGTTCTTCGAGCTCACCGCGCTCTTCCGCAAGCCGTAAGCGGCCTGCGAGGAACCCGGAAGTCGCAGCGATCCGCGCGTGGGCGAACGAGAATGGGCACAAGCTCTCCGAACGTGGCCGCATTCCTGCGCAGGTCGTGGACGCATACAACGCCGCACACTGACCGCGGCCTGAGATCTCGATTCGAGACCTTCGTCCTGCAGGAGACTAGTCCTGCAACCACGGCTCGTCGCGGAGTGTGATCTCGTCGGTCATATCCGTGAGGAACCGGATCACGACGTCCCTTTCCGCGGGTGTCAAACGGGCCGCTGAGTAGAAACGCTTCGCCTGTTGACGACCGACTGTCTCCATGGCGGCGTGCCGAGTTTCGGCGGTGATGGTGATCTGCAGCGCCCTGCGGTCGGTCGGGTGAGGAGCACGAGTGATGTGCCCTCCCTTCTCCAAGCGATCGAGGAGCTTGGTGGTCGCCGCGGTCGAGACACCGAGGTGGTGCGCGATCCCTCCGGGCGTCGCGACCAGGTTCCGGTTCGCACACACGATCAGGTAGTGCAGCGCGCGCATGTCCGTCTCGTTCAGACGCATATAGCGACGTGACGCCTGGGAGAGCGTCTGCTCGGCCTCGCGCAACCCCGCGAGGGACTCCATGACCCGCGCGATCTGCTTCAGCTCCTCCGGCGGCACTCCCGTTCGGTCGATCAGGACACTGCGGGGATCACTCGCGTCGACATCGTAGATGGCCGCGTGGGTGAGGCCGTCCGGAGCATCTCCAGAGTGGCGAGATCCTTCGTCTACGACGGAGAGCGATTCCTGCGCGCCCGCGTGCGGGGTGGTGCCGGGCTCCGTGTCCATGCGATCATGTTACACACCAACAGTTTCATGCTAAGTTGACTACTCACCAAGTTAGCTAATTCTGAAAGGCTCAAGGTCAGGGAGATGCCATGGATGACGTGACCCTCCTCGCCGAAGACGGGACCGCCGTCGGCACCCTCCCGAAGAGCGAAGTCCACACGACCGACACTCCCCTGCACCTCGCCTTCTCCTGTTACGTCCTCGACCGCGACGGCCGTCTGCTCCTGACCCGTCGAGCGCTCGCGAAGAAGACCTGGCCGGGCGTCTGGACGAACAGCTTCTGCGGTCATCCGCGACCCGATGAGGCCATGGCCGACGCGGTGCGTCGCCACGGCGTCGGCGAACTCGGAATACAGCTCGACGATGTTCACCTGGCTCTCCCCGATTACCGGTATCGCGCGGTGGACGCAAGCGGCATCGTCGAGAACGAGATCTGCCCCGTGCATGTCGCGATCTTCGACGGCGACCCCATCGCCAATCCCGACGAGGTGTCCGAATGGACGTGGATCGACGTCGGTTCACTGGTCGAGGCCGTGACGCATGCGCCCTTCGCCTTCAGCCCCTGGCTCGTCGAGCAGCTGCCGCTGCTGCGGCGACTCGGCGAGGTGTGACCGATGAGTTCGACGACGACGGAGGAATCGCTCGGAACGCGGATCGAAGAGGCCCTGCGACACCGGTTCTCCGAGCGCAGCGCCGCTGCCGAACAGTACGGCAGCGAGTTCGTCGGGCTGTGGCAGGCCGCCGAGGAGCACGCGCTCGGTGGCAAGCTCATCCGGCCCCGTCTGCTCCTGGATCTGGCCCACGCGCTGGCGCCGGGGACTCTGACGGCCGACGAGACGCACGTCGCCATCGATGTCGCCGCCCACGTCGAGCTTCTCCACTTCGCCTTCCTTCTGCACGACGATGTCATCGACGGTGATCTGATGCGGCGACGTCGCCCCAATCTGATCGGGGCGCTCGTCGCCGGACGTCCGGAAGAGCCGACCGAACCCGCCATGCACTGGGCCCGCTCGAGTGCGATTCTCCTCGGAGACCTGCTCCTGTCTTCCGCCGTGCTGGGATTCGCCCGTGCACACGTCACGGACGACGCGCGAGAACGGCTCCTCGGCCTGCTCGAGCAGACCATCTTCGAGACGGTGGCCGGCGAGCACGCCGATGTCGCGCTCAGCGACGGCATCATCGCCCCCGATCTGCGGACGATCCTCTCCACGAGCGCATACAAGACCTCGACCTACTCGTTCGTGCTCCCGCTGCGCGCCGCCGCAGTACTCGCCGGATCCTCTGCTGCCGTCGAAGAACACCTCGCCGTGATCGGACGACACCTCGGCCTCGCCTATCAGCTGCAGGACGACCTGCTCTCGGTCTTCGGCGACCCCGATGAGCACGGCAAAGATCCGTTCTCGGATCTGCGCGAGGGCAAGGAGACCGCGATCATCGCCTATGCCCGCATGACCAGCCAGTGGGAAGGGATCGAGCTGCACTTCGGCAGGCCCGACCTCAGCCCGACAGACGGAGCGGACGCCCGAGACCGCCTCCGGGAATGCGGCTCGGAGGCCTTCGTCCGAGGTCTCGTGCAGGAGCACCTCGAAGCGGCGGACACCGCCCTCAGGCACGCCGAAGCCGAAGACATGCTCCCGGCTGCGGCCGCGCAGGCCATCCGCGCGCTCGCCTCCCGTGTCGGAAGCCGCAACCGATGACCGCGAACTCGGCTGATCGCTCGGACGATACCGCCCTGCGGCGCTTCAACCGCACGGCAGAGATCGCGACGACAGATGTCATCCGCACATACTCGACGTCGTTCGGACT
Source organism: Microbacterium sp. NPDC058269 (assembly GCF_042881445.1). NCBI lineage: Bacteria > Bacillati > Actinomycetota > Actinomycetes > Micrococcales > Microbacteriaceae > Microbacterium > Microbacterium sp. NPDC058269. The sequence continues at coordinate 314,199 of NZ_JBHVXT010000001.1, forward strand.
CGCCACCCGCCTTCTCGGAAAGCGCCACCGCCAGCACGTCCGCAACATCTACGCGATGGTGCGCATCGCCGATGAGATCGTCGACGGCGTAGCTGCCGAAGCAGGGCTGGATGTCACCGCGCAATCGGCCGCGCTCGACTCCTACGTCGCCGCGACGCATCGCTCCATGCGCAGCGGGTACAGCAGCGACCTGATCCTGCACGCCTTCGCACGGACCGCACGGGAGTGCGGGATCGGCGAGGAGCTCACGCAGCCGTTCTTCGATTCGATGCGTGCAGACATCGACGAAGACGCCGGCTTCGCCGCTTACGACGTCGATGCCCACGCGGCGTACGTCTACGGCTCCGCCGAGGTCGTGGGCCTCATGTGCCTGCAGGTCTTCCTGCGCGACGCCGACCGCACGCCCGACGAGCTCGAGACGCTGCGGCACGGAGCCCGACAGCTCGGAGCCGCCTTCCAGAACGTGAACTTCCTGCGCGACCTCGCCGACGACACCGATCGCCTGCACCGTGGCTACCTCGGCGGGACCGCGCGTCTGACGGATGCCGACCGCGATGCATGGGTCGGCACCGTGTTCCGACAGCTGGATGATGCGCGTGAGGCGATCCCGCTGCTGCCGAAGGACGCCCGTGCAGCGGTGCGCAGCGCCCTGGCCCTGTTCGCGGCCCTGACCCGTCGCGTGTCCAGGACCCCGGCCGATGTCCTCTACCGTCGGCGGGTGCGGGTTCCCGATCCGATCAAGGCCGCCCTCGCCGCTCGCTCCGTCCTCGTCACCTCGATGGAACGCGACCGATGAGCCGGGTGGTGATCATCGGCGCGGGAGTCGCCGGCCTCGCGACCGCGGGCCTGCTCGCTCGGGACGGACACGAGGTCGTCGTACTCGAGAAGAACGACCGCGTCGGCGGACGTGCCGGGACGATCGAACGCGAGGGCTTCCGCTTCGACTCCGGCCCCTCGTGGTACCTGATGCCCGAGGTGTTCGACCACTTCTTCGCGATGATGGGCACCACCACCGCCGAACAGCTCGACCTCGTCAGACTCGACCCGGGATACCGGGTGTTCCGCGCCCCCGATACCGACAACGCCCCGTCCGCTCCCGTGACGGTACCCGCGGGACGCGATCAGGTCACCCGCCTCTTCGAAGAGCTGGAGCCCGGATCGACGGCGGCGCTCGACTCCTACCTCGACTCCGCGCAGCATGCCGGAGCGATGGCGCAGAAGTACTTCCTCTACAACCCGTTCACCCGCATGCGGTCGCTTCTCGCCCCGGAAGTCCTTCGGGCGCTGCCTCGGCTGTCCGCCCTGCTCGGCACCAGGCTGCAGTCCTTCGCCGCCCGGCGCTTCTCGCACCCGGTCGTGCGCCAGATCCTCGGTTACCCGGCGGTCTTCCTCGGCACCGACCCCCGGAACGCGCCGGCGATGTACCACCTCATGAGCGCGCTCGACCTCGACCAGGGCGTCAGCTACCCGCAGGGCGGCTTCTGGCGCGTGATCGAACGTATCGAAGCGCTCGCGCTCGACGCGGGAGCACGGATCGTGACCGGGGCGCAGGTCACCGGGATACGCACGCAGGACGGCGCCGACGGCACGCACGTCACCGGTGTGGGCTGGGTCGACGGCGCGGGCTCCTCGCACGTCGAGAGCGCCGACCTCGTGGTGTCCGCGGCCGACCTGCACCACACCGAGACCGTACTGCTTCCGCCTTCGCTGCAGACCTACCCCGAAGCGTGGTGGGCGAGGCGCACCAGCGGACCGGGCGGGGTCCTCGTGATGCTCGGTGTTCGCGGCGCACTCCCGGAGCTTCCCCACCACTCCCTGTTCTTCACCGATGACTGGGATGCGAACTTCGACGCGATCTTCGGCGCGACCCCGACCGTGCCCGACCCGGCGTCGATCTACGTGTGCCGACCGAGCGCGACGGATCCCGACGTGGCCCCCGTCGACCACGAGAACCTGTTCGTGCTGATCCCCGTGCCTGCGGACGTCGAGCTCGGACACGGCGGACCTGACGGAACGGGGTCACCCGCGATCGAACGTGCCGCCGACGCGGCGATCGATCAGGTCGCGACCTGGGCCGGCATCCCCGATCTCCGCGAACGCATCGTCGTGCGCGAGACGACAGGCCCTGCGGACTTCCGCGACGACTACCACTCCTGGCGTGGAGGCATGCTGGGACCGGCGCACATCCTCTCGCAGAGCGCGATGTTCCGGGCGCAGAACACTTCCAAGCGCGTGCAGGGCCTGTTCTATGCCGGAGCCACCACCGCGCCGGGTGTCGGCGTTCCGATGTGTCTGATCAGTGCGGAGATCGTCCTCAAGCGCATCCGCGACGATCACTCCCCCGGCCCCCTCCCGGTTTCTGAACCTTCGCCTGTCGGGACGGAGGCGTCCTGATGGGCGTGGTGTACCTGGCGGCCCTCCTCCTGTCGCTGGGATGCATGCTGCTGCTGGATTGGCGGTTCCGACTCTTCTTCTGGCGCGATGCGTTGTCGGCCATGGTCGTGACGGTCGTCGGCCTCGTCTTCTTCTTGGTCTGGGATGTGGCCGGCATCGCCAACGGGATCTTCTTCCGAGGAGATGGCGCGATCGCGACGGGCGTAGTCCTCGCTCCCGAGCTGCCCATCGAGGAGCCGGTCTTCCTGCTGTTCCTCGTGGTGTGCACCATGGTGATCTACACCGGCGCGGCACGGGTGCTCTCCCGGCTCGGAGAGCAGCGGCGCGCGAAAGGTGATGGATCATGACCTACCTCCAGCTCTCCTCCTGGTTCGTGGCCGTCGCGGCGCTCGGGGGTGCCGGGCTCGCGCTCGCCTCCCGCCGGCAAGGCCCGCGCCCTCTCGCCGTGCTGCTGACGGTGATCGTGCTGTTCGTGCTCACCGCGGCCTTCGACACCGCGATGATCGCCAGCGGCCTGTTCCACTACGCACAGGATCCACTGCTCGGCGTGCACATCGGACTGGCACCGATCGAGGATTTCGCCTACCCGCTTGCCGGTGCTCTGCTCCTTCCCGCGGTGTGGACGGCGATGCGCGCCCGACGGCGAGCCCCGGATCGTCGATCGGTCGATGAGGAGGAGCGACGATGAGCACCGCCGCCGCCCCGTCGAACAGCATCGGACGCGACATCGCCCAGATCGTGCTGTCGTCGCGTCCGATCAGCTGGATCAACACGGCCTTCCCGTTCGCGGCCGCCTATCTCCTCAGCACGCGGGAGATAGACCTCACTCTCGTGATCGGCACCCTGTACTTCCTCATCCCCTACAACCTCGCGATGTACGGGATCAACGACGTGTTCGACTACGCCTCGGATCTGGCCAATCCTCGCAAGGGCGGGATCGAGGGGGCGCTCCTCGCCCCTCGGATCCATGGGGCGACGCTCTGGGCGGCGGCGGTGGCGAACCTCCCCTTCCTCGTCTATCTCGTGGCCGTCGGGAACCCCTCGTCGTGGCTCTGGCTGGCGGTGAGCGTGTTCGCGGTGATCGCCTACTCCGCCCCGGTCCTCCGGTTCAAAGAGCGCCCGTTCCTCGATTCCGTCACATCGAGCACGCACTTCGTGAGCCCGGCGATCGTCGGTCTCACGCTGGCCGGGTCACCCGCGACCGTCGGCACGGTGATCACGCTCGGCGCTTTCTTCCTCTGGGGCATGGCCGCCCACGCCTTCGGTGCCGTGCAGGACATCGGCCCGGACCGCGAAGCCGGGATCTCGTCGATCGCCACCGTCATCGGAGCACGGGCGACCGTCCGCCTGTCGCTCTCGCTGTGGGTGATCGCGGGAGCGGCGATGCTGCTGACCCCCTGGCCCGGCCCGCTCGCGGCGGCACTGGCTCTGCCCTATGTCGTGAACGCGGCACCGTGGTGGAACGTGACCGACGAGACCTCCGCCTCCACGAACCGTGCCTGGCGGCGATTCATCGCCCTGAACTACTTCGCCGGCTTCCTCGCGACGATGATCCTCATCCTCGCCTGGATCTCCTGATCCGCCTCTCCCGAAGCACTCCCCGAAAGGAACCCGATGTCCCGCCCCGATGCCACGCCGACCCCGCCCACGAGGGAGCGTTCTCGACGACACTCCTGGGTGCGCGTCTTCCTCCCCGTGGCGCTGATCCTCGTCTGGCTGGTGGGCGCCTCGCTCGGCGGACCGCTGTTCGGCAAGGTCGACGAGGTGTCCTCCAATGAGCAGACCACCTACCTCCCCGAGTCGGCGGATGCCACCCAGGTGCAGAAGCTGCTCGGCGAGTTCAACGACAGCGACTCGATCCCGGCGATCGCCGTGTTCACCTCCGACGACACCCTCACCGCTGCAGAGCTGGACGCGATCTCCGAAGCCGTCGCGGATGCGCCGAAGATCGAGGGCGTCGGCGACGATGTCTCCCCCGCACTCCCCTCCGACGACGGGCGCGCGGTGCAGGCCTTCATCCCGATCGACTCCGATGCCGAGCTGGCGGATGCGACGACCGCTCTCGGTGACGAGTTGCGCGCCGCCGTGCCCGACGGGGTCACCGTCTACATCACGGGACCCGCCGGGTTCAGCGCCGACCTGGTCGCGGGGTTCGCCGGTATCGACGGGCTGCTGCTGGGCGTCGCGCTTCTCGCTGTGCTGGTCATCCTGGTGCTGGTCTACCGATCGTTCCTGCTCCCTCTCGTCGTCCTGTCGACCAGCCTGTTCGCCCTCTGCGTCGCACTGCTCGTGGTCTGGTGGCTCGCGAAGTTCGAGGTCCTGCTGCTCAGCGGTCAGACACAGGGAATCCTCTTCATCCTCGTGATCGGCGCCGCCACCGACTACGCCCTGCTGTTCGTGGCGCGCTTCCGCGAGGAACTCCGCGTCGCGCAGGACAAGGGAACTGCGGTCATGAAGGCGTGGAAGGGCTCCGTCGAGCCGATCGTCGCGTCGGGCGGCACGGTGATCGCAGGGCTCCTGTGCCTGCTGCTGAGCGATCTGAAGTCGAACAGCACGCTGGGGCCGGTCGCGGCGATCGGGATCGTGTTCGCGATGCTCTCGGCGCTGACCCTGCTGCCGTCGCTGCTCCTGCTCTTCGGTCGCGCGGTGTTCTGGCCGCGACGCCCCCGTTTCGAGCCGGAGGTCGTCGCTGCAGAGCACGGCATGCGCACGACGGGTCTGTGGGCACGGCTCGCGGGCCTCATCAAGCGTCGCCCGCGGGTGATCTGGATCGTGACGACGCTCGTCCTGCTCGCCGGGGCCGCGGGAATCACCCAGCTCGACGCGAACGGTGTGCCGCAGTCCGATCTGGTGCTCGGCGCTTCGGAGGCGCGCGACGGCCAGGTGGCGCTGGGCGAGCACTTCCCCGGCGGATCCGGCAGCCCCGTCTATGTCGTCGTAGCCGAAGAGCAGCTGCAGGACGCCGCCGACGTCCTGCTCGCGAACGACGGCATCGACGCGGTCTCCGTCACGGCGGCCGACTCGCCGAGCGGCGCGGCGCCTGTGACCGAGGACGGCGTCACGGCCGTCGGCCCTCCTGGCACGCCGGCCCCTGAACCGACGACGGTGAAGGGCGAGGTCCTCCTGCAGGGGACTCTCACCGATGCCGCCGACTCAGAGGCCGCGGCATCGACCGTGCGCGAGCTCCGCAGCGACCTCGACGGGATGGATGCGCTCGTCGGCGGTGTCACCGCCACCTCTATCGACACCAATGACGCCTCGATCCACGACCGGAACCTCATCATTCCGGTCATCCTCGTCGTGATCATGTTCATCCTGATGCTCTTGCTGCGTGCGATCCTCGCGCCGGTGCTGCTGATCCTCACGACGGTGCTCTCCTTCGGCACCGCGATGGGAGTCTCGGCTCTCGTCTTCAACGGGATCTTCGCCTTCCCCGGCGCCGATCCCGCAGTGCCGCTGTTCGGTTTCGTCTTCCTCGTCGCGCTCGGCATCGACTACAACATCTTCCTGATGACCCGTGTCCGCGAGGAGTCGAAGGCGCACGGAACGCGGGAGGGGATCCTGCGCGGGCTCTCGATCACCGGTGGCGTCATCACGTCGGCGGGCCTCGTCCTCGCGGCGACCTTCGCTGCGCTGTCGGTGATCCCGATCCTGTTCCTCGTGCAGCTGGCCTTCATCGTCGCCTTCGGGGTGCTTCTCGACACCTTCGTCGTGCGCTCGCTGCTGGTCCCGGCGCTGGCCTACGACATCGGCAAGGCGATCTGGTGGCCGTCGAAGCTGTGGCGGCGTGGCGAGGACTGAGACGTGGCGGCGTGCATCCGGTCGCTTAGACTGGATGCACGCCCTCGTAGCTCAGGGGATAGAGCAGCCCTCTCCTAAAGGGCAGGTCGCAGGTTCGAATCCTGTCGCGGGCACGATGCGCAGAAGGGGAGCCGCCCTCCGGGTGGCTCCCCTTCTGCGCGTCGTCGGCTGTCGTCTGCGGCCCCCCGTGTGTTACGCGGCCAGTGCGAGGTACGGCTCCCATCGGGGGTCGCTGCGTTCGGTTCCGCGCACGGTCCATGCGGTGCCGTGCGGAGGCCGGGGGGTGAAGCGCAGCTGCCAGCGCATCTCCTGCGGCGTGCGGTCGCTCTTGACGTTGTTGCAGCGCAGGCAGCAGGCGACGAGGTTCTCCCAGGAGTCCGCTCCCCCGCGAGAGCGCGGCAGCACGTGGTCGATCGTCGATGCGGCCTTCCCGCAGTAGCCGCAGCGGTGGTTGTCCCGGCGGAGCACTCCGCGTCGCGTGACCGGCACGCGCCTGCTCGACGGGACGCGGACGTAACGCGCCAGGATGATGACCGCAGGGCGATCGTAGACGCCGTGCGTGCCCCAGACGGGGTCTTCCTCCACGCGTTCGATCACGGTCGCCTTGTCGTTCATCACCAGCACCAGGGCTCGTTTGAACGACACGATCGCGAGCGGCTCGTATCCGGCATTCAGGACCAGTGTGCGCATTCGTCATCCTCTCGATCCGCCGGGACGGCTTCCCGGCACTCTCGACTCACACGAGGTCGTGCAGGAGGCAGATCGATCGCGGGGACGAAAAAAGGCGCCGTCTAAAGACAGCGCCTTTCGCGCACGGCAACGCCGTGGCGTCCCTGCGGGCTATGCAGAAGGACGTGACGACCGAGGGCATCCATGGTTCGGATGGTCGGTATTCGCTCCATCAGCCTCTCCCACCTGTACGACAACGGGATCAGGCTAACCCATCTCGCTGGGTACGCGGCGAAACGGCGGGTGAATGGAGAGAAGCGTGTCCGAAAATCAGCCGGCGTTGACCGAGAGCCACGACATCGGCTCGACGAGTCCGCCGTTGATCCAGACCTCGAAGTGGAGGTGGTTAGCGGTCGAGCGACCCGTGCTGCCGACGTAACCGATCAGCTGCCCGGCGGAGACCGTCTGTCCGACCTGCACCTGACGCGAGCCGTAGAGCATGTGGCCGTATGTGGTCTGCAGACGCTGTCCGCCCACGACGCTGTCCAGCATCACGGCGACGCCGTAGCCGCCGATGCTCTCGGCGGAAGCGCGGACGACACCGGCGGCGGCCGCGTAGATCGGCGTGCCGGCGGGGGCGAGCATGTCGGCACCGTTGTGCCCACCGCCCACCGTGCGGCTGACGTTCCACGAACCCATCGGAAGCGGGTAACGCACTTCGCCCGAACCCGGCGAGGTGAGCGCGTAGCCCGCGGTGTTGAAACGGGAGGAGGTGGTCGATGCGGTGGAAGCGGCGGCGGCGGCGCGCGCAGCGGCGGCCTCCTCTGCCTTCTTCTTCGCGATCTCCTCGGGGGTCGTGGCGCTGAACGTGCCGCGGGCGAGCGGTGCCGCAGTGGCCTGCGAAGCGACGACGAGCGACTGCGCGTCGACGGCGGCGAGCTGCTGGAGGGTGGTCGGTGCCGCCTCGCTCGGCTTCGACGAAGCGAAGGCAGGCAGGGCGATCCCGGCGACCAGTGCACCGACGGCCCCGAAGATGGCGATGGAGCGGAGCGGCTTGACGGCCTTTCGAGCACTCATGCGCGCGCCGGTTCGGCGGGCGGGTACTCTTTCTTCAGATGTCTTCTTCGCGGGCGGTTCGATGTCTGCGGCCAAAACTTGGTCCTCCTGGGCCCTCGCGCTGTTCGGGTTAGCGCTGGCTCGTCGGCACTCTGCTCTCGTGGCACGAATGTAGCTCGGGTACTTTGTGCGTTCTTGCCGTGAAGACGACGAGCCTGGAAGGCGATCTTCGCGGGTTCATCTCCAGCGGGCTTCTTCGCTGGCGACCTGACCGAGGTTACCGGAAGATAACGATCATGTCACCCTGGGAAACTGACAATCGTCGCAGAAGCCGACCGGCGTCGTTTCTTCACGTCGACATCGTCGCCGGATTTCGGGCGCGATCAGGCGGGTTCGCCTACCAGGAAGATGTGCGAGGCCAGCTCCACAGGGAGCTCGAGACCATCGTCTTTTCCATCCATCTGGATGAGGACGTACCCCTCGCTGAAGCGGAAGTCGCCGTGTGCTCCGGGCACGACGCCCGCGTCGCGCAGCTGCTCGAGCAGTTCAGGATCGACCTGAGCAGGTTCGGCCAGACGACGGACCGTACCCTCGACGGGCTCGCCCGCGGCATTGAGACGCTGGACAAGTCCGATGACGCCTTCGTCGAAGGTGCGAGCGGGCATGTCTCCGAGCTGGTCGAGTCCGGGGATCGGGTTGCCGTACGGCGACTCGGTCGGGTGCCCGAGCAGCTCGACGAGGCGACGCTCGACCTGCTCGCTCATCACGTGCTCCCAGCGGCAGGCCTCTTCATGCACGAACGCCCAGTCGAGCCCGATGACATCGGAGAGCAGCCGCTCGGCGAGACGGTGCTTGCGCATCACGTCGACGGCCTTGCGGCGGCCGGCGTCGGTGAGCTCGAGCGTGCGGTCTTCCGAGACGATGACGAGCCCGTCGCGTTCCATGCGACCGACCGTCTGCGAGACGGTCGGACCGGAGTGGCCGAGTCGCTCGGAGATGCGCGCGCGCAGCGGCACGATGTTCTCCTCCTCGAGTTCGAGGATGGTGCGGAGATACATCTCCGTGGTGTCGATCAGATCGGTCATGTGCAGGCCCTCCGAGGTTCTTAGGCAAGCCTACATTCCCGGGCGGACATCGGACTCGCGCGCGGTCCTGCGGCACGCCGCACGCCCCCTAGAATCGACGCATGGCGATCGAGATTCCCCGTGACCTCCTGCCCATCGACGGCCGCTTCGGCTGCGGTCCCTCGAAGGTGCGCCCTGCGCAGCTCGAGGCACTGGTCTCCTCGGGGGCGACGATCCTCGGCACCTCCCACCGTCAGGCGCCGGTGAAGAACCTCGTCGGCAGCGTCCGCGAGCAGCTCGCCGCCCTGTTCCGTGTACCTGAGGGTTACGAGATCATCCTGGGCAACGGCGGATCGACGGCTTTCTGGGACGCGGCGGCCTTCGGCCTCATCGAGCGACGCAGCCAGAACCTCGTGTTCGGCGAATTCGGGGGTAAGTTCGCCGCCGCAGCCGGCGCGCCCTGGCTCGAGGCCCCCGAGGTGCGCAAGGCCGAGCCCGGCTCGCTGACGGTCGCCGAGGTGGTGGAGGGCGTCGACGTGTACGCCTGGCCGCACAACGAGACCTCGACCGGCGTCGCCGCACCGATCCAGCGGATCGCCGCCGATGGCGCACTCACCGTCATCGATGCCACGAGCGCCGCGGGCGGTATCGACTTCGACGCCTCGCAGGCCGACGTCTATTACTTCGCTCCGCAGAAGAACCTCGGTTCCGACGGTGGCCTGTGGTTCGCCGCCGTCTCACCGGCCGCGGTCGAGCGCATCGAGCGCATCGCCGCATCAGACCGCTACATCCCCGAGTTCCTGAGCCTGAAGAACGCAGTCGACAACTCGCGACTCAATCAGACGCTGAACACTCCGGCGCTCACGACCCTGCACCTGCTCGACAGCCAGCTTCGCTGGATCCTCGACAACGGCGGTCTCGCCTGGGCGGCTGCCCGCACCTCCGAGTCGTCCTCGGTTCTTTACGACTGGGCCGAGGCCTCCGCCGTCGCGACGCCCTTCGTCACGGAGGCCGCGCACCGCTCCCCCGTGGTCGCCACGATCGACTTCGACGACAGCGTCGATGCTGCAGTGATCGCGAAGACGCTCCGCGCCAACGGCATCGTCGACACGGAGCCGTACCGCAAGCTCGGTCGCAACCAGCTGCGGGTGGCGACGTTCGTCTCGATCGAACCGGACGATGTGCGCCAGCTGACCCGATCGATCGAGTACGTGCTGGAGAACCTGGGCGCCTGAGCGCCTCGGGTCACTCCTCCTCGTCGACCTCGCCGGCGTCCTCATCGAGGGCGTCGGCGTCGTCGTCTTCCGACTCGTCCGACTCTTCGTCGTCGGCGCCTGCATCGTCGAGCTCGTCGATGTCGACGCCGTCCAGGTCGCCGGCATGCAGGATGTCCGCTTCGCCGTCGTCGTCGTCGTCGTCGAGATCGTCGTCGTCGAGATCTTCATCCTCTTCGGCGGCGAGCTCATCCTCCCCGGGCACCACGTCGTCACCGGCGGCCGCGGCGGCCTCGGCGAGTTCGACTTGATGCGCACGGTATTCAGCCAGGCGCTCGGCCCAGGGCACCCACTCCGGCGCGAGCAGCGCGCCGTCTCCAGGGAGGAGTTCGACTTCGAGGACCGTCGGCTCCTCGCCCTCGACACGGGCGACGGTCACCGTCCAGAACCACCCCGGGTAGCCGGCGAGCCGGTTCTCGAAACGCAGCGAGACCGAACCGTCTTCCTCAGCGAGATATCCGGCGGCGGGGCCGACGGTCGACGCAGGAGTGATCTCGGCCAGCGCGGCCAGCGCGAGGTCGTGGGCATCGAGGAGACGCGCGTCGGCGTCAGGCTTCGAGGTCATCAGCGACCTTGCGCAGGACGGCGGCGATCTTGCGACCCTGGCCGGATGAGGGGTAGCGACCCCGGCGCAGATCCCCGCCGATGCCGTCGAGCAGCTTCACGAGGTCTTCGACGATGATGGCCATGTCGTCGGCCGGCTTGCGCTTCGCCTTCGAGAGGCTGGGCGGCGCCTCGAGCACACGCACCGACAGCGCCTGGAGTCCGCGCTTGCCGTCGGCCACGCCGAACTCCACGCGCGCACCGGCCTTGACCGCGGTGCCGGTGGGCATCGCCGAGGCGTGCAGGAAGACGTCCTGGCCGTCATCGCTGGCGATGAAGCCGAAACCCTTCTCTTCGTCGTAGAACCTGACCTTGCCGGTGGGCATGGGAGAACCTCGCTGGGATCGATATGCAGAACAATGACGCGCTCCTGCGCGTGCCCCCAGCCTACCTGTCGCGGCGCGCAGAGCCGAAGGCCCCAGTGCGAGTAGGCTGATGCGGATGAGCACGCAGAATTCGGAACCGGAGGTTCCCATCCGCCGGCTGGATCGTATCCTGGCGTTCACCGCGCTCGGAATCGCCGCCGCGTCGGTGGTGTGCTTCTTCGCGATCATCATCGGCACCGCACTCGGGATGGGTCAGGCCGCATTCGGTGAGGGTGTCTGGCCGGTCATCGCCGCGATCCCGTACTGGGGACTGCCGGTCGCGTTCCTCATGATCATCGCGCTCCTCACGATGAGCTTCATCCGGAAGGGCCGCGCGTCTTCGCGTTCCTGAGGCATCGGCCATGAGCACTCACGCGCGACCGCTGGCGGATTGGCTGGCCGCGGCGAGCGACGATGACCTCCTCCACCTCTTCCGTGCACGAGCCGTGCGACCGGATGCCCCATGGCAGGACCTCTTCGATGCTGCGGAGGCTCTGCTCGATCCGGCCTCACTGACCCGCACCCTCCCCTCGCTCACGGCCTCGGAGGCGAACGCCCTTCTCGCTGCTGCCTCCGGACAGGATGCCGGACCGGAGCGGGAGCAGCTGACTGCGCTCGCGCTGCTGCGACCCGACGGGACCCCCTATCCGCCCGTGGTGGCCGCCATCACCGGACGCTCTGCCGCCCGCCCACCCTCGGAGGCCTCCGCGCCGCCCTCCTCGGTCACCGCCGCAGCGCACGCAGCGGAGCGCGCCTTCACGACCGTGTCCGTCCTCGCCGACGTGCTTCTGATCGCGAGGGAGAGCCCGTTCGCCCTGCTCACCGGTGGCGGCGTCAGCGCGGGGGAGAAACGTCAGCTCGCCGAGGCCGGGGTCCCCGCCGAGATCGTCGACACCCTCGCGGCGCTCGCGCTCCAGTCCGGACTCGCCGTGTCGGCGGATCGACGGCTGCGATCGAGCCAGTCCGCAGAGGACTGGCTGCGATCCTCCGCCGCCGACCGCTGGGCGGCCCTGGCCACGGCCTTCCGCGATGCTCTCCCGCGCGGCGTCCGCTCCGAGACCGGTGGGTGGATACCGCCACAGGCCTGGATCTCCGCGCACCCTTGGGATCCTGCGTGGCCCGAGCGTTCGCGCACCCTCCACGATGCGGCGGCCCTCCTCGGCCTGATCGCGGAGGACGGGAGCGAGCCCGAATGGGCCGTGGGTCTGCGACACGGAAAGGCCGCAGATCCCGAAGCACTCGTGGCACTGCTGCCGACCGAGGTCGATCGGATCTTCCTGCAGAACGACCTGACGGCGATCGCGCCCGGCCCGCTGGAGCCGGCGCTGGATGTGCGGCTGCGTACGATCGCCGCGCGTGAGTCCGCAGCGCAGGCGTCGTCGTATCGCTTCACCTCCGAGTCCGTGGCGCACGCGTTCGTCGCCGGCGAGACCGAGGAGTCGATCCTCGAATTCCTCTCCTCCATCTCTCTCACGGGACTCCCGCAGCCCCTGAGCTACCTGATCGCGCAGACCGCCCAACGGCACGGTCTGGTCCGCGTCTCGACCGACGACGAGACGGGACGCACGCGCATCGAGAGTTCCGACTCGCACCTCATCCAGGCGATGGCCGTCGACCAGTCCCTGCGCCCCCTCGCCCTCAGCCCGCACCTCGACTCGCTGACCACCCGCGTCGGCCGTGACACGGTGTACTGGGCGCTCACGGATGCGCGGTACCCGGCGACGCTCGTCGGCTCCGACGGAGCCCTGCTCGTCCGAGAGCGACACCCGGCTCCTCCTGCACAGGCATCGACCGGTGACTCCACCGATCTGATGCCCCTCATCGCTCGGCTGCGCTCGCACCAGGGAGCCGATGCGGATGCCGCGTGGCTCGATCGCGAACTCGAAGCGGCGGTGCGCGCGAAGTCCGTCCTGCAGGTCACGGTCGGGATGCCCGACGGATCCACGAGAGAGCTCCTCCTGGAGGCGACGGGTATCGGGGGCGGCAGACTCCGCGGACGAGACCGCGCGGCCGATGTGGAACGCACTCTGCCGGTGTCGAGCATCCTCACAGCGACGATCGTCGCGCCGTAGGGCCCTGCAGGTCAGTCGACCGCTAAACTGGTGAGCTATGTCTGATGGCCCACTGATCGTCCAGAGCGATCGCACCGTGCTGCTCGAAGTCGCCCACGCCGACGCCGAGAGCGCCCGCCACGAGCTGGCGATCTTCGCCGAGCTGGAACGCGCTCCCGAGCACATCCACACGTACCGGATCACGCGTCTCGGGCTGTGGAACGCCAGAGCAGCAGGCCACACCGCTGAGGACATGCTCGAGACGCTGGACCGCTGGTCGCGCTTCCCGGTGCCGCCCTCCGTGTCGGTCGACCTGCGGGAGACGGTGAACCGCTACGGACGGCTGGTCATCGAACGCGATGACGAGGGAACGCTCATCCTGCGCTCTTCCGACCCCGCCGTGCTGGCACAGGTCGCGAACAACAAGCGCATCCAACCGCTGCTCATCGGGCACCCGACGCCGGAGACGTTCGTCGTCGACGCCTGGGCGCGCGGGCAGATCAAGCAGGAACTGCTGAAGATCGGCTGGCCCGCAGAAGACCTCGCCGGATACACCCCGGGCACCCCGCACGAGATCGACCTCGCCGAAGACGGCTGGCACATCCGCCCCTACCAGCAGGATGCCGTCGACGCCTTCTCGAAGGACGGCTCCGGGGTGGTCGTGCTTCCCTGCGGCGCCGGCAAGACGATCGTGGGCGCCGGCGCGATGGCCGCGACCAAGACGACGACGTTGATCCTCGTCACGAACACCGTGTCGGCCCGGCAGTGGCGTGATGAGCTGCTCAAGCGCACCAGCCTCACCCCCGAGGAGATCGGCGAGTACTCGGGACAGGCCAAAGAGGTCAAACCCGTCACGATCGCGACCTACCAGATCCTGACCGCGAAACGTAAGGGCGAGTACGCGCACCTGGCGCTGCTCGACGCCCTCGACTGGGGTCTCATCGTGTACGACGAGGTCCACCTTCTGCCGGCACCGGTGTTCAAGCTCACCGCCGACCTGCAGGCGCGTCGCCGCATCGGTCTCACGGCCACCCTCGTGCGCGAGGACGGGCGCGAAGGCGACGTCTTCAGCCTGATCGGGCCGAAGCGCTTCGACGCTCCGTGGAAGCAGATCGAGGCGCAGGGCTTCATCTCCCCCGCCGCCTGCTATGAGGTGCGCGTCGACCTTCCGCCGAGCGACAGGCTCGAGTACGCCGCCGCGACCGACGACGAACGGTATCGGCTCGCGGCCTCCGCGCCCGCCAAGGTCCAGGCCGTGCGCGAGCTCATCGCGAAGCACGAGGGCGAGCGAATCCTCGTGATCGGACAGTACCTCGATCAGCTCGAGTCGCTTTCCGAGGCCCTGAACGCACCGCAGATCACCGGTGCGACCCCGGTCGACGAGCGCGAAGAGCTGTACCGCGCCTTCCGCGAGGGCGACATCTCGCTCCTCGTCGTCTCCAAGGTGGCGAACTTCTCGATCGACCTCCCCGAGGCCTCCGTCGCCATCCAGGTGTCCGGGTCGTTCGGATCGCGTCAGGAGGAGGCCCAGCGACTGGGCCGCCTGTTGCGTCCGAAGCAGTCCGGGCACACCGCGAGCTTCTACACGCTCGTCGCCCGCGACACGATCGATCAGGACTACGCGCAGAACCGCCAGCGCTTCCTGGCCGAGCAGGGATACAGCTACACGATCATGGACTCGGACGCGATCGCCGCCTGAGACTGGATCACGCGCGAGCGGACCGGCCGTGCAGCATGGTGCCGAGCTGATGTGTTCCGCTCGGGCCGGCGGGGACCGACGCTCCTCGCGCCGTCCGCGCGATTCCGAGTCTCGCCGCCCAGCGGTCGGCGAGCAGAGCGTAGACGACCATCGCCAGCGCTGAGGCGAACAGGTCGACCGCCGTGCCCGACGACGCGTTGGCGTCGACCAGCGTGACGGAGCCGAGCAGGAAGATGAGCACGTTGTTGACGATGTGCAGCGAGATCGCCGCTTCGAGCCCACCCGTGCGCCACGTCAGCCAGGCAGCGACGATCGCGAAAATACCCACGCTGGCCGCACCCCAGATGTCGTACCCGTGACCGAGGACGAAGATCGGAACGGGCAGGAGGATGGCGAAGGCCGGATGACGCAGCCAGCTCCCGACCAGCTGCATCAGATATCCGCGGAACACGTACTCCTCCGCCGCGGCCTGGAGCGGGATCAGCAGCAGCACGAGCAGCACCATGGTCCAGAGCCCCGGGTGGGAGAAGTCGGCCGACACGGTTTCGCCGCTCAGCGCCGACCAGCCCAGCACGACGGCGAAGTAGACGACGAACACGGTCAGCGCCAGCAGCAGGCTCTTTCCCAACCACGCCATCCGCAGGCGACCGGTGACGGAGGACAGCAGACCGACTCCGCGTCCCTCGACGATGCGCGAGGCCAGCAGCAGCGCGGGAATCATCAGGATCAGCGGCAGCACCAGTGCGACCAGCAGCCAGGGCCGATCGAGGTCGAAGAACTGCGAGGTCGTGAGGAGCGTCTGCGATTCGATGCCCCAGCCCGGGACGAACATCGACACGATGACCAGGGGCACGATCACGATCAGCAGGATCGCGATATAGAGCGCGACGCCGACCAGCCCGGTCAGCAGCATCCGCCACCAGCGATATCGCGGCCGCAGGTGCGCCAGCCGGTGGTAGGCGATCTGCTCGACCTCGGGCAGGGCGCGTGCGGCGGGGACGCCGGGGATGACGGTGTTTCCGGGGGCGGCGTGGGCGTCCTCGTTGGAACTCATACCTCGATCCTCCCCGGTACAGCTGTGCGGCGCATCCGACCGCGGGACGAACTCTGTTCTCGACGTCCGAGGACGGTGTGTTCGACGGGGCCCGACCGGGCCAGTCCACGCCGTTCCGCACAATAGTCAGCATCCACATGGCCGGAGTCACCATAATGGGGACATGACTGCTCCGCGCATCCTGGTCGTCGACGACGAACCCAACATCCGTGACCTGCTCTCCACGGGGCTCAGCTTCGCCGGATTCCAGGTGAAGACGGTCGCCAACGGCGCCGCCACGATCTCGGCCGTCCTCGAAGAGGAGCCGGACCTCATCATCCTGGACGTCATGCTGCCCGATATGAACGGGTTCAGCGTGACCAAGCGCCTTCGCGGCGCGGGCTTCACCGCCCCGATCCTCTTCCTCACGGCGAAGGACGGGACCGAAGACAAGATCGAGGGCCTCAACGCCGGCGGCGACGACTACGTCACGAAGCCGTTCAGCCTTGACGAGATCGTCGCCAGGGCTCAGGCGATCCTCCGCCGTACGATGCAGGCCGACGAGGAGTCGATCATCCGCGCCGGCGAGCTCTCCATGGACCAGGACACGCACGACGTCCACGTCGGCAAGGAGCCGATCGAGCTCAGCCCGACCGAGTTCAAGCTGCTCCGTTACCTGATGCTCAATCCGAACCGCGTACTGTCGAAGGCCCAGATCCTCGACCACGTGTGGGAGTACGACTTCAACGGCGATGCCGGCATCGTGGAGAGCTACATCTCGTACCTCCGTCGCAAGATCGATCCGCACACCGAAGAGTCGCTGATCCAGACCAAGCGCGGCTTCGGCTACATGCTCAAGGTCGGCAAGACGGTCTGACGACCACCGCACCACCATCGACGCCGCCCCGCGGCGGAGTCGCCGCACCAGGGAGGACCGCATGGCGCACAAGCCCGATGCGGTCACAAGCTGGTGGCGGCGCATCAGCCTCCGTGCGAAGGTCACCGGTGTCACGGTCGCGGTCCTCGCCCTCGGCCTCCTCGTCGCGGGTATCGGCACGGTGCCGATCCTGCGCAACGCCCTGGTCGCCAACATCGACGCCCAACTGCCCGCCCTCGTGTCGAGCGACCTGGTCGATCGCTACTTCGACACCGTGACGGTCGATGGGGTCACGACCTACAGCCCCCGTGACGAGCAGCCCCGCGACTTCTCCTTCGCGATCTACGATGCGACGGGCGAGCTCCGAGCGACGGCACGCGGCACGTCGGGCCAGGCTCCTCTCTTCCCCTCGCAGTACTCCCTCGCGAAGGCCACAGCCAACACCGATCAGATCCCGCTCGAGATGACGGGATCCGACGGCGAACTCTTCCACGCTGCCGTCGCCGTCGTCCCCTCGGAGGGCGGGGTCCTGCGCATCCAGCTGGTGGCTCTTCCCCTCGCCCCTGCGGATCGCATCATCAGCCAGTACTTCGGCATCTACATCACGATCGCGCTGATCACGATCCTGATCGCCGCCCTCCTCACCCGCGGACTCGTGACCCTCACCTTCCGCAGGCTCGGGCAGGTCGAGGCCACGGCCATGTCGATCGCGGCCGGCGACTTCCGGCAGCGACTGACCGACCTCGAGCCGACTACGGAGGTCGGCCGGCTGAACACCGCTATCAACACGATGCTCGATCGCGTCGACCGGTCGCTCGCGCAGCGGGACCGCACCGTGCAGCACATGCGTCGCTTCATCGGCGACGCGAGCCACGAGCTGCGCACTCCGCTGGTGAGCGTCCGCGGTTACGCGGAGCTGTATCGGATGGGGGCGATCAAGGGCGAGGAGGACACCGCCCGCGCCATGGAGCGCATCGAGAAGGAGGCCATCAGGATGGGTGTCCTGGTGGAGGATCTCCTGGCGCTGGCCCGGCTGGACGAGGAGCGCGAGCCGGAGATCGTGCCTCTCGACCTGCGACCCATCGCGAGGGATGCCGCGCTCGACCTGCGCGCCGCCGCCCCGGGGCGCACGGTCACGGTGATCGACCGCACCGCAGACAGCAAGACCGTGATCCCTCTGCCGGAGATCCCGCCGCTGCAGCCTCCGCAGCCGCCGGCCCCGCGCGGGTTGTCCCGCACCACCCTCTCGCGCCTGCGCCGACGCCCGCGGCAGCAGGAGCAGGCCCCCGTGATCGACTTCACCGAGGTCCCCGATCTCCCGGTGCGCACGCCGCCGATCGTGCTCGGCGAAGAGAACAAGGTGCGTCAGGTCGTCACGAACCTGCTGGGCAACGCCCGCCGCTTCTCCCCCGAAGACGGACCGATCGAGATCGTCGTCGATTCGGACCGTGTCGCAGGGACGGCGAGCATCGCCATCGTCGATCATGGCGAGGGGATCCCGCCGCAGATCCGGGAGCAGATCTTCGAGCGCTTCTGGCGGGCTGACACCTCGCGCGCGCGGGAGACCGGAGGCTCGGGTCTCGGACTCGCGATCGTCGCGTCGATCCTGAAGGCACTGCACGGCGGGGTCGACGTATCGGAGACCCCGGGGGGTGGGGCGACGTTCACCGTGACGCTTCCCCTCGCACCGGCACGGGCCACTCCGGCACACCTCCTCGAAGACACGCAGCCCCTGGACCGCATCGACCTGCCCTAGGCCCTGCCGGTCGACCTGCACTTCTGCACCGCCGTTGTCGTGCGCCGGTTGCACACAGCGGACGGCGGCTCCCGCCATGACCGAAAATCTCGGTGCCGGCGCCCGCCTAGCCTCGGAACTCCAACGAGAAGGAGTTCCCATGTCTGTCTTCACCGTCGACACCGAGGCCGTCCATGCGGCCCACGGCGCGACACGCGCCACCATCGAGCGTTTGCAGAACGAATCCGCGACCCTGATGGCTCAGCTCCGGCAGCTGCAGTCGACCTGGTCCGGCACGGCCTCCAACGCCTTCCAGACCTGCGCGGAGCAGTGGCAGGGCGCACAGATCCACGTGGAGCAGGTGCTCGAGTCGATCGGCACCTCCCTGGGGTCGGTCGCGACCCAGTATGCGGACGCCGATCAGTACTCCGCCAGCCTGTTCCGCTGACGCCCTCGCGCCACCAACGCAGAACGCCCCCGGCCGAAGCCGGGGGCGTTCTGTCAGGAGAGCCGGATCAGAAGTCCATGCCACCCGACGGGTCACCCATCGGAGCAGCAGCCTTCTCCGGCTTGTCGGCGACGACGACCTCGGTGGTGAGGAAGAGGGCCGCGATCGAGGCTGCATTCTGCAGCGCCGAACGGGTCACCTTCGCCGGGTCGATGATTCCCGCAGCGAACATGTCGACGTACTCGCCAGTGGCCGCGTTGAGGCCCTGACCCGAGGGAAGCTCGGAGACCTTGTTCGCGACGACACCCGGCTCGAGACCGGCGTTCAGCGCGATCTGCTTGAGCGGAGCCTCGATCGCGACGCGGACGATGTTCGCGCCGGTCGCCTCGTCGCCCGAGAGCGAGAGAGCGTCGAGAGCCTTGGTGCCCGACTGGATGAGCGCGACGCCGCCACCGGGGACGATGCCCTCCTCGACGGCTGCCTTCGCGTTGCGAACGGCGTCTTCGATGCGGTGCTTGCGCTCCTTGAGCTCGACCTCGGTCGCGGCTCCGGCCTTGATGACGGCGACGCCACCGGCGAGCTTCGCCAGGCGCTCCTGGAGCTTCTCGCGGTCGTAGTCGCTGTCGGTGTTCTCGATCTCGCGACGGATCTGCGTGACGCGACCCTCGATCTGGTCCGCCTCGCCGGCACCCTCGACGATGGTGGTCTCGTCCTTGGTGACGATGACCTTGCGTGCACGACCCAGCAGGTCGAGCGTGGCGTTCTCGAGCTTCAGGCCGACCTCTTCGGTGATGACCTGACCACCGGTGAGGATCGCGATGTCCTGCAGCTGCGCCTTGCGGCGGTCGCCGAAGCCGGGAGCCTTGACGGCGACCGACTTGAAGATGCCCTTGAGCTTGTTCAGCACGAGCGTCGCGAGAGCCTCGCCCTCGACGTCCTCGGCGATGATGACGAGCTCCTTGCCGTCCTGGATCACCTTGTCGACGATGGGCAGGAGGTCCTTGATGTTGGAGACCTTCTGGTTCGCGATGAGGATGTACGGGTCCTCGAAGACCGCTTCCTGGCGCTCCGGGTCCGTGACGAAGTAGGGGTTCAGGTAACCCTTGTCGAAGCGCATGCCCTCGGTGAGCTCGAGCTCGGTGCCGAACGTCTGCGATTCCTCGACGGTGACGACGCCCTCCTTGCCGACCTTGTCGATCGCCTCGGCGATGAGCTCGCCGATGGCGGGGTCAGCGGCGGAGATCGAAGCCGTGGCGGCGATCTGCTCCTTCGAGTCGATCTCCTTGGCGCTGGCGAGCAGCTCCTCGGTGATCGCGGCGACGGCCTTCTCGATACCGCGCTTGAGCGAGATCGGGTCGGCGCCGGCTGCGACGTTGCGCAGACCCTCGCGGACCAGAGCCTGAGCGAGCACCGTGGCGGTCGTGGTGCCGTCACCTGCGACGTCGTCGGTCTTCTTGGCGACCTCCTTGACGAGCTCCGCGCCGATCTTCTCGTACGGGTCGTCCAGCTCGATCTCCTTGGCGATGGAGACACCGTCGTTCGTGATGGTGGGGGCGCCCCACTTCTTCTCGAGAACGACGTTGCGGCCGCGCGGGCCGAGGGTGACCTTGACCGCGTCGGCGAGGATGTTCAGGCCGCGCTCGAGGCCGCGGCGGGCCTCCTCATCGAAAGCAATGATCTTTGCCATGAGTTTTTTCGTCCCTCCTGGACGTAGACGTTGGGTTTAGCACTCAGAGTAAGAGAGTGCTAACGCCATTCTGGCACTCGACACCTTCGAGTGCAAGCCGCCGGAGGCGCGGCGTTCCCGAGGTCAGGGGGCCGGAGTCTCTCCGGGCGTCTCGGGCGGCGAGCTCGATCGATCGAGGCCGATCACCACCGTGAACTGCTTCTGCCCGTCCTCCGTCTGACCGGAGTAGTAGTCGCTCTGCTGCACGGCTGCACCGCCGAGGAGGTTCGCCAATCCGATCGCAGCGAGCTCGTCCTCGTCATTGACGTAGAAGACCGTCGTGGTCGCGAAGTCCTGACTGGAGCTGTCGCCGGCGAAGACGGTGCCCGCTGCCCATCCGTTGTTGATGAGCACTTCCCGCATCTGGGTGTCGAGCCCCTCATCGGGCGTGCCGTTGAGGATCATCACGGAGATCGAGGTGTCCACCACGCCGGTCTCGACCGGGGTGGGGACGGAGGTGGGTGCGGCTTCGGGGAAGAGGGAGATGCGCCCCATCACCACCAGGGAGCCGAAGATCCCCGCGATGATGAGCACGAGGGCGGCGACGAAGGACCACAGCAGCACGACCCAGCCGTTCATCCCCGGAGCTTCGGCGCGGTGCGCTCCTACCCGTCCGGAGGAACGGGGAACGTCATCGAAGCGATCGCGGGAGGGCTTGGACACCCCTCGATGCTAGCGGCACCTTCCTGGCAATCCGTTCCGCGGCACGGAACACCCGACACCGAAGGCCGTCGACGGATCCCCTCAGCCGACGAAACCCGGCGTTCGGGCCGAGCGCTGTCTGGCACGTGAATCCCGGATCCGACGCAGTCTCCGCACCAGCATCGGGTCGTATTCCAGGGCGGCCTCCGACTCGATCAATCGCCCGAGAAGCTGGTAGTAACGAGCCGAGCTCATGCCCAGCTGGGCGCGGATGACCTCTTCCTTGGCCGAGCCATGGCGGGGCCAGGCGACCTCCATGGCGAGGATCGCGCGGTCGCGCTCCGTGAGATCTCCGAGCATGAGTCCAGGTTAGGACGCAACCGTCGGGAGGTCCGTGCGCCACTCCCACCAGCCCCCGAGCGGATCCGCGGCCGCGCGCACTCTCCCGTCGAGTGCGACGACGAACCCCCTCCAGGTGTCCGCATCCACCGTCGGATTCCAGACATCGAGCAGACCGGGAGGATCGATCGTGATCCAGCGCGCGTCCAGAGCGGAGATGCGCTCGACCAGCGTGTTCCTCCGCTCGCGCGGGATGTGCGCCAGCACACCGGGAGTGGTGATGACGAGCGTCGCATCCGGCGGTGCCGTGGCCGCGAGCGCCTCGAGCTCCTCGACGGCATCGCCGGCGACGAGCAGGGCAGGATCGGATGCAGCGATGTCCAGCGCGGCGTCGATCCGCTCCTCCCGCCCCGTCTCCCCCGGCCACACGAGTCCGCGCATCCATCGCCGGTCCCGTTCGTCCCCGGGGTCGAGCGGCGCCAGATCGATTCCCGCCCGCCAGACGACCTCCGGTATCCGCAACGGCGGCAGCGGGCCGGTCACTCTGCTCTCGAGCACGACCGTCGACGGCCCGCCTGCAGGGTCGAGCGCGACCCGGAGCCCTCCGTCCTCCTCTACGAACCGATACGAGTAGCGGTCGGGATAGAGGCAGAGGCCCGCTGACGCTCCGACCTCCAGCAACGCGATCGGACCGCTCACCTCGGACAGCACGGGGAGCAGCGCAGCGAGGCGGAGCGGCTCGTTGGTCTGCAGACTGCGGCTCGCGCACTCCTCGACCACCTCTTCGGCATTGCGGAGCACGAAGTCCCGCCATCGCGCATAGCCCGAGAGCCCGGCCCCGAGCATTCGCGTCACGGCGAACACGAGGGGCGGCTGCCTCCGCGTCTCCGGAATCCGCAGCAGGACGCGCCGCACCTCGTCGTCGGCCGCAACGCCGGCGGCCCACTCCGCGTAGACGTCGCTGCGTCCGGGGGCCTCGTCACGGGCGAATCGTGCGTAGCGCTCCTGCACAGCATCCGTCATCCGTCCATTGTGACCCGGAGCACCCGAGACCTCTTCACACGGGGGAGAATGGAGGCGACTCAGGAGGACACATGTCGTACAGCGTGGACAAGACCGAAGACGAATGGCGCGAGGAGCTCGGCGATGAGCAGTACGCCGTGCTGCGTCAGGCCGCAACCGAGCGGGCCTGGACCGGCGAACTGCTCGACGAGGAGCGCGCGGGCCTCTACACGTGCGGCGCATGCAACGCCGAACTCTTCAAGAGCGGCACGAAGTTCGATTCCGGATGCGGGTGGCCGAGCTTCTACGAGTCGATCCGTCCCGACGCGGTCGAGCTCATCGAAGACGACAGCCTCGGAATGGTACGCACCGAGGTGCGCTGCGCCAACTGCGGATCTCACCTCGGCCACGTCTTCCCCGACGGGTTCGGGACACCGACGGGCGACCGCTACTGCATGAACTCGATCGCCCTGAACTTCACCCCCGACGCGTCGTGAGCGCCCTCGACGCCGTCCGCGCGCGGCAGTCCTGGTCGAAGGTCGAAGACTCGGCGCCGACTCGCGACGAGCTGCTCACATTCGTCGCCGCGGCCGGTCGCGTCGCCGATCATTCGTCCCTGCGCCCATGGCGGCTGATCGAGCTGCGTGGCACCGATCGCGAGGTGCTGGGTGCGGCGATCGCCAAGACCCAGGGCGACTCCGCCCCCTCGTCGAAGCCGCTTCGTGCTCCGCTCCTCATCGCCGTCGTCGCGAGCTATCAGAAAAGCGAGAAGGTACCGCGGTGGGAGCAGGAGGCCGTCGCCTCCGGGGTCGCGCACACGCTGAGCCTGCTCCTCGACGAGGCCGGCTGGGGCGTCATCTGGCGCACGGGCCACTACACGCGCGCCAAGGCGGTCGCGAAGGCACACGGCCTCGGCAAGAACGAGGAGCTGCTCGGCTGGTTGTACGTGGGGCGCAAACCCGAGGGCAGGAAGCCGGGCCGACGCAAGACCGTCGATGCCCGCAAGCTCGTCACCCGCATGCCGAAGTCGAGCGCGAAGAAGTCGAAGAAGAAGTAGCCCGTCAGCGCCGACGCCGCCACGGCACGGCGACGACGACCGACGCCACGGCGACGACGACCATCGCGAGGACCTGCCAGAGCGCGGGGCCGGCTGCCGTCGGCCACAGGAGGTCGATCACGACCGACGTGACCAGCTGCCCGAGCACGGACCCCAGACCCATCAGCAGCACACCCGTCTGGGCCACGATGAACGTGCCGAGGAGGATGTATCCGGCTCCGAGGAAGCCTCCGAGGTAGAGCCAGGGCTCGGCGGGCAGTGCCGCGGGGGCACCACGGAAAGCGATGCTCACACCCGACGCCAGCGCGAGGACCACGGTGCCGGCGATGAAGCTCATCAGCGTCGCCGCCAGCGGCGAGCTCGCGCGCTGAGCCAGCCGCCCGTTGGTCGCCGCCTGCCATGCGATGCCGACGCCCGCTGCGAAGGGCAGCAGGAGCATCCAGAGCGGCGCGGACGCCAGCACATCGCCGGAGAGCGAGATGCCGACCGCGGCGAGCGCGAGCAGACCACCGAGCACCCGACCGGGCGTGACCGCGACGACTCCGGCCGGTCCGAAGCCGATCCGATCGAGCACGAGACCGTGCAGGGTCTGCCCCGCCACCACTCCGACGGAGAACAGCGAGACACCGAGAACACCGGCGGTGAGGCCCTGAGTGGAGACGGTGAGCGCACCGCAGACGCCCCCCAGCAGCATCCAGAACGGGATCGTCTGCTGGCGGATGCCGGCCCGGAGTCTCCCCACACCCCGTCGAGCGGACGGGAGACAGGAGATGACGACCGCGAGCGCCAGAAGCCCCACGGAGAAGGAGAGGAACCCGGCGACGATCCCGTCGTCGACGCGCACCCCCAGCACACCGTTGATCCGCGCCTGGATCGCTGTCATCACGCCGATCGCGACCGCACCGCCGAGCGCCACCGGGGCGGGAAGTCGACGGGGCTCTGGCACCTGTCGACCCTACCCGAGCCGGTGGCCGCTCCCTTCCCCGCGAATGTCGGAGCCCGGCGCTACGCTGGCGGCATGTGCGCGAGCTACGGTCTCGATCCCCAACTAGGCATTAATCAGGTAAGACAGTGTCGGTTCGACGTGAGGAGCTTCTGATCTGCGCGAGTTATGGCTTGGATCCGCGGTTCGATGACCGCGAGTATCGCGATGCTCTCGATGCGGACGTGCTTGATGGCCTGCGTTCCTGGGCGTCCGGCAACGACGGTGAGATTCTCCGCCCGACCGGAGTGAATCTCCGTAATCTGAACCCTATCGTCACGGGATCGTCGACCCTGGAACTGGGGTGGTGGGGGTATCTGGTCGGTGGGGCTCCGGCGCGCTTCGCCTCTATCAACACTCGATCCGAGCGTCTTGCAAACGTGAAGGGCCCGCTCCCTGACCGTGCAATCGTTCCGATGTCGTTCTGGCGCGAGATGTCCAAGCCTTCACGGGTCTGGCACCATTTCGCCACCGTGGATGATGCCCTGCTTGGCGTTGCCGCGGTGACGCGCCATGGGCTCGCGAGCGATGGGACTGAATACACGTGTTACAGCCTTGTGATGCAGCCAGCGTCCCCGCACCTCGAGCACGTTCACGACCGAATGCCTCTCCTGATCAACCCCGGCCTCACTGAGGACTGGTTGACAGCGGAGAGTCGAGGCGGAGAGTTGATCGACGCAGCTATCGCCGCCTCGGTGCCCCTCAACGAGCGGATTCGGGTCACTCCCGACTCTGCCGACAAGAGTGCAGGCGCGGACGATCGACTCTTCTAGCTTGAGGCTCCAGTTGCATCATTGTTGCTTCTAATGCAACATGGGTGAGTGCCTGAGCTGACTTCCTTGCCGGTTCCTTTCCAACTGCGACAAAACGTCGTACCGCTGCACGCGGAGCAGTACATCTTCGACGTGATGCTGGAGGCCTGGGCGGAACAGCAGAAGAGTCGCGGGTTGGAGCGCCGGACCATCGAAGTTCGCATGAAGTTTCTTCGCCGGTTCCAAGGATTCGCGGAGAGTTACCCGTGGGAGTGGACCTCGTCAGATCTGGAGGCGTTCAGCGTTCATGCGGTTTCTGGGCAGGCGCCCTTGGCGAAGTCGACGTTGCGCGCCTATCAGACCATGGTGCGGATGTTCTGCGACTACCTCGTTGATGACCGGTATGGGTGGCGACAGGTCTGCAGCGATCGCTTCGGTGCCGCGCCTGTGCAGATCTGTCACGAC
The DNA here is from genome assembly GCF_042881445.1 of Microbacterium sp. NPDC058269. NCBI lineage: Bacteria > Bacillati > Actinomycetota > Actinomycetes > Micrococcales > Microbacteriaceae > Microbacterium > Microbacterium sp. NPDC058269. Next base: position 340,233 of record NZ_JBHVXT010000001.1, read on the forward strand.
TGGAACACTGTTGTCCACCTCACTGAGTACGAGGGTCGTCCGCAGCGCCGGGCGTTGACTTATGACGAGCTTGAGCAATTCTTCGCGGCCGCTGACGAGCGCGTACTCCGTATCCAACAGGCGGGGAGGAAGGGCGCATTGTCGGCCCTGCGCGACTCAGTGATCTTCAAGACGACATATGCGTTCGGTCTTCGCCGCGCGGAGACGGTGGGCCTCGATGTCCCGGATCTCCGCTCGAACCCCTCTGCGCCGATGTTCGGCACCTGCGGGGCAATCTATGTCCGGTGGGGCAAAGGATCGCGAGGTTCAGGACCGAGGCGTCGCACTGTCTTGGCGTTGCCGGAGTACGCGTGGGCGGTCGAGGGTCTCCTTCAGTGGTTGAAGACCGATCGTGCGCACTACGGTGCCCCATTGTCGGGACCGGTGTGGCCCACAGAGCGCGCCACGCGCGTCTCCTTGCGGTACTTGGATCTGAGGTTCGCGGACATTCGCGACGAAGTGGGGCTACCAAAGGAGCTGAGCCTGCACGCACTGCGCCATACATACGTGACGAATCTGATCGAATGGGGATACTCCGAACGGTTCGTCCAGGACCAAGTCGGACATGCCTATGCATCGACCACCGCGATCTACACTTCGGTCGGCGACGATTTCAAGAACAGGGTCGTAACGCAGGCCTTGAGCCGCCTCTACGGGAGCACCGATGACGACAAGCAACTCTGAGCATCAGGTCCAATGGAACTTGCGGGCAGTGATGGCCGCTGCAGGAATGTTTCACACCACGGACCTGCGTGAGCCGCTGCAGGCGCAGGGAGTGAATCTGTCTCGCGAGCAAGTTTTTCGTCTGGTAACCAAGACGCCGGACCGGTTGAACATGACGGTCCTCGCAGCGCTCTGCCGGATCTTCTCTTGCACTCCGAACGACCTCATCGAATTGCGGGCGGCCGCCCCCTCTACGAAACGTAGGGCGAACGGAACCGCGCCCACTTCCGGCGCGATCGGGACGCTGCGCCCTGTCCCTGCGCGCATTCACCGCCCGACTGATCAGAAACAGTGACCGGCCCCGCACCACACTGCGATCGATGCCACCGCGACGTGATCTCTCGGTATCAACTGCTCGGTGGGCAGATCTGCAATCCGTGCTACTCCTGGCTCCGACGCCACCCGAAACCCTGTCCGCGGTGCGCGCAGGTGCGGGTACTCGGCCATCTCGACAGCACGGGACTCATCGTCTGCTCTGCGTGTATCGGACAGCCTGGACGGTTTGGCTGTCGGACATGCGGGAGCGAGCGGCTGCTGCAGGGATCACAGTGCGCCCCATGCCGGCTCGATCATCGACTGCGCCTACTCCTTGACGACGGTACTGGCAACATCGCCGGCCCTCTCGAACCGTTGCACGCCTACCTGCTCGCTTTGGGTGGTAGCGAAAGCGTACTGAAATGGATCCGTCGGGAACCGGTCCCCTCCACCCTGCGAGGTATGGCCACTGACTCTGCATGGATCTCTCACAGCACAATCGACCGCCTCGAACAGTCCACAAAGGTTCGCTACCTCCGGCGCACACTTATCAGCGCCGGGGTCCTCCCCGAGATCGATGTTCTCCTCCACGACCTGGACGTCTACGCACACCGCCTGCTCGCCAGGATGCCCACCGCACACGCCGTTCTTGTCGGAAGATACTTCCGTTGGAGTCTCGCACCCGCCATTCGTCGGATGCTCCACAACCGCACGATGACCGCAGGCATCTTTAGCGCCCGACGAGGCCAGCTGCGTCAGATCGCAGACTTCCTGCAATGGCTCGACCAGAACGGCATGACGATGCAAACGGTCGATCAACCAGCGATCGACCGATTCGTATCCGGCAACAAGACGCGTCAGCAGGTCGGGCCGTTCGTGACCTGGGCGGTCAAAGAAGGTTTCGCACGGGACGTGAGCGTGACTCCGGTACGAAGCAAAGCCACAGTGGCCCACCTCTCAGACGACGATCTCTACGAACTGACCGAGCGGGTGTTCATGCATGGCGCTCTTCCGCTGCCCGTGAGGTTGATCACGCTGTTCAGCCTGGTCTTCGCTCAACCCGTCGAAGCGAGTGTCGCCCTGACCCGGGAACAAGTTCATGAGTCCGCATCGCAGATAGCGGTCACCTTTGCGAAAACGCCGATCGCCCTCCCCGCCCGGCTTGCGGCCCTCGTCCGCCAACACCTGGAGGAACTCGATGCTCGACGCCTTCACCACCCCAACGAAATGGGATGGCTGTTTCCGGGCACGATGCCAAATCAACACTTGACGCCCTCGGCAATCGAACGCGTCGCGTCACAGCACGGCTTCAGTCTGCGACATTTCCGCGCATCACGTCTACAGCACTTCGCACAGACCATCCCCGCCTCAGTGGTCGCCGACGTTGTCGGCGTCACCACCAACACCGCTTATCGACGCAGCATCGATGCCGGCGGCAGCTGGCGCCACTACCCCGGCCTACGACAAGACACCACCAACACGCAATCCCCACACACGTTCCACAGGCTCGACCGCAACAGGCCCACCACGGAAACCGGTAGTCCCTAACGCGCGACATCCACTAATCCGAAATGCGGTGCGCATCGGGGCGATGCCCACCAGGTTCACGCCGCACCGCACGGTGCCTGGTTTCGATCTAACTCATGTCCTGAATGAGTACGGGTCTGGCAAGCAAGATGTTCTCCTGGTCTGGTGACCGCCAGATGTCCCTGGCGATTCCGGTTACCCGGGCTCGGGAGAATGGCCGCCGTCGTTCCCATGTCTGTGCGTACCCTTCATCGCGGATCAGAGCGCTCCTGGCGCGATCGGTCATCCAAGATGCCCTCAACGCCTCCTCCCCGTCCCGCGGCGCTCCGAACCACAACTCGCTCTCGCGGATGTCCTTCTGAATTGAGTCGTCGTCGCCCAGCTCCAGCTCCCAGCTGAGCAGCCGCCCAATGGGGCCGGGATCAGATGGATAGTCAAACCCGATCTCGAGGCCATCTTCGCCCGCTCCGCTCCAGGGCTTGTTCACGACGTTGTCCCGAGATCCGACCATGATCAGCTTCAACCCGGCTTGGCCCTCCGCCGCGGCCGGCAGAGTTGCGGTGGCCCAGAACGCGCGGATCTTCGATACATGATGTTCCATCTCGCCGTGATGCCCGAAGGACATGAAGGGCATGATCCCGACGTGCAGATCACTGGTCATCAGGTCGAATACCTCGCCGGCGTTCTGCACGCTCCACCCGTCACGCCGGATCCCTCGACCTGACTTCCTGGCTCGCTTGAGCGCGAAGTCCACTTGATCGCGAGCCCCCGGGCTCTCCGCAAGCGCCCGGCTCCTCCCGAACGAGAGCCCGTGGAGGCCGAGGCTTCCGCTTGATGTTGCGGTGCTCGTCGCGAGCCGTCCGTCATCGATCTCATTCAGAGCCCGTTCAGAGAAGTAGAACATGCCGCCATTGTGCCGCCTTCGCCAGACATCGGGAACTCACGCGACACGCCGGGCACATGCTGGTTCGGTTCGAACTCCCGAATGCCCAATAACGTGATGAACAAACGGCATTTGCCGTTACATCGTGTGCGTGCATGCCGAAACTCGGGTGCCATCTCAACGAGGAGCATTATGAGTCCGGCCCCTTGGCCCATCGAAGTAGTCAACGTGTCGGACCTGCGCTTGGACCCGGATAACGTGCGGATCCGGGTGACCTCGCCCGTGGACCAGACAGCCATCCTGAACTACCTGTATCTGAACGATGATGTCGACGAGCTCGCTCACGACATCCTCCGTGATGGTTACATCGACAACGAGATCCCCGTTGTGGTCCGCGACGGCCACGGGATCGCAGTGATGGAAGGAAACCGCCGCGTGTCGGCGTTGAAGGGCCTCCTTAAGCCCGCGGATGTGCCGGCACGGGAGAGCCAACTCGACCGCCTCTTGCGTCGATACCCGGGCCAGGACGTTCCCAACAGCATTCGCGTTATGGTCGCTCCCGATCGCGAAGCGGTGCAGCCTTTGCTTGCCCGTCTGCACACCGGTAAGTCGAAGAAGCCGTGGGCACGCGAGCAGCAGGCCACGTTCTACTACGCGCAGTATGAGGGCGGGAAGACCGTGGCAGAACTGCGCCAGCAGTATCCGGTCGCACCGGGCCTCGTCACACGGTTCATCAGGATGGGCGAGATGAACGTTCTGCTACGTAAGCTGAGGTTTGACGATGATGAGTTGCGAAAATGGGCTCTCGGGAGTCTGACCATGAGTGCTTTCGAGTACTCATACAGCAAGCAGGATATTCAGCAGGCGCTCGGAATCGCATTCACCAGCGACGGGCTGCTCACCAGCAAGGACATCACACCGGGCCTCCGCGCGGGGCTGCTCTTTCTCATCGAGGGCTACCGCTCGGGAGTTCTCAGTACCCGTTCTCCTCAGCTGCGCGCGTCCGACCCCGCTCACGAAGCGTTCGCTGCACAGTTGACCCAGATCGTCGCAGAGGCAGACGCCGCCGAAGCACCGACGCGCGGCGATGTGCCCCCGGCTCCTGGACGCCCATCAGGTTCAAGTGCGCCGCCGCGCGGAAATGCATCCCCCAAACCTGGTGGCGATCAAAGCGGCGGCGGTTCGACGCCCCCTGCTGCGCCTGCCCCTGGCGAAGGCGGCGGCCCCTCGACCGGTGGACGTCCGCGACCCACGCGAGGCCAGGTCAAGCGCAGGCTGGATCTCACCGGCATCGATTACCGCAAGGCCTCACCGGGCCTGCGCCGCCGCTACGAAGAGCTCGAACGGCTTGACCTGGACTGGGCCCCCAACGCGACCTACGATCTGCTGCGCACTGTCTTGGAGTGCACCATCAAAGATTTCTTCGAGCGGTCTGGAAACAACCCGCTGCAGGAGCGCGCTCAGCTCGGCGACTGCATCCGAGAGATGCTCAAGTACTTCGACCGGACGGGACCGTCACCCGACTCGGAAATGATGAAGTGCCTCACCTCGCTGAACCAGCGCAACCGGACGCGGCAGGACCAGTTCATCGGCACCGCTGAGTCCTTGAATCATCAGAACCACAGCCCGAACGCCTGGGTCGAGAAAGCGGACGTGCATGCGGGCTGGGATCGAATGTTCCCGCTGCTCAAGCGGTTGCTGTCAGAGTTGACCTGAGCTGCTCCATCCGCTCAAGCGCCCTCGCAACCGGATCGGAGACGACGATCAGCTCTCGGGCCTTCTGTTTCCGGTAACCCGAATAGTTCAATTCGTACTGCCAGTGGTGACGAGATGCGTACTCAGCGATGACCACCGGCGACATGTCGTAGGTCAGTACCCAATTCCCGGCGGCCGCCGCGTTGACCGTTGCCGCGAGCTCAGCGTGGTCCCGGTGGTCGAACGCGTTGAGGTACAAGCTGCCCCCCATGTCGACGTAGGGCGGGTCGATGTACACGAACGCATTTGGATCTGAAGCGTATCGGGTGATCACATGCTTCCCATCCTCATCCGTCACCGTGATCTGGTCGCGCAGCGCCCCAATCGCTCGGATTCGATCAGCAAGCTGCGACCTGTTGAACCGAGCGTCAATCAGGTACTTTCCGGTCTGCGCCTTGCCACCGATCACACCGGCGTTCAACACCCCCGAGCGATTTGTCCGATTGAGGTAGAAGAAAGCAAAGCCAAGAGCGAGACGGTCCCGTTCGTCTCGCATCTTGTACAACTCGCGCTGTTTGCCCCATTCTTCGAGATTCAGAGGAGTTTCCAGAACGCGCTCGACGAACTCGTCGGTGCGCTCCAGCACCATCGTCCAGAACGAGAACACCGCCGCATCGATGTCATTGACGACAAGCGACGCGACTCGCCCATTCAGGAGAAGCTCGACGCCGGCACCAACTCCACCCGCAAACGGCTCAACATACGTGGGCGACTCGAGATCGAGCCCGTCGAGCACTTCCGCGAAGAACCCGGCGAGGACTGCTTTCCCTCCCGGATATCGCAGCGGACTCGCCGCCGGGCCGATTCGCTTTGTCGGAAGCAGCAGGGTATCCATCAACTCGCCTTCTTCTCAGTCCGATGTGCAGCAACTCGGCATCGCGTGGAGCAATACAAAGCACTGCTCTTCGCGTAGAACTCTTCCTGGCAGCGACGACACTGTCGCGCTCGACCTGCTCGTTTCAGCGACTCTTGGCGTAGCTGAGATCGGAGCAGATTCAGCTCGAGATCAGTGAGGCCTGCCGGTGCCGGCAGGTGCCCTGTTGACAACATGTAACGATTATACCCGTTACAAAGAGCTCACAGAAGAGACGCGCCGCGGGCTGCGTCGACGTCGAGGCGTCGTTGATCAGCGTGGCTAGCGCCATGCCGGGCCGCCGCCATCTGGATTGAGGAGGTTCTCGGTTGCGCTGCGGGACGGCAGTCCGAGCCACCGGCGCGGACTCCTGTCCATCCACGAATCGACTGCCCGCTCATCCAGTTGCGCGACCACGCGCTCCTGTCGCGACAGCTTCCGTCGGACCACAAGGTCCAATCCAGCTCGACAACGTCCTCAACGCCTCAGTGGCTCCCGGATCGCGATCGACGCAGCGCCCATCGATCTATGGGCCGAGAACGTCATCCAGCGCGAGGGCATCCACATCGTTCGCGTAACGAGCTAGCCGCGAGATGCCAGTGACCAATCCCACTCGGTCAGCGATTGCACGGCGCGCTTGCGCTTCGGTTGCGCGGTGGTAGACCAGCTCCTGATCGACGAGGAAGTCCTCAGCCAGCGCATCGTTGCGGTGGAACCGTCCCGTGTTCGCGATGTACACGTACATTCGTCCGTCGGCACGCGCGGCCGCGACCCACAACGGACTCTTCGCTCGCTCACGCGTCGGAGGGAAGACAAGATACAGGTCGAACGACTCAGCAGTCACGACACCGCCTCTCTTCGTGATCCTGTCATTCGTCCCCCTCGCTCCCCCCCCACGACGGAAACGACGGGCGCGAGTGCCGAAGGCCCTACCGACCGTCAAGCTCCTTGCCTCATCGACGCGCCAACTGATCATTCCCCTCGCTCGCCAATCGGAGGCGACGTAGGCTCTGAAACGATGCGACACCACCTTACGGTTCTCGAAGGTCCAGGAAGCCGGGAAAGCTGCGGGTAGGCCGGAAGTGTCGGGCAGTAGGTACTCAAACAATTCGCTCCATGTCGGACCACACGATGTCAGACGACGCGATCGAGCGATGAAGATCGCTGCCGCGAGCCCCCACTCGTCACCAGACTCCGCGCCCGTGAAGTCTTCCACCAAATAGATCCACGACGCGGGCGGAACGACACCCACGCCGGCGTACCAGACCCAGGGCGAGCCCGTTTCCTCCCGCGTGTATGTCACGGCGTACCTCCCCACGCTCTTCAGCGATATGCGTACAGAGTAAGCCAAGCGGCCCAAGGCCCGGAGGCTCCCAAAGATAGGTTGAATCCGCATTGACAAGATTCAGCAGACCCGGCGCCCGGTGAACTAAGCACCATTCAAGAACCCGGGACAGCGTGCCACTCGCGAACAATGCTCGGCACAATATTTCGCTGCACCGGTAGGTTCACCGATGCGGAACTCCTCGCTGCCGCCGATGACGCGGTGCTCGAGGGCCTGCGTGTGTGGGCGCAGGAGAACGCGGGCGAGACCGTCCGCCCGACGGGCAAGAACATGCGCAACCTCAACCCGCTGATCGTGCAGCCGGATGCCGCACCGGTCCTGGAGCCCGCGTGGTGGGGGTTCCTCGTGAACGGAGAGCCGGCGAAGTTCCCGTCGATCAATACCCGCTCCGAGCGCCTGCAGGAGCGTCCCGGTGGCGCCAAGTCGAGAGCGATCGTCCCCGCGACGAGCTGGTACGAGATGCAGAAACCGTCTCGGCAGTGGAACGAGTTCATCATCGACGACGGGACCCTGTTCGGCATGGCCGCGGTCACACAGCGTGGCCGCACCGCCGACGGCGAGTGGTTAACGTGCTATTCGATCGTGATGCGCCCCGCTCCCGCGCACCTCGTCGATCTGCATGATCGGATGCCGCTCCTCATCCCCGCGTCCTTGAGCCACGACTGGCTGGCCGCACCGGTGTCGAGAGAGATCATCGACGAGGCGATCATCGCCTCCGATGAGATGGCCGCGCGGGTGCAGGCGCGTCCTCGTCCCTGAGCCGCGAGCATCAGACGGGGGTCGGACGCTGCCCCGCCAGATGGGTACCTGAGGAGGACGCGCGATCCTGGGTCTCTCCGTAACGTTGTCCTCATGATCACAGCAGAAGGCCTCACCAAGCGGTTCGGAGACAAGACCGCCGTCGACGACGTGTCGTTCACTGTCCAGCCGGGCAGCGTCACCGGCTTCCTGGGCCCGAACGGTGCGGGGAAGTCGACCACCATGCGGATGATCGTCGGTCTCGACCGTCCCACGTCCGGGCGCGCTGCCGTCGCCGGACGCGAATACCGCAAGCTTCGTGCACCGCTCACCGAAGTCGGCGTGCTTCTCGACGCGAAGGCGGTGCACACCGGCCGGTCGGCCCGCAACCACCTCCGCGCGATGGCGGCTACCCACGGCATCCCTTCCTCCCGCGTCGACGAGGTCATCGACCTCGCCGGCATCGGATCCGTCGCTCGCAAGCGTGCAGGAGGGTTCTCGCTCGGCATGGGTCAGCGCCTCGGCATCGCCTCGGCGCTGCTGGGCGACCCGCACACGCTGATCCTCGACGAGCCCGTCAACGGCCTCGACCCCGAGGGCGTGCGCTGGGTCCGCCAGTTCGTCCGTCACGCCGCATCGGAGGGACGCACGGTGCTCCTCTCGAGCCACCTGATGAGCGAGATGGCGCAGACCGCCGACCACGTCATCGTGATGGGTCGCGGCCGGGTTCTCGCAGATGCTCCTCTCGCCGAACTCGTGCGGGCCTGGACACGGAACACCGTGCGCGTGCGCACACCGCGACCGGCCGATCTGGCTGCGGCCGTCGGCGGACCGGACGTGGAGATCGTGAGCTCGGCTCCCGACCTGCTCGACATCGTCGGGCTGCCCGCCGCGCGTATCGGCGACCTCGCCGCCGGTCGCGGAATTCCGCTGCACGAACTCACCCCGACGACCGGTTCGCTCGAAGACGCCTACCTCGCCCTCACCGGCGATTCCGTCGAGTACCGCACCAAGGAGATCTCATGACCACGACACAGGCCCCCGCCGCCACGCGGCCGCGCGTCGACACCGGTCGAAAGCTGACGTTCGTGCGCGCGCTGCGCGGTGAATGGATCAAGCTCGCCACCCTGCGCTCGACCTGGTGGTCCATCGGGATCGCAGCCGCTCTGACCGTCGGGATCGCGGTACTCATCGCTCAGGCCGTCGACATGCCGGACTTCGAACCGATTCAGGCCGTCATCATGCCCATCCAGTTCACGATGCTGCTCGCCGGCATCATCGGGGCGATCTCGGTCACCGGCGAGTACTCGACGGGCATGATCCGCTCGACGCTCACGGCGAATCCTGTTCGCGGTTCGGTTCTGGCGGCGAAGTCGACCGTGCTGGCCGTCTTCATGTTCCTGTCGTCTTTGGCGACCTTCGCCATCGCCGCCCTCGCGGTGACGCTGATCGTCGCGCCGCGGGATCAGAGCATCGACTGGTCCGACCCGTCGGCCTCGGTTCTTCCGATCATCGTGGCCTCCCTCGCCATGGCCGTCTTCGCACTGATCGGTGTCTCGTTCGGCTTCATCCTGCGCTCCGGTGCCGGTGCCATCGCCGCGACCGTCGGCGTACTCTTCGTGCTGCCGATCGTGGCGAGCTTCTTCTCCTTCGCCGGGGAATCGTGGGCGTGGGTCCTGGAAGCTTCGGCCTACCTTCCGGTCGCGGCTGCGCAGGCGGCGATCATGCCCAGTGAGACGGCGGCGCTCGACGCTCCGGCCGCGTTCCTGACGCTGGGCTGCTGGGTCGCCGGTGGGGCCCTGGTCGCATGGGGCGTGCTGCGCACGCGCGACGCGTAAAGTCGGCCTGTGAGCAGAACGCGCAGCCGCAGCGACTCGATCCGTGAGGACGAGGAGCTGCGGCTTCCGCGTGCCCCTGGCCTGTTCCGGCGTTTCTGGGCGCGCCACCCGCTCGTCGCCGACATCCTGCTCACGCTGATCTGCCTGTTCCTTTCACTCGCTCCGGCCGCGCCCTACCCCCGCACGTCGCTCCCAGAGGGCGCATACGTCGCCCTCAACGTCGCCACCCTGGTGATGGTCGTCCTCGGATGCAGCACACTGCTCTGGCGTCGTCGCGCACCGCTCGGCCCCTTCTTCGCCGCCGTCATCCTGGGAACGGTCGGCCTGTTCACCGGCATGTCAGGCGGTATCGTCCTTCTGCTCGTCGCCTGCTACGGCGTCGCGGTCTACAGGTCGGCGCGCCTCGCCTGGATCTGCTACGGGTTCGGCGCCGCGTGGTTCCTCGGACTCACCACGTTGCTGATGCTGACCGGCACGACCGTGCTGCAGGTGGGGCTCGACACCGCACTCGGCTATGTCGCGCTCGGTCTCATCGGCACCCTCGTCGGGGTCAACGTCGGCGGCCGCAAACGCTACCTCCTCGCCATCATCGACCGGTCCCGTCAACTCCTGATCGAGCGGGACCAGCAGGCGCAGCTCGCCGCCGCGTCGGAACGCGCCCGCATCGCCCGCGAGATGCACGACATCGTCTCCCATTCGCTCACCGTGATCGTCGCTCTGTCCGAGGGGGCGGCCGCGACGCCGGACCGCGAGCAGGCACGGAAGGCCGCGGCGTCTGTCGCGGACACCGCCCGAGGCGCCCTCACCGAGATGCGCTCGATGCTCGGGGTGCTGCGCGATGACGAGTCGCCGCTGCCGCTGGCCCCGATGCAGCCCGTGCCCGCACGCGACACCGTGGAAGCCGCTCAGCGGGCCGGCTACCCGGCGACACTCACGGTCGTGGGGCAGGCCGAGGTCTCCCCCGCCGTCGCACATGCGATCGGAAGGATCGTCCAGGAGGGCGTGACGAACGCCATGCGCCACGCGCCGACGGCGAAGGCCATCACCGTGCGTCTGGAGTACTCGACCGACGCGGTGACGATCGAAATCGTGAACGACGGTGTCTCCGGCGAGATCGGATCGGACGGATTCGGCGTCCGAGGGCTGTCCGAGCGCGCAGCCCATGTGCACGGAACCGTGCAGTCGGCACCTGCGGACGGGGGACGATGGGTTCTACGGGCTGTGCTCCCCGCCTCGGGAAGCACACCCGCCGCACGACGAGAGACGACGGAGGACGACGGATGACGAACGCGATCAGAGTGCTGCTGGTGGATGACCAGGAGCTCATCCGTATCGGTTTCCGGATGGTCCTCGAGGCCGAGGACGACATCATCGTGGTCGGTGAGGCCGGCGACGGAAGGGCGGCCATCGCGCAGAGCGCAGTGCTCGCCCCCGACCTGGTGCTGATGGACATCCGGATGCCCGAGCTGGACGGCATCGCCGCGACCGAGGCGATCGTCCGCAACCACCCGCAGACCAAGGTGCTCGTTCTGACGACGTTCGACCTCGACGAGTATGCATTCGGCGCCATCCGCGCGGGCGCGAGCGGGTTCCTGTTGAAGGATGCGCAGCGCCACGAGATGATCTCCGCGGTCCGCGCCGTCCACCGCGGCGACGCGGCGTTGTCCCCCCGGATCACGAGGACGCTGCTGGAGCACGTGACGCCACAGCTCGGTACAGCGTCAGCCACTCCGGCCCCGGATGAGAGCGCTGCTCTCGAATCGCTCACCGAGCGGGAGCGCGACGTCTTCCTCGCGATCGGCCGTGGACTCACCAACGCAGAGATCGCTCAGACTCTCTACGTCGGCGAGTCCACGGTGAAGACCCACGTCGGTCGCGTGCTCGCGAAGCTCGGTGCCCGTGACAGGATCCACGCGGTCATCCTGGCGCACCGGCTCGGGCTCGTCGGCGACTAGCGCGAGCTGATCAGGCGCGCGCCGGCGTCCACTCCGAGACCTGGTTGAGCCGCTGAACCTCATCGCTCGAGAGCTCGAGGCGCGCGCCGGCGAGGAGGTCGGGAACCTGCTCCACGCTGCGCGCGCTCGCGATGGGCGCGACCACGGTCGGCTGCGCGCGAAGCCAGGCGAGTGAGGTCGCCGCGATCGAGGCGCCGTGCGCATCGCCGATCTCCTCGAGCGCATCGATGATCCGCAGCCCGGCGCCCGTCGCGTACTTGGCGGCTCCCTGGGCCCGCGGCGAGTCCTGCCCCTCGGCGTCCGTCGACCGGTACTTGCCCGTGAGGAAGCCGCTTGCGAGCGAGTAGTACGGGATGAGCCCGAGCTCGAACTCCTCGGCGACCGGGATGATCGAGTCCTCGACCTCGTTGCGGTGCACGAGGTTGTAGTGGGGCTGCACGGCGACGGGCAGCGCGACCCCTGTGCGACGTGCGATCTCGATCCATTCACGGATGCGATCGGCGGAGTAGTTGGACACGGCGACGTGCCGCACCAGACCATCCTCGACGAGCTGTCCGAACGCGGCGACCGTCTCCTCCAGCGGCACGGTCTCGTCGTCGAAGTGCGCGTAGTACAGATCGATCTCGTCGACGCCCAGACGCGCCAGCGAGGCCTCGGCGGCCTTGCGGACGTTCGACGCGGCGAGACCGCGGAACTTCGGGTGCTGACTCACCTTGGTCGCGACGACCACACCTGCAGGCTTGCGAGAGGCCAGCCACTCACCGATGATCGTCTCGCTCTCCCCGCCCTCGTTTCCGGGGACCCAGGAGCTGTACGAGTCGGCGGTGTCGATGAAATCGCCGCCCCCGTCCACGAAGGCGTCGAGCACGGCGAAGGAGGCGTCGCGGTCGGCCGTCCAGCCGAACACGTTGCCGCCGAGCGAGAGCGGGAGGACATCAAGATCACTGGTACCGATGCGAGTCATGACGAAGACAACCGCCGAGCCTGCCTCTCGCATTCCCGGATGACGCCGTGTTGCACCCCACCGACGTCACGGTGTCGGTGTCTCCCCGTCGTCGTAGATCTGCGACGGACGACCGACGAGTCGTGGATCGGGGGCATGAGCGATGAGCGGATCCTTGCCGGGATAGTCGAAGCGCGCGAGGACGCACCTCATCGCCTCCAACCGCGCACGTCTCTTGTCATTCGACTTGATGACGATCCAGGGAAGCGCGGGAGTGTCCGTGTGGAAGAACATCGCCTCCTTCGCCGCGGTGTAGTCGTCCCACCGGTCGACGCTCGCGACGTCGGTCGGACTGAGCTTCCACTGCTTGACCGGGTCCCCTCCGCGGCGCGTGAAGCGACGGCGCTGCTCCGCCTCACCGACCGAGAACCACAGCTTGATGAGCCGGATGCCGGAGCCGACGAGCATGCGCTCGAACTCCGGTGCCGTCTGGATGAACTCCTCGTACTCGGCGGACGAGCAGTACCCCATGACCCGCTCGACGCCCGCACGGTTGTACCAGGAGCGATCCATCAGCACGATCTCACCGCCGGACGGCAGATGCGCGACGTAGCGCTGGAAGTACCACTGAGTGCGTTCGACATCGGTGGGCTTGTCGAGCGCGACGACACGCGCACCCCGGGGGTTCAGGTGCTCCATGAAGCGCTTGATCGCGCCGCCCTTACCTGCCGCGTCTCGCCCCTCGAACAGGATGAGCACCCGCTCCGAGGAGCGCTTGATGTGGGCTTGGAGTTTGAGGAGTTCGATCTGCAGAAGGCGCTTCTCATGCTCGTACGACATCCGTGTGAGCTTGTTCGCGTACGGGTAGTCATGCCGCCATTCCGGCGTCGTCGTCTCCGGCTGGGCTGGGCTCCTCATGACATGCCCCTCCCGGGTGCTCCTTGGATCCCACTCTTCACAGGGCAAGCGCAGGTGGCCGCGGCGGGGAGTCGGCCACCTGCGCAGTCATGACCTGGCGCGATTCCGTCTGACCGACCAGGAAAACTCAATGTCCAGTAACATATCACCCGCTAGTGCGATACTCCGGAATGCGCTCGCCCGTCGCCGTCGATCCGTCGCAGCGCAGGGGAAAGCGCCTCGACGGATAGGGTTCACACATGGGAACGATCCAGTACGGCAACGGCGACGAGATCCACATCGAGGACCGCGCGCTCGCACACCTGAAGGTGGTCATCGCCACGAAGCTGAGACGTAACGAGAGCTTCACCCTGTCGTGGCGCCACCCTGACGGCGACGCCCCCGGCCGTTCCACGATCTGGCTGCACCCGTCGATCCCTCTGCGCTTCACCTTCGACGAACCAGAGGCGCCCCAGCTGAACCCGCAGTGGATTCAGGACCTCATGCAGTCCGCCAGCTCGACGGGCGGAATCAGCCTCATCGACGAGGTCGTCGAAGCACCGCAGACCGACGACGCGGACTGAGCTCTCTCAGCGAGTGGGACGGCGGTGTCTGCCTCAGCTCGTCTTCCACACGGAGAGCAACTGCCACCCCTCCGGCATCTGCGACTCGAGCGCGGCCATGTCGTCGCCCTCGATCTCACGGATACCGTCTCGACGCAGGAACTTGCCCTCGACGGAGCGCATGGATCCGGCCTTCTCCATCGTCGCCATGGCCGACACCAGATCCCATCCGGCCGGCGCCTGGGCGGTGAGCTGCGCACGAACCTCGGCGAGGTCCTCGCCCTTGAGGGTGACGCTGTGGGCCTCGACAGGGCGAATCAGTCCGTGGAGCATCAGACCAGCCTAGGACGATCGGCGGGGAAGGATGTGCACTCCACCGACCCTGCGCCCCGACGCCATCGGGGTGACGCTGTTCCCGCGAGAGAAGTGAGAGCCGACCACGGGACTCGAACTCTGCTTTGCGGTGTGCATCTCCGGTGCATCCGCGGACGATGTGCGCAATCACCCACCTTGCTGCCACCGGGTGGGGGTCTCTCAACCTATCGGGTGCCGCGGCCCTGCGTCTGTAGACCGAAGAGGGGACAGCGAAAGAGCGGTGAGAGCTCTTACGTTAGGACTCATGAGCCCACCGCTTCCGGGATCTCGGCCAGACGAGATCATTTCCCATCCAGCACTCTCGAGAAGAACGTTGTTGACGTCGGGCGCTGCCCTCGCGGCAGCCACCGCCATTGGTATCGATCTCGTGCGTCCGACGACAGCATCAGCAGCCGTCTCGTGGGGTCACCCGTTCACGTCCTATGCGGGTCGCTCCCGAGGTTTCACGGGTCCATGGCCCAACGGACACGCGGGAATCGACTACACGCCGGGTTTTGGCACTCCGATCCACGCCGTTGCAGATGGCACCGTCACGTTGAGCGGAATCAGCGGAAGTAATGGTGCGTACGGGGAGAGCGTTTGGATCCAGCACGCCGACGGCTTTCGGACGATCTACGCACACATGAGAGAAGGGACCCGCATTGCAAAGGGTCCGGTCGTCCGCGGGCAGAAGATCGGAGAGGTCGGTGATACGGGCAAGTCCTATGGAGCGCACCTCCACATCGAACTGCACATCAACGGCACGGCGATCAATCCCGACCCCTACATCAATGCCGCCCCGCTTGCGGGCGGCGGTTCGGGCACGCCTGAACCTACAGACCCGACAATCATTCATCGAAGGAACAACAACATGGCATCTCTCTATTACACGACCGTCAATGGCGTCGCGACCTTCGCTCTCGCGGGCGACGGAGTGGGCAACGCCGCATGGCTCGAGACCACCGATCAGGGACTGGCGAACCAGCTTGCCGCTCAGCACGGCAACGCCGCGTTCCTGGCGCAGGGTTCCTTCAACCAGTGGAAGAGTTGGTACCTGGGCCAGTAGAAGCACGCCCATAGCGACAGAAGACCCCGTCTAGCCGACTTCGGACCGCGGCATTCCTCGCCTAGACAGAGGGCCCGCGTCCCCAGTTTTTCTAAGGGACGCGGGCCTCTTGTGTGGAGCCGACTACGGGACTCGAACCCGTAACCCCCGTATTACAAGTACGGTGCGCTACCAATTGCGCCAAGTCGGCGGATGCCATCCATCAGCTTAGCGATGGCATCGACCCCGCTTCGAACTACGGGGCAGGCGTGGTGGTCGGCGTCGGCGTCGGCGTCGCGCGGGACGCGTCGCTCGCGACGCTGAGCACGAACTGCGAGAACTCGGCGGGGTCGTCGAACGCGCCGACGTACGCTTCGCCGTTCGCGACGATCATGGGCGCCGTGTTGAGCATCAGATCCTTGGAGCCGGCGAGCGGCCCGTCCAGTGCGCGCGTGGTCGCTTCCTTGGCCCAGCTGACGAAGTCACCGTTCTCGATGCAGGACCGGACGGCCTTGGTGTTGTCCGTGCCGACGGCGGCCGCGAGATTCGCCAGGTCCTCGTCGGACATCCCGTCGCTGCCGACCTCGGGCTGCTTGTCGAGCAGGTCATGGTTGAACGCGTAGAACTGCGCCGGCGAGTGCGTCGCGACGCAGGCAGCGGCCGCCGCCGACCGCAGCGAGTACTTGGTGCCGTTCGAACTCGCGGTGAGCAGCGCGACAGGGTGGTAGCTCACGGTGACTGCGCCTTCGCCGATCCATCCGGCGAGCTGGCGGGCGTTGGCCCGCTCGAACTTCCCCGCGTCCGGCGAGAGGTAGTCGACGTACACGTGGATGTCGACCGTCTCCGACGCGGTCGCCTCGGGAGTCGGCTCGGCGGAAGCGCCCGCATCGCTCGGTTCAGTCGACGGCGACGCCGGAACCTCGTCGGAGCCTGCGACCGCGGTGATGTCGGTGACGGCCACGCCATCCGACTCCATCCCGGTCGGGGTGAGCTTCGGCTTCGACACCTGGGCCGACACCGCAAGGGCCACCGAAGTGCCGATCGCGCCCACGGCGACGATCGCGACGGCACCGATGATGATCCGTCGCATGAGGCGCGCCCTCGACTGCTGGGCGTGCACTTTCTGAGCCTTCTCCCGCACGGCCTCGCGAGAATTGCGAGGTGTGGGGACGTTCGGCGTTTCGTCGCTCGACATCGTTCCTCTTGTGAGTCTGCGGGGGTCCGGGTTGGCCCCGACCGCCGCTCAGCGACGATCGCCGCTGGGCGCGGCCGAGTTCGATGCTAACCATTGAGGCTGAGAAATACCCAGGTACCGCTGTTCATGTCATACTGATCCCGACCCAAAGACGGGTCACGGTGGCTCATTCCCACCGCTTCATCACTACGGATCGTCCGGCACGTACCTGCCGGTGAAGGAGAAACGACAATGGCATCTGTGACTTTCGACGAGGCCACCCGCCTGTACCCCGGTGGAACCCGCCCGGCCGTCGACAAGCTGAACCTCGAGGTCGGTGACGGCGAGTTCCTCGTCCTCGTCGGGCCTTCCGGTTGCGGTAAGTCCACGTCCCTCCGCATGCTTGCCGGCCTCGAAGAGGTCAACGCCGGCCGCATCCTCATCGGCGACCGCGACGTGACCGACGTCCCGCCGAAGGACCGCGACATCGCGATGGTCTTCCAGAACTACGCGCTGTACCCGCACATGACCGTCGCCGAGAACATGGGCTTCGCGCTCAAGATCGCCGGCGTCGGCAAGGAAGAGCGCGCCGCTCGCGTGCTCGAGGCTGCGAAGCTGCTCGACCTCGAGCCCTACCTGACCCGCAAGCCGAAGGCCCTCTCGGGTGGTCAGCGTCAGCGTGTCGCCATGGGCCGTGCGATCGTCCGCCAGCCGCAGGTGTTCCTCATGGACGAGCCGCTGTCGAACCTCGACGCCAAGCTCCGTGTCCAGACCCGTACGCAGATCGCGTCGCTGCAGCGTCGTCTCGGCGTCACCACGGTGTACGTCACCCACGACCAGACCGAGGCCCTGACCATGGGCGACCGCATCGCGGTCCTCAAGGACGGTCTGCTCCAGCAGGTCGGCTCGCCGCGCGACCTGTACGAGAAGCCGAACAACGTCTTCGTCGCAGGCTTCATCGGCTCGCCCGCGATGAACCTCTTCTCGGCCGACCTCGCCGAGGGCGGCATCCGCTTCGGCACCGAGGTGGTCCCGCTCGACCGCGACACCGTGGGCCGTGCGAACGGTTCGCAGGTCACGGTCGGCGTCCGCCCGGAGGACATCGTCGTCGGTCCCGCTGACGGCAAGGGCCTCTCGGTCACGGTCGACCTCGTCGAGGAGCTCGGCGCTGACGGCTACCTCTACGGCCACACCGAGATCAACGGCAAGCGCGCCGACCTCGTCGCCCGTGTCGACGGTCGCAACCACCCGAACGCCGGTGAGACCGTCACGCTCGCGGCCTCTGCCGGCCACGTGCACGCGTTCGACATCGAGTCGGGCGAGCGCCTGAACGACAAGCCGGTCGTCTCCGCCTGATCGGATCCACAGACGCGGCGCAGGCTGACCTCGGTCACCTGCGCCGCGTCTCTTTTTCCTCTTCGCACGCCACCAGGGAGCATCATGCAGGATTCGCTGCGGATCACCGCCAGCAAGATCGATCCGGGGTTGCTCTCCCTCCCCTGGTCCACCACGCTCGCCAAGTGGCCCTCCGAGCACATCGTCTCGCTCCCGAAGGGTCTCTCCCGCCACCTCGTGCGGTTCGCCGATCTCTCCGGTCGCGTCGTCGCCGTCAAGGAGACCACCGCCGAGATGGCCCAGCGCGAGTACGACATGCTCGGCAACCTCGCTCGCCTCGATGTGCCGTGCGTCGACCGGGTGGCCGTGATCGCCGGGCGCACCGATGCCCACGGCGACCCCCTCCCCGCCGCCTTGGTCACGTCGCATCTGCGCTTCTCGATGCCGTACCGCGCGCTGTTCACACGTGTGCTGCGCCCCGACACCGCGAACCGACTGGTCGACGCGCTCGCGCTGCTGCTGGTGCGCCTGCACAACGTGGGCTTCTACTGGGGCGACGTCTCACTGTCGAACACCCTGTTCCGGCGCGATGCCGGTGCCTTCGCCGCCTACCTGGTCGATGCCGAGACCGGAGAGCTCCACGAGGAGGGCCTGACCGACGGACAGCGTGCCTACGATCTGGACCTGGCCCGCACGAACATCGCCGGCGAGATCATGGACCTCGCCGCCGGCGGACGCCTCGAGCACGGTGTGGATGCGGTCGCGATCGCCGACGGCATCGTGTCGTCGTACCGATCGCTGTGGGCCGAGCTGACCGCACAGGAGTCCTTCTCCGCCGCCGAGACGTGGCGCATCACCGAGCGGGTGGAGCGGCTCAATGCCCTCGGGTTCGACATAGACGAGATGTCGATGTCGACGACAGCGGACGGCACCGTGGTCGAGATCCAGCCGAAGGTCGTGGACGCCGGGCATCACCAGCGGCGCCTCATCCGCCTCACGGGCCTCGATGTCGAGGAGAACCAGGCCCGGCGCCTGCTCAACGACCTCGATGAGTTCCGCGCCCGCTCGACCAAGCAGTGGGCGGACGAGGAGATGTACGCGCACGAGTGGCTCACGCGGGTGTTCGAGCCGGTTGTTCGCGCCATCCCCTACGAGTTGCGCGCCAAGCTCGAGCCGGCCGAGGTGTTCCACCAGGTGCTGGAGCACCGCTGGTACCTGTCTCAGGCGGAAGGACGCTCCATCCCCCTCGCCGAGGTGCTGACCAGCTACATCAACGAGGTACTGCGCCACCGGCGCGACGAGGCCACCATCATGGGCCCGCCCACCGAGACGATGAGCCTTCCCGTCATCACCGGCATGACCCCGGTCGCCGACGAGGACGAAGACGTCGACTGGCGCGATCTGGTCTGATCGACCGTCGCCTCAGCCGACCGGAGGCTCAGTATCCGACGGTGAATCGCCCGCGGTGGTGGTTGCCCTGCTCGACCTCGTCGACGACGGCGACGGCGAAGTCGGCACCCGAGATGAACGACTTCCCTTCCGCGTCGCGGACGATCACGTCGCCGCCGTCTCGGTAGTGACCGGTCCGCTCGCCCTCCGCCCAGGGGCCGAACACCTCGGCCGGGTGGATGAAGAACCAGTCGAGACCTTCGTCGGTCGCCTCGAGGAGAGCCAGCGAGTCGATGCCGACCTGCGCCTCGTGCTTGTACTCCTCGGGGAAGTCCTGATCGAACAGCCGCGGACCGCCCGGAGCGACCAGGCTGCCGCCGGCACCGCCGACGACGCCGAGACGCGTGGCCGTACCGGCGATCTGCTCGACGACGTTCGACAGCGCCTCGAGAGCACGATCTTCCATGTCACCGCGCGGAGAGAGCGCCGAGACCACGGCATCCGCTCCGACGAACGCGTCCGCGAGGGGCGCCAGGTCGAGAGCGGAGCCCTGCACGTACGCGGCTCCCGCCACCGGATCGGTCGGCTCCGAACGCGAGATCGCGATGACGGCATGGTCACGGCTCACCGCCTCCGTGACGATGTGGCGACCGGCGTATCCGGTCCCTCCGAGCACGATGATGCGAGCCATGGTCTGCCTTCCCTCGGACGGTCTAGTTCTTCTTCGCGGCGCGGAGCGACGCGACCTGGTACAGCGCGACGGAGGTCGCGATGCCGGCGTTCAGCGACTCGGTGGCCGCGGAGATCGGAATCGAGACGATCTGGTCGCAGGTCTCGGACACCAGACGGGACAGGCCCTTGCCCTCCGAGCCGACCACGATCACGACGGGCCGATCGGCCAGCTGCAGCTCGGGAAGCGATACGTCGCCGTCGCCGTCGAGGCCGAGCACGAACACGCCCTGCTTCTTGAACTCCTTGAGCTGCGTGGTGAGGTTGGTCGCCAGGGCCACGGGGGTTCGTGCGACGGCTCCGGCGCTGGTCTTCCAGGCAGCGGAGTTGACGCCTGCCGAGCGACGCTGGGGAAGGATGATGCCGTGACCGCCGAACGCCGCGGTGGAGCGGATGATCGCGCCGAGGTTGCGAGGGTCGGTGATGCCGTCGAGTGCCACGAACAGCGGCACCTGGCCGCGGTCGATGACCTGCTCGAGAAGATCTTGCGGATGCGCGTACTCGTAGGGCGGCACCTTGATCGCGACGCCCTGGTGCACGCCGTCGAACCCGGCCATGCGGTCCAGCTCCGGACGCGTGACCTCCATCACCGGAATCCCGCGATTCGTGGCGATCGCAAGCATCTCCTTCACACGGTCGTCCATCTCGACGCGCTGCGCGATGTAGAACGCCGTCGCCGGGATCTTCGCCCGCAGCGCCTCGAGGACGGAGTTGCGACCGGTGACGTTCTCGGTGTCGTCTCCTGCCTTGGCCTTCGGCGCGCGGTTCGAACCGCCGCCGGAGCCCTGGCGGCTGCCACCGGGGCGACCCTTGCCGCCCGTCGCCGCGGCGTAGCGCTCGGCCGCAGCCTTGCGCTTGCCCGCCGGGTGCCAGGCGCGGTCCTCCGCCTTGGGCGTCGGTCCGCGTCCCTCGAGCGCCTTGCGCCCGAGCCCGCCGGTGCCCTTGGTGGGGCCCTTCTTCTTGCCGTTGCTCGCGCCGGGGCGCTGTGGCTTAACCATCGATACTCCAATGAGTTCCGGCCGGAGTGTCCTCCAGCGTGATTCCTGCGGCGGCGATCGCGTCTCGGATGCGATCCGCCGCCGCCCAGTCCTTGTCAGCGCGTGCCTGAGCGCGCTGGGTGATCATCGTCTGGACGAGGGCGTCCAGAGCGGATTCCGAGGCGTCGGCCTTCGCGTCGGTTGTGGGCGTGAGGCCGAGGACGGAAGTCATCGCAATCACGGCCCGCAGCGCGTCGAGCGCGGCATCCGTCTCCCCCGCGTCGAGCGCCGAGTTCCCCGCACGCACGGTCTCGTGCAGCACGGCGAGCGCCTGGGGCACGCCCAGATCGTCGTCCATCGCCGCGGCGAACGCCTCGGGGAGGCTCTGCGAGACGAAGAGTCCGATGCTGCCTCCGCCCACACGTGCGGCGCGCTGCAGGAACGTGCGGATACGGCTGAGCGCCGCCTCCGCCTCCACCCACGACGAATCTCCGAGGTCGAGGCTCGAACGGTAGTGGGCGGCGGCCAGCGCGTAGCGCACCACCAGCGGATCGTGCGCGGAGAGCACGTCTGCGGCCAAGGTGAAGTTCCCGAGCGACTTCGACATCTTCTGCCCGTCGACGGTCACGAGCCCGTTGTGCACCCAGTAGCGCGCGAAGCCGTCACCCGCTGCCGTCGACTGCGCGAGCTCGTTCTCGTGGTGGGGGAAGCGCAGGTCTAGGCCTCCGCCGTGGATGTCGAACTCTGCACCGAGATACCGCCTCGACATCGCGGAGCACTCGATGTGCCATCCGGGACGCCCGGGACCCCACGGCGACGCCCAGGTCGCATCGGCGGGCTCATCGGGCTTGCTGCCCTTCCAGAGCGCGAAGTCCTGCGGGTTGCGCTTGCCGCGAGGGTCGGCGTCCTCCGCGGCTTCCATGGCGTCGAGAGACTGATGGGTGAGCGAGCCGTAGTCGGACCACGAGCGCACATCGAAGTACACGTCTCCCGAGCCGTCCGGCGCGGGGTAGGCGTGTCCGCGTTCGATCAGCAGTGCGATGAGCTCCTGCATCTGCGGCACGGATGCCGTGGCACGGGGCTCGTACGTCGGAGGCAGGATGCCGACACCCGCATAGGCCGCGCTGAACTCCTGCTCCATCCGGTACGCCAATGCCCACCACGGTTCGGAGTCCGTCGCGTTGGCGAGCACCTTGTCGTCGATGTCGGTGACGTTGCGCACGAACGTCACGCGACCGTTGCGGTGCTCGAGCCAGCGGCGAAGCAGATCGAAGCTCAAGGCCGCCCTGACGTGCCCGATATGAGGGCCGGACTGCACGGTGGGTCCGCACACGTACATCGTGATGTTCTCGGGATCGAGAGGCACGAAGTCGCGCAGCTGCTGCGCGCGGGTGTCGTAGAGGCGGACTGTCACCGCTCAAGCCTACTCGGGGACTGCTGAACGCCAGCCCTCGCGCGACGATTCACCGGTCGATGTGACGATCTGCACACCGCGCGGCGGCTCTTCTTCGAGGATCGTCATCCTTCCCGACGATGGCCGGGCAGGACCGAGGCGATGGCGGTCACGGCGATGCCCTCGCCCCTCCCGGAGAACCCGAGCCCGTCCGTCGTCGTCGCCGTCACCGACACGGGAGCGCCCAGGACAGCGGACAGAACCCCTTCGGCCTCCGCCCGCCGAGGGCTGAAACGCGGACGATTGCCCTGGAGCTGCACCGAGACGTTGCCGATCTCGAACCCGGCCTCGGTCAGGAGTTCGCGGGTACGAGCGAGGAAGACGTCAGCATGGGCACCGGCGTACTCGGGATGAGAGGTGCCGAAATGCTCGCCGATGTCGCCGAGGCCCCCCGCGCCCAGGAGCGCGTCGACGATCGCATGGGCGACGGCATCGCCGTCGGAATGCCCGGACAGCGGCTGCTCCCCCACCCACTCGAGACCGGCGAGCCAGAGGTTCCCCTCGCCCCCGAAGGCGTGCACGTCGGTGCCGATGCCCACCCGAGGGATGCCGGATGAGGCGGGTACCGCGCCGAGCAGGTGCCGCGCTCGCTCGAGGTCGGCGGGCGTGGTGATCTTGAATGCGCGCTCGGAACCGGCGATGTGGCGCACGAGGTGGCCGGCGGCCGCGAACAATGCCGCATCGTCGGTGTACTCGATCCCGCTGTCACGGGCAGCGGAGTACGCGGCCTCGAGCAGCGACCGCGGGAAGCCCTGCGGTGTCTGTGCCGCGGCGAGCACGGACCGGTCGACGGCGGCGACCACGGCACCGTCGACGACCTTCTTGAGCGTGTCGACGACGGGCAGTGCCGGGATGATACCGACCTCCGCCGTCACTGCCGCAGCAACGGCATCGATCTGCGACGGCGGGGTGAGCGCCCGTGCCGCGTCATGCACCAGCACGGTCTCGACATCGCCCCAGAGCGCGGCGAGTCCCGCCGCCACCGACTGCTGCCTGGTCACGCCGCCGGTGACCACGCGGCCGAGTTCCGAACGCTCACCTGCTGCTTCGCGCAGTTCCGTCTCGGCATCGCCCTCCAGTCCGTCGGGGGCGACCACGACGACCTGGGCAGGGGCTGCGGCGAAGACGCCGTCGAGCGCGTGGCGCAGGACGGAATGCGCGTCGATGCCGACGAAGGCCTTCGGAGCACCGGCGCCCAGGCGGGTGCCTGAGCCTGCGGCCACGACGATGATCGCGGTACGTGGGACGGGGAGGATGGTCACAGCATCACGTTACCCGCGAAGACGACGAAAGGCGGATGCCGAAGCACCCGCCTTTCGTCGTGAAAAGGGCTCAGGAAGCGAGGACCTCGTCGAGCAGTGCGCCCGCCTTGTCCTCGTCGGTCTTCTCGGCGAGCGCGAGCTCGGAGATGAGGATCTGACGAGCCTTGGCCAGCATCCGCTTCTCGCCCGCGGACAGTCCGCGGTCCTGATCGCGACGCCACAGGTCACGCACGACCTCGCTCACCTTGATCACATCGCCGGAGGCGAGCTTCTCGAGGTTCGCCTTGTACCGGCGCGACCAGTTCGTGGGCTCTTCCGTGAAGGGTGCTCGCAGCACCTCGAAAACATGATCGAGGCCTTCCTTGCCGATGACGTCACGAACGCCGACCAGGTCGACATTCTCCGCAGGAACCTCAATGATGAGATCTCCCTGGGTGACGTTGAGCTTCAGGTATTTCTTCGCCTCACCCTTGATGATGCGCTCCTTGACCTCGATGATGGTCGCAGCGCCATGGTGGGGATAGACGACGGTCTCGCCAACCTCAAAAAGCATAAAAACGTGTCCTTTCGGCAACCTCAAGGATACCACAGGGGTCATGCGCTAAGGTTCGCGCTCCCCGGGCCGCAGGAGCCGTCACGACTTACCCATAGAATGGATGCGGACATCCCGCCGGACCTCAGGAGGACCCGTGAAATCGCGCCTTGTTGCGTCTGCAGCCCTCAGCGCCCTCGTTCTGCTCGGCGCGACCGGGTGCACGTTCATCACACCCCAGTCCACCAAGACCGAGTACGCCGCCTCCGACGGCGTGAACGTCTCCGACGCCGACGGCCCGATCGACGTGCGCAACGCCCTCGTGGTGGCCACGGAAGACGGCTCGATCGGCAACTTCGTCGCGGCCATCGTGAACCCCACCGATGAGAAGGCGACTCTCACGATCACGGTCGAGGGCGTCGATCCACTCACCGTCACCGTCCCCGCAGGCGGCACGGTGAGCCTGGGCGCCGATGAGGAGCCGCTGCGCATCGACGGCCTCGACACCAAGCCCGGCGCGACGGTCGAGATCCACTTCCAGTCGGGTGACTCCACTGGCGTCAAGACCGAGGTCCCCGTGCTCGACGGCACTCTTCCGTACTACACGGATCTGGTGCCCTCGGAGAAGGCACCGACGTCGTCGCCGACTCCGCTGCCGACAGACACGGCCGCCCCGGCACCCTCGAACTGACGCACCACCGCATCGAGAAGAGGCCGGCACCCACGGGTGCCGGCCTCTTCGCTGTTCCGCGAGCCTCAGCCTTCGAAGCGATAGCCCAGACCGCGCACCGTGACGAGCATGACCGGCTCGCTCGGGTTCTCCTCGATGCGCGAGCGGATCCGCTTGATGTGCACGTCGAGCGTCTTGGTGTCACCGAAGTAGTCGCTCCCCCAGACCCGGTCGATGAGCTGGCCGCGGGTGAGGACGCGCCCGGAGTTGCGCATCAGGACCTCGAGCAGCTCGAACTCCTTCAGCGGCATGTTGATCTGGGCCCCGGCCACGGAGACGGTGTGCCGATCGATGTCGAGCGAGACCCGTCCGCCGTCGAGCACGCGCTCGTCGAGCTCGCTGTCCGCCTGCACGACCCGGCGCAGCACGGCACGCATGCGGGCGAGCAGCTCCCTGGACGAGTAGGGCTTCGTGATGTAGTCGTCGGCTCCGAGTTCGAGGCCCACCACGATGTCGACCTCGGAGTCCTTGGCCGTGAGCATGATGATGGGAACGGCGGAGGTCGACCGGATCTGCCGGCACACCTCGGTTCCCGGCATGCCGGGGAGCATCAGGTCGAGCAGCACGATGTCGGCCCCGCGCTCCCGGAAGGCCGCGAGCGCTCCGGGGCCGTCCTCCGCGATCTCCACCTCGTAGCCCTCACGCCGGAGAAGGTACGCGAGCGGGTCGGCGAGGTCGGGCTCGTCTTCGACGAGAAGGATTCGGGTCATGCTCTCTCTCCGTTTCGAACGCGCGCGGATGCGGCGGACTTGGCCGCTTTGCGCGAGCGCTTCTTCTTGCTCTTCTTGCCCGTGTCGAGGTTGTCGGGGGCGTCGATCCGGGGAAGACGGATCGTGAACGTGGATCCGCGGCCCGGACGCGACCACAGCCGCACCTCGCCGCCGTGCCGCTGGGTGGCGTGCTTGACGATGGAGAGCCCGAGGCCGGTCCCGCCCGTGCGCCGGGAACGGGCCTCGTCGGCCCGGTAGAACCGCTCGAAGATGCGCTCGCGATCGGCTTCTGCGATGCCGATCCCCTGGTCGGACACCGCGATCTCGACCACGCCGTCCTCCGCCCGGACGCCGACTCCGACGCGGGAGCCACGGGGCGAGTAGACGATCGCATTGGCGATCAGGTTTCCGACCGCCTCGATCAGGATCTGCGCGTCACCGCGCACGAAGACGCCGCGGTCCCCGCCGCGGGCGAGCTCCACGCCCGCGGAATCGGCCTGCACGACGTGCGCCTCGATGGAGGAAGCGATCACCTCGTCGATCGCGACGGGGCCGACCTTGGTCAGGCCGTCCTCCGCCTGGAGCCGGGACAGACTCATGATGCGGCCGGTGAGCTGTCCGAGCCGCCCGGCCTCCGCAGAGATGCGCGCGGCGAAGATGCGCACCTGCGCGGGATCGTCCGCTGCGGACTCGATGGCCTCTGCGAGAAGGCTCACGGCTCCGACGGGGGTCTTCAGCTCATGACTCGTGTTCGCCACGAAGTCCCGACGCATCTGGTCGAGCCGCTCCTGCTCGGTGACGTCGCGGATGATCAGCAGCACCAGACGCGTGCCGATCACGCTGGCACGGGCGGAGACCAGTCGAGGGTCGAGGCTCAGGCCCCCTCGGGTGATGCGCATCGATTCGGTGACGGACCCGCCGGCCTCCCTGACGCCGCGCACGAGTTGACGGAGCTCAGGGTTGTCGAGAGTCGATCCGACCTCGATGCCGAAACGGGTCGCGGCCTGCGAGGAGGCGAGCACCAGGCCCGAGGTGTCGACGATGGCCGCGGCGTCGTCCATGCTGTGCAGGACATCGGTGATGCCGGTGGGAATCGCCAGTGACGTCTCCTCCTGCACCCGTGCCCGCGCCCGATACGCCCACACCACGAGCAGGGAGAGGCCGACGCCGATCACCAGCCCGATGGCGAGCGAAGACAGCGCGAGCTGCGGCAAGGTCATGACATAAGCGTAGAGTGCGTTCACCGTCCGTCCGGCGGGTTTCCGCGCCCTGGCGGGAACAGGAGAAGTACTATTCACGTGCTGGGCACCGTTCGTTAACCTTCGAAGCAGACAATCGCTTCGGGCTTGTGCGGGAGCACAGACCTGCTCTCGTGCGGACGACCCGCCGTCTCGCGCTGACACAGCCGAGATCCGAATGAAAGGTTGCGCCCCAACATGCGCGAAGTCTTCCACCAGTCCCTCGAGGACCTTCAGAACCGCCTCGTCGAGATCGCCGACCTCGTCACGGTCTCGATCGACAAGGCCACCAGGGCGTTCGCCACGAGCGACGTGGCCCTGGCCGAAGAGGTCATCGCCGACGACGCGAAGATCGACGAGCTGGCCGTCGCGCTCGACGAGCAGGCCATCGAGATCCTCGCCCGCCAGCAGCCGGTCGCCCGCGACCTGCGCATCGTCGTCACGGCATTGCGCGTGAGCGCCTCGCTCGAGCGCATGGGCGACATGTCGGAGCACATCGCCCAGCTCGCCCGACTCCGGTTCCCCGAGCGCGCGATCCCGAAGGGCCTGAAGGGCACCTTCGTGAAGATGGGCGAGCTCGACGTCGAAGTGGCGCGGACGCTCTCCGAGCTGCTGCGCACCCAGGACCTGCGCTTCGCCGACGCCATCCGCAATGCGGACGACGACGTCGACGAGCTGCACGCGACCGTCTTCGAGAAGGTGCTCAGCGACAACTGGAAGGGTGAGGCCACAGCGACCGTGGACGCCACGCTCGCCAGCCGTTACCACGAGCGATTCGCCGACCACGCGGTCGCCGTCGCGAAGAAGGTCGTCTACCTCGCCACCGGCGACTGGGCCGTCGAGGAGGAGGACATCCCCCTCGCTGTCGAGCAGCAGGAGCTCGGCCAGCAGGAGTTCGGTCACGCCTGATCGCACCCACGGCAATGCAGAAGCCCCCGATGCCTTCGCATCGGGGGCTTCTGCGTGAGCTGCAGAGGCTCCTACTTCTTACCCTGTGCCGCGACGGCGGCGGCACCGGCGGCGGCGGCCTCCGGGTCGAGGTAGCGACCGGGACCGGTGGGAACGTTGTTCTCATCCAGCTCGTAGACCAGCGGGATGCCGGTGGGGATGTTCAATTCGGCGATGTCGTCATCGCTGATGCCTTCGAGGTGCTTCACGAGACCACGCAGCGAGTTGCCGTGTGCCGTGACGAGCACGGTCTTTCCGGCCTCGAGGTCGGGGACGATCGCGCTCTCCCAGTACGGCAGCAGACGGTCGATGACGAGCTTGAGCGACTCGGTGCGCGGCACCTCGCCGTCGATGCCCGCGTAGCGGACATCGTTCACCTGACTGAATTCGCTCTCGTCGTCGAGCACGGGCGGCGGCACGTCGAACGAGCGGCGCCAGAGCTGGAACTGCTCGGGGCCGAACTCCTCGAGCGTCTGCGCCTTGTCCTTGCCCTGAAGCGCACCGTAGTGCCGCTCGTTGAGGCGCCAGGACCGCGTGACCGGGATCCACAGGCGGTCGGCGGCGTCGAGGGCGATGTTCGCCGTCTGGATCGCACGACTCAGCAGGGAGGTGTGCAGCACGTCGGGGAGAATGCCGGATTCGGCCAGCAGCTCGCCACCACGGCGGGCCTCCTTCTCGCCCTGCGCGTTGAGGCGGACGTCCACCCAACCGGTGAACAGGTTCAGTTCGTTCCACTCGCTCCGGCCGTGGCGGAGCAGGATGAGGGTGCGCGTCGCAGTCATGCCGTCAGTTTATCCGTCCGGGGCACGGCCCCCGAGTCGGATGCTGGGAGGATGGAGACATGGCGTCATCTCCCCTCGGTCGGCCGACCCGCGGCACCACGGGGACGAACCGATTGCGACGCAACGATCGCTGGATCGCCGCAAGCGACGCCCTGCGCCGGGCGTCGGATCCGCTGGTCGTGGATCTCGGCTACGGAGCCAGCGGGGTGACGGCGTTCGAACTCGCGACCCGCCTGGTCCGGGTGCGCGACGACGTCGAGGTGCGCGGCCTGGAGATCGACCCCGCGCGCGTAGCGACCGCTGACGCCCAGCTCACCGAGGTACGCGCGGGACGAACCGCCTTCGCCCGCGATCTCCCGGTCTCGTTCGCGCGCGGCGGCTTCGAGGTTCCCCTTCCCTACGGCCGCAAGGCTGCGGTGATCCGCGCGATGAACGTGCTGCGGCAGTATGACGAGCCCGATGTTCCCGATGCCTGGTCCCGCATGGCATCACGCCTGGCTCCGGACGGACTGCTGTTCGAGGGGACCTGCGACGAGATCGGCCGCGTCTCGAGCTGGATCGACGTCGATGCCCATGCCGCACCGCTGCGCTTCACGATCTCCCTGCGGCTCGCCGACCTCGAGCGGCCGAGCATCGTCGCCGAGCGACTGCCCAAGGCGCTGATCCACCGAAACGTTCCCGGCGAGCGCATCCACGCGCTGCTCGTCGACCTCGACCGCGAGTGGGACCGTGCAGCCCCGTTGTCGACGTTCGGAGCCACCCAGCGCTTCCTCGCCGCCGTCTCAGCTCTTCGCGAGCAGGGGTGGCCCGTGCTCGGCGGACGCACGCGGTGGCGCCTGGGTGAGCTCACGCTGCCGTGGAATGCGGTCGCTCCGCTCGCAGACTGAGGCAGATCGACCGCGGGCGACTCAGCTTCCGGCGGCGGAGTCGCGTGGATCCGGTGCGGTGGGTCGGCGCGACAGCCGCGTGAGGCGCGGGATGTCAGCCATGGCTCCCGCATCGGCCGGGACGATCACCTGCTGGGACGCGGCGATGTCGATGCCGTCGGCGCGCACCACGAGGTCGCCGATCGGTGCTCGTCGGGAGAGGATCGCGAGAGCGATCGGACCGTCTTCATGGTGTCGCGCCACCGAGGTCAGGTGCCCGACCTCGTCGTCGCCGGCGAACACCGGCGCACCGGGCTCGGGCAGGACGGCATCGCTGCCGTCGAGGTGGAGCGCGGCCAGCCGCCGGGGCGGGTGCCCGAGGTTGTGCACCTTCGCGACAGTCTCCTGCCCGCGGTAGCAACCCTTGTTCAGGTGTACCGCGCTGCGGATCCAATCGGACTCATGGGGCAGCGATCGTTCGTCGACCTCTGTCTTCCAGCGCGGGCGCCAGGCGGCGACGCGCAAGGCCTCCGCGGCGAGAAGTCCCGCGAGCGCCTCCCTGTCGAGGGACGCGGCGAGAGCGTCTGCTCCTGCCGCGCTGAGGATCGCCACCCGCCAGGCGAAGTCGGCGGCGGGGTGCTCTGCGACCTCCGAGTACTGGTGGCCACCGGCGCTGATCCGCTGCCATGGGTCGGCCCAGACGAGAGCGGTGCCGTTCGGCGCGAACGCGGCAGCGGTCCCCATCGACGCGACTGCCCCGCCGTCGACATAGCCGACCAGCACGAGGTCGGAGCGGACGTCGACCGTGGCCTGCGTGCGGAACTTCATG
Organism: Microbacterium sp. NPDC058269; assembly: GCF_042881445.1. Lineage (NCBI taxonomy): Bacteria > Bacillati > Actinomycetota > Actinomycetes > Micrococcales > Microbacteriaceae > Microbacterium > Microbacterium sp. NPDC058269. Next base: position 370,900 of record NZ_JBHVXT010000001.1, read on the forward strand.
CGCGTCAGCCAAGCGGCGAGCGCTTCGGCGTCATCGGCGTCGGCGATGAGCCACGTGGATGCGCCGTCATCGATGACCCCGGCCGCATGCTCGACGCGGCCCTGCGGATCGAGCACCAGGAGCTCGGTGCTGTCGCCGGCGGCGAGACGCCCCACGGCCTGCGACGTGATCGAGTCGAGCCAGGTCAGCCGCTCAGGGCCCGCGACCTCGATCACGGTGCGGTCGCCGAGAGGCGCGAGCGCGGTGCCATCGGCGAGACGTCGCTGCTCTCGGAAGGCATCGCCGAAGTGCGCGATCAGGTCGCCGTCGGAGACGACGCCGTCGATCTGGTTGAAGCCGGACACGTCAGACCTTGGCCAGCCGCGCCGACGCGTGCGAGCGCAACGGAGTGCCGAGAGCGGCGATGTCCCACGCCCACAGCAGATGTCCGTCGACGAGACCGTACATACGCGACGATGCGGTGTGCACCTTCGCCCCGGCACTGCGCACGACGGCGTCGGAGCCGATGTCGATGCGCGGGCCGTTGATCTCCCCGATGTAGAGCTCGAGGGCACCGTCGGCGTGCGCGAGTGAGACCTCGATCGGGAATCCGCCGCTCGGCGCACGCAGCTCTTCCACGTCGTCGACCGTGCGCGTGACCGCGGGTGCGGTGGGCGGGAGCAGCGCGGGGCCGGCATCTGCCGCCGTCGCCGGGCGCGCGAGCCGCCAGAAACCGGTCTCCGCGAGCAGTGCGGTGGCGGGGGCGCCGTCTTCGGTGAGGAAGGTGGCCGTTCCGGAGTAGTTCAGGAACGATCCTCCGTCATGGCTGAAGCTGACGCGGTGCGTGAACTCGCCCTGCAGACGCTCGTCGCCGACCGGATAGTCGATGACGCCTGTGCCTTCCCAGACGCCGATCAGCCACGCGAAGGGGACGAGGTCAGCGGGAAGGTCGACGGGCAGTTCGAGCATTATCGCGTCAGCGCTGGCCGCGGAAGAGGTTGCGCAGCACCACTGCCGAGACGAAGACGATAGCGAGGCTCGCAAGGCCCAGCAGGCCGATGAAGAAGATTTCGAGCGCCATGAGGTCCATGTGCTCCACCTTACCGCGCCGCGCCGGCGTCAGGAGGGGATCAGCGCCGCGAGGCCGAATCCGACCGAGATGATGCCCATCAGCAGCAGCGCACCGATGACGCTCCCCGCCACTCGGAAGATGAAGCCCTGCGTGCGCCCGTACCAGAGCTGCACGGCGAACGACAGGAGGACGGCGCCGCCGAAACCGACCAGAAGCCAGGGCACACGCCACTCCTCCGGCACGAAGATGCCGATGGCGACGGTGGCGAGGAAGGCCGTGGCCCAGACGACGAGCACACCGACGAACGCGTTGCGTGGTGCGAGTGCGGGATCCGTCATGTCTCCATTGTTGCGCATCGCTCCCGGTATCATGGCGGCACGACGTCGATCCGCGTCTGTGAGGAGTGCGTGTGGCCCAGGTGCTGGTTCTGACCAACGCTCCGCTCTCCGAGCAGGTGCTCCCCGCGCTCGAGCTGCTGAGCCACCGCGCGCGCCAGATCCCCGCAGAGCCCTCCCAGCTGGTCAACGCACCCGACTACGACGTCGTGATCGTCGACGGCCGCCACGACCTCGTCGCCGCGAAGTCGCTCTGCCGCCTGCTGCGGACCGCTGGCCAGGACGCACCCCTGCTGCTCGTCGTCACAGAAGGAGGGATGAGCGCGCTCTCGGGAGACTGGGGCATCGACGACGTCCTCCTCTCCACGGCGGGACCGGCCGAGATCGACGCCCGGCTCCGTCTCGCGCTCGCTCGGCGCGACGAGGTCGCCGAGCCCGCTCGCGTGCAGGCGTCGGGCGTCACGATCGACGAGCAGTCCTACTCGGCGAAGCTGCGCGGCAGACCTCTGGATCTCACCTACAAGGAGTTCCAGCTGCTGCACTTCCTGGCGACGCACCCTGCACGCGTGTTCACCCGCGAGCAGCTGCTCAGCGAGGTCTGGGGATACGACTACTTCGGGGGCACCCGCACGGTCGACGTGCACGTGCGACGGCTCAGGGCGAAGCTCGGCGACCAGGAGCAGATCATCGGAACGGTGCGCAACGTCGGCTACCGCTTCAACGTCAACGAGGACGAGAGCCTCGCCAGCGCGGGCTGACGATCGACTCCGTTCACACGCGCGTCACCTCTCGGTGCTTAGATGTACCCCATGATCGATCCCGCACTCGCCGACGCCGGGCTGGGTGACGCCGAAGACGACGACTTCGACGCCATCGAGTCCTACGACGCACAGCTCCCGGACCACCGCTACCTGGATCGCGAGCTCAGCTGGCTCGCCTTCAACCAGCGCGTGCTCGAGCTCGCCGAGGATCCGTCGCTTCCCGAACTCGAGCGCGCCAACTTCCTGGCGATCTTCGCGAGCAACCTCGACGAGTTCTTCATGGTGCGCGTCGCGGGTCTCAAGCGCCGCATCATGACCGGTCTCGCCGTGCCCACCAACATCGGCCGCTCCCCCGTCGACGCCCTCGCCGACATCTCTCGTGAGGCGCACGCCCTGCAGCTGCGGCATGCCGACGCCTGGACCTCGCTCGTGCGTCCGGCCCTGGCCGAATCCGGAGTGGAGATCACCGAGTGGTCTGAGCTCACCGACGGCGAGCGCTCGGCGCTGTCGGAGTACTTCGGGGCCCAGGTCTTCCCGGTCCTGATGCCGCTCGCCGTGGATCCCGCCCACCCGTTCCCCTACATCTCGGGTCTGTCGCTGAACCTCGCGATCCGCATCCGCAACGCCCGCACCGGACGTCAGGAGTTCGCGCGCCTCAAGGTGCCGCCCATGCTCCCCCGCTTCGTCGAGGTGCCAGGCGGCGGCGAGATCAAGCGCTTCCTGCGTCTGGAGGAACTCATCGCCAACCACCTGGGCGATCTGTTCCCCGGCATGGAGGTGCTCGACCACCACGCGTTCCGCCTCACCCGCAACGAAGACGTGGAGATCGAGGAGGACGAGAGCGAGAACCTCATCCAGGCACTCGAGGCGGAGCTCCTGCGCCGACGATTCGGCCCGCCGATCCGACTCGAGATCACCGACGACATGGATGACGTCACGATGGACCTGCTGGTCCGCGAACTCGACATCACCGACCTGGAGGTCTACCGACTTCCCGGGCCGCTCGACCTGCGCGGTCTGTTCGATCTGTCCCGCATCGACCGTCCCGACCTGCGGTACCCGCCGCATCTGCCGACCACGGCCGTGGCCTTCCAGCCCGCCGGGTCGAGCACGCGGGCCGACATCTTCAAGGCGATCCGCAAGTCGGACGTGCTTGTGCACCACCCGTACGAGTCGTTCACCACGAGCGTGCAGGCGTTCCTCGAACAGGCCGCCCGCGACCCGCACGTGCTCGCCATCAAGCAGACCCTCTACCGCACCTCCGGCGACAGCCCCATCGTGCAGGCCCTCATCGACGCGGCAGAGGCGGGCAAGCAGGTGCTGGCCCTCGTCGAGGTGAAGGCACGCTTCGACGAGGCGAACAACATCGTCTGGGCGCGCAAGCTCGAGAAGGCCGGCGTGCACGTGGTCTACGGTCTCGTGGGTCTGAAGACCCACTGCAAGCTCGCGCTCGTGATCCGCGAGGAAGACGGCAAGCTGCAGCATTACTCCCACGTGGGCACCGGCAACTACAACCCCAAGACCAGTCGCATCTATGAGGACTTCGGGCTGTTCACCGCCGATGCGCAGGTCGGCAAGGACCTGACGCGACTCTTCAACGAGCTCAGCGGCTACGCGATCGAGAAGAAGTTCAAGCGCCTCCTCGTCGCACCCCTGCACCTGCGCAAGGGCCTGGTCCGCCAGATCGACGCCGAGCGGAAGAATGCCGAAGCGGGGATTCCCGCGCACATCCGCATCAAGGTGAACTCCATGGTCGACGAGGAGATCATCGACGCGCTCTACCGTGCGAGCGCCGCAGGGGTGAAGGTCGACGTCTGGGTACGGGGCATCTGCAGCCTCCGCACCGACCTCGACGGCATCAGCGACAACATCACGGTGCGCAGCATCCTCGGACGATACCTGGAGCACTCGCGCATCTTCGCCTTCGAGAACGGCGGCGACCCGCAGGTGTACATCGGCAGCGCCGACATGATGCACCGCAACCTCGACCGCCGTGTCGAGGCACTGGTGCGCGTCACCGACCCCGCCCATCTCAAGGAGCTCAGCACGTTCTTCGACCTGGCGATGGATGCCGGTACGACCTCGTGGCACCTCGGTGCCGGCGGCGTCTGGGAGCGCCACGCCGTCGACGCGGAGGGCAAGCCCCTCATCGACCTGCAGGATAAGACCATGGGGTTGATCCAGCGGCGCCGTCGCGCACGGGCGGTTCGATGAACACTCGGCAGCTGCAGCTCCCGGCCGACACGACGACGAACTCGAAGTGGACGGACAAGGCCGTGTACGCGGCGGGGGCCGTCGTGTGGCGCCTCGTCGAGGGCAAGCTGCGGATCCTGCTGATCCACCGCACCAAGTACCGCGACATCACCCTCCCCAAGGGCAAGGTCGATCCCGGTGAGATGCTCGCCGAGACGGCCGTGCGCGAGGTGCACGAGGAAACCGGCATCCGAGTCTCGCTCGGGGTGTCGGTCGGCGTGAGCCGCTACCACCTGGCGTCGCAGAAGCAGAAGGTCGTGCATTACTGGGCAGCGGAGGCGACGGACGCCGCCATCCGGGAGTCGACGTTCGTTCCGAATCGGGAGATCGCCGCGCTGGAGTGGGTCAGCGTCAAGAAGGCGAGAGCGCGCCTGAGCTACCCCGTCGACCTCGAGATCCTCGACTTCTTCTCGAACCTCGTCGACGACGGCGTGCTGCGCACCTTCCCGGTGATCGCGCTGCGCCATGCGAAGGCCACTCCCCGCTCGGAGTGGGACGGCTCGGATGCCTCGCGGCCCCTCACCGATCGCGGACGGAAGCAGGCGAAGTCGATCGTGGGACCGCTGCGCGCTTTCGGCGTGCGCCGGATCGTGACGAGTGACGCGGTGCGCTGCATCGAGACGATCACCCCGCTCGCTCGCGCACTCGATCGCAAGCCGGTGAAGACCGAGAAGATGAGCCAGGATGCCTGGGAGGACGGCGACTCCGACCTGCGATCGGTCGTCGGACGCCGCATCCGCGCCGGCAAGCCGGCCGTGCTGTGCAGTCACGGCCCCGTGCTGCCCGGCCTGCTGTCGGAGATCGCACTGGCCACCGGCACCATCCAGGGCTCGTATCTCAGCAGCGCGGCGGACCTCGAGCCGGCCGCGTTCTCTGTCGTGCACCTGTCCGCCACGAACCCCGGATCCGGGATCATCGCGATCGAGACGCACATCCCCAAGGTCTGACGTCCCCTGATTTCTCGCGGGAGCACCCCAGAGAGTCGCCCGTCGTTCACCTGCCGTTCACCTGCTCGGGAGAGTCTCGTTAACCGTCGCCCATAGCGTCACTGTGTGCCCTGCACCGGGCCCCACCCATTCCAGATCGAAGGATCCACAGTGAAGATCTCCCGAATCGCACGAATCGGCGCCATCGGCGCCGTCGCCGCTCTCGCCCTCGCCGGCTGTGCCGCGAACGAAGGCGGCACCGGTTCCACCGACGAGCCCACCTCCAGCTCCGCAGCCGTCAGCGGCTCCCTGGTCGGCGCGGGCGCCTCCTCGCAGCAGGTCGCCATCCAGGCCTGGACCGCCGAGTTCCAGAAGACCAACCCCGACGCCCAGGTCGAGTACGACCCGCAGGGCTCGGGCGGTGGCCGCGAGTCCTTCCAGCAGGGTGCGGTCAACTTCGCCGGTTCCGACCGCGCGTTCAAGACCGACGAGATCTCGGCCGGCGGCTTCGGCGCATGCGTCGACGGCTCCGACCTCATCGAGATCCCCGCCTACGTCTCCCCGATCGCCATCGTCTTCTCGCTCGACGGCGTGGACGAGCTGAACCTCGCCCCCGAGACGATCGCATCGATCTTCGCCGGCAAGATCACCAACTGGAACGACCCGGCGATCGCCGAGGACAACCCCGACGCCAAGCTCCCCGACCTCGCCATCACGCCGGTGCACCGCTCCGACAAGTCGGGAACCACGGGCAACTTCACCGACTACCTCGCGCAGACCGCGGGTGACGTGTGGACCGCGGGCAGTGTCGAGGAGTGGCCGGCCGACCTCGCCGGCGAGTCCGCCGAGAAGACCTCGGGCGTCGCCAACGCCGTCAAGGGCGGACAGGGCCTCATCGGCTACATCGACTCCTCGCAGGCCGCCGACTTCTCGGCCGTCAACGTGAAGGTCGGCGACAAGTTCGTGCCGCACTCGGCCGAGGGCGCCGCTGCAACCCTCGACGCGTCGAAGATCGAGGAAGGCCGCACCGACGGCGACCTCGCCTTCGCTATCGACCGCACCACCACCGCCGACGGCGCGTACCCGGTGCTCCTCGTCAGCTACCTCATCGGCTGCGCCGAGTACGAGGACGAGAACGTCGCCGCGCTGACCAAGGCGTTCTTCACCACTACGATCAGCGCCGAGGGCCAGGACGTCGCCGCGACCAACGCCGGCAGCGCCCCGATCTCGGACGACCTGCGCACGCAGGCACAGGCTGCGATCGACCTCATCAAGTGAGCCAGTGACGGTCTCCGGGATGCCACGCGGCATCCCGGAGACCGTCTGCTCGCGTCAGACACCCGATCTCCACTGAGCAGGAAGCAGCTCCCATGACAGCCACGACCTCGCCGGCGTCGACGCGCATCGTCGCGAAGAAGCGCGCCGGTGACCTCTGGTTCTCCGGAACGGCGGTCGCCGCCGGATCCATGATCATGATCACGCTGGCCGCGGTCGCGATCTTCCTCATCGTTCAGTCGATCCCGGCCTTCACCGCGACCGCAGAGGATGCCTCGCTCCTCAAGACCAACTTCTGGGACTACGTCGGTCCTCTCCTCTTCGGCACCGTCTGGGCGGCCTTCCTGGCCCTCCTCCTCGCCGTCCCCCTCTCCCTCGGCGTCGCGCTGTTCATCACGCACTACGCCCCCCGCCGACTCGCTCAGGGCCTGGGCTACGTGGTCGACCTGCTCGCCGCTGTCCCCTCGGTCGTCTTCGGCCTCTGGGGCATCCTGGTCCTTGCCCCCGCGGTTCAGCCCATCTACGTCTGGCTGAACACCAACGCCTCCTGGATCCCGTTCTTCAGCGGCGTCGTCTCCCCCACCGGCCGCACGATCCTCACCGCCGCCATGGTGCTGGCGGTCATGGTCGTCCCGATCATCACCGCCATCTGCCGCGAGATCTTCCTGCAGACCCCACGTCTCCACGAGGAGGCCGCCCTCGCCCTCGGCGCCACCCGCTGGGAGATGGTGCGAATGGCCGTACTGCCCTTCGGCCGTTCCGGCATCGTCTCCGCCTCCATGCTCGGCCTGGGCCGCGCGCTCGGTGAGACGATGGCCGTCGCGATGGTGCTCTCGGTGAGCAAGGCCGTCACGTTCGAACTGCTCACCTCCACGAACCCCTCCACGATCGCAGCCAACATCGCGCTGACGTTCCCCGAGGCGTACCAGGTCAACATCAACATCCTCATCGCGACCGGTCTGATCCTGTTCGTCGTGACGTTCGCGGTGAACGCGCTCGCACGCTGGTTCGTGAACCGCCGCAAGGAATTCTCGGGAGCGAACTGACATGACCGTTACCGCCCCCGAATCGGCTCGCACGGCGAGCGCGGCCCCGTCCCAGCTCTCGCTCAGCTCCGGGCACCTCCCCCGCTGGTCACCCTGGGCTCTTCTCGGCCTCTCTCTCCTCATCGGATTCACCCCCTTCGCCATCACGGCGCTCGCCGGCGGCTCCGACCTCAACATCGCGGGCTCCGTCGTCCTCGGCGCCATCATCTACCTCGTGCTCATCTACGTGATGTCGCGCATCATCGAGAGTCCGCGGAAGGCACTCGACCGCCTGATCACCGGCATCGTCACCTCGGCGTTCGCCATCGCGATGGTGCCGCTGGTGTCGGTCGCCATCACCGTGGTCGCCAACGGCGTGGCCCGCTTCGACGGGTTGTTCTTCTCCTCGTCGATGCGCGGCGTGCTCGGCGAGGGCGGCGGCGCCCTGCACGCCATCATCGGCACACTCCTGGTCACGCTCGCCGCAGCGATCATCTCGATCCCGATCGGTCTGATGACGGCCGTGTACCTGGTCGAGTACGGCAAGGGCGGGCGCATGGCCCGCACCATCACCTTCCTCGTCGACGTGATGACCGGCATCCCCTCGATCGTCGCCGGCCTCTTCGCCTACGCGGTCTTCGCGCTGATCTTCGGACCCGGTGTGCGCATGGGCATCGCGGGCTCGGTCGCCCTGGCCGTGCTCATGATCCCGGTCGTCGTGCGCTCCACCGAGGAGATGCTGCGACTGGTGCCGAACGAACTGCGTGAGGCGGCGTACGCGCTCGGCGTGCCGAAGTGGCTCACGATCGTCAAGGTGGTCCTGCCGACCTCGATCGCCGGCATCACGACGGGTGTCATGCTCGCCATCTCCCGCGTGATCGGTGAGACCGCGCCACTGCTCCTCACGGCCGGATTCACCGACGCCATGAACTACAACCTCTTCAGCGGGCGCATGCAGACCCTCCCGGTCTTCACGTACTCGCAGTACGCATACCAGGGCATTCCCGCTGAGGCATACGTGGAACGGGCCTGGGCCGCCGCCCTGACGCTCATCATCATCGTCATGCTGCTCAACCTCATCGCGCGGCTCGTCGCGAAGATCTTCGCACCCAAGACCGGCCGCTGAGCCTCGACCCGACAAGCAAGGAACTGCAGTGTCCAAGAGCATTGAAGTCAACGACCTGAACGTCTACTACAGCGACTTCCTCGCCGTGGAGGGCGTCTCCCTCGACATCCAGCCGCGCAGCGTCACCGCGTTCATCGGCCCGTCGGGCTGCGGCAAGTCCACGTTCCTGCGCACCCTCAACCGCATGCACGAGGTCATCCCCGGAGCCCGTGTCGAGGGCGAGGTGCTGCTCGACGGCAAGGACCTCTACGGTCCCGGCATCGACCCGGTGCTCGTCCGCCGCCAGGTGGGCATGGTCTTCCAGCGCCCGAACCCGTTCCCCACGATGTCGATCAAGGAGAACGTCCTCGCGGGGGTGAAGCTCAACAACAGCCGCATGTCCAAGAGCGACCAGGACGCCCTCGTCGAGAAGTCGCTCACCGGTGCGAACCTGTGGAACGAGGTCAAGGACCGCCTCGACAAGCCCGGCTCCGGTCTCTCCGGCGGTCAGCAGCAGCGTCTGTGCATCGCCCGCGCCATCGCCGTGTCACCGCAGGTGCTGCTGATGGATGAGCCCTGCTCTGCCCTCGACCCGATCTCGACCTACGCGATCGAGGAGCTGATCGGCGAGCTCAAGAACGAGTTCACCATCGTGATCGTGACGCACAACATGCAGCAGGCGAGCCGCGTGTCCGACAAGACCGCGTTCTTCAACATCGCCGGCACCGGCAAGCCCGGCAAGCTGATCGAGTACGACGACACCACGAGCATCTTCACCACCCCGTCCGTGCAGGCCACCGAGGACTACGTCTCCGGCCGCTTCGGGTGATCTGAAGCACGCGGAAGAGGGCCCGGCGACTTCGGTTTCCGGGCCCTCTTCGCGTGCAGGCGAAGGCGAAGCCTCAGTCGCGCGGGGAGAGCAGGTAGCGGTTCAGGGCGGAGGTGAGGGCCCGGTCGACCGGGAGGGAGACGCCGTCGACGGAGGTGATCGCCGCGGCGAGGCGGACACTCGACACGAGCCATGCGGCATCCGCCTGCGGGAGATCCGTCGCCGGGATGCGGTCGTATCCGACCTCGAACCCCTGGGCGGCGAGGTGCTCGTACACGCTGAGCTGAGTCGTGCCGTGCAGGATGCCGCCGGTCGGAGCCGGCGTCACGAAGCGGTCTCCGAAGCGGAGGATCAGCGAGGCCGTCGGAGCCTCCAGCACGAAGCCGTCGCTCGAGAGGAAGATCGCGTCATCGGCACCGCGTCGATGCGCCTCGCGCAACGCGGCCATGTTCACGGCGTAGGACAACGTCTTCGCGCCCAGCAGCAGCCACGGGGCGCGCTCCGCCGCGCCCAGGTCGTATCCTCGGTCGAGAGTCGCGACGCGCACACCGTTCTCGCGCACGACCGTGAAGTCGGCCGCCGGAGCCGCCGTCACCCACGCCGTCGGAGTCGGCCCGTGCTCGACCCCGCGGCTGAGGATCAGCTTGATGACGGACTCACCCGCGCCGAGCTGGGCAGCTGCGTGATCGATCGCCTGCCGCCACTGCGCGAGATTCGGCGCCGGAAGGTCGCACAGCCGGGCGGAATGGGCGAGGCGGTCCAGATGGGGAACGACCTCCTGTGCATGCCCGTCGACCACGCCGATCGACTCGAACACCCCGTCACCGCGCTGCGTGCTCAGCTCCCCGACGCTGAGCGCAGGAGCTGCGGCGTCGACCTGGGTGAAGGTGTCGGCGAAGTCGGTTCGCTGCACGTCGGCGGCGACGGGATCGATCATGAGTGCGAAGCGCCCGGTCATGATCCGAGCCTAGACGGCGGGAATACCCCACGCCCGATCGCGTTACAATTGAATGGCCGGGCCGCATAACCCCGGGCTCCAATTTTTGCCGCTTTGAGCGGCCTTCCGCCGAGAGGCGTTCTTGCGGCCCGGTCTTTTCATGTCCGGCGGTTCTTCCTCGGGCGTCGCTTCAGGCGAGAGCGTCCATCCGCCACAGCACGGCGGCCGCGGCCAGATCCTGTCCGTAGCTGCTCAGACGCAGTGCCCTGGTGGTCAGCTCGCTGGCCCGTGCAGGCTCGGTCGGCTCGTAGTCGTCTGCCGTGTGGGTCGCGCCGGATGCCTGCACGCGGCAGAACGCCGCCGCGCGGTCGAGTGCGACGGCGAAGTCACCGCGGAACGCTCCGCGCAGGATCGTGTCGATCAGTGCGACCAGTTCATCCGGACTCGCGGGCACCGGGGCTCCGGCGATCATGGCATCCGCCGACGGCAGCTCGACGCGCCCACGGTCGTAGAGGAGCGCAGCGGTCTGCGGGTCGCCGTGGATCGCGAGCTGCAGCACGTAGAGGCGCCAGAGCGCACCGGGCAGCGTGCGCGACGGCGCCTTCGACCACAGCTCGGCGATCTCGTCGATCCCGTGCTCGGCGGTGAAGGCCACGAGGCGTTCGGCGCTCGCTCCGCTCTCGTCGGCGCGCACGCGGGCCAGCAGAGCGGATGCCGTGGCGTGCGCGATGCGCGTCTCCTCGGCGGGATCATGCGTGCCGACGATGTTGTCGAAGGCACTCGTCGGGCGGCGCACGGGGCGATGGTACTGCTCGGGCATCCCTCCAGGGTACGCGCGATCAGTGGGGCTCACGCCGTGGGGATGACGATCACCGGGTCGGAGGTCGGCAGGCCCGTCGGCGATCCGCCGGCCTGCTCGACGGTCACGGCGATGGCATCGCCCGCCTGCATGTCGCCGGTGAGCAGGGCCGTGGCATCGCCGCCGTCGACGTCGAAGACGCCCGCAGAGACAGGGGCATCGCCGCGCACGAACCACAGTTCGTAGGTCTGCCCGTCTCCCGGGCTCGGAATGCCGTCGGCCACGAGCACCGCCTTGCCGGCGGAGGCGGACCAGTGCGCTGTCGCGGTTCCTCCGTCGTCCAGGGCGACCGACGCCTGCTGCGCGTCTCCGGCAGCCTCGATCTCCTGCAGAGCGACGACGCTCGCCGGAGGATTCAACTGCTGGTTGAGAGCGACCGCACCGACCCCGACGCCCACGAGCAGGGCGAGGCACGCCGCCAGCGCGAAGGCGGTGCGGGTCCAGCGGCGCGGCTTCTTCGGATCGACCGGAGACTTCGCCGACGTCTTCGCGATGGGATCGGGCGAGACATCCGGATCCGCTTGCGATCCGTCGTCCTGGGGCATGTCGGCGATCTTCGCCAGCAGCACGGAGCGGATGGAGGCGGGAGCGGTGACGGGCTCGGTAGTATCTGCGAGCGACGCCGCTGTGGCGATATCCGCATCAACCGTGTCCTGCCATTCCGGGTGCTCCCCGAGGGCGGAACGATATCGACGCTCGTCGTCTGCGGAGAGCGAGTGCAGCGCGGCACCTGCCGCGAGCTCCGCGAAGTCCTTCTCGTTCATGCCGTCACCCCCATCGCCGTGCGCAGACGGCTGAGCCCGTCTCGCATCCGTGTCTTGATAGTCCCCAGCGGCGCCCCTACGAGGGCCGCGATCTCGTTCTGACTGTAACCGCCGTAATACGCGAGGACGAGTGCTTCGCGCTGCGCCTCGGGAAGCCCCGAAAGCGCTTCGACGACCTTCCCTCCCTCTATCCCCAATTCGACCTGCTCCGCGACACTGTCGTGCGCGACGCCGATGTCCTTGAATCCTGCTCGTACGTCTCGGTCGGCGCTCGACTGCGATGCTCGCACCCGATCGACGGCCCGGCGATGAGCGATCGTCATGATCCACGCTCGTCCTTGACCTCTGTTCGGAGCGAAGCGCGAAGCGGATTGCCAGATCTCCAGGAACACCTCCTGGAGCACCTCCTCGCTCTGCGCGCGGTTCACCAGGACACGGAGGATGAGGCCGAACACGCGGGAGGAGAGGGTGTCGTAGAGAGCCGCGAAGGCAGCTTGATCACCGGACGCGACGCGGACGAGGAGGTCGGCGACAGCATCCTGCGTCGCTCCGTCCTCGGGAACGTCGAACCCATCGATGACCATCTCCACAAGCATGCCGTATCTCCTCTCCGAACACGTGCAGACGTCACCCGAATGTGAAGGATTAGACCTCGCGCCCAGCTCGCTCCGGTGGTGGGATCGGATCGGTTTCGAAGATTTCTCAGATTCGTCCCATCCGATCCCGAACGGGCTCCGAACAGCCCTCGACGCCACGGAGAGGCCGTGGCTCAGTTCTGAAGGAGCTCGACATGTTCAGCACCAAGAAGAAGGTCACCGCGGCAATCACCCTCGGCCTGGCGAGCGCGTTCCTGCTCTCCGCCTGTTCCATGGGCAGCGGTAGCAGCACGGACTCGTCTTCCGAGCCGAAGGCACCGGAGACGTCGGAGTCGACGCCGATGGAGATGGACCCGGCCGCCAACCTGGTCGGTCCCGGTTGCGCGGCATACGCCGACGCCGTGCCGGACGGCGCGGGCTCGGTCGAGGGAATGTCGCAGGACCCCGTCGCGGTCGCGGCCTCGAACAACCCGCTGCTGACCACGCTGGTCGCTGCGGTGAGCGGACAGCTCAACCCCGACGTCGACCTCGTCGACACGCTGAACGGCAGCGAGTTCACGGTCTTCGCACCGGTGGATGACGCCTTCGCGAAGATCGACCCGGCCACCATCGAGGCCCTCAAGACCGACAGCGCCACGCTGAGCTCGATCCTGACCTACCACGTGGTTCCCGGCCAGATCGATCCGGCCGACATCGACGGCATGCACACCACCGTGCAGGGCGCCGACCTCGAGGTCACGGGCAGCGGAGACGACCTGATGGTCAACGACGCCAAGGTCATCTGCGGTGGAGTCAAGACCGCGAACGCGACCGTGTACCTCATCGACACGGTTCTGATGCCCCCGGCTTCCTGAGCCAGGGACAGCCGGGTGGGAGGACACCCGGCACGCGCCCTTCTCGGGAGCAGGGGGAGAACCCGGGAAGGAAAAGGGGCCGTCGGCGGTGCTGTGTCGCCGACGGCCCCTCGTCGTGCGCACTAGACTTTGATGAGGGGCCTCTAGCTCAGTTGGCAGAGCATCGGACTTTTAATCCGCGGGTCGTGGGTTCGAGCCCCACGGGGCCCACCGCAGGTCGCCTCGCGGCGACCGTCTCAGGACTCGCTGCCGGGCGCTCCCGTCAACAGCTCCTCGCGGATGTCGGCCACACCGCCCGGCAGCGACTCCCCCTCGAGAGCGAACACGGGCGCCTCCTGGGTCCCTCCGATGCCGCACACCGCGACGCTGTCCGCACCGTCGAGTGTCTTCGGGATGACCACGAACCAGAGTGCCGACGACGCAAGCCATTCGGTGGTCGCCATGTCCGCGTAGTACGTGGCGTTCGGCGCCAGGCTGCGGGTCTTCTCGGTGCACAGCTCGACGAGCACGGACGTGGTGAACTCCGTTCCGGTCACCGGCGGATCCGGAGTCTCGGAGGGCGAAGGGGAAGGCGTCGGAGCGGCAGTGGGCGAAGATGTGTTCGACTCGGACGGCGAAGGGCTCGAGGCCGGCTCAGGGGCGCACCCCGCGAGCAGGACGAGCGCCGAGAGGATGACGAGTGAAGAACGGACGCGCATGTCTGGATCGTACTGCTGCGACCCGCGGATCCGCGGGGAGCGCTCCGAGGACGGCCGCTTCTCCTGTATCACCGGCTCCCCGCATCGGCCACCCCCTTCCCTCCTCCCCCGATACGAGAGATCGTCGAGTCGTCCCCCGAACGGCGGACGACAATCCAGGAAAGGAAGAACGATGACTCTCAGCGGCAGCCGCGTGGCATTCCTCGCGACCGACGGATTCGAGGACAGCGAGCTCACGAGCCCCTGGGAAGCCGTGACGGCAGAGGGCGCGAGCGCGACCATGATCGCCCCCGATGGTGCAGCCATCACCGGCAAGAACGGGCACGAACAGGCCGTCGATCTGCACGCGTCGGATACCACCGCGGATCAGTTCGACGCGTTGGTGCTCCCCGGTGGCGTCGTCAACGCCGATCACCTGCGCATGGACAGAGCATCCATCGACCTGGCGCGGGCCTTCTTCGAGCAGCACAAGCCGGTCGGCGTGATCTGCCACGGCGCCTGGATCCTCATCGAGGCCGGTGTCGTCGACGGACGCACGCTCACCAGCTATCCGAGCCTGACCACCGATCTGCGCAATGCGGGCGCGACCTGGGTCGACGAAGAGGTCGTGGTCGATGAAGGTCTCGTCTCCAGCCGGACGCCCGACGATCTGCCGGCTTTCAACGCGAAGCTCGTCGAGGAGATCGGCGAAGGCAAGCACGCCGGACAGACCGCCTGACGCCCGCACTCACGCCCGTGCCCGGTGCCGCCGCACGGCCGCACGGTTGGCGCAGCGCACGGAGCAGAAGCGCTGGCGGCCGTTGCGCGTCACGTCCGCCACGACGTTCGTGCAGGGCTCGGCCTGGCAGCGGCTCAGCCTGCTCATCCCCCGGGTCACCAGATGCAGCGAAGTGCCCAGGCTGATGATCGCTCGGAGCACGTAGGGCAGCGACGGCACGTCGTCGCGATAGTGCAGGTGCCACCCCTCGTCGTCGTGGTTCGTCAGCCGCGGGTAGGCGGCCGCTGCGGCGAGTTGGGCGTTGAGGAGAACCGCCCGCGCGTCAGGGTCGGGTTCATCGACGATCGCGAGCCAATCGTCGATGACCCCCCTGACCCGCTCGTGGTCGTCGACGGCGGGCGGGAAGGTCTGCGTCATCCCGAGTTCCAGTGTGCGCTCTTCAATCCCGGCGCGGGTTTCCGGCCAGTCGTTCGCCAGCGATGCAGCAAGCAGCACGGCATATTCACCGTAAGGGTTGAGATGCATAAGACCATTACATCACGCTGGATGCATGACCTCGCTGAACACCCTTCCCATCCCCCGCGCCCGCCCCGCCGCCGAGGCGCACGAGCATGCCTGGCTGGTGGAGTCACGGCATCCGACGAGTGAGGGCGTCGTGCTCTATGTGCGGTGCTCCGCCTGCGGCACCCGCCGGGTCGATCTGCAACCGCACCCCCACACCCCGCCGACCGCGCTGAGCGCGACGCTGGGCGGTGTCACGCCGTCAGCTCGATGAGCTTTCGCGTTGTCCGCAGATTGCGCGCCGTCCCCGCGACTCCGAGCGCGCGATCCAGCACCGCCTTGGTGAGCTTGGTGGAGTGCACGCCGCCCTCGCCGTAGTCGATCCACAGGTCGTCCCCGATGAGCGCGATCCGCTCCTCTGGGAGCAGACGCTCCTCCAGCGCCTTGATCGCGCCTTCCGAGGGCGAGCCCTCGAGGAACATCGCATGCACGAACTTCACATCCCCCTCGGGGAACGGCTGTGCGGACTCCAAGGAGACGAGTTGCGCGTGGGTGCGGTGGATGACGGGCGTATCGACCCCGAATTCGTCGTGAATGACCGCACGCACGGACGCGCACGCCGCCGCCGGATGCGCCGGCGTCTCGCAGATGATGTTGCCGCTCGCGATGTACGTGGAGACGCCGGACATGTCGGTTCGGGCGGCGAGCACCTCACGAAGCCGCGCCATCGGGACGCTGTTGCGACCACTGACGTTGACCGCCCGCAGGAGCAGGACGCTCCGGCTCACGCGTCGGTGCTCTCGGCAAGCTCTGCACCTGCGTGGACGAGCTCGGCGAGTGCGGCCTCGCTGGGCTCCACGGCGACGCCGGCGACGAGGTCGGTGAAGATGCGGACACGGACGCCGTGCGCGATGGCGTCGAGAGCCGTCGCCCGCACGCAGTGATCGGTCGCGAGCCCCACGACGTCAGCGCTGAGCGCACCGGCGGCAGTCAATATCGCGCCGACCGTCTCTCCGGTCTCGGTCTGGCCCTCGAACATCGAGTACGCCGGCTTGCCTTGTCCCTTGCGCACGTGGTGGGTCACCGCATCCGTCACCAGGAGCGGGTCGTACTCGGCACCCTCGCTGCCCGCGACGCAGTGCACCGGCCAAGACACGACGAAGTCCGGCACCTCAGCGAAATGCCCTCCGTTGTCGCCGTCCGCATCATGCCAGTCCCGTGAGGCGATGATCACGTCGTAGTCGACCGAATGGGCGGCCAGAAAGGCGGTCACGGCCGCGGCGACCGCATCGCCTCCTGCGACGGCGAGTGCGCCGTCCTCGGTGAAATCGTTCTGCACATCGACGATGAGAAGCGCTCTGCTCATAGTTCGAGGGTACGCCGTGAGGAACGGGAAAGGCCCCGTGATGTTCTTCGCATCACGGGGCCTTCGGAGCCGCTTGTCAGAATCGAACTGACGACCTTTTCATTACGAGTGAAATGCTCTGCCGACTGAGCTAAAGCGGCGTGCGACGCGTGAGCGGCGCGATCACCGATATTACCCTGTCTCGCGCTCGCTCGCGAATCGAGGCGGCCTCACTCGCAGCGAAGCCCGTCTTCCGGCACGACGCCATCGAGCAGGAAGGCCTCGACGGCATCATCGACGCAGGCGTTGCCCTTGTTGTATCCGGTGTGCCCCTCGCCGACACGCGTGATGAGAACACCCTCTTCGAGCTGCTTCGCCAGCGACTCGGACCACTCGTACGGAGTCGCCGGGTCGTTCGTGGTGCCGATCACCAGGATGGGTCCCGCGCCTTCTGCCGTGATCTCGCCGCGGGTGCCCGTGGGCGGGTACGGCCAGACCGAGCAGGAGTCGGGTCCGGTCCAGTACGGCGCGATCGTCGGCGCCCCCTCTGCGATCTTCGCGTTCGTCGCCGCCTCCGCCGCGGGGTCGTCTTCGACCGGGTAGTCCATGCAGTTGTACGCACGGAACGCCTCGGCCGAGTTGTCCGTGTACGTGCCGTTCTCCCGGCCGTTGTAGAAGTCGGCGAGGAACAGCGCCGATGTCGGGTCGCCCTGCAGGGCCTCGTCGAGCGCCTGGGTGAGGTATCCCCAGCTGTCCTGCGAGTAGAGTGCGGCGATGATGGCCGTCATCAGAGAGTCGGCGCCCAGCATGCGGCCGTCTCCGCTCTTCAACGGCGTGCTGTCGACGCTCGCCAACAGGGCTCCCAGGTCGGCCATCGCTTCGTCGACGGTGCCGTTGAACGGGCACTCCCCCGAGTCGAGACAGTCCTGCATGTAGGCGCGCAGCGCGGACTCGAACCCGAGCGCCTGGGTCGCCCCGACCTCGAGCCCGGGAACAGCCGGGTCGATGGCACCGTCGAGCACCAGGCGACCGGCCTTCTCCGGGTACAGCTTCGCGTAGGTGGCGCCGAGGAACGTACCGTACGAGTAGCCGAGGTAGTTCAGCTGCTTGTCGCCCAGCACCGCGCGGATCAGGTCCATGTCGCGGGCGGCGTTGATCGTGGTGATGTACGGCAGGATGCCGCCGCTGTTCGCGTCGCACGCTTCGGCGAAGCCCTTGTGCGCATCGAGCAGCTCGGCCTCCCACTCGGCCGTGCCGCGGGCGGCTGCCGGGATGCCGTAGAGGTATTCGTCCATCTGCGGGGCGTCGTAGCAGGTCACCGCGGTCGAATCGCCGACTCCGCGCGGGTCGAACCCGATCACGTCGAAGTTCTCGATGAGGTCGGCACCGACCGCGAAATCGAGGCTGTTGAGGATCAGATCGACGCCGCTCGCGCCCGGACCGCCCGGGTTCGTCAGCAGCGAGCCGACGGGGGTGCCCTCGGCGCGGTGCCGAACCACCGAGAGGGTGATCTCACCCTTACCCGGATCTTCCCAGTCGAGCGGAGCCGTCACATCGGTGCAGTCGAAACCGACACCGCACTCCGTCCACTCCAGCTCCTGCGAGTAGAACGGCAGCAGGTCATCTGCCACGCCCTCGGTGTCGGGGTCGCTCGTCGTCGAGGGCCGCGAGGACTGTTCGGGGATCATCGCGTACAGGCAGCCCGAGAGGGCGACGGATGCGGCGGCCAGTCCTGCGACGATCGCGGCGGCGCGACGCAAGCGGGAAGTCGATCGATTGTTCACGGTTTCCTCCCGCTCGTGATCGTCACGAGCAAGCTTTCCAGGGCAAGCAGAGGGGCGACGTTGCGCTCCAACGACTGCCGCGTCTCGGCAAGGTGGTCAAGTACGACAAGAGTACGGGTCTCGGACCAGGCGGATGCGAGGTCTGTCACGTCGGAACGCAGCTCGCTGTTGATGAGATCGTCGGAACGGCCGAACTGGAGCATCACGACGTCGCGGAAGAGCGACTGCAGATCGGTGAGCACACGGTCGATCCCATCTCTCAGGCTGCGCGTCGCACGCTTCTTCTGATCGTCTTCGAGCGCGGAGAGCTGCGTGCGCAGAGCAGGCGGCACCGCCTGCCCCTCGGCGATTCCGATGGTGCGCAGCAGCGAAGCGCGCTCCTGGGCGTCGCGCTCGGCGGTGAGCGCCTTCGCGTCCTCGGTGGCGGCCTGGATGATGCGCCCGGCGACCTCGACCGCGTCGCCCACTCCCCTGACACCGAGAACGGAGCGGAGGGTCTCGTCGCGCCGACGCCGAGCCGCATCGTCGGTGGCGAGTCGTTGAGCCATGCCGATGTGGCGCTGCGCATGCCTCGCGGCCTGCTCTGCGACGCTCTCGTCCACGCCCGTGCGAAGAGTGATGAGGCGCGCGACATCGGCGACATCGGGTTCCCGCAATCTCAGCGAGCGCACGCGGGATCGGATCGTCGGCAGCAGGTCAGCCTCGCTGGGTGCGCAGAGGATCCACACCGTCTGCTCCGGGGGCTCTTCGAGCGCCTTGAGGAGCACATTGGAGGTGCGCTCGACCATGCGGTCGGCGTCTTCGACCACGATGACCCGATAGCGCCCCGCGGATGGCGCGAAGTAGGAGCGTTCGACGAGGCCACGGGCTTCGGCGATCGTGATGATGACCTTGTCGGTCCGCAGCGCGGTGACGTCGGGGTGGGTACCGGCGAGGACCTGCCGCATGACGATCTCATCATCGGGCCGATCGGCGATGAGAGCCGCCGCGAAGGCGTAGGCGAGGGTCGAGCGGCCCGATCCGGGTGGTCCCGTGATCAACCAGGCGTGCGAGAGGGCGGAAGGATCGGATGCCGCGGCTCGGAGTGTGTCGACGGCCGCGTCTTGCCCCCACACATCCGCCCACGGGAACGGGGCGGGAACGGTCTGGGGCATGTACTCAGCCTAATCGCGACCACCGACGCTCACCGCACGGAGGGCTGCTGTCGCGCAGCCGGGTCGCGCAGGCTCAGACGAGCAGCCCGCCGACCCTGTCCCTGATCCGCTCGGCGATGGTCTCCGGCGCCGCTGCGGCGTCGAGGACGAGGAACCGATCAGGCTCCGCCTTCGCGAGGTCGAGGAACGCATCGCGGACGCGACCGTGGAACTCCTCCTGCTCGGCCTCGAGCCGATCGAAGGGCTTGTCGGCGGAGTCCAGACGGGCCCGGGCCTCGGCAGGATCGAGGTCGAGCAGGATCGTCAGATCCGGAAGCGCGCCTTCGGCGGCCCAGAGCGAGAGGTCCCGGATCTCTGACGCGTCGAGCACCCGGCCGGCGCCCTGGTACGCCACGGATGAGTCGAGGTAGCGGTCCTGCAGCACGATGTCGCCCCGACCGAGTGCCGGTCGCACCACGGTCGCGACATGGTGCGCCCGATCTGCGGCGTACAGCAAGGCTTCCGCACGCGGTGCGATGTCACCGCGATGATGCAGCACGATGTCGCGGATGAGCTGACCGACCTCGGAGCCCCCGGGTTCGCGCGTGCGGACGACGGCGCGCCCGGTGCCTTCGAGCCATTCCGCGAGCAGGTTCGACTGCGTGGTCTTGCCGGAGCCGTCGCCGCCTTCGAGCGTGATCCACACCCCGTGGCGTGAGGTCACGAGTCCGCCTTCTCCGCCGCCTTCGCGGCGGCATTGGCTGCGCGCGTGGCCGCGGCCTTCTTCGCCGCCGCAGACCGAGCAGCCGACGTGGCTGCCGTCGTCTTCTTGGCAGCGGGCTTCTTGGCAGCCGGTTTCTTGGCTGCGGGCTTCTTGGCTGCCGGTTTCTTGGCCGGGGCCTTCTTCGCCGGGGCCTTCTTCGCTGCACCGCGCTTGGGGGCCGGGCCCTTGGCACGCTTGTCGGCGAGCATCTGCACCGCGATCTCGAACGTGATGTCTTCGACGGTCTGACCGCGCGGGATCGTCACGTTCGTCTCGCCGTCGGTCACGTACGCCCCGAAGCGGCCGTCGCGGATGCGGATCGGCTTGCCGCTGACGGGGTCGGCCTCGAACTCGGCGAGCGCGCTGGAGGCCCGGCGGCCTGCCCCGTACTTCGGCTGGGAGTAGATCTCGAGCGCCTGGTCGAGCGTCACGTCGAAGATCTGCGACTCGGACTCGAGCGACCGCGAGTCGGTGCCCTTCTTCAGGTAAGGCCCGAACCGGCCGTTCTGCGCGGTGATCTCGTCGCCCGACTCCGGGTCGACGCCCACGACGCGCGGGAGGCTCAGCAGCTGCAGGGCGGTGTCGAGGTCGATCTCGTCGACCGACATCGAGCGGAACAGCGAGGCGGTGCGGGGCTTGGGCGCCGTCTCCTTCTTCGCACCGCGCTTCGGCTTCGGAGCCTCGACGACCTCGCCGGTCGTCTCATCGACCGCGGCGTCTTCCGACACCGGGTCGTTCTCCTGCACGTACGGCCCGAACCGACCGTCCTTCACGACGACGATCTTGCCGTTCTCGGGGTTCTCCCCCAGCACGCGGTCGCCGGCGACGGGAGCATCGATGAGCTCCTGTGCCTTCTCCGCTGTGAGCTCGTCCGGAGCAAGGTCTTCGGGCACGTTGACGATGCGCGGCTTGGCCTCGGGGTTCGCGGGGTCGGACACCTCGAGGTAGGGCCCGTACTTGCCGAAGCGGAGCGTGGCGGTGTCGGTGATGCGCGTGGAGTTCAGCGCGCGCGCATCGATCTCGCCGAGGTTGTCGACCACCTGGCGCAGGCCCACGTGGTCGTCGGAGCCGAAGTAGAACGACTTGAGCCATTCGACGCGGTTCTGCTCGCCACGGGCGATCGTGTCGAGGTCGTCTTCGAGCGCGGCCGTGAAGTCGTAGTCGACGAGGTCGGCGAAGTGCTCCTCGAGCAGACGCACGACGCTGAACGCGAGCCAGGTCGGCACGAGTGCCTGCCCCCGCTTGACCGCGTAGCCACGGTCGAGGATCGTCTCGGGGATCGAGGCGAACGTCGAGGGACGTCCGATGCCCTTCTCCTCGAGCACCTTCACGAGCGAGGCCTCGGTGTACCGGGGTTTGGGCGTGGTGCGGTGCCCCTTGGCCTCGGCATCCGACACGGCGAGCTGATCGCCGACCGCCACGGCGGGCAGCGACTGGTTCTCCGCGGCATCTGCGTCGCCGCGCTTCTCGTCACGCCCTTCCTCGTACGCCTCCAGGAAGCCCTTGAAGGTGTACACGGTTCCGGAGGCGGTGAACTCGGCCTTCTTCCCGGCGGCGTCGACGGCGATGGTGACCGTGGTGGTCTCGTACTTGGCGTCGGACATCTGGCTGGCGACGGTGCGCTTCCAGATGAGGTCGTAGAGGCGCTGCTCGTCGCGATCCAGCTCGGACGACAGCGAAGCCGGTGTGCGGAAGTTGTCGCCGGAGGGGCGGATGGCCTCGTGGGCCTCCTGCGCGTTCTTGCTCTTCGACTTGTAGACGCGCGGCTTCAGCGGCACGGCGGCGTCGCCGTAGAGGGCCACCGCCTGGCTCCGCGCCGCCTGCACCGCCTGGGTGCTCAGCGACGTGGAGTCGGTACGCATATAAGTGATGTAGCCCTTCTCATACAGACGCTGGGCGACACCCATCGCCTGCTTGGCGCCCATCGAGAGCTTGCGGCCTGCCTCCTGCTGCATCGTGGAGGTGGTGAACGGCGCGTACGGGCTGCGCGTTCCCGGCTTGGCCTCGACCTTGGTGACGCTTCCGGAGCCGACGGCATCGACAGCTTCGGCGAGGGCGGTGGCCGCGGCCTCGTCGAGGATGACGACCGCCTTCTTGAGCTTGCCGTCGTCGTCGAAGTCGGTTCCGCGCGCGAGCTGGCCGCCGTCGACGCGGACGAGACGGATCTTGAAAGAGGTGCCGGTCGCTGCAGCCGCGGCATCGACGTCCCAGTACTCGGCGGAGGTGAACGCCATGCGCTCGCGCTCACGGTCGACGATCAGGCGCGTGGCCGCGGACTGCACGCGTCCCGCGGAGATGCCGGTCTTGACCTTGTACCAGAGCACGGGCGAGACGTCCCAGCCGTAGAGGCGGTCGAGGATGCGGCGAGTCTCCTGCGCATCGACGAGGTCGTGGTCGAGTTCACGGGTGTTGCCGACCGCAGCCTGGATCGCGTCCTTGGTGATCTCGTGGAACACCATGCGCTTGACGGGGACCTTGGGCTTGAGGGTCTCGAGCAGATGCCAGGCGATCGCCTCGCCTTCGCGGTCCTCATCAGTGGCGAGCAGGAGCTCGTCGGCGCTCTTCAGCGCGCGCTTGAGTTCGGCGACCGTCTTCGTCTTCCGATCGGAGACGACGTAGTACGGGTCGAACCCGTTGTCGATGTCGATGGAGTACTTCCCGTACGCCTGCTTGTCAGCGGCCGGGATGTCCTTCTTGTCAGCGAGGTCGCGGATGTGGCCGACGGAGCTGAGCACCTCGTAGCCGTCGCCGAGGTATCCCTGAATAGACCGCATCTTCGTCGGGGACTCGACGATGACGAGCTTCTTGCCTTCAGCCAAGGGTGCGTCCTTTCTACGAAGCACACCATACACACCACTGTGTGGGGTCGTTCACAGTGAGCGAGGTCGCGCTGCCGTCGCTATCCCTCGGGTGGCCCGGCACGGGCTCGGGAGACGGCTGCGAGTCCAGCGTACGCCGCCTGCACCTCCACGGTCGCCACGAAGCCCTCGAGGACGCAACCGGTGAGGGTGGCGCCTGCGGCCAGCGCGACCCTCCCGGCGAGGGCGCACGGCTGCTCATCGGTCGGCACCGCGCCGCTCGCGGCGTCTGCAGCGGCGAGCGCCGCGGCATCGGCTGCGCCCGCCGCACGTTGCGCCGTCACGGCCGCGCCGCCGACGGCCGCGAGACCGAGAGACAGAGCGGCCGCGACAGCGAGAACCCCGGCTGCCAAGGCCGACCCGGCCATCACAGCCCCCCGTCGAGCGCGCAGCTCGAGGCCCGAAGCGGCACACGGATGAGCGCCCCGATCGACAACTCGAGCGAGGTGGTGACGCACACGAGGTCGCCCGAGAGCGAGGACGACATCCCCGCCCCCGACACTGCCGTGTGCACCACGCGCTCCGCTGCCGCCTGCCCTTCGCCGCGTCCGAGAAGACGCGCCGCATCAGCGGAAGCATCCTGCAGCGCCACCTGGCGGGACGCTGCTCCGAGTGCCCCCGCACCGAGCAGAAGCGCGAGCACGACCGCGGGGAGCGCGAGCGCCAACTCCGCCGAGACGGATCCGCGGTCGCCCGCGTGTCGCGGCACTCGAGGCATTCCCCCCGAGCGGCGCGGATTCCTCGCCCGTCTCATGGCGTCCATCACGACACCGTCAATGCCCGCCGCACGAGATCGGTGAGGATACCGCGCACCTCGTCCGATCGCATGATGACGACGAGCAGCCCGGCGAAGGCGACGGCGGCCATCGTCGTGATCGCATACTCGGCTGTGGCCGCCCCGGTGTCGTCGCCGAACAGTGCCGCGGCGCGTCGTCGGTCGAGTGCGGGAATGCTGTTCATGGTGTTCCTTCTTTCTGTCGGATGCGTGGGCATCGGATGGTGCAGGAGTACTCGTGTCGGTCATAGCGACATCGGTGTGGATGCGAGGACGCTGAGCAGGAGCGGCGCGACCCCGAGGAGGAGGAACGCGGGCAGCGTGCAGACGCCCAGCGGGAACAGCAGTCGTGTCGAGAGCTTCGCGGCCCGCAGGCGCCCCTGCACCCTGGCGGAATGCCGCTCCTGGGCCGCAGACGCGCGAAGCAGTTCTACCGCCGGCACCCCTGCTGCACGAGACAGCTCGAGCACGGCCCTGACCCGTTCCTCGCTGCCCCCCGAGGTGGAGGTCTGCGAGACCAGGTGCAGGGCGCGATCGATGGAGGCGCCGCCGGAGAGGGCGACGGCGACCAGCTCTGCGCGCATTCCCGGGGTGCCAGGGGCCGGCCTCGCCCGTCGGAGCAGTCGTGCTGTCCACAACCGCGCAGCGACGACGAGGAGCAGCCCGACGACCACGCAGGCAGCACCGAGCACGTTCCCGAAGATCACACCGATGGTGTCGAACCCGAGCGCGAACCCGAGGAGCAGCCCGGCGAAGGGCATCCACAGCAGCAGGCGCGCTGTCCCCGCCGGTTCCGCCAGCGCGATGCGCACGTCGTCGGCGGCGGCCGCCGCGTCCCGCAGAGCCTCCGCGATCATTCGAAGGACCTCGGCGAGCGGCGCACCCACCGTCGTCGCGATCTCCCAGGCAGCGGCGAGATCGACCCAGGCCCCGCCCTCCGCCTCGATGGCGTCCGGGAGCGGGACGCCTCGATCGACCCGGTCGACCACGGCGCGTGCCTGCGGGTCATCGGTGTCCGCCAGATGCCGCCAGGCGACGACCGGCACCGCCCCCGCCTGCAGCAGCACGGCCAAGGTCTGCACCGATGTCGCGGCGTCCGCCCCGCCCATCTGCCCTCGTCGCGGCGCACGACGCAGCCGCATCACCACGGCTGCACCTCCTCGATGTCGAGCCGGTCGTCGACGATCACGAGCCGTCCGGCCTGGCGGATGCGACGCGCCCCTCCGGGGGCTCGGTCGAGGTGGAGGACGACGGTGAACGCGCTGACAGCCTGCCGCGCGAGAGCGACCGCATCCATCCCGGCGAGCGCGCCGAGGGCCTCGAGCCGGGCGGGGACGTCACGGAGCCCACTCGCGTGCAGAGTGCCCGCCCCGCCGTCGTGCCCGGTATTGAGAGCGGTGAGCAGCTCGCGGACCTCTTCTCCGCGGCACTCGCCGACCACCAGGCGATCAGGACGCATCCGGAGGGACTCCCGGACGAGCCGCGCAAGAGTGATGCCACCGGCGCCCTCGAGATTCGGCTGCCGCGCCTCGAGGGCAACATGGTGCGGGTGACGCGGGCGTAGCTCGGCGACATCTTCGATCGTCACGATGCGCTCGGCCGATGAGACCTCCGACAACAGCGCCGACAGCAACGTCGTCTTGCCGGTACCGGTTCCCCCGGTGATGAGGACGTTCGCCCGCTCGGCGACCAGACCGAGGAGCCAGGCCTGCTGGCGCGCGTCGAAGGCGCCGAGGGCCGCGAGAGCCTCGAGATCCGCGGCCCTCACTCGGGGAATGCGTATCGAGAGCGCGGTTCCCGTGGTCGAGACCGGAGAGAGAACGGCGTGTACCCGAACACCGGAGTCGAGGCGGACATCGACGCAGGGTGCCTGGTCGTCGAGATGGCGTCCCCCGAGCCCGACGAGCGCGACCGCGAGGTCTCGAACCTCCCTCTCCGACGCCCTCCATCCGATGGCCGGCTCGGCGCCGCTCCCCCGATCGACGAACAGCCCCCTCGCCCCGTTCACGAACACGTCGGTGACGCCATCGTCGAGGTGAGGGAGGAGTGGTCCGAACGCAGGATCCAGCCGGAGGGGCGCGGGCGAGGTTTCCACCCCGGACGCCACAGGGCGCTCTCCCCTGGGTTGGACGACGAAGGAATCAGGCATGACGGCGACGCTATTCGGCACGCCCAGGGTCAGAAGGAGCAGAGCGTCGGAAGCGTCAGCGTCTGTGAAGAAGCCACCTCATCGCAGCTCGGTGCAGGAGCCGGGGGCAGGATGCGCGATGCGCATGACGTGGGGAGCGCTCCCAAAGGGATGGGCGGCATCTCACGGGGGGAATGAGATGCCGCCCACGGCGGTCCACGATTGGGGGAATCGGGGCACGCCAAGGCCGGAATGAGAATTCGGCTGTCGTCGAGTGTACGCAAGGCGACCGTCCTGACAAAACCCGCACCACTACCGACTTTCGGCAGTATGCGCGAGGAGGACACGGGGATAGATTCGCCGTGACCTGGTCGCCCACCCCACGACCATGCTCGTAAGACCCGTATGCCGCAAAGGAGCGCCTGCCGATGAGCAGCCAGATCGACCACCTTCTCGACGAGACCCGGAAGTTCCCGCCGTCGGAGGAATTCGTCGCCCAATCCATCTCGTCTCCCGAGCTGTACGAGCGCGCCGCCGCCGACCGCGAGTCCTTCTGGGGCGAGCAGTCCCGAGAGCTGGTGCACTGGCACAAGCCGTTCACCCAGGTGCTCGACTGGAGCAACCCGCCCTTCGCGAAGTGGTTCGACGACGGCGAGCTCAACGTCGCCTACAACTGCCTCGACCGCCACGTCGACGCAGGAAACGGAGACCGGGTGGCCCTGCACTGGGAGGGCGAGCCCGGCGACTCCCGCCGCATCACGTACGCCGAACTCACCGACGAGGTCAAGCGCGTCGCCAACGTGCTCGAAGGACTCGGCATCGGCCAGGGCGACCGCGTCGCGATCTACCTGCCGATGATCCCCGAGGCGATCGCGTCGATGCTCGCGGTCGCACGCCTGGGCGCCATCCACTCGGTCGTCTTCGGCGGCTTCAGCGCCGACAGCCTGCGCTCGCGCATCGACGACGCCGGCGCCAAGCTCGTCATCACGGCCGACGGCGGCTACCGCAAGGGACGCGTCTCGGCGCTCAAACCCGCCGTCGACCAGGCTCTCGCCGACCGCGGCGACGGCGAGCAGCAGACCGTCGAGCACGTCCTGGTCGTCAAGCGCGGCGAGAACGAGGTCGAGTGGACCGACGGCCGCGACATCTGGTGGCACGACGCGGTCCCGGCGGCTTCCGCCGACCACACGGCCCAGGCCTTCCCCGCGGAGAACCCGCTCTTCATCCTCTACACGTCCGGCACCACCGGGAAGCCCAAGGGAATCCTGCACACCTCGGGCGGGTACCTGACCCAGGCGGCGTACTCGCACAAGTACGTGTTCGACCTGCACCCGGAGACCGACGTGTTCTGGTGCACCGCCGACATCGGCTGGATCACCGGCCACAGCTACGTCACCTACGGCCCCCTCGCCAACGGCGCGACCCAGGTGCTCTACGAAGGCACACCCGATGCGCCGCATCCCGGCCGGTGGTGGGAGATCATCGAGAAGTACAAGGTCTCGATCTTCTACACGGCGCCGACGGCGATCCGCTCCTTCATGAAGATCGGACGCAGCGTTCCGAAGAAGTTCGACCTGTCGTCGCTGCGCCTGCTCGGTTCCGTGGGAGAGCCGATCAACCCCGAGGCGTGGATGTGGTACCGCGACGTGATCGGCGCGGGCACGGCGCCCATCGTCGACACCTGGTGGCAGACCGAGACCGGCGCGATCATGGTGTCGGCGCTCCCGGGGGTCACAGAGACCAAACCCGGATCGGCACAGGTTCCGCTCCCCGGCATCACGATCGACGTGGTGGACGAGCAGGGAATCGAGGTCGGCAACGGCAACGGCGGACTGCTCGTGATCACCGAGCCGTGGCCGAGCATGCTGCGCGGGATCTGGGGCGACCCCGAGCGGTACCGCGAGACCTACTGGGAGAAGTTCGAAGACCAGGGCTACTACTTCGCCGGCGACGGCGCACGCCTCGACGAGGACGGCGATCTGTGGCTGCTCGGCCGCGTCGACGACGTCATGAACGTCTCGGGACACCGACTGTCGACTGCGGAGATCGAGTCGTCCCTGGTCGCGCACGAGGCGACGGCAGAGGCCGCCGTGGTCGGCGCTTCCGACGAGACGACCGGTCAGGCGGTCGTCGCCTTCGTCATCATCAAGGAGAGCTATCTCGCCGAGCATGAGCCGGCCGGCCTCGCCCAGCAGCTGCGCCTCTGGGTCGGAGAGCAGATCGGCGCCATCGCCCGTCCGCGTGACGTCTACATCGTCGGCGAACTGCCGAAGACGCGCTCCGGCAAGATCATGCGTCGCCTGCTCCGCGACGTCGCCGAGGGCCGCGAGGTCGGCGACACGACCACCCTGGCCGACACCGCGGTGATGAGCATCATCTCAGCGCAGGTGAAGTAGAACGACCCGCACATAGAGAACGCGCCTCCCCTGTCCGGGGAGGCGCGTTCTCTCGTTCGGAGGCGACGGCGGTGCCGCTGCCCGCGCTCAGGCGAGGAGGAAGGCGACCTCGACCTCGACCGGGCTGCCGAGCGGAAGCTCCGCGACGCCGACGGCCGCGCGGGCGTGCCGCCCGGCGTCGCCGAAGATCTCTCCGAGCACTTCGCTCGAACCGTTGATGACGCCGGGCTGACCGGTGAACCCCTCCGCAGAGGCGACGAAGCCCCCGACGCGGAGCACACCCGCGATGCGGTCGACGCCGCCGGCGGCATCCGCTGCTGCAGCGAGGGCGTTCAGGGCGCAGGTGCGGGCGTAGGTCTTCGCGTCCTCCGCGGAGACCTCGGCACCGACCTTGCCCACGGCCGGAAGCGCGCCGTCGACGAACGGCAGCTGCCCGGAGGTGTAGACCAGACCGCCGTGCACGACGGCCGGAACGTATGCGGCGACCGGGGCGGCGACAGCGGGGAGCTCGATGTCGAGCTCGACGAGACGCGCGGAGACGCTCATGCCTGGCCTCCCTCGAACTGGCGCGCGGCCTGCTCGGCGGCGGCGAGGCCGGCGTTCGTCGACGCCTCAGACGTCACGGGGCGCTTCAGATACGCGACGAGTCCGCCTTCCGGACCCTGCACGACCTGCACGAGCTCCCAGCCCTGCTTGCCCCAGTTGTTGAGGATGGCTGCCGTGTTGTGGATCAGCAGCGGCGTGGTGAGGTACTCCCACGTGGTCATGGCACTCCTGTCGATCGGGGCGCGACACCGGGATTCCGGGGCGAGCTCGTCAAAGGCGGTATTCAGGGAACTCCCCTACGATCAAGCGTATGCCCCAAAAGAATCGCACGGTGAGAGGCGTGCTCGGCGGTCTCGTCGGGCTCGTCGGTCTGAGCGCCGTCGCCGGTCTCCTCGTCACGGCCAGCGTCACCCCGGTGCTCGCGATGACCGGCCTCGCAGGCACCCAGGCTCTCACCCTCTTCGATCAGCTCCCCGAGAGCCTCAACCCGAGCACGCCGATGGAGCAGTCGACCATCTACGCGACTGCCCCGGACGGTTCGACGGTCGAGCTCGCCTCCTTCTACGAGCAGAACCGTGTCCCCGTCACCTACGAGCAGGTCTCCCCGTCGCTGTACGACGCGATCCTGTCGAGTGAGGACAAGAACTTCTACAGCCACGGCGGCGTCAACATCGGCGCCACGGTGAAGGCTCTCGTCGACAACGTGCGCGGCACCTCCAGCCGTGGCGCATCGACGATCAGCCAGCAGTACGTGAAGAACGTGCTCATCCAGAAGTGCGAGCAGGAAGTCGACACGACGTCGGACACCTACTCGGAAGACCTCCAGCAGTGCTGGCTCGACGCGACCAACGCGACCGGCGCCAAGGGCATCGAGCGCAAGCTGCAGGAGATGCGGTACGCGATCCAGATCGAGAAGGACTTCTCGAAGAACGACATCCTGCTCGGCTACCTGAACATCGCCAACTTCGGTGGCACCGTCTACGGCATCGAGGCCGCGGCGAACTACTACTTCTCGACGTCAGCGGCGAACCTCACGGTCGCACAGTCGGCGACCCTGGCGGGCATCGTGCAGAACCCCAACACGTATCGGATCGACAAGCCGGAAGGCACGATCACGAACGATGAGGGCGTCGTGCTGAACACCGCTGCTGACGGTTATGCGCTCACCAAGGACCGTCGTCACTACGTGCTCGGCCGCATGCTCGCCGACGGCAAGATCACTCAGGCGCAGTACGACGAGGCCGACGCCTCCGAGATCGCCCCCGCGCTGCACCCGCCGACGCAGGGCTGCGCCGCGGCGGGAACCAGTGCCTACTTCTGTCAGTACGTGAAGTCGATCGTCCTGAATGACGAGGCCTTCGGCAAGACCCCGCAGGAGCGTACCGATCTGCTCCGTCGCGGCGGTCTGAAGATCTACACGTCGCTGGACTACCGCATCCAGAACCCCGCCGCCGAGACGATGGCAGAGGTCGTTCCCGCCAACGCCGACAACCAGTACTTCGGTGCGGCCGGGGTCTCGGTCGAGGTCGGCACCGGTCGCATCCTCTCGATGACGCAGAACACGACGTTCACCGAGACGCCCACGGAAGACCAGGCGTACTCATCGCTGGTGTTCGCCGGTGACAAGGAGCACGGCAACTCCGGTGGCTTCCAGGTCGGCTCGACCTACAAGCTCTTCACCCTGATCGACTGGCTCGAGAAGGGCCACTCCGTCAACGAGGTGCTCAACGGTAGCGTGCAGACGAACCTGAAGATCCCCGTCTGCGGTGTGAAGCAGAACGCCGACACGAAGAAGATCGGCAACTTCGGCGGCGGCGGTGGCGGCACCGGTTCCGTGCTGAGCTTCACCAAGAACTCACTCAACAGTGGTTACTTCGCCATGGCGTCGAAGCTCGACATCTGCGAGATCAACAAGGTCGCCGACCGTATGGGTGTCACGCTCGCGAACGGCGGCAAGGTCACCGATGAGAACGTCCCGTTCGATGTCCTCGGGCCGAAGAACATCTCCCCATTGGCGATGGCGAACGCCTACGCGACCGTCGCCAGCGGCGGCAAGTACTGCACGCCGCGCGCGATCGATCGCGTCGTCGGCGCCGACGGTCAGGATCGTGAGCTGCCTGCCTCGTCGTGCACCGACGGCGTGCTCCAGCCCGAGGTCGCGGCGACGGCAGCATTCGCGCTGCAGAGCGTGATGGGCGGCGGGGGCACCGGCTCCCGAGCCAACCCCAACGACGGGACGCCCCTGATCGGCAAGACCGGTACTCACGATCGATGGTCGACCATGATGATCGAGTCCAGCACCAAGGTCGCGACCGCGGTGTGGGCGGGCCGCTGGCAAGGTCAGGCGGATATCTACCAGAAGCGTTTCAACGGCTGGAACCTCAACGACATGCGATACCCGGTGGCCAAGGCCGCACAGGCGGCAGCCAACGCCGCGTACCCCGGAGATGCCTTCCCCAAGCCCGACGGCAAGCTGACCCGACAGCAGCTGGAGACCGTTCCGAGCGTTGTGGGCAAGTCCGTGGAAGAGGCGACCGCCATTCTGACGGACGCGGGCTTCCAGGTCTCGGTCGGAGGAGCCGTGGACAGCGACCTCGCTGCCGGTCTCGTCGCCGGGCAGGACCCGACTGGCGAGGCGGCAAGCGGTGCGACCGTCACACTCACGACGAGCAACGGACAGGGAACCACGGTTCCCGCGAACCTCGTCGGGATGTCGAGAGCCCAGGCGACGGCCGCGCTCGGTGCCGCAGGCTTCACCAACATCGAGTTCGACAACTCGTGCAACCCGCCGACATCCGTCGTGGGCAACTCCGACCCTGCGCCGGGTACGGCGACCAGCAAATCCACATCCGTGCGTGTGACGTGCCAGTAGACGCACGCCGTGCCGCACACCCGGCCCTCGTCGCGCTCGGCGCGGCGGGGGCCGCGGGTGCAGCCGCCGCGATCTGGGGCATCGGCATCGAGAGGTACCTGTTCACGGTGCGTGAGGCCACCGCCCCTGCGCTCCCGCCCGGCTCCGCGCCGCTGCGCATCCTGCACATCTCCGATGCGCACATGGCACCGTGGCAGCACCGCAAGCAGGACTGGCTCGCGTCTCTGGCAGAGCTCAAGCCCGACCTCATCGTGAACACCGGAGACAACCTCGGTCACGAAAGGGGCCTCGAGGGCATCCGTCGCGCCTTCGCCCCTCTCGCCGGCATCCCCGGCGTGTTCGTGCACGGCTCGAACGACGTCGCCGCTCCTTCACCCCGCAACCCGTTGCGCTATTTTCTCGGCCCGTCCAAGAAGCACCACAAGCCGGAGCTGCTCGACACCGAGGCGATGGACCGGTACTTCACCGACGAGCTCGGCTGGGCCGACCTGAACAACGCGGCAGCGCGCCTCACCGTCGCCGACACCGAGGTCGACCTGTTCGGCGTCAACGATGCCCACCGCGACTGGGACCGCCTGGAAGAGCTTCCCCACGCCATCGCCGCGCTCGGCACGCGCACGGCCGCGACTCCGGTGCTGGGTGTCACCCACGCTCCCTATCAGCGTGTGCTCAACGGCTTCATCGATCTCGAAGCCGACGCGATCCTCGGCGGTCACACGCACGGCGGTCAGGTCCGGCTTCCGGGATACGGCGCTCTCGTGGCGAACTGCGACATTCCCTTGAAGCAGGCGAGAGGGCTGAGCACATGGTCGCACGACGGCCGCGCCGTGCCACTCAACGTCAGCGCCGGCTGCGGTCACTCGATCTACGCGCCCGTGCGCTTCGCGTGCCGGCCCGAGGCGACGCTGTTGACGCTGACCGCGCGAGGCTGATCCGGCCTCGATTCGGCGCAGGGAGCATTTCCCTGTAGACTCGGAGGGTTGCAAACGGGGTGTGGCGCAGCTTGGTAGCGCGCTTCGTTCGGGACGAAGAGGTCGCAGGTTCAAATCCTGTCACCCCGACCAGTGACACCGGAAGGCCGCCCTCAGGGGCGGCCTTCTCTGTACCGGGATCGCGCACGAAGGGACCGCATGAGCTCTCTGCTCCCGCCGCCGCGCCGTTTCACCCGCGCCTGGGCTCTCGCCCTCGGCATCCCGTTCCTCATCGGCCTCGCTGCTCTCACCCTCACCCCGTCGCGAGTCGAGCAGTCCATGCCGAACCTGCTCGATCTCGTGCTCGCCGCGGCCCACCGTCTCGGCTGGGAGTCGCTCGACTTCACCCGGCTGGAGATCATCGCGAACGTGCTCGTGTTCGTCCCGGTCGGCATCCTCGCCTTCCTGCTTCTCCCCCGTCGAGTGTGGTTTCTCGCACTGCTGGTCGGCCCGCTGCTGTCTGCGGCCATCGAGACCGCACAGCGCGTTGCTCTCCCCCACCGGGCCGCGACTCTGAATGATGTCGTCGCCAACTCCACGGGCGCGATCCTCGGGGTCGCCCTCGCGGTCGTGTTCACCCTGCTGCTCGCCCCGAGATCCTCCCAGCGTTCACCTTCTAGGCTGGAGACATCATGACCGCGCCCATACTCGTCGCCTTCGATCTCGATGACACGCTCGCTCCCTCGAAGGGTCTGATCGACCCGCGGATCGCCTCGCTGCTGCGCGCTCTCCTGCGCACGGTGGACGTCGCCATCATCTCCGGCGGCAACGAAGCGCAGTTCCGCTCGCAGGTGGTGTCTCGCCTCGACGACGCCGATGCCGCGGATCTCGCCCGGCTGCACCTGCTGCCGACGTGCGGCACGCGGTACCTCCGCCACGACGGCACGGATTTCACCCCCGTCTATGCCCATGACCTCAGCGACGCCGAGAAGCAGGCCGCGCTGACGGCCCTACGCGAAGAGGCCGAGCGCCTCGGGCTGTGGGAGGCGGACCCCTGGGGTGAGATCCTCGAGGATCGCGGTTCGCAGATCACCTTCTCCGCCTTGGGCCAGAGCGCCCCGCGCGAGGCGAAGCACGACTGGGACCCGACCGGCGCCAAGCGCGGTGCTCTGCGCGATGCGGTCGCCGCGCGTCTTCCCGGTCTCGAGGTGCGCTCGGGAGGATCGACGTCGATCGACATCACCCAGGCCGGCATCGACAAGGCGTTCGGGATGCGTCAGCTCGCCGAACGCACCGGGATCGCCCTCACCGACATGCTGTTCTACGGCGACCGACTCGACGAGGGCGGGAACGACTACCCGGTGCTCGCGATCGGCGTCCCCTCCGTCGCTGTAGAGGGCTGGGAAGACACCGCCGACAAGCTCGACGCTCTTCTGCTGACGCTCTGACCTTCACGGTGTCGCGCAGCGCGACGCGGCAGGTGGGTCCTAGCATGGCGTCATGGATGCCCTGCTGATCGTCATCATCGTCGCCGCGGTCACCAGTGCCGCCTGCTGGTTGCTCTCCCTCATCACCCGCGACACCTCCTGGGTCGACCGCGCGTGGTCGATCGTGCCGGTGGCCTACGTGTGGATCTTCGTGGCCGGAGCCTTCGTGAACGGTGACGGATCCGCTCGCGTGGTCCTCATGGGCGTGCTCGCGACCGCATGGGGAGCACGGCTGACTTTCAACTTCGCCCGCAAAGGCGGCTACACGGGGATGGAGGACTATCGCTGGGCCATCCTGCGCGGACGGATGCGACCCTGGCAGTTCCAGATCTTCAACGTGTTGTTCATCGTCTGCTATCAGATGGCGCTGCTCGTGCTCATCACGCTGCCTGCCCTGGTCGCCGCCCAGCACCCCTCGGCGCTCACCGGGTGGGATGCGCTGTTCATCGCCGCATTCCTCGCCTTCCTGGTCGGAGAGACGGTGGCCGATCAGCAGCAGTGGCTGTTCCACCAGCGCAAGGAACAGGCGGGCGGCACACTCGCGCCGGGCTTCGCCACGACGGGCCTGTTCCGGTACAGCCGGCACCCGAACTTCTTCTTCGAACAGGCGCAGTGGTGGGCCTTCTACGCGATCGGCGCGACCGCCGCGGTCACCGGCGGCGCGGGGTTCATCGGTGGGGCGCTGAATCCGACCATCGTCGGACCCGCGCTGCTGACCGTGCTGTTCATCGGCTCGACGATCTTCACCGAGTCGATCACGGCCTCGAAATACCCCGCATACGCCGAT
Organism: Microbacterium sp. NPDC058269; assembly: GCF_042881445.1. Lineage (NCBI taxonomy): Bacteria > Bacillati > Actinomycetota > Actinomycetes > Micrococcales > Microbacteriaceae > Microbacterium > Microbacterium sp. NPDC058269. The sequence goes on from NZ_JBHVXT010000001.1 coordinate 406,172, forward strand.
TACCGCCGCACGACCTCGATGCTGGTGCCATGGGCCCCACGCACGCGTGCGGTGGCGACGCAATCCTGAGACTGCGTGGCCACCGCACGGGCAGGACTGCCGTTCGAGCAGGAGCTCAGTGCGTGCGGACCTCGGCAGCGGCGCGTACGACCGGCACCAGCCGGGTCAGCTGAGTCACGTGCGCCGGCTCGAGCTCGGCGAGAGACGCAACGCCCAGCAGCCGCATCGTGCGCTCGATCTCGCTGCGCAGGATCGCGATCGTGCGGTCGACCCCCTGACGTCCACCGGCCATCAGCCCGTAGAGGTAGGCCCGTCCGATGAGTGTGAAATCGGCTCCGAGCGCCACGGCCGCCACGATGTCCGCACCGTTCATGATGCCGGTGTCGATCATGACCGTGAAGTCGTCGCCGACGGCCTTGCGCACCTCGGGCAGCAGGTGGAACGGGATCGGCGCGCGGTCGAGCTGGCGCCCGCCGTGGTTCGAGAGCACGATGCCATCGACTCCGGCATCGCGCAGGCGCACCGAGTCCTCGACGTTCTGCACGCCCTTGATCACGATCTTGCCCGGCCAGATGTCGCGGATGACCGCGAGGTCGTCGTAGCTGATCGTCGGGTCCATCGCCGCGTCCAGCAGCTCACCGACGGTGCCCCCGGTCGTGCTGAGGGAGGCGAACTCGAGCTTCGGGGTGGTGAGGAAGTCGTACCACCACCAGGGCCGCGGGATCGCGTTGATAATGGTGCCGAGAGTCAGCTGCGGGGGGATGCTGAAGCCGTTGCGCTTGTCGCGCAGGCGCGCACCGGCGACCGGGGTGTCCACCGTGAACTGCAGGGTGTCGAACCCCGCAGCGGCCGCCCGACGGGTGAGCTCGTAGGAGATCTCGCGATCGCGCATGACGTAGAGCTGGAACCAGTTGCGCCCGTTCGGGTTCGCCGCCTTCACCCCCTCGATCGAGGTGGTGCCGAGGGTCGACAGCGTGAACGGGATACCGGCGGCTGCCGCAGCTCCCGCGCCCGCGGTCTCCCCCTCGGTCTGCATCAGGCGGGTGAACCCGGTGGGCGCGATTCCGAACGGCAGCGCGGACGGACCGCCGAGAATCTCGACGCTCGTGTCGACCGTGGGCGCCGGGCGGAGGATGCCGGGGTGGAACTCCACGTCCTGGAACGCCTGCCGCGCCCGGGTCAGGGACAGTTCGCCTTCGGCGGCGCCGTCGGTGTAGTCGAAGGCGGCCTTCGGCGTGCGTCGCTTGGCGATGAGCCGCAGGTCGTCGATCGTGAGAGCACCCTCCAGCCGTCGCTTGCGTCCGTCGAGTTCGGGCTTCTTGAACTTCATCAGCTCGAGGAGTTCGACGGGGTTCGGGAACTGGCGCTGCACCATGATGTGCCTCTCAGATCTGGGGGTGGATGTCACGGGTGAGACCCGCGGACGTGTAGTAGCCGGTGATGTGCGTGTGGACCAGGGAGCGTGCCGCCTCGACGTCGGCGGCATCGATCGCGGCGACGAGTGCGCGGTGCTCGGCACGGAGCCGGGTCGCCATCGCCTCCCAATCCGGGATCGCGGAGACTCCCGCCTGCACATAGGACTCGATCGAGGAGCGGAGGCCCGCCATCATCGCGGCGATGACCGTGTTGCCGCTGGCCTCTGCGAGGGAGAGGTGCAGTTGGGCATCGAGGGCGAGGAACTCCGACGGGGCGAGGTCCGGGGCGTCCATCGCTGTGAGCAGTTCGTGCGCGCGGCTCGTGTCACGGTCGGGTGCGCCCGCCATCGCGGCGACGACTGCGTCTTCGAGCACCAGACGCGTGCGCACGACATCATCGAGCGGGAAGCCCTGGGCCGCCACCTGCAGCCGCAGCAGGGCCGACATGCCGCCCGTGGGAGTGGCGATGACGATCGCCCCCGACTGCGGGCCGGAGCCGGTCGCGGTGCGGATGAGCCCCATCACCTCGAGGACGCGGAACGCCTCTCGCACGCTCGAGCGCCCGACGCCGAGCGCGGTGGCGAGATCGCGCTCGGACGGCAGCCGGTCACCCGGGCCGAGACGAGCGTCGAGGAGGTCGCGTTCGATGTGCTCGAGCACGAGTCGCCATGCGCGTGCCGGCTGGTCCGCCATCGATCCTCCTGTGGTCTGACCACAGAGTACCGCGTGTGGTCAGACCACGCAAACGAGCGGGCTCGATCCCCTCGCTGCGTGCGCAACTCAGGAAGAAGACGACGAAGTGCGTCACAGACGGCTCTTCGCGGCGCGGGGCCGACAGTCTTCCTGAATTGTGCACGACTGCGCGACGGCGCCGGCCGATGGGCGCGTCGACGGATCGGGCGAGGACTCAGCCCAGGCGTCCGCCGGACTCTTCGAGATAGCAGGTGCCGCAGAGGGACTCATAGGTGGTCAGCTCAGGTGACGCGGATCCGGTCGAACCCTCATCGATCGCGACCTGGTCGCCGTCGAACACGAAACGGCCGCCGACGACACGGCCGTTGAACACGGCCTTCCGTCCGCACCGGCAGATGGTCTTGAGCTCTTCGAGCGAGTGCGAGATCGCCAACAGGCGCGCGGATCCGGGGAACGCGTGCGTGAGGAAGTCGTTTCGGATGCCGTACGCGATCACCGGGATGCCGTCGACCACCGCGATGCGGAAGAGGTCGTCGACCTGGGCCGGAGTCAGGAACTGCGCCTCGTCGATCAGCAGGCATGCCACGTCGCGGGGACCTTCGGGGAGCAGCTCGTCGTCCGACGCATGCCGCATGCGTCCGCGATGCTCGGCGAAGATCACACGGGCATCGTCATCGGGGGCGATGAGGAAGTCGACCTGACGCGTGACGCCCAGTCGGCTCTCGATCTCGGACGCACCCTTGGTGTCGATGGCCGGCTTCGCGAGCAGCACGCGCTGTCCACGCTCTTCGTAGTTGTACGCGGCCTGCAGCAGAGCTGTCGACTTGCCGGAGTTCATCGCGCCGTAGCGGAAGTAGAGCTTCGCCACGGTGCGACCTCAGACGTTGATGCCGAGTGCGGCCGCGGTGGCTTCGGTCGACTTCGCCGCGAGCGCCGGATTCTCGTTCAGCTTCTCGCCGAACGTGGGGATCAGTGCGCGCAGCTCGGGCTCCCAGCCCGGGTACTCCGCGGGGAAGCACTTCTTGAGCAGGTCGAGCATGATCGGCACAGCGGTCGAGGCTCCGGGAGAGGCGCCGAGCAGGCCCGCGATCGATCCGTCGGCCGCCGCGACGACCTCGGTGCCGAACTGCAGGATGCCACCCTTCTTCGGGTCCTTCTTCATGACCTGGGCACGCTGGCCGGCGTCGATGAGCGTCCAGTCCTCGTCCTTCGCGGTCGGCATGAACGTGCGCAGGCTGTCGACCTTCTTGGCGTGGTTCTTCAGCAGCTCGCTGACGAGGTACGTGATGAGGTCGGGGTTCTTCACCGCCACCTGCAGCATCGGCAGCAGGTTGTGCGCACGCACCTGCGAGACGATGTCGAGCATCGATCCGTTCTTCAGGAACTTCGGGCTGAACGTCGCGAACGGACCGAACATGAGCGAGGCCTCGCCGTCGACGACACGGGTGTCGAGGTGCGGGACCGACATGGGCGGAGCACCCACCGACGCCTGCGAGTACACCTTCGCCTTGTGCTGAGCGACGACGGTGGGGTTCGTGGTCTTGAGGAACTGTCCACCGATCGGGAAGACGCCGTAGCCCTTGATCTCCGGGATGCCCGAGTTCTGCAGCAGCTTGAGAGCCCAGCCGCCCGCCCCGACGAACACGAAGCGCGCCTTGACCTCGCTCGGGGTGTGCCCGATGCTGTTGCGGTACTTGACCAGCCAGGTGCCGTCCTTCTGCTTCTTCAGACTGCGCACCTCGTGGTTGGTGCGCAACGTGACGCCCGAATCGGTGAGGTGATCGAAGAGCTGGTGCGTGAGCGCGCCGAAATCGACGTCGGTGCCTGCGGGCACGCGGGTCGCGGCGAAGGGCTCACCCTTGACGCGGTGCTGCATGAGGAGCGGCGCCCACTTGTTGATGACGCGGGAGTCCTCGCTGTACTCGATACCGGCGAACAGAGGCTGCTTCTTCAGCACCTCGTACCGGCTCTTGAGGTACGCGACATCCTTCTCCCCCCGCACGAACGTCATGTGCGGCGTCGCGTTGATGAAGGTCGACGGCGCGTCGAGCACACCCTTCTCGACCAGCGACGACCAGAACTGGCGGCTCTGCTGGAACTGCTCGTTGATCGAGACCGCCTTGGCGGGATCGAGCGGAGCATCGCCCTGCTGCGGCATGTAGTTCAGCTCACACAGGGCGGCGTGCCCCGTGCCGGCGTTGTTCCACGGGTTGGAGCTCTCCTGAGCCACCTCGGAGAGTCGCTCGAAGGCGACGATCTTCCACTCCGGCTGCAGCTCGTGCAGGAGAGTACCCAGGGTGGCGCTCATGATGCCACCGCCGATCAGGACGACATCGACGTTTTCAGTCACCGAGCCAGTCTAGTTCGCGGGCGCGCCGTCGCAGACCATGCGCCCCGGTTCCGCCAGAGCACTTCCACATGGCGGTAATACCGTCAGGCTATGACCGCCAGGCGCTCGGCCAGGATCTCCGCGATCTGCACGGCGTTCAGCGCGGCGCCCTTGCGCAGGTTGTCGTTGCTGAGGAACAGCACGAGACCCTTGCCCTCGGGAGCCGACTGGTCGGCACGGATGCGACCGACGAAGCTCGGGTCCTTGCCCGCGGCCTGGAGCGGCGTGGGAACCTCGTCGAGCACGACGCCGGGAGCGGCACTCAGCACCTCGCGCGCACGCTCGGGTGTGATATCGCGGGTGAACTCGACGTTGATCGAGAGGGAGTGCCCGGTGAAGACCGGGACCCGCACGCAGGTGCCCGCGACGCGGAGGCCCGGGAGTTCGAGGATCTTGCGGCTCTCGTTGCGGAGCTTCTTCTCTTCGTCGGTCTCGTTGTCGCCGTCGTCGACGAGATTGCCGGCGAAGGGGATCACGTCGAACGCGATCGGGGCGATGTACTTCTCGGGCTCGGGGAAGTCGACCGCCGATCCGTCGTGCACGAGGCGGAGGGTGTCGCCCTGGGCGAGCACTCCCTCGACCTGTCCGAGGAGTTCCTGGGCGCCGGCGAGACCCGAGCCGGAGACGGCCTGGTAGGTCGACACGATCAGGCGCTCGAGCCCGGCCTCGGCGTGCAGCGCCTTCAGCACGGGCATCGCAGCCATCGTGGTGCAGTTCGGGTTCGCGATGATGCCCTTGGGGCGCTCGTCGATCGCGTGCGGGTTGACCTCACTGACCACGAGCGGCACCTCGGGGTCCATGCGCCAGGCGCTGGAGTTGTCGACGACCACGGCGCCGGCGGCGGCGAAGCGCGGCGCGTACGCGCGGCTCGCGGTGGCCCCGGCGGAGAACAGTGCGATGTCGATGCCGGTGGCATCCGCCGTCTCGACGTCTTCGACGATGACCGTCGCGCCGCCGAACTCGATCGCCGTGCCCGCGGAGCGCGCGGAGGAGAACAGCCGCAGGTCGCGGATCGGGAACGACCGCTCGGCGAGAATCTCGCGCATCACGGTGCCCACCTGGCCGGTGGCGCCGACGATGGCGACGGAGAGTCCTGATTCGGAGATGCGGGTCATGATGTTCCTTGGCGTCGTGCGGTACTGCGTACGAGGCTTCGGGCGCGGCGTCGGGGTGCGGAAGCTGCGCCTGGCGCCGGTGTCAGGGTTTCGGTGAGTCTACCGTGCCCCGGTAGGCGGCCGGCCCTGCGGTCCGGGCTCTCGCACGGACGGCAGGAAAACGGCGGTGAACGGCAGAGATCAGCGGCCGGTGCCGGCGTGGACCGTGGCCTCGGCGTCGCCGTCGAGCCCGTAGGCGGTGTGCACGGTGCGCGCAGCCTCGGTCAGGTCGGTGTCGCGCAGCACCACGGAGATGCGGATCTCGGAGGTCGAGATCATCTCGATGTTGATGCCCCCGGCCGACAGTGCCTCGAAAAGCGTGGCGGAGACGCCGGAGTGTGTGCGCATCCCCGCACCGACGACCGACAGCTTGCCGATCTGGTCGTCGTGGATCAGGTTCTGGAACCCCACCTCGGTCTGCTCGCCGGCGAGGGCCTTGAGGGCCGCCGCCGCATCCGCCTTGGGCACCGTGAAGGAGATGTCGGTGCGCCCGGTGGCCGATACGTTCTGCACGATCATGTCGACGTTCGCGCCCGACTTCGCGACGATCTTGAAGATCTCGGCTGCCTTGCCCGGCACGTCGGGCACACCCGCGACCGTGATCTTGGCCTGGCTGAAGTCGGTGGCGATGCCGGCGACGATCGGTTCTTCCATGACTGCTCCCTCGGCTTCGCGAGGGTTCTTCATACCCTCGCCCAGAACGTATGTGCCCTCGGCCGACGAGAACGTCGACCGAGCGTGAATGAGGACGCCATGACGGCGTGCGTACTCGACGGCGCGGATGTACAGCACCTTGGCCCCGTTGGCGGCGAGCTCGAGCATCTCCTCACTGGAGACGTGATCGAGCTTCTGCGCCTTCGGGATCACCCGCGGGTCGGCCGTGAAGATGCCGTCGACGTCGCTGTAGATCTCGCAGACGTCGGCATCGAGGGCGGCGGCGAGGGCGACGGCGGTGGTGTCGGAGCCACCACGACCGAGCGTGGTGATGTCACGGGTGTCACGGTTGAAGCCCTGGAACCCGGCCACGATCACGATCGCGCCCTCGTCGAGAGCTTCACGCAGACGCACGGGAGTGACGTCGACGATGCGAGCGGCACCGTGCTGCGAGTCGGTGATCATGCCCGCCTGGCTGCCCGTGAACGAGCGCGCCTCGAAGCCCATGGAGTGGATCGCCATGGCCAGCAGCGCCATCGAGATGCGCTCTCCGCTGGAGAGCAGCATGTCGAGTTCACGCGGGGCGGGGATCGGCGCGACCTCGTTCGCGAGCTCGAGCAGCTCGTCAGTGGTGTCGCCCATCGCGCTCACGGCCACGACCACGTCGTGGCCGGCACGACGTGTGTCGACGATGCGCTTGGCGACGCGCTTGATGCTCTCTGCGTCGGCGACGGACGAGCCGCCGTACTTCTGCACGATGAGGGCCACGATCACTCCCTGGGATGACGGGCGGATCCGCCCACGCTCATTCTACGATCGGCGGGTATGCCCCGTTGCGCATGTGACACCGCGCCGGGTCTCGGCGGTGAGGACTCGTGCGCGTGGCGAGGCTAGAGGGAGGGCGGGAGGGCCTGGGGAGAGACCGGACGCAGCCGTCCACCGGTGGCGGCGAACCAGCAGCCGATGATGATCAGCGGGAAGCCGAGCAGCAGGCCGGGGGTCAGCGGCTCGGCGAGGACGAGCGCCCCGAGGATGATCGCGACCACCGGATTCACGTAGGTGAACAGCGGTGCGCGCACCGGCCCCACCTCGCGGATGAGCGCGAAGAACGCCAGGAACGCCACGGCCGTGCAGATCACGGCGAGCGCGAGGAGCGCGGCTATCGACGGCAGGGTGGGCACCTGGTGCTGGGTGAGCAGACCGATGGGGAGGTAGAAGATCCCGATCATGAGCAGCGACAGGGTGATGGTGCCGAGAGAGGGGACGTCGTTGAGCTTGCGTGCCACGATGAAGGGGGCGATCGCGTACAGCACGGCGACCAGGAGCACCTCCCCTGCAGCGAGGAGGCTGACTTCGCCTCCGAAGAGCCCGGGGCCCGCGACCACGATCCCGACGCCGATGAATCCGACGAGCAGTCCGATTCCGCGGGCGGGCCGGAGCACCCCCCGGTCTCCCCCGCCGAGGGCGATCAGCGCAGCGAACAGCGGAACAGTGGCCACAAGCAGACCCGTCATCCCGGAAGGCAAGGTCATCTCGGCGTGTCCGAGCAGCAGGAAGGGCCCCGCCATCTCGACCGCGCCGAAGGCGAGCACCCACGGCCAGTGCTTCAGAGCGGCACGTAGGGCACCGCTGCGGAGGGCGAACGGCAGCAGCAGCAGAGCAGCGATCAGCGTGCGCCCGGCCACGATCGCCGGCGGAGAGAACGACTCGACCGCGACGCTGATGAACAGGTACGGCACGCCCCACAGCAGTGCCATGGCTCCGAAGAGGAGCCAGCCGCGACGCGAGAAGCCCGCGTTCGGGCTCACAGGATGCGCCGGCCCTCGAAGGCGCGGCCGAGGGTGACCTCGTCGGCGTACTCGAGGTCGCCACCGACGGGCAGCCCTGAAGCGAGGCGCGAGACGGTGATCTGCATCGTCGTCAGCAGCCGGCTGAGGTAGCTCGCGGTCGCCTCCCCCTCGAGGTTCGGGTTGGTGGCGAGGATGACCTCCTGCACCGTGCCGTCGGCGAGGCGGGTCATGAGCTGGGCGATGCGCAGATCGTCCGGTCCGATACCGGCGATGGGACTGATCGCTCCGCCGAGCACATGGTAGAGCCCACGGAACTCCCTGGTGCGCTCGATGGCCGCGACGTCTTTCGCATCTTCGACCACACAGATCAACGCCTGGCTGCGACGCGGGTCGCGGCAGATGGCGCAGCGCTCCTGCTCGGCGACGTTGCCGCAGATCTCGCAGAACCGCACGCGGATGCGGATCTCGCTGAGCAGCTCGGCGAGACGCGCGACGTCGAACGTCGGGGTCTGCAGGATGTGGAACGCGATCCTCTGGGCGGACTTCGGGCCGATGCCGGGGAGCCGACCGAACTCGTCGATCAGCTCCTGAACGATGCCGTCATACATCAGGAGAACCTCGTCGGGGGCTCGTAGGGCTCTTCGCGCAGGAACGTCGCGCCGAGCACCTGGCGGATCACAGCCTCACCGTAACGCTGCACTCCCCCGACGGAGGGCGAGCGCTCGATGACGACCGGCGGAGTGGCGACGGTCGTGCGCTGCATCTGCGGCGCGGACCGTTCGGGGGGAGCCTGGCGCGCCGCGGTCGGCTCGGCGGGAGGCTCGTACGACGGGTCGTACGGAGGCTCGTCGTCGAAGGCGGGGGCCTCGTCGTCACCCGGGAGCGGGGGCTCGTCACGGTCGACGGCACCGTCCGACGGGGGAACCGGAGCCGATGCCGCAGCCTCGACCTCTTCGGGCTCGTCATCGACGGGAAGGGGTGCCGACGGCGCCGGGACGTCACGCACCGGCTCCTCGTGCGCGGTCGGGATCGGCGCGACGGCCCATTCCGTCACCGACGAAGCGGATGCGCCACGGACCTGCGGACGAGGGGAACCCGCTGACGCAGGCTCCGATGCGGGAGCGGAATCGGCCGGAGCCGAAGAGCCCGACGACGCGGGCTGACGTGGGGCTCCCCCGGCGGGCATCGGCGCGGGAAGATACTTCACCCGCACGCCGAGCTCGTTCTCGATCGCGGAGCGCAGATGGTCGGAAGGCCCGGATCCCGGAGTCGTCCCCTTGAACTTCGCGACGTCGTGCTGGCTGGTGAATCCGAGCGTCAGCACCTCGGTTTCGGTGACGTACGCCAGCGGCTGCACGGCCGTGGCCAGCAGCCAGGACGTGCGGCTGATGCTCTCGAGACGGGTGAGCACCGCGGGCCACGCCGCACGGACGCGTTCGAACGTGACCGGACCCTGCGGGGCCGCGGGCTCCGCAGCCGAGGCCTCCGGGGCTGCACCCACGGTCTCGCCTGCACCCTCGCCGGCCGGGGCCTGCGCGGCAGGAGCGGATGCAGATTCCGCGGCGGCGGGCTCTGGCGTCGGCGCAGCCGGCGTCGGCGTCGGCGTCGGCGCGGACGGTGTCGCAGCAGCAGCCGCCGGAGCAGCCGCAGCTGCGGCAGTCGCCACCGGAGCGGTCGCCGCCGGAGCAGTCGCAGCAGCCGGAGCATTCGCAGCCGATGTCGGACGGGCGGGGACCGCAACACGTTCTCCCGCGAGAGCGGGTGCTGCGGCCGCGGCGTCGGTGGCTCCCGCGAGAACGCGCGCGACCATGAGCTCGAGGTGCAGGCGCGGCGATGTGGCGCCCGACATGTCGTCGAGGGCCGCACTCACCACGTCGGCCGTGCGCGAGAGCCGTGCAGAGCCGAAAGCGGCGGCCTGGGCACGCATGCGCTCCAGGTCGTCTTCCGCGATGCCGCGCAGGACGGCCGAGGCGCCGGCGCCCACCGCAGCGATCACGATGAGGTCGCGCAAGCGCTCGAGCAGGTCGTCGACAAAGCGACGAGGGTCCTGCCCCGTCTGCACCACGCGGTCGATCGCGGGGAAGGCGGCTGCGGCGTCGCCGGCGGCGAGCGCATCGACGATCTCGTCGAGGAGGGCGGCGTGCGTGTACCCGAGCAGGGAGACGGCGCGCGCGTAGCCGACGGTGACGGTCTCGGACCCGGCGGGTGCGTCGGAGCCGGCGATCAGCTGGTCGAGCAGCGAGAGCGTGTCTCGGGGGGAGCCGCCACCGGCGCGGACCACGAGTGGGAGCACCCCCTGTTCGACGATCACGCCCTCTTCGGCGCACAGCTTGGCGACGTATTCGAGCATCGCGGCAGGCGGCACGAGCCGGAACGGGTAGTGGTGCGTGCGGGAGCGGATGGTGCCGAGCACCTTCTCGGGCTCGGTGGTCGCGAAGATGAACTTGACGTGCTCCGGCGGCTCTTCGACGAGCTTGAGCAGCGCGTTGAAGCCCTGCGGCGTCACCATGTGCGCCTCGTCGAGGATGAAGATCTTGTACCGGTCGCGGCTGGGGGCGAATGTCGCCCTCTCGCGCAGGTCGCGCGCGTCGTCGACGCCGTTGTGGCTCGCGGCGTCGATCTCGACGACGTCGAGCGATCCACCGCCGGCGCGCGACAGCTCGACACAGCTCGGGCAGACGCCGCAGGGCACGTCGGTCGGGCCCTCGGCGCAGTTCAGGCAGCGTGCCAGGATGCGCGCGGAGGTGGTCTTCCCGCACCCGCGGGGCCCGGAGAACAGGTAGGCGTGGCCGACCCGGTCACCGCGCAGCGCCGTCATGAGCGGATCGGTCACCTGGGACTGCCCGATCATCTCGCCGAACGTCTCGGGTCGGTAGCGGCGGTAGAGGGCTGTGGTCACCTCAACAGCCTACGGCGTGCCACCGACCTTCGGCGGGCCGGAGCGTCAGTCGAACGCCTCGATCACCGGGATCGACGTCGTAATCACGGGAACGGAGGCCGACATGCGGGTGCCGTCCTCGCGTCGGGCGTCGGCGAACTGCCGGAGCGTCGGACGACCGGGGAGCAGAGGACCCTGATCGGCCAGCGGCACGACGACCTCGTCCTCGACCGTCGCGATGTACGCGGCCTCCCGCACACTGAACGGAACCGGGGGTCCGCTGCGCACCTGTACGCGCAGCTCGTCCTTCGTCACCGTCACGTGCAGATTCGAGCCCTGCCATTGCAGCGGGAACGACAGCGACGGCCAGCTCGCCGGGAGCCGCGGGTCGAAGCTCAGGTCGCCGGCGTAGTCGCGCATACCGCCGAAACCGCACACCAGCGCTGTCCACACCCCGCCCGCCGAGGCGACGTGCACGCCGTCCGCCGCGTTGTGGTGCAGGTCGTGGAGGTCGACGAACAGCGACTGCTCGAAGTACTTCTGTGCGAGGTCCTGGTAGCCCACCTCGGCCGCCAGGATCGACTGCACGACTGCCGAGAGGGTCGAGTCACCCGTGGTCAGCGGGTCGTAGTAGTCGAAGTCGGCCTTCTTCTCCTCGGGCGTGAAGTGGTTGCCCTGCAAGAAGAGCGCGAGCACGACATCGGCCTGCTTGAGCACCTGGAACCGGTAGATCACCAGGGGGTGGAAGTGCAGCAGCAGCGGGCGCTGCTCAGCGGGCGTGTTGGCGAGATCCCACACCTCGCGCTCGAGGAACAGGGAATCCTGCGGGTGGATGCCGAGGCCCTCGCTGTAGGGGATGTACATGGCCTCTGCGGCGCGGTCCCAGGCTTCGGCCTCACCGGGCCCGAGGCCCGTGCGGTCGACCAGCTTCACGTAGTCGTCGGGGTAGCTCTCCCGGATCTCGCGCACGATCTTGGCCGCATAGCGCAGGTTGTAGCGCGCCATCACGTTCGTGTAGAGGTTGTCGTTCACGACCGTCGTGTACTCGTCCGGGCCCGTGACGCCGTGGATGTGGAAGGTCTCGATCCCGTCCCCGGGTGTTCCCTCGATGAGGCGGGAAGCGCGCCAGAACCCGAGGGTCGCCCACAGTCGGGCCGTCTCGATCGCGATGTCGGCGCCCTCGCGCCGCAGGAACTCCTCGTCGCCCGTCGCGCGCACGTACTTGCCGAGAGCGAAGCTGATGTCGGCGTTGATGTGGTACTGCGCGGTACCGGCGGCGTAGTATGCCGAGGCTTCCTCGCCGTTGATGGTGCGCCACGGGAAGAGCGCCCCCGCTTCGTTGAGCTGCGCGGCACGACGGCGCGCGGCCGGGAGCATCGCCACGCGGGCGCGCAGCGCGTTGTACGCCCACCGCGGCGTCGTGTAGGTGAGGAACGGGAGCACGTAGATCTCGGTGTCCCAGAAGTAGTGACCGCTGTATCCCGACCCCGAGACGCCCTTGGCGGGCACTCCGGCGCCGTCGGCGCGTGCCGACGCCTGCGCGAGCTGGAACAGGCACCAGCGCGTCGCCTGCTGCAGGTCGTCGCGTCCGCCGATCTGCACGTCGCTGCGCTCCCAGAACGCGTCGAGCCATTCCCGCTGGCGACGGAACACGGTCTCGACGCCCTCGTCGGCCGCACGGTCGAGTGATCGACGGCAGCGGTCGACGAGCTCACGGGGGGGCACGCCTCGCGACGTGTGGTAGCTGACGAGCTTGGTCACCGTGATCGGCACACCGGCCTTCGCCTGCACGCGGAACACGTTCTTCGCGATGTCGGGCTCCACGAGCGTGCGGGCGTTGTACTCGTTCTCGGTCTCGACGATGTGGTCGGCGACCACCGCGACGGTCATGCCCGAATCGGCGACGCGGTACGACAGCGCAGAGCGCAGTCCGTCCTGCCAGTGCTCGGCGGGCTCCAGCACGCGGTCGGCGATCTTCTCGGCCTTGCGCGGGTCGAACGCAGCCGCCTTCGTGCCGATCGGGGTGCCCGCATAGACGCCGGCGCCGTCCTGCCGGTTGAGCAGCTGGCAGCTGATCGTCACGGGGGCGTCGGCGTTCTCCACCACGACCTCGAGCCGCAGGACCGCGAGGTGGCGCTCCTCGAAGCTGACGATGCGCTCGTCCCGCATGCGCACGCGCTTGCCCGAGGGCGTCTCCCAGACCACGTGGCGCTCGAGCACACCGGTGCGCAGGTCGAGGGTGCGCCGGTACTCGCGCACGTCGGCGTCGTCGAGCGAGATCGGCTCATCGTCGACGTAGACGCGCATGACCTTCGCGTCGGGGGCGTTGACGATCGTCTGGCCGACCTCGGCGAAGCCGTAGGCCTGCTCGGCGTGACGGATCGGCCAGGTCTCGTGCAGCCCGTTGATGAAGGTGCCGTGCTCCTGGGCGCCCCGCCCCTCGATGTGGTTGCCGCGCAGGCCGAGGTAGCCGTTGCCGACGGAGAACAGCGTCTCGCCGACGCCCTCCTCCGAGTAGTGCGTGTCGATCAGACGCCACGGGTCGACGGGGAAGCGGTCGCGGTCGATCATGCGGTCTCCGGGATGTCGGTGCGGGAAGAAGGAAGGAAGACGGCGAGATCGTCGACCACGACGGTGGCGCCGGCGGAGCGCAGGGCGTCGGCACCCGTGCCGCGGTCGACGCCGACCACGGTCGCGAAGCCTGCTGCGGCAGCGGATGCGGCGCCGGATGTGGCGTCCTCGACGGCGACGGCACGAGCCGGGTCGACGCCGAGGGCCGTGGCACCGGCGGCGAACATGTCGGCGGCGGGCTTCGAGGCGAGTCCGTCGCGCTCGGCGACGACGCCGTCGACGACGATCCGGAAGAAGGAGCGGAGGCCTGCAGCGCCCAGGACCTCTTCGGCGTTCTTGGAGCTCGACACAACGCCGAGCGGGATGCCCGCGGCGTGCAGGCTCTCGACCAGCGCGAGCGAACCGGGGTACGGCGCGATGCCCTGACCTCGCAATGACGCGGCGAACGCGGCGTTCTTGCGGTTGCCGATGCCGCCCACGGTCTCGGCCGACGGGTCGTCGTCGATATCACCCCAGGGCAGCTCGACGTTGCGACTGTGCATCAGGCTCGCGACGCCGTCGTAGCGCTTCTTGCCGTCGACGTAGTCGTAGTAGTCGGCGTCGGTGTAGGGCGGGGTGATGCCCCATCGCGCGAACACGTCGTCGAAGACCGACTTCCAGGCACGCATGTGCACCTCGGCGGTGGGGGTGAGCACGCCGTCGAGGTCGAAGAGCACGCCGTCGGCGTGGAACAGGTCGGGCAGTGCTTCAGGCACAGAGCCTCCAGGAGAAGGGCGATCGTCGGGCCGGCACCTCTCCGTGCCACTGTGCAAGCGTAATGCGGTGGCGCGCCACGGGGTAACCCCCGCGGACGGATCAGAGCAGCTCGGTGGTCTGCCGCGCGATCTGCAGCTCCTCGTCGGTCGGCACGACGAGAACCGTCACCGGGGACGCGTCCGTCGAGATCCGGCGGATGCCGCGCTCTCGAGCCTCGTTCCTGGCGCGGTCGATCTCCACACCCGCGAAGCCGAGCGTGGCCATCGCGGCAGCGCGCACCGGTGCGGCGTTCTCCCCCACACCCGCGGTGAAGGAGATCACATCCACTCCCCCGAGCTGTGCGATGTAGGCACCCGCGTAGGCGCGCAGCCGGTGCACATACACGTCGAACGCGAGCATCGCCGCCTCTTCCCCTGCTTCGACGCCCGCGAGGATGTCGCGCATGTCGCTACGCCCGGCCAGTCCCGCGAGCCCGCTGCGGGTGTTGAGCAGCGAGTCGAGGTCATCGATGGAGAGGCCGGCGCGGCGCGACAGGTGCACGAGCGCCGCCGGGTCGATGTCGCCGGAGCGCGTGCCCATGACGAGTCCCTCGAGCGGAGTGAGACCCATCGAGGTCTCGACCGAGCGGCCGCCGTCGACCGCGGTCACCGACGCCCCGTTGCCGAGGTGGAACACCAGCTGGCGGAGGTCGGTGAGGTCACGGCCGAGGAACGCGGCGGCCGACTCGCTCACGTACTGGTGGCTCGTACCGTGGAAGCCGTAGCGGCGCACCCGATGCTCTGCGGCGAGCGCGGCGTCGATCGCATAGGTGTAGGCGGCGGGCGGGAGCGTCTGATGGAAGGCCGTGTCGAACACCGCGACGTGCGGCACCTCGTCGAACACGGCCCGTGCGGCGAGGATGCCGGCGAGATTCGCGGGGTTGTGCAGCGGGGCGAGCACGGCGAGCTCGTCGATCTGCCGCTCCACATCGGCGTCGATCAGCGTCGGGGCGTAGAAGCGCGCGCCACCATGGACCACGCGATGCCCGACCGCGACGGGGCGGTGCTCATCGAGCGACGGTCCGTGCGCGGCGAACTGCTCGCGCATCACCTCGAAGGCGGCGGCATGATCGGCGATCGGTCGTTCGCTGCGGTAGGTCGCGTCGAGCATGGTCGGCACGGCGTCGCCGTCGACCTCGGGGCGTACCGTGTGCGCCACGGGGCTGAGGTCCTGACCGATGCGCTCGATCAGTCCGCTCGCGAGCAGGTTCTCCTGCTCGATGTCGATCAGGCTGTACTTCAGCGACGAGGATCCGCTGTTGATCACCAGGATCGCGCTCATGCCGCACCCTCCGTCTGCTCGGCGCCCTGCGCCTGGATGGCGGTGATCGCCACCGTGTTGACGATGTCATCGACCAGGGCGCCGCGGGAGAGGTCGTTGATGGGCTTGTTGAGCCCCTGCAGCACCGGTCCGATCGCGACGGCTCCGGCCGAACGCTGCACGGCCTTGTAGGTGTTGTTGCCGGTGTTCAGGTCGGGGAAGACGAACACGGTCGCCCGTCCGGCCACGGCGGAGCCCGGGAGCTTGGCCTTGGCCACGGCCGCATCCGCCGCCGCGTCGTACTGGATCGGGCCCTCGACGGGCAGTTCGGGGGCACGCTCGCGTACGAGGGCGGTGGCGGCGCGCACCTTGTCGACATCCGCCCCGGTTCCGGACTCCCCCGTCGAGTACGACAGCATGGCGACGCGCGGATCGATGCCGAACTGCCGCGCGGTCGTGGCGGAGGAGATCGCGATGTCGGCGAGCTGCTCGCTGGTCGGGTCGGGGATCACGGCGCAGTCGCCGTAGACGAGCACCCGGTCGGCGAGCGCCATCAGGAACACGCTCGAGACCACGTTCACGCCCGGCTTGGTCTTGATGATCTCGAACGACGGGCGGATGGTGTGCGCGGTCGTGTGGGCAGCGCCGGACACCATGCCGTCGGCAAGCCCGAGATGCACCATCATCGTGCCGAAGTACGACACGTCGGTCACGGTGTCCGCGGCCTGGGCGAGCGTGATGCCCTTGTGTGCTCGCAGGCGCGCGTACTCCGCGGCGAAGCGCTCGACGAGTTCGGGATCGGTCGGGCTGAGCACCTGGGCGGCGGTGATGTCGATGCCGAGCTCGACGGCGCGGGCACGGATGGAGGCCTCGTCTCCGAGGATCGTGAGATCGGCCACCTCCCTCGCGAGCAGCGTCGCTGCGGCGCGAAGGATGCGATCGTCGTCGCCCTCCGGCAGCACGATGCGTCGCCGGTCGGCGCGGGCGCGTTCGATGAGTCCGTACTGGAACATCAGCGGCGTCACGACATGGGCCTCGGCGAGACCGAGTTGTTCGGTGAGCTCGGCGATGTCGACGTGGGCCTGGAAGAGCCCGAGCGCGCGGTCGTACCGGGTGCGCGAATCGGCGGAGATGCGTCCCCGGGTGCTCATCACACGCACCGCCGTGTCGTAGGTGCCGAGGTCGGTCGTGATGATCGGCACCGAGGAGGCGAAGCCGTCGAGCAGACGCACGATCGGCTCCGGCAGCGGGAACGGACCGTTCAGGATGATGCCGGCGATGCGGGGGAACGTCCCGGACGAGTCGGCGAGCAGCGCAGCCAGCAGCACCTCGGTGCGGTCGGCGGGAATCACCACGACGGCTTCCTCGGTGAGTCGCGGCAGCACGTTCACCATCGACATGCCGGCCACGACGATCGTCAGCGCTTCCCTGGTCAGGCGGTCGTCATCGCCTTTGAGCAGGGTGCCGTCGACCGCGGCGAGGATGCCGCGGATCGACGGGGCCACGAGCGCGCGGTCCTCGGGGATCGCCCACACCGGGGTGGTCTCCGCGGGGAGGGCCGCATGCACGGCGTCGATGATGTCGTCGAGCGCTTCGGGGTCGGCGCGGTTGACGGCGACGGCGAACAGCTCCGCCCGCTCCTCTGTCAACTCGGACAAGGCGAGGGCGGCGATCTGCGCGATCGCCGCGGCGGGGCGCGCCGTCGTGGTTCCCAGCTGCTCGGCCTGACGCTGCTGGTCGCGGCCGCTGAGAACGAGGAGCACCGGCGCTCCGAGGTTGGCGGCGATCCTGGCGTTGAATCCGAGTTCGGCGGGGCTGGCGACATCGGTGTAGTCGCTGCCGATGACGACGACCGCGTCACACTGCGCCTCGACCGCCTTGAAGCGCGCCACGATGGTCGACAGCGCGCCCTCGGGATCTGCTCGCACATCGTCGTAGGTGACGCCGATGCAGTCGTCGTAGTCGAGGTTCACGCCGTCGTGCGCGAGCATCAGCTCGAGGATCTCGTCGCGGGCCGTGACGGAGCGGGCGATGGGACGGAACACGCCCACCCGCGGCGAGACGCGCATCAGGGCGTCGAGCGTCCCGAGGGCGATCGTCGATTTTCCGGTATGGCCTTCGGCCGAGGTGATGTAGATGCTCTGCGCCACGACTTCAGCTTAGGCGTGGCGTCCGTGAACCCACCGAGCGTCTCACCGGGTCTAATCCCCGCAACGTCACTCGCACGGACCAGACATCGCGTCGACGACCGCCGTCGCATCCGCCTGGAATCGCGAGTAGTAGTCGCGGTCGGTGTTGATCTGCACGCGGTGGATCGCGTGGGAGGGCTCCATCGTCTGCCAGTCGGGGAGCCGTCCGAGACGGTCGAAGAACAGCGTCGTCGCGGTCGCCGGGTCCATCCGCTGCTCGGCACTCCCCCACCACTCCTGCTGCTGGAACAGGCCGATACTGGTCGTGCGCGTCCCGTCGGGGTTGGTGAATCCGCTCGTCTCCCAGTCGCCGTAGTCGATGTTGCGCAGACTGCTCTCGCCCATCGCCGTCATCACCCCGAGGATCTGCCCCTCCCGCGCGAAGCCGAGCGTCCCCGCCGTGCGGATGATGGTCGCGGCGTTCTCGAGCTGCTCACCGCTCCATCCCTCGATACCCGCCTCGGGGAAGGTCTGCGGATCGTCGATGCAGATCGGGGCGGGATCGCGCGCGAGCCCGAGCGGGATGAGGACGAAGAGACAGACCACGACGGCGAGCGCACCAGCCGAGAGCAGCACCCGCTGCAGGATCTTCCGCCGACGCAGGCGGTTCGCCGCCTGCCGTCGAGCACCGGGCCTGCGGCGCCTCCCCGTGCTCTTCGTGGTCTTGCGTCTGCCCGCCCGCTTCGTGGTCGCCCGCCTGCGCTTCGCTCGCGATGCCGGTGCGGCACTCATGGCCTGAGGGTTCCCCCGGCTGGTCGAGGACGGCGTCCGACGAGAGCCGCGATGCCGCCCCCGACCGCGCCGAACAGGTGGCCCTGCCAGGAGATGCCCTCGGCGACGCCGAAGACTCCGGCGAGCATGGATCCGCCGTAGAGCGCGATGACGACGACCGCGATCACGGCGTAGAGGATGCGATGCGCGACGCGACCGGGTGCGAACACCCGCATCACGACGTACCCGAAGTAACCGAAGACCAGCCCCGACGCGCCGACGGTCAGGGTGCCGGGGGCGTTGAACACCCAGGTGCCGATGCCGCCGACGATCGCGACGATGGCCGTGACTGCCCAGAACCGGCGCGTCCCCTCCACCGCCACGAGACAGCCGAGCACCAGGAAGGGCACGGAGTTGCCGATGAGATGCTGCCAGTTCGCGTGCAGGAGCGGACCGAGCACGACACCGCCGAGGCCGGAGACGTCCCACGACCGCAGTCCGAAACCGGTGAAGGAGCCGGGAAGGATCGCGTCGACGAACTGCACCACCCACATCGCGAGGAGAAGGAGCACCGGCGAGGCGAAACGGCCGAGCGGATGCTGCGTCTTCGGGGGCGGGGTGACGGTCACCGGACGATTGTCGCAGGTGCAGCCCGGAGGGGACTGAGCGTCTGCCCGGGAAAGACAGCGGGCAAAGAAAATGACTCTCCGCGCACCCAGCAGAGCCCGGTTACCCTTGCTGCGTTTCCGCCCTGGGGGAATTGGCCTGGATGCCGCCACGCGGAGAGCCGTCAACCATCCTAACCCGACCGGCGCGATGCTCCGAACCGCACCTCGCCTTCCCCTGCATCCTCAGGGGAACCTGCCAGAGCGATGCGTCCCGTGCAGGGTTACGATCGAGTCACGCGCACTGCAGCGCCGATGTGAGAGGGAACGCATGCCAGAGAACGCCCCCGTGATCGCGGTATCGATGGATGCCGAGAGGTTCGCCGCGCAGACATCCGCGATCCTCGGCTCGATCGGCCAGGTCATCGACGGCAAGCCGGACGCCGTGCGCAGCGCTCTCGTGTGCCTCCTCGCCGAGGGGCATCTGCTCATCGAAGATGTTCCCGGAGTCGGCAAGACCATGCTGGCCCGGGCGCTGGCCGCGAGCGTGGATGCGACGGTGCGCCGCATCCAGTTCACCCCCGACCTGCTTCCCGGTGACGTCACGGGCGTCTCCGTCTACAACCCCGTGGATCGCGAGTTCGAGTTCAAGCGCGGCGCGGTGTTCGCGCACATCGTGATCGCCGACGAGATCAACCGGTCCTCCCCCAAGACGCAGTCCGCCCTGCTGGAGGCGATGGAGGAGGGCCAGGTCACGGTCGACGGCGCCACGCATCTGCTGCCTCAGCCGTTCCTGGTCGTCGCGACCCAGAACCCCCTGGAGATGGAGGGCACCTACGCCCTCCCCGAAGCGCAGCGCGACCGTTTCATGATGCGCATCTCGATGGGCTACCCGGATGCAGCCGCCGAGGCCCTCATGCTGCGCCAGCGCGATGTCGTCAGCCCACTCGCCGCCGTGTCGCCCGTCGCGGACGCGGCATCCATCGCTCACCTCATCTCCTGGGCGCGTTCGGTGCACGTGGCTCCCGCTCTCGAGGAGTACGCGGTCGCCCTCGCACAGGCCACCCGCTCGGACCCCAACCTCCACCTCGGTGCCAGCCCCCGGGCCACCCTGCAGCTGGTCAGGGCCGCGAAGGTGTGGGCCGCCCTCGACGGGCGCGAGTACGTGATCCCCGACGACATCACGGCACTGCTCATCCCGGTCCTCGCACACCGTCTGCTTCCGGCGCGCGGCGCGCATCGCGCCGGCGCACAGCCGGTCGAGGCCGCCCTCACCCAGATCGTCGAACGGGTGCGCGTCCCCGTGGCGACGCGCTCCTGACAGAGCACATCATGCGAAGACGTCGATCCCTCACCGGCCGTGGTGCCGGAGCGCTCGTCGCCGCTCTCGGCTGCATGATCGCCGCGAACCTCCTCGGCACGCGCATCCTGCTCTATATCGGCGTCTTGCTCGCGGCGGTCACCCTCTTCTCGCTCCTCGCGGTCCGGCTGCCGCGACGATCCGGCACCGTCACTCGTCAGATCTCGACCGACCTTCTCACGGTGTCCGAGACGTCGCGGGTGACCGTGCGGTTCTCGCTGCGTGCCATCCGCGTGCCGCGGGGGCTCTGGCATGATGTGCTCCCCGATGCGGTCTCCGGCGACTCCGGCGGCGAGTATCCGCCGGAGACCGGACAGCTCAGCTACCTGATCACCGGCGTCCGACGGGGAGTCTGGCCGCTCGGCCCGCTGATGCTGCGCACGGTCGATCCGTTCGGTCTGGCGCAGCGCGAGCAGGCGTTCGGAGAGACCCGAAGCGTGACGGTCGTCCCCGAGGTGCTGGCCCTCGCCCCGCTGGCCGTGCGGGTCGGGGCCGCAGGCGGGACCGCGCACACCTCGTCGACCAGACTCGGACAGGGCAGCGACAATCTCTCGCCGCGGGGATACATCCCCGGTGATTCGATGCGTCGCATCCACTGGCGGGCGACGGCGCACCGCGGTCAGCTGATGGTGCGCCAGGAAGAGGAGGAGTCCAGCCCCGACGCGGTGGTCGTGCTCGACCGGAGCGCTCGTCGCTGGGACGCCGCGGGAACGGCGGCCGATCCGGCATACGAAGCCGCCGTCTCCCTGTGCGCCTCCGCGGCCGTGCATCTCGCTTCCGAGGGCTACAGCGTCGACGTGCTCGACAGTGCAGGAACCCTGCTCGGCGCGCTTCACGGACACGAAGACGACCGCGACGGCCTGCTCGCGGCTCTCGCGATGGTCACGCCGCGCGGTGAGAGCCGCGACCTGATGGCGCTCATCGGCGGAACCCCACCCGGCCCGCTGGTCTACATCACCGGCCGCCTGGACGAGGAGGATGCCGCCCTGCTGCGTTCGGCGGGAGCCGCTGCGCCGATGCTGTTCAGCACCGAGCTGCTCCCCGGCGCCACCGAGGCCTCCACTCGACACGGATGGACCGTTGCGCCGCTCGGGGACGACATCTCCGCGGCCTGGGCCGACGCGGTCTCGGCCAGGATCGGAGTCGGCGATGTTCCGCGCTGAGCACGCTCCACCGGCATCGGCAGCCGTGCACAGGCCCGCGTTCTGGCACCGAGACCATGAGGAGCCGGCCGGGATAGTCGGCACCGGGGCGCTCGCGGCTGTGGCGGCACTCGTGGCGATGTGGCCGTTCACCTCGGTCATCTCTCCCGGGGCGTGGTCCCTCACCGTCATCACGGTGATCGTCGCCGTGGCAGGTACCGGGATGCTGACGCGGCACCTCCTGCGACGACGATCCGAGTGGGTGCAGGACCTCGTCACCCTCGCCGTGCAGGTCGTGATCGCCATCGCCGCCGTGACGCTGCTCATCGCCGGGGACACCGCCATCTTCGGGATCATCCCCACCTCCGCGACGCTGACGCTATTCGGAGTGCTCGGCGCATCGGCGGTCGAGGCCGTCGTGTTCGGCTCCGCACCGCTGGACCCTTCGCCCGGCCTCGCGGCCGCGATGGGTGTCGGTTTCGCGGTGGTCGCGATTCTCCTCGACCACCTGGTGACGCACCGTTCGGCGGTGCTGGCGGTCCTGCTGACCGGAGTCGTCGGCGCGGTGCCGATGATCGTCACACTCGGCGATACGAACGTCGTGTGGTTCGTGCTCTTCGGCGCGACCGCCCTCCTCCTCCTGCGATACACCGCGCGGAGGCATCCGGAATCCCCACGCCGCTCCTCCACGTCGCTCGCGGTCGCGGTCGGAGCCGCCGCGCTGGCGACGACCGTGGCCATCGCCCCGATGCTGCCCGTGACGGCGAGCCTCGCCGGCAACGGAGTCGGCGTCACGGTCGACGCGTCGCTGCGCCTCGGCGACGACCTGCGTCAGCCCAACCCGGTCGAGGTCCTCACCGTGGCCGCGAAGGGCGACACCGCACCGTATCTGCGTCTGACCACGCTCTCCCGCTTCGACGGCCGTGTGTGGCAGCCGGACGACGGCGACCTGCAGTCGCAGAACGACGGATTCGGTCCTCCGGAATGGGGCGAGGACATCGCGACGGAGGAGCAGAACACCTCGATCCGCGTGCTGCGGATGTCGAGCGCCTGGCTCCCCGTGCCCTACCCCGCCACCGCCGTGCAGGGACTGAGCAACGCGTGGCGGATCGCCCCCGAGAACCGCACGCTCTACTCCCGGGGTGCCGACGCGGTCGGAAACGACTACACGGTCACTTCCTCGCGGCTCATCCCCACCCTCGAGCAGATCCGCGCGCTCGACGCCGCCGCGCCTGTCGTCGATCCGGACGCCGAGCCGGTCGAGCTTCCCGGCATCATCGCCGAGCTCGCTGACGACGTCACCGCAGCGGCGAGCACCGACTACGACCGGCTCATCGCGCTGCAGAACTGGTTCCGGTCGCAGTTCGCCTACTCGCTGGAGACACCCGTGGAAGAGGGCTTCGACGGCACAGGAGCAGAGGCCGTCGCGGAGTTCCTCGAGGCACGATCCGGGTACTGCGTGCACTTCGCCGGGGCGTTCGCGCTGATGGCGGAGAGCCTGGGCATGCAGGTGCGCATCGTCGTCGGGTATCTTCCCGGCTCGATGACCGACGAGAAGCGCGGCAGTGAATCCGTGTTCTCGGTGACCAGCGATCGGCTGCACTCGTGGCCGGAGGTGCTGTTCCCCGGCCTCGGATGGGTGCCGTTCGAGCCCACGGCGTCTCTGGGGGTGCCCACGGCTTTCCGCCCCGGAGTGACGCAGGGCAGCGGCACCGGAGGCCCGTCGACGCCGGCCCCGTCTACGGCACCGCAGGCCGAGCAGACGTCGGGGCCCGAGGTCGATCGCAACGATGCCGGTGGCAACACGGCAAGTGGCGACGACCTACGCCGCCTCGACTCGACGCCGGTCGTCTTCACCGCGCTCGGCGTCGTCGTGCTGCTCCTGCTTCCTGCGGTGATCCGCCTCGTCGAACGCCGCATACGCCTCAACCGGGCGCGCCGTGGAGATCCGGCGGCGGCATGGGCCGAGCTCCGGGACACACTGATCGACCTGCAGATGCCCGTATCGGACGCCGACACTCCGCGCGTGCGCGCAGCCGGTCTGGTGCAGCGGAACGGCGTGGGAGCGGAGACGATGCGACACCTGACCGATGCGGTCGAGCGTTCGAACTACGCGCGCTCCGGCGAGGCGACGGACGATCTCGCCGCACCGCTGGGCGAGGTGCTCGGGAGCCTGCGGCAGAGCGCCGACCGGGCGACGAGGGTGCGCGCGGTCCTCATGCCGCGTTCGCTGTATGCGCCGCGAGCCGCAGAGCCCGGCGTGACGGTCTGACCCATCGGGCGGCTCCTGGTCAGGCCGCTCCTGGTCAGGCCGCTCCTGGTCAGGCCGCGTGGGCGGTGCAGGGCACGGCGACGCAGTCTTCGCACACCACGAACTGCGATCGACACGACAGGTCGGGACAGTTCGCGGTGCGCTTGGTCGCCGCTCCACACCCGACGCATTCTCCGATGACGGCTGCATGATCGGAGAAGTCGACGGACCCCCGACCGTCGAAGACGTAGAGCGACCCGTCCCAGAGGCCGTCGTCGCCGTACTTCTCGCCGTACCGGACGATGCCACCCTCGAGCTGGTACACCTCGCCGAAGCCGCGGGCCGTCATCAGACTCGACAGCACCTCGCAGCGGATCCCGCCGGTGCAGTACGTGACAACGGGCTTGCCTTTGAGATCGTCGTAGACGCCCGAGTCGAGAAGCTCGACGAAGTCCCTGGTGGTCTCCGTGTCGGGCACGACCGCACCGCGGAAGCGACCGATCTGCGCTTCGAGCGCGTTCCTGCCGTCGAAGAAGACCACGTCATCGCCGCGCTCGTCGATCAGATCGTGCAGGTCTTCGGGCGTCAGACGAGTGCCGCCGCCGACCACGCCGTTCTCATCGACCCGGAGCTCACCCGGGGCACCGAACGACACGATCTCTTCGCGCACCTTGACGCTGAGTTTCGGGAAGTCGATGCTTCGACCCTCGGCATCCACCCCGGTGCCCTCGCTCCATTTGATGTCGGCGTCGGCGAACGGCCGGTAGGAACGGAACGAACGCAGCCACTTCTTCAGCGCACCGATGTCGCCCCCGAGGGTGCCGTTGATCCCGTCCTTCGAGATGAGCAGACGTCCGCGCAGGCCCAGCGCCTCGCCGAGGTCGCGCTGCCAGACACGGATGGCCTCGGGGTCGGCGAGAGGGGTGAAGGCGTAGAAGAGAACGATCTTGGGTGTTGCCACCTAGGGATCCTACGTCGTCGACCTCGGTGCCGATCCGAACTCCCGCCGATGCCGCGCGTGGCCGCTACTTCACGTCGCGCTTCATGAACGAGACGCCCCCGGCGAGGAGAGCCAGCAGCACCCATCCCGCCGTCACCCCTCTGGCCTGCCAGCCGTCGAGACGGTCCTCCGGCATGATTCCCACGGCGGTGACGTCGAACCCCACGGCCTCGAGCATCACGAGGGGCGGGAGGAAGGCGGCCACGGCACCCCAGAACACCGTGAGAAGCAAGGCTGCGCTCATCGACATGGATGCCACGAAGAGAGCCACCAGATGCACCTGCACGATCACTCCCAGCCCCAGGCCCCAGAGCCCCGCGACAGCACCGAACGCCAGCGTGCTCCCGACGGCAGACCACTCCGCCGCTACGCCGCCCATCGTGACGATCAGTGCGAGGTGGCCGCCCAAGGCAGCCGCGAGAGCCACGACCGCTCCGCCGACGGCCGCGGCGGGCACTCTGGCAAGGAAGAGCGCCCACCGCGGCTCCATCGTCAGGCGCTGAGCGATGACTCCATCGCGCCGGTCGATCGTGTAGCGGAAGGAACCGTAGACGGCCGCGAGAACTCCGCCATACGTGGCGAGCATGACGTGGAACGTCTCGATGAACGCTGCTCGGGCGTCGGCCGGTGCAGCCGCGATGTCCGGCGGGACGCTCGTGGCCAGGGAGAGCGACATCACGAACGCCGCGGCCACCATCCCGAGCAGCACGACGTCGCCCGTGAGACTGTACGCCTGGACTCGAAGCGCCCTGCCGATCACGCGAGGCCCCGGCGTCCTCTGAGCCAGGCGAGGGCGACCAGCCCGATGGTCCATGCGAGTCCGACTCCGAGGGCTGGTGCGAACTCGAGCAGTCGATCCTGGTACCCGGGGACGCCCAGTGCGGCGATGGCCAATCCGGGCGAGAACCTCGCCACCTCCGGCGCCGTGCGCAACAACGCGAAGTCCACGACCATCGGAAGGACGAGGACCAGCGCTGCCGTCGCGTAGTAGTTCCGGGTGATCCAACCGACGGATCCGCCGAGGAACGCACCGAGGACCACACCGACCAGAGCGCCGGTGTACAACTGCCACGAGTCCGGGGTGAGCGTGAGCGTCAGCCCGTTCTGCAGCAGCACGACGGCGACACCCACTGTCCAGAGAATGAAGATGCAGACGGACAGGGTGACCGCGGCGAGCGCCCCCGCAACCATCTTTCCCCAGAACGCGCGACGGAAACCTACTCCGGTGAGTGTTCTGTCCATCGAGGCGTAGTAGTACTCGCGGGTGACCGCGTACGCACTGACGAATGCCGCGGAGATGACGGACCAGGCGAGCGGCTCCAGAAGACGAGAGGTGGCGAGACTCGAATCGACACCGACGAAGTCGAAGCGGGAGCCGTCGGAGAACAGCACGAAGGCAGGCATGAGAAGGGCGACGAGGTAGACCGGCAGGACCGAGGGCCCGCTGACTGCACGTAGCGCCTCACTGCGGATCGCGTTCTTCATGCGGTCGTCCCTCCCACGAGATCGAAGTACTTGCTCTCGAGCGAGTCGGCTTCGCTCGAGACGAGGTCGCTCAGCCGCCCGGCGAAGAGCGCACGCCTCTTGATCACGACGACCTCATCCACGAACTGCTCCAGTTCCGCCAGCTGATGGCTGGCGACCAGCACGGTGCCGCCGCGTTCGGCGAATCCCCGGAGGAACCTTCGGAGCCACCGGATGCCATCGGGGTCGAGCCCGTTCGCCGGCTCGTCCAGGATGAGCGTCCGAGGGGATCCGACGAGAGCGGTGGCCAGGCCGAGTCGCTGGGCCATCCCCGTCGAGAACGTCTTCACGCGGCGACGCGCATCCGCGGTGAGCCCCACCTCCTCGAGCACCTCGTCGACACGGCTGCGAGCCGCACCGGCCGCCAGCCGGGAGATCTCCAGATGTCTCCTCGCGGAGATACCCACCTCGAAGCCGAACCCATCCATGTGGACGCCGACGTGCGAAGCGGGGTCGTCGAGCGCAGAGAAGGGCACGCCGTCGATGACGCTGTCGCCGCTCGTCGGGGTCAGCAGGCCGACGAGCGCTCGCAGCGTCGTCGACTTCCCCGCCCCATTCGGTCCGAGAAGGCCGACGACCGCTCCACGTGGCACGACGAATGACAGCTCCTCGACGGCTGTGCGGTGGCCGTACCTCTTCGTGAGTCCTCTGACTTCAATGGCGTGATCGTTCATGCTCATCCTTCTTCCTCTCTCTCGCTCTGAAGAGTCGACAGGGGGAGCGTCACGCCCGTCGTCCAGAGCGCCTGCCACAGGTTTCCCACTCCGATCTCGACGCGTGCCTGCCCCGTCGACGGCAGCCTCCCGCTCTCCTCGGACACGTCCACGCCGGCGACGATCACCGCGGGGACCGACACACCGTCTGCCTGGACCGGGAAGAGCGCATCGAGTGGCGCCGTCGTCGGTCTCGGTGGCTCTGGCCTGGTCGTTCCCGCGCCGACCGTCTCGTTCGCAAGAATGCCGTTGCTCATCAGGACGACAGGGGCGCCGTACGGTATCTCCCCCTCGGCGTCCTCCCCCGCCTGCAGAAGCACCACCTGGCCGCCGTGCGTGGAGAAGCCGAACGTGGATGTCGACGGCACCGGGATGACGAGGCCGACGATGGCGATGCTCGCGACGAGTGCGGTCCCGACGGCGGCGAACCGAAGCCGCGAGACGCCCGAGCGGAGCACGCGTCGCAGGGCCCGCACCAGCAGGACGACGCCGACGAGGACGACCACAGCTTCCAGCGCGACCACGAGCAGGCCGAGAACCGGTCCGCCCCCGGCGAGCGCTCGTGCGGTGCGGCCGACGGCGAACAGCACCAGCGCGGCGGGGGCGACGAGGCTGGCGAGACCGAACGGGACGCTCCACCACCTGTCCAGGAGTCTGCTCGTGCGCTGTCCGCCGAACAGGAGCCGAGCCAAGAAGCTCGCGCCATCGTCGATGGCTCGTCCCCGGAGATTCGGCTCATCGAGCGCACTCATGAGCGCGATGTATCCGTCGAACCGCACGAACGGGATCAGGTTCACGACAACGATGGCGGCGCAGGAGAGCGCGAGCAGCAGCAGCGTCTGACGGATGACCTGTGGGGGGAATGCGAGCGCGGCGAGAAGTGCGACAGCGGAGACGGTCGCGTGCACGGCGGGGCCTGCCAAGGCGATCGCCACGCGTTGCCGGCGGTCCGGGAGACGCCAGCCATCGGTCACGTCCACGAAGAATGCGGGGGTGAGATAGAAGAGCATGAAGCCCGCCCGGCGGGGCCTCCCGCCGAAGCGGGTGAGCGTGAGTCCGTGGGCGGCTTCATGGAGCAGCGTCATGAGCGAAAGCGCAGCGACGAGAATCACGAGGCCGGTCAGCGGCAACGGCATGGTGAGGACGTTCAGGAGTTCTCTCGCCTGGAGGATCGCGGCCAGCAGCCCGAGGACGAGCAGGGTGGCGACCGATGCCAGCACCACGCGACGCGACAGCGGGACGACCAGATGGTCCAGTCTGCGGAAGATGCCGGGTGCATGGAGCGTCGCGATCTGCAGGGTGAAAGGGGGACGATAGGTCAGGCGTCCTGGGGGGAGCTTCGTGTCGCCTTCCAGGAGTCCGCTGGCGCGGAAACGCTGGGCGAGGTGAAGAAAGCTCTCCAGCGACTCGGATTCCGCGAAACGCCCGTGCAGATCGCGAAGCGCCGTCTCGCCGTTCATCGCCGTCAACAGGTCGACCACCGTCCGAGAGACCCGCGACGAGGGCACGCCGTGGACCATCGCGATCCATACCGCTTCATCCGCGACCTCCTCGAAGGCGACGCCGGAAGAGAGCCGCGGGCAGGCCTCGGCGTCGAGCAGAGACCTCTCACGAGATCGTCCGCGAGGGGAGCTAGTCGGAGGCACCGTCATCCTCCGCTGCGGGCGACCCCGCCCAGGACGTGGTGAGAAGGAGGATCTCCACCCCGCTGTCCGTTCGGACGGGAGATATGGCTGGCACCGCGAAGCCCGTGTCGACGAGCTCCCGCGCGAGGATGTGATGGTCGAGCACATGCAGGCGGCTCGTGAGCACCGTCACCTCCGCGCCGGCAGTGATGTCGGCGACGCGGACCCAGTTGACGACACGTGCCGAACCTCCCTCTTCCATCTGCTGCGCGAAGAGGTAGGCCTCCTCCCCCTGGGGCCCGGGAACACCGATCTCCTGGTCTCTCGGTATCGCGAGGCTCTGCGCCGAAGCGCCTCCTGCGACAGTGAAGGCGAATACCCCACCCGCCGCGAGGTGACGCCGCACGGCCGCATAGAGCCGCGACCGTCCGTCGCTGTCGAGCAAGGTGATGGACGTCGCCCCGATGACGACGAGTCCGTATCGGCGTCCCAGAGAGAAGTCGCGCATGTCCGCGACGATGCACTCCACCGTCGATTCCTCGGGCAATGCACGACGAAGGTGCGAGAGCATATCGTCGGAGAGATCGATCGCGGTGACGTCTCTTCCCGATCTCACCAGCGGAATCGTCAATCTCCCGCCGCCGGCGGCGATATCGAGGATGGGGCCCTCGGCCTGTCTCGCGAGCGCCAGCATCTCTCTGATCTCGGCACGGTCAGAACCGACCAGCCGCTCATAGAAATCGGTGCCGACGCCCGCGTAGAGGTCTAGCTCTCGGGGAACCGCACCGACCATCGCGAGTCGCGCGGATACTGCTTCGGTGATCAATCCTGACATTCACACATCGCCTCTCAGGGGGGGGTAGGGTGCGGACGTGCGAAGTGCGCCCGCACCCCTCGTTCAGGTTGCGATCGCTGCCGCTCCGCCGATGATGGCAATGATGTAATTGGCGTGCTGCCACCATTCAAGCGGTGCGTCGATCTGTTCGAGTTCTACGAACTCCAGCGACGTCGTCTGCACTGTTCACCTCCTTTGTCGACCTTCGAATGGGGCTCTTATGTCAGAGCGAGAATTCCGATGATGACCCCTACGGCAAAACCCCGAATGTAGTCGTCGGTGTCGTTCAGGGCCTCCATGGCCTCGAGTTCGGTGAACTCGAGCGTCGGCATTGTGGTGTTCATTCTCACCTCCTTTCTTCTGTCGATATCTGTCACCAGCGGTCAGGTCGCTGCGGCTGCGCCGATCCCGATGAGGACCAGTGCACCTATCGCGCCCTGATAGAAGCTCTCCCAACTGGGGGCTTCCATCGTGTCCAATTCTTGGAACTGGATTGTGTTTTCAACTCTCTCGCCCATTCAATTCACCTCCTCTGGAATAAGTACCGGAGGTCGGCGGTCACCGCCGACCGAATCTCAGCTCCACCAGGAATCACGGAGCACATCACGGAAATCATCTGCGACAAGACCGGGGAGCATCGGGTGGCGATTTCCCCACGCCGTCTCGGTGGCGACGGCGATACGGTCGAGGTCAACCGGGCTCGGCCTCGGCGGATGCTCAATTCCCCAGCGGTCGATGAGTGCCGCGATACCGCTGGGCGGGTCGAGGGGCAATGCCATCCCGCCCGCGGCGTCTGCCCAGAAGCGCTCGAGGCCCTCTCGATCTCCCCAACGCACGTCTCCTGCACAGATCCGGCGCCAGACCGCGGCGATGACGGCTGCCGTGGCGACGATCTTGCGGACCTCCAACACGAAGGCGACCTCGTTCGCTGCGTACCAGTGGCGGGCGCTGTAGGGGTCCGGTCCGCGCAATGCCGCGCTGCGCTGGGTCGCGGCGCTCAAGCGTGCGAGGCGCATCCTTCCCGCGGACGAATGGAAGTCTCGAGTGGCCGTATCGAGGATCGCTCTGCCGAGAGCGAGGGCATCTCGGTTCTGCCTCGTGCTTCTGCGCGAACTCGTCGACGCGCCCGCCACACGGAGGAAGGCTTCCAACGCTCCTTCCCTGACCGCGGCGCGCGTGAGGGTGGTCAGGTTGCGCGGGTCGATGATCGCGTGACGAG
Source organism: Microbacterium sp. NPDC058269 (assembly GCF_042881445.1). Taxonomy (NCBI): domain Bacteria; kingdom Bacillati; phylum Actinomycetota; class Actinomycetes; order Micrococcales; family Microbacteriaceae; genus Microbacterium; species Microbacterium sp. NPDC058269. The sequence goes on from NZ_JBHVXT010000001.1 coordinate 436,945, forward strand.
GTCTCAGGGCACGCCCGACGATGAGCCGGTATCCGCTGTCGTTCTTGAGCACTCCGACGCTGTTCGTCTCCGACGAGGTCCCGAGCGTCGTCGGCACGGCGATGATGTCGACGGGCGGTAGCGCATGCGGCAAGAAGGTCAGCGCCGATCTCGAGGCATGCCCGATGGCGAAATCGAACACCCGCCCCGGAGCGAGAGCGAGCGCGGCGATCTTGCTGGCGTCGAGAACGGTTCCGCCGCCGACCGCCACGATGACCTTCGGCGGCCGACGGACCATCTGCCGGGCCAGAGTGACGACTGCCGCGACGTCGACGGAGGGAGCATCGATCTGGATCGTCCTCGTCGGGCGGCCGGACGGAACAGGGACTGCGGAGTCCACGATCATGAGGGTCTCGCGGTCCGCCGTGAGGCGCTTCGCCATCCGGCGAGCGGCCCCCTCCCCATGCCACAGGGTGGGGAGTCGTCCGTCGAACTCCGCGGTCATCCTGACGTTCCCTGCGCCACGCCCGCACGCACGGCCACATCCAGTTCGAGAAGCTCATCCGCGCTGAATCCGTACGCCGGAATCAGTTCGATCGAGCTCGGGCCCGGCTGCACCAGGACGCCGTTGTCCGCGATCGCGGAGACGACACGAAGGATGTCGGGCCCGGAGAGCAGACTCTCGTCCTGGTGGCGGAGCCCGAGTCCCACGAAGCACCCGCGCCCCGTGATCTCCTCGACCACACCGTCAGCCTCCCACCCGGCCGCGAGGCGAAGCAGGTCGACCCCCAGCGCTTGCGTGGTCGACTCCACGTCGATGCGCTGCAGTTCTTCGATCACCGCGAGGATGGCCGCACCGCAAGCCGGCGTCCCCGCCTGAGTCTCGCCGTGGACGAACGTCCACCCGCCGCCCACGAACTCGGATGCGACTCGATCCCCCACCAGGAGCGCCGCCGCACCCATCGCCCCGTTGGTCAGTGCCTTCGAGAGGATGAGGATGTCCGGTGGCGCGCCCCAGCTGTCGGTGGCGAACATCGTCCCGGTGCGACCGAAGCCCGTCGCGACCTCATCGGCGACGATCAGGAACCCGTACTCCTCGCGCAGAGCGAGCAGGTGCTGGACGAAGGTGTCGGACAGCGCGTAGGCGCCACTGCCCAGCACGGGTTCGACGAAGACCGACGCCACGCGCGCGCCCTCGCGCTGCAGCAGCAGTTCGAGTTCCTCGCCGTCGTCGCTGTGGGACACGTGCCGCACCGACCTGCGGTCGACCGCGTAGACGGATTGGAGGAGGTCGTCTCCACTCAGGGCATGACTGCCGTATGCCGTGCCGTGATAACTGCCCTTCAGACCGACGATCAGTGAGCGGGATGCGAGCCCCTTCTGCGCCCAGTACTGCCTGCCCAGCTTCATCGCCGCGTCGTTCGCCGCCCCGCCGGACGTCGAGAAGATGACGCGGCTGTAGCGGGCGGGGCCCGCGAGCTCGACCAGGGCCTCGGCGGCGAGTTCCGCGTACCGATGGGGTGCGCGGAACAGGGACAGATAGGAGGCGTCGTGATTCGCCTGGTTCACGGCTTCGACGACCGCCGGGTTGCCGAACCCGAGAGGGACATTCCAGAGACCGCTCGTCGCACAGAGACGTGTGGATCCGTCAGCGAAATCGATACGGTTGCCGGTCGCTCCGACGGCGACACGATCCGGTGCGAAGGTCGAGTCCGCGGGGAGCATCGAGGTCCACAGTGCGTGAGGGGAATTCACCTTTCAGCTCCCTTCGCCCGATCGGTGTATCCCCCACGCCGGCCCACATGGACGTTGAGTGCAGTGAGGGCTTCGAGGCACAGGGCGTGTGCGTGTGAAAGAGATGTGCCCAGCAGGCGAGCCACGCGCTCGGATGCGATCTCGGTAGAGCTCGAGGTCTGTATCACGGCGATGACACGGGCCGTCGACGGCGTGAGCAGCTGGCGCCGCAGGGTTCTGGTGTCTGCGAGCACGAAGCCGTCCGGGGTCTCGAGCAGGAACGGTTCCGCGGTCAGTGGTTCGGCATCCGAGAAGTCGTCGTCGATCGGGAACCAGCCGAATCCCGAGATCTTGGCGGTGCCGTTATCCAGACCGAGCATCTTCATGAGGTCCGTGGCGTTGAGGTAGCGTCCGATCCATTCACGGCTCGCCAGGTCTGCGGCGAGTGCATCGCCCGGCGCGACTCCTCCCAACGCCGCGGCGCGGGGCAGGGGGACGGCGAGCACGGAGGACAGTTCGTCGATGGTTCCGATGACTCGACCCTGCACACCGATGCCGACGCTGCCGTCCGCACTCACCCTCAGCGCCCTCGGAGCCTCCATCTCGCCCGGATTCTCGAGCGCGCTCCGGTCGGCGAGCAGCACCCGCGGGTCGATCAACGCCGACGGAAAGACCCCTGTCCGACGAGCGAGCTCGGCATCATCGAGGAAGACCTGCCAACTGGATGCGTCGAAGAAGCGCACCGCCGTGGGGCCGACGATCTGGACGAACGCGGCTGCGACATAGTCCTGGAGCTCGACGCCGCGTTCGCCGAAGAACAACTCGTCACCCGCGTCGCGCAGTGCACCTCGGTAGCGCACCTCCCTGCCGAGGCCGTCGTACGTCCCGCTCTCCGCAGGGAGGAGAACCACGTCGTCTCGGCGCGCCACCTCTGCGACATCGTCTGTGGGAGCTCCGCTCTCAATGAGGAACACCCGAGAGTGCTCCCGCGCCTGTCCGGTGATCCACTCGCGGAGGGCCCTCGCTCCGCCGAGTTCCGTTGCCTGCACGCGCCCACTGTCGTGCATCACAGGCCTTCTCGTCCGCTCGTGGTGAGATCGAGGCCCACCGCTGCGAACCTGATCTGGACCTCATGCACCAGAGAGGCGACGTTGCTCGTCCCCCTGCCGAGTTCGGCCGCGAGCAGTGCCACCGCCGCCGACTCATTCCCCGTCGCGATGAGGCATTCCGCCGCACGCGCGGTGTCGACGCCGAGTCGGGTTCGGCGCCGGCTCAGGGGATCGACCAGCACCCACTCGTCGCCGTCGCCGGTCAACAGGTACGGGGCGCTCGCGGAGACGACCCCCGGGAGCGCGGGGAGTTCGTCGAGCGCTCGCACGAGGTGTCCTCCGAAGCCCGAGATCGCGGGACGGGTCGGAACTCCGTCCCACCCCCGCAGCAGGTCGATCGCGGCGATGTAGCGCGCGAGCCATGGCCTGTCGTCGAGGTCGGCCTCGAGCATGCCGCGGTCGACGATCCGTGCGAACGCCCGCCCGCGGCCCGCGCCATGGATCGCGCGGCTCTCGATGGCCGACCACTCGTCACCCACGACACCGAGCAGGAGCCCGTCCGGACCGTCTCGGTACTCCCCTGCTGCGGTCACATGCACGCGATCGAGGAAGCCTCCTGCACTGTCGGTCCCGATGAAGGATGCGAAGGAGTCGAGGAGAACGGCGCCGCTCAGCAACTGATCGACGAAGACACCGGAGTCTCTCGCCGTGTCGGCGTCGCTGAAGAACGCGGCGATTCCCTCCGCGCTGCGCTGCCGGAGGACGGTGGGTCCCACGATCGAGATGAAAGGAGCCGCGACGTAGTCCCGCAGCTCGAACGTGCACCCCTCGCCGAGCATGACCTTGTCACCCGGCTCGCAGAGGTCGCCTTGGTATTCGACGACGCGCGAATCCCGCCGCCGCGCTGCGCCCGCCGGTGCAAAGATGACGTCGCCCGATCTGGCCTGGCTCATCACTGCCTCGAGGTGGTCCGCCGTCTCGAGGAAGAGCACCGTACCCTCGACGATCGTCCGCTTTCCCCTGACGTACTGCTCGAAGGCCAACGCGGAGCGGTGGCCGTTCCGTGCTGTCGTGATCGAGTTCACGCGCATGCTTCCCCCCGAGACGTCGCATCCCCAGCGAAGGCGATTCGTCCTCGCATGAGGCTATCCTGACGATAGGTGACATGCAATATTTCACATTTGACACCACGATCGCCACGCCATGTCGCCCTGTCATGTCGGCCTGTCCTGTCCACCTCCCCGCATCGGATAGGATGGACAGGTTGTTCCTTGGTGACGTGTCCGAGCGGCCGAAGGAGCACGCTTGGAAAGCGTGTGTTGTGCAAGCAACCGCGGGTTCGAATCCCGCCGTCACCGCCAAACACGAAAAGAGCCTCCGCGCCAGCGGGGGCTCTTTTCGTGTGTATCTCGCCTGAGCGGCCGGCGCTCAGTCCGCGAAGCGCACGCCGTAGATCTGACCGCCGGGCTCGGCCGGGAGTCGCGTCATCCCGAGTCGCTCGTAGAAGGCCGCGGCCCCGGCGTTGTTCGGATCGATGCCCAGATGCAGCCCCCGCACTCCGCGTCGGGTCAGCTCGGCGAACAGCGTCTGCATGAGCTGACGACCGAGTCCCTGCCCCTGGGTCTCCGCGAGCAGGTCGATGTGCAGATGTGCCGGGTACTCGGTTGCATTCGGCTCGATGCCGGCAGCGCGGCTGTACCCGTAGTCGATCATCCGATCCTCACGGGTGACGACCTCGGCGGGCCGGGGATGACGCTCCTCGAGAGCCGGCCACCACTCGTCCCGGAACCAGCTGTAGAACGCATCGGTGTCGTCGGTGGCCACGATGTAGCCGATCGTGCGCTCGTCGTCGCTCTCGACCACCCATGCGAGGTCCGGGTGTCGCTCGGCGTAGGGAACCGCGAACAGGTCGCCCCACAGCGAATCGTCGGACAGGATGCCGGTCGCATCCACCCCGGCATCGGCCGTCTTCACGCAGATCTCGTACAGCGCGGCACGATCGGTGGGGCGGTACGGGCGGATGCGAGACAAGACGACTCCTCTGGAGGGAACGGGTCCTCTCAGCCTATCGGCGCCTCGACCGGGGACTTCTTCTGCTGCACCCACGGGAGCAGCCACGCGGCGAGCACCAGCACGACGCCGGCGCCGACCAGCGCGCCGCCGAGGGTGTCGCTGGCCCAGTGCACCGAGAGGAACGTGCGCGAGAGCGCCATGGCGAGCACCCACGCCGCACCGACGATCGCGACCCAGACCCGCGGGAACAGCACCCAGAGCACCAGGGCGATGGTCGCCGCATTCGCCGTATGCCCGGAGGGGAAGGAGCCGTAGTCGCTCACCACGAGCATGTCGTCGGGTCGCGCACGTCCGAAGAGCTGCTTGAGCACCTGCACCCCGGCGGCACTCGCCGCGAAGCAGAGGGCGGCGAACAGCGCACCGCGCCACCGCCGTGCGAGCACGAGCGCCAGGATCGCCAGCAACGGCACCCCGAGGATGGCGACCCAGCCGCCGCCGATCCAGTTCAGGGCGAGGGCGAAGTCGACCATCCAGTCCGCACGCGCCCCGGCGATCGTCTCGTTCCACCAGTGGTCGAAGCCCGGCGTCTGCGGGTAGGCGAACACGACCACGGCACCCAGAACCGTCGCGAGCGCGAGGAGGCCCACTCCCCACCACAGCAGCATCCGCCTGTTCATCGTCCCATTCTGTCGGAAGACAGCTGAGCACTCAGGGAGCGAGCATCCCGACCGTGCGCGGACGCACGACGAACCACAGCGAAAGGATGCCGATCGCCGCGCAGCCGACCATGACGGAGGCCATGGTGGTCGCGGTGATCCCGGCGTCGTGCGAGAGCCAGCCGACGACGGGCGAGATGAGGCCGGCGACGCCGAAGTTCGTCGCGCCGATGATCGACGCGGCGGTCCCGGCAGCTTTTCCGTGGCGGTCGAGCGCCAGCACCTGCACGTTGGGGAACGTGAATCCGCACGCGGTCATGAAGACGAACAGCGGGATGACCGTGCCCCACAGCCCGAGGCCGAGCTGATCGGTGACGATGATCGCGACGCCGGCGATCAGCAGCACCGCGGTCGAGTAGGCCATGACCCACTGCGGTCCGAATCGCGCGGCCAGACGCGACGCGGTCTGCACGCCGACGACGACGCCGAGCGAGTTCACGGCGAACAGCAGACCGTACTGCTGCGCATCGAGGCCGTGGGTCACCTGGAACAGGAAGGGCGATGCCGACAGGTAGGAGAACAGCCCGGAGAACGTCATGCCGCCGATCACGAGCACACCGAGGAATACCCGGTCCGAGAGCACCGAACGGTAGCGCTGCAGCATGGTCGCACCGCCGCGACCCTGGCGTCGCGCGACCGGCAGCGTCTCCGGGATGAGCAGGATCGTCGACAGCAGCATCACCACGCCATAGGCGGCCAGGAAGACGAAGATCCCCCGCCACGGCATGAGGGTGAGCAGCCACGAGCCGATCAGGGGCGCGATGACCGGAGCCACCCCCGAGACCAGGGCGAGACGGGAGAGCATGACCACCAGCCGACGCCCGCCGAACAGGTCGCGCACGATGGCCATGGCCACGACGCCGCCGGCCGCGGCACCGACCCCCATGAGCACACGGGCGACGCTGAGCAGTGCGAGGTCGGGAGCGAAGGCCGCCCCGACGCTGGCGAGCACGTGCAGAGCTGTGACCGCGATGAGCGGCACCCGACGCCCGACCTTGTCGCTGAGCGGTCCGACCACGAGCTGACCGAGCGCGAAGCCGATCATCGTTCCGGTCAGGGTCAGCTGGATCGCGGCGGCCGTGGTCTGGAAGTCCTGCTCCAGCACCGGGAACGCCGGAAGGTACAGGTCGATCGTGAACGGGCCGAGGGCGGTGAGGGCTCCGAGCAGGATGATGTACAGCGTCCGGCGACCGAGGGAGATGGCATCGCCGGGGTGCAGCATGATCGGTGCGGTCGCGGGGTTCGCTCCGAGGGTGCGGATCGCGCCGGTCGCGGTGGGAATGCGGGTGCTTCCGGTCGCCGTGCGCTCGGTGGTGCGCTCCAGCTGCGGAGTCGTCGGTTCGTCGGAGGCGGAATCCTCTGCCTTCACGACGGGGAGGGAATCAGTGCGGGGAGCGTCGGACACGACGTCCTTCCAGAGTTCGGGGGGGTGCGTGGGTCGAATCGATTCGACCAGGGGAAGCCCCTATGTTACCGCCGCCCAGCCCTCCTCCGTCCCGCCGCACGGCGCAGACGCACCCCCGCATCGGCGCGGGGATGCGTCTCGGATCCGGCGTGATCCGCCGTCAGCGCGAGACGCGGTCGAGTCCCTGCTCGAGGTCGGCGATCAGGTCGTTCACGTCTTCGATGCCCACCGAGAGCCGCACGATGTTCTCGGGGACCGCGAGCTCGGTTCCGCGCACAGAGGCGTGCGTCATGTCCGGCGGGTAGCCGATGAGCGACTCGACGCCGCCGAGCGACTCGGCGAGCTGGAACACCGAGGTGCTCTCGACGAAGGCCCGTGCCGCACCGGCACCCGCGGCGAGGCCGAACGACAGCATCCCCCCGAATCCGCTCATCTGCGTCGCGGCGATCTCATGGCCGGGGTGCGAGGAGAGCCCGGGGAAGTACACCTGCGCGAACTCCGGGCGCGCCTGCGCCCACTCGGCGATGGCCTGCGCGTTCTCGGAGTGCTGACGCATCCGCAGCGCCAGCGTCTTGATCCCGCGGGTGGTCAACCAGGCGTCCAGCGGCGCCGAGACGGCGCCGACCGCGAACTGCTGGAACTTCACCTGGTCGAAGAACCGGTCGTCGGCGAACACCACCGCGCCGCCGAGCACATCCGAGTGCCCGCCGAGGTACTTGGTCGTCGAATGCACGACCGCATCGGCGCCGAGGGCGAGCGGCTGCTGCAGCGCCGGCGAGGCGAAGGTGTTGTCCACGACCACGATCAGGCCCGCCGCGTGCGCGATCTCGGCAATCAGGGCGATGTCGACGATCTTCAGGAGCGGATTGCTCGGCGTCTCCAGCCACACGATCTTCGTCTCGGGACGGATCGCCGCACGGAGCGCATCGACGTCGGAGAGCTCGACCGTCGTGGTCTCGATGCCCCAGGGCGCCAGGACCCGCGTGAGCAGTCTGTAGGTGCCGCCGTACACGTCGTTGCCGAGCAGGATGTGGTCGCCCGGTTTCAGGATCCCGCGCAGCAGCGCATCCTCCGCCGCGAGTCCCGACGCGAACGACAGCGCACTCGCGCCGCCCTCGAGGGCCGCGAGCTGCGTCTCGAGCGAGGAGCGCGTGGGGTTGCCCGCGCGGTTGTACTCGTAACCGGCACGCAGACCGCCGACGCTGTCCTGCACGTGCGTGGAGGACTGGTAGATCGGCGGGATGATCGCCCCCGTGACCGGGTCAGGGGCTTGTCCTGCGTGGATGGCTCGTGTGGCGAAAGCGTGATCGGACATGCCCCTCAGCCTACGTCCGCCCTCGCCGGGAGGGACTTCCGGTTACGCTCCGGGTCGAGCGGCTCCGCATCCCCTCCTCAGCGCAGCCCTCCTCAACGCGACAGGTACGCCAGCAGGTCCTGACGCGTGAGCACGGTGTGCGGCTTGCCGTCTTCGGTCACCAGCAACGCGTCGGCATCGGCGAGCGCGGCCTTGGCCTGCGCGACGGAGGTGTGGATGCCGACGAGCGGAAGCCTCTCCCCCACGTGCGCACCCACGGCGTCGGTCGCGTTGGCCTCACCGCGGAACAGCAGGTCGAGCAGTCCCTTCTCGTCGACCGTTCCCACCACCTCGCCCATCATGACCGGCGGTTCGGCACTGAGCACGACCAGCTGCGAGACGTCGTACTCGGTCATCATGCCGATGGCCTCGAGCACGGTGTCGGTCGGGTGGGCGTGCACCAGGTCGGGGATGCCGGCGCCCTGTCGCGACGGGCGAGCCGCGAGCACGTCGGCGACGGTCTCCCCGTCCTCCAGCTCACCGAAACCGTAGGAGCGCATCCATCCGTCGTTGAAGATCTTGCCCAGGTAGCCGCGCCCGCCGTCGGGGAGCAGCACGACCATCACGGCATCCGCCGGCAGGTCGCGCGCGACCCGCAGCGCACCGACGACGGCCATGCCGCTCGATCCGCCGACGAGGATGCCCTCCTCCCGGGCGAGACGTCGGGTCATCGCGAACGCCTCCGCATCGCCGACCGCAACGATCTCGTGCGGCACTGTGGGATCGTACGCACCGGGCCAGATGTCCTCCCCCACGCCCTCGACGAGGTACGGGCGACCGGTGCCGCCGCTGTAGACGCTGCCCTCGGGGTCGACGCCGACGATCCGTACCCGACCTTCCGAGACCTCCCGCAGGTACCGCCCCGTGCCCGTGATCGTGCCGCCGGTGCCCACGCCGGCCACGAAATGCGTGACCTCGCCGTCGGTGTCGCGCCAGATCTCGGGCCCCGTGGTCTCGTAGTGGCTGCGCGGACCGTTCGGGTTCTCGTACTGGTTCGGCTTGAAAGCCCCGGGAATCTCGCGGGTCAACCGGTCGCTCACGCTGTAGTAAGACTCCGGGCTGTCGGGGGCGACCGAGGTCGGGGTCACCACGACCTCGGCACCGTAGGCCCGCAGCACGTCGATCTTGTCTTCTCCGACCTTGTCCGGCAGCACGAACACGCACTTGTAACCGCGCTGCTGAGCGACCAGCGCCAGACCGACCCCCGTGTTGCCGCTGGTGGGTTCGACGATCGTGCCCCCGGGCTTCAGCTCGCCCGATGCCTCGGCGGCGTCGATGATGCGCGCCGCGATCCGGTCCTTCGACGAGCCACCGGGGTTGAGGTACTCGAGCTTCACGAGCACCGTGCACGCGACTCCCTCGGTGACGTGCTGGAGCTTCACGAGGGGCGTGTCGCCGACGAGGTCGACGATCGAGTCTGCGTACTTCATGACTTCAGGGTAGACGCGCGGATGCCGCGGCCGGGGTTGTGTTGCACCCGACCGCGGCATCCGTCCTCTCGAAAGGCCCCCGGTGTCTCTCGAAGGTCAGCCCTTCGTCGACCCGGCCAGCAGGCCGCGGACGAAGTAGCGCTGCAGAGCGAAGAACACGATCAGCGGCACGATGATCGACACGAAGGCGCCCGCCGTGAGCAGATACCAGTCGTTCCCTCTCGTACCCGTGATCTCGGCGAGCAGCTTGGTGATCGGAGCCGCAGCACCATCCGCGAACACCAGGCCGACGAGCAGGTCGTTCCACACCCACAGGAACTGGAAGATCGCGACGGACGCGATCGCCGGCATCGTCAGGGGCAGCACCACCCGGAAGAAGATCTGCCCGCGGGATGCGCCGTCGACGCGCGCCGCCTCGATGATCTCCCCCGGGATCTCCGACATGAAGTTGTGCAGGAGGTAGATCGCCAACGGCAGCGCGAACATGGTGTGCGCGATCCACACCTGGGCGTAACCCGAGGAAGCGCCCAGCGGCGTCGTGACCTGCAGTCCGAAGAGGTTGATGCCTCGGGAGAACGAGCTCAGCAGCGGCACCAATGCCATCTGGATCGGCACGATCTGCAGGGCGAACACGAAGATGAACAGCGCGTTGCGGCCCTTGAAGTCGATCCACGCGAACGCATACGCCGCCATCGAGGCGATCATCAGCGGCACGAGTGTCGCCGGGATGGTGATCGCGATCGAGTTGATGAACGACTCGAGGATGGTCAACTGGGTCGTGCCGGACTGCAGCACGTCGACGTAGTTCTCCAGCGTCACCTGCGGGTCGGCGAAGAACGTCCACCATCCGGTCGACTGGATCTGGTCGCGAGGACGGAACGACGAGATGAACAGCCCCAGCGTCGGAATGGTCCACAGGACCGCGATCACGATGGAGGCGACGGATGCCCACGGGCGCGACAGTTTCTTGCGCGTGCGCCCGGCAGCGCCGTCGAGGCCGCCTCCGGTCGTGATCGCGCGCGTGCTGACAGCGGTTTCGGACTTCACGGTGTCGGTCATCGGATCTCCCGCTGCTTCTTGATCTGGCGTGCGTTGTAGATGACGATCGGCAGCACCAGGATGAACAGGATGACCGAGAGCGCGGCACTGCGTCCGGCCTCGAACTTCGAGAACTGGGTGTACATCTCGTTCGCGAGCACCGAGGTGCCGTAGTTACCGGCGGTCATCGTCCGCACGATGTCGAACACCTTGAGAGAGGCGATCGAGATCGTGGTCAAGACCACGATGAGTGCGGGCCTGATCGACGGAATGGTCACCGAGATGAACCGCTCCCAGGCGTTCGCCCCGTCGAGCTCTGCGGCTTCGAGGAGCTCCTGCGGGACGCCCTTGATCGATGCCGACAGCAGCACCATCGCGAAACCGGTCTGCACCCAGATGAGCACGACGATGAGGAACAGGGTGTTCCACGGCTCGTTCAGCAGCCACTGCTGCGGCTCTCCCCCGAACCACACCATGATCTGGTTGAGGAGGCCGATCTGCTCGAACTGAGGCCCCCGGTACTCGTACATGAAGCGCCAGATGATGCCGGCGCCGACGAACGAGATGGCCATCGGCATGAACACGAGAACCTTGTAGATCTTCTCGCCGCGGGTGCGATCGATGAACACCGCGTAGGCGAGGCCGACGATCGTGGACACCGTGGGGACCAGGAGCACCCAGATGATCGTGTTGACGACGGCGGTGATCCCATCGGACTGCGTGAAGATCCACAGATAGTTGGCGAAACCGACGAAGTCCTTCCCCGACGAGTTCAGGAACGACGAGTACAACGTCTGGATCGACGGCAGGATCAGACCGACGATCAGCAGCAGGAGTGCCGGCGCCATGAAGGCGACGAGCTGGATCAGATACCCCGCACCGTCGCGTGATCGATAGTCCAGCCAGAAGAACAGCGCCCCGACGAGGACCGCCACTCCCATCGCCCAGTAATAGGAGTTGAAAAACCACATCACGGCGAGGGGAATGAGCAGACACATCGCCAGCCGGATGCCGGTGTACAGCGCTCCCCTGCGTGGAGCGATGTCCACGAGGAGCAGGATGACCGCCACGACCACCGCGAAAGCGATGACGACGGCGACCGCCTGCAGGATCGGCGGGAGCGAGCCGATCCACTGGAAGAAAATTGTCGCGTTCACGGATTCCCCTTCATCACGCGGAGCGGAGTGACGACCGCACATCGACGTGCGGGGTCATGAGAGCAGGAGGGCCGCCCCCAGAGGGCGGCCCTCCTGTCTTCTCAGCTGGCAGGCCAGCCCGTCTGGATCTGCGTGAGGACGTCGTCCGTGGAGGTGCCGTTGATCCACGCCACCATGCCCTTCCAGAACGTGCCGGCGCCGACGGCGCCCGGCATCAGGTCAGACGCGTCGAAGCGGAACGTCGTGTCCGGGTCCTGGAGGATCTTGATGGTCTCCTGCAGGATCGGGTCCTTCGCGTTCGCCGGGTCGAGCCCGTTGTTCGCGGAGGTGACGCCGCCGAGGCTGACGCGGCTGTTCGCCCACTCGGGGCTGGACAGGTACGCGAGCACCTTCTGCGTGGCCTCGGAGTCGGTGAACGCACCGACGATCTCACCGGCACCGGTGACAGCGGTGTCATCCGCAGACTCGCCCGGGAGCATGAAGGCCCAGACGTCGCCGTCCTCAGCGACCTTCGTGCCCTCGGGGTAGAAACCCGAGAGGAACGAGGCCTGGTGGGTCAGCGCGCACTCGCCGGCAGCGAGCTTGGGAGCGACGTCACCGAACGCGGTCGAGTTGATCGAGCGCACGTCACCGAAGCCGGCGTTGACGTTGGCCGGGTTCAGCAGGATCTCGCCGACCGAGTCGAACGCCTGCTTGATCTGCGGGTCGGTGAACGTGACCTCGTTGGTGACCCACTGGTCGTAGACATCCGGGCCCGACTGACGCAGCACGTAGTCCTCGATCCAGTCCGTTCCCGGCCATCCGGTCGCGGTGCCCGACTCGAAGCCTGCGCACCACGCGGGGGTTCCGGTCGTCGCCTGGATCTTCTCGGTGAGGGCGCCCATCTCGTCGAGCGTCTTCGGAACCTCGACGCCCCACTCCTTGAACTTGGCCGGCGAGTACCAGATCCAGCCCTTGACGTTGGCCATGAGCGGTGCACCGTAGAACGTGCCGTCGACCGTGCCGTACTTCACCCAGTCTTCGGTCCAGTACTCGTTGGCGTTCTTCTCGACCTCTTCAGGTGCGGGCTTCAGATAGTCCCGGTTGGCGAAGTCGGCGAACAGACCGGGCTGCGGGAAGATCGCGATGTCCGGCGGGTTTCCACCCTGGGCGCGCGTGCCGAGCTGGGTCTCGAAGTCCTGGCTGCCCTCGTACTTGATCGTGATGCCGTTCTCGTCGGCCCAGTCCTTCCAGGACTCCTGGAGGAGCTTCGCCTCATCATCGACGATCGTGCCGTAGATCGTGACGGTGGCGTCGCCTCCGTCGCCTCCGCCGGTGCCCGGTGCCCCTCCGGGAGCCCCGCATCCGGCGAGCGCGATGCCCGCGACCCCCAGCAGGGCGAGCGGCGCATAACGCCGGGAACGCTGTGACAGAGCCATGTGAATTCTCCTCTTCGAGTACAGGTTCCCGGCTGGTGCGACGCCACCCCGGGGCATCGTTAGGGAACCGATTCCAGGCCAACCTACTGGCCATCGGCACCCCGGCACAACACGCTAGGGTCACAAGCTCGCAACCATTCGATGCGCATACACCTCCGCCATGGGAGCGCTCCCTCACCTCCGCTCTGGAACCGGTTCCTTTTTCCGGCACCGGCGACTACGATTTGACGCGGCGCGTACCCCGCGTCGGGGCCACGCAGCTGCGTGATCAGGTCGAGGAGGACCGATGAGCACGATCGCGGACGTCGCGTCACGTGCCGGCGTATCGAAGGCCACCGCGAGCCGCGCCCTGAGCGGCCGAGGCTACGTGTCGGAGACGACCAGACTGCGGGTCGAGGATGCCGCGCGCGATCTCTCCTATGTGGCGCACTCCTCCGCGACGAGCTTGGCGACCGGGCGCACCCAGACCGTGGGCGTCGTGATGCCGCCCGTGGATCGATGGTTCTTCGCGGAGCTGCTCGCGGGGGTGCAGGAGTCGCTGTTCGCCCTCGACTACGACCTGTCGCTCTACGGTGTGCCCGAGGGATCGAAGACCAGAGAGCGGCTGTTCGAGAGCGTGCTCCCGGGGAAGCGCTTCGACGGGATCATCGCCGTCGGCATCCAGCCGAGTGCTCGCGAGCTCGAGCGGCTGCAGCAGACGGGGCGTCCGCTCGTGAGCGTCGGCCCGTACAGCGAGGGCTCGAGCGCGGTGTCGATCGACGACACCGCCGCCGCGCGCATCGCCACGGAGCACCTCATCGAACTCGGACACACCGACATCGCCTTCGTCGGCGGATCGACGGATGTGGCGGAGCTGAGCTTCGGGGATGCGCAACGGCTGGAGGGCTACCGCGGCGCGCTGCAGGCGGCCGGGCTCGCGGCGCACGCGCGCGTCGCCGGCGCGGCCCCGACCATGCCGGGCGGCTACACCGCGGCGGCCGGGCTGCTCGGCGACCGGCGGCGCCGGCCGACGGCCATCGTCGGAGTGTGCGACGAGGCTGCGATCGGTGCGATCATCGCCGCCCGACGCCTGGGAATCGCCGTACCGACCGAGCTCAGCGTCGTCGGGATCGATGATCATGAACACGCCGACATGTTCGCCCTGACCACGATCGGGCAGGCACCCCGCGACCAGGGGCACGAGGCGGTGCGGCTGCTGACGCAACGGATGGATCACCCCGACGCGCCGCTGGAACGCGTCGACGCGGCATCCGCCCTCGTGGTGCGCAGCTCCACGGCCCCTCCTCGCTGACTTCGTGGCATGCCGGCATGCCGCGCACGCCCTGGAACACGCCGGGAACGCACGAGTCATGGGCCTGAAACCGTCCGGGAACGCCGAAGGCCCCGGGCGAACCCGGGGCCTTCGGTGAGAAACGCGTGAGCGTCGCGATTACTTGAGGGTAACCGTTGCGCCTGCCTCTTCGAGAGCAGCCTTGGCCTTCTCGGCGGTCTCCTTGTTGGCGCCCTCAAGGACGGCCTTCGGGGCACCGTCGACGACAGCCTTGGCCTCGCCGAGACCCAGCGAGGTGAGCTCGCGGACGGTCTTGATGACCTGGATCTTCTTGTCGCCAGCAGCCTCGAGGATGACGTCGAAGGAGTCCTTCTCTTCCTCAGCCTCAGCAGCGCCTGCGCCACCCGCGGCACCGGCAACGGCGACGGGAGCAGCAGCGGTGACCTCGAACTTCTCCTCGAACGCCTTCACGAAGTCGTTGAGCTCGATGAGGGTCAGGCCGGCGAACTGCTCGAGCAGTTCCTCGGTGGAAAGCTTCGCCATGATGTATCTCCTAGATAGATGGGGTTTGTAGACGAGATCGCAGGTCGCTTACGCGGCCTCTGCGGTCTCCAGCTTTTCGCGAAGAGCATCGATGGTGGCCGCAGCCTTGCCCATCGTCGCCTTCATCATGCCCGCAGCCTTCGCCAGCAGAACCTCGCGGCTCTCCAGCGCGGCGTACTTGTTGACCTCGTCCGCGGTGAGGGCGTTGCCCTCGAAGATGCCGGACTTGATCACGAGAAGCGGGTTGGCCTTGGCGAAGTCACGCAGAGCCTTGGCGGTGGCGACGAAGTCACCGTGCACGAACGCGACAGCCGACGGACCCTTGAGGTCGTCGTCCAGCGCGGAGATGCCAGCCTTGTTGGCGGCGATCTTGGTCAGCGTGTTCTTCACCACGGCGTACTCAGCGTCCTGACGGATGCTGTTGCGCAGCTCCTTGAGCTGGGCAACCGTCAGACCGCGGTACTCGGTCAGCAGAACGGCAGTCGAGTTCTCGAATGACTTCGTGAGCTCGGCGACCGATGCATCCTTCTGCGCCATGGTCACTCCTTGGTGTGTACGAGGCGCCGCACGGTGGTGAGGCGCCGACCTTGACCACCTGCAATAGAAAAAGCTCCGGCGCAAGCGCACGGAGCTTTGGAAAGTTCGTGTCCTGCGCGGGCCCCTGCTGTGCAGAGCTTCGATCGCTGCGTGCTTGCGCACACGACGATGACCAGCGGTCTTCGGTTCGAGATAACTGTACCTCACCCGCACCCCTCCCCCAAATCCCGTCGCCCCGCACCTCAGCCTCCGACGAGTGGGGGGCCGGGCTGCGGGGGATGCGGGAGGGCGGCGTGTACGAGAGGTGAGGGTCGGCGGACGGGGTTAGGGTCGAAGGGTGACCCCGGAACTCTCTGCACGCATCGTCGCGGACTCCCGCGACCGCGTGGCATGGTTGAGAGCTCGCTCCCGGGGAATCACCGCCACCGACGTGGCAGGGCTCACCTCGGAGAAGTCGATCGCCAGGGCTGCGGACTCCAAGCTCGGCGGCGGACCCCGCTTCGGCGGCAATGCCTACACGGATCACGGTCGCCGGCGTGAGCCCGAGATCGCGGCATGGGTCGCCGCAACCCACGGCATCCTCCCCTCGTCGGCGCTGTTCCGCGCCGAGGTCGAGCACCGTCACCTCGCCACCCCTGATGGCATCGCCGTCGACGCGGACGGGCGCGTGAAGCTGGCCGAGATCAAGACCACGAACAAGGCATTCCGCGGAATCCCCCGCACCTACCTCCGCCAGGTGTGGTGGCAGCAGCACGTGCTCGGCGCCGAACGCACCCTGTTCGTCTGGGAGGAGCACGTCGACTTCGCCCCTATCCACGACGAGCCGCGCTGCGTGTGGATCGACCGCGATGACCGTGAGATCGCGAAGCTCGTCGGCCTCGCCACCGACCTCATCGACGAGCTCTACCGTCGCACCACCGGCCAGCAGGTTCCGAGCCGGGCGATGGACGCCGCCGCCAGCCGTCGCGAACAGCTCCGCGAGCGCGATGCGTTCCGCGCGCTGGCACTCGCCGACTGATCGGGCGACCCCACCGGCAAGACACCCCGCTCAGGTGCAGGTGTTGTTACCGCCGAGTCCCAGCAGACCCCCGACCGACAGCGAACGCGTCGCGGCCGGGGAGACCCACGACGTCCCGGAGTAGACGGTCTCGACCTTCACCGCGTTCGTCGATCCGAGGAGACTCCCCAGCAGGGTGTTCAGCAGGCCCGAGCTGATGGTGGAAGTGTAGGTGTACGGACCCGACCCGCTCTGCGTGACATTGGTGTTATCCACGACGACGTTGTTGATGGAGAAGCGCTGCTGCACCTTCAGATAGGGCGATGTCCAGGTGATCGTGAAGCCCGTGAAAGTGCCCAGGAAGCTCGTCACCGTGCACGAGGTGACCACGGGGCTCGCCAGGGTCGCCGCGGTGAAGGACCCCGCGGCGTACTCGCTGTCAGTGAAGGCGGCGTCGGTCATCTGCACGGGGGGCGATGTCGCGACTCCGATGAGCACCGCGAGACCGACCGCACCGGCGAGGATGCGTGCGCGCGTGTGACGTCTCATCTCGCCCCCTCCGTCTCGGACGCCCCACGTCTGCGACGGAGGAGCACCAGTGCCGCGCCCCACACGACGAGCGCAGCGCCGGCACCGACCGCCCAGGGCACGCCGAGCGGCAACCCCGTCGTCGCGAGCCCGCCGTCCGACCCGACGAACACGGTCTCCCCCGCGCCCTGGGCGTGTACGCGGACATCGGTGCTGCCGGCACCCGATCCACCCGAGGGATCCAGGTGGATGGTGAGGCGCACGTGCGCTGTCTCCGTATCGGGAATCTGCGTGAGAGGAACCTCGACCCCGTCCCGGGGGATGCTCCACCCCGTGCGCAGCGCGGTCTCGCCGCCGGGGCATCCGGTCTCGGTCCAGGCCTCCCCACACGTCGAGACGTCGAGGAGCAGCGGCGCGTCACCCGTCGCACTGAGAGCGATGCGCACGATTCCCGGATCCGGAGCGTCAGCGCTCACCGCGATGTCCCACTGCACGGGCTGTCCGGGCAGCAGGCTGGCCGCGGCCGCCCAATCCGCGACCGAGACGAGACGGAGGATCGAGCCCTGGATGACCTGCGTCGTCGGCGCCGCCCATGCGGCGGCCGGCATCGCGATCGCGACGACCGCGAGCATCACGACGGCGAGGGCGCGTCTCATGGCCCGTTCCCGTCGAGGTGGCGACCGGATCGGCGCTGCCCGCGCGGCCAGAAGGCCCACACCACCAGGGAGGTTGCCGCGACCGTCAGAGTCCCCAGCACGATCGGGTCGCCCATGCCGGCGATGACCAACGCGATGCCCGGAACGGAGAACAGCACCTTTCGCACCGAGGACACCGTGTAGGGGAACGGGTCGCCTGCGGCATTGGCGTCTCCACGCATCGTGATGATCCGCTCCTGCGTGCCGGCGCCGGGGGCGATCGTGGTGACCCGGTGCGTCACCGGCAGCTCTCCCTCGCGGTCGACCGTCACCACGTCGCCGACCTGCACCTCGCTCGCGGGCACGCGTTGGACCACCGCGACGGAGCCGGCCGGAATCGTGGGCGACATCGAGCCGGTGCGGAACATGATGAGCGTGATCTGCGCGGTGAACGCGAGCACGACGAGCAGGATACAGACCGCACCGGCGACCGCGGCGACCCACAGCAGCGCATCGCCGAGCATCTGCCCCGGACGCATCCGGGTGAGTACCTTCGCCGCGGTCGCGTGGGGTTCGACCGCGGCGAAGGACATCTTCTCCTCCCGCAGGCTGCGCCGTGTCGGGGTCGTCATCTCCTCTTCCTCTCCCTGGCATCGGCTCTGCTATGAAGAAGTCCCGAGGAACTGCCAGGTCTGCGTCATCGTCAGCCCCTGCGCCGCATTCGGAGCTGTGAGGGGAAGCGTGACGGCGAAGCAGTAGTTGACCGAGGCCCCGCCGTTCGCCGTGACTGCCTGTGCCCCCGACCCGTTCGCGGTGAGCGCAGAACCGTCCGCGACGACTGCCGTTCCCGCCGCATACGTCGTCGAGTTGCAGGTCGTGCCGGCGATCGTGCGCACCCCGTACGTGAGATAGGTCGCCAGCCCGGTTCCTCCCGGTGTCCCGGCGGTCAGCTGCAGCGTTCCCGCCACCGAGGGGTTGGCGGTCTTCACGCTGAACAGCGCATAGGTCGAGTTGCCCGGCGCCATCGCGGTCGGAGCGAGTTGGAAGTTCAGAGTCGCTGCCGTGCCGGCGGTCGCATGGCTCGAGAAGGTGGTTCCGTCGATCGCCCCGACGATGTCGAACCTCCCGGCCGTGAAGCTCGCCGATCCGTACTCGGAGTCGTTCCATGCGGCGAGGGTGGCGGCGACGCCGATGCCGAGCACGAGCCCGCCCGCGAGGACAGCTCTCAGCCGACGGGAGCGCAGCCGCCGCCTCTCCCGCACTTCTCTGCGGGTGACCATCACATGCTCAGTTCGTCGACGTGGCCGTGAACTTCCAGGTGGCGTTGGTCACCAGGCTCGGTTCGAGGACAGCGTCCGCAGTCACTTTGAAACACAACTGCACAGCCGTGCCGGGATCGGTCGAGGTCGCCCCTGCGGTGAGCGGCACGGTGGTGACGCCGGTCTGGAGGTCGAGCGTCGTACCGGTCGCGATCGGTGTGCCCGTCGCCGATGCCGCGTTGCACGTCGCCCCCGGCGCCAGCTGATAGATCGAGTACGACAGGTGATCGGAGTTCGACGTGGCCGCGGCATCGGCTGTGGTCCCGTCGGCGACGAGGTTCGCTCCGCTCGTCGTGCCGGCCGCGAGGCGCACCCAGAATCCGGCGTAGACCGAACTCGTCGGCGACATGTTGCCCACGAGCCCCGCCGGCAGGGTGAACGCGAGAGTCGCTGCCGTACCGGCCGAGTTGTGGTCGGCGTAGGCGGTGCCGTCGGTCGAGCCCTGCAGGTTGAACGCGCCCGCCGTGAAGGTGCCGTTCGCGAACTCGGAGTCGTTCCAGACGGCGAGCGTCACTGCGGTACCGATGCCGAGTACGAGCCCGCCGGCCAATACCGCCAGGACTTTGCGCTGGGTTGCCTTGGTTGCCATATCGCTTCCCCCTCAGGAATTCGTGAACCACGCGAATGCCTGTCCTCGATCGCCCCTCAACGACCCCGCATCCGTGCGTTTGCGCCATCCTCTCCCCGCCTCATCCGCAGAACAAGGCGATTTCGCGCACGACATTCGCTCATCCCGCGCAGATCAGGACCCGCGCCAAAGATCACACCCCTCGGCTCCGGTGTGACTCCGGGCCCGACTTCGGCGGGCTGACCGGGGTGCCGCCGAGAACCCGTCGGGCTTCGACGGCGACCTCTGCGGCGATGGTGTCGAGCAGCTCCGATCGCAGGTTCCACTGCTGCCAGAACAGCTGCACCCGAAGCGTCGGTCCCCCCAGGGGCACCAGTCCGCCCGATTCCTGCTGCACGGGCACCATCCCCCAGCCGAGTCCGAGGGTGACCGCGAGGGCGTAGTCGTGAGAGGCGGGAACGTAGTGCCGCGGAACGCCCTCCTGCGCGACCGACATCGCCCTGAGCCATTCGTGCTGGAGGGTGTCCCTGCGATCGAAGTCGACGAACGGCGCGGCGGCCAGCGCGGTCGAGGTCACACCCTCTGGAAACCAGCGCGCCGCGAAGCCCGGTTCGGCCATCGCCCGGTACTCGAGAACCCCGAGAGGCGACACCGAGCATCCCGAGACCGGGGTCTCCTCGCTCGTGACCGCCGCCATCACGGTGCCCGACTCCAGGAGGCGCGCGGTGAAGTTCTGGTCGTCTCGATGCAGGTCGAAGTCGACGTCGTGCTGTGCGGAGAGCCGTGCGAGTGGAGCCAGGAACCAGGTGGCCATCGAGTCGGCGTTCACCGCGAGGGGGATGGCGATCCGTCGTGTGCCGTCCGCTTCGTCGATGCCCACCCCGACGAGCGCGTCATGCTCCAGCAGTGCGACCTGTCGAGCGAGACGCACGATGGCCTCCCCCGCTTCGGTCAGCCGCGCGGGCTTCGTGCGCACCACCAGGATGCGGCCGAGCTGCTGCTCGAGCGCCTTCAACCGCTGGCTCACCGCCGAAGGGGTGATCCGCAGCCGCTTCGACGCGGCATCCAGCGTCCCCTCGTCGACGATCGCGGCGAGGGTGGTCGCGAGTTCCGGATCGATGCGCACGTTAGCAATGCTAATGCTCCCATAGAAATCTTCGCTTCTCTTCATGTGAACGGGTTCCTAGGCTGGACCCATGCTCACGGTTCTCGCCGGCCTCGGACTCGGCCTCTCCCTCATCGTCGCGATCGGCGCGCAGAACGTCTTCGTGCTGCGTCAGGGAATCCGCCGCGAGCACGTCCTCGCCGTCGTGCTCATCTGCGCCCTCTCCGACGCCGCATTGATCGCAGCAGGCGTCGCTGGCCTCGGCTTCGTCCTGTCCGCCGCGCCGTGGCTGGTCGTGGTCGCGCGGTGGGCCGGAGCACTGTTCCTGCTGTCCTACGGCGTCTTGGCCGCACGACGCGCATGGCGCGGAGGCGAGGAACTCGACGTCGACGCAACGGATGCTGCAGCGCCCGGCACCCCCGTGACCGATGGCACCGCCGTGACGCTGACCCGCACGCGACTGGCTCCCGTGATCCTGACCACCCTCGCGCTGACCTGGCTCAATCCGCACGTGTACCTCGACACCGTGCTGATGCTCGGCTCCATCGCCGCCACCCACGGTGACGAACGATGGCTCTTCGCCGGCGGGGCGATCGCCGCCAGTCTCCTGTGGTTCACCGCGCTGGGATTCGGTGCGCGCTATCTCGGACGCTGGCTGCGCACTCCGCGGTCCTGGCGCATCCTCGACGCCGTGATCGCGGTCGTCATGATCACGATCGCCGTCAGCCTCGTGCTCCCTGTCCTGGGAGGATGACCCGCGTCAGGCTCCGTCGATCTGGGCGAGCCGGGCGCGGACGAGACGCTCGAGGACGTCCCTCGGGATCGGGTGCTCGGGCTGGAAGCGGATGGTGCCCTTGTCGACGCTGACACCGGGATGTCCGTCGAGGGCCTCCGCGACGGCGGCGACCGCGTCCGGGCTGAACGGGTAGACGCCGATGTGCTTCTTGGCGCGCATCACCGAGAGCAGCGGTCGGCCGTGGTGCACGAGCGCGGGCATGCCGTATCCCTTGCCCTGCTCCGCGTCCGGCGCCTCCTGGCGCGCAACCGCGTAGATCCGGTCGATCGCGTCACGGTCGGCGGCGGCGAGGTCAGCGAGGTAGTCGTCGATGGTTCCCACGAGGGCATCTTGCCACCGATCTGCGCGCGGTGCGAGGCTCAGACGCCTACGGACGCGGGTTCACGCACCGTCGAGCGGACGCATGATGCGGGTGAGGAACCGCTGCGTGCGCTCGTGCTTCGGCGCGCTGAAGATCTCGGCCGGGGGCCCCTGCTCCACGACCACACCGCCGTCCATGAACAGCACATGATCGGCGGCTTCGCGTGCGAAGCTCAGCTCGTGCGTGACGACCGCCATGGTCCAGTTCTCGTCGGCGAGCTCCTTGATCACGAGGAGCACCTCCCCCACGAGTTCCGGATCGAGCGCACTGGTCGGCTCATCGAACAGCAGCAGGTCAGGCTTCAGCGCGAGCGCCCGCACGATGCCGACACGCTGCTGCTGGCCACCCGACAGCTGGTGCGGACGCGCATCCGCCTTGTCGGCCAAGCCCACGCGATCGAGCAACGCGAGCGCCTCGGCGACGACCTCGCCCTTCGGACGACCCTGCACCCGCCACGGACCCTCGATGACGTTCTCGAGGACGGTGAGGTGCGGAAAGAGGTTGTGGTGCTGGAACACCATCGCCGAGCGGTCGCGCAGCGCGAGCCGCTTCTGCTTCTGCACCCGGGGCGAAGGCTTCTGCGCGGGTGCGAAGTCGATCTCGGGCCCACCCTCGACGACGATCGTGCCGGCGTCCGGCGTCTCGAGACCGTTGAGGGCGCGCAGCACCGTCGTCTTGCCCGAGCCGCTGGGACCGATGAGCACGACGACCTCGCCGCGGTGCAGGGTCAAGTCGATGCCGCGAAGCACCTCGTTGTCGCCGAAGCTCTTGTGCAGGCCACGGGCGGTGAGGAGAGCCTCTGGGGCGTTGTCAGTGCGCGACACGGCTGTCGAGCCTCCTCTCGAGGGCGCTCTGGCCGAACGACAGCACCAGGCAGAGCACCCAGTAGACCAGCGCGGCGGCGAGATAGAGCACCATGAATTCGTAGGTCGTCGAGGCGATCTGCTGCGCCACCTTGAACAGCTCGGTCACCAGGATCAGTGACGCGAGCGAGGTGTCCTTCACGAGCGAGATGAACGTGTTCGACAGCGGAGGCACCGACACGCGCGCCGCCTGCGGCAGGATGATGCGGGTGAGTGTGCGGGTGCGGTTCATGCCCACCGTGTACGCCGCTTCCCATTGCCCCTGCGGGACCGAGAGGATGGCGGCACGAACAACCTCGGCACCGTACCCGCCGACGTTGAGCGACAGGGCGATGATCGCACTCGGCCACGGGTCGATCGTGACACCGATCGACGGCATGCCGTAGAAGATCACGAACAGCTGCACCAGCAGCGGCGTTCCGCGGATCACGGAGATGTAGAACCTGGCGACGCCCGAGAGGATCGGGTTCACCGAGATTCTCATCAGGGCGATGCCGATAGCGATGAGCAGGCCCAGAGCGAACGAGGCCAGCGCCAGCGGCACCGTCGCTGTCAGGCCCGCCCAGGCGATCGGCCCGAGCGAGTCCAGGAACAGCTGCCAGGGATTCTCCATCGATTACTGCGAGACGTCTTCGCCGAAGTACTTCTTGCTGATCTCTGCCAGAGTGCCATCCGCGCGGAGCTCGTCCAGGGCGCCGTCGACAGCCTTGACGAGAGCGTCCTTGTCCTGAGTGAAGACGAAGGCCTGCTCGCCCGCCTCGTCGGTCTCGGCCGCGATCTTCAGACCGGTCGGGCTGTTGGTCGTCTCGTAGTCGAGGAACGTCAGCTTGTCGTTGATGGTCGCATCCACGCGCCCCTGGCGCAGGAGCTCGACGGCCTGCGCCCAGCCCTCGACGCCCTCGACCTTGGCGCCCGACTCTGTGGCGAGGTCGTTCCAGTTGCTCGTGAGCGACTGTGCGGTGGTCTTGCCCTCGAGGTCGTCGAACGATGAGATCGAGTCATCGTCTTCGGCGACCACGATCACGCCGGGAGAGACCGTGTACGGCGTGCTGAAGAGGTACTTCGCCTCGCGCTCGTCGTTGATCGTGACCTGATTGGCGATCACGTCGAAGCGTCCGGCGTCGAGACCCGCGAAGATCGCGTCCCACTGGGTCTCTTCGAACTTCACCTCGAGACCGAGCTTGTCCGCGACGGCCTCGATGATCTCCACGTCGTATCCGGTCAGGTCACCGGCGCCGTTGTCACCGTGGAAGCTGAAGGGGCGGTACGTGCCCTCGGTCCCGATCGTGAGGGTGCCGTCCTTGGCGAGACCGTACTCCGAGCTCGTGGAGCTCTCTCCGCCCGAGGTGCTCGCGGGCGTGTTCGATCCGCTGCACGCGGTCAGTGCCGCGGCGGCGACGACGAGTGCGGTGACGGCGATGAGACGACGGGACATGAACCCTCCTGGGGTGTGAAGCGCGGTGCGAGTTTACGCGACCGTCGCGGGAACTCCCCCACAGTACGTGGCGCATCGCAGTTCCGGGCATCCGATGACGTTTCGTTTCGCGGGTCCTCGAAGACGCAGAAACGCCCCCGGGCGGACCCGGGGGCGTGTTCTGCGAGTCAGACTCAGATGGCGTTGACGTCCAGCGGGATGCCGGGGCCGAACGTGGTCGACACCGCACCCTTCTGGATGTAACGGCCCTTCGCGCTCGACGGCTTGAGGCGGACGATCTCCTCGAGCGCTGCACCGATGTTCTCGTTCAGCTGCTCGGCGGTGAAGGAGGCCTTGCCGACGACGAAGTGCACGTTGGCGTGCTTGTCGACGCGGAACTCGATCTTTCCGCCCTTGATCTCCTCGACGGCCTTGGCCGGGTTCGGAGTCACGGTGCCGGTCTTCGGGTTCGGCATCAGACCACGCGGTCCGAGCACCTTTCCGAGACGACCGACCTGGCCCATGAGCTCCGGAGTGGAGACGGCGGCGTCGAAGTTGGTCCAGCCATCGGCGACCTTCTGGATGAGCTCGGCGCCGCCGACCTCATCGGCACCTGCGGCGATCGCTGCCTCGGCCGCGGGGCCGGTGGCGAAGACGATGACGCGGGCGGTCTTACCGGTGCCGTGGGGCAGGATGACGGTGCCGCGCACCATCTGGTCTGCCTTGCGGGGGTCGACGGCGAGCTTCAGCGCGACCTCGACGGTCGAGTCGAACTTCGACGAGCCGGTCTCCTTCGCGAGGGCGACAGCCTCGGTCGGGGTGTAGAAACGGTCTGCCTCGATCTTCTCGGCGGCAGCCTTGTAAGCCTTGGACTTGGTAGCCATGATTATTCTCCTCAGCCCTCGACCGTGATGCCCATGGAACGGGCGGTGCCGGCGATGATCTTCGAGGCGGCCTCGATGTCGTTCGCGTTCAGGTCGGCCTGCTTGGTCTCGGCGATCTGACGGACCTGGTCCTTGGTGATCTTCGCGACCTTGACGGTGTGCGGGGTCGCGGAGCCCTTGGGGACGCCGGCGGCCTTCTTGATGAGCTCCGCAGCAGGCGGGGTCTTCAGGATGAACGTGAAGCTGCGGTCCTCGTAGACGGTGATCTCGACGGGGATGACGTTGCCGCGCTGCGACTCGGTCGCGGCGTTGTACGCCTTGCAGAACTCCATGATGTTGACGCCATGCTGACCGAGCGCGGGGCCGATCGGCGGCGCCGGGTTGGCTGCACCGGCGTTGATCTGAAGCTTGATCAGGCCGGTCACCTTCTTCTTCGGTGCCATTCTCTTTCCTTTCATCGAATCGGATGCCGGAGCATCCGCTTCTCCCACAGGTCCGGCGGTTCCGGAACGTGGTCGTCTCTGCGCACGCCGAAGCGTCGCACAAACCACACAAGTCTACCCGATCAGGAGGCGCGCGGAATACAGCACGCCTACGCAAGAAATGGCAGGGTGGCGGGAGGCCGAGACGCGACAGAGGGAGACGCGAATGCGACTGTTCCGCAGACGACCGAAGGAAACGAATTCGGTATCCACTCCGATCGTGCAGGCAGAGAACCCCACTCCGGTGCGCGGCCCGGCCTTCACCGGACGGGCCCTGGCACTGAAGTATCCAGCTTCACCTGATTTCGCGGCCTCGCATGCGGAGCAGTTCGTCACGAGCATGGAGGAGTTCGAGGGCATACGGCTCGACTACTCCCGAAACAGCCTGCTCAGTGTGGACACCTTGCTGGGCAGCTTCGAGGAAGGCGGCAGCGATGCAGTCGCCACGAGCGTCTTCGAGGCGGGCTGCTACGTCGGAGAAGTCTTCGTTCGACACCACGGGTATGCCTGGGTCGACGTCGGTGACAGCAGCGACCTCTTCGACTTCCGCATGGTGATCACGGGTCCTCATGGGAATTATGCGAACCCGATCGGCAGGGCGTTCAAACGCGTCGAGAACGGCCCGGAAGACAGTGTCTCCGCATTTGTCACCGGCATCCTCGCCACAGCTCAAGGAGCCTCCTGACCGGAGACGCTCCTGATGCCGCGCACGCGACGCCTCCACCGGTGCGGACGCGAGAACGGCCGCCCCGAGAGGGGCGGCCGTTCTCGTGAGGATGTGTGTCAGACCATCTTGGTGACCTGGTCGAACGACAGCTCGACCGGGGTCTCACGCTCGAAGAGGGAGACGAGCACCGTGAGCTTGCCGCTCTCGGGCTTGATCTCGCTGATCGAACCGGGAAGACCCGCGAACGAGCCCTCCTTGATCGTGATGGTCTCTCCGACCTCGAAGTCGACCTCGGCCGGGAGCGGACGAGCGACGGCGACGCCGCCCTTCGACGCGATGTTCTTGGCCGTGGGGACGTCCTTGACCTCGACGAGCGACTTCAGCATGTTGAAGGCCTCTTCGAAGCGCAGCGGCGTCGGGTTGTGGGCGTTGCCCACGAAGCCGGTGACACCCGGGGTGTGGCGCACGACAGACCAGGTGTCTTCCGTGAGCTCCATGCGCACCAGCACGTAGCCGGGGATGCGCACGCGGGTGACCATCTTGCGCTGGCCGTTCTTGATCTCGACCACGTCTTCCATCGGGACCTCGATCTGGTAGATCTCGTCCTCGACCTCGAGCGTCGACTTGCGCTGCTCGATGTTGGCCTTCACCTTGCGCTCGAAACCGGCGTAGGAGTGGATGACGTACCACTTGCCCGGGAGCATGCGGAGGTCCATGCGGAAGGCCTCGTACGGGTCTTCCTCGGCTTCCTCGTCGTCCGAGGACTCCTCGTCGCCCTGCGTGTCATCCGCGCCGAGGTCGGGCCCGTCGTAGGGGGTGACCTCGTCGGCCGCCGCAGCGTCGAGCTCGGCGACCTCTTCGGCCACAGATTCGTTGAGGACCTCAGCGGCAGCTTCAGACTCAGCCGCTTCGTCCAGGTTGAGAGCGTCGTTCACGATCGCGTCCGCCTCCGGGTCGTCGATGTCGATGTCGATGTCAGCCGTGTCATCCTCTTCGCCGTCCTCGTCTTCGACGTGGACCGCGACGTGCTCAGCCGAGGTGACCGAGAGCTCTTCCTCAGCGAGGACGTTGCCCTCCTGGGCTTCGTCTTCCTCGCTGGACTGCTCTGCGGCGGTCGCCCAGTCGGCGTCGTCGGAATATCGTTCAGACACGTTGTTTTTCTCCATAGCTGCGGCGCGAGCCGCGGGGGTCATCAGCCAGGGATTCCGAACACCCAGTGCGTCACGAACGCGAACAGCGTGTCCAAGCCGTAGACGATGCCCATGACGATCAGAACGAAGACGAGCACCACCCCGGTGAACTTGAACAGCTCCTTGCGAGTCGGGGTGACGACCTTGCGGAGCTCGGCGATGACCTGGCGGATGAACAGGGCGATGCTCCCGAAGAACCGGGAGAAGGGGTTGCCCTTCTTCTCGCGGGTGGCGCCGGCCGCGACGACCTCGCCGCGCGGTTCGTCCTGATCCATCCTGAATGTACCTTTCGTGTGTCAGCGTTGCGCTGACGCGCAGGGCGGACAGGAATCGAACCTGCAACCTGCGGTTTTGGAGACCGCTGCTCTGCCAATTGAGCTACCGCCCTAGAGACCGGAAGGTCTCGGGGTGTTCTCCCCACTCTGCCACCGTAACTGTGATCGGGAGACCCCAGGCACGGCGAAAGAATGCAGACAACAACTGCCCCACAAGCATACGGCATCGTTCCGGTGGTGCCGAACCGGGATCGGGATGGCGTGTTCTTGTTAGGCTCAGCGAGCGTATGCAGGAGGAGGGAGCGCCGGTGAGCGCTGAAGTGCAGCAGTTCCAGGTGGATCTGCGCGGAGTCGTCGACCTGCTCAGCCGGCACATCTACTCCAGTCCTCGTGTGTACCTGCGGGAGCTGCTGCAGAACGCCCGCGATGCGATCACGGCCCGCCGTGAGGTCGACGGCGGAGGCGGACGCATCCGGATCACCCCGCTGACCGCGGAGAACGGCGAATTCGTGCTGCGCGACGACGGCGTGGGCCTGACGGTCACCGAGGTCGCAGACCTGCTGGCGACCGTCGGCCGCAGCTCCAAGCGCGACATCTTCGACCTGCCGCGCAGCGACTATCTCGGGCAGTTCGGCATCGGTCTGCTGAGCTGCTTCATGGTCGCCGACACGATCGTCATCCGCTCCCGCAGTGCCCGCGGCGGCGCCTCGGTGGAGTGGACGGGCAGCGCGGACGGCACGTTCCAGGTGGCCGAGATCGAGGAGGAACTGCCGATCGGCACGAGCGTGCACCTCGTTCCGCGTTTCGACGCCGACGAGCTGCTGCGCCCTGCAGCGGTGCACGAGCTGGCGACGACGTTCGGGGAGTTCCTTCCGGTGCGCGTCACGATCGACACCGCCGCGGGCGACATCGACATCACCAGGGATGCCCCGTTCCTCGACGCCGCGCAGGACCCCGAGTCGGCCGTCGGCTACGGGCGGGACCTGCTCGGAGCGAGCCCCCTCGACGTCATCGAGCTGAGCGAGCCGGCCACCGGCACCCGCGGCCTCGCCTACGTGCTGCCATTCGCCCCTCCTCCCGGTGCACGCCAGGCGACGCGCATGTATCTGGGCAGGATGCTGCTCTCCGAGCGCGTCGACGATGTGCTCCCCGACTGGGCCTTCTTCGTACGGGCCGTGATCGACTCCACCGGTCTCGCTCCGACCGCGAGCCGGGAGTCGCTCGTCGAGGACGCGGCCCTCGAACGCGTGCGGGAGCAGCTGGGCGCCGGCATCCGCCGCTGGGTGCTCGAGCTGGGACTGCGCGAACCCCACCGCCTGGCCCAGTTCGTCGCCGTGCACGAGGTCGGGCTCAAGTCGCTGGTGCGCCACGACGAGGAGCTCGCCCACTTCATCTCCCGGTGGCTCAGCGTCGAGACCACCCACGGCAGCCTGCGGATCGGCGATCTGGTCGAGCGGTACCCGCACATCCGGTACGCGCAGACGGTGGACGAGTTCCGACAGGTGGCCGGCATCTCCCCCTCCGACGAGGTGCTGGTGAACGGCGGCTACCTCTACGACGCCGACCTGGTCCGGATGCTGCCCGACCTCTACCCGCACGTCTCCGTCGAGCAGGTCGACGTCACGGGAGAGCTCGACCGTCTCGACCCGCCTCCCCTCGACGACCGCGATGCCGCTGTCGCCCTGGAGGCTCGCGCCGGTGCCGTGCTCGCGGCATCCGACTGCTCGGTCGTCGTGCGGTCGATCGATCGCACCGACCTGACCGGGCTCTATGTGGCCGACCCCGAGGTGCTGCGGGCGATCGACCGCGGACGCACCAAGGGCATCACCGGAGCGCTGTGGGGCGGCGTGCTGGACCGCATCGACCAGACCCTGTCCTCCGCTCGTGAAGACGACCTCCGCGCCCGCCTGTGCCTGAACTGGTCGAACCGTGTCGTGCGTGCGCTGGTGCGCGTGCAGGATGACGCGGTCTTCGCCCGCACCGTGCAGCTCCTGTACATCCAGGCGCTGCTCGCCGGACACCATCCGCTCGCCGACGCCGACCGGGCACTGATGACCAGCGCCCTCGCCGACCTCGTCTCGCTCTCGGCCGGTCTGGAGGGAGACACCATCCCCTTCGGCGACGCCCACTGACTCTCCCCCCGAAAGGTTTCGTCCATGGCACGTCCGAAGAAGCGCTTCCAGCAGCTGATCGAGGAGATCGATCGCACCCCCTGGGGCCCCGCAGAGCAGGCTCTGGTCTCGGAGGCGGTGGCCCTGGCCGTGGAGATCGGCGACGAGCGTCTCGAGTACGAGGCCCGGATGCGCCAGACGGCATCGGCGAACATGAACGGCGCGACCGACGTCATGCTCAACTCGTTCGCATGGTGCCTCGCCCATCACGACGCCGACCCGCAGCGGTTCCCCGCGGACCTCGACAACGGCGGTGCCGACCTGATGTGGCAGTTCAAGTGGATGGCGTCTTCGCTGCGCTCCTCCCCTGCGTTCTCGCAGGAGCAGATCGCCGCCGTGCTCGACGACATGGAGTCGCACTACCGCGCGGCGGGCCTCGGTGTCAGCGGCGTGCTCACCGCCCGCTTCGAAGACGCCTGGGACGCCGGTCGCATGGACGAGGCCGAAGCGCTGCGCGTGCAGCTCGAGGCCACGCCGCGCGACGACCACAGCCACTGCGATGCGTGCGGGCGCAGCCAGATCGCCGGATTCTTCGCCGACACCGACCGCGACGCCGAGGCGATCGTGCTCGTCGAGGAGATGATCGAAGGCGGCTTCTCCTGTGGTGAGGAGCCGGAGCACGCCCTCTCACGCGTCCTGGTCCCCTATCTCCGCGCCGGACGCCTCGACGAGGCGAAGACCGCGCACCTGCGCAGCTACCGACTGGCCAAGGACAACCCCGACAACCTGCGCATCGTCGCCAACAACATCGTGTTCGCCGCCCTCACCGGCAACGAGGCCCGTGCGCTCGCGCTGGTCGAGAAGCACATCTCCTGGCTCGCGCACGACGGACTGAACGTCGATGCCCACTTCGCTGCTCTCGCCGCCCTCGCCGTCGCTCTCGACCGCGTCACGGCCGCGGGCCACGGTGACACCCCGGTGCGCGGTGCGGAGGCAGCCGCCCTCGTCCCGTTCTTCGGCGAACACGACGGCGCCTGGAGCGCAGCCGATCTCGCAACAGCCTCCTGGGCCGCAGCAGAACGCATCGGCGCAGGGTTCGATGGTCGTGACGGGACCGACGGGCACGCCCGCAGCCTGGAGCGGATGCGCGCACTGGCCGACGAGCAGTACGACGTGCCGATCCGCTCCGACGCGTTCGTCACCCCGGCACCCACCACCGCGCCGGTCGACGCGGACGGATGGTTCGAGCGCGCCATGCAGCTCGCCCAGTTCGGGGCTGAGCACGAGACGCTCGAAGCCCTGCCCCGCGCCCTCGAGGTCGAAGACCCCGCCAAGCGCGCCCAGCTGCTCTCGATGCGCCTCGGCATCCTGATCGCCCTCGATCGCGCCGACGAGGCCCTTCAGCTTCTGCCGGAGCGCGTCGCGGCGCTCCGCGCGTCCGGTCGTGACGTGCAGGCCGACCTCGAGGAGCGCATCGGCCTCGCCACCTTCGGCCTGAACACCCCGGAGACCATGGCCGCCTTGGAAGAGGAGATCGCCGCCGCCGACGGGCTGCCCGCCTGGACGCGGGGCGACCTCGCGATCAGCCGCGCCGCCCTACACCTGCAGTCTGGTGAGCCCGACGCCGCCCTGGATCACGCCGAGGTGGCCGCACGGTCGTTCGCCGAGGCCGAAGACACCCGGCTGACGAACACCACGACGCTACTGGCCATCTCGGCCGTGCTGAGCAAGGGCGACCTCGAGGCAGGGAGCGCACTGCTCGACCGCTTCCTCGCTCAGGACGACCTCAGCACGGGCCACCGAGCCCAGGCGCTGCAGACCCGCGCGCGCGTGCGCGGCGGCGGCAGCACCTACGGGGAGGGCGCGGTCGACGCGGATGAGGCCTGCCGCCTGCTCGCCGAGCTGGGTGCGACCCGTGCGCTCGGCGACGCGCACCTGCTCGCGGGTGCCCTCTGGGAGGACGCCGACGAGCCCGAGAAGGCCGTCTCGCGCTACCGGCTGGCCGCCCGGCTGGGAGGCGAAGCCGGAGCGGACACGACCGGACTGGACTTCCGTCTCGCCCGCGCCATGCTGCGCGTCGGCGACGCGGAAGAGGCCGCAGAGCTCTTCGGCGACGTGCTGCAGCGCGAGGAGGAGGCCGACATCCCCGCCGGCTCTCGCGCCATGACCGCGTCGATGCTCGCGCGCGCCCTGAGCGCAGCGGGCGAATTCGGCCAGTCGGTCGGCGCGCACGGCTACGCCTCCGAGCTGTTCGGCCAGGCCGAGGAGCATGCGGACCAGGCGATGTCGATGACCGAGCAGGCGAAGATCCTCGCGCGCTTCGACGAGCACGACGACGCGATCGCCCTGCTCGAATCCGCGGCCGAGATCGTGCGCCGCGCACCGGATGCCGTCGGCGCCCTCACCGAAGTTCTGCACAGCCTCGGTCAGGCCTACGGCGGGCGCGGTGACGAGCGGGCGTTCGGGCTCTTCGACGAGGTCGCCGCGCTCGCACAGCAACACGAGGCGGAGTGGCTCCTCGCCGACGTGACCGACTCGCGCGCACGCGCCCTGGCCGAACTCGGCCGTGTCGACGAAGCGGTCTCGGCCGCGCTCACCGCTGCCGACGGCTTCGCGGCCCTCGGAGACCTGGGCTCTGCCGGAGGCTCTGAGCTGTTCGCCGCACGGGTGCTCGCCGGCAACGACCGCTCAGCCGACGCCGTGCCGGTGTACCGCAGCACCATCGAGCACGCGGCCGACCACCCGCCACTTCTGCAGGTCGCCGCCCTCGAGCTCGGCAACGTGTTCGAGGCGCTGGGACGGCATGGCGAGGCTGCCGAGATCCGCGCACATCTGGAGAGCTGAGCGCCGACTCGGCGCAGTGGCGCCGGCTCAGAAGAGCTGGCGCCAGTTCGCCTTCGCGAGGTCGAGCAGCTCGTCGCCGCGCCCGGACATGACCGTACGGATCGCGTAGAGCGCGAAGCCCTTGACCTGCGCGGCCTCGATGGCCGGCGGCATGGACAGCTCCTGCCGCTCGGTGACGACGTCGAGCAGTGCGGGGCCGTCGTGGGCGAGCACCTCGCGCACGGCATCGGGGAGGTCTTCGCTGCGTTCGACCCGGCGCGCGAAGATCCCCATCGCCTCGGCGATCGCGGCGAAGCTCGGATTCTCGAGCCCCGTCCCGTAGGTGACGAAGCCGGCGGCCTTCATCTCGAGCTCGACGAAGTTCAGCGACGAGTTGTTGACCACGATCGTCTTCACCGGAAGCTTGTTCTGCGTCAGAGTGAGAAGTTCGCCGAGCATCATCGAGAGTCCGCCGTCGCCGGCGAGGGCGACGACCTGACGGTCGGGGTGCGCGACCTGCGCCCCGATGCCGTGCATCAGAGCGTTCGCCATGGAGCCGTGGGTGAACGAGCCGATCAGGCGCCGGTTCTCGGTCATCGACAGGTAGCGCGCCGCCCACACGGTCGGGGACCCCACGTCGGCGGTGAAGATCGCGTCGTCGGTCGCGTACTCGTCCAGGAGACGCGCGAGGTACTGCGGGTGGATGGGCCGCTTGCCCTTGGCCGGCACCGCCAGCTCGTCGAGCTTCTTGCGGGTCTTGCGGTAGTGGGCGGTGGAGTCGTCGAGGTGCGAGCGGTCTTCCTTCCGCGCCACGCGGGGCAGCAGTGCGTCGGCCGTGGCGCGCACGTCACCGACCAACCCCAGATCGAGCGGATGCCGCTTGCCGAGCTGGGCGCCGCGGATGTCGACCTGGATCGTCTTCGCGTTGTCGGGGTAGAACTGCTCGTACGGGAAGTCGCTGCCCAGCACCAGCAGCGCGTCGGCCGCCTCCATCGCACGGAAGCCGGAGGCGAAACCGAGAAGCCCCGTCATCCCGACGTCGAAGGGGTTGTCGTACTCGATGAACTCCTTGCCACGGAGGGCGTGCACGATCGGCGCGCCGAGCTTGTCGGCGAGGGCGATCACTTCGTCGTGAGCACCTTCGACGCCGGCTCCGGCGAGGATCGTGACCTTCTTCGCGGCGTTCAGCAGCGTCGCCGCCTTCTCGAGCTCCGCCGCGTTCGGCACCACCACGGGGCGGGTGCGCTCGATCACGACGGCACGGTCGTCGGCGATGTCGGCCAGGGCGACGTCGCCGGGGATCACGAGCACGGCGACACCGCGCTCCTCGATCGCTGCCCGCATGGCGATCTCCATCAGGCGTGGCATCTGCTTCGGGTCGGCGACGTACTCCACGTAGACGCTGCACTCGCGGAAGAGCTCCTGCGGGTGCGTCTCCTGGAAGTACCCGGTGCCGATCTCGGTGGTGGGGATGTGCGCGGCGATCGCGAGCACGGGAACGCGGGAGCGGTTGGCGTCGTACAGTCCGTTGATCAGGTGCAGGTTGCCCGGCCCGCAGGACCCGGCGACGACGGCGAGCTCGCCAGTCGTGCCGGCATCGGCGGCAGCGGCGAAGGCGGCGGATTCCTCGTGCCGCACATGCACCCATCGGATCGTGCCGTCCTTGCGCAGCGCATCCGTGAAGCCGTTCAGGGAGTCCCCGGGGATGCCGTAGACACGGTCGATCCCGTTGGCGTGCAGAGTCTTGACGATGTTCTCAGCGACGTTTGCCATGCTTCGACCCTACGCCCGGGGCAGGGGGCGAGGCTCGTCCGAAGGCCGAGCCTCCGAGGGCCGCTCAGTACTCCTGAGCGCCATCCCGGTCCGGCTCGGCACTACGACGGAACGCCCGCCCGGAGACCGAGGTCGGCGCGATGCGCACGTAGACCCGCTTGAGCGTGGGGATCCAGGGGCGAAGGCCGGCCGCATCCGCACGGTGCACGTCGGCATCCGACTCCAGGGCGGTCGCGTGCCCGCGGACGATGACGCTCCAGGCATCCGTATCGGTGTGGTCATCGACCTCGAACAGCACATCGGTGTTCACCGTCAGCTCGAACAGCTTGCTGCCCGGCGCGGTACGGAACAGGATGCCGTCGCCGTCCACCACGTAGTTCACCGGGAAGATGTCGATCGTGTCTCCCACGTGGGTGACGAGTCTTCCCAGTTCCTGGGTGCCGAGGCGTTCCCAGCTCTGGTCGGAGGTCAGCGTCTCGATGGGGTCGGTGTGCGCGCTCATGTCGCCATTGTCTCCCACACGATGTCCCCACCGACAGGGCATCCGTCCCGCATTCCGTGGTGGATGCGAGAACGGCCCCCCGCGCTCTGCGAGAGGCCGTTCGTCGTACGCTCAGGCGATGCGGATGAGCTTCTTGTTGACGAACTCGTCCGCGGCCAGGTGGCCGAGCTCGCGGGCCGTACCACTGCGCTTGACGCCGCCGAACGGCAGCTCGGGACTGTCGGCCAGCACGAGGTTGACGTAGACCATGCCGGCCTCGATCTTGTCGGCCACGCGCTCGGCCTGCTCGGCATCCGTCGTGAAGACGTAGGAGCCGAGGCCGAACGTGGTGTCGTTCGCCAGCTCGACCGCCGCATCCTCGTCCGCCACGCGGTAGACGACGGCTGCGGGACCGAAGAGCTCCTCGCGGTACACGTTCATGTCAGGCGTCACGTCGGCCAGCACGGTCGGAGCGAAGAACGCGCCATCGCGAGTGCCGCCGGTGAGCAGCGTGGCTCCCTGCTCGACGGCCTGGTCGATCTGCTTCTGCAGGTTGGCCGCCGCCGTCTCGGACGAGACAGGCCCGAGGACGGTGTCATCGAGCATGGGGTCGGTCGCCTCGACGGCCGCCATCTTCTCCGTGAACTTCTCGACGAACGCGTCGTACAGGCCGTCGACGACGATGAAGCGCTTAGCGCCGTTGCATGCCTGTCCGTTGTTGTCGAGACGCGCGTCGACACCGGCCTGCACGGTCGCATCGAGGTCGTCGGTCGAGAGCACGATGAACGGGTCGGAGCCGCCCAGCTCCAGCGCGACCTTCTTGAGGTTGCGACCGGCGATCTCGGCGACCGCGGCACCGGCGCGCTCGGAGCCGGTCAGCGAGACGCCCTGCACCCGCGGGTCGGCGATCATCGTCGCGATCTGCTCGTTCGTCGCGAGCACGTTCTGGTAGGCGCCCTTCGGGAAACCGGCGTCGTGGTAGATCTTCTCGATCGCGGTCGACGACTCCGGGCACTGCGGCGCGGGCTTCAGCAGGATCGTGTTTCCCACGATCAGGTTGGGAGCCGCGAAGCGCACGATCTGATACGCCGGGAAGTTCCACGGCATGATGCCGACGAGCGGACCGAGCGAGGAGCGGCGGATGATGGCCGACCCCTCCCCCAGGATCGCGATCGGCTGGTCGGCCATGATCGACTCCGCCTGGTCGGCGTAGTACTCGGCGATGTCTGCGGCGAAGTCGACCTCGCCGAGGGCGGCCTCGCGGGGCTTGCCCATCTCGCGCACGAAGATGTCGGCGAGCTCCTCACGGCGCTCGCGGTGCAGCTCGGCTGCACGGCGGACGAGGGCCGCGCGCTCAGCGACCGTCGACGAACGCGACCACTCGCGGTGGGCCTCGTCTGCGGCAGCGACCGCCTCATCGATCTGGGCGTCCGTGAAGGTGTCGAAAGACGCCAGCGTCTCTCCGGTGGCGGGGTTGATGACGGCGTAGTCGGTCATGACATGTCCTCTCGTGTGGTGGTGCGGGGCCCGACAGCGCAGGCCCCGCATCGGAAATCAGGAGACCGGGATCAGCGTGTACTTGGTGGACAGGTACTCGTGGATGCCCTCGAAGCCGCCCTCGCGGCCGACGCCGGACTGCTTGACGCCGCCGAACGGTGCGGCCGCGTTCGAGACCACGCCCACGTTGAGACCCATCATGCCGGTCTCGAGACCGTCGATCATCCGCTGACCGCGCTGCAGGTTCTCGGTGAACACGTACGAGACCAGCCCGTACTCGGTGTCGTTCGCGAGGCGCACGGCTTCTTCCTCGGTCTCGAAGGTCGCGATCGCGAGCACCGGTCCGAAGATCTCCTCTCGGAGGATCGCACTTCCGGCGACCACATCGGTCAGCACGGTGGGCTCGTAGAACGTGCCCGTGCCCTCGACAGCCTTGCCACCGGCGAGCAGCGTCGCGCCGCGACCGACCGCGTCGTCGACGAGCTCGCCGGCCTTGGCGACGGCGTCCGCATCGATGAGCGGTCCGATCGCCACGCCGTCCTCGGTGCCGCGGCCGATCTTCATGTCGTTGACGCGCTCGGTCACGCGCTTGGCGAACTCGCCCGCCACGTCCTTGTGCACGATGAAGCGGTTCGCCGCCGTGCAGGCCTGCCCGATGTTGCGGAACTTCGCGGCCAGCGCACCGTCCACGGCCTTGTCGAGGTCGGCATCGTCGAACACCACGAACGGGGCGTTGCCGCCGAGCTCCATCGACACGCGCAGCACGCCCTCCGCCGCCTGGGCGATGAGCTTGCGGCCGACCTCGGTCGATCCGGTGAAGGAGAGCTTGCGCAGGCGCGGGTCGGCGATGATCGGTGCCGACAGCGCGCTCGACTTCGACGTCTGCACCACGTTCACGACGCCGGCCGGGAGTCCTGCCTCTTCGAGCAGCTTCGTGAAGTACATCGTCGTCAACGGTGTGAGCGCCGGGGGCTTGATCACGACGGTGCAGCCGGCGGCGAGCGCTGGTGCGATCTTGCGCGTGGCCATCGCGAACGGGAAGTTCCACGGCGTCACGAAGAACGACGGGCCGACCGGACGCTGCGACACGACCATGTGGCCGGTGCCCTCGGGGTTGATGCCGTAGCGGCCGCTGATGCGCACGGCCTCCTCGCTGAACCAGCGCAGGAACTCGCCGCCGTAGCCGACCTCGCCACGGGCCTCGGCGAGCGGCTTGCCCATCTCGAGCGTCATCAGCAGCGCCAGGTCCTCTTTGTGCTCCTGCACGAGGTCGAACGCCCGGCGGAGGATCTCGCTGCGCACGCGCGGAGCCGTCGCTGCCCAGCCGTCCTGAGCGGCGACCGCGGCATCGAGAGCGCGGATGCCGTCTGCGGGCGTCGCATCGGCGATGGTGCGGATCACGGCACCGGTCGCGGGATCCTGCACGTCGAAGGTGCCGCCGGTCTCGCCGTCGATCCACTGACCGCCGATGAAGAGGCCGGTGGGGATGCTGTCCAGGAGCGCCTGTTCGGTCTGAGTGCTCATGATTCTCTTTCTGTGAGGAGGGCTAGGAGCGCGTGCGTCGGCTGGGTGGTGCGTCGATACCCAGCGTCTGTCCGCGGAAGAACGCCGGCCGTCTGACCGCGTTCCAGATCATGACGACGATGCCGACGACGATGATCAGCATGCCGAGGATGAAGACGATGCCGACGCCGCCGATCTGCGAGCCCGAGCCGTAGGCCGGGTCCATCGAGTCGATCAGCGTGGTGAAGAACAGCACCGCGAGGATGGCGCCACCGACGAGCGGGAACAGGAACGTGAAGAAGAAGTTCCTCGTCGAGTCGAACCACTGCTTGCGGAAGTACCAGACGCACGCGAAGGCGGTGATCCCGTAGTAGAAGCAGATCATCATGCCGAGGGTGAGGATGGTGTCCCACAGCGTGTCCTCGCTCACGATGCGCATCACGGCGTAGAAGGCCGATGCCACGATGGCGGAGACGATGGTCGCGTACCCCGGCGTGAAGAACCGCGGACTGACCTTCGCGAACGACTTGGGCAGGGCACCGTAGTGCCCCATCGCCAGCAGGGTGCGCGCCGGACCCACGAACGTCGACTGCAGCGACGACGCCGAGCTGGTCAGCACCGCGAGCGACACGAGGAAGGCGAGCGGGCCGAGGATGGGGCCGGAGAGATGGAAGAACACGTTCTCCTGGATGCCCTCATTGCCGAGGCCCAGTGCCCCGGTGCCGACGCCCGCGAACATGATCATCGCGACCGCGAGCAGCAGGTACAGCGAGACGATCATGAGCACCGTGACGGTGGCGGCGCGGCCGGGAGTCTTCTCCGGGTCCTTCGTCTCCTCGTTCATGGTCAGAGTGACGTCCCACCCCCAGAAGATGAAGATCGAGAGCGAGAGTCCGGCGGCGACCGCGCTGAACGACGAGATCGCGAACGGGTTGAACCAGTTCAGGTCGAACGGCTGGTAGTCGAAGCCGTTGCCGTTCACCGCCTGCACGATCGCCGCGCCCGCGAAGAAGAGCAGCACGAGGATCTGGAAGCTGACGAGCCAGTACTGCAGCTTCTGCGTCGTCTGCATGTCGCGATACGAGATCCAGGTCGCCCCGAGCATGAACAGCAGACACACCCCGATGTTGATCCAGGTGACGCTCGCGAGGCCGGCGATGTCCGGATTGCCCGTGATCTGCGAGATCAGCAGGAAGAGGAAGTCGACCGCGATGCCGGCGAGGTTGGAGAGCACCAGGATCGTGGCGACCACCAGGCCCCAGCCCGCCATCCAGCCCACCCAGGGGCCGAAGGCGCGTGCCGCCCAGGTGAACGAGGTGCCGGAGTCGGGCATCCGGTTGTTGAGCTCGCGGTACCCGAACGCGACCAGGAGCATCGGGATGAAGCCGACCAGGATGATCGCGGGGATCTGCGACCCGACCGTCGAGGCGACGGGACCGACGGCGGCCGTGAACGTGTAGGCGGGAGCGATGCATGAGATGCCGATCACGACCGCGCCGATGAGGCCGACCGTTCCGGCGCTCAGGCCCTTGGTGGAGATCCCGGTCGTGACACCGGATTCGGGCTCCGTCGCCCGGTTGGTGCTGCTCATCAGCGTTCTCCTGCTTCGTTGCGGGTGCGCGGGACGACGATCATGGGGACGGGCAGCTCGTGCAGCATCTTCGCCGCCGTGGAGCCCAGGAACAGACGACGGGGCTGCGCCAGCCGGCTCGAGCCGACCAGGACGACCTCGCCGGGAAGCCAGGAGAGGTTCGCGACCGCGTCTTCGACGGAATCGCCCGGTGCCTTCTCCACAGCGGCGGTGCGCCCATCCGGGAGCAGCTCGGTCGCCATCGCGAGGACCTCCTGCCCGTGGTCGTCGCCGACCGTGCGGATCGCGCCCGTGTCGAGACCCGGCGGCACGTCGAACGGCACGAGGGAGACGAGACGGAGGTCGACGCCGCTGTCGCCGGCGAGGGCGACCGCCTCGTCGAGCAGCGCGTCGGCGCCCGGCCGCGAGCCGACCGCGACCGTGACGCGCGGGATGACGTGGTCGTCCTGCTGGGCGCTGCCCACAGGTGCCAGCGCCACCGGGATCGTCGACGAGTGCAGCAGCTCGGAGGCGACGCTGCCGAGCCGGTGGCGTCCGAAGATGCCGCCGCCCGCCGCGCCGATCACGATCACGCGGGCACCGAACTCCTCACCGGCGGCGATGAGCCCCTCGGCAAACGACTCGGAGAACCGGACATGACCGCTGCGGGTCAACTCCTGCGGCAGTCGGACGACGGCGTCGGCGAGCCACTTCCGCGCCTGCGACCTGATGTGCTCCTCGTAGGCGCGCTCCGGCGGGACAGCGGCGTTGCGCGTGCCCTCGTTCGGCAGCACGATCACCAGGTGCAGTGTCGCGCCCAGGCTGCGGGCGATGCGCGCACCCAGCGCTGCGGCATCCGCTCCCGCATCCGTCGCCGTGTACCCCACGACGACCGAGCCGGTCATCAGCTGCTGCTCTCGACAGCGCCCGCGTCGCGGCTGGCGTCGACGATGTTCGAGGCGACGAG
Organism: Microbacterium sp. NPDC058269; assembly: GCF_042881445.1. Classification (NCBI taxonomy): domain Bacteria; kingdom Bacillati; phylum Actinomycetota; class Actinomycetes; order Micrococcales; family Microbacteriaceae; genus Microbacterium; species Microbacterium sp. NPDC058269. Next base: position 477,397 of record NZ_JBHVXT010000001.1, read on the forward strand.
GTGACCCATCCGGATCGCGCCGTCGACGTGCTGATACCCGGCGCCGGCCATGTCGCTGCAGGCGAAGTGGATCGGGCCGACCGCCGTGCGCAGGTCGGCGCCGTAGCGGTGCAGGCCGCCCATGTCGAAGCTCGCGGCGTAGGCGCCGCGCGTCCACTCCTCGCTGCCCCAGTCGCTCTCGTAGTAGACGACGGGGTTCTTGGCCTCGGGCCCGTAGTAGTGCGACAGCGACTCGAGGATGCGCTCCTTGCGCTCCTCGGCCGACAGCTCGAAGACACCGTCGGCGTTGGCGTCGGAGACGAAGCCCACCAGGGTGCCCCGCTCGTCGCCATGGTTCGTGTTGTCGTAGGCCTCGTGCGACAGCTCGTAGGGGCTGAACGCGGTGCCGCTGAGGCCCTGCTCACGCCAGAACGGACGGTCGTAGACGGCGTGCACCTTGATGACGAAGCCCATCGAGAGGTGCTGGTGCAGCTGGTGCTGACGGCGCGGCAGCGGCGGGACGAAGGAGATGCGGTTGTACAGCACCGGCGCGTGCGCGAGGATCGCGTGACGGGCGCGGACAGTGAGCTCGTCGGTGGTGGCGACGACACCCGCGTCCGACCACTCGAGGCTGCGGACCGGCTGGTTCAGCAGCACGTCGTCGCCCAGGCGCTCGGCGAGGCGCAGCGGCACCTGCTGCAGGCCGCCGACGACGCGCTTGTCGAGGATGAAGTCGGCATCGACGAGGTTCGAGTACGAACCGGCGGACGCGGCCATCAGCAGCGACTGCAGCAGCGAGAACGAGTGCGTGGGCTTGGTGAGCATCGCGGAACCCGTGGCGAAGGCCAGGTTGCGCACGGCCTCGTCGTCGTCGGTCTGCGCGCGCAGCCAGGCATCCCAGGTGATGGAGTCCCACTCCTCGGCGTTCGGGTGTGCCCAGGGCTGGTCGGGGTCGATCTCGGCGACCAGTGCGTCGAGGATGCCCGTGATGCGGGCGATCACGGCCTCGGTCTCCGCGGAGACGGGGAACATCTCGCCCGTGAAGCGGTGCGTCTTCCCGTCGGGGCCGACATAGACGCTGTCGCCCTCGCGGTAGCGGCTGTAGGTCTCGAGCCCCAGCTCTTCGATCGCATCCTTGAGCGCGTCCTGATCGGGTGAGACCCACTGACCGCCGATCTCGAGCATGGCGCCGTCGATGACGTCGGTCCACAGGCGCCCGCCCACGCGGTCGCGGGCCTCCAACACGGCGACCGAGAGGCCGGCCTTGCGCAGGTCGTTCGCGGCCGTGAGCCCTGCGGCTCCGGCCCCGATGATGAGTACGTCGCGGGTGATCTCAGACATCTGCAACTCCTTCGTTGGGTGAAGTAGTGCCGGTCGCGACCCGAAATCCCCCGATTGGGGTCGCGACCGGACAGGGGGTCAGGCCGCGCGGGAGCGCGGCCTGCATGCTATTCGGCGGCGGCTGCGGCGAGGGCGGCGGCCACGATGTCGAGTCCTTCGTTCAGCAGGTCGTCGCCGATCGAGAGGGGCGGAAGGAAGCGGATGACGTTGCCGTAGGTGCCGCAGGTGAGGACGATGACGCCCTGTGCGATGCATGCCTTCGCCACGGCAGCCGTGAGAGCGGCGTTCGGCGCCTTGGTCTCGGGGTCGACGAACTCGGCGGCGATCATCGCACCGTGGCCGCGGACGTCGCCGACGCGCGGGTCGTTCTGCTGGATCGCGGTGAGGCGGTCCGTGAGGATGGTGCCGATCTCGCGTGCCCGCTCGATCACGCCGTCGTTCTCGAACACGTCGATCGAGGCGAGTGCTGCGGCGCAGGCGATCGGGTTGCCGCCGTACGTGCCGCCGAGGCCGCCGGAGTGCGAGGCGTCCATGATCTCGGCGCGGCCGGTCACGGCGGCGAGCGGAAGCCCGCCGGCGATGCCCTTGGCCGTGGTGATCAGATCGGGCTCGATGCCGAAGATCTCGCTCGCGAACATGTGGCCGGTGCGTGCGAAGCCGGTCTGCACCTCGTCGGCGATGAACACGACACCGTTCGCGCGGCACCAGTCGACGATCGCGGGGAGGAAGCCGTCGGCCGGGACGATGAAGCCGCCCTCGCCCTGGATCGGCTCGATGATGACCGCGGCCAGGTTGTCGGCGCCGATCTGCTTCTCGAGCTGCAGGATGACGCGGGCCGCAGCCTCGCGACCGTCGAGCCCGTCGCGGAACGGGTACGACATCGGCGCCCGGTACACCTCGGGAGCGAACGGGCCGAAGCCGCTCTTGTACGGCATCGACTTGGCGGTGAGCGCCATGGTCAGGTTGGTGCGGCCGTGGTATCCGTGGTCGAAGGCGACGACGGCCTGGCGACCGGTGTGCTTGCGGGCGATCTTGATCGCGTTCTCGACAGCCTCGGCTCCCGAGTTGAACAGCGCGCTCTTCTTGGCGAAGTCACCGGGGGTGACGCGGTTGAGCGCCTCGGCGACGCCGACGTACGACTCGTAGGGCGAGATCATGAAACAAGTGTGCGTGAACTGCGCGGCCTGCGCGGCGACGGCGGCGGCGACCTTGGGGTGCGCGTTGCCGACGGTGGTCACGGCGATGCCGGAGCCGAGGTCGATGAGCGAGTTCCCGTCGGCGTCCACGACGACTCCGCCACCCGCGGCGACGGCGGCGATCGGAACGGTGTGCCCGACACCGGCCGCCACGGCATCCGCCTTGCGCGCGAGGATCTCGGCCGAGCGAGGGCCGGGGAGATCCGTGACCAGGCGACGCTCCTGCGGGAGGTCGGGTCCGCCGAGAGGGACTGCGGGGGCTGCGGTGTCGAGGAGTGCCATGTTCGCGAGCGTACGGCGGCGGGAGCGACGGCTGCACTCACCGGTCTGTACAATCTGAAGTGAGAATTCGCCCGCGCGTACAAGAGCCGGAGGTTGTCGTGGCCGCCACCACCCCACCGACCCTGCGCGCGCTGCTGCAGCGTCGCGACCTCGGCCTCTCACTGGTCCCCGACGAAGCCGACATCCCCGAGGGCGCGCTCGACCGCCCGCTGCGCTGGGTGCACAGCTCCGATCTCGCCGACCCCACCCCCTTCCTCTCCGAAGACCTGGCCCTGCTCACCACCGGGACCCAGTTCGACGACGCCGTGAGCATCGACACGTATGTCGGCCGGCTCGCGGACCGCGGGGTGATCGGCCTGGGATTCGGCACCGAGGTGCACCGCTCGGGCATCCCCGAGGAGCTCGTCGACGCGTGCGCCACGCACGGGATGCCGCTGTTCGCCGTGCCCTACCGCACGCCGTTCATCGCCGTCGCCCGAGCGCACTCCGAGGCCATCGCGGCCCAGGCCTATGCCCGACGATCCTGGGCGCTCGACACCCAGCGCGCCCTCGCCCTCGCGGCCCTCCGCCCGCACGGCCTCGATGCGACGATCGCCGAGCTCGGGCGCCGACTCGACGTCTGGGCCGGGATGTTCGACGCGGCGGGAGCGCTCACCCTGTCCCACCCGCGCGACGCCGTCGACGCGCATGTGCTGGACGAGGTCGGGGACCGCGTGGTGGAGATCCTGACCCGCGGGCTCGAGGCCGGACAGTCCCTCAGCATCGAGGACCACTCGTTCATGCTGTTCACGGTCGGCCGCGGCGGACATCTGCGTGGGGTGATCGCCCTGGCCCTCGACGCGCTCGATCCCGAAGCCCGATCGGTCGTGACCTCGGTCATCGCCATGGCCGGGCTCGCTATGGAGCAGAGCGAGCAGCTCGCCCGCAGCCGCCGGCGCCTGCACGCCCAGCTTCTCGGATCACTCCTCACCGACGACCCCTCCCTCGCCAGGAGGGTGCTGGGCAGCCTGCCTGCCGCGCCCGTGCTCGTGGCCGTCGCCGCCGACGCGCCGGCCGGCCCGCTCGCCGACTGGTGGGAGCGGCACCGCGCCGAGCACGGCACCTCGGTCTTCCTCGCCGAGTCCGAGGAGGGCGTGACGATGTGCGTGTCCGCCGGCGACGAGGCCCTGCTCGACGAGGTCGCCGCACGCTTCGGCGTCCGCATCGGCGTCTCCGATTCCGAGGCCTACGACTCGTTCGCCCGTGCACACGCACAGGCGCTCACGGCGCTGCGTCAGCAGGGCACGCACGGAGTCGCCCGGTACGCCGACACCGTGGGGTCGAGCATCCTCACCGCTCTCGCCACGGACGAGGCCCGTCTGGTCGCCGAGTCGCGCCTCGCACCGGTGCGCGAGCACGATGCCCGCACCGGAGCCGATCTCGAACGCTCGCTGCGCACCTGGCTGGAGCACGACGCGAAGGCGGAATCCGCCGCGATCGCGCTCGGAGTGCATCGGCACACCCTGCGCTCCCGCATCGCCCACGCGGGCGCCCTGCTCGACATCGACCTGTCGACCTTCCCGGCTCGCGCCGAGCTCTGGACGATCCTGCAGACCGCCAGGGATTGATGCCGGGTCAGTCGGCGGTGCCCTCGCCGAGGTTGGCCGAGACCACCTCGAGAGCGTGGGCGCGCGCCTGCACCGCATCCACGCCGCGCTCGGTCGCGACCGCGGCGGCGAACACCTCGGCGAACACGAGGTAGGCCACGCGGGAGGTGTGCTCGAGCTCGTCGCGGAAGCTCACCCCGGTCGGCGCGATCACGAGCGACAGCGACGCCGCCTCGGTCAAGGCCGACGAGGCGAACGACGTCAGGGCGATCACGGTCGCACCGCCCCGCGCGGCCGCGGTCGCGACGCGCAGACTCGCCTCGTTCGCACCGGAACCGCTCACCACGAGGCAGACGTCTTCGGCCGTGAGGTGGCGAGCCGCGATCTGCTGGGCGATGGCGTCGGCGATGAATTCCGCCGAACGCCCGGCGGCGGTCAGCCGCATGGCGAGGTCGTTGGCGATCGGCGACGACAGCCCGTTGGCGAGCACGAGCAGACGACGGGCGGATGCCGAGAGGCGCACGGCCTCGGCGACCGCATCCGGGTCGAGCAGGCTGGCGAGCGCCGGCAGGGAGCCCGCCAGACGATCGATCTCCCCCCGCATGCGTCCGAGCACGCCGGGACCGTGGTCGACGGCCGCCTCTCCGGGCGTGCTGCCGAGTTCGGCGGCGAGCGCGACCCGCAGCTGCGGATAACCGCGATAGCCGATGCCCTGGCAGGTGCGGACCACGGTGGCGCGGCCGACGCCGGCCCGGTCGGCGAGCTCCTGCGCCGTCCACTCCACGACCTCGTCGGCCGATTCGACGATCAGCTCGGCGACGCGGCGCTCGGCCGGCTGCAGGGTGTTGAGCACGGCCGCGATGCGTGCGGTGGGCGGGGCGCTAGGCGAGAACACGGGCTCGGGCTCCCTCCATGATGCGGCGACGGATCGCACCGGACGCCGCATCGATCAGCATCGTCACCACGACCACCACGATGAGCAGGACACCCACCGTCGACCACTCACGGTACTGGGTGTACGAGGTGAGCATGTCGCCGATTCCGCCGACGCCGATGAGCCCCAGCACCGCGGAGGAGCGCACGTTGATCTCGAAGCGGTACAGCCAGAACGACCAGAACGCCGGTTCGGCCTGCGGCCAGACACCCCAACGCAGCACCTGGAGGGTGCCGCCGCCGGCCGCGCGCGCCGCTTCGATCGGACCGCGGGGCACGGCCTCGACCGCCTCGTACCCCCATTTGCCGAGCGTGCCGATGCCGTTGATGGCGAGGGCGAGCGCACCGGTGAACGGAGTGAGGCCGGTGACCGAGAGGATCACGATCGCGATGATGATCTCAGGGACCGCCCTGATCAGCGAGAAGAGTCCGCGCAGGAGCGCCCGCAGCCACGCGGGCCCGAATCCGCGCGCGGCGACCAGGCTCAGCGGGGTCGCGAGCACGATGCCGAGGATCGTGCCGACCCAGGCCATCTCGATGCTCCGCCACGTCTGCCACAGCGCCTCCGGCAGCTTCTCCCAGTTGGGATCGGCGAACATCAGGAACGTGTACCGGATGATCTCGGACGGCAGATCGGCGAGACGGGACCAGTCGATGTCGATCGACCAGAACGCCAGGACCACGACGCCGGTGACGAGGGCCCATCCGGCGATCAGCCAGGGCCGGCGGGGCTTGGCGGGGATGACGGTGAGCGCCGCGCTCATACGAGCCTCCGTCGGATGGCGTCCGAGACGAGGTCGATCACGATGACGACGATGAGGATCTCCAGGATGATGAGTGAGAGCTGGTCGTACCGGTAGAACGTGCGTACCGCGTCGATCAGCAGGCCCATGCCACCGGCGCCGACAAGGCCGAGCACGGTCGAGGCGCGCACGTTCAGCTCGAACACGTACAGGGTCTGGTTGGCGAAGGCGGGCCAGGCGTCGGGCAGGGCGAGCGTGCGGTTGATCTTGGTCTGCGTCGCCCCCACCGCGCGTCCGGCCTCGAGGGGGCCGCGGTCGTTGGTGTCGATGGCCTCGGAGACGAGTTTGACGATGATTCCGACATTGAACAGCAGCAGCGCCAGGATTCCGGGGAGCGCACCGACCCCGACCATCGCGACCAGGATCGCCGCGTACAGCAGGTCGGGCACGCTGCGGATGACGTTGAGGATGCCGCGCACGATGACGCGCGCCGTGGTGTTCGGGTTGGTGGCGCGCGCGGCCCAGAAGCTGAGCGGCAGCGAGACGAGTGCACCGATCGCCGTCGCGATCACCGCCATCTGCAGCGTCTCGACGAGAGGTGCGACGGTGCGGGGGAAGAAGCTCCAATCGGGCAGGAGCAGCTTCACGATCTTGTCGGCGCCGTTCTGCCAATTGCGAGCGATGGCCGAGAAGTCGACGCCGATGCCGATCACCGGCAGGCACATCACGACCGTGACGGCCACGACGGCGGCCAGGATCACGGGCCCCTTCCACGCTCCTCGCGGGCGGGCGGGGATGTCGAGGACCGACGGGTTCGGCGTGCCGCTCATGCGTCCAGCCGGTCGTCGGGCGTGAGCGAGCGGCCGTAGATGCTCTCGAAATCGGCGTCCGTCGCACTGGTGGCGGGCCCGTCGTAGACGATCTCCCCGGCGCGCATGCCGATCATCCGCGCCCCGTACTCACGGGCGAGGTCGAGCAGATGCAGATTGACGAGCACCGTGATTCCGAGATCCCGGTTGATGCGGCGCAGGTCGTTCATCACCCCGTGCGCGGTGGGCGGATCGAGGCTCGCGACCGGCTCGTCGGCGAGGACGATGCGCGGCTCCTGGGCGAGGGCACGGGCGATCGCGACCCGCTGCTGCTGGCCGCCCGAGAGCTCGGAGGCGCGGGAGTGCAGCTTCGGCAGGATGCCCACGCGATCGAGAGCATGGTACGCGAGCTGCTTGTCCGCTTCGGGATAGACGCCCAGGAGCGTGCGCCAGAGCGGCGTGTGGGCGAGGCGCCCGACGAGCACGTTATGCAGCACGCTCGCGCGGCCTGCGAGGTTGAAGCCCTGGAAGACCATGCCGATGTCGCCGCGGAGGCGGCGGAGGGTGCGCGACGAGGCGCCGCTCACCCGGTGCTCCCCCACGTCGAGGGCGCCGCTCGTCACCGGCACGAGGCCGTTGATCGTGCGGATGAGGGTGGACTTGCCCGAGCCGGAGAGCCCGACGACGGCGACCATCTCGCCGGCCTCGATGTCGAGCGACACCCGGTTCAGGCCGATCGTGCCGTTGGGGTAGCGGACCGTGACCTCATCGAGGCGGATGGACCACGGCGTGGACGCCGCAGCAGGAGCTGCGGCGTCCACGTGCTGGATCTGATCGGACAATTTACTGGAGCCCCAGAGCCTGTGCGGCACGGGCCACGACGTCGAGCGAGTCGGGGTCGGCCGGCGCGAGCTTGGTGATCGAGTAGATGCTGGTGAGGATCTCGGAGCCCTCTGGGGTGTTCGAGAAGTCCTCGAGCGCCTTCGTGATGCGATCCTGCAGCTCGGGTGACAGGTCGGACGAGAGGGCGACGCCGTCGTTCGGGATCTCCTCGGTCATGGCGAACACGACGACCTTCTGGCCGACGTCGGGGGTGTCCTTCGCGACGATCGTGCGGGCGTCCCAGAAGCTGAATCCCACCTCGGCGTCGCCGTTGTAGACCGCGAGCACCGAGGCGTCGTTCGCGGTGACCGGGATCTGCTGGATGTCGGTGTCGGTGTCGAGACCGGCCTCCTGCAGCGCGACGATCGGGTAGATGTAGCCGGCGGGCGAACCGGGGCCGAGCACGGCGACCTTCGCGCCCTTCACCTTGTCGATGCTGTCGAGGCCGGCCGGGCCCTTCATGGCGTCGGCGCCGTTGCAGAACAGCATCCCGTCGCGCTCGACCGGCTCGTCGTCGCAGTACTTGTCGGGGTTGTTCGTCATGAACTGCGCGGGGTAGGTGATGTTGCCGTTGCGCTCGGTCTGGAGCACGACCTTCGCGTCGTACATGTCGTTCGCCTGCCACAGCTGCAGCGACGGCAGGAAGCCGATCTGCGCCTGGCCTGCGCCCATCGCCTCGACGGCGGCCTGGTAGTCCTTCGACACGACGCCGGTGACCTCGATGCCGAGCTCCTCGGTGAGGTAGTCGGTGAGGGGCGCGGCGGTGTCGACGAGTCCGTCCTGGTCCTGCGAGGGCACGAGGGCGAGCACGATCGAGTCGGGGTCGGCAGCGGGGGCTGCGGAATCCTCGGGCGCGGCGGTGCTGCTGGAGCAACCGGCGAGCACCACGGTCAGCAGGGCGCCGACCGCGACGACGCCCGCTGCGGAGGAGCGGAGGAGAGAGGTACGCATGTTCATCCTTCGATGGGGGTGAGTGTGTGAGGGAGGGGTACGAGCGGGGAGGGAGAGGTCTCAGCCGCGCAGCCAGGCCTCGAGCTGGGGAACCAGCGTCGAGAACTCGGCGGCGCGGAAGGTCGGGGTGGCGTCTGGGTCGGAGAATCCGCCGATCAGCGCGGTCGCATGGCCGCGGGCGTGCGCGGGGGCGAGGTCGTTGTGCCAGATGTCGCCGACGCTCAGCACTCGGGCGTCCGCGGGGAGCTCGGCGAGCACGGCCTCGAGCCCCCGGGGCTTGCCGGCGCCGGTGACGATCCGGTCGAACAGTCCGCGAAGACCGAGCGTCTCCAGGGCGTCGACGATGCGGATGGCCGGCGCGTTCGTGACGAGGATCCGCTCGGCGTCGACCGAGGAGAGGAACTCGGCGAGCCCGTCCGGTGCGGTGATCGGGGCATCGGCAGTGCCGAGCTGCGCACGACTTGCGAGATAGGCGCTGCTCAGGAGACGGGCATCCGCTCCCCTGGCTTCGGCGACCCGACGCACCGCGTCGTAGCCGTCGAGCGCATCCCCGTCGGCTGCGGCGAGGACCGTGCGGACGTCGTCGAGGAAGGTGCCGTCGTCACCGAGGCCGGCAGCGACCTGATGTGCGTAGGCGAGGACCGGACCGTCGCCGAGGGCGATCGTGCCGTCGAAATCGAAGAGGAGGATGGAGTTCACGGAGTTCTTTCTGTGGGGACGCTCCGTCCATGATGAGGAACGATTGTGGACAGAAAGTCCCGAACGCGTGAACGCCGTGTGAACAATCCGTCCACTCCACTCGCGTATGGTGAGCGCCGTGTCCGAACTCGAACAGCTCACGCATGCGGCGCACCTCGCCGCCGACGGATCCGACGCCGGCGCACGCTCCGCCCTCGACGCCCTCCCCTGGCTGGCATCTGCGATCCACGACGACCGCACGGCCGGCCGCTTCGCCGTGTGGGGACGGTCGTCGGTGATCGACGAGAACACGGGTGCGGCGACCATCCCCCGCGCGCTGTTCGAGGAACTGCACGCACACGCGGATATCGCCGCCGACTGGCCGATCGGCAATGCGGGAGTGCTGCACTGCTACGGCTACATGCTGTCGCTGGAGCCCACCCCGTACGGACTCAAACGCGAACGCTGGACCGAGGGCGCGCTGGCTCAGGCATGCCACCTGCCTCCGGACGCGTTCCGCCCCTGGAGCGAGGGGCCGACGCTGCTCGCGCGAGCGACCGCCGCCGCATCCGCACTCCTCGCCACCCCCGCTGCCGGCGCGACCCAGGTGATCGACGCCCGCGAGGCCAGGCTGGCCCTCGGCGCCGCGCAGGGCCCGACCGCTCTCGCCTACGCCGTCGCGCCGACCGCGGGCGCCGCCCCTCTGCTGGTCACGATGTTCCCGGTCGCCGATGCGACCATCCCCCTCACGGAGTTCCGCGCGGATCCGCGCCTGCGCTGGAACGCGGTCTAGCCTCCCCGGTTTCGACGCCCCCGGTCGCGCTTCGTGCCGCCCGCGCGGCTTCTGAGCGGCAGCAACTGCGACCGGAGCAGCGAGTCAGCGGCGGATCCGAGCGTGATCGCCCAAGAGAGACCGGCAACGGATGACGTCGTCCGCGGCCTGGGCGATCAACGCGTCGACACCGTCGAAGCGCAGAGTCGGTCGCAGGCGCGCGACGAGGGTCACGGCCAGCCGGCGACCATACAGGTCGAGATCCGCATCGTGCAGGTGCACCTCGACACGTCGCGCACGGTCGCCGTCGAACGTCGGGTTCGCACCGACGCTCACGCTCGCCGCCCAGAGCGGCGGATCGTCGTCGATCCGCGCCCAGGCCGCGTAGATCCCGTCCTCAGGGAGGCCTCCCTCGCCCAGTTCCAGGTTCGCCGTCGGGAAGCCGAGCCCACGCCCCCGACCGTCACCCGGGACGACCATCCCGGCGATCGTCCCGAGCGGCGGAGCGCTCACGCGTTCTCGGGCGCGGCGATGGAGCGGTAACGGCTCTGGTGGAAGACCAGGGGCTCGACATCGTCGAACAGCGTGACGTCGGCGATCTCGTACAGGGCGATCTCGTGATCCCCGCCGTCGAACGTGCTGTGCAGGCGGCAGGTGAGCCAGAGCGCCGCATCCGCGATCAGCACGGCTCCCCCATCGGTGCGCTGCCACTCGTGCCCGCCGAACCGGTCGCCCTCACGCGCCGAGAGCGAGCGGCTGAGCGGCTCATGGTGCGCGGCGAGCACACTCATGCCGAGCTCGGGCACCGTGCGCAGCACCGGCCAGGTCTTCGACGTGCGGGCTGCGCTGATCGCGACGAGTGCGGGTTCGAGCGAGATCGAGGTGAAGGAGTTGACCGCCATCCCGACGGCTCGCTCGTCGATGTGGGCAGCGAGAGCCACGACACCGGTCGGATACACCGAGAAGGCCCGGCGGAGGGCGAGGTCGCGCGGCAGGGCGTCGGTCACGGCAGTCGTCATTTCGGCTTCCTTTCGTTAGTCAACTTTGACTAGTTTCGATAATAGGCAATTTTGATCATGCAAACAACAGGAATCTGTGAGGCCAGCCGTTAGCATGAGGTTCATGTCGACCACCCGCCTCGTTGTCCTCGGCGCCGTGAAGCAGTTCCAGCCCGTGCACGGGTACTTCCTCCGCCGCGAGCTCATGACCTGGCACGTCGACGAATGGGCGCACATCCAGCCCGGATCGATCTACAACGCCTTGCGTGCCCTCGAGGTCGACGGGTACATCGCCGAGAGCGGCACCGAGGCCGAGGGCAAGCGCCCCGCCCGCACGACGTACCGCATCACTCCGGCCGGCGAGGTGGAACTGCAGAGGATGCTGCGCGAGAACCTCTGGAACGTCGCCGCCTTCGACACCCAGGCCATCATGACCGTGGCCTCGTTCATGTTCGTGCTGAGCCGTCAGGAGGTGATCGCCGGCCTCGAGCACCGCCTCATCAAGAGCGACGCGATCATCACGCAGAACGGCTTCGACGTGCAGGACACGCTGCGCTCCGAGACGACGCCGAAGTACGTACGGGAGATCTTCGACCTCTCCACCGCCCGCCTCACGGCCGAGAAGCAGTGGCTGCTCGATCTGCTGGAGCGTCTGCGCGGCGGCGAGTACACCTTCGCCGGCGAGACGGTCGAGGGTGCCGCGCCGACCGACGCCGCACCCTCGAGCTGACTCAGCGCGACGAGACGAGTGCTGTGATCGACGCGGGCGAGAGGGCCGACGTCGTCGCCCCGCGATGCTGAGCCACGACGGCTCCGGCGGCGCAGGCTCGGACCAGAGCATCCTCGATGCTCTCCCCGTGGGAGAGCGCTGCGGCCAGCACACCGCAGAAGGCATCGCCGGCACCTGTCGAATCCACCGGATCGATGCGGAACGCATCGATGTGCAAGGTCTGCTCGTCCGTGCGGTGCAGGGTCACTCCCCCGGCTCCTTGCGTGAGCACGATGGTCTGCGCGCCGGCCGCGTGCAGACGGTCGACGCCACCGAGCTCGGTACACTCGGTCTCGTTCACGACCAGCACATCGACATCCGCGAGCATCCCGACCGTCGAGGCATGAGCGGGCGCGGCGTTGAGGATCGTCAGGGCACCGGCCGTCCGCCCCGCCTGCAGTGCGGCCGCGATGCTCCCGACGGGAACTTCGAGCTGCGCGAGGACGACCGCGGCTCCGGCGACCCCGGCGACCGCGTCGTCCGTGTCGAGCTCCGCGTTCGCGCCGGCCGCGACGATGATGCTGTTGTCGCCGTCGTCGAACGCCAGCACGTGGGCGACGCCGGTCGGCGCAGCGGCACTGCGGCGCACGGCCGCCACCACTCCGGCATCCGCCAACGTCTGCTGCAGCACGTCGGCCGCCTCATCCTGTCCGACGACCGCACAGAACCGTGTGGGCGCCCCGCTGCGGGCGGATGCCACGGCCTGATTCAGCCCCTTGCCTCCGGAGAAGCGGCCACCGGCCCGGCCGAGCAGGGTCTCGCCGACGAGCGGGGGGCGCGAGACCTCGACCACGAGATCGAGGTTCGCGCTCCCCACGACGGCGACACCGTCGAGGATGTCAGACACGCGACATCGTCCGTCGGTACTGCGATCCGGTGTGCGAATCGGCGAGCGCCGGCGTCGGCGTGCCGATCAGACGCTCACGCAGCGACTGCGGCTCCGACGAAGGCTCGACGATCGCGCCGCGCTCCTTGAGGATCGGCAGCACATGCTCGATGAAGTCGACCGTCGATGCCGGCGGGATGACGGGGGCGAACAGGAATCCGTCGAGGTCGGCGCCGTCGGCGAGCTCGATCATCCGGTCCGCCACCTGCTCGGGCGTGCCGACGATCGGGCGGGCACCGACACCGTGCGCGTGCCAGTCGCCGAGCACGTCGCCGACGGTCTTGTCGGCGAAGCGGGCCACCTGCGTCTGCGAGAGCTCGGTGCTGAGCTCGGACATCGGCGTGTTCGGCGCGTACGCGGACAGGTCGAGCCCCGTGAACCAGGCGTAGGAGGCGACCGTGACATCGGGGTTCTGCGCGTCGGCGACTTCGGCGTACTTGCGCTGCGCCTCTTCTTCCGTGCTCCCGACGATCGCGGCGAACGCCGACATGATCTTCACCTCGTCTGCCGCGCGGCCGTTCTTCACGGCCTCCTCGCGGATCGCCGAGGAGTGCGCACGCAGCTGCTCGACCGAACCGCTGCCCACGAAGATCGCCTCGCCGTGCTTGCCACCGAATTCACGCCCCGCGGGCGACGCTCCGGCCTGGAACAGCACCGGGGTTCCCTGCGGCGAGCGCGAGGTGTTGCCATAGCCGTGCGAGCGGAAGTAGGGCCCGTCGTGGGCGATGCGGTGCACCTTGGAGGGGTCGGCGAACCGGCCGGACTTGTCACGCTCCAGGGCGCCCTCTTCCCACGCCTGCTCCCAGAGCTTGTAGACGACCTGCATGAAGTCGTCGGCCATGAGGTAGCGCTCGTCGTGACCGACCATCGGCACACCGAAGCCCTGCACCGCGGTGTCGGCGGTGCCGGTGGTGACCACGTTCCAGCCGATGCGACCGCCGGAGAGGATGTCGAGGGTCGCCATGCGGCGGGCGAAGGAGTAGGGCGGTTCGAGCAGGGTCGAGCCGGTGGCCACGAGCCCCAGGCGCGTCGTCTCGGGGATGAGCGCGGCGAGGATGATCGCCGGGTCGAGACGCGGCAGGTCGAGGCCTTCGACGGAGCAGATGTCGGGCCGCTCGCCGGCGACGTCGGCCCAGCCCCAGGCATCCGCGAGGAACAGGAAGTCGAACCCGGCGTCCTCGACCATGCGCGCGGTGTCGCGCCAGTAATCGAGCTTGTCGAACAGGTAGCGCCCGTTGTCGGGGTGCCGCCAGGTCGCGGTGCCGGAGTCGTTCGCCTGCGCGTTCTCGAAGAGGCCGAGACGCAGCGGCTTGACGGTGTTCTGATCGGTCATGTGCGGGTGCCTTCCTTGTGGGTGGTTCTGGTGGATCTGGAGTGATTCCGGGCACGCCGGAGGAATCCCGGGACGGGTTGGGGGGGTGCCCGTCCCGGGAGGCGGGTGCGCGTCAGCCCTTGGCCGTGACCTCGCCGTCGCTCCACCAGAGCACGCGCTTGCGCACCAGGGCGAGGACGATGATCAGCAGCACACCGAGCAGGCACAGCAGGGCGATGCTGGCCCAGGTGACGGGCAGGTTCGCCTGTGCGGCCGAGGTGGTGACGAGCGAACCGAGGCCGGCCTGCTGTCCCGCCGCGACGAACTCGGCGACCGCGGCGCCGACCACGGCGAGCGGCAGGGCGATGCGGAGACCGGCGAACACGTAGGGCATGCTTCCGGGGAAGCGCAGCTCGCGGAAGATCTCCCACCGCGAGGCATGCAGCGTCTTGAAGACGTCCATGGCCTTCTGGTCGACGTCGCGCAGACCCGCCAGCGAGTTGACGAGCATCGGGAAGAAGACCACGAGCCCCGTCACGATGAACTTCGGCACCATGCCGAATCCGAAGGCCACGACCAGCGCCGGGGCGATCGCCACGATCGGGGTCACCATCACGATGATCACGAGCGGCATCACGGCCCGCTCGATGATCTGGAACTCGGCCATGACCACGGCCAGCAGGAAGCCGGCGAGGATGCCGGCGGAGGCGCCGACCACCACTTCGAGCAGCGTGACGAGGAAGTTCGACCAGTACATGCCGGCGTCGTCGACGAGGCTGCCGCCGATCGCCTCCAGCGTCGGGAGCACGTACGGGTTGGTCCAGGCCACGATCTGCCAGAGCAGCGCGGCGATCACGAACGTGATCAGGGTGGGTCCCCACGATCCCCAGCGCAGCCAGGCGGGGATGCCCCGATGCGGCTGGGCCTTCAAACGGGCGGTCGCGAGGGTCGCGGTCGTGTCTCTCATCGTCAGCTCAGACATGGGCCTTCTCCGTCTGCGCGCGCAGCGCATCGCGCACGACTGCTTCCATCTCGCGGAACTCCTCCGTGGCATAGGACTGCTCGTCGCGCGGCCGCGGCAGGTTCACATCGATCACCTGAGCGATGCGCCCCGGGTGGGCTGCCATCACCACGATGCGATCGGAGAGCATGATCGCCTCCGGCACCGAGTGCGTGACGAACATGACGGCCTTGCGATTGGACTGCCAGAACTCCAGCAGGGCGATCCGCTGCAGGTCGCGGTTCATCTCGTCGAGCGCCGAGAACGGCTCGTCCATCAGCATGATGGCCGGGTCGAACACGAACGCCCTGGCGATCGCGGCACGCTGCTGCATGCCGCCCGAGAGCTGGCCGGGGTACTTCTTCATCGCCTGACCGAGCCCGAAGGTCGCCAGCAGCTCCGCGGGGTCGCGCAATGTGCGACCTGAATTCGCCTTGGCGTTGATCCGCACCGGCAGCTCGACGTTCTCGCGCACCGTCTTCCACGGCAGCAGCGCGGGCGACTGCGGCACGAGGCCGATCTTCTTGTCGCGCGAGGCCGCGGTGACGCTCTCGCCGTCGATCGTGACGGTGCCCGAGTCGGCATCGAGGAGACCGGCGACCACCTTGAGCAGCGTGGACTTGCCGCAGCCGCTGGGGCCGATCACCGACACGAATTCACCCATGCCGATCGTGAGACTCACATCGTCGAGCACCGTGACCTTCGCGCCGTCGACGCCGAAGGACTTCGAGACGTTCCTGACCTCGACGCCTGCGCCCTGTGCGACCGACATCACTTCGCCGGCCATGTGAGGGTGTCGCCGTCGTAGAGGTCGGCGACCAGGTCGGCGTCCATCATGTCGGCGATCGCGGGCAGGTTCTTGACGTCGCCGTACTTCTTCACGAGGGCGTACTCAGGCTCCCACATGGACTCGTTCTGCACGCCGGGGTTGCCGCCGGCGCTCTCACGCACCCACGCGGACTCGACCTCCCACGTGCGGGCGAGCTGGTCGCGCGGGAACGCGGCGCCCTGGTTGTTGTCTTCCGCCAGCTTCGCGAGCTTGTCGATGCAGGCATCCGATTCGTCGAGGCAGTACTGCAGCGCCTTGAGGCTCGCCCGCATGAAGTCGGCGGCGACCTCGCGGTGCTCGTCGAGGAAGCGGGAGTTGACCTCCATCACGTTGTACGTGCCCTCGACGCCGAGGTCGGCGGGAAGGAACTCGCTGAACGGCAGACCCTGCGCCTTGAGCGACTGCGGCTGGTTCGAGGCGTAGCCGACGATCGCGTCGACCTGCTCACGGACGACGACCGTGGGGTCGTAGTTGGTCATCTTCACCATCTCGACCTTCGAGACGTCGACGCCGGCCTCGTCGAGCATGGCCGAGGCGATCGGGGTCAGGTTGATGAAGTACCCGAGCGATCCGCCCTCCAGGTCCTTCAGGCTCTCCAGCTTCTCGTTGCCGAAGATCGAGAACGGCGGGGTGGTGCCGTAGGTGGCGACCGCCGTGAGGTTCTTGCTGTTCGCCGCGGCCAGCATTACATCGGATGCGGAGCCGAGCGCGGTGAACTGCGCCTGACCGGATGCCACGAGCTGCTGCCCGTTGGCGCCTGAGGCGTTGATCTCCACATCGAGGCAGAGATCGTCGAAGTAGCCCAGCTCCTCGGCGAGGAACACGTCGAGCTGTCCGGCGCTGGCGGAATAGCCGTAGCCGGAGATGTAGGTGATGGTGCCGGCATCCTGATTCCGCTTGCAGGCGTCGGTGTCGCTCGCACTCGTGGGGGCGGTATCGCCGCCTGGCGTCTGCGCGGAGCATGCTCCGAGCGTCAGCGTGGCGGCGAGAACGCACGTCAGGGTGGCAGTGATGCGGAATCGGGTTTCCGCAGAGGAAGTAGCCATGAGGGTCCCTTCTCGGCCGTTCGTCATTGATGGCTCGATGAAAGTAACATAGTCAAGATTGACTAAGCAAGATCAAACTAACTTTTGACGAACGGCGGGAGCGGGACCCGCACTCAGCGAGGGGCGTGCGCCTCCAGGAACTCGTACACGTCGGTCGTGTCGACGCCCGGGAAGGCTCCGGTCGGCAGGGTCGCCAGCAGCGTGCGCGGGGTCTTCACGTTGGGCCAGGAGTTCTCGCGCCAGCGGTCCTCCAAGTCAGCCGGAGCCCGACGACAGCACACCTCGACCGAGTGCTTCGAGACGCCGCGGTGCGAGGTGTCGCGTCCCACGAACCACTTCGTGTCGTCGAAGCGCACCCCGACGCTCACCGAGTGCAGCCCCTCGCTCGACGACTCGACCCGGGCGGTGCACCAGTACGTGCCGTTGCCGGTGTCGGTGTACTGGTAGTACGGGTTGAAGCGGTCGTCCTCGTCGAACACCACGCGCGAGGTCCACCGACGGCAGCACATCTGCCCCTCGATGGCCCCGAGGCGGTCGGTCGGGAAGTTCACGTCGTCGTTCTCATACGCCTTCGTGATCGTGCCCGACTCGTGCACCTTCAGGAAGTGCACCGGAATGTCGAGGTGCCGCGTCGCGAGGTTCGTGAAGCGGTGCGCGGCCGTCTCATACGACACCGAGTACGCATCGCGCAGGTCTTCGATCGAGATCGCCCGTCGCTGCTTGGCATCCGTCAGCGCCGGGACGACATGCGCCTCCGGGATGAGGAGGGCGCCCGTGAGGTAGTTGGTCTCGACTCGCTGCCGCAGGAACTCGGCATAGCTGCGCGGCTCGGAGTGCCCGAGGATGCGGCTCGACAGCGCCTGCAGCACGGCGGTGCGGGCATCACCCTTCGCGGGCACGCTGCTCGACAGGTACAGTCGACCGTTCGCGAGATCGGCGACGCTGCGGGTGGTCTGCGGCAGGTCGGGCGCGTAGTGCAGGGTGAAGCCCAAGTAGGCGGCGATCTCGGATGCGGTGCGCTGAGTCAGCGGCCCACCGGGATGCCCGACCGCGGCGAGGATCTCGGCGGCCTTCGCCTCGAGGTCGGCGAAGTGGTTGTCCTGCCGCCGCATCAGGTGTCGCAGCTCGACGTTCGCCCGCCGGGCCTCCTCGGGCGTCGCGGCGCGCTCGTCCTTGAGCCGATCGATCTCGCCGTGCAGCGCGAGCAGGGCCTTCAGCGCATCCGTCGGCAGGCTCTTCGCGATGCGGAACGGCTCGATGCCCAGCGCCTGGAACGTCTGCCCCTTCATCGCCCGCTCCAGCGCGATCTCGACCGCACTGCGCTCGTCGAGCGGCTCGCCCTCCAGCAGCGCATCGATCGTGACCCCGAGCGCCCGGGCGATCGCCTGCAGCTGGGTGAGCTTGGGTTCGCGCTTGCCGGTCTCGATCATCGACATCTGACTGGGCGCCCGATCGACGGCGGAGGCGAGGTCGTCGAGGGTCATCCCCTTCGCCGTGCGGAGCTGGCGGATGCGCCGACCGATCGTGAGGGCGTCGGTCTCTTCTGCAGCGTCGATGGTGCTCATGCGGCCGATTCTGTCACAGAAACAGAATTTCAGCCGATCTTCTCCTTCGGATCGGTCGTTCTGGGCCTCGAACTTCACTCACAGTGGAACCACGCCACACCGGCACAGCCGCCGGATCCACCGAGGAGACACCATGACGAACACCGCCCACACCCCGACGCCCCGCCCCGCCGGTCTGCGAGCCGGCGACCAGGTTCAGACGGCCGCCGAGCTCCAGGAGATCTGGGACACCGATCCCCGCTGGGACGGCGTCGAGCGCACCTACTCGGCCGAAGACGTCATCCGCATCCGCGGCTCCGTTCGCGAAGAGGCCACACTCGCCCACCGTGGGGCCGACAACCTGTGGAACCTCCTGCACACCGAGGACTACGTCCGGGCTCTCGGCGCCTACACCGGAGGTCAGGCCGTGCAGCAGGTGCGGGCCGGCCTCAAGGCCATCTACCTCTCCGGATGGCAGGTCGCCGCCGACGGAAACCTTGCCGGTCAGACCTACCCCGACCAGTCGCTGTACCCCGCGAACTCGGTGCCGGCGGTCGTGCGCCGCATCAACAACGCGCTCATCCGTCAGGACCAACTGGAACACGCTGAGGGTGAGACCACGCAGGACTGGCTCGCCCCGATCGTGGCCGACGCCGAGGCCGGCTTCGGCGGACCACTGAACGCGTACGAGCTCGCGCAGTCGCTCATCCAGTCGGGTGCCGCCGGCATCCACTGGGAGGACCAGCTGGCGAGCGAGAAGAAGTGCGGCCACCTCGGCGGCAAGGTGCTCGTGCCCACCCAGCAGCACATCCGCACCCTGAACGCGGCCCGCCTCGCGGCCGACGTCGCGGGTGTGCCGACCGTCATCATCGCCCGCACGGATGCTCTCGCCGCCGACCTGCTCACCAGCGACGTCGACGAGCGGGACCAGGAGTTCACCACCGGTGAGCGCACGACGGAGGGGTTCTACCGGATCCGCCCTGGTCTGGAATCGGTGATCAGCCGCGGGCTCGCCTTCGCCCCCTACGCCGACCTGCTGTGGGTCGAGACCGGAGAGCCCGACATCGAGCTCGCGCGCAACTTCGCCGCAGCCATCCACGCGCAGTTCCCGGGTAAGCTCCTGGCCTACAACTGCTCTCCGAGTTTCAACTGGAAGAAGCACCTGTCCGACGCCGAGATCGCGACGTTCCAGCAGGAGTTGGCTGACCTGGGCTACAAGTTCCAGTTCATCACGCTCGCCGGCTTCCACGCCCTGAACTACTCGATGTTCGACCTCGCCCGCGGCTACGCCGATCGCGCCATGAGCGCCTACGTCGAGCTGCAGGAGGCCGAGTTCGCCGCAGAAGCCGACGGCTACACCGCCACCAAGCACCAGCGCGAGGCGGGCACCGGCTACTTCGACGTCATCTCCACCGCGCTCAACCCCGACAGCGCGACGCTCGCCCTCGCCGGCTCCACCGAAGCCGCGCAGTTCCACTGATCCGCACGCCCCCTCCGCGCGCGTGGCCCCTCTTGTCGCATCGTTCGACACCAACCGAAGGACTCACGATCATGACCACTCCCACCGCTCCCCCGACCACGGCTCCGATCCAGACGACCCAGCAGGGTCCGGCGATCGAGGTCACCGGCCCCATCCGCGACCGCTATGAGGAGATCCTCACCCCCGAGGCGATCGCCTTCCTCACCGAGCTGCACCACCGGTTCGCATCCCGTCGCCACGACCGGCTCGCCGACCGGATGCGCCGCCGCTTCGAGATCGGCAACGGGCACGATCCCCGCTTCCGTGACGACACCGCGCACATCCGTGAGGACCGCGACTGGCGGGTCGCCGGCGCCGGACCCGGCCTCGAAGACCGCCGCGTCGAGATCACCGGGCCGACCGACCCGAAGATGACGATCAACGCCCTCAACTCCGGCGCGCGGGTGTGGCTCGCCGACCAGGAGGATGCCACGAGCCCGACCTGGAAGAACGTGATCGAGGGGCAGCTGTCGCTCCGGGACGCGATCCGCGGCGAGTTGTCGTTCACCTCGCCTGCCTCTGAATCCGGCCCCGGCAAGGAGTACCGCGTCACGGCGGAGCGCACGCCCACGATCGTGATGCGTCCTCGCGGGTGGCACCTGCCCGAGAAGCACATCGCCTTCATCGATCGCGCCGGTCGTCGCACCTCGGCATCCGGCTCCCTGGTCGACTTCGGCCTCTACTTCCTGCACAACGCGCAGGCGCTGATCGACGGCGGTCGCGGACCGTACTTCTACATCGCCAAGCTCGAATCCAGCGAAGAGGCGAAGCTGTGGGACGACGTCTTCTCGTTCAGCGAGGAGTACATCGGCATCCCGCACGGCACGATCCGGGCGACCGTGCTGATCGAGACCCTGCCGGCCGCGTTCGAGATGGATGAGATCCTCTACGAGCTGCGCGACCACTGCGCAGGGCTGAATGCCGGCCGGTGGGACTACATCTTCTCGATCATCAAGAACTACCGCGGCCGCGGGGCGCGCTTCGTGCTCCCCGACCGCAGCGAGGTCACGATGACGGTGCCGTTCATGCGGGCCTACACCGATCTACTCGTGCAGACCTGCCACAAGCGGGGCGCCTTCGCGATCGGCGGCATGAGCGCGTTCATCCCGAACCGCCGCGACCCCGAGGTGACGGCGCGTGCGATCGAGAAGGTCACGGCCGACAAGAAGCGCGAGGCCGGCGACGGCTTCGACGGCACCTGGGTGGCGCACCCCGATCTGATCCCCACGGCTCAGGCCGAGTTCGACGCCGTGCTGGGCGACCGCCCCAACCAGGTCGACCGGCAGCGTGACGACGTGCACGTCGAGGCCCGCGACCTGCTCGACCTGCACATCGGCCGTCCGATCACGGCGCAGGGCGTGCGGGACAACGTGTCGGTCGCCATCCGGTACTTGGAGGCCTGGCTGCGCGGGCTCGGCGCCGTGGCCATCGACAACCTGATGGAGGATGCCGCGACGGCCGAGATCAGCCGCTCGCAGGTGTGGCAGTGGATCCACCAGGACCGCACCACGCAGGACGGCACCCCGATCACGGCGGAGTACATCGAGGGTCTGATCACGCAGGTGCTCGCGCAGGCGACGCGCAGCCACGGCGACCGCTACGACGACGCCGCGGAGATCTTCCGTGAGGTCGCGCTGCAGGAGGAATTCCCCACCTTCCTCACTCTGGGCGCGTACAGCCGGTTCCTGATCGACGAGGACTGAGCGCGCGGAAGAGCCCCCGGGCTGCGGCTGATGCCGCGGCCCGGGGGCTCTTCCGCGTGTCCCGAGCCGGTACCGTCACACGTGCCTGGAGCCGGTGCCGACAGGCGGGCGTAGCCTGGAGGCATGACCGACGTCTGGGCGGACATCGCCTCCGAGTTCCTGCACTTCTACCCGCGCGGCCGTCGGCTGCTCGCGGTGGCCGGGGCGGATGCCGAGCGCTCGCGACAGGCAGCCGACGACCCCATGGCCGCGCTGACGGCGTCGGGGCAGCAGGTCATCCGAGAGCACTCGCCGGAAGGCGACGAAGCCGGGCTCCGCGCCGTGGTCACCGCGTTCCGCGAAGGCCCGAAGAGCGACGACATCCTGCTCGTCTCCGGGCCGGCGGCTCTGCTCGGCGAGCGCACCAGGGGCATGTGGAACTATGCGGTGTGGCAGCTGGCCGGCGACGAGCCGCCGCACACCGTCGCGGGTTCGATCGTCGATGTGACCGACCCCGCGCATCCGGTGCGACGCTTCGCCGACTACTGCGCGCTGCCTGCCTCCTACGGCGCCTGACCCGCACCGTTCAACGCGCGTCGGCCGGTTCGGCGTCGAGACGCTCCCGCACCTCGGACTCCAGCACCAGGTCGGCGGCGCCCAGTGCCTCCTCCAGCTGGGCGAGCGACGACACTCCGACGACGGGGATGACGGGGACCTCCGCACCGAGAAGCCACGCGAGGGCGACCTGGTTCGGTGTCGCGCCGATCTCCGCCGCGACTTCGTGCAGCAGCGCGCGGCGGGCATGACTGGTCGGGTGATCAACGCCTCCCCACAGCGGCTTGTCGAGGTGCGAGATCCCACCCTGGTGCAGCGGCGAGTACACGGTGATCGCGAGCGGAGGACGCTCCGGGGTCCCGGTGGATGCCGCGTAGTCGAGCAGGTCGGGGGTGACGAAGTTGTTCCGCCCGATGCGCGGCGCGGGGTACAGGAAGCTGTACTGCTGCTGCACGACGCCGTAGGGAGCGATGCCCTGGCGCTGCGCCTCCTCCCGCGCTTCGACGACACGCCAGGTGGGCACGTTGGAGATGCCGGTGATGCCGACGAGCCCCTCCGCCTGGAGTTCACCGAACGCGCCGACCGTCTCGGCGAGCGCGACATCCCGGTCGTCGACGTGGCCGTAGAGGACGTCGATGTGGTCGATGCCGAGGTGGCGGGCGCTCTCCGGGGCCTGCCGACGGATGACTTCGGCGGAGAGTCCCTCGAAGTTCGTGGGCGGGGTGTTCGACAGCGGCTTCGACGTATCCTTCTGCGCGGCGCCGAGCTTGGTGGCGATGCGGAGCGCGTCCCGGTTACCGCGGTCGCTCATCCAGCGGGCGAGCAGGTCTTCGCTGTCGCGGCCGTCGCCGCCTGCCCAGAGGCTGTAGTTGTTGGCGGTGTCGATGAACGTGCCGCCCGCCTCGACGAAGTGGTCGAGGATCGCGCGTGAGGTGGCCTCGTCCGTGCGGGTGCCGAAGTTCATCGCCCCCAGACACAGGGTCGAGACGTCGAAAGAGGTGCGGCCATCGGAGAGGGTGCGGTACTGCATGGTGTTCCTTTCTCGGGGATGGCTCCACGGTAGGGAGATATCGGCACGGGGATACACTCCAATCACGATGCAGACGACCAGACCGATTCTCGCGTGGGAGACGCTCCTCGAACTTGAGACCGAGGGCACCGACGCCCGACCACCGCTGCGGGACCGGGTGGAGAACGCACTGCGCCGCGCGATCGACGAGGGCCGTCTGGTCACCGGCTCGGCCGTGCCGCCCAGTCGCACCCTCGCGGAGACACTCGGGGTCTCCCGCTGGGTCGTGACCGAGGCGTACGGGCAACTGGTCGCCGAGGGCATGCTGGAGGCGAGGACCGGATCGGCCACCCGGGTGGCGGAGCGGCAGGAGGCGCCGGAGGCCACCCGGGGCAATGATCATCCCCGGCCGCGCGACCCTGCGCCCGCATCCGCACCGCCCATCCGCTACGACCTGCGTCCGGGCATCCCCGACCTGCGCGCCACTCCCCGATCGCGGTGGGCGGCAGCACTGCGCGCCGCGCTCGCCGACCTCCCCGATCGCGAGCTCGCCGCCGCGCACCCCTTCGGATACGCTCCCTCCCGCGCGGCCGTCGCCGCCTACCTCTCCCGATCGCGTCACGCGGACGCCGATCCCGACCGTGTCACGATCACCCACGGTGCCACCGACGGCATGGACATCCTCACGCGCGAACTGCACGGGCGCGGGCACCGGACGCTCCTCGTGGAGGATCCGAGCTGGCCACGGCTGCGGGCCGTCGCCGAAAACAACGGACTGCGCCCGATCCGGGTCCCGGTCGATGACGACGGCGTCGACATCGAGATGCTCGCTGCCCTGGCCACGCACACGGGGGCCCGTGCCGCGCTCGTGACGCCCGCGCACCAGTTCCCCCTCGGTGCAGCGCTCGCGCCGGCCCGACGCGAGCAGCTGGTCCGCTGGGCGCGAGAGCACGCGGGACTGGTCATCGAAGACGACTACGACGCCGAGTTCCGCTACGACCGCCGCCCCGTCCCCGCCCTGCAGCGCCTCGCGCCCGACCGCGTCGCGCTCATCGGCTCCCTGTCGAAGTCGGTGTCGCCCGCCCTGGGTCTCGGATGGATGCTGCTGCCGCCGGACCTCGCTCCCCCGCCCTCGGCAGCCCCGCCCTCTCTGATCGATCAGGCCGGCCTCGCGGAGTTCATCACGCGAGGCGACCTCGAACGGCACCTGCGCTCCTCACGCACCCGATTCCGCCGCCGACGACAACGGCTGCTCGACGCGCTGGGCACACGGCTGCCGGATCTGACCGTCTCGGGCATCGCCGCCGGCATGCACCTGGTTCTGACCCTCCCGTCGCATGTTCCGGCTTCCGCCGTGATCGGCGCCGGTGCCGCCGAGGGGCTGGCTCTCACCTCGCTGCGCCGCTATACCGACACAGCCGATCGCCCGGACGCGCTGGTCCTCGGATACGGAAATCTCGACGATGCTCTCGTCGAGGAGGCGGTCGCTCGCCTCGCCACCCTCGTCCGATGAGGCTCGAGCCGCGCGCACCCCACCGCTCCGGTCGCAGTTCTTGTCGGATGTAGCGCGTCAAGGCGACAGAAAGTGCGACCGGAGTCGACCTCGACGTGCCGACGACCCTCTCAGCGGAAGGAAGCGGCCACCGAGTTGCGGTGGTAGTCGAACACGATGCTCGTGCGCGTGGAGGCGACGCTGCTCTGCGCCGAGAGATGCTCGAGCACGAACTCGCGCATCTCCGACGAGTCGGCGACCGCGATGTGCAGGAGGAAGTCGTCGTCGCCACCGAGGAAGAAGAGCTGGATCACCGGCGGCAGCACGCGCACGCGGTCCGCGAACTCGACGATGCTCTCCCGACGTCCACTCGGACGCAGCGTGACGCCGATGATCGCCTGCAGGCCCGCGCCGAGCGCCCGCTCGTCCACACTCGCGTGGAACCCGGTGATCACGCCGCGATCGACCAGGGCGCGCAACCGGGCGTGCGCGGTCGACGGCGCGACGCCCAGGCGCCCGGCGAGCTCGGCGTTCGTCATGCGCCCGTCCGCCGTGAGCAGCTGCACGATCCTGGCATCGATCGCGTCGAGTGCCGGGGCCCGAACGGTGTTCGGCTCCGGGGCCTCTGAAGTCGTCTCCATACGAAGCATTATTCAGGATTTCCGCGCTTGACGAATCATCTTCACCGATTCTGTTGTTCCGTCGATGTTTCTGCGATCCTGGGTGCCGCACCGCATCACACCTGGAGGATCAATGAAGATCGGCGTCCCCACCGAGGTCAAGAACAACGAGAACCGCGTCTCCCTCACTCCCGCCGGCGCAGACCGCCTGGTGCGCGAGGGCCACCGCGTGCTCGTGCAGTCCGGAGCAGGGCTCGGATCGCGCATCACCGACGACGACTACCGCACGGCCGGCGCCGAGATCGTGGCGACCGCCGCCGAAGCGTGGGGCGAGGCCGATCTGGTCATCAAGGTCAAGGAGCCGATCGCCCAGGAATACGGCTTCCTGCGCGAGGACCTCACCCTCTTCACCTACCTGCACCTCGCGGCCGACCTCGCGCTGACGACCGCCCTCGTCGATGCCGGGACCACGGCCGTGGCCTACGAGACCGTGCAGCTGCCCGACCGCAGCCTGCCGCTGCTCGTGCCGATGAGCGAGATCGCCGGGCGGCTTTCGGTCACCATGGGCTCGTACTCGCTGCTGCGCTCTCAGGGCGGGCGCGGAATGCTGCTCGGCGGCATCGCCGGCACGCCACGCGCCAAGACTGTCGTCATCGGCGGCGGTGTCGCCGGAGAGCACGCCGCGGCGAACGCCCTCGGGCTCGGATCGAAGGTCACCGTGATCGATGTCTCGCTGCCGCGCCTGCGCGAGCTCGAGCACCGCTACGGCGGCGCCCTCGAGACCCGCGCCTCGAGCCGCTACGACATCGCCGAAGAACTCAAGACCGCCGACCTCGTGATCGGCTCCGTGCTGATCCCCGGCGCTGCGGCCCCCAAGCTCGTCACCGACGACATGGTCGCCGCGATGAAGCCGGGCTCCGTGCTCGTCGACATCGCGATCGACCAGGGCGGATGCTTCGAGGGATCGCACCCGACCACCCACGACGACCCCACGTTCGCGGTGCACGACTCGATCTACTACTGCGTCGCGAACATGCCGGGCGCGGTTCCCGAGACCGCGACCCGCGCCCTGACCAACGCGACCCTCCCGTACGTCTCGGCGATCGCCGGCAAGGGCTGGGAGCGCGCGGCATCCGAAGACGCGGCACTGGCTGCGGGCCTGAACGTGCAGGGCGGACGCATCACGCTGCCGGCCGTCGCGCAGGCGCACGGACTCGTCACCGGCTGACCTTCCGCACCCGAAAGAACTCCGGATCTTGGCGGCATCCCACACCTCTCCTGCCGCATCGACCCGAGTACGCTCGTAATCGTGACCGAACGCGCTCCTCTCTCCCGCAAGCTGTCCGCCATCGCCGAGTCCGCGACCCTCAAGGTCGACGCCAAGGCCAAGGCCCTCAAGGCCGAAGGCAAGGACGTCATCTCCTACGCCGCCGGCGAGCCCGACTTCGCGACGCCGCAGTTCATCGTGGATGCCGCGGCCGAGGCTCTGGCCGACCCGGCGAGCTACCGATACACGCCGGCCCCCGGCCTCCCGGCGCTGCGCGAGGCGATCGCCGCGAAGACCCTGCGCGACTCCGGCCTCGAGGTCGCCCCCAGCCAGGTGATCGTCACCAACGGCGGCAAGCAGTCGGTCTACCAGGCGTTCCAGACGGTGGTGAACCCCGGCGACGAGGTGCTGCTGCCCGCGCCGTACTGGACCACGTACCCCGAGGCCATCCGCCTCGCCGACGGCACCCCGGTCGAGGTCTTCGCCGGCGCCGACCAGGAGTACAAGGTCACGGTCGCGCAGCTCGAAGCCGCTCGCACCGCCCGCACCACCGCGCTCGTGTTCGTCTCGCCCTCGAACCCCACAGGCTCCGTCTACACCGCCGAGGAGACCAAGGCCATCGGCGAGTGGGCGCTCGAGCACGGCATCTGGATCATCAGCGACGAGATCTACCAGAACCTCACCTACGAGGGCGTCAAGGCCACCTCGATCGTCGAGGCCGTCCCCGAGGTCGCCGGTCAGACGATCCTGGTCAACGGCGTCGCGAAGACCTACGCCATGACCGGCTGGCGCGTGGGCTGGATGGTCGGCCCGGCCGACGCCATCAAGGTCGCCGGCAACCTGCAGTCGCACCTCACCAGCAACGTGAACAACGTCGCTCAGAAGGCCGCGATCGCCGCGCTCACCGGACCGCAGGACGAGGCCGAGCAGTTCCGCCAGGCATTCGATCGCCGTCGCCAGCTCATCGTGTCGGAGCTGTCGAAGATCGACGGCCTCGTGGTGCCGAACCCGCTCGGCGCGTTCTACGTGTACCCCGACGTGCAGGGCCTCCTCGGCCGCACCTGGGGCGGCGTGACTCCGACCACCTCGCTCGAGCTCGCCGACCTCATCCTCGACCAGGCCGAGGTCGCTGTCGTCCCCGGTGAGGCCTTCGGCCCGTCCGGCTACATCCGCATGTCGTACGCGCTCGGCGACGACCAGCTGCTCGAGGGCGTTCAGCGCCTGCAGCGACTGTTCGCCTGACCCGCTGAACCGACGAAGACCCCTCCCGTCTGCAGACGGGAGGGGTCTTCGTCATCTACACGAGGGAACTCAGGCTCACGCCGATAGGCTGTCGCTGCCATGAGGCGAGCGCCAGCGATACTGGAGGTATGACGAACGGCGAGCAGCGTGATGGTCGGATGCCGGTGACTCTGGGGGTGGCCTTCGCCATCCTGATCACGGTGACCGTGCTGGTCTTCTTCCTCTCCCTCGTGGTCGCTCCCTTCCTCTGGTACTGGGGAGGAGAGTCGCGACAGTGGCTCAGTGTGCTCCCCTTCGTCCCGGTGGTCGTCTATGCGACCATCACCGTGCTTGTCGCAAGACGAAAGTCGTGGGCCCGATACGCGACCCTGCTGTTCCCCCTCCCGCTCGCGCTCTACGTTCCGGCGGCAGCGGCCCCGATCTGGGAGTTCTGGGTCGGCCTCGCGGCCCTCGCCCTCACCACCACGGCGGTCGTGTTGATCTTCCTGCCGTCGTCTCGTCCCTACTTCGGCATCGGGACGCCTCAGTCCTCGGGGTGGAAGCCGATCAGCCAGCGGATGCCGTAGCGGTCGACGAGCGTGCCGTCGAAGTCGCCCCAGGGTCGCTTCTGCAGTGCGTCGATCACACGGCCGTCGGCGGCGAGCTTGTCGTACCAGCCGGTGAGGGTGAGCGCGTCTGCCGTGCCGAGGAGCGACAGGAACATGCCGCCCATCTGCACGGCGTCGTCGTCGGCCCCGGCATCCGCTCCTGCGATCTCGACCAACCCGCTCAGCTGCCCGTGTGCGATCGCATCGCCCGGTCCGTCGTGTCGGCCAGCGGTGGCGTAGTCGAGAAGCTGCAGGTCACCGCCGAACACCGACCGGTAGTGACGCAGCGCCTCTGCGGCATTGCCGGGGAACAGGAGGTACGGGATCAGTCCGCTCATGCCGCGAGTGTAGCCGCGACCGCCGACGCGTCCTAAGGGTTCGACCGTCTACAGCTCGACGCCGACGAGCACCGGCTCCGGCTGCAGCACGAGACCGAACTCGGCGTGCACCCTGCTCTGGATGAACCGCGCGAGCTCGGAGACCTCGCCGGCGGTCGCGCCACCGCGGTTGGTCAACGCGAGCGCGTGCTTGGTCGACACCGAGGCACGAGAGCGCGGGAGCTTGAACCCCTTGCGGATACCGGCCTGCTCGATCAGCCAGGCTGCGCTCACCTTGACGTCGGAGACCGTGGCGGGCTTCGACAGCGGCACCTGACCGTCGTAAGACGCCAGCGGGATGACGGTCACCGCATCCAGGTCGGGGGCGACCGGCCAGCGCGGGCACTCGGGTGGCAGCGCCCCGGCCACCGCCGCCGTCACGATCGCGTTCTGGAAGAAGGAGCCGACGCCGTGGGTGTCGGGGTCATCCGCGTCGAGCAGCATGCCCTTCGACGCACGGGTCGCGAGGATGCGCTCACGCACCCATCCCAGCGGAACCGGTGTCTCATCGGTCAGGCCCAGTGCGCGGCGCAGCTGCTCGCCACGCACCACGCGCTCGCCCGCGATCAACAGGTCGACGGTCACCGAGAGGATCACGGCGCGACGCAGGGGCACGCTCCCGTGGTGGTGTTTGAGCACCGAGGTGCGGAAGCCGAGTCCGAGCTCGGCAGCGGGAACCGTCGAGATCTCGCCGGTCGACTCGTCGATCAGCTCGACCTCGACCAGCGTCTCCTGGATCTCCTGCCCGTACGCACCGATGTTCTGCACGGGGGCCGCGCCGACGGTACCGGGGATCCCACTCATGGCCTCGAGGCCCGCATAGCCGTGAGCGACGGCATAGGCGACGAGGTCGTCCCAGCCGTGTCCGGCCTGTGCGCGCAGACGGATGCGGCCCGCGTGCGGGGACGGCAGCTCTTCGATGCCCTCGGTGCGGACGCGGATGACCGTGCCCTCGAAGGGCTCGTCGCCCACGAAGAGGTTGGAGCCGCCACCGAGGACGAACCACTCGTCGCCGCGTGCCCACGTCTCACGCAGAGACCCGACGAGGCCGGCGGTCGTCGTCGCCTCGAACATCCGCTCCGGTGCCGCTCCCGTGCGGAGCGTGGTCAGCTCCGCGAGACGGACCGGCTCGATCTCGCGCATCAGAGCGTCCTCATCAGACGGCGATGCGCAGCTGCGCCTTGACGAGGACGGTGGTCTCGCCGAACGTGACCTTGAGGTCGATGCGAGCGGCCTCCTCGTCGACTGCGCCGACCGTGGCGACGACGGTGATGTCAGCACCGTCGACCGGGTCGACCACTACCGGCTTCGTGAATCGAACGCCGTAGTCGAGGATGCGGGTCGCCGGGTCGAGCGCCGCGACGACCACCGACGAGGCGATCCCCATCGTGAGCATTCCGTGCGCGAGCACACCAGGAAGACCGACGGATGCCGCGACGTCATCGCGGTAGTGGATGGGGTTGAAGTCTCCGGATGCTCCGGCGTAGCGCACGAGCGATTCGCGGGTGAGGTGCACGGTGCGCTCGGCGAGCACGTCTCCGACGGTGTAGCCCATCAGGCGGCCTCTCCTTCATCCGCAGTCGGCTCAGCACCGACCAGCAGCACGCTGGTCGCCGTCACGACATGGGCTCCCGCCGGGTCGGTGATCTCGGCCTCGCTGGTGATCATCGCGTTGCCGCCCATCATCCGGATGCCGGTGACACGCAGCTGCGCGGTGAGTTCGTCGCCCGCGACGATGGGACGCGTGTAGGTGAAGCGCTGCTCGGCGTGGATGGTGCGCGCCAGCACGATGCCGGAGTCTTCCTGCCCCAGCAGCTGCTGGAGGGTGAGGTCCTGGATCACCATCGCGAAGGTCGGCGGCGCCACGACGTCGGAGAAGCCGGCCGCGCGGGCCGCCTTCAGGTCGGTGTGCTGCGGGGCGTCGGCGAAGACGGCGCGAGCGAACTCGCGCACCTTCTCGCGGCCGACGAGGTACGGGGCCGTCGGCGGGAACTCCCGGCCGACCAGATCTTGGTTCACTGCCACCCCTCGATCCTACCGAGGGGTGGCGGCGAACCAGGCCGCGGGTCGGCTTCGGAGGGTTCAGGCTGCCCGCGCAGACATCGCCGATCCGAGCAGGACCATCCTCATGCTGCGCTCCGCGGCATCGCGCAGCAGCGCCTCGCCATGCTCCACCGCCTCTTCGAGCGGCATCGGCACGGTGATGATCGAGGCGATCGCGTCGATCCCGATGTCGTGCACGGTGGGCGCGCCGACACCCAGCGACCCGGCGATCCCGAGCACCGGGACGCCGGCGACCCGGGCGCGCATCGCGATCTCGGCCGGCACCTTGCCCCGGGGGGTCTGGAAGTCGATCGCCCCCTCAGCGGTGATGACGAGATCGGCCACCGCCATCAGCTCGTCGAGGGGTTCGGGCAGCAGCCCGCTGTCGAGGAGCACCTCGAAGCGCGGGGCGAGCCGCGCACCGAGCGCCGCGGCGAGCCCCGCCCCGAGTCCGCCCGATGCTCCCGTGCCGCCGCCGGTGCGCACGTCCATCGCCGCCCCGAACGGACTCTGCTCCTCGAGCAGACCGGCCCAGATGTCGAGGGCCCCGGCGAGCTGCTCCACCTGATCCGACGTCGCTCCCTTCTGCGGGCCGAACACCCGGGCCACGCCGCGTGGCCCGCACAGCACGTTGTGGATGTTGCAGGCGAGCACGATCTCGACCTCTCCGATACGGGGATGAAGACCCGCGAGATCGAGGCTCGCTGCTTCCCGCAGGTGCCGTCCGCCCGCGGCGATGGGTACGCCGTCGCGATCGACGATGCGGGCGCCGAGCGCTTCGAGCGCACCGGCGCCGCCGTCGCTCGTGCCGGAGTCGCCACAACCGACCACGATCCGCTCGACCCCGGCGTCGAGAGCCGCCGCGATCAGCTCTCCGACTCCCCGGGTGGTGGTCTCCCCCGGGTCGCGGCGGTCGCGGGGCACGAGCCTGAGGCCTGCGGCGGATGCCATCTCGACGACAGCGGTCCCGGCGGCATGCCGACCGAGCCTCGCCCAGTGCGCATCGACCGGCTCGCCGACGGGACCGGTGACCCGCACGGGAACGAGTTCGCCGCCGGTGGCCGCGGCGAGCGCGGCGGCGGTGCCCTCTCCGCCATCCGGTACCGGGTACTCATCGACCTGCACGCCGGGGATGACCCGGCGCACGCCGGCGGCGATCGCCTGCGCCACGGCCTCGGCACTCAGACTCTCCTTGAATCCGCTCGGTGCGACCAGTATGCGCTGCGGGGTGTGGATCGACATGGTTCCTCCTTCTGCGCCCGAACGGGCGACGAGCGCCCGGTGTGCGGGCACGACGAGCACCGGTGCACCGGCGGCGCACGCGGAGTGAAGCGGATGTGAGGGGGTGGGAGCGCTGCGGATCAGAGCAGCAGCGGCAGCCCCATCAGCGGCCAGACCCACAGGGCGAAGACCGCGACCAGCACGAACATCGCCGGTGCCAGCAGCACGGAGAGCCGCCGCAGGTCGTGCGGGGTGAAGCCGCCGTTGACGATGTCGGGGTCGGCGAACATCGCGACCGGCTTCGCCGAGCTGGGCAGCGTGTGGCAGAAGCCCGCCGCGGCGGTCGAGGCGAAGGCCGCAGCCATCGGGGAGACGCCGAGGGCAGGAGCGAGTGCGATCACGACGGGGATGATCGCGGCGGAGCGCGCCGACCGCGACGGGATCAGCAGGTGCGCGGCGGTCGAGATCGCGATGACCACGAGCACGAACGCGACGGCTCCCGCGGCGCCGAGTCCACGCAGAGGGGCGAGCGCCGACGAACTCAGCCAGGCGGCGGCGCCCGTGCTCGTGAGCGCGGAGGCCAGTGCGAGGGTCGCGGCGAGGAACAGCAGCAGCGACCACGGCACGCGCTTGATCGCGGCAGGGAAGGTCAGGCAGCCGACCCCCGGCGTCACGGCGGCGACCGCTCCGAGGAGCGCGACCAGGGCCGGCGACAGATGGTGCAGCGGCTCGGTGGCCCAGAGGAGGATCACCCCGCCCAGCAGCACGGCGGCCCGTCGCTCCAGAGTGCTGAGCGGTCCGGTGACCGCGGTCACTGCGGAGCGGCCGATCTCCGCGGCACTCACGCGAAGGGGTGTCGTGCGGTCGTCGCGGCGGGTGAAGCGCCAGAGGATGATCTCGCAGGCCAGGTGCGAGGAGACCACGGCGAGGGGCAACCCGAGCCAGAGCCAGCTCAGGAACGTGAAGCCGTCCTCGCCCGAAGCCCGCAGGAGCTGATCGGTGACGATGTGCGCTCCCGCGCCGAGCAAGGAACCGACGGCCGAGAGCAGCACGACGGTCGGCATCAGCAAAGCGAGGGCGCGGATCACCCGCTCGCGTCCGGGAAGCACGGCCGAGACCGCCGTGTATACGGGGACAGCGAGCGCCGCACGCCCGGACGTCGCGGGCACGGCGAAGGCGGTGAGTGTGAGCGCGACCGTCGTGAGGTGGAACAGGCTCCGCGGCCCCCGTGCGAATCGCAGCAGGTGCGAGGCGCCGCGCAGGGCGAGGCCCGAAGACGACACAGCTGAGGCGATCACGAAGGCCCCGATGAGCAGCCAGATGGTCTCGTCACCGAGGGAGGAGAAGAAGTCGCTCGCCGGGAGCACGCCGGTGACGATGAGGGCGATCGCGGCGAGGAAGGCGACGAGCGTGTCATCGAGGCGCGTCGACGTCCACGCCCACACGGCGAGGAGGAAGACCGTGAGGGTCACCGCGATCGGCAGGGTCGGTGCGCTGTCTCCTGATGACCGAGTCAGCGCGGCCAGGAGCATCCCGGCCCCGGCGACCAGCACGAGTCCGAGCACGACCAGGCGGAGGATGCTCGCGCGTCCACGTCGAGGACGCACGGATCGGCGTCCGACGGGCAGCCCCTGTCGCTCGGGCGGCATCGTCGCGAAGCGCGTGCGCTCGACCGTCGTCGTCTCGGACGCCGGGCTCGTGGTGTCGGTGCGAGGGCTCATCGGAATCGGTATCCCGCCCCGCGCACGGTCTCGATGCGGTCGACGCCGATCTTGCCGCGCAGCGCCCGCACGTAGACGTCGACCACGTTGGAGGCCGGATCGAAGTCCATCCCCCAGACGTGTCCGATCAGCTGGTCGCGTGACAGCACCTGACCGGCGTTCTGCAGGAACACCTCGAGCAGGGCGAACTCCCGCGAGGTGAGCTCGCGCATGTCTCCATCGACCGTGACCGTGCGGGCTCGCACATCGACCCGTACGTCGCCGTGGGTGAGCACAGGGCCGGCCGCGCGCCCCTCACCGTCGCCGATCCTCAGCCGCACACGGGCGATGAGCTCGGCGAACTGGAACGGCTTGGTGACGTAGTCGTTCGCCCCGCTCTCCAGGCCCCGCACGGTGTCGATGACCGAGTCGCGGGCGGTGAGGATGATGACGGGTGTCGCAACGCCTTCGCCGCGCAGGTTGGCCAGCACGTCGAAGCCGTCCATGCCGCCGAGCCCGATGTCGAGCAGCACCAGGTCGAACATGCCGCTGCGAGCCATCAGCAGTGCGGTGTGCCCGTCGGCCGCCTCGGCGGTCTCGTAGCCGGCCGCGCGCAGGCCCCGGCGGACGAACGAGGTGATGTGCGGGTCGTCTTCGGCGATGAGGATGCTGCGCATCTCACTCGCTCCTCTCTGCCGCGGCGTGGAGCCGCGCGGTGGTGGGGGCCGGAAGGTCGAGACCGAAGGTGGCGCCCTCGCCGAACACGCTGTCGACCCAGGCGGATCCGCCGTGTCCGTCGGTGATCGCCCGCACGATCGCGAGTCCGAGCCCCGACCCGCGACGCGCACCGGAGCTGTCACCG
Source organism: Microbacterium sp. NPDC058269 (assembly GCF_042881445.1). Classification (NCBI taxonomy): domain Bacteria; kingdom Bacillati; phylum Actinomycetota; class Actinomycetes; order Micrococcales; family Microbacteriaceae; genus Microbacterium; species Microbacterium sp. NPDC058269. The sequence goes on from NZ_JBHVXT010000001.1 coordinate 512,109, forward strand.
CGGGCGAAGCGCTCGAAGATGCGCTCGGCATCGGCCGGCGCGACTCCGGGGCCGGAGTCGCGCACCCACAGCCGCAGCCGGCGTTCGGTCCCGTCGCCGTCGAAGCGCGAGCCGATGATGATGCGGTCGCCCGCCTCGGTGACCTGCACCGCGTTCGCCGCAAGCTGGAGCACGGCCTGAGTGACCCGCTGGGGGTCGAGCGCCGCCGTCCCCTCCGCCACCTCCACGAGCTGCCAGCGACGATCGCCGAGGTTCTGCGCCTTGGCCTCGATGTCGAGGGTGAGGGCGGCGATGTCGCAGTCCGCGATCCGCACGAAGTCGGGCTGCTCCGCCCGCGCGAGCACGAGCAGATCCGTGACGATGCGGCTCATCCGGTCGAGCTCGTCGCTCACGAGACGCAGAGTCGCCGCACGCTCCTCGGGGTCTTCGCTGAGCAGTTCCAGCTGCCCGCGTACGATCGTGATCGGGGTACGCAGCTCGTGGCCGGCGTCATCGACGAACCGTTGCTGCGTGGCGTGCACGGCTTCGAGGCGGTCCAGCATCTGGTTGAACGTCGTGGCCACGGCGGCGATGTCGTCGGTCCCCTCGACCGGCACCCGCGCGGAGAGATCGTGCTCTCCGATGTCGCGGGCGACCCGGTAGACCTCTCGCACCGGTGCGAGGATCTGGCCGGCCACGAGCCAGGCGACACCGGAGCTGAGCAGGATGCCGATCAGGGCCACCCACGCGATCGTGGCGAAACCGGCATCGACCTGCGACCGGGCTTCCTGCGTGTACTGCATGATCAGCACGGCGCCGTCACGGTCGCCTGTCGTGAAGTCCAGACGGCCCCAGCGCAGGGGGCCCGCGTCGGGCGAGTCCATCGCACCGGAGGTCGCCGTCTCGCCGAGGAGCGCGGTCACGAGCGCCTCACTCCCAGGCACGGCCGACAGCGTGGAAGGGTCCGTCGCCTCGACCCGGCCGTTGGCGACCGCGATCACCGCGCCGTCGACGGTGGCGATGAGGACCTCGTTCTCGTGCACCGACTGTCGTGCGACGTACTCGCCGACCAGTTCTTCAGCCGTGGTGTGGCCGCTGGCCGCGGCATCCTCCGCGAAGCGGGAGAACTCGGCGGCCTCCTGCTCGATCTCCGTGTTGGCCGACTGCTCCACGCCCGCGAGGAAGATGCTGCGGCCGATCATCCCGACGGCGAGGAGCGTGATGGCGGTGCTGAGGATGATCCACAGCGTGATCCGCCAGCGGGCGGGCAAGGTGCGTCGGCGCAGCGTGCGCAGCGGAGCACCGGTGAGCGCGGGGCCCTGCGGAACCGCACGCGCCTCCGGACCCACCGGGGCGACAGGCACACCGAGGTCGAGGGGCAGGGTGGGCGCGTCAGTCATCGTCGCCACCGTCATCGTCGTCGTCACCGGCGGGCGGTGCGGGGGCCGGTGCGGGAGCCGGTGCCGGCGCAGGTGCAGGAGCAGGAGCCGGGACGACGGGTGCCGGCGCGGGCGCAGGTTCCTCACTCGGCACCGGCGGCGCGAGCTGCACCGACACGGGCCCGGTGGGGATCTGCGGCGACGGCGGCATCTGCGCCAGCACGACGCTTCCGACCGCGAAGGCGACCGGGATCGCGATCAGCGCGCCGGTGAGGAGGAGGCGTCGTGGAGTGGGCATGACCCCATGATGCCCGTCGATCATGATGGGCAGATGAGCCGTGGATGAAGATCCTCTCATCCAGACGCGATCAGGCGCGCTTACGACCCCTGATCGCCTTGACCGCCATCTGCACCGCGATCACGACAAGATATGCCGCGAACAGCATGTTGCCCAGCGTGGGGTCGACGATCGTCGCCAGCCACGCCCCGAGAGCGGTCGTCGTACAGGCGGAGATGCCGATGAGCAGCGCGGCGAGCAGATCGACGTTGCGGTTGCGGAGGTTTCCCACGGTGCCCGAGATCGCGGTCGGGATCATCATGAGGAGCGACGTGCCCTTGGCGACCAGGTCGCTCGTGCCGAAGGCCAGCATCAGCACGGGAACGACGATCACTCCACCGCCGACGCCGATCAGCCCCGCGAGGATGCCGGTGCCGATGCCCACGCCGACGAGCGCGATGCCGGTCAGCCAGGAGAGTTCGAACGCGGCGTCGCGCGAGGGGATCACGAGGAAGAGGCTGACGATCACGACGACCAGGAAGCCGACGAAGCCCCAGCGCAACGCGGTCTGCGAGATACGAGGGAGCAGTCGCGTGCCGATCTGCGCACCCACCACGGCACCCGCCGCGAGGATGATCGCGGGGACCCAGGCCACCGACCCGGTCGTGGCGTAGGAGATGACGCCGACGCTCGCCGTGGGCACGATCGCCGCGAGCGAGGTCCCGGCCGCGAGGCGCTGATCGAAGTGCAGCAGGAGCACGAGCAACGGAACGATGACCGTGCCACCGCCCACGCCGAAGAGTCCGGAGAGGAGGCCGGCGAGAAGGCCGATCCCGATGAACGCCACGTAGGCGCGAGGCCCACGTGCGGGGGCCTGTACGTCACTCACCGGATCAGCCTACTCGCGGCCGCCTCCCCTCTCGAACTCACGTCCCGGTCAGACCTCGGAATCCGCCTTGATCGGCACCGCGATCGACTCGGTCAGTGCCTGCTCGTACCTCCGCTGCCGGCGTCGCAGCCAGAGTCCACCGACGATCAGCAGGGCCAGCACGCCGTACGCGATCGCGGCGAACGGCTGCATGACCAGCGTGCTCAGATCCCCCTGGCTCAGCTGCAGTGCCTTGCGCAGCTGCTCCTCGGCCATCGGGCCCAGGATCATGCCGACCACCAGCGGTGCCACCGGGTAGCCGTACCGACGCATGAAGTAGCCGAGGATACCGACGATCAACAGGATCACGATGTCCGACGGCGAGCTGTGCAGCGCGTACGCCCCGAACACCGCGAACAGCAGGATGCCCGCGTACAGGTACGGCCGCGGGATCTGCAGCAGCTTCACCCACATGCCCACGAGAGGCAGGTTGAGCACGATCAGGATCACGTTGCCGATGTAGAGGCTCGCGATGAGCGCCCACACCAGGTTCGACTGGCTCTCGAAGAGCAGCGGGCCCGGCTGGATGCCGTACGACTGGAACGCCGTGAGGATGATCGCCGCGGTCGCGGTCGTCGGCAACCCGAGCGTGAGCAGCGGCACCAGCACACCGGCAGCGGCCGCGTTGTTCGCGGATTCCGGACCGGCGACACCCTCGATCGCCCCGCGCCCGAACTCGTCGCGGTGCTTCGACAGCTTGCGCTCGGTCGCGTATGACAGGAAGGTCGCGACATCCGCACCACCGGCGGGGATCGTGCCGATCGGGAAGCCGATGGCCGTGCCGCGCAACCACGGCTTCCATGACCTCCGCCAGTCGGACTTCGTCATCCAGGAGCGCCACCCGCGGGTCACGGGGATCACGTCGACGCCGCCGTGCCGCAACCGGGCGGCGATGTAGAACGTCTCTCCGACCGCGAACAGGCCGACCGCGACCAACACGATGTCGACGCCGTCGGACAGGGCCGGGAGCCCCAGCGTGTAGCGCTGCTGCCCGGAGAGCCAGTCTGTGCCGACCAGCCCGAGGAACAGGCCGACGCCGAGCGAGAGCATCCCTCGCGAGATCGAGCTGCCGATCAGCGCGCCGACCGTGATGAACGCGATCACGATGAGGGCCACGTAATCCGCCGGGCCCAGGTTGACCGCGAACTGCGCGAGCAGTGGAGCCAGCAGCGTGAGCCCCAGCGTCGCCAGGGTGCCCGCGATGAACGATCCGATGGCAGCGGTGGCGAGGGCGGCAGCGCCCCGTCCCATCCGGGCCATCTTGTTGCCCTCGATCGCCGTGACTATCGACGCCGACTCCCCCGGCGTGTTCAGGAGGATGCTCGTCGTCGAGCCGCCGTACATCCCGCCGTAGTAGATGCCCGCGAAGGTGATCAGCGCGGCGGCGGGGTCGAGCGTGTAGGTGAGGGGGAGCAGCAGCGCCACCGTCATGGCGGGGCCGATGCCCGGGAGCACTCCGACCGCGGTGCCGACGAAGACGCCGAGGAAGGCGAACGCGAGGTACTGCGGCTGCAGCGCCGTCGCGAAGCCCTCCATCAACAGGGTCCAACTGTCCATCAGAACATCCTTCCGAGCCAGCCGAGGGCAGGGCCCCAGGGCAGCGACAGACCGAGCAGACCGCCGAAGGCGACCTGGATCACGAGCGCGACCACGATGCCGATGAGGAAGGCCATCCACCAGCGCTTGGCCGCGAGCGACCACGCGACCCCGCCGAACAGCAGCGCGGCTGCGGGTGCCCATCCGAGGGGCTCGATCAGGAGCAGGTGCGCGACGACCAGTCCGGCGAGCTTGGCGAGGGTGACCCAGTCGGTCGGGAGGCTCTCATCGATGTCCTCCGCCTCCTCGGCACCGCCGCGTTCGCCCCGCAGCACCCCGATCAGCACCGCGACCGCGGAGGCGAGCAGGATGACCGAGACGAAGATCGGGAAGACCGTCGGGCCGGCCTTCATGCCGACGGGAACATGGATCAGGAAGATGCCGACGACGGCGAAGACGCCGAGCGCGACCATGATTCCGGCGAACACGAGTTCGCCGATGGGGACGGAGGGAGAGCGGCGTGCGGGCCGACCGTCGTGGTCGACCCGCACTCCCTGCTCCTCGGTCCCCGATGATGCGGGGACCGTCATGTCACTGCACCAGACCGATGTTCTTCAACGTCGCGGTGACCTCTTCGATGTTCCCCGTGAGGAACTCGTCGAACTCCTCGCCGACCAGGAACGCGTCGGTCCAGCCCTTGGTCTCCAGCTGCTCGGTCCACGCCTCGGATTCGTGCAGCTCGGTGATCACGCGCACCAGCTCGTCCTTCTCGCCGTCCGAGATGTCCCCGGGAGCGATCACCCCGCGCCAGTTGGTGAGGACCACGTCGTAGCCCTCCTCGGTGATGGTCGGAACGTCCGGGAGCTGCGTCACCGGCTCCTCGCTCGACACTGCCAGCGCCTTGAGTGCGCCGCTCTCGATGTGCTGGGCGAACTCGCCCACGCCCGAGATGCCTGCGGCGACCTTGCCGCCGATGAGCAGGGGAACAGCCTCGCCACCACCGGAGTTCGGCGTGTAGTTCAGCTTCTCGGCGATCTCCGCGCCGTCGAGACCCGCTTCCTCGAGCATGAGCCCGGCGAGGATATGGTCGGCGCCTCCTGCCGATCCTCCCGTGATCGTGACCGCCTGACCGTTGTCGACGATGTCCTCGACGAGGTCGTCGAGGGTGTCGTACTTCGAGTCGGCCGGCACGACCACGACGAGCGGTTCGTCCGTCAGGCGGGCGATCGGCGTGGTGTCCTCGATCCGCACCGCCGACGCGTTGGTCTCGACCGCTCCGACCATGACCAGGCCCATCACCATGAGGGTGTTCGGATCCTTCTCGTTGGCGAGCTGGGCGAGGCCGACCGTACCGCCGGCGCCGCCCACGTTCGTCACGGGCGCGGAGCTGACGATGTCGTCCTCCGTGAGCACCTGCGACAGGGCGCGGCCCGTCTGGTCCCATCCCCCGCCGGGATCCGCCGGGACCACGATCGAGACGTCGGTGATCGTGGCGACCTCCGACTCCCCTGCCCCGTCGTCGGTCGCGGCGCTGCCTCCGGCGCACGAGGTGAGGGTGAGGGCTGCCACCGCGGCCAGCCCGGCCAGGGTTGCGATGCGTGCGTTCTTCATGTGCGCTCCTCCTTGAGCGTTCGTGATGCTGTGGCTCCACCCTGGAGCGTGAGACGCCCCTGCTCCGCCTTCGGAAACCATTGGTCGGAGTTTCGGAACTATTGGTCACGAGCGGCACCCTCGCCCGCTCGCAACGCACTCGCCGACGGGCCAGAATGAGCAGGTGGCCTCGAAGATGACGCTCCGCGTGCAGTTGCTCGTGCTGCAGGCGCTGATCGTGTTCCTGGTGACCCTGGCGACCGGCATCGTGGCCGGCGCATTCCAGGAGCAGGCCCTCCGTGAGGCGTACAAGGACCGGATGCAGGCCGTGGCCCAGTCGGTCGCCGCCCTCCCCACCGTGCATGCGGCATTCGACGATGTCGAGCCTTCCGCCGTGATCCAGCCCATCGCCGAGGTCATCCGCGAGGCGTCCGACCTCGCCTACGTTGTGGTGGCCAATGAAGACGGCATCCGCTATTCGCACCCGAACCCGGCGCGCATCGGCGAGAAGGTCTCCACCGACCCGTCGATCCCTCTCTCGGGCGAGATCTATGTCGGCACGCAGACCGGCACGCTCGGCACCTCCTGGCGGGTCAAGGTCCCCATCCGCGACGACGAGGGGGGCATCATCGGCACCGCATCCGTCGGCATCCTCGAGTCGGAGCTGAACGAAGAGTTCTCGGCCAATCTCGTCTGGCTTATCTCGGCGATGCTGGCCGCGGCGGTGCTCGGGGTTTTCGGGTCCGCGTGGGTCACGTCCGTCATCCGGCGGCGCATCTACCGCCTCGAGCCGCATCAGATCGCCGCGCTCGTGAAGAATCAGGAGACCACGCTGCACGGTCTGAGCGAAGGGGTGATCACGGTGGACGGCGCCGGGCGGATCACACTCGTGAACGACGCGGCCGCCCGTTTCCTCGACAGGGACGCCGGCGACCTCGATGGAGAGCCCGCCGCCGAGGTGCTGGGTGAGGAGCTGACGACCGTGCTGCGCGAGGGCGAGTCCGCCGGGCGTCCGGTGATCGTGGGATCGCACGTGCTCGTCGCCCGCAGCACCGGAAGCGACGCAGATGGCGGAGGCATCGGCGCGACGCTCCTGCTGCGCGATCACACCGAGCTCCATGACGTGGTCCGACGGGTCGAGGCGGCGGATGCGATCATCGCGTTCCGGCAGCGGCTCGGGCTCCCCAAGGGTCTCAGCGCCGAGACGCTCGACCGTATCTCCGCGGCTCTCGCCGCGCGCCCCGACGCTTCGGCGACCGAGATCGGCGAAGACCTCGACATCTCGCGCGTCAGCGCCCGCCGATACCTCGAGCACCTCGCCGGCTCGGGCCGAGCGACGCGCACGCTCGACTACTCGACCAAGGGCCGCCCGAGCACCCGCTATCGATCGAACGACACCGTCTGACGCCCACCTTCTTCTGGGACGCAGTGCCATTGTGTGCGACACTGGATCGCATTCGACGTCGTCGTCAGCCTGCCCGGATCGAAGGAGATCTCATGGTTCGCAGTACCTATCCCGATGTGGAGATCCCCGAGGTCTCCATCCACGAATTCCTGTTCGGCGATCTCTCCGAGGCCGAGCTCGACACCATCGCCCTCGTCGACGGCATGAGCGGGGCGACCACCACCTACCGGCAGCTCGTCGGACAGATCGATCTGTTCGCCGGAGCCCTCGCGGCACGCGGGGTCGGTGTCGGCACGACGGTCGGAGTCCTCTGCCCGAACGTGCCGGCCTTCGCCACCGTGTTCCACGGCATCCTCCGCGCCGGCGCGACAGCCACCACCATCAACTCGCTCTACACCGCAGACGAGATCGCGAACCAGCTCACCGACGCCGGTGCGACCTGGCTCGTGACGGTCTCCCCTCTGCTTCCCGGCGCCCAGGCCGCCGCGGACAAACTCGGATTCGACGCCGACCATGTCATCGTTCTCGACGGCGCGGAAGGGCACCCCTCGCTCCCGGCGCTGCTCGGCGAGGGGCGCCCGGCACCGGACGTGTCCTTCGACCCGGCGACCCATCTCGCCGTCCTCCCCTACTCCTCGGGTACGACCGGCCGCCCGAAGGGAGTGATGCTCACGCACCGGAACCTGGTCGCGAACGTGTCCCAGTGCCGCCCCGTGCTCGGCGTCGATGCGAGCGATCGGGTCCTGGCCGTGCTGCCCTTCTTCCACATCTACGGCATGACGGTGCTGTTGAACTTCGCTCTGCGTCAGCGGGCCGGGCTCGTCACGATGCCGAAGTTCGACCTCCCCGAGTTCCTGCGCATCATCGCCGAGCACCGTACGACCTGGGTGTTCGTCGCTCCCCCGATCGCCGTCGCCCTCGCGAAGCATCCGATCGTCGACCAGTACGACCTCTCGGCGGTGAAGGTGATCTTCTCCGGCGCCGCCCCTCTCGACGGCGCGCTGGCCTCGGCGGTCGCGAACCGGCTGGGGTGCATCGTCACCCAGGGCTACGGCATGACCGAGACCAGCCCCGCGGTGAACCTCATCTCCGAGGCGCGCACCGACATCGACCGCTCGACCATCGGCCCCCTCGTGCCGAACACCGAAGCACGGCTCGTCGACCCCGACTCGGGCGAAGACGTCGCCGTACCGACGGAGGGTGCGAGTGAGCCCGGCGAGCTGTGGGTGCGCGGACCTCAGGTGATGGTCGGCTACCTCAACCGCCCCGACGCCACGGCTGAGATGCTCGACGCCGACGGCTGGCTGCACACCGGTGACGTCGCGACCGTCACCCACGACGGCATCTACCGGATCGTCGACCGACTCAAGGAACTCATCAAGTACAAGGGCTACCAGGTGGCTCCTGCCGTCCTGGAAGCCGTGCTGCTCGAGCATCCTGCCATCGCGGACGCCGCCGTGATCGGTGCGTCCGACGAAGACGGTCAGGAGGTGCCGAAGGCCTTCGTGGTGCGTCAGCCGGATGCCGACCTCGACGCCGCGGCGGTGATGGCGCACGTCGCTTCTCACGTCGCACCGCACGAGAAGGTGCGGCAGGTGGAGTTCATCGACGTGATCCCCAAGTCGAGCTCGGGGAAGATCCTGCGCAAGGACCTGCGCGCCCGCTGAGGACGTGGCCCGATACACGAAGAAGCCCGCCACCCTGAAAGGGGCGGCGGGCTTCTTCGTGAGCGAAGTTCTTACTCGGACTTCTTCTCGACAGCGTCCTCGGCGGCAGCCTCGGCTGCTTCGCCCTCGGCCTGCGACTCGGCGCCGGCCTCGACGGTCTCCTCGGCGGGAGCCTCCTCAGCGGGAGCCTCCTCGACGACCTCAGCCGGCTTCTCAGCCTTGTCGGCCTTCGGAGCAGCAGCCTTCTTGGTCGACTTCGCCTTCGGGGTGACGGGCTCGAGGACGAGCTCGATCACGGCCATCGGAGCGTTGTCGCCCTTGCGGTTGCCGACCTTCGTGATGCGGGTGTAGCCACCCTCACGGTCAGCGACGAGCGGCGCGATCTCGGAGAACAGGACGTGCACGACTTCCTTGTCACCGATGACCGACAGCACGCGACGACGCGCGTGCAGGTCGCCACGCTTGGCGAAGGTGATCAGACGCTCGGCGAGCGGGCGAAGGCGCTTGGCCTTGGTCTCGGTCGTCTTGATCGACTTGTGGGTGTAGAGCGCCGCCGCGAGGTTGGCAAGCATCAGGCGCTCGTGTGCGGGGCCGCCTCCGAGGCGGGGACCCTTAGTGGGCTTGGGCATAATCGTCTAACTCCTGGTCAGAAAGGTCGGGTATCAGAAGGACTCGTCTTCGCTGCCGCCGTAGAAGTGGGCGCCGTCGAAACCGGGCACCGAATCCTTGAGCGACAGACCGAGCGAGATGAGCTTGTCGCGCACCTCGTCGACCGACTTCTGGCCGAAATTGCGGATGTTCATGAGCTGCGTCTCCGACAGGGCGACGAGCTCGGAAACGGTGTTGATGCCCTCACGCTTCAGGCAGTTGTACGAGCGGACCGACAGGTCGAGGTCCTCGATCGGCATCGACAGCTCGCTGGAGTTCACTGCCTCCACCGGCGCCGGGCCGATCTCGATGCCCTCGGCCTCGACGTTCAGCTCGCGGGCGAGGCCGAACAGCTCGGTGAGCGTCTTGGCAGCCGACGCGACGGCGTCGCGGGGGCTGATAGCCGACTTGGTCTCGACGTCGAGGACGAGCTTGTCGAAGTCGGTGCGCTCCCCGGCACGGGTCGCGTCGACGCGGTAGCTGACCTTGAGGACCGGCGAGTAGATCGAGTCGATCGGGATCTGACCGGCCTCGGCGTACTCGTTGCGGTTCTGCGTCGCCGAGACGTAGCCACGGCCACGCTCGATGGTGAGCTCGAGCTCGAACTTCGCGGTGTCGTTCAGCGTCGCGATGACGAGCTCGGGGTTCTGCACCTCGACACCGGCCGGAGCCGAGATGTCAGCGGCGGTGACTTCGCCCGCACCGGTCTTGCGCAGGTACGCGGTGATGGGCTCATCGCGCTCCGACGAGACGACGAGCTGCTTGATGTTGAGGATGATCTCGGTGACATCCTCCTTCACGCCGGGGATAGTGCTGAACTCGTGCAGCACGCCGTCGATGCGAACGCTGGTGACAGCAGCACCGGGGATCGACGACAGCAGGCTGCGGCGCAGCGCGTTGCCGATCGTGTAACCGAAGCCGGGCTCCAGAGGCTCGATGATGAACCGGCTACGGTTCTCGACGATCTTTTCCTCGGTCAGTGTGGGACGCTGTGCAATAAGCACTCTGTGTTCCTTTCGATCACATGCCCGCTATATGACATGTGGTGGGGTGAGGTTTTGAGTTGTGGAAGTCGATGCCCGCACGCGGGCGTCGAGCCGCTCAGACCACGAAGGGACCGAGCGGCTCGACACGCGAATCAGACGCGGCGACGCTTCGGCGGACGGCAGCCGTTGTGCGCCTGCGGGGTGACGTCCTGGATCGAACCCACCTCGAGGCCGGCGGCCTGCAGCGAGCGGATCGCGGTCTCGCGGCCGGAGCCCGGACCCTTCACGAGGACGTCGACCTTCTTGACGCCGTGCTCCGCAGCCTGGCGAGCAGCCGACTCGGCAGCCATGCCGGCGGCGTACGGGGTCGACTTGCGGGAGCCCTTGAAGCCCACGCCACCCGACGATGCCCAGGCGATGACGGCGCCGGACGGGTCGGTGATCGAGACGATCGTGTTGTTGAACGTCGACTTGATGTGGGCCTGGCCCAGCGCGATGTTCTTCTTTTCCTTGCGGCGCGGCTTGCGCGCGGCGGCCTTGGGTGCAGCCATGAAAGTGTTCTCCTAGTCCCTGGGGCCGCGCTTAGCGGGCCTTCTTCTTGCCTGCGACGGTGCGCTTCGGGCCCTTGCGGGTACGGGCGTTGGTCTTGGTGCGCTGACCACGGACCGGGAGACCACGACGGTGGCGGATGCCCTCGTAGGAGCCGATCTCGACCTTGCGGCGAATGTCTGCTGCAACCTCGCGGCGCAGGTCACCCTCCACCTTGTAGTTGCCTTCGATGTGGTCGCGGAGGGCGATCAGCTGGTCGTCGCTGAGGTCCTTCACGCGGATGCTCTCGTCGATGTCCGTCGCCTTGAGGATCTCGACCGAGCGGGTACGGCCGACGCCGTAGATGTAGGTAAGGGCGATCACCACGCGCTTGTCGCGCGGGATGTCAACGCCGGCAAGACGTGCCATGCGGTTCTCCTGGGTGTTGTGGAGGTATGGAACAGGATCGGTGCCCGGGCCTCCGCCCCGAGGTGTCCCCCGCTTCCGCGAGTTCTGATCCTGCCGTTGTGTTTTCAGTTGTGAGATGTGCGTGAACGATGCCGCGCAGCGCGGGCCCGTCGATCAGACCGGCGGGCCCGCCAGGGACTCAGCCCTGGCGCTGCTTGTGACGCGGGTTGCTCTTGCAGATCACCATGACGCGGCCGTGACGGCGGATCACCTTGCAGTGATCGCAGATGGGCTTGACGCTGGGGTTGACCTTCATGATGTTTCCTGTTCGCTGTCTTCGTACCGCCCCGGGCAGGGGCAGGCCGTTACTTCTCGACCGATCAGCGGTAGCGGTAGACGATACGGCCGCGGGTCAGGTCGTAGGGGCTGAGCTCCACGACCACACGGTCCTCGGGGATGATACGGATGTAGTTCTGCCGCATCTTGCCGGAGATCGTTGCAAGGACCTTGTGTCCGTTGCTGAGCTCAACGCGGAACATCGCGTTGGGCAGAGCCTCGGAGATCACGCCCTCGATCTCGATGACACCGTCTTTCTTAGCCATAGCCTCGCTGACGCTTCTGCAGATCGGTCGATCTGCGGTGGGTGATTGGTTTGTGGTGCTGCGCCGCCGGACACGCCGAATCAAGGCACAAAGCACCAAAGATCTATGTTAGACGCTCCGGAGCCATCCGGCAACTTGACCGCCAGGGGCGGGAAGCCGCCGGCTCAGCTGATCAGGTCGGTGAACTTCTTCAGGTCGGCCTGGTCCTGCAGGTTGAGGCGCGTGCCGTTGATGTCCACCGCCGGCGTGCCGGCGACCTCGTGGGACTTCGCCTGTGCCGCGCCGAACTTGCGGTACGTCTCGTCGGTGATGCAGGAGACCGCGTCGTCCGCGCCGACCTGCGACGCGAAGCCGGCGAGCTGGTCGTTGGTGAGACCCGTCGAGTTCTCCTCAGGCTGGTTCTCGAACAGCGTCTTGGCGAAGTCGAGGTACAGGTCGGGGTTCGACTCGGCGACGCAGAACGCGGCACCGGCAGAGCGCGAGGAGTACTCGGTCCCCTGGGAGAAGCGGTCGAGGATCGCGATCGGGTGGTACTCGAGCGTGATGCGACCGTCGGCGGCCGCTGCCTCGAGCTGGGCGCCGAACTGGTCCTCGAACGTCTTGCAGACCGGGCACTGGAAGTCGACGAACACCGCGATGGTGTCTTCGCCGTCGCCGAACGAGATCGCACCCGTCTCGGAGTTGAAAGTGTCGTTGGCCTTGGGCGCCGCACCGGGCGAGGTCGCCTGGTTGTTGAGGAACACCACGAGGCCACCGATCGCCACCAGCACCACGACGACGGCGATCGAGACGCCGATCGCGAACCAGTTGGTGTTGCTCTTCGCCGCTGCCATTACTTTCCGATCTCTCGAGGCTCGACCCCGAACGGGGCGAGTCCGGCTCTTCCACCATCGGGCGCAGTCAGCACCCAGATACCCCCATCATGCAGGGCGACGCTATGTTCCCAATGGGAGCCGTCCGTGCCGTCCACCGTGGTGACGGTCCAGTCGTCCTCTTCGATGAAGGTCGCGTCCCCGCCGGCGGTGACCATCGGCTCGATCGCGAGCACGAGTCCGGGCTTCACGTCCTCGCCACGGTCGGGCGTGCGGTAGTTGAAGACGCTCGGGGCCTCGTGCATCTTGCGACCGATGCCATGCCCGACGTACTCGCGCAGGATGCCATAGGGTTCACCGGAGACCGCAGACGGCCCCTGAGCCTCGATGTAGTCCTGGATGGCGGCGCCGATCTCGTCGATCGACGACACGGACGCCATGGCGGCGATTCCCGCCCACATGGAGCCCTCTGTGACGCGGGAGAGTTCCTCGCGGCGTGCGACCAGCTCAGGCCGGTCCGGGTCGGGCACGACCACGGTCATGGCGCTGTCGCCGTTCCAACCGTGGAACTGCGCACCGCAGTCGACCGACACGATGTCACCCGGCTGCAGCACCCGCTCCCCCGGGATGCCGTGCACGACCTGCTCGTTCACCGAGATGCAGGTGGTGTGGTGGTAGCCGCGCACCAGCTGGAAGTTCGACTCGGCGCCCCGTGCGAGGATCGTGCGGTTCGCCACCGTGTCGAGCTCGAGCGTGGTGACGCCGGGCTTGATCAGCGGGCGTACGGCATCCAGCGCCGCAGCCGTGATGAGCCCGGGCTCCACCATGGCTCGCAGCTGAGCCGCGGTCTTGTAGATCGACCGGCGGAACATCTCAGGAGGCGGAGGCCGCGAGACGCAGGCCGCGTGCGGCCAGAGCCTCGGCGATGCGCTCGGTGATCTCGTCGAGCGAGCCGACACCGTCGATCCGGTCGACGATGCCCTTGGCGCCGTAGACCTCGAGGATCGGGGCGGTCTCGCGCTCGTAGATGTCGAGACGGTGGCCGATGGCCTCCGGGGTGTCGTCGGAGCGTCCCTGCTCGGTCGCGCGGAGCGTCAGGCGCTCCAGGCTCTCCTCGCGCGGTACGTCGAGGAGGATGACGGCGTCGAGCGCCTGTCCGCGCTCGGCGAGGAACGACTCGAGGTGGGCGACCTGTGCCGTGTTGCGCGGGTAGCCGTCGAGCAGGAAGCCGTGAGCGGCGTCATCCTGCGACAGGCGGTCGCGCACGATCTCGCTGGTCAGCTCATCCGGAACGAGGTCACCCTTGTCGAGGATCGCCGTGACCTGCTGGCCGAGGGGCGTCCCCTCCTTGATGTTCGCGCGGAAGATGTCGCCGGTCGAGACGACCGGGATGCCGTAGGACTCGGCGATGCGCACGCCCTGCGTGCCCTTGCCGGAGCCCTGCGGGCCGACGATGAGAAGACGTGCGGATGCTGTCATCGGAGGAGCCCTTCGTAGTGTCGCTGCTGCAGCTGCGCGTCGATCTGCTTGACCGTCTCGAGACCCACACCGACGATGATGAGGATCGAGGCACCACCGAACGGGAAGTTCTGGTTGGCGCCGACCGTGGCCAGAGCGATGAGCGGGATGAGCGCGATCAGACCGAGGTACAGGGAGCCCGGGAGCGTGATGCGGGTGAGCACGTAGTCGAGGTACTCGGCCGTCGGGCGGCCCGCACGGATGCCGGGGATGAACCCGCCGTACTTCTTCATGTTGTCCGCGACCTCGACCGGGTTGAACGTGATCGCCACGTAGAAGTACGTGAAGCCGATGATCAGCAGGAAGTACGCGGCCATGTAGACCGGGCTGTTGCCCGTCGTGAAGTTCGCGCTGATCCAGGTCACCCAGGCGGCCGGAGTCGATCCGTCCTGCGGGGTGTTGAACTGCGCGATGAGCGCCGGGATGTACAGCAGCGACGAGGCGAAGATCACGGGGATCACGCCCGCCATGTTCACCTTGATGGGGATGTAGGTGTTCGTGCCGCCATAGGTGCGTCGACCGACCATGCGCTTGGCATACTGCACCGGGATGCGTCGCTGGGATTGCTCGACGAACACGACGAGCCCCATGACGATGATTCCCACCAGTAGAACGAGCAGGAAGACCTCGAAGCCCTTCGTCTGCCAGATGAGACCCATGGCGCCGGGGAACGTCGCGGCGATCGAGGTGAAGATGAGCAGCGACATGCCGTTGCCGATACCGCGCTCGGTGACGAGCTCGGCGAACCACATGATCAAACCGGTACCGGCCGTCATCGCCATGATGATGAGCAGCTGTGCCCACCACACGTCGTTCGTCAGAAGCTGCTGGCACGCCGCGAGATCCGTCGTGCCGAAGAGCTGGCCGCTGCGCGCCACCGTGACGAGAGTCGTCGACTGGAGCAGCGCGAGGGCGATCGTGAGGTAACGCGTGTACTGGGTCAGACGGGCCTGGCCGGCCTGACCTTCCTTGTGCAGCGCCTCGAAGTGCGGGATGACCACGCGCAGGAGCTGCGTGATGATCGTCGCGGTGATGTACGGCATGACGCCGAGCGCGAAGATCGACAGCTGCAGCAGCGCGCCGCCGGAGAAGAGGTTGACCAGTCCGAGCAGCCCGTCGGTGCCCGCGTTGGCGGCGAGACACTCTTCGACGTTCGGGAAGTTCACGAACGGCGCCGGGACGTTGGAGCCGAGCCGGTAGATCGCAACGATGGCGAGAGTGAAACCGATCTTCCGACGCAGGTCGGGGGTGCGGAAGATCCGCGCGATGGCGCTAAACAAGGACGTTCCTCCTGAAAAGGTTGCCGATTCCCGAAGGACGGCTGAAAGACCAGGGTAACGCAAACCGGGCTTCCCGGAATTCGCCACCGATACCAGGCCCGCCGGATGCGGCCCCAGAGCGAGGTCTCGGAGTGTGAAACCACAAGAGGGGCCGGAGAATCTCCGGCCCCTCTTGCTGTGCGGTTACTTGACGGATCCGCCGGCCGCGACGATCTTCTGCTCGGCAGAACCCGAGACCTTGTCGACCGAAACGGTGAGCTTCACGGCGATGTCGCCGTTTCCGAGAACCTTGACCTTCTCGTTCTTGCGAACGGCACCCTTGGCGACCAGGTCGCCGATGGTGACATCGCCACCCTTCGGGTACAGCTCCGCGAGCTTCTCCAGGTTCACGACCTGGTACTCCACGCGGAACGGGTTCTTGAACCCGCGCAGCTTCGGGGTGCGCATGTGCAGCGGCATCTGCCCACCCTCGAAGCCGACGCGAACGGTGTTGCGCGCCTTGGTGCCCTTGGTTCCACGACCAGCGGTCTTACCCTTGGAACCCTCACCACGGCCGACGCGAGTCTTGGCGGTGTTGGATCCGGGGACGGGACGCAGGTGGTGAACCTTCAGCACGCCGGGGCGGGATGCCGGAGCATCCTTCGCCGGCGTTGCCTTCTTGGCGGCAGGCTTCTTGGCAGCGCCATCAGCCTTGGCGCCGGCGGCAGCGGTCTTGGCCGGAGCCTTCTTCGCAGCCGGCTTCTTCTCAGCGGCAGCCTTGGGAGCTGCAGCCTTCTTCGTGGCCTTCTCAGCCTCGACGGCCTCGTTCTTCTCAGCCATTAGTCGATCTCCTCAACCTTGACGAGGTGTGCGACGGTCTTGACGTAGCCGCGCGTCTGCGCGTCGTCGGGGCGAACGGTGGTGTCACCGATCCGCTTCAGACCGAGGCTGCGCAGCGTGTCACGCTGGTTCTGCTTCTCGCTCACCTTGGACTTGATCTGCGTGACCTTCAGTCGCGCGGCCATCAGGCACCTACCTTCTGTGCGGCGATGGCCTCGGCCTCGGCGCGCACGAGACGCGCAGGGGCGACCTGGTCGAACTCGAGGCCACGACGTGCGGCGACCGCACGAGGCTCCTCGAGCTGCTTCAGGGCGGTGACCGTCGCGTGCACGATGTTGATCGTGTTCGACGAGCCGAGCGACTTCGACAGCACGTCGTGGATACCGGCGCACTCGAGCACGGCGCGGACCGGACCACCGGCGATGACACCGGTACCGGCAGCGGCCGGACGGAGCAGGACCACGCCAGCGGCCGCCTCACCCTGCACGGGGTGCGGGATGGTGCTGCCGACGCGCGGAACGCGGAAGAAGTTGCGCTTGGCCTCTTCGACACCCTTCGAGATCGCCAGAGGGACCTCGCGGGCCTTGCCGTAGCCGACACCGACCAGACCGTTGCCGTCACCGACGACCACGAGGGCGGTGAAGCTGAAGCGACGACCACCCTTCACGACCTTCGAGACGCGGTTGATGGTGACGACGCGCTCCAGGAACTGGTTGTCGCCACGGTCGCGAGAGTTGCGGTCACGGCCGCCACCCTGGTTGCGGTCGCCACGGCCGCCACGGCGGCCATCACGCGAGTCGCGAGCCGGCTCAGCCTGCGTGGTGCCGGCAGCCGTCTCGGAAGTGGCAGCAGCCGCTTCGGTCACTTCGTTCTCCTTGTTGTCACTCACAGTGCCAGACCCCCCTCGCGGGCGCCGTCGGCGATGGCGGCGACACGACCGGCGTAGCGGTTGCCGCCACGGTCGAACACTGCCTCGGAAACGCCGGCAGCCTTCGCACGCTCGGCGAGGAGCTCGCCGACCTTGCGGGCCTTGGCGGTCTTGTCACCCTCGAGCGAGCGCAGGTCGGTCTCGAGCGTCGAAGCCGACGCCACGGTGTGACCCTTGCTGTCGTCGACCAGCTGCACGAAGACGTGGCGGGCCGAGCGGTTGACGACGAGACGCGGACGCGCCTCGGTGCCGACGACCTTCTTGCGAAGGCGGGCGTGACGACGCGCGCGGGCGTCAGACTTTGACTTGAGAGCCATGGTTACTTACCACTCTTTCCGGCCTTGCGACGCACGTTCTCGCCGGCGTAGCGCACACCCTTGCCCTTGTACGGCTCGGGCTTGCGGATCTTGCGGATGTTGGCAGCTGCCTCGCCGACAGCCTGCTTGTCGATCCCGCTGACGGTGAGCTTCGTGGTGCCCTCGACCGTGAGCGTGATGCCGGCGGGCGGGTCGATCAGGACCGGGTGCGAGAAGCCGAGGGCGAACTCGACCGAGCTGCCCTTCTGCTGCACGCGGTAACCGGTGCCGACGACCTCGAGACCCTTGGTGTAGCCCTGGGTCACGCCGATGATGTTGTTGTTGATGAGCGTGCGGGTCAGGCCGTGAAGCGACCGAGACTCGCGCTCGTCGTCGGGACGGGAGACCAGAACCTGGTTCTCCTCGACCGCGACCTCGATGGGGCTGGCCACCGTGAGGGTGAGTTCACCCTTGGGGCCCTTCACCGCGACCTCACGGCCGTCGACCGAAACGGTCACGCCCGCAGGAACGTCGATGGGAAGTCGTCCAATACGCGACATTTCGAATTACCACACGTAGGCGAGAACTTCTCCGCCCACGCCCTTCTGCTCTGCCTGACGGTCGGTGAGAAGACCGGAGGAGGTGGACAGGATCGCCACGCCAAGGCCGCCGAGGACCGTGGGAAGCTCGGTCGACTTCGCGTAGACGCGGAGGCCGGGCTTCGAGACGCGCTTGATGCCAGCGATGGAGCGCTCACGGTTGGGACCGTACTTCAGCGTCAGCGTGAGGTTCTGTCCGACGCGAGCGTCAGAGGTCTCCCAGCCGGCGATGTAGCCCTCCTGCTGGAGGATCTGAGCGATGTGCGTCTTGAGCTTGCTCGACGGCAGGGTCACAGAATCGTGGTGCGCCGAGTTCGCGTTGCGCAGACGGGTCAGCAGATCTGCGACCGGGTCTGTCATTGTCATTGTTGATTTCCTTTGTTCATGAGGTTCCGGCTGCCGTTACACGACAGACGGCCTGCGATGACACGCAATTTTCAATTGTACGTGCACATCGACGGGCTCAGTGACACGAAACCACTGAGCCCGTCAAGGGTGTTACGCCTGTGCGTCTTCCGAGCGGAACGGGAAGCCGAGGTGACGGAGCAGTGCCCGGCCCTCGTCGTCCGTCTTCGCGGTGGTGACGACGGTGATGTCGAAACCGCGAACCCGGTCGATCTTGTCCTGATCGATCTCGTGGAACACGCTCTGCTCCTGGAGACCGAAGGTGTAGTTGCCGTTGCCGTCGAACTGCTTGGCCGAGAGACCGCGGAAGTCGCGGATACGGGGCAGTGCGAGCGAGACGAGGCGATCCACGAACTCCCACGCGCGGTCACCGCGGAGGGTGACGTGCGCGCCGATGGCCTGGCCCTCACGCAGCTTGAACTGCGCGATGGACTTGCGAGCCTTCGTGACGATCGGCTTCTGGCCGGTGATCTTGGTGAGATCGTCGACCGCGCCATCGATCACCTTGCTGTCGCGAGCTGCCTCGCCGACACCGGTGTTCACGACGACCTTGACCAGTCCGGGGATCTGCATGACGTTCGCGTAACCGAACTCTTCCTGCATCGCCTTCTTGATCTCGGTGTTGTACTTCTGCTTCAGGCGCGGCTGGATCTTGCCAGCCGGCGCGGCAGTGTCGGTGCTCATCAGAGGTCCTTACCGCTCTTCTTCGCGTAGCGCACGCGGACGGTGCGCTTCACGCCGTCCTTCGTCTGCTCCTCGACCCGGTGGCCGACCTTGGTCGGCTTCTTGGTCGAAGGGTCGACGAGTGCGACGTTCGAGATGTGGATGGAGGCTTCGACGGTCTCGATGCCTCCGGTCTTGGTGCCACGCTGCGTCTGTCCGACGCGGGTGTGCTTGGTGACGTAGTTCACGCCTTCGACGATGACGCGGTTCTTCTCAGCAAGGACGTCGAGGACCTTGCCCTGCTTGCCGCGGTCGCCGCCACGCTCCTGCGTGGCACCGGTGATGACCTGAACCAGGTCACCCTTCTTGATCTTCGCCATGATTAGATGACCTCCGGCGCCAGCGAGACGATCTTCATGAACTTCTTGTCACGAAGCTCACGACCGACCGGCCCGAAGATACGGGTGCCGCGGGGCTCCCCGTCGTTCTTCAGGATCACTGCGGCGTTCTCGTCGAACTTGATGTAGGAGCCGTCCGGGCGACGGACCTCCTTCTTGGTGCGGACGATGACCGCCTTGACGACGTCGCCCTTCTTGACGTTGCCACCGGGGATCGCGTCCTTGACGGTCGCGACGATGGTGTCGCCGAGGCCCGCGTAACGGCGCTTCGAGCCACCGAGAACGCGGATGGTGAGCAGCTCCTTGGCGCCGGTGTTGTCGGCGACCTTGAGTCGGGATTCCTGCTGAATCACTTGGCCTTCTCCAGAATCTCCACCAGGCGCCAGCGCTTCGTGGCGCTCAGCGGGCG
This sequence comes from Microbacterium sp. NPDC058269, assembly GCF_042881445.1. Classification (NCBI taxonomy): domain Bacteria; kingdom Bacillati; phylum Actinomycetota; class Actinomycetes; order Micrococcales; family Microbacteriaceae; genus Microbacterium; species Microbacterium sp. NPDC058269. The sequence goes on from NZ_JBHVXT010000001.1 coordinate 532,169, forward strand.
GGTCTCGTTGATCAGGACCAGGTCGCCGATGCCGGCGGAGTTCGCCTCATCGTGCGCCTTGACCTTCGACGTGCGGCGGATGACCTTGCCGTAAAGCGGGTGCTTCACGCGGTCCTCGACCTCGACCACGATGGTCTTGTCCATCTTGTCGCTGACGACGTAGCCGCGACGTGCCTTGCGGTAACCGCGGGCAGCGGAGTCGCGGACGTCGTGCTCGGACGACTCGTGTCCTGCGGCCTGCGTCTCCACAGTCGCTTCCTTCTTGGTGGCCATCACTCAGCCTCTTCCTTCACGGCGTCGTCGGCGGAGTCCGCCTTCTTCGCCTTCGACTTGGTCGCCTTCTTGGCCGGAGCCTCGACCGGAGCAGGCGTCGCACGGATGCCCAGCTCGCGTTCGCGGATCACGGTGTAGAGGCGCGCGATGTCGCGCTTGACGGCGCGGATGCGGCCGTGGCTCTCCAGCTGGCCGGTGGCCGACTGGAAACGGAGGTTGAACAGCTCCTCCTTGGCCTTGCGCAGCTCCTCAACGAGGCGCTGGTCTTCGAATGTGTCGAGCTCTGCCGGGGCGAGCTCCTTGGTGCCGATCGCCATTACGCGTCGCCCTCCTCGCGCTTGATGATGCGTGCCTTGAGCGGCAGCTTGTGAATTGCACGGGTCAGAGCTTCGCGTGCGAGCTCCTCGTCGACACCCGCGACCTCGAAGAGGACACGGCCCGGCTTGACGTTGGCGACCCACCACTCGGGGGAACCCTTACCGGAACCCATGCGGGTTTCGGCAGGCTTCTTCGTGAGCGGACGGTCGGGGTAGATGTTGATCCACACCTTTCCACCACGCTTGATGTGACGGGTCATCGCGATACGAGCGGACTCGATCTGACGGTTCGTCACGTAAGCGGGCGTGAGGGCCTGGATACCGTACTCGCCGAAGGAGACCTTCGTGCCGCCGGTGGCCTGACCCGAGCGACCCGGGTGGTGCTGCTTGCGGAACTTGACCTTACGGGGGATGAGCATTATGCCGACGCTCCTTCTGCGACAGGTGCCTCGTTGCGCGGGGCACGGCGGCGGTCGCCACCACGGTCGTCACGACGAGCCTTGGGTGCGTTGGCCTGCTCGCGAGCGAGCTCCTTCGCGGTCAGGTCGCCCTTGTAGATCCAGACCTTCACGCCGATGCGGCCGAAGGTGGTCTTCGCCTCGTAGAAGCCGTAGTCGATGTTCGCACGAAGCGTGTGCAGCGGCACACGACCCTCGCGGTAGAACTCCGAACGGCTCATCTCGGCGCCGCCGAGGCGGCCGGAGACCTGGATGCGGATGCCCTTGGCGCCGGCGCGCTGAGCGCCCTGCAGACCCTTGCGCATCGCACGACGGAACGCCACACGAGCAGACAGCTGCTCGGCGATGCCCTGTGCGACCAGCTGAGCGTCGGCCTCGGGGTTCTTGACCTCGAGGATGTTCAGCTGGATCTGCTTGCCCGAGAGCTTCTCGAGGTCGCCGCGGATGCGCTCGGCCTCGGCTCCACGACGACCGATCACGATGCCCGGACGGGCGGTGTGGATGTCGACGCGGACGCGGTCACGGGTGCGCTCGATCTCGATGTTCGAGACACCGGCGCGGTCGAGCTGCGTCTTGAGCAGGTTACGGATCTTGATGTCCTCGGCGACGTAGTCGGCGTAGCGCTGACCCGGCTTCGTCGAGTCAGAGAACCAACGCGAGACGTGGTCCGTCGTGATGCCGAGACGGAAGCCGTACGGGTTTACCTTCTGTCCCATTACTTGCTCGCCTTCTTGTTGCTGTCGCCCGTGGCGGCCGGAGCTGCCTCAGGCGTCGAGAGCACGACCGTGATGTGGCTCGTGCGCTTCTTGATCTGGAAAGCGCGACCCTGTGCACGGGGCTGGAAACGCTTGAGCGTGGTGCCCTCGTCGACGTACGCGTTGGCCACGTACAGGTCCTGCTCGTCGAGGAACTCGCCGTCGCGATCCGCCTTGACCTGCGCGTTGGCCATGGCCGACGCGACAAGCTTGTAGATCGGCTCGCTGGCGCTCTGCTGCGCGAACTTCAGGATCGCGAGAGCTTCCTGCGCCTGCTTGCCCTTGATGAGCGCGACGACACGACGAGCCTTCTGAGGGGTCACGCGGATGTGTCGCACGCGTGCGATCGATTCGACCATTAGCGGCGCCGCCCCTTCTTGTCGTCCTTCTCGTGGCCGCGGAAGGTGCGGGTGGGCGCGAACTCGCCCAGCTTGTGACCGACCATGGTCTCGGACACGAACACAGGAATGTGCTTGCGTCCGTCGTGGACCGCGATCGTGTGACCCAGCATGGCCGGGATGATCATGGACCGACGGGACCAGGTCTTGATGACGTTCTTGGTGCCGGCTTCGTTCTGCACGACCACCTTGCGAAGCAGGTGATCGTCGACGAAGGGGCCCTTCTTAAGACTGCGAGGCATCTTCTCTTACTCCTACTTACGCTTCTTGCCGGCGTTACGACGACGCACGATGTACTTGTCGCTTTCCTTGTTGGCGTGACGGGTACGACCCTCAGCCTGGCCCCACGGGGAGACGGGGTGACGACCACCAGAGGTCTTACCCTCACCACCACCGTGCGGGTGGTCGACCGGGTTCATCGCGACACCACGCACGGTCGGGCGGACGCCCTTCCAGCGCATGCGGCCGGCCTTACCCCAGTTGATGTTCGACTGCTCGGCGTTGCCGACCTCGCCGATGGTCGCGCGGCAGCGCGCATCGACGTTGCGGATCTCGCCCGAGGGGAGACGCAGCTGGGCGAAGTTGCCGTCCTTGGCGACGAGACGGACGGATGCACCGGCCGAACGTGCCATCTTCGCGCCGCCGCCGGGGCGGAGCTCGATCGCGTGGATGACGGTACCCGTGGGGATGTTCTTCAGCGGGAGGTTGTTGCCCGGCTTGATGTCAGCCCCGGCACCCGACTCGACGACGTCGCCCTGCTTCAGCTTCGCCGGAGCGAGGATGTAGCGCTTCTCACCGTCGAAGTAGTGCAGCAGCGCGATGCGCGCGGTGCGGTTGGGGTCGTACTCGATGTGAGCGACCTTGGCGTTGACGCCGTCCTTGTCGTTACGACGGAAGTCGATGACGCGGTACTGGCGCTTGTGGCCACCACCGATGTGACGGGTCGTGATGCGGCCCTGGTTGTTGCGACCACCGGTCTTCGAGAGCGGGCGCAGCAGCGACTTCTCCGGCGTCGATCGAGTGATCTCGGCGAAGTCAGCCACCGACGAGCCGCGACGGCCCGGGGTCGTGGGCTTGTACTTGCGAATAGCCATTATTGTCCTTATCCCCCGGATCAGCCGATTGCCGTGAAGATGTCGATGGTGCCCGACTTCAGGGTCACGATGGCGCGCTTGGTGTCCTTGCGCTTGCCGGTGCCGAAGCGGGTGCGGCGAGCCTTGCCGACGCGGTTGAGGGTGTTGACCCCTGCGACCTTGACGCCGAAGATCTTCTCGATGGCGAGCTTGATCTCGGTCTTCGAAGCGCGCGGGTCGACGAGGAAGGTGTACTTTCCCTCATCGATGAGCCCGTAGCTCTTCTCGGACACGACCGGCTTCAGGATGATGTCGCGCGGGTCCTTGTTCAGGGCCGTCTGGAGAACAGATGCCTGCTCGCTCATGCGGAGACCTCCTGGTTGGCGCCGGACTTGGAGGCGATGAAGCCCTCGAGCGCGGCCTGGGTGAAGACGATGTCGTCGGAGACGAGCACGTCGTATGCGTTGAGCTGGTCGAACGTCAGCACGTGCAGGTTCGACAGGTTACGGATGCTCTTCAGCGTCACGTCGTCGTTGCGCTCGATCACGACGAGCACGTTCTTCGACGAGACGACGTTGGTGAGGAAGTTCACCGCGGTCTTGGTCGAAGGCGTGCCGTCGATCCCGAAGGACTCGATGGCGTGGATGCGGTCCCCGCGGAAGCGGTCGCTGAGCGCGCCCAGCAGGGCGGCAGCGATCATCTTCTTGGGGGTGCGCTGCGAGTAGTCGCGCGGCTTGGGGCCGTGCACGATGCCACCACCGGTCATGTGCGGCGCGCGGATGGAACCCTGACGGGCGTTACCCGTGCCCTTCTGCTTGAAGGGCTTGCGGCCGGCACCGGAGACCTCGCCACGACGCTTGGTCGAGTGCGTGCCCTGGCGAGCCGCCGCGAGCTGCGCGACGACGACCTGGTGGATGAGCGGGATGTTCGTCTTGGCGTCGAACAGCGCGGCGGGAAGCTCGATCGAGCCTGCCTTCTTGCCGTCTGCCTTGAGGACGTCGAGCGCGAGAGTGGAGTCAGCCATGATCAGGCACCCTTCACTGCGTTGCGGACATAGACGATGCGGCCACGAGCACCGGGGACGGCGCCCTTGACGAGCATGAGTCCCTTCTCGATGTCGATGGAGTGCACCGTGAGGTTGAGGACGGTCACGCGCTCGCCACCCATACGGCCGGCCATGCGCATGCCCTTGAAGACGCGGCTCGGGGTCGACGATGCGCCGATCGAGCCGGGCTTGCGGTGGTTGCGGTGCGAACCGTGCGAAGCCGAGACGCCCTTGAAGTTGTGACGCTTCATGACACCGGCGAAGCCCTTGCCCTTGCTCGTGCCGACGACGTCGACGAGCTGGCCCGCCTCGAAGGTGCCGTCGACCGTGAGCTCCTGGCCCAGGTTGTAGTCGCCGGCGTCCGCGGTGCGGATCTCGGTGACGTGACGACGCGGCGTGACGCCGGCTGCCTCGAAGTGAGCGGAGAGCGGCTTGTTCACCTTGCGGGGGTCGATCTGGCCGTACGCGATCTGCACGGCGTTGTAGCCGTCCTTCTCGGGCGTGCGGACCTGGGTGACCACGTTGGGTGCCAGCTCGATGACGGTGACGGGAACGAGCTTGCCGCTCTCGTTCCACACCTGGGTCATACCGAGCTTCGTGCCCAGCATGCCCTTGGAAATCTTGGAGTTGATGTCAGCCATGTCGAACCTCAGAGCTTGATCTCGATGTTGACATCGGCCGGCAGGTCGAGGCGCATCAGCGAGTCGACAGCCTTGGGCGTCGGGTCGACGATGTCGATCAGACGCTTGTGGGTGCGCATCTCGAAGTGCTCGCGGCTGTCCTTGTACTTGTGCGGCGACCGGATGACGCACACGACGTTCTTCTCGGTCGGAAGGGGCACGGGGCCGACGACGGTTGCGCCCGCACGGGTCACGGTGTCGACGATCTTGCGTGCGGACGTGTCGATGACCTCGTGGTCATACGACTTCAGGCGAATGCGGATCTTCTGTCCCGCCATTGTCTGCTCTCTCTCTTTAAGCGTCTTACCGTCCGGGACCGGGTGGCCCTGGGGCATTGGACGCACGTCGGCGCTGTTCGCGCCTCGGCACGAGAACGGCTCTTGCGAGTCGATCTGCTGCACCACTGTTCTTCTGTCAGCCGGAAGCCGCGAGGCGACCGGATGCCGACCTTCCACCGCGCACGGCGGAACCCTTCGTGAAGAGGGGGTGTCGGGGTGTGTTCTGCTACCCGCGGCCTAGAACCCTGCACCGTCCCGGAGGAGGCGCCGTCTATGCACTGCCCTGGCAGTGATCCATCGCACGCACAGCGGCGACGGAATATCGAACCTGTCTATTCTGCCACGGCTGATTTCACTTCTGCAAACCCGGGCGTGTCGCGGTCCTCGGACGGGACCGCGGAAGGCAGCGAAACGCGTCAGATCGCAGGAGATAGCGGGGCGAGACATCCCCATGCCTCGCCCCGCTTGGGGAGGGCGTTCAGTGCGAGGGGGCACACCGAACGCGAGTAGCCCGGCGTGAAGGGACGCCGAACTCCTCGACCGAGGGCGCGGCGGAAGACCCGCCGCGCAGGCAGGGAGACGCTCAGGCGCAATGTTTGCGCGCGTCGCACGATGATCCCCAAGATCGCATATCCCCAGTTTGTACGCGGAAGTCCGCGTGCTTCGGGAAACCGAACCCCTTCGGCTTCCCCGACCGCAAGATCCCCAGGCGGTCGAGACGATCCTACTGGATGCAGCAGTGAATGCGCCACATCCGACGACATTCCGACGCGGATACGGCGCTCCCGCATGCAAGAGCGGCGATCCACCGGTGGTGGATCGCCGCTCTGGGCTCGGGCTTGTACTTACTCGTTGCCGACGGACTTGTCGGCGCTGTCGCGGATCTCGTCGATCTTGTCGGCAGCACCCGGGGCGATCTTCTTGGCGAAGTCGGCGACGCCGTCGAGCACCTTGTCGCTGATGTCCTCAGCCTGCTCGCTCTTGACGGCCTCGGCGATCTTGTCCTTGTTCTGCTCGTACAGGTCCTTGCCCTTGTTCACGGCGTCTTCGATGCCCATGTGATTCCCCTTCTGAAGGTGTGCCGCCGACCGATCGGGGCGACCCCACTCATTGTGCATGTCCGTCCGCTCAAACGGAACCCTCGAGACTCCCGCGTTAACGACAGAGGGGCCGGACCCGAAGGTCCGACCCCTCTGCGAGGAAGCAGATGCTTACTTGATGATCTTCGTGACCGTACCGGCGCCGACGGTGCGTCCACCCTCACGGATGGCGAAGCCGAGGCCCTCCTCCATGGCGATCGGCTGAATCAGCTCGACCGTCATGTCGGTGGTGTCGCCGGGCATGACCATCTCGGTGCCCTCGGGCAGCGAGATGACGCCGGTGACGTCGGTGGTGCGGAAGTAGAACTGCGGGCGGTAGTTCGTGTAGAACGGGTTGTGACGGCCACCCTCGTCCTTGGACAGGATGTACGCGGTGCCCTCGAAGTCGGTGTGCGGCGTGACCGAACCCGGCTTGACGATGACCTGACCGCGCTCGACGTCCTCACGCTTGGTGCCGCGGAGCAGCAGACCACAGTTCTCGCCGGCCCAGGCCTCGTCGAGCTGCTTGTGGAACATCTCGATACCCGTGACCGTGGTCTTGACGGTCGGACGGAGTCCGACGATCTCGACCTCGGAGTTGATGGCCAGCGTGCCACGCTCGGCGCGACCCGTGACGACGGTTCCACGACCGGTGATCGTGAAGACGTCCTCGACGGGCATCAGGAACGGCTTGTCACGGTCACGCTCCGGGTCCGGAACGCTGTCGTCGACAGCCTGCATCAGGTCCAGGATCGCCTGGGTCCACTTCTCGTCGCCCTCGAGGGCCTTGAGAGCGGAGACGCGGACGACAGGAGCGTCCTCGTCGAAGCCCTGGCCGGCGAGCAGCTCGCGGACCTCGAGCTCGACGAGCTCCAGGATCTCCTCGTCGTCGACCATGTCGGACTTGTTCAGCGCGACCAGCAGGTACGGCACGCCGACCTGCTTGGCGAGCAGCACGTGCTCACGCGTCTGAGCCATCGGGCCGTCGGTGGCGGCGACCACGAGGATCGCACCGTCCATCTGAGCCGCACCGGTGATCATGTTCTTGACGTAGTCGGCGTGGCCGGGAGCGTCAACGTGCGCGTAGTGGCGCTTCGGGGTCTCGTACTCGATGTGCGAGATGTTGATGGTGATACCACGCTGGCGCTCTTCCGGCGCCGAGTCGATGGAAGCGAAGTCGCGCTGCACGTTGGTGTCGGACGGGTACTTGTCAGCAAGCACCTTCGAGATCGCTGCGGAGAGCGTGGTCTTGCCGTGGTCGACGTGACCGATCGTTCCGATGTTGACGTGCGGCTTGGTCCGCTCGAACTTGGCCTTAGCCACTGGGTCCTCCTCAGGACGTCGTTGTAGAGGTGACCGGGCACTGGTTTGCGACCGGTTCTCTACGGGTTAGGTTCTCAGTTTAGTAGAGAGGGAATGTGAAGTTGTAGGTGACCTGGGAACCCCGCGGCGCTTCGCGGTGCTCGGCGCCGCGGGGATCCCAGAAGGGTGATTACTCGCCCTTGGTCTTCTGGACGATCTCGTCGGCCACAGCACGGGGAACCTCAGCGTAGCTGTGGAACTCCATGGAGTAGACGGCACGACCCGAGGTCTTCGAGCGCAGGTCGCCGATGTAGCCGAACATCTCGGACAGCGGAACCTGGGCGCGGACGACCTTGACGCCGGCGGCGTCTTCCATCGACTGAATCTGGCCACGACGCGAGTTCAGGTCGCCGATGACGTCCCCCATGTACTCCTCGGGAGTACGGACCTCGACGGCCATCAGCGGCTCGAGCAGCACGGGGTTGGCACGGCGAGCGGCCTCCTTGAAGCCCATGGAGCCCGCGATCTTGAACGCCATCTCCGAGGAGTCGACGTCGTGAGCCGCACCGTCGACGATGGTCGCCTTGACGCCGACCATCGGGTAGCCCGCGAGCACACCGACGTTCATCGCGTCCTGGAAACCGGCATCGATCGAACCGATGTACTCACGAGGGATGCGACCACCGGTGACGGCGTTCACGAACTCGTAGGTCTTCTCGGAGTCCAGGTCCATCGGCTCGATGGTGAACTGGATCTTCGCGAACTGGCCGGAGCCACCGGTCTGCTTCTTGTGCGTGTAGTCGTGCTTCTCGACGGCCTTCTTGAGGGTCTCGCGGTACGCGACCTGCGGCTTGCCGACGTTGGCCTCGACGTTGAACTCGCGCTTCATGCGGTCCACGAGGATGTCGAGGTGCAGCTCACCCATTCCCTTGATGGTCGTCTGACCGGTCTCGGGGTTGAGCTCCGTGCGGAAGGTCGGGTCCTCTTCAGCGAGCTTCTGGATGGCGACACCCAGCTTCTCCTGGTCGGCCTTGGTCTTCGGCTCGATCGCGACCTCGATGACAGGCTCGGGGAACGTCATCGACTCGAGGACGACGGGCGCCGCCGGGTCGGTGAGGGTGTCACCCGTGGTGGTGTCCTTGAGGCCGATGACCGCGTAGATGTTTCCGGCGGTGACCGAGGGAACCGGGATCTCCTTGTTGGCGTGCATCTGGAAGATCTTCCCGATGCGCTCCTTCTTGTTCTTGGTCGAGTTGATGACCGCAGAACCGGAGTCCAGGTGACCCGAGTAGACGCGCACGTAGGTGAGGCGACCGAAGAACGGGTGCACCGCGACCTTGAACGCGAGGGCCGCGAACGGGTCGTTGGCGTCGGGGTGACGCTCGATGATCGTGTCGTAGTCCTTCGGGTCGTGCGCCTCGATCGAGCCCACGTCGAGCGGGTTCGGGAGGTAGTCGACGACCGCGTCGAGCATCGGCTGGACGCCGCGGTTCTTGAACGCGGAACCGCAGAGCACCGGGTAGATCTCGCTGGCGACGGTCAGCTTGCGGATCGCGCCCTTGATCTCGGCGACCGTGAGCTCCTCGCCACCGAAGAACTTCTCGAGCAGTGCGTCGTCGGTCTCGGCGACGGTCTCGAGGAGCTGCTGACGGTACTCGGCAGCCTTCTCCTTGAGGTTCTCCGGGATCTCCTGGATCTCGTAGGAGGCGCCCATGGTGACGTCACCCTTGGAGTCTCCGGCCCAGACCAGTGCACGCATCTCGACCAGGTCGACGACGCCGATGAAGTCGCTCTCCGCGCCGATCGGCAGCTGGATCACGAGGGGCTTGGCGCCCAGGCGGTTGATGATCGTGTCGACCGTGAAGTAGAAGTCGGCGCCGAGCTTGTCCATCTTGTTGACGAAGCAGATGCGCGGGACGTTGTACTTGTCGGCCTGACGCCAGACGGTCTCGGACTGGGGCTCGACGCCCTCCTTGCCGTCGAACACGGCGACAGCACCATCGAGGACGCGGAGCGAACGCTCCACCTCGACCGTGAAGTCCACGTGTCCGGGGGTGTCGATGATGTTGATCTGGTTCTTGTTCCAGTAGCAGGTCACGGCGGCAGACGTGATCGTGATGCCGCGCTCCTTCTCCTGCTCCATCCAGTCGGTGGTCGACGCGCCATCGTGCGTCTCGCCGAGCTTGTGGTTGACGCCCGTGTAGAACAGGATGCGCTCGGTCGTCGTGGTCTTGCCGGCATCGATGTGCGCCATGATGCCGATGTTGCGGACCTTGCTCAGGTCCGTGAGCACGTCTTGTGCCACAGGAGTGTCCTTATCTTTTGGAGCAGTCGTACTGCGAAGAGGGGGTGCCCGCCCCTCGGCGAGTGGCCGAGGGGCGGGCGAAGCTGTTTACCAGCGGTAGTGAGCGAACGCGCGGTTCGACTCGGCCATCTTGTGCGTGTCCTCGCGGCGCTTGACCGCGGCGCCCAGGCCGTTCGACGCGTCGAGGATCTCGTTCTGCAGACGCTCGGTCATCGTCTTCTCACGACGGCCCTTCGCGTAGCTCACGAGCCAGCGCAGAGCGAGCGTGTTGGCGCGGTGAGGCTTGACCTCGACCGGCACCTGGTAGGTCGAGCCACCGACGCGGCGGCTTCGGACCTCGAGAGTCGGGCGCACGTTGTCGAGCGCCTTCTTGAGCGTGGCGACGGCGTCCTGACCGTTCTTCGCCTCGACACCGCGGAGGGCGCCGTAGACGATCGACTCGGCCAGCGACTTCTTGCCGTCGACGAGGATCTTGTTCACCAACGAGGTGACGATCGGTGCGCCGTATACCGGGTCGTTGACGACGGGGCGCTTCGGGGCTGGTCCCTTACGAGGCATCTAACTCAACCCTTCTTCGCGCCGTAGCGGGAACGAGCCTGCTTACGGTTCTTGACTGCCTGGGTGTCCAGGGCGCCACGGACGATCTTGTAACGCACACCGGGGAGGTCCTTGACACGACCGCCACGCACGAGCACGAGCGAGTGCTCCTGCAGGTTGTGGCCCTCACCGGGGATGTACGCGGTGACCTCGGTGCCGTTGCGGAGCTTCACACGAGCGACCTTGCGCATCGCCGAGTTCGGCTTCTTCGGGGTGGTGGTGTAGACGCGGGTGCATACCCCGGCCTGCTGCGGGTTCGACTTGAGCGCCGGCGCCTTGGTCTTGGTGACCTTGGGCGAGCGACCCTTGCGAACCAACTGCTGAATGGTTGGCACGTTCTCTCCTCATAGTGCTGCACGGTGACAGCGTGATGGGTTTCACATCATGACCCACCGGCGCGCCGGAACCGACGAGCTTTTGGTGTGATGGGTATGCCGTGGGGGCGAACCGGCAGGTGCCGGCGCCCAGTGCGCACGCGTAGGCGTACACACACCTGATCAAGTGTAATGCCGCGTAACCTGCCGGTCAAATGAGCGCAGGGCCCGGCCGCTCACGGTGGACGCGGCGTCAGGGCAGGTCAGGGTCGAACGGCGAGTCGAGCGACTCGGTGAGCTCGGCCAGCAGCGCCTCGATCTGCGGTTCGACGTGCTGCGAGATCGCGGCCTGGATGTAGATGCGATGGCGCAGCAGGATGCCGCAGATCTCGCGGCCCACCATGTTGGCGTACTCGTCGGCGAGGGCGACCTCCTGACGGAGGGCGATCTTGGCCTCCTCCGTGAGCGGAGGCAGTGCGGGCAGCTCAGCTGCGGAGTCGTCGGCAAGTCCCGCGATGGTGAACAGGAACGGCGCGCCGGGCACAGGATCCGGATCGAGCGGGAGCCCGTCGAACTCGGGATCGAGATCCTCGGCCGGACGGTAGCTGCGGGCGCGGTTGCGCGCGGCCTGCTGATCGAGTTCGCGCTGGAGCATCGGCAGATTCCTCGCCGTGTACTCGGCCACGGCGTGATCGACGATGGTCTTGATCCGTGTCGACAACCCGTGCTGCACCCCGTGCGGCACGTTCGCCCCGATACCGGCCGCCGAGAGGATGGGCGATCCGAGACACCGACGACACGGCGCGACGCGTCCACGATGGGTTGCCGGCTCCCAGCGCGGCACCCAGCGCAACCAGGCCTCCACGGCCTGGTCGACCTGCGTCTCCAACGAGCGCTCCACCCCACCAGCGTACGGCGCGTCGCCCGTCACCGTCGCGATTTCCCCCGCCCCGGCGGGGCGCGGACCGGCAATCGCTCCGACGTCACTCGTCTTCGTCGCGCTCCCACGGCCAGCGCGGATGCTCGGCGCGGGTACGACGCAGTGCGATCCCGCCCCATGCGGCGATCAGCCCCGCCAGCACGAGGACCGCACTGGCTCCGCCGCGCACGAGATCTCCCGCGACCGCGGTCGCGAGGACCAGACTCCCCGCGCCGATGAGCACAGCGACCCAAACCGCGGCCAGATGGACGAGCCCCGCGACGAGCGCGATCGCGATCGTCGCGACGTACGACGGATGCGGTCGACGCAGTGTCGACCACAGCACGAGCGCGAACGAGACGACGGCCACGAGCATTCCGACGACGCCCGGCATCTGCCCGAGGTCCGGCACCGCGATGATGTCCGTGTCGGTGGCGATGCTCAGCGCCCCGAGACCGAAGACCGCCAGTGCGAAGAAGCTGATGGTGGCGAGCACGACCGCCAGGACAGCCGAAACCCCCGCGGACTCGGGTCCGCGGGGGTTCGGCGTGGTGGAGTTCGTGACTACCTCGACAGCGTCGGGCCGGCTTCGAGGGTGCGCTCGTACTCGCGCTGCGCCTCGGCGTTCAGCTCGGTCTTGCGGGCGCCGCTGCGGGCGACCCAGGCGCCGAACCAGATGGTCAGCTCACGGGCGAACACGAAGGCCGCGATCGCGAGCGGAGCGAGCAGCTGCTCGCCGACGAGGTCGCCCCCCTGGCTCGCGCTGAGCTTCCAGAACGGGGCCTCGAACAGCTGCCCGAGGATGTGCCCCGCGTACGCGATGACACCGACGATGATTCCGAAGACGACCCAGAGCCCCCAGCGACCGCGGTTGATGATCGCACCCAGCAGCCAGAAGCCGAGGAAGAACACGACGACGGGCGTCCAGTATCCCCAGGTGGTCAGGGGGGCGATCGCGGTCTGACCGATGTTCTCTCCGGTCACGTCTCCGGCGATCGCGCCGAGTCCCAGCGCCGCACCGAGGTACAGCACCGCGAAGACGAGCGTCGCGAGGAGCCCGATGGCTCCCGCGGTGCCACGGTTGCCACGGTCACGGGGCGGCTCGGGAGCCTGCACGAAGATCGGCTGCGGCTGCGCGGCGGCCGCGGCGACGAGAGGTTCCGACGGGACGACACGCGTATCGGCCTCATCGCCGTACTGGGCGTATGCGGCGCCGGCCATGCCCGACTGCTCATGCCCGAACGGAACCGGCTCACCCACGACCGGCTCAGGGTAGAAGGAGGTGGTCTCGGCGTCAGCCTGGGCTCTGACCTCCTCGGTGTAGTCGCGCGACGGGGCGGCCGCAGCAGGAATCGCTGCTGGCGGCGGGGACGCGAACGTTCCAGGATGGTCGCGCTCTGCCTCTTCGAACGCGGCGAGGTCGGGGTCGACCGGCGCGACGACGGGCTTCTGATCCAGGCCGTCGTCCAGGCCGTCGTTGTTGCCGGGAACATCCGCGCCTGCAGCCGCGGCGGCATCCAGGCCTGCGTTCGCACTGCCGACGACGTCGTCAACGTCAGCCGGCTTCTCGGGCTGGGGAACGTCGGGGTCACTCATGGGGTGCGCCTCTCATCGGATACGTGCATTGTGAGGGTACCTCCGAGCGAACAGACGCTCGCGGAGGCGTGCCGACGTGTCGTCATACGCGACGACACATCACCGTTTCGCGTGTTCAGGGGAGTGCGCCACGCAGGGCATCACCGGCGAACTGTGCGAGCACCGGGAGCATCGGGAGCGACAGCCACACGAGGGCTCCGATGATGCCGACGCACACGATGCCGGCGAACCAGCTCATCCCGAGGTTGCGTCCACCCACCCGTGCCATGGCTCCACGCTACGTCCGAAGGACGCACGTGCCCGGCAGCAACGCCGACACTCGATGCGCTCTGCCCCGACTCACCGCGCGGTGCGACCGCGGAGGCGCCAGAGCAGCCAGAGACCGGAGACGGGGATGAGGAGGATGCCGACTCCCATGATGCCGACCCAGATCATGTCGTACCAGGCGGGGAGCAGGGGGTTGTTCACGGCCGGTGGGTTTCCCGTCCCCGAGGCACTGTCGCTCGACTCCCACGCGGAGACGGTGATCATCGTCGAGATCACGATGATCGACAGACCGCCCACCACGAACGGCACCACGATGGAGACGATCTTCTCCCCCGTGTTCCACAACGAGCACAGGCTCACGAGAACGGCGCCGACGAACCACCCCACGACCGGCACGACGATCCCCCCGAAGCTCAGAGTCAGAGCCGCGGCGATCGCGAACCCCCGCGTGGAGGTCGGCGCGGGACGGGCATCCGGCGTCTGGGGCACCGTCGCCGCAACAGCGGTGGGGGCACCCGCCGGCAGCTCGGCCTGTGCCTCTCGGGCGATCGCGACAGGGTCGCCGAGGCGGGCGATCCGCGCGGCCGTCGCATCGGCGTCGAGCCCCTGGAGCTCTTCGAGGATGCCTGCGCGGATGTCGGTCGCGACGCCGTGCGGCAGTCCGCGCATCGCCTCGTCGAGCCGCGTGAGGTAGTCCTCTCGAAGGGTGTCTGCGGTGAGCCCTGCCATGGTCATCCCTCTCCGACGATGCCCGTGACCACACGGGCGAACGGCGCCCACTGCGCACGGAAGCGCTCGAGCTGGTCGATACCGGTCGCGGTGAGCCGGTAGTACTTCCGCACCGGACCGCTGTCGGAGGGCTGGTCGAACGTCGTGACCCAGCCGTTGTCCCTGAGCCGCCCCAGCAGCGGATACAGCGTGCCGATGCTGGCGATCAATCCTGCGCCGGTGAGCGCATCCGCCAACTGCCAGCCGTACATCGGCTCACGCGCGAGCAGACCGAGCACGCAGTACTCGACCACCCCCTTGCGCATCTGGGCGCCGACATCCGCTGTCATGCATGACAAGGTAGCATGCGAGACAAGTGAGAGGCGCCCGGGACCACGGGGGCGGATGCCGCGACGGCACCCGCCCGTGCGCTCACCCCTTCGTCGCGCCGGCGGTCAGCCCGCCGACGATGTACTTCTGCAGGAAGAGGAACAGGATCATCACCGGGATCGCGGCCATCACCGCACCGGCGGAGAACGCCGACCAGTCCGCATAGCGCGGGTTCGCGACGAGCTTGGTGAGACCGACGACGAGGGTCTGCTGATCCACGTCGACGAGCATCACGCTCGCGATGACGTACTCGTTGACCGTGCCGATGAACGACAGCAGTCCGACCACCGCGAGGATGGGCGCGACCAGACGCAGGATGATCGTGAAGAAGATGCGCGCGTGACCGGCTCCGTCGATGCGAGCGGCCTCGTCGATCTCCTTCGGGATCGTGTTGAAGAAGCCGTACATCAGGTAGGTGTTCACGCCGAGCGCTCCACCGAGGTAGACCAGGATCAGGCCGGTGTGGGTGTTGAGACCGATGGCGGGGAACCAATCCCCCAGCGTCGACATGAGCAGGAAGATCGCGACGACGGCGAGCAGCTGCGGGAACATCTGCACGACGACGATCGTCACGAGCCCCACACGGCGTCCGGCGAACCGCATGCGCGAGAACGCATATGCGGCGCACGCTCCGATGAACACGGTGACCGCGCCGGTGACCACGGCGATCAGCAGCGTGTTGAGGAACCACGTGCCGTACG
The DNA here is from genome assembly GCF_042881445.1 of Microbacterium sp. NPDC058269. NCBI lineage: Bacteria > Bacillati > Actinomycetota > Actinomycetes > Micrococcales > Microbacteriaceae > Microbacterium > Microbacterium sp. NPDC058269. The sequence goes on from NZ_JBHVXT010000001.1 coordinate 547,624, forward strand.
GATTCTGCGGGTCGCTCAGGATGCGCACATAGCTGTCGATCCCGATCGCGGAGAACAGCTGGTTCGAGCCCGTCAGCGTCCCCTTGGGGTTCAGCGAGGCCGAGACCACGTACAACAGCGGGAACAGGGCGAAGGCGCTCACGACGATCGCGACGAGGTGACGCCATCCGGTGTCGGCGAACCAGGCGCCGAAGCTGCGACGGCGCGGTGCGAGGGTCTGCACCTCTTGGGTGGAACGCTCGGTGGTGGGGCTGGCGGTGCTCATGTCAGTTCAGCTCCTCGAGGGCCTTGGTCTTGCGGAAGCTGATGATCGAGATCGTGGCGACCACGACGAAGATCAGGATCGTGAAGGCCGACGCCAGGCCGTAGTCGCGGGTCTGGCCCGTGAAGGCGACCTTGTAGACCATCGAGATCAGGATGTCGGTGTGCCCGACGGGGATGGACACGTCGCTGAAGCGCGGACCGCCCTTGGTGAGCATGTAGATCAGGTTGAAGTTGTTGAAGTTGAACGCGAACGACGAGATCAGCAGCGGGGCGACGGTGACGAGCAGCAGCGGCAGCTTGATCCGTCGGAAGACCTGCCACGGGTTCGCACCGTCCATGACGGCGGCCTCGTTGACGTCTTCCGGGATTCCCTGCAGGGCACCCATGCAGACGAGGAACATGTAGGGGAAGCCGAGCCACAGGTTCACGAGCAGCACCGACACCTTCGCGAGGGCGGGGTCGGTGAGCCAGGGGATGGCAGCCCCGCCGAAGATCACCTGGTTGATGAAGCCGAAACTCTCGTTCATCATCCCGGCCCAGACGAGCGCCGAGAGGAAGGCGGGGAACGCGTACGGGAGGATCAGGATGATCCGATAGCCGTTGCGGAACCGCATGCGCGTGTTGTTGAACACCAGGGCGAGGAGGAGGCCGAGGAAGAACGTGGTCGCGACCGAGATCAGTGCGAACGCGAACGTCCAGAGCGTGACCGAGATGAGCGGTCCGCGGATGGAGGAGTCGGTGACCGCGCGGACGAAGTTGTCGAAGCCCACGGTTGTCTGCCACCCGGGGAGCAGCTGCTCTCCGCCTTCAGCCGTGAAGGCGCCGTCGCCCGTGTCGGAGTACACGGTGCCCGTGGTGGTGTCGGTGATGGTGTCTGCGGTCTCGTCGTACTCGAGCGTCGAGACGTACAGGTAGCCCTTCTGCCCGTCCGGAGCGCGGAGGCTGCCGTCGTTCGGGTCGTCGCTGAACGGCACCGACAGCTTCTCGAGCTCTTCGGAGAGGGTGAAGACGGTCGCCAGCGGAAGGGTGGCCCAGCCGTCGACCGCGACGGCCGTGCCGCCCTCGAATCGGGCGTCGACCTCTTCGAGCGGCTGCTCGGCGGTCCCGAGCAGAGCGTCGCCGGATTCCGGGTCCGTCACCAGCAGGCCGTATGTGCCGAACTGCTCGACGACCGTCACGGGGTAGGTCGGCGAATCCTCGACCCGCTCCTGCGCCGAGGCGAGGAGCGAGGAGATCGCCTGATCCTTGGTGCCGTTGTGTCCGGTTCCGTAGTTGGTGAAGCCGATGTACCCCGTGTAGAGCAGGGTGAACACCTGGAACACGATCAGGAAGATGATGCCCGGCGTGAGGTACTTCGCCGCGATGCGCTTGCGGGAGAAGTAGATGTAGTTGACGAGGACGGCGACCACCACGACGATGCCGAGGATCAACCACTCCTGGTGGGCGAAGAGCACGAACGCCGCATACAGCGCGATCGCGTCGACGACAGCCAGCAGGAGGATCTTCAGCAGCATCCAGCCGATCGGTCCGGATGCTGCCTCGGCGATCTTCGCCGCCTGGCGCTGGCGTCTGGTCGGAGGAGCGGTGCGCTCGTCGGTGTCAGTCATGTCGTCCTCGTCATGATCCTGCCGGGGCGGGCGAAGACGCCCACCCCGGCAGAGTCAGTGTTCTGGCTGTTACTTGATCGCGGCGGTGACGTCGTCGACGAGCTTCTGCCACGTCGTCGCCGGGTCTTCGCCATTGATGATCGCGGCCTCGGCCACGCCCCAGTACTGCCAGACCGCTCCCATGGCCGGAATGGCCGGCATCGGGACGGCGTCGGCACCGACGGCCTGGAAGCCGGCGATGATCGGGTCGGCGGCGGCGGTGTCGGCGGCAGCGGTCAGGGCGGGCAGGACGTTGCCGGCCTTGAACAGCTCGAGCTGCACGTCTTCGGTGCCGATGTAGTTGACGAGGAAGTCGTTCGCGGCGACCTTGTTCTTCGACTCCGAGCTCACGAAGAAGCCCTTCACGCCGGCGAACGGCGAAGCCGTCTCACCGGTCGGGCTCGGGATCGGGTCGATTGCGACGTTGATGCCCGCGTCGGTAGCCGCGCCCACGTTCCACGGACCCGTGAGCCAGAAGGCTGCCGTGCCGTCGAGGAACTGCTGCTTGGCGATCTCGCCGTCGACGTCGGTGTTCAGAACGCCCGCTGCGCCCTGCGCACCGAGCCAGTCGGCGAACGCGAAGCCGCCCTCGCTGCCGAGCTGGAGGTCGGTGGAGTCGTAGCTGCCGCTGTCGTCGGTGCCGAACACCGGGGCACCGAACGCCGTCTGGAACGGGTACAGGTGGTACGGGTTGCCCTCGGTCCCCTGCTCCACGACGAACGTGCCCTTCGAGATCATGTCGTCGAAGCTGGTCGGCGCGGCCGGAACCAGGTCGGCATTGCGCAGCACCGCGATGTTCTCGACGGCGTACGGGAGCATGTAGACGGTGCCGTCGTAGGTGGCGGCCTGCAGCGCGACGGGGAGGTAGTCCTCGGAGCTGTCGCCGAGCTCGATCGGCGCGACCACGCCGTTCGTGGAGAGCTCGCCGAGCCAGTCGTGCGCACCCATGACGATGTCAGGGCCCTTGCCGGTCGGAACCTGCTGGATGAAGTCGTCCTTCATGTCGTCGACCGACTTGCCCGTGAGCTCGACCTTGACGCCGGTCTTCTCCTGGTAGGCATCCGCGGCGCTCTGCAGGGCGTCGACGCGTTCGGCATCGACCCAGACGACCAGCGATCCGCTGTCTTCGGAGCCGGAGGTGTCGTCGCCGCTGGTCCCCGTGGAGCAGCCGGCAAGCGTCAGAGTCGAAACGATGGCGATCGCGCCCGCGGCGACGATGCCCCTCTTGTTCACCTTCATTGGTGTGTGCCTCTCTCAGTGCTGATCACCTGCAAGGACTGCAAGCGCTTACAGTATGCATCGAAATCGGCACCGTTTGCAATGAGAGCGAGCGTCGATATCAACCCGTGATAGAGGAACGTACTGCCGCCGCGATGTGGAAACGCTTCCATGATGCCCGTCGGCGGACTCCGCTACGTGTGAGGACGCCTCGCGGGAACGTGCGCCGGAAAACGCACCGATGTGTACCCCCTGAGCCCCTGAGTAGGATGAAACCATGGCTGACAGCTCATTTGACATCGTCTCGAAGGTCGACCACCAGGAGGCGGAGAACGCCCTGAACCAGGCCCGCAAGGAGATCGAGCAGCGCTACGACTTCAAGGGCACCGGCGCATCGATCGCCTGGAGCGGCGAGAGCATCCTCATCATCGCGAACACCGAGGAGCGGGCGAAGGCCGTGCTCGACGTGTTCCAGTCCAAGCTCATCAAGCGCGGCATCTCGCTGAAGAGCCTCGAGTCGGGCGACCCGTTCGCCAGCGGCAAGGAGTTCCGCATCGTCTCGACGCTCAAGGACGGCATCTCCTCGGAGAACGCGAAGAAGATCAACAAGATCATCCGCGACGAGGGGCCCAAGGGCGTCAAGAGCCAGATCCAGGGCGACGAGCTGCGCGTGCAGTCCAAGAGCCGCGACGACCTGCAGTCGGTCATCGCGCTGCTGAAGGGCGCCGACCTCGATCTCGACCTGCAGTTCATCAACTACCGCTGAGCGGCGGGCGCTCGCAGCCGCAGACGAATCGACCCCCATCCAGCTGTGAGAGCCGGACGGGGGTCGGTTCGTCTACCCGCGGTTTACGGCGAAGTCGCGACCGGGTAGATCTGCTGGTAGCGCGCCGACGTGTCGGGCGGCTGGAGCCCCGCGACTTCGCGGTATCCGACGGCCTTCAGATAGTTGTATTCCGCGCCGTCGATGTTGCGCTTGACGCCCGCCGCGGGGTCGATGATCCAGCGGTAGATTCCGGCATCGGCATTGTGTCCGTTGATCGGGGTCATGCAGAGGAAGGTCATATCGGCGATTCCCATCGGTCCGTACCCAGGGTCTGGGTTGGGGTTGGTTACTGGCGGTGTGCTGTTGCCTTGCAGGAAGGCGAGGGGGCTGACGAATGCCCCGTTCACGAGGATCTCGATGTGGAGATGCACGCCCATCGAGCTCTGCGGACCACGCTGGCTGTTGCCCATGTAGCCGATGACCTGACCCTGCGTGACTCGCGCTCCCTGAGGGACTGTCGGAGCTCCGTCGAAGTGTGCGTACCTGCTCACCACTCCGTTCTCGTGATCGACGACGACATGGTGGCCCCATCCGTGGGGGTCAGCCGAGGTCGAGATCCAGTCTCCGCCTGACACCCACCCTGCGGCGATCGCGAGGATCGGCATCCCTCGGCCTCCCCACGTGTCCAGCCCCATGTGGCGCCGAGTTCCTTCCCGCGGCGCGTTGAACTGACCCCCGGCCTCCGTCGAGGCCCGAAATGGATCCGTCGGATAGATGTACCCGTTCGCCGCAGGAACGGCGGCGAACGCGGATTCACCGGTCAGGATGCCATGGCCGGCCAAGGCGACGCCCGCTGCGATTCCCGTGGTGGCGAGCATCGTTCGTCTGGAGACAGGTAACCCGATGATTGCTCGTCCCTGTGATCCAGGTGCTTCAGGTGGGCTCATATGAACACCGTAGTGACTAAGCGTCGGACACCGCTGTCCCCTCTTCGGCCTACAGACAGGGGGCACCCGAGGTCGATAAGTTTCGGTGGTCTCTGCCTTGCCACGTGTCGCTGCGAGGGATGCACGCAGGTTCTTCGATGGATTGCATACCGATATATGGGTTGCGGTACCCAAGACTGGGAGTGGTCGACTCGATGCGACCGATGACGCGAACGCCGCGTGACGCACTGCCGTCGTAGGGCTACGCGATCTCGGGATTGCGAGCTTGCCCTCGTGGGGACGAGGCCGCGGCAGTTCCATGCGCTCGCGTCTTCGGTGGCCGGCGGATGCTCAGCATCCGCCGGCCACGGAACCACGAGCAAGAGACCACGAGCAAGAAGAGCCCACCTGAGCCGTGCTGCGCGCCCCCACGCGGACTGCGGACTCAGGTGGGAGTTATTGGCATCCGACGCGACTTCATGATGTAGTTGCCCTCCCGGGCGAATCATGGGGCGCTCGGGATCAGAAGGGCAACTGGGGGCGGATCCATGGGGAGTATCGGATCGACGAACATCGGGGAGAGCAAGCAGCTCTTGGCCGAGGAGGTCTTCCACCACATCGGGAGACAGATCATCGATGGCGCCTTGGCGGCGGGTGAGCGCATCCGCGATGTCGACGTCGCGGAAGAGTTGCACGTCTCCCGAACACCCGTTCGCGAGGCGCTCCAGCGGTTGGAAAGACTGGGAATGGTCACGATGTACCCGAGCCGGTACACCGAGGTCACGGCGGTGACGCCGGAGACCATGTCGCAGTCGCTCGAATTCGCTGGCTACCAGGCGGGGATCGCCGCGCGACTGGCAGTGCCGAGAATCACGACGGCCCAGCGCGAAAAGGTCCTCACCCTGATCGCAGCGATGCAGGATTCGCTGGAACGCGGCAGAGGCACCTCCGCCACCCGCTGGGCGGTGTTCGCGTACCTCGGCGAGCACAGCGGGAATGCACAGCACCGCACGTTGATCGACGATGCGAGCATGGTCCTGTTCCGCAACCTCCGCGACTGGGTGGTCCCGTCATCCGATCGCGCACGGATGGGGCAGGTCTACATCGACTTCCGCGATGCCGTCCTCAGCGCCGATGGCGACAGCGCGGAGCGGCTCGTCCGGGCGATGTACTACGTGTGAGACCTGACCGCCTGTGCGAAGTCACCGCGATGCGTGCCATCCCCTGACCCATCGGTCCAGACGCGCATAGGCGTCCTCCCGCGCCTCGTGCCGGGAGAGGAAGACGTCGTGCAGCGCGCCGTCGATGCGCTCCACGGTGACGCTGGGCCCGAGCCGGAGCGCCGCCCGGGCGATGTCGTCGACCACCAGTACCGAGTCGGCCGCCGTGAGGTCTTCCGACCAGCGCGTCGGCGGCACGAAACGCGCCGAGAGCAGGACGCAGACCGGCGCCGTGATCGACAGGCCTGATGCCACAGCCTTGTGACCCGAGAGGATGGCGTGCAGCCATCCCGCGTACACCGCCATGGTCTGCGCGGGCCGCCACACCGCGTTCACCTCCATCGGGTCGTCCGGGTCGGCCACCTCCTGCTGCGCGCGGGTGTAGAAGCCGAGGTCGATCTGTGGCGCGGCCTCCATCGGTCGCAGCCGCGCCTGCAGCTCGACCATCGGGGCGATCGCGGCCCGGGCCGGGGCGAACTGGAACTCCAGCCACGGACTGTTGAGGATCACCGCATCTGCGGCACCCGGATGTCGCGACGCCCACAGGCTCAAGGTCAGCCCGCCGGTGGAATGCCCGAGCAGGATGAGTCTCCGGTCGGACTCGATGCCACCCTCTCCTCGCCCCATCGCATCCAGCGCCGCTCCGATGTCTTCGTCATAGATGGCGAGGTCGGCGATGTAGCCCGGCGTCTGCCCGTCGCGCAGGCTGCGGCCGTACTTGCGCAGGTCGAGAGCGAAGAAGCGGGCGCCACGAGACGTCCAGAAGCGCGCGAGGCGCTTCTGGAAGAAGTAGTCGGACCAGCCGTGCACGTACAGCACATCGACGCCATCGAGAAGCGGTCGGTTGCCGCTCGCCCGCGCCCACAGGCTCGGCCTCCTCGGCAGCGCACGCACCAGGGTCGCCACGACGGGGCCCTGTTCATCGATGCCGAGGTCGAGCGTCAGCTGCTCGAACTCGTCACCGAGCACATCAGGGATCCAATCGGCCATGCGTCCCTCCCCCGTCGTCGCCAGGCTAGCCGAGCGGGCGACCGGGTGCAGGAAGCCCGACCGGGACGGCGCTACTCGCCGCGCGAAACCCGGACCATCTCGTCACGCGGGACCACCTTGACCCGGGCCCGTTCCTCGGGGGCTCCGAGAGAGATCTCGTGCTCGTCGAGGCGGTGCCAGCCGTCGAGGTCGGTCCAGCGGACGCCACGCTCCTGCAGGAGCGCCGGGATGGCCTCCTCCGAGGGGTCCTCCGCATGCCACCACGAGCCCTGGTCATTGATGATGTGCCGTACGGTCTCCATCGCGTCGGACTTGGTATGCCCGATCAGACCCACCGGTCCGCGCTTGATCCATCCGGTCGCGTAGATTCCGGGGACGCGTTCGTTCGAGTCCTTCGCGAGCACCTGGCCCTCCCGGTTCGGGATGACACCGTGCTTCTTGTCGAACGGGACGCCGGGAAGCGGGGATCCGAAGTAGCCGATGGCACGGTACAACGCCTGAAGGGGCACCTCCCGCATCTCTCCGGTGCCGATCGCACCGCCTTGGCCGTCGGGCTGGGTGCGCTCGTACACGAGGGCGGCGACCCGACCGTTCTCGTCCTTTCGGACCTCGACCGGCTTCGCCCAGAAGTGCAGATGCAGGCGACGAGATGCCGAGCCTCCGGCGTTGTTGACCGAGTCGCGCTTGCGCCAGGACTGCAGGATGCGGTCGATGACCATGACCTGCTTGTTGCTGGCGACAGCGTCCTTGGCGGCATCGTCGTAGTCGAAGTCCTCGTCGTAGACGACCATGTCGACATCGCGCAGCTCGCCGAGCTCACGCAGCTCGAGAGGGGTGAACTTGACCTGTGCCGGTCCACGGCGCCCGAACACGTGCACGTCCGTGATCTCGCTGGCCTTGAGGCCCTCGTAGACGTTGGCAGGCACCTCGGTGACGAGCAGGTCCTCCGCATGCTTGGCCAGCATGCGTGCGACGTCGAGCGCCACGTTGCCGTTGCCGAGCACACCGACGGATGCGGCATCCAGCGGCCACTCGCGGGGGACATCGGGGTGCCCGTCGAACCAGCTGACGTAGTCTGCGGCTCCGTAAGAGGCGACCGCATCGATGCCGGGGATCTCGAGCGAGGTGTCGCGGATCGCGCCGGTGGCGAAGATCACCGCGTTGTAGTGCTTCTTGAGGTCGTCGAGGGTGATGTCCTCGCCGAAGCGGACGTTGCCGAACAGGCGGATGTCACCCCGGTCGAGCACGTCACGCAGAGCTGTGATGATGCCCTTGATGCGGGGGTGGTCGGGCGCGACGCCGTAGCGGACCAACCCGTACGGTGCGGGGAGCTGCTCGAAGAGGTCGATCGAGACGTCGAACTTGCGCTCCGCCTTCAGCAGGATGTCCGCCGCGTAGATGCCGGCGGGGCCCGCACCGACGATGGCCAGTCTGAGCTTGGTCATGGGAGGTCCTTTCGTATGCCGTCGCAGCCCGCGCGCGACCCGACGGGCCGCCCGCGCAGATTCAGCTGGAGCGTTCGGCGAGGGTCTCGGCGAATCGGGTCAGTGCCTCGCGCACGGTACCGCGCGGAAGCAGCTGGAGAGCGTCGACGGCATCCCGAGTCCACGCGTGCGCGAGCTCGAGGGTCTTCTGCGTCACAGGGTGGTCGCGGAGCTCGTCGAGCGGGCCGTCGAGGATCGCGGGGTCGGCGCCGTCGGCGATGAGGGCGACACCCTCGTCGATCCGCGCGGCGAGGTCGGCGGCGCTCGCGTCACTCTCCGCCTTGAGCAGCAGGTACGGCATGGTCGGAACGCCCGCACGCAGGTCGGTTCCCGGAACCTTGCCCGTCTCCTCCGGCTTCGCGGAGAGGTCGATCACATCGTCGAGCAGCTGGAACGCGACGCCGATCTTCTCGCCGTACACGCGCAGCGGCTCTTCATACTCCGACGGGGCGTTGGAGAAGATCACCCCACCCTGCGTGGCCGCGGCGATCAGGGAACCCGTCTTGTCGGCGAGCACCTGGATGTAGAACTCGATCGGGTCGTCGCCCTCCTGCGGGCCCAGGGTCTCGTGCATCTGACCGAGCACGAGACGCTCGAAGGTGTCGGCCTGGAGCCGGATCGCGCGCTCGCCGAGCCGCGACATCAACTGGCTCGCGCGGGAGAACAGGATGTCGCCCGTGAGGATCGCGATGTTGTTGCCCCACACCGCATGAGCGGCCGGAACTCCGCGGCGGCGGTCGGCTCCGTCCATGACGTCGTCGTGGTACAGCGAGCCGAGGTGGGTGATCTCGAGCGCCTTCGCGACGTCGATGACCTCGGTGGTGTTGCCGTCGCCGAGCTGCGCGGCGAGGAGCGTCAGCACGGGACGGATGCGCTTGCCGCCGGCCTCGTACAGGTAGCGGCTGGCGGCGTCGGCCAGCGGGTCGGCGACGCGGACGTCGTCGGCCAGACCGGTCTCGACCAGCTCCAGTCCGTCTTCGATGGCGCGCGCGACACGTCGGGCGGCAGGCCCGATGAAGACGCGATCGCTGAAGCCGAGACGGCTCGCCAGTCGCGAACCCGGGGCGATGGGGCTCGAAGTCACGTTCCCAGCCTACCTTCGTCGGATGTCACGGTTTCGCCCGGATGGATCACTCCGGCTTGCGCGCTCTGTGCAGGGCCACGATGCCGAAGGTGAGGTTGCGGTACGCCACGTCGCTCCAGCCCGCTTCGCGGATCCAGGCGGAGAGGCGCTTCTGGTCGGGCCACTCGCGAATGGACTCGTTCAGATAGTCGTAGGCGTCGCCGTTGGTACCGGCGACGCGGGCCACCCGGGGCAGCACCTGGGCGTTGTAGAAGCGGTACGCGCCGCGGAAGAGCTTGCCCGGCGGGGTCGAGAACTCGTTGATCACGAGCCTGCCCCCGGGCTTGGTCACGCGGTACAGCTCGCGCAGCGCCTTCTTCGGGTCGTTCACGTTGCGCAGCGCATACGACATCGTGACCGCATCGAAAGTCGCATCCGGGAACGGCAGATCGGTGGCATCGGCCTGCACGAACGACAGGTTGCGAATGGCACCGTGTCGGCGCTCCCCCTCGGCGAGCATCCCCGGCGAGAAGTCGGCCGCGACAACCTCGGCTCCGCTGCGCGCGAGGGATGCCGACGACGATGCGGTGCCAGCGCCGAGGTCGAGGATCCGCTCCCCCGGCTTCGGAGCGACGGCCCGGGTGGTCGCCGCACGCCACAGCACGTCGTTGCCGAAGGTCATCGCCGTGTTGGTGCGGTCGTACCCTGCGGCGACCTGGTCGAACATGCCGCTCACGCGGGCGGGGTCCTTGCCGAGATCGGCGCGGTTCTTCTCGTTCGAGGTCACGAGTTCAGTCTAGGCGCGAGGCCCAGCGCTTCGAGGCGGTCGAGCCAGGGATCGGCGGTCACATCGTCGAAGGGAGCGACCTGGGCACGCACCCGCTCCTCGAGGTCGAGCGCGAGGTGCTCGAGATGCGACATGACGTCAGCCGGATAGCCGTAGCGGGCGCTGTGCTCGGCCCACTCGTCTCGGTCGTCGACCCAGGTCCCCTGTGGGCCCTGGACGCGCACCACGTCGAGGTCCATGTCGATCCCGGTCGCCAGCAGCGGGTCATCGGACCAGCGGATGTCCCACCCCAGATCGATGTAGATGCGCATGCCCTTTCGATGACGACGATTCACGGTCAGCGCGTGGTCGCCGCTCGCCGGGACGAGGGTCACGTTCGGACCTCCCGCATGGAACTCCGCCCCCGGGCGCACGCTGTGCCATCCGACGGGCTGCCCGATCCAATAGCCCCATTCGTCGGCGCCGAGATACACGCACTCGTGCCGCCAGTGCGGCGAGCCGTCCCACTTGCGCCATTGGAAGACCATCTCGGTGCCGGGTGCGGGGCGTGCGTCGCTCATCCGCTCACCCTACGACCACGCGAATCCACGCCCCCTGAGCGGCATAGGCTGGATGCGTGCACACCACCCACCTGGTCGTGGAGACCCGTGAGATCGAGCCGGTCGAAGACCTCCTGGCCTACGCGGACCCCGCCCGCCCTCTCGCATGGCTGCGCCGCGGAGACGGGATCGTCGCCGTCGGCAGGCCGCTCACGGAGATCCGCCCTCCGGCAGGTGTCGACGAGCCGCGGACGGCGACGCTCGCGACCGTGTGGCGGACCATGGCCGCCCGGGCCGAGATCACCGATCCGGTGAGACTCCCCGGCACCGGGCTGGTCGCCTTCGGAGCGTTCACCTTCGATGAGGACTCCGCGGCCGACAGCGTGCTCGTGGTGCCCACGCAGGTGGTGGGACGGCACGGTGACCGCTTCTGGCGCACCACGATCCGCCTCGCCGGCGCTGCGGAGCAGGATGGCGAGTTCGCCGTGCAGCCCTACGGACCGCATTGGGCCGGCACCGTGGGCCCAGGTGCGCAGACCCCTCAGGGTTATCAAGACTCGGTGCGCCGCGCCCTCACCCGCATCACCGACGGCGAGCTGAGCAAGGTCGTGCTCGCACGCGACCTGACCGGCAGCATCCCGGCGGGGTCCGACCTGCGTCGGCTGGTGCGCGCCCTCTCGACCGGCTATCCCGACACCTGGGCGTTCGCCGTCGACGGTCTGATCGGGGCGAGCCCGGAAACCCTCGTCACCGTGCACGAGGGAACCGTCACCGCACGCGTGCTGGCCGGGACGATCGGACGCGGGGCCGACGCGGATGCCGACACCACCGCATCCGCCCAGCTCGCCTCGAGCACCAAGGACCTCGATGAGCATCAGTACGCCGTGCAGAGCGTGCTCGCCTCGCTGCGGTCGCACACGCGGGCGCTGGCCGCGAGCGAACAGCCCTTCCTGCTGAAGCTGCCGAATCTGTTCCACCTGGCGACCGACGTCGAGGGCGAGCTGGCCGACGGCGAGTCCGCGCTCGACCTCGTGCGCGTGCTGCACCCGACCGCCGCCGTCGCCGGCACCCCGACGCCGGCGGCCATCGCCGCGATCCGCGAACTCGAGCCCTTCGATCGTGGGCGCTACGCCGGCCCCGTCGGCTGGGTGGATGCTGCGGGCAACGGAGAGTGGGCGATCGCTCTGCGCTGCGCCCAGTTCACCGTGCGCCAGGGAGAGATCGGGGTGACGGCGTATGCGGGCGCCGGAATCGTCGCCGGCTCCGACCCGGAGAGCGAACTGCTCGAGACGCGCGTGAAGTTCCGCCCCCTGGTGGACGCGCTGGCCTGACCGCAGCCGACGCTCAACTGGCGGCGAGGCGCTTCTTCTCGGCCTCGACGTCGAAGTCGGCGGCCGGCCACTGCGGGTCGATGTCTTCCAGCGCCGCGAGGAGCAGCTCCTGCACGGCGAGCCGTGCGTACCACTTGGCGTTCGCCGGGATCACGTGCCACGGCGCAGCCTTCGTCGAGGTGCGCTCGAACACGGTCTGGTAGGCCTCCATGTACTGCGACCACAGCATCCGCTCGTCCACATCGCCCGGGTTGTACTTCCAGTGCTTGTCCGGGCGTTCGAGGCGTTCCATCAACCGCGACTTCTGCTCCTCGGGTGAGATGTGCAGCATGACCTTGACGATGCGCGTGCCCGATGCCGCGACGCGGGCCTCGAACTCGTTGATGGCGTCATAGCGGCGCTCGATCTCGTCCGGCGGGGCGAGTTCGCGCACGCGCCCGATCAGCACATCCTCGTAGTGGGAGCGGTCGAACACTCCGATGAACCCCGGCTCGGGCAGGCGCTTCTCGATGCGCCAGAGGAAGTCGTGCTCGCGTTCCTCGGCCGTCGGTGCCTTGAAAGCGGCGAGCGCGACGCCCTGCGGGTCGACGCCGCCGACGACGTGCCGCACGATGCCGCCCTTGCCCGCGGAGTCCATGGCCTGCAGCACCAACAGCACCGCGTCCTTGGCCACTCCCGCACGACTCTCGGCGAACAGCCGCTCCTGCAGCACGTTGAGGTCCGCCAGCCCGGCGGCGAGGTCGGAGACTCCGCGCGACTTGCCGTGGTCGTATCCGGGCTTGGAATCGGGGTCGAGGTCGGCGAGGCGGAATCCCTCATCGACTCGCAGCGTCTGCGTCCAGGTGTGCGCGTTCATACGCACATCCTGCCAGTCAACGCGCCAGCGGCACCTCGATGATCTGGCGTCCGCCGCGGAGCGAGGTCAGTGCCTGATCGAGTGCCGTACGAGTCGTCACCCGTTGGTACTCCCAGCCGTAGGCGAGGGCGAGGTGCTCGATGCGGACGGTGTGCGGCGTGTAGAAAGCGCGGTCGAGGTCGCCGGGGCGTGCGGAGGAGGCGACTTCGAGGGAGTCGAAGATCGTGCCTCCCCCGTCGTTGCCGACGATGACCTGCAGACGGGGCTCGGTCTCATCCGGGGGCAGCAGGAGGGCACCGACGTCGTGCAGGAACGCGAGGTCGCCCAGCAGCACTCTCGTCACCCCGGGTGCCCCGGCGGCCTGACTGGCGATGGCGACGCCGGTCGCGGTGGCGATCGTGCCGTCGATGCCGGCGAGGCCGCGGTTGGCATGGACCGGGACCTTCTTGCCTCCCAGCACCTGATCGGCGACCCGGACGAGCCGGGAGGAGCCGAAGACCAGACGGTCGTGCGGCCAGGTGGCGCGCCACACGGCGTCGGCGAGCAGTTCGCGGTCGAGCGGGCGGCGAACGGCGTCGAGTTCGGCCTTGACCGCTTCTCTGCGGGCCGCGAAGTCGGTGGATGCCAGCGCCTCCGGATCGGGGGCGTGCTCGCTCAGATCGACGGTCTCGACGGCCGACGCCCGCATCCACTCGCCGAGCCACGCGCGGTCTGCAGCACCCGAAGCGACAGTGACGGCATCGACCCCGCGCGTGCGGTGATTGAGGTTCAGCTCCTCCCCGCCGCAGCGCACGGCGACGACATCGAGGTCGCGGCGGGAGAGGAGCGCGGCCACCTCACGGCTGAGCGTCGGGTGTCCGAGGACCACGACCCGCTCGATGCGTCCGCCGAGATCCTCCCGCGCAAGCAGGCGACGGTAGCCGTGCACGATCTGGCGCCCGAACCGCGCACCGCTCACGATCTCCGCGATCAGCGGCCAGCCGCCGGCGTGCGCGATCTCCTCGGCATCGGGACCGGCGTCGGCCCCGGCGATCACGACGGTTCGCGGGCCGCGGTCGAGCTCGAACGGCTCGTCTCTCAGCGCCGCGGGCGCCTCGCCCCGGACGACGGCGATCGACGGCAGATCGCCCGAGAGCGGCTCCCGCGACGGGAGGTTCAGATGCACGGGGCCGGCGATGCCGCGGAGTCCGCTCTCGACCTCGCGAGCGCCCATCGCCGCCGCCACAGCCTGTTCGGCGAGTCCGGCCCAGTCGCCGTCTCCCGGTACCGGCGCATCGAGCTGGTCGCGCACCCAGGGCTGGAAGAGGCCGTCCTGGAGTGTCGCCTGGTTGGCGCCGACGCCGCGCAGCTCGGGCGGACGGTCGGCGGTGAGCAGCAGCATCGGCACGCCGGAGTGGAACGCCTCCATCACCGCGGGCAGCAGGTTTGCGACGGCTGTGCCCGAGGTGCACACCACGGCGGCGGGCACTCGGGTCTCACGGGCGATGCCGAGCGCGGTGAAACCGGCGACCCGCTCGTCGATGCGCACGTGCACCCGGACGTGGCCGTCATCCGCAGCGCGCACCGCGGCGAGCGCGAGGGCCTGTGAGCGCGACCCCGGCGACACGACGATGTCGCGCACGCCCTGCGCGATGAGGTCGGCGATCAGGGACGCCGCGGTCTCCATGGCCGGCGACGAGGTCACGGGCGCTGGTCCGTGGCGGGAGGCTCGTCGGTCTCCTCGTCCAGACGGGCGAGTTCCTCTTCGAGGCGGTGGATGCGCGCATCCTGCTCGGTCTTGCTGATGCTGCGGAGGAAGGCGGGGTCGTCATCCGGGGCGATCACCGGACGGACACCGGGATCGTTCGCACGTCGGCGGCCGATCACGAACCAGAGGATGCCGCCGATCACCGGAAGGAGCACCACGATCACGATCCAGAGGGGCTTGGACACACCTCGGTGCCGCGTCGCCGGCTGCACTGCGCAGTCGACGATGCTGAACACCCAGAACACGGCGGCGAGGAAGCCGCCGACGATCAGTAGTCTCGCCACCCCTCCAGTGTAGGCGTGCGGAGCGCCTCCCGGCCCCGAGGAGAGGACAGAGGCGGCGTTGCTAGACTGCGCGGGAAATGCTGCCCTCATCGCCGGATCCGATGCCGCGAGCACGGGCCGAGCGGATGCTGATCGCCCGCGTGATCATCGCCGTCGGCCTGGCGCTCCTGCTCGTCGTCGGCGCGTGGTCGACCGCACGGGGCTCAGCCGATGTGCACGCGACGCTGTGCCTCGCATCCGGTGTCTCGGAGTCGGCTGCAGCCGCCCCGCCCGCCGCCGATCCGGAGGGGGCGAGCACGGTCGACGCGCTCTCGTCCGGCGTGGGGATGTGTCTCCTGGCGGTGATCGGCGGTGTCGCGCTGGTCCTGCTGTTCCATCGACTCACGGGCCACGGAACCCGCCCTCTGTGCACCCGCGCCCCGCGCGCGGTATCGCCGAGTCGCGCCGGTCCGAGCATCATCGTCGCCGCTCTCACTCTCACGCAGCTCTCCATCTCCCGCACCTGAACACCGACGCGTGTGTCGAGCCGCCCCGAAGCGGCATCCTTCCCTCGTCGTACCCGTGTGTCTGGAGACTCCATGAAGAACTCTGTCAAAGCGACCCTGATCGCCATCGCCGTCGCCATCGTCCTGCTGATCGCCGGAATCGTCTTCGCCATCAGCCAGCAGCAACCCGCCGAGCCGTCAGAAGGCGGAGAGGGCGAAGAACCGCAGCAGACCGTCCGTACCGATTCCCATGTGATCGACGACGGGGGTGAGGGCGCTATCACCGTGGTCGAGTTCCTCGACTTCGAGTGCGAGGCGTGCGGGGCGTTCTACCCCGTCGTCGAAGACCTCCGCGAGAAGTACGACGGCGAGATCACCTACGTCGTCCGCTACTTCCCCCTGCCCGGGCACATCAACTCCACGCAGGCCGCTCTGGCCGCCGAGGCCGCTGGTCAGCAGGACCGCTTCGAGGACATGTACCACCGCCTGTTCGAGACCCAGGCGCAGTGGGGCGAGCAGTCCGAGGAGACGCCCGAGGTGTTCCGCGGGTTCGCCGAGGAACTCGGCCTCGACATGGCCGCGTACGACGCCGCGATCGTCGACCCGGCCACCGCGGAACGCGTGGAGTCGGACAAGACCGACGGCGCGAAGCTCGAGGTGAACAGCACTCCGACCTTCTTCGTCGGGGGTGAGAAGGTCGCGCTGCAGGAGTGGGACGACCTGGAACAGGCCATCGAGAAGGCCCTCAACGGCTGAGACGGCAGGCGGGATCGCGCGGCCTCCGTGTCGGAGCCGCGCGGTCCCTCCGCACCGATATTCTGGCCGCATACCCAGGAGAGGGCCAGAATGACCATCGATATCTCGACCGCCTTGCAGACGACGCACAACGCCCGCGAACTCGCCGGCCTTCCGACCTCCGGAGGTGGGACGCTCGCCTCCGGTCTCCTCTTCCGTTCGGATGCCCTCGCCGCGCTCACGGACGAAGGGCTGCAGGCGTTCGCCGACCTCGGCATCGGCACCGTGATCGATCTGCGCACCGATGGCGAGCGCTCCCGTGCCGCGGACCGCCTGCCCGATGACGGCAGCGTGACACTGCTGACTCTGCCCATGCAGGGCGGGGCGATGGACGAGATGGTCAAGCAGCTGCTTCCGGCCGCCGGTGGTGCCGGGCTCTCGGTGACCCAGGTCGCCGAGGTGCTGAAGCGGGTGCCGACGCTGGAGGAGCTGTACGTCGCGATCCTGGAGGCGAGCGCCCCGCAGTTCGCGACCATCGCCCGGACGGTGCTCGAGTCTTCCCGTACCTCGCGCCCCGGCGTGCTGTTCCACTGCACCGCGGGTAAGGATCGCACCGGTCTCGCCGCCGCAGTCCTGCTGCTCGTCGCCGAGGTGCCGCGCGAGGCGATCGTCGCCGACTACACGCTGACGGAGAAGAACCTCGCACGGGGGTTCGCCGAAGCGCTCACCGCGCTGATCACCTCGCTCGGCGTCCCCCTCACCCCCGCGCTGAAGACCCTGGCCACCGAATCCCCCGCCTCGGCCATCGAGGCGGCGATGGACTGGATCAGCGCGAATCACGGTGACGTGTCCGGCTATCTGCGCAGCGGCGGCATGACCGATGAGGAGATCGCCGATCTTCGCCGGGTTCTCCGCGGCGAGTAGGAGCGGCCTGCGCAGAGGCGACGCCTCCCTCGCTACGCTGAGCGCATGACCGAGGAGCGCTCCCCCTCTCCGCATCCTGTGATCGCCGTCGTCCGGCGGATACCGGCGACCCTGACGATGGTGCTGCTGATCTTCGCGGTCGGGGTCGTCTGGCGCGGGCTCTGGGCGCCCTTCGAGGACACGGCACTGTTCCAGACCGTCGCCTACGGGCTGCCGAACCTCGCCGACGGCAAGTGGTGGACCCCCCTGACCGGCACGTTCTTCGTGAACCAGCCGTGGGTGTACCTGTTCACGATCGCGGGTTTCTGGGGCATGGCCTACCTGGAGTTCCGTCGCGGTTCGCGCGTGGCACTCGCCTACTACTGGCTCGGTCAGCTGTTCGCGATCTTCGCCACGGCACTGCTGCTGTATGTGCTCTCGCAGTTCCCGTGGGCATGGGCGACCGAGCAGGCGCAGGCGCTCGATGTGGGGGCATCCGGCGGCACCATGGCGTGCATCGCCGCGGCGGTCGGCCTGTTCCGTCCGCCGTGGAAGGTGCGCGGCTGGCTCATCCTGCTCGGCTTCGTGTTCATCGCGATGCTCTTCTGGGGGAAGGTCGCTGATCTCGAGCACCTGCTCGCGGTGCTGCTGATCCTCGTCGTGGACCGCACGCTGCGGGTGCGGCACACCACAGTCCGTGAGCAGCGGCTGATCGCCGTGGTGGCGATGCTGGTGCTCGGCGCGGTCGAGATCATCACCACCCTCCTTCCGACCGACGGTCCCTTCGGCCCGACCGAGCCCGTATCCGGCGGCTTCATCAGCCTCGCGATCGACCTCGTCGTGATCCTCGTGCTCGTGAACGGCCTGCGCCGGGGACGACGCTTCGCGTGGGTGCTCGCCCTCCTGCTCGGGATCTTCAACGTCCTGACCGCGGCTCTCGTGCTCATCCTCATCACGGTGTTCAGTCAGGCGCAGCTCGATGTGCGGTGGGACGGCGAGACCGAACTCGAGCTCGCGAACGGCTTCCTCTGGCTGATCATGCTCGTCTACCTGGTGTGGGTGCGCCGTGCCTTCCGGGCGAAGCGTCGTTCGAAGCTGGGCATCCAACCCGCCCCGACCGTCGACGACATGAAACACGAACTCCACACCCACGGCGGTGGGACGCTCTCGTGGATGACGACGTGGGAGGGCAATAGCTACGCGCGCGTGAACGGCGGGATCGTGGCCTACCAGCGACGCAACGGCGTCGCACTGGCGCTGGCCGATCCGATCGGACCGGCGGATGCGCGCGCCGAGGCCGTGACCGACTTCATCCACGCCGCGGAGCTGGCCGGTCTCGTTCCGTGCTTCTTCAGCGCGGATGAGGCCACACGCGCCGCCGTCCCCTCGACCTGGCGGAGCATCGTGGTGGCTGACGACGCGATCGTCGACCTGCCCGGACTGGAGTTCACGGGCAAGCGCTGGAACTCGGTGCGCACCTCGCTCAACAAGGCAGGCCGGGAGGAGATGACCTTCCGGATGACGCACCTCAAGGCGGAGCCGTGGGGAGTGCAGCAGCAGCTGCGGGCGATCTCGGAGGCCTGGGTCGGCGACAAGGATCTGCCCGAGATGCGCTTCACACTCGGCACGCTCGACGAGGCGGAGGACCCGGAGGTGCGCCTCGCCCTGGCGCTCGCCCCCAACGGCGACGTCGACGGCTTCCTCTCCTGGTTGCCCGTGTACGGCAGCGACGGTGCGGTACACGGCTGGACCCTCGACCTCATGCGTCGGCGCGAAGGCGGCTTCGGGCCCGTGATGGAGTACCTGATCGGATCGTCCGCGAGACAGTTCGCCGACGAGGGCGCGCAGATCATGTCTCTCTCCGGAGCCCCGCTCGCCCACGACTATCCACCCGACGCCGGGATGATCGCGGCACTGAGCGACCGGCTGGCCGATGCGCTGGAGCCGGTGTACGGCTTCGGGTCGCTGCACCGCTTCAAGCAGAAGTTCCATCCGCGATACGAGACCATGTACCTCCTGTTCCGCGACGAGAGCGACCTCACCCGCATCGGCGGGGCGCTCACCCGGGCCTTCCTGCCGGATGCCACGCTGCGGCAGTTCGCCGGAGCCGGGCTCGAACTCGTGCGCGGCGGGAAGGACTGAGTACCTCGAAGTCCACGTGAGTACGATCGGTGTCGTGCTCGATGAAGACCGCCTCCGCTCCATGGCCGACGAACTGAGCCGGGTTCCCGGCGTGCAGGCGGTCGCGCTGGGCGGCAGTCGCGCTCGCGGAACGCACCGTCCCGACTCGGACATCGATCTGGGGCTGTATGTGGACGCGAACGTGGACCGCGTCGGCATCGCACGCGTGGCGAGCGGATGGACCGGCGAGGCCGTCGAGCTCGCCGAGCGCGGCGGATGGGGCCCCTGGGTCGACGGCGGCGCCTGGCTGATCGTGGACGGAGTGCCGGTCGACCTCATCCTTCGCGATATCGCCCGCGTCGAGGAGCAGTGCGCGCGGGCCTCACGCGGCGAGTTCGCCTTCCACACCCAGCCAGGGCACCCGCTGGGATTCCTCGATGTCGCCTATGCGGGCGAGGTGGCGACGAGTGTGCCGCTGCGTGATCCGGACGGGCTCCTGGTCGGGCTGGCTCGCAGCGTGACCCCCTACCCGGAGGCTCTGCGGGACGCGTTCCTCGCGAACCTCTGGCAGGTCGACTTCCTGCTGAACGCGGCCATGAAGGGTGCGAAGTCCGGCGACGCGGCGTATGTCTCGCTGTGCGGCACCACGACGACCATGCTCACCGCTCACGCCTGGCATGCCGCCGCCGGACAGTGGGTCACGAACGAGAAGGGCCTGGTGCCGAACGTGGCACGGCTCCCGCTCGACACGGCGGGGTTCAGCGCGGCTGCGGCAGCGGCGCTCGGGAACCTCGGGACGACGCCGGAGGAACTACTCGCCTCGATCACAGGGATGAGGGAGCTACCGCGTCCGGCAGCTCCCTCATCCTGATCCTGCACCTGATCCTCAGCCGACCGTCTCGACGACCTCCGCCGGCGCCTCGCCCGCGATACCGCCTTCCGGGCGCTTCGCGGTGTTTGCGATGTGCGCACGGCTGACGACGATCACGGCGACGATCATGATCGCGACACCGAGCCAGTAGGGCGCGGCGTGGCTGACCAGCGCGTAGAGCGACCCCGCGATGAGCGGGGCGGCCGTGCCCATGGCCGCGTTCAGCGACTGCGTCGCTCCGCCGAGCCAGCCCTGTTCGTCGTCACCGACGGCATTCGACATGGCGCCATCCATCGCCGCCTGGGATGCGCCCTGGCCCGCGGCCAGCATGAGGGCGCCGACGATGAAGACCCAGGGCTGAGCGAAGATCGAGGCGACGATGGCGAGCGCCGCGAGACCGACCATCTGCGCGACGATGCCGCTGATGATCACTCCGCGCTCGCCGATGCGCGGAAGGAGGATGCCGAGCAGCACACCCTGGATGAGGATGTCGATGATTCCGACGGCCGCGGTCAGGAGACCGATCTGCGTCGGGCCCCACTGGATGGAGTCGAGCGCCAGGACGCTGAAGTTGTTCACGAAGAACCCGAACGGCAGCGCGAGAAGGCCGAAACCGATCATCAGTCCACGCAGCTCCTTGCGGCCGAACGCCTCCTTGAAGACCGCGAACGGCTGCACGTCGCGCAGCTTGATGGCGCTGATGCGGTTGCCGGGCTTGAGGCTCTCCGGAAGCAGGAAGATGCTGAGAATGGCGATCGTGAGGGCGACCGCGGAGGTGAGGAAGACGGGGAGCTGGATGCTCACCGCGGCGAGCAGACCGCCGATCCCCGGCCCGACCATGGTGCCGATCCCCGTGAGAGCGCCGAGGAGCCCGAACCGCTTCGCCCGCTGTTCGGGCGGGGTGATGTCGGCGAGGTAGGCGAAGAGGGCGGGGAGATCTCCCGCAGTCAGTCCCTGGATGACGCGAGCGAGGACGAGGACCCAGATCGCACCGCCGATGCCGAACAGTGCCATCGAGAACGCGGCGCCGAACGCGGCGACGATGATGACGGGTCGACGACCGAAGCGGTCGGAGAGCCTGCCGAGGAAGGGCGCAGCCAGGAAGGCGCAGAGCCCGTTGACCGCCTCGAGCACGCCCACCCAGATGGCGAGGTCGCCCTCGTGCGAGACGTACTGCAGCACCACGAACGGGAGCACGGGAAGGACGACCGTCATACCGATGACGGTCAGCATCGTGAGCACGATGAGCATGATCCACGCGCGGTTCTGATCCCGTCGCGTGAGGGTAGTAGGTGAAGTCATACCGAAAGTGTAGCGATACCAGTTTTGGTGTCAAGCCGGGTTTGTAGTCGGTCCACGATAGACTGTCGTCATGACGAATCCAGAGCCCCTCGGACGCCGCGAACGGAAGAAGGCCGCGACCCGGAAGACGATCTCCGACGTGGCGACGGTGATGTTCCTGGAGCGCGGCTTCGACAACGTGAGCATCCGCGAGGTCGCCGATGCCGCCGACGTCTCCCCCACAACCGTTTTCGCGCACTTCCCGCAGAAGGAGGCCCTCGTCTTCGACGAGGATGACGAGCAGCGTGACCGCCTCGTCGCGGCGGTACGGGAGCGCCCCGAGGGGAGCACGATCAACCACGCGATCCACGACTTCTTCTCCACCGAGGTCAAGGCGAACTTCGACGAGCACGGTGACGACGTCACCCGTGTCTTCATGCGCTTCCTCAACGAGACGCCGGCACTGCGCGACTATGCGGCGAAGATGTGGCTCCGACACGAAGATGCCCTCGCCGCGGCCATCGCCGAGGAACTCGGCCTCAGCGAGCCTGTCGCCGAGATCCGCGTCTATGCCCGGTTCGTGCTGCAGATGCAGCTGCTCATCAACGACAGCGACGACCCCCTCGAAACCGTGGACGCGGGGTTCCGCGTGCTCGAGAGCGGGTGGGACCCCGTCGAAGAGCGTCTCGCCAGGTGATTATCCGGCGCCGGGTCAGTCGTCGCGAGGGCGCCGGCGCAGACTCTTGACGTCAGTGCGCCGCTGCTTGGCCTTCAGACGGCGCTCCTTCGACCCGCGGCTCGGCTTCGTCGGCCGTCGAGGCGGTGCCGGCGGACGCAGAGCCTCCGCCACCAGGGCGACGAGCCGCTCCCGCGCCGCATCCCTGTTGCGCAATTGGGCCCGGTGCTCGGATGCCACGATCGCCAGGACGCCATCGACCAGGCGGCCGCTCAGTCGGTCGAGGAGCCGCTCGCGCTGATGCGGAGTGAGCGCCATCGAGTTCGCCGCATCCCACAGGAGCTCCACGCGGGAATCGGCGGTGTTGACGCCCTGTCCACCCGGCCCGGATGACCGCGAGAAGCGCCACGAGAGCTCGGCCTCGGGGATCGTGAGGCCCGACGAGACCCGCAGACCGGGACGATGGGCGGATGGCATGTGTCCATCATCGGCCCTCGCGGGGCCATCCTCGACCTCGCTTCCTCAGTCGTCGGACTCGTCGCCTTCGGCGAGGTACACGGTTGCGTAGACATCGACGCCCAGCTCCCCGATCTGCGCGGCCAGCTCGAACGGCAGCACGAAGCCGCCCTGAGAGGAATCGGAGCTGGCGGACCACCAGATGCGCGCCTCGCAGTCTTCCGGGAGGTCGGCGACACGCCCTGCTGCGGCGGTACAGCGGTCAAGGAGCTCGCGCAACGGCCGCGTTCCCGTCTGATCGATCTCGGTGTTGTCGAGAGCACCCACATCGAGGGACCACCCATGATGCGTGCGGACCCGACTCGACCGGAGCATCTCCCCTTTGCGCCACACCTCGCTCGGATCGAGGCCCAACAGCTGTGTGACGACATCCGGATCAGTGGTCTCCGACAGCACGGTGAACGTCGCCCTGCCCCACTGGATCATGGGATGAGCATAGACGCGAGCCGGCGCGCGAGGAACGCCGATGAGATGCAGCCGACGGATAGCATGGCGAGGCGGCGCTCACTCCCCCGACGGTGCCTGCCGCCACACGCGGAGCACGAATGAACTCATACCGGCAGGACGACTGGGCGGCGAGCCCCTCGTATCCGTCGACCGTGAATGAGCCGTACCTGATGGGCACGGGCGTCGTCACCGCCGAAGACACCGGCACTCGCCCGCTCTCGCCGCCGCACAGCCACGCCGATCCGATGCTGGCGTGGTGCTACCGCGGCACGGTGTGGGTGCACCTGCAGGATGCGCGGTGGCGCCTCGCTCCGGGTCAGGGTGTGTGGATTCCCGCGCACACCCCGCACACCGCCCATCACGAACCAGACTCGACCGGCTGCTACACCTACATCCCGGATGCTTCGCTGATCGCGCCGGTCGACGGCATCACGCGTGTGCTCGTACCCCGCGCGGTGCAGGAGATGCTCCTCCACCTCGGCATCAACGACATGCCGACCGACCTGCGCGTGCGCATCCAGTCGGTGCTCATCGAGATGCTGCAACAGCCGCTGCCGGAGGATGCCGGTGGCTGGGGCGAGGTGCCGATCCCTTCAGACGAACGGGTCGCCCCGCTCGTTCAGGCCGTGCTCGCCGACCCCGGCGATCCCCGCAGCACGGTCGAGCTGTTCCTCGCGCACGGACTCCACGAACGGACGGTGCTGCGCATCTTCCAGAACGACGTCGGCATGAGCTTCGGACGCTGGCGCACCGGGGTGCGGATGACTCTCGGGGCTCGGCTGATCGTCGACGGCACCCCGATCGGGGCCGCCGCGCACCGGTGCGGGTACGCCACGACGAGCGCCTTCTCCGCCGCGTTCAAGGAGCGCTTCGGGCTCACTCCCCGGCAGCACGTGGCCCGCGTGCAGGCCGACGCCGCGCACCAGCTGTACTGGCGGTGACGGCGGGGACAGCGGGGCGATCCTGATCCCCTGACGGCGAATCCGACCGTCATTGTCGGTTCCGCGACACAAGTCGTCGCTCCCGCGACACTGAGCGCTGCGTCCGCGTTCTAGCATCGTTCTGTTAGGGCATGCTTACCTAACTTCTCGCCGCGTCGACGCGGCAACACCCCTCCCCCCTTCCCGAAGGAGAACCATGTCGCTCGCTTCTGCGCGCCCGAAGATCCGCCGAGGCTCCGCCCTGGTCGCCGCGGCCCTCGCCGCCGCCCTCACCCTCGCCGGGTGCTCGTCCAGCCCCGAGGAATCCAGCTCCGACTCCAGCGCGACGGAGGGCGTGATCATCGAGCACGGCCACGGGAAGACCGTGATTCCGGAGAAGCCGCAGCGCATCGTCACCCTCGGCTGGATGACGGCCGACATCGTCGCCGCCCTCGGTACCAATCCGGTCGGCATGGAGGAGGTCTGGGGCGCGGGCGAGAGCGGCTACCAGCCCTGGTTCGAGGACTACGTCACCGAGGAGTACGGCGAGACCCCCGAGATCATCCCCTTCCTCGAAGACGGCCCCAACTACGAAGCCATCAAGGAGCTCAAGCCCGACCTGATCCTGAGCCTCTACTCCGGCGTCTCCGACATCGAGTACGAGCGCCTGACCGAGATCGCCCCGACCGTCCCCTACATCGAAGGCCCCTGGAACCCGGGGACCTGGGAGGACATGACCCGCACGGTCGGCAAGGCACTGTCCGAGGAGGACAAGGCCGATGAGCTGATCGCCGAGACCGAGAAGCAGATCACCACCCTGGCCGGCGAGCACCCCGAGTTCGAGGACAAGACCTTCGTCTGGGGTCTGACCCTGAACGAGGGCGGCACCGACCTCGGCGTCTACCTCGAGTACGACCCCCGCGTGCGCATCACCGAGGCCCTCGGATTCACCTCGACCCCGGCGATGGACAGCTTCCTCAAGACCGCGGAGGGCGACAACTGGTACACCGGCGTCAGCCTCGAGAACCTCTACGACGTGGAAGCCGATCTGTTCGCGGCCTGGGGCGGCAGCGCCGACGAGGGCACGTACACGGTCGAGAACAAGGTCGTGTCGCGCTGGAACCCGATCGCCAACGGCTCGTATGTGATCTACGCCGACGACGCCGAGGCCTCGGCCATCAGCGCGCCCACGGTGCTCTCGCTGAAGTACATCCTGCCGAAGTACGTCGACGACCTCGCCGGGGCACTCCAGGGCGAGCCCACCATCACCGGCAAGTGATCCGAGAGATGTCCCTGGCGACGGATGACGGCACGGACGTCTCGAACACGGGTGCGGGGAGTCGTCCAGTCGACTCCCCGCACCGCAACGGGACGCTCGTGGCAGGACTGGTCATCGCCGTGGCGGTGCTGGTCGTCGCCGCCATCGCCTCGCTCGCCGTCGGCGCCCGCGCGATCGATCCCGTCACCGTGCTGCAGTCCCTCTTCGCCTACGACGACGAGAACCCGCTGCATCTGACGGTCATGGAGCTGCGCGTGCCGCGCACCCTGCTCGGCATCGTCGTGGGGGCCGCTCTCGCCGTGTGCGGCGGCCTGATCCAGGCCTTCACCCGCAACCCGCTGGCCGACCCCGGCATCCTCGGTGTGAACGCCGGGGCATCCTTCGCCGTCACCTTCGCGGTCGGCGTGCTCGGGCTCACCACCCCCGGTGCCTATGTGCCCTTCGCCCTCGGCGGAGCCTTCGTCCTCACCATGCTGGTCTACGTGCTGGGCTCGTTCGGAGCCTCGGGCGCGACTCCCATGAAGCTCACCCTCGCCGGCGTCGCCCTCGGCGCGGCCTTCACCGGCTTCACCACCGCGATCGTGCTGCGTGACCACAGCACCCTCCAGGTCATGCGCTTCTGGGGCGTCGGCTCGATCGGCGGACGCACCCTCGACCAGCTCACCTGGGCCGTGCCCCTGATCGTGAGCGGCCTGCTGATCGGGCTCCTGTGCGCGCGGTCTCTGAACGCCCTGGCCCTCGGCGACGACCTGGCGCACGCCCTCGGTGCCCGCGTGCGCGTGACCCGCATCCTCGTCATCATCGCCGTCACCCTGCTGGCGGGAACCAGCGTCGCCGCTGCCGGCCCCATCGCCTTCGTCGGGCTCATGATCCCGCACATCGTCCGCTGGTTCACCGGGCCCGATCAGCGCTGGGTGCTCGCGTACTCGATGATCATCGGCCCCGCCTTCCTGCTGTTCGCCGACATCCTCGGGCGCATCGCGCTCCCGAACGGCGAGATGCGCGTGGGCATCGTCACCGCGCTCCTCGGCGCCCCGATCCTGATCATGTTGGTGCGCCGCAAGCGGGTGAGCGGACTGTGAGCATCGATCAGAAGCCCACCACCGCACCGAGTGCAACCGCACCGTCGGGCAGATTCACTCCCGTGGATCACGGGCGACGCCTGTTCCGGATAGAGACCGCACGCATCTCCGCACTCATCCCCGTGCGCTCCGTGGTCGTCAGCATCGTGCTGGTCGTCGTGATCGTCGGAGCGGGCCTCTTCTCCGTGACTCTCGGCGCCTACGAGGTCGACTTCGCCGCCGTCCTCCGGGCGATCTTCGACCCCGCCTCCGACCCCGATATCCGCCAGGTGGTCTTCGAATGGCGTCTGCCGCGCGTGCTGTTCGCGGTGCTGTGCGGTGCAGCGCTCGCCCTCGCCGGCGGCATCTTCCAGTCGCTCACCCGCAACCCGCTCGGCTCCCCCGACATCATCGGCTTCGGCATCGGCGCGCAGTTCGGTGTGACGCTGGTGATGATCGTCTTCGAGCTGAACACCTACATGTTCAAGGCGGCGGGGGCGCTGGTCGGCGGCCTGTTCACCGCCGTGCTCGTCTACGTGCTCGCCAACAAGAACACGATGTCGTCGTTCCGGCTCATCATCGTCGGCATCGGCGTCTCGGCAGGACTCGGATCCCTCACCTCATGGATCCTGATCTCGGTCAGCGTCGAGAAGGCGATGATGGCGGCGACGTGGGGCGCGGGTTCGATCGCCTCGCTCGGCTTCGACCAGCTGATCCCGGCGGCGATCGTGTTCGCGATCGTGACGCTGCTGTCCCTCCCCCTCGCCCGCACGCTGCCGGTGCTGGAGATGGGCGACGACGCGGCGACCGCTCTCGGCATCCGTCCCGGTCGCACCCGCCTCGCGGCGATGGTGTTCGGTGTGGCCCTGGTCGCGCTGGTGACCGCCGCAGCCGGCCCCATCTCCTTCATCGCCCTCGCGGCCCCGCAGATCTCGCAGCGCCTCACCCGCTCGAACACCCCGATGGGCACGGTGCCCGTGATGCTGACGGGCGCCGCCCTCGTGGTGGTCTCGGACGCGGTCGCTCAGCTCGTCGCGGTGCCGGTCGGCGTCGTGACGGTGTCGGTCGGCGGCCTCTATCTCGCCTGGCTGCTCGCCACCCAGTACGCGCGCCGCACCTGAAAGGAACACCATGACCGCTTCGCTGCGGGCCCGCGAGATCACGCTGGGCTACGGGGACACCCCGATCATCTCCGACCTCACCCTCGAGGTTCCCGACAACTCGTTCACGATCATCATCGGACCGAACGCGTGCGGCAAGTCGACCCTGCTGCGCGGATTCGCCCGGCTGCTGCGCCCGACCACGGGCGCCGTGCTGCTCGACGGCGATGAGCTGCGTTCGCTCAAGCCGAAGGAGGCCGCCCGCAAGCTGGGCCTGCTCCCGCAGTCGTCCATCGCCCCCGACGGCATCACGGTCGCCGACCTCGTCGGTCGCGGGCGCTTTCCACACCAGAGCGCCATGCGCACATGGAGCAGCGCTGACGAGCGCGCGGTGTCCGAGGCCATGGCCGCCACCGGGGTCACCGATCTTTCGCGGCGTCTGGTCGACGAGCTCTCCGGCGGGCAGCGGCAGCGCGTCTGGGTGGCCATGGCGCTCGCCCAGCAGACCAAGCACCTGCTGCTCGATGAACCGACGACCTTCCTCGACATCGCGCACCAGATCGATCTGATGGAGCTCTTCGCCGACCTGCACCGCGATGGGACGACGCTCGTCGCCGTACTGCACGACCTCAACCATGCCGCCCGCTACGCGACGCATCTCGTGGCGATGCGCGACGGGGCCATCGTGGCGCAGGGCGATCCACGCGAGATCATCACGGCCGAACTCGTGCACGCCGTGTACGACCTGCCCTGCACGGTCATCACCGACCCGGTCTCGGGAACTCCGCTGGTGCTGCCCCTCGGACGGCGGACGACGTGACGCCCACACCGCGAAGGCTGTTCGGGATCGCTCTGAAGTCCGAGGGCCGCGGGATCGCCCTCGCCGCGGCCACCGCGCTGCTCATCGTGCACGCACTGGCCGAGGCGACGATCCCGGTCATCATCGGGGCGACGATCGACCGCGCGGTGCTCCCCGCCGACCCCGCGGCGCTCGCGCTCTGGCTCGGTGTGCTGGTGGGCACATTCCTCGTGCTGACCGCGAGCTACCAGTCTGCCTCGCGGCTGATGGTGTCGATCTACGGATACGGCGAGCAGGCCCTGCGCCACCTCACCCTCTCGCGGATGCTGCGCCCTCGGCTCTCCCGCCGCACGGTGACCCCCGGCGAGGCCCTCACCTTCGTCACCTCCGACACCTACCGGGTCGCCGGAGTCGCCTGGTCGGTGGCGCAGCAGTGCTCCACGATCGCCGCGATCCTCGGCGCGGGGTTGGCGATGCTGGTGATCTCGCCCGTCGCGACCATCGTCGTGTTCGGCTCGACCATCGCCATGATGTTCGTGATGCAGGTCGTCTCACGCCCGCTCGAACTCCGCGGGTTCGCCGAGCAGCACGCGGCGACCGAGGCTGGGGCGGTCGCCGCCGACTTCATGAGCGGATTCCGGGTGCTGGTCGGCATCGGTGCGCGCGAAGAGGCTGTGCGCAGGTACGTCGCCGCGAGTGATGCCTCTCGTCGGGCGGCCACGGCGGCCGGTCGTTCACTCGCCTCGTATGAAGCCGTCAGCGGCACGCTGGCTGCGGTCGCCACCACCGCGCTCGCGGGGATGTCGGCATGGTTCGCCGCCGAGGGCCGCATCAGCATCGGCGAGCTGGTCACGGTACTCGGGCTCGCCCAGTTCATCAGCGGCTACCTGGCGTACGCCGGCTCGTTCCCCTCGAACTGGATCCACAAGCTCGCCTCGGCCAAGAGGCTCGCCGAGGTGATCGACGCCGACGACCTGCTCGATGCGCCACCCGCCTCTTCTGCTCCGGCAGAACCGGCCGGTGATGTCGTGCTGACCTTCCGCGCGGGGTCCTCCGCGGATCCGGTTGAGGTGCGGGGACGGGAGCTGCTGGGCATCCGTCCCGCTGACAGCGACTCGGCACGTGCCCTCTCGCGTCTGCTGGGTCTGCGCACCCGGGTCGATCGCGGCCGGGTCGCGCTCGCGGTCGAGGGAGAGCTCCGCGACCTGACGGACCTCGACCCGGTGGAGTACCGGCGCCGGGTCATCGCCCCTCCCCACGGACAGACGATCGTGAGCGGGTCCCTGCGCGAGGCGGTGCGCGGTCACGGCGTGGAGGAGCCCGCGCACCCGCCCTTCATCGAGATGGCAGCGCTGCACGACACCGTGGTGCAGGTCGGCGGGTGGGAATCACAGGTCGGTGAAGCCGGCCGCCGCCTCTCGGGCGGGCAGCGGCAGCGCATCGGCATCGCCCGCGCCCTGCATGCGGATGCCGATGTGCTGGTGCTCGACGAGCCGACCTCGGCTGTCGATGCCATCACCGAGGCGCACATCGCCCGCGCCCTCGCGGAGCACACGGAGACGGTGGTCGTGATCACCACCTCGCCGGTGCTTCTCGCCGCCTGCGATCGGATCATCGACCTCCCCTCCGAACGATCGGATGCGCACCATGCATGAGTCGAGCCCGACCACGACCCTGCTGCCGATCGCCTCCAGCGCACGGGTGCGCGACGTCGTCGGCGCACTGCTGCGGCAGCATCCCGGTCGCACGGCGGCTGTCGCCGCGCTCTTCCTCGCCGCATCCGCCCTGGGCATCGTTATGCCGACGTGCCTGGGACGCATTGTCGACGCGGTCTCGTCCGACGCCGGATTCGCGATCATCGCCGCCTGGGTCGCCGGGGCGGGCCTCGGCGCGATCGGCGCCGCCGTGGTGATGCTGTGGGCGGTGCGGGTGCTGACCGGGCTGGTGCAGGACATGCTCGCGACCCTCCGCGAAGACGTGTTCGCCTCGGCGATGCGACTGCCGGTGAGCGAGGTCGACGACGGCGAGAGCGCCGACCTGCTCTCCCGGGTCACCGGCGACGTCGATGCGGTGGCCGAAGCCGGCGGGAACGTCGCCCCCACCCTGCTCTCGGCAGCGTTCGCGATCGGGGTCTCGGTGGTCGCGCTGACCGCACTCGACCCCTGGCTCGCGCTCGCAGGGCTGGTCTCCGCTCCGTTCTACGTGCTCGGCACCCGGGCGTTCCTGCGCAGGTCGCGCGTGGTGTTCCGTGAGGTGCGGGTGCGCGAGGCCGCGCGCAGCCAGGCCGTGCTCGACGCGGTCGAGGGCATCGAGACCCTCACCGCCTTCAATGAGCAGGAGCACGCGCTCGAGCGTGTGCGTGAACGGGCAGAGGCGTCGATCCGGATGCAGATCGAGGGCGTCCGGGTGACCAACCGGCTGTTCCGCTGGATCAACGGCGGAGAGCTCGTCGGGCTGGCCGCGATCCTCGGTGCCGGATTCCTGCTGCAGTCCTCCGGCGCGATCACGGTGGGCGCGGTCACCACCGCCGCGTTGCTGTTCCACCGGCTGTTCGGCCCGGTCGGGCAGCTGATCTTCGGACTCGATGACATCCAGCGGGCGGCGATCGGACTCGCGCGGCTCGTCGGCGTCATCGACCTCGCGCCCGCGCCTACCACGCAGACCTCGGAGGTTGACGCCGCGCACCGGGCATCCGCAGAGATCGAGGTGCGGGACGTGACGTTCCGCTACCCGACCACCGGCCGCGGCATCAGCGACGTGAACCTTCAGGTCGCTGCGGGCACCACAGCGGCGCTGGTCGGCACGTCGGGGTCGGGCAAGAGCACGCTCGCCCGCGTGATCGCCGGGCATCATCCGCCGACCTCGGGCAGTGTGCACCTCGCATCCCGCACGGAGGCCCCGTACTACCTGTCGCAGGAGCTGCACCACTTCCGGGGCACGATCGCCGACAACCTGCGCCTCGTCGCCCCTGAGGCGAGCGACGACGAGATGGTGGCGGCGCTGCGGGCGGTCGGGGCGCAGTGGGCGATTGAGGAGATGGTCCGCGAGGAGAGGACGGGGGACGCATCCGCTGATCCCGTCGCGCCGCTCGATGAGGGTCGCATCCAGCAGCTCGCGGTCGCCAGGGCGTTCCTCGCCGATCCGGATGTGGTGATCCTCGACGAGGCCACCGCCGATGTCGGGCTCCATCACCGCGAAGCCGTGGAAGACGCGATCGCCACGCTGCGCGAGGGACGCACCGCTCTGCTCATCGCGCATCGACTGCAGCAGGCCGTCACCGCCGAGCAGATCATCGTTTTCGCCGACGGTCGGACGACGCAGCGCGGCACGCACGAGGAGCTGCTCGCCGCCGACGGGCTGTACCGAGACTCCTGGCTCGCCCAGACCCGCACCACTCCTCCCGCCCCTTCCCCCACCCCCACGGGTCAGAACCCCGACCCAGAGACGGAGACACCGTGAGCATCCACCGCGGCATCGTCAGCAGCACGACCACCCTCACCCCGACCCTGGTCCGCGTCACGCTCGGCGGCGAGGGGGTCGCGGACTTCCTCAGCACCGGCATCGGCGACGAGTACGTGCGGGTGTTCTTCCCGCACGGCGACGACCCGAAGGACGTCTCGCTGCCCGTGCCCGCGGGCGACTGGTGGGAGACGCCCGAGGGTGCACCCGAGGCGCCGATGCGCACCTACACGATCAGCGGCGTGCGCCCGGATGCCGGTGAACTCGACATCGACTTCGTGATCCACGAGGCAGGAGTCGCGGGTCCCTGGGCCGCGCGGGCGGAGCCGGGGCACGTGCTCGGGTTCAACTCCCCGACGGGCCTGTACTCGCCTCCGGAGGGCATCACGTGGCAGGTGCTCGTCGCCGACCTCACCGGGCTTCCGGCCGTGGCGCGCATCATCACTGAGGCCCCGGAGGGCGTGCGCACGCGGGTCGTGCTCGAAGTGCCGAGCGAGGCGGACCGCGTGCCCCTCGACGCGGGCGCAGACGTCGAGGTGACCTGGGTGGTCGGCGGCAACGGCCACGGACCCAGCGCGCTCGGGCCGCTCGTGC
Organism: Microbacterium sp. NPDC058269; assembly: GCF_042881445.1. NCBI lineage: Bacteria > Bacillati > Actinomycetota > Actinomycetes > Micrococcales > Microbacteriaceae > Microbacterium > Microbacterium sp. NPDC058269. The sequence goes on from NZ_JBHVXT010000001.1 coordinate 579,992, forward strand.
GCGGCATCGTCGACGACCGGCTCCCGCTCGACGAGGGCTACGTGTGGGTGGCCGGCGAGACCGTGGCGCTGCGCGACGTGCGCAAGTATCTGCGCAAGGAACTCGGCCTGCCCGCGACCCGGTTCAAGGTCGTCGGCTACTGGACGCCGGTCGCTGCCTGGGACGAGAAGTTCGCCGCCCTGCCCGACTCGGTGCAGAAGGAGTTGGACGCGATCTGGGCAGAGTCCACGGACGATGAGCCCGAGGACGTGCAGGTGCGCTTCGAGGAGCGGCTGGACCAGCTCGGGTTGTGAGGTTCCGCCCCGACCTCGGCTTCCGGTCGCACTTGCTGCCGCCCGCGGGGCGTTTAGACGGCGGGAAGTGCGACCGGAGCAGCGACTCGGGCTCGGACTCGGGCTCGAGCTCGGAGGCTCACTGCACGGTGAGTTCCGTGCCCTGGCCCACGTCGACGATAACCCCGATGTAGGAGGGGATCGCCTTCGCCATCTCCTCCCGCAGCTCGTCGAGCGGCGGGGTCGATCCGTCCGGGGTCGTGAGCGAGATCGTGGCTGTCAGCCCGCTCCATTGCACCGCGCCGTGGATGTGCCCGTCGGTCTCGCCGTCGAGCCAGTCGGCTGTCGTGTTCTGGATGTCGACCGACCAGCGGGCGACCGCGACCGAGGCGACCGAGTTCGCGGCGAGCGGCACCGCGATGATGACAGCCAGAGTCGCGACGACCGCATAGGCACGGCGTCGATTGGCGGTCGGCGAGGAACCGGGATCCCGCGCGTACCCCGCCATCGTGAACACGATGCTGCCCGCGATCACGAGCGCGAACACGTTCGAGAGGAACAGCACCAGCGCCCCGAGCGCCGCCGGCCACTGCCCCTGCCCCGCGCACACTCCGACCACGCCGAGAGGCGGTACGAGGGAGATCGCGATCGCGACGCCCGGCAAAACCGCGCTCAGGTCCCTGCGGCACATCGCGAGGCCGCCGGCGAACCCCGTCGCGAGAGCGGCCATCAGATCCATCAGGCTCGGCGACGTGCGTCCGATCACCTGGGAGTTCGTGGAAAGGCTCTCGGGGGTCGCGACGAAGACGGCGAACACCAGCCCGAGGGCGATCACGATGCCGACCCCGCTGAGCACCCACAAGATCGACGACACGACCAGCCGGAGGTGCCCGGTGACGATGCCCCACGCGATGCCGAGGATCGGCGTGCCGAGCGGGGCGATGATCATGGCCCCGATCACGGTCGCGGTCGAGTCGGTCAGCACTCCCGCGATCGCGATCACGCCCGAGAGCGTGAGCATGAGGAGGAAGCCGGAACGCTTGCTGAGGGTGTCTCCGGCGCTCAGATCGAGCGCGTCGTTCAAAGCCTCGGCCGACAGCCGCTGCGGCCGCGGGATCAGCGTCTGCGTCAGCTTGGACATGTCTCGGGCCCGCTATGTGCGCCGCGTGCGATCGTCATAGCCGAAAGCTAGGTCCACCGGATCACGGCTCGCAAGAGTCTCGTCACCCGTGCGGGACGAGGGCTCCGTGCAGACGCATGAACCGAAGTGGACGCGACGGCGGGAGTCGAACCCGCAACGCCTTCAGGTATGAACTGAGGCCCGGGACCGCCCGGATCGCCGCGATGGGAATGACGTTACCGGGCCGTGATCTGACCCGCCAGGACCGTTGCCTGGGATAACCCTATGAGTCGGAGGATGACGCCGCGCCGTCACCGGGCGTCATCCGGTTGCGGGGCGTCGAGGGCGCGCAGCAGCCGCCCGACGGCCTCGCGGAGTTCCGCCCGGTGCGGCTCCGCCAGCGCCACCGTGTACTCGACTCCCTCCGGGATCCAGAGCAGTCCGTACATCGCTTCGCGCCAGTCGGAACCACCGACCGGCCACCGCGTGCGGTCCTCCCCCACGGGCGTCGCGCCCTCCCACCAGGGCCCGAAACGCTCCTTCATTTCGGCGAGCGGCAGCTCCATCACGGCGTCCGCCTCGACCTTCTGCGGCGACCACGACGAGGCGATCAGCACGCGCTCCTCGATCTCCTCCTCGGTGATGTCGCGCCGTGTGAACAGCACCCGCGTGTGCTCGACGGCGGCGATGCGGTCGACGCGGAAGGTGCGCCAGTCGTCGCGGTCGAGGTCCCAGCACAGCAGGAACCACTTGCGGCCGGCCGGGGCCAGGGCGTGCGGCTCGACGCGACGGACGCTCTCCTGCCCTTCCCCGTCGACATACCGGAGTCGCAGTCGCTCGGTGTCGCGCGTGGCGAGCGCGATCTCCCCGAGCACTTCCGGCGAGACGACCGGGCCGTCGCCGATGCGCGGTGCCTGGACCGACGCGGCGAGTGCATTCACCCGCTGCCTCAGCGCCGACGGCAGCACCTGCTCGAGCTTCGCGAGCGCGGTGAGCGTGACCTCGGGTCCACCCACCAGCTGCTGGGTCGCAGCGACGCGCAGTCCGATCGCCATGGTCACGGCCTCATCGTCGTTGAGCAACAACGGTGGCACGGCGCTCCCGGCCTCCAGTCGATAGCCGCCGGCCACACCCGGGGTCGACTCCACGCGGTAGCCGAGCTCGCGCAGCCGGTCGACGTCGCGGCGCACGGTGCGCTCGGTCACCCCCAGCCGGGTGGCGAGCTCGATCCCCGGCCAGTGCCGGTGCGTCTGCAGCAGATTGAGCAGAGCGAGTGCGCGAGACGTGGTGTCGGTCATGCGTCTCAGATTGCCAGACGATGCGGACAGGATCTGTCCGCATCTGTTTCTACGCTCACTCACATGAACGAATCCCTCATCGAGACCGAAGGCCTGACCAAGGTCTTCACCGTCAAGAAGACGCCGGTGCATGCCGTGACCGACGTCTCCTTCACCGCCGTGCGCGGCGAGCTCGTCGCCTTCCTCGGACCGAACGGCGCCGGCAAGTCGACCACGCTGCGGATGCTCACCACCCTCATCCCGCCCACCTCGGGGCGCGCGAAGGTCGTCGGGCACGACATCCGCACCGACGCGGCAGGGGTGCGCGCCCGCATCGGCTACGTCGGACAGCTGACGAGCGGCAGCTTCTCGCAGCGGGTGCGTGACGAGCTGCTGAGTCAGGGCGCGTTCTACGGGATGTCCCGGCGGGACAGCGCACGGCGGGCCGACGAGCTCATCGAGTCGCTCGACCTCGCATCCTTCGCGACGCGCAGCGTGCAACAGCTCAGCGGCGGGCAGAAGCGCCGCCTCGACATCGCGCTCGGGCTCATGCACGCGCCGCCCCTGATCTTCCTCGACGAGCCCTCCACCGGACTCGACCCGCAGAGCAGGGCGAACCTCTGGGAGCACATCCTCGACCTGCGTACCCAGCACGGCACCACGGTCTTCCTCACCACGCACTACCTGGAAGAGGCCGACCGCTACGCCGAACGCGTGATGGTCATGGACAAGGGCCGCATCATCGCCGACGACGACGCCGCCTCCCTCAAGGCGACGCTCGCCGGCGACGTGCTGACCTTCGGATTCGCGGATGCCGCCGAGGCGGCGAGCGCCCGCGCCGTGGTCGCCCGGCTCAGTTCCGCCGAGGTCGCCGTCGATGACGCCTCGGTCTCGGTCGCGGTGCAGGACGGCGACCGACTGCTGCCCGTGATCGTGCGCGAGCTCGACGCCGCGGGCATCCTCGTCCGTCGCGCGACCGGGGTTCCGCCCACGCTCGACGACGTCTTCCTCGCCCTCACCGGACGCACGCTGCGCGAAGCCGGGGAGGGAGCGGATGCCGCGGGCGAGGCATCCGAATCCGCCACCCCTGCCGACACCCGCACCGCTTCCGAGAACAGCACGACAGGAGTCCTCTCATGACCACCAACGACACGCTCGTGCGTCCGAACCTCGCGCGCGACACCCGGAATGTGCTCACGCGCGAGCTCAAGCCCGTGCTCCGCGATCCGTTCACCCTGATCTTCAGCCTGCTGCAGCCGCTCATCTTCCTCGGACTGTTCGCGCCCCTGCTGATCGGCGACTCAGGGCAACCGGCCGGCGAGACGCTCGCCTGGTTCGTGCCGGGTGTGCTGGTGATGATCGTGCTGTTCGGCACCGGGTCGACCGGGTCGAACCTGCAGTACGAGATGATGACCGGCTCGCACGAGCGCACCCTGGTCGCCCCGCTCGCCCGTTCTTCGCTGCTGGTCGGACGCGCACTCAAGGAGATCGCGCCGATCGTCGTGCAAGCGCTCGTGATCGTGCTGATCGCCTGGCCGTTCGGGTTCGCGGCCGACATCCCCGGCCTCCTCATCGGGCTCGCGCTGCTGGCCGTGTTCGGGGTGGGCCTCGGCTCGCTGTCGTACTCGCTGGCGCTGGCGACGAAGGACCGGGAGTGGCTGTTCTGGGGAGTGCAGCAGTCGCTGATCTTCCCGCTGCTGATCCTCTCCGGCATGCTGCTGCCGCTGGACGCAGCCCCCGACTGGATGCGGGTCGTCGCCGCGGTCAACCCGGTGAACTGGGTGGTTCAGGCCGAGCGCGCGCTGTTCGCCGGAGATCTGGGAGACGCGACCGTGCTGTGGGGCTGGGTATCGGCGCTCGCTGTCGCTGCGCTCGGCCTGATCGTCGGAGTACGTGCGATCCGTCGCAGCAGCTGAGCTCTGCAGAGGTGCGCCGCTGGGTCGAAAGCCCAGACGCAGCGGCGCACCATCGAAGCGTCCACTCAGCGGCGGAGGGAATCGTCGAAGGGGTTGGGCTCGAGCGTGTAGTCGGTCGAGGCATCCGCCCACGTGCCGCCGTCGGACGGCTCTCGGCGTCGACGCAGCGCCGAGAGCGCCCGCGTCGTCGGAGCGCCCACCGCGAGCGCCACGGCCCCCTGTACCGTGCCGTCCTCCGCACCGAGCACGCTCGCCCGGTGCCAGGCCTCATGCAGGGAACCGCCTCGGGCCGCAGGCACTCGCCGGGCGGGCAGGGCCCCGGAGCGTCGCAGCGCCACGAGCTGCTCGACCCGCTCCCACCACGTCGACTCGCCTTCGGGGTGGAAGTAGTTGTCGCGCAGCCACTCGGGATGCGGATGCCGGAAGCGCCCGGCCACGACCTCGCTGCGACCGCCGAGCAGTCCGCTTCCCACGAACACCGTGTTCAGCAGGCTTTTGCTCACCCCGAACGAGTCGAGCGCGATCACGGGCACACCGAGGGCCGTGGCCTCGATCGCGGCCGTCGAGCTCACTGTGACGAGACCCGCGGCCGTCTCCAGCGCCGTGCTCATCGAGTCGTAGGAGAAGACGAGGTTCTTCGGAAGGCGCGACGGCAGCAGCCCTGCATACGGCTCGCGTTCGAGGTGCGTCTCCGACTCCCCCGGCCGCGACCGCAGTTTCACCACCACACGGCGCCCCGGCTCGGCCTCGGCCGCCCGCACGAGCATGGCTGCGATCTCGGCACGCTCCTCTCTCGCGACGGGAACGAGCGCTTGCGCGGCGAAGACGATGTCCGTGGCCGGCGGCCGCACCGGCAGGCTCTGCACCGGGCGCTCGGCGACCGCGACGCCCCCACGCCGCGCAACAGCCGCCTCGATTCCGATGCGCTCCGGGCGCAGCATCCGCTGCCTCCGCCGGGCGAACGGGAGCGTCGCGAGCGCCACCGGCGTCTGCACCCCGATCCGGCGGCCGAGTTCTTCGAAGGCCCGCACCTCGCGGTGGGAGTGCACCACCAGCAGGTCGGTGTGACGCCGGTAGTCGAGCGCCCCGCGCTGGGCGGGGATCGCCATGCCGGGCAGCCCCGAGACCGTGACCGGCCGATGCTCCAACGTCTCGATCACGCGCCCCATCAGCCGCACGAACGGTCCACGCCCCGCGAGCAGCACCACGTCGGGGCGCTGACCCGCCAGCCAAGCCTCCGCGTGCGCGAACCCGATACGGGTGACGTCGTCCGGCCCGAGCGTCGTGCCGGCGAGAGCCGTGCGCTCCTGCTCGACACTGGCCGTGAGCGGCGTGCGCACGAGCAGCAGATGCGGCCGCAGCCCCGGCACGGCGCCGAGCAGCGAGGCGGCCCACTTGACGAACGAGTCGGCATCCGCGATGGCGACGACGCGGATGCCGGTGCGCCCTGTCATGCCGAGATGCGGCGCAGCTTCGCCATCGGCGCACGCTCGCTGTCGAACACCCGCTTGACGCCGTCACCGGTCGCACGCTCGATCACGCGGATGTCGCGCACCAGGTGCTCCAGTCCCGTCGGCTCGAGCGATGCCGCGTGGTCGGACCCCCACATCGTGCGGTCCAGCGTGATGTGACGCTCGACCGCGACCGCTCCGATCGCCACGGCGGCGAGGGAGATCTGGAGTCCGCGCTCATGCCCCGAGTAGCCGACGGGCACGCCGGGGTAGCGGTCGCGCAGGGTCGCGATCACCCGCAGGTTCGCCTCCTCGGGCTCCAGCGGGTAGGTCGAGGTCGCGTGCATGAGCACGACGCGATCGGTGCCGAGCGTGTCGAGAGCCCGGTCGATCTGCTCGATGGTCGACATGCCGGTGGAGAGGATGACGGGCTTGCCGGTCTCACGCAGGGCGACCAGCAACTCGGTGTCGGTGAGGCTGGCCGAGGCGACCTTGTGCGCCACGACATTGAGCTCTTCGAGGAAGTCGACGCTGGGAACATCCCACGGCGAGGCGAACCAGTCCAGGCCCAGCATCGTGGCGTGGTCGCCGATCTCGACGTACTCGTCACGACCGAACTCGACGCGACGACGGTAGTCGAGGTAGCTCATCACACCCCAGGGTGTCTCGCGCGGAACGTCGCGCATGTGCTCGGGTGTGGAGATCTCCGGCGTGCGCTTCTGGAACTTCACGGCGTCGGCGCCGGCACGTGCCGCGACGTCGATGAGCTTCTTCGCGATGTCGACATCGCCGTTGTGGTTCAGGCCGATCTCGGCGATGACGTAGGCAGGACGCCCGCCGCCGATCACCCGTGAGCCGATGCTGACAGTCATGTTTCCTCCGGTGTTCGAGCGTTGGTGCAACCCCTCCCTCCTGACTACGGGCCGAGGATGAACGCCGGGAGTCCTCCGGGTTACCGGCGTCGGTCAGCTCGACAACACCCGTTCGATCAGCTCCCGCACGGCGCCCTCCCCACCCCGACGGCGCAGCACGACTCTGGCCTCTTCGATCACCCGCGGATGCGCGTTCGCCACCGCGACCGGCCACCCCACGATCCGCATCGCCGGCAGGTCGTTGACGTCGTTGCCGAGGTAGGCGATGTCGGCGAGCGGCACCTCGTTGTCCCGCGCCCAGTTGCGCAGCGCCTTCTCCTTGTCGTCGATGCCGTGCAGCACGGGCACCCTGAGCTTGTCGGCGCGCGCGCGGACCACCGGGTTGACCTCGGTCGACAGGATCAGCAGCGGCACACCCGCCCGACGCAGCAGTGCCACCCCCATGCCGTCCTCGCGACTGACCCGCACCCGTTCACCGCCGTCGGCGTCGATGATCGCGGTGTCATCGGTGTGCACCCCGTCGAAGTCGGTGACGACCGCACGCACCGGGATAGGCGCTGGAACCTCGTGCAGGGCCGCGAGCGCTCGGGCGACCCTGAGCTGATCCGCGTCGTCGATCTCGATCGCCGTCCACTCCGGCACCGCCGCGATCCGGATCCTGCCGAAGAAGCGATGCCTGCTCTCACGGAAGCCCGCGGCCCGGAACACATAGAAGGCTCCGGTTTCGAGGTGGTGCGGCTCGCGGTCTTGCCGCCTCGGGCGGTGCGCGGCCTCGTGATTGATTGCCACAGCATCGCCGTCTTCGCCTTCCCGCCACAGGAACCCGTAGGTCTCGTGGGCCGCGAACACGCTGTCGGCCCGATCGGCACGGATCTCGTCCACGGCTGCGGCGAGCGCGTCACTCGGGATGAACGGCGAGGTCGCCTGAAGGAACGCCACGATCTCGACCCGGTCTCCGTGTGCCTCGAGATCGTCCAGAGCATGCAGGATCGCGCTCTCCGAGGTCGCGGTGTCTCCGGAGAGCTCCGCAGGGCGGCGGATGACACGGGCGCCCGCAGCCGTCGCCACCGCCGCGATCTCGTCATCGTCGGTCGAGACCACGACCAGGTCGATGCCGGAAGCCGCGGCCGCCGCGCGTACCGCGCGCTCGACGAGCGGCACCCCGCCGACGCGCTGCAGATTCTTGCGCGGCACCTGCTTCGATCCTCCACGCGCCGGGATGATCGCCACCGTGAGAGGCTTCTGCTCGTCCATCGTCCACATCCTCGTCGTTCTCGTCGTCATCGTCGTCGTCATCGTCCGCGTATCGCCCGCCAGGCCCGCCCGGCACGTCGCCGGGCGCCGAGGGCGTGGAGACGCCACTCCTCGATCCTGCCCACTCCCCCGGCAGGACGCAGCGCTCGACGCACGAAGCCCTCGACCGGCGCACCGGGCAGTCGCAGCTCGGCGAGCCGTTGCGGCGTGAAGTACCGATCGCGCTCGCCCGCGTCGAGGCCGCGCAGCAGCTCCTCGGCACGGGCGCGCAGGTGACCGGCGATCTCCGGCTGCATGGCGTAGCCGACCGCATCGATCAGCAGCTGCAGACGAGCGGGATCGGCATACGGAGAGTCCTCGCGCGTGAGGGCGTCGACCAGGGTCACGGGAATCCGGTTGCTGTTCTCGAACGGCGTCAGGGCAGCGAGCACGGTGTCGTTCCCCGCCGATCCCATGGCCCGCCCGAAGAGGGTCTGCACGGTCGGCAACGCGGTGGAGAACCCGGCGACGACCGCCACCGCGTCCAATCGCTCGGCGAGCAGTTCGGCCGCGAGCGGCCCGCGATACTCGACGAAGTCGACCCCGTGCCCGATCGCCCGCGCCTCGACGGCCGCGGTCACCAGGGGCGGCGCGGCCGGATGCGGCTTGAACACGATCCGCTGCGGCCCCCACTGCGCGGCGCGGTCGATCAGGCGCTTCTGCAGATCGATCTCCTCGGCCGCCGTCATCAGCCGGAGCGCCGACAGATATTGGCCGAGCACGAGCACCGTCGAGGAGTCGTGGTCGACGGGCACGGACGCACCGGCATCGGTCTCCCGCAGGGCCGCGGCGAATGCCTCCGGCGGCACGGGGACGACCTCCGCACCGGGAGACGCGACGAGCGGTCGCACCCCCGGCACCACATCGGCATGGACGACCCGTTCGATGCGCGCGGCGACGGGATACGGTATCCGCACCCGCATCGGCGCGTAGGTCATCAGGCCATCGCCGACGATCGTGATCCGCGCCTGCGGGAACAGCGCCATCAGCGTGCGGGCCGGTGCGACCTGCGGGCTCTGCACGAACAGTTCGAGATCTCGAGGATCCAGTTGCCACGCGCGGGCGAACAGCCGCTCGAGCATCGGAAGGTCGGCGTCGGACGGTTCCCATGCACTCGGATGCAACGGCCCCAGCAGGTGTTCCAGGGGCTCGATGCGGTCGAAGCGCGCACGCAGCGAGCCGAGCACCGGGTCGTCCGCGAGCCCGACCACCGTCTCGGGCGCCCGGGACGAGGTGAAGGGCACGAGGAGGCGCTCGCCACCGGACGCGGTCGAGGCGCCGTCGAGGAGTCCGGCGTCGATCGCGGCGGCGGCGGTCACGAGGCCATAGGCGCTGTGCAGCGCGAAGATCTGCGTCATGCCGCACGCCCCGCCTGTCGGAGGACGCGTGCGAGCACCCGCCGACGCGGTCCGTCGAAGCGCTCGAGGACTGCGGCCACCTCGTCGGCGGGAAGTCGGCGGAGCATGTCGCGGATCCCGGCCCGCATCTCCATCCGCAGCTGCGGGCTCATCCGGCGGGCCCGCACGAGATGGTGGGAGCTGAGGGCGAGCGCCGTCCAGACGACCTTCGGCAGGAAGCGCTCCCCCTCCGGGTCTTGCTCGACCACCGAGATGACCTCGTTCATCGCCCTCGCGAAGTCGAGCTGCCGCCGGTCCCGCACCTGGGTGAGCGATGTGGCGACACCGCGACGGTAGAGCAAGGCGGGCGCATCGACCACCGCGAACGATCGAGCCTGCAGGTGCAGGCGCCAGATCCAGGGTCGGTCCTCCGCCGTGAACAGCCCCTCGGGGAACGCCGCCAGACCGTCGTCGATGATCCTGCGGTGGAAGAGCCCCGCCCAGGCATACGGATAGTCGACCATCGTCGACTCGTTCTCGGGCAGGATCGCCTCTCGCGGCGGGGTCACCCGGTCGCGCCATGGGTGCGGTGCGCGAACGAGCGCCCGCTGTCCGTCGGTCACCGTGACATGGTCGGTGCGCACGAAGTCGCAGTCGAGTTCCCGCAGACGCGACACCAGAACCTCGAGCCGTCTCGGCTGCATCCAGTCGTCGCCGTCGAGGAAGCAGAAGGCATCACCCTCGACGTGCAGGAGGCCTTGGTTGCGCGCCGTCGCCAGCCCGCGGGCCGTCGGATTCCGGAGCACCTCGGCGTGCGGGAACCGTTCCGCGTACTGCCGCATGAGAGCGCCGGTGTCGTCGCGGGACCCGTCGTCGATGGCGACGAGCTTGACGGCTCCGGCATCGTCGAACTGCCGGGTGAGCGTCTCGAGCGTCGTCCCGATGTACTCCCCGGCGTCTTTCGCGGGCAGGATGACGGTGACGAGGGGTGTGCGCACAGGACTCCCGGAGACGGACGGTGTCCGGGAATGGTGCCAGGCGGTCGTTGCCGGATGGCGACGCGGAGGTGAACGACGAGTGTCCGCGTGGACCGGCACTGAGGTGTGGTCCCGCACCCGAACGGAACCACACCCCCCAGTGCATCGCACTGCCGAACGTGACACGTTCGGGATGCGGGATCACAGCTGCGATCCCGCCTGCCACGGGATCGTCTGACCCCCATCAGACTCCCCCGAGACGTTCTTCGTCGTCGCATTCGTTCCCCAGAGTCGAACGCGACGCCCGAGTAACATAATACATGTCAGCGTGATGAAGGCTGCGCGAAGTCTGAGCAGTCGCTCCCCTCGCCTGTCCGGTTCGCACCCGCGCGTCTCATCGGCGACGATGGGGAGCATGCTCTGGCCCTTCGGATCGACCTGGCGCCCTGTGCGGCAGCGACGTCGCGACACCGTCGACCTGCGCTGGCTCAGTGCCAGGACGTGGACCAGACGCTGGTACCCGCAGGGCATCGACGTAGGCGAATGGCGCGGGCGACGCACTCTGGCCGTGAGCTGGTTCCGGCAGCAGCTCACCGGAGAGCACCTCGCCTCCCGAGTGACGCTCGTCGACCTGGAGCGCTCGCGTCACATCGACGTCCTCCTCGCGGTCACCGACGACGAGGGCGAGCTGCAGCCGGCGCGGATCCATGCCGGCGGGCTCGCGTGGTTCGGCGATCGGATGTTCGCGGCAGCGACGGGGCGAGGCATCTGGGAGTTCGATCTCTCCGACATCCGCACAGTGCGCGGTGCACTCGCACAACGACTCGCGGGGACACACCGTCGCGGCGGACGCAGCACCGCCCTCATCGCAGTGCGCACCCGCGTGCATCCGATCGCCCTGCGCTGCTCGTACCTCGGCCGCGTGTTCGATGAGGACGGCGCTTCTCTCTCGCGCGTCCTCATCGGCGAGCACCGCACGGATGAGAGCGGACGGATCGGCGAGTTCGCCATCCCCGACGGCACCGACGGCGACTTCACCGAGGTCGACCGCTTCACTCCCGGCATCAAGCGGATGCAGGGCGCCGTCCGCTGGGGCGAACACCATTTCGTGTCGCAGTCCGACCGCATGCACCCCGGCACGCTGTGGAGCGGTCGTCGTGAGGCGCTGAACCCGGATCCCGTTCCTCTGCCCGTCGGATGCGAGGACCTGGCTCTCGACCTCGAGGCCGGGCTGCTGTGGTCGCTGGGAGAGCACCCCTGGCGACGCGTGGTGCGCGGCATCCCCTTCGCTCGACTCGGCATCCCAGACGGCACCGGCTCCGGCGACGGCGGCTCTTCGCGACGAACGTAGACTGGAGGGGTGAAGAAGCCCGCGCCTTTCCTCGTCTACACCGTGCTGCGGCTGCTGGCGTTCCTCGTCCCCCTCGCCATCCTCTGGATCTTCTTCCCGATCTTCCGGGAGTTCTGGTGGCTCGCCGCGATCTTCGCCGCGCTGATCGGCATGAGCATCTCGATGCTGTTCCTGCGCACGCCCCTCACCGACGCCTCCACTCGATTGCACGAGCGCCGCGAGAGCCGGGCCTCCGGCGGACAGGCCGACGCAGACGCCGAGGATGAGGCGATCGACGCCTCGAATGACCCGATCGACGGCGACGCCAAGGCCTGAGCGCCCCGGCTGCGCTCAGCCGACGAAAGCCCAGAAGAGAGCGCCGGCGTAGAGCAGAGATGTCAACGACGTGAGCGCGAGTGCGGTCACCAGCTCCTTCGGCTGACGGTACGACCAGACGATCGCGATGGCCGGGAGCCCCGCGAGCAGCGCCAGCAGGGAGATCCAGGCGATCGGGAACGCCAGGGCCAGGAACGCGGCGATGCCGAATGGCGCGAGCACGAAGAGCGTGAACAGCACCTGGGTCGCCCTGCGCCCGATCAGCACCGTCAGGGTGCGCTTGCCGACCTCGCGGTCCTGGTCGATGTCGCGCAGGTTGTTGGCGAGCAGCACGGCGCACGCGAACAGGCCGGTCGCGATCGCGCCGAGCCACGCCTGCTGCGGCAAAGCGAAGATCTGCACCCAGGTCGTGCCGAGCGTGGCGACGAGCCCGAAGAACACGAACACGAAGACTTCGCCGAAGCCGTAGTAGCCGTAAGGCCGCTTGCCGCCGGTGTAGAACCACGCGGCGACGATGCAGGCTGCGCCGACCGCGAGCATCCACCACTGCCCGGTGCGCACGACGATCGCCAGACCCACGAGGGCGGCGAGCGCGAAGAACACCATTCCGATGATGAGGACGGTGCGCGGCCGCACCCGTCCGGATGCCGTCAGGCGTGCGGGCCCGACCCGATGGGCATCGGTGCCGCGCACACCGTCGCTGTAGTCGTTCGTGAAGTTCACACCGATCTGCAGCAGCACCGCGACGGCGAGGCACGCGAGCGCGATCACCCAGTGGAACTCGGGCCCGGTGCTGCGCGCGGCACCCGTGCCGATCACGACCGGTGCGATCGCGAGGGGAAGGGTGCGCAGCCGGGCGGCCCCGATCCAGTCCGACGCCGTCACCGGTCCCGCTTCGACCGCCGGACGCTTCGCCGGGTTGCCACTCGTGCGGACCGGGGTGCGCTTCGCGGTCGGGGTCTTCTTCTTGCGCTGGGAGGATGCTGCCACGCAGGGAATCCTACTGGCCGGGGCGATGCCCGACCTCAGCGCGACGACGGATCAGGAGTTCGGGTTGCTGTCCTTGCCGTCGAGCCACAGCGTGTCGGACGGGTCGCCGTGAGCGCCGCCCGTGCCCACGTGCTTGGCGCTGATCTGCGGCCCTTTGGTGATCACGTGCACGAGGGCCATCGCGTGCCCCTGACCGAGCTGGTAGTCCTCCTTGAGCCACGCGACGATGGGCGTGGCCTTGGTCGTCTGGTCGAACCCCTTCTCGGTGGCGAGCTCGATGAACTGCCGCGGGGTGAGGCCGGTCTTGGTCTCGATGTTGTCGAGGTATGCCTGGAAGGACATGGATGCTCCTGTGCTCAGTCCTCGTCGAGGAACGTCTGGATGATGGTGGCCGAGGCGTGGATGCCGATGATCTTGAGGACCCCGTCGCCCACATTCGTGAAGCGGTGCGGGATGTACGCGGGGCCGGTGGCGGTGTCTCCCGCCCCGGCCACGAAAGTCTCCTCGCCCACCGTGATGGAGGCAACACCCTCGATCACGACCCAGGTCTCAGAATAGGGATGCCAGTGCAGTTCCGGCCCCTCCCCCGGCTGGTTCTCGACGAAGAAGTACGACACCTCCGCACCGTGCTCGGCCCCGACGAACCTGCGGCTGCGGCCCGTGCCGATGCGGATGTCAGCCCCGGCGACGACCCCCGAGGGAGGTGGTGTGCTGTTCATGGCTCCAGTCTCGACAGCCTCACGAGCAGTCCCTAGAGTTTCGATGTGGATCGAAACTCCAGCCCGATCGAGGGCGTCGAGCACCCTGACCATCGCGTCGAGTTCCATCTGAGCCCGGGCGACGTCGAGGCGGTGCGGTTCGGCATCTCCCCGGGCCACGAGCTGGCCCACGCCGTTCGGGTACTGCGGCGCCCCGCCGCGCATCCGCTGCAGTGGGGATGGCTGCGGTCCGTTCGTGAACGCCTGCCCCGCGAGGACTTCACGCTGCTCACGACCGTGATCGGCGACGACGGTTATCTGCCCGACTTCCTGACGACCGCACCCCGTTGGGACCTGACGCCCGAGGTCGAGCTCGATGAACTGCGAACCGCCCCTCTCGACCCGATGCGCGTCGACTTCGGGAAGATGGTGATGAGATCGAGCGGAACCCGGCAGCAGGCTCTGCGCGAGATGCAGGATCACCCCGAGCGGGCTCGCGGGATGATCGCCGACGCCTGGGCGGCCGTGTGGGAAGCGGTGCTCTCTCCGGTATGGGCGCAGCTCGAACGACTGCTGCGTGCCGACATCGCTGTCCGCACGCGCACGATCGCGAGCGCGGGCATCGCGGGCATGGCCGGTGATCTGCACCGACAGGTGACCTGGGGGTCGGGTGCCGTCCGCGTCTCGCTGCGTCGCCACAGCGAACAGGTCGACTGCCGGGGAAGCGGCCTGGTGCTCGTCCCCTCGGTGATGTCGGCGTGGGGCTGCATGGTGCTCACCGAGCCACCAGCGCAGCCCACCCTGTTCTATCCGGCTCGAGGCGTCACCGCCGGCTGGGCCCGCGACACCGCCGACATCGCCGACGCGCTCGGCGCCCTGCTGGGACCGGCACGAGCGGGCATGCTGCTGCGCGCCGGCACCGCCCGCACGACGTCGCAGGTCGCCTGCGATGCCGGCCTCGCGATATCGACCGCCTCGCATCACCTGGCCGTGCTGCGCGGTGCAGGACTGATCGCCAGCGAACGCGACGGCACCAGGATGCTCCACCTGCGCACCCCGCTGGGTGAGGCGATGGTGGGCGCGGTGCTCTGACCCCCCACGGCTCTACTCGGCGGAGCCCACCGGGATGATCGGTCGGTGCTCGTAGTAGGTCTGCAGCACCACGGTCGTGCGGGTGCTGACGTTCGCCGCGAGCCGCACGTCGCGCACCAGCTCTTCGAGCGCACGCGGGGACGGGACGCGGACGAAGAGCATGTAGCTCGCGTCACCGGCGATGGAGTGGCAGGCCTCGATCGCGTCGAGGTGTTCGAGCAGCTCGGGAGCGTTGTCCGGTTGGGCAGGGTCGAGCGGGGTGATCTCGATGAACGCCGAGAGCGGGGTGCCCACCTGCTCGGGGTCGAGGATCGCCTGATACCCGGAGATGACTCCCCTCGTCTCCAGCCTGCGCAGGCGCGACTGCACCGCCGAGACCGAGAGTCCGACGGCGTCCGAGAGCTGGGAGAGCGTGGCGCGGCCGTCACGGGAGATGGCGGTCAGGATCGCGCGGTCGACAGAGTCATCCATAGCTGTAAGATTATCGTCAGGATTCCGTTTGCACAGGAATCTTTCCGTCAAAAACTCCGATCGGAGGTCCCGATGTCCCTTCTTTCCGCCAACAGTTCCGCTGTTCAGGCCATCGTCGGCGAACCCGAGGTCGTCGAGGACGCATCGATCGCCGAACAGTCCGCCGCCTGGGCACAGCTCAAGGACGCGGCGATCGCGATCCGCGAGATGCAGATCAAGGACGGTTCGATCCCCGACGCCGCGCACCACGCCGCGGCCCGCGAGCTCGTTGGTGCGCTCACTGCCGCGATCCGCGCGCTCGCCCCTGCCTTCCCGCACGACGCCGAGTACCTCACCGCTTCCGTCGTCGACTTCGACCGTTGGGCAGCCTCGGACTTCGGGGTGCCCGACTTTCTCGACTCGCTGATGGCCTTCCAGCCGCAGCAGCACCGCGTCGACGGGATCCGCCACCTCGTGGTGTTCCCGATGTACACGCAGAACGGCTCGAGCGATCGTCTGGTCGAGGCCCTGATCGTCGAGACGATCTGGCCGGAGTTCATCGCGGCGCTCGAAGCGGGCGACTACGGCAACAAGCTGTTCGTCTCGCTGCGTCTGGTCGACTTCACACCCGGTTACGACACGAACTCGGCCGTGCTGTTCCCCGAGACCGTCGCGATGCGCGAGATCCCGACCTTCACCTGGGGCGCGATCTTCCAGGACCGCGAGGCGGCCCGCTACCGTCGCGTCACCCGTGCCGCGGCTGCGATCACCAACCTCGACCTGCCGGAGCGCGCAGCCGCGATGCTCGACGATCAGCAGATGGCCGAGAAGACCTTCGTGATGTGGGACATCATCCACGACCGCACCCACATGCGCGGCGACCTGCCGTTCGACCCGTTCATGATCAAGCAGCGGATGCCGTTCTTCCTCTACTCGCTGGAGGAGATGCGCTGCGACATGACCGCGTTCCGCGAGTCCGTGAAGATCGAGCGTGCCCTCGCCGCGCGCATCGATGCCGGGGAAGAGCTCACCGAGGCCGAGCAGGAGATGCACGACTACGCGCACCTCGTGCAGTACGCGGTGATCTTCGACCGCATCTTCCGCTTCTCGATCACGGGCACCCGCACCCGCAACTACGACGCGGTGGGCGGACAGCTGCTGTTCGCGTGGCTGCACCAGCGCGGCGTGCTGCACTGGACCGACACCGCCCTCGCCTTCGACTGGGACAACGTGCCGGATGCCGTGGTGGCGTTGGGAGATGCGATCGACGACCTGTACTGGCACTCGATCGACCGCCCCAAGGTCGCGCACTGGCTCGCAGCCTACGAGCTCGTCCGAGGCACGCTCACCCCGCACCCGGCATCGAAGTGGGCCCGTGGACTGTCCGACGAGATCCTCGCCGGTGCGCCGAAGGGGTACACGGATGCCGTGATGGACGACGAGTTCCCGCTGTCGATGTTCTTCGAGACCCTCGACAAGAAGATGAAGCCCGTCATCGAATCGACCGTCGGCATCCGCGGCACGGACGACTGATGACCACGCGCGCACTGCGCGCGTTCCGAGTGTGACGCTGGGGCGCACCGCGCTGCGGCCGGAACCTGTTCTGTGGATTCTCCCGCAGGTTCCGGCCGCAGAAGCCCCTCCGATCCGGAAGAGTGGACGACATGGCTGAACACACCGACTCGAACGCTTCGGGGCGCATCGTCGTCCTCGCCGGGGCCACCAGCACGGCCGGCCTCGCCGTGACGCGCACACTGGTCGCCGCGAACGCCCGCGTCATCGCCACCGGTCGCTCGGCCGAACGTCTGCAGGAGCTCGCCGACGCCGGGGCGCAGATCGAACTCGCCGATGCGACCTCGCTCGAGGAGATGACCGCGCTGGCCTCGCGGATCGGGCCGGTGGACGCGGTGGTCCCCCTCGTCGGCGGCTGGCGCGGAGGCGGAGGCCTGGCCGGGCAATCAGACGGGGACTTCGTCGCCCTGCTCCCCGCACTCGAAGCCGTACGCGCCACGAGCAGGGCATTCGACGACGCCCTGCGCACCTCCGACGCCGGACGCTTCGCGATCGTGTCGTCCACCGCCGTCGCACGCCCCCTCGCGGGTGGAGCGAACTACGCCGCCGTCAAGGCCGCGAGCGAGGCCTGGACCCGCGCGGTCGCCCAGGGCTACGCCAAGGCCGCGCGTGAGGCGGGAGAACCGCTGCGCGCTGCATCCGTCGTGTTCCGCGCGAAGGCGCTCGATCCCGAGACACTCGCCACACGGATCGTCGCACTGTGGGACGAGGACGCCGCCGAACTCAACGACCGGGTGTTCGACCTGGAGTGATCCCCGGGCTCGATCTCCGGGATCCGATCGCCCGATCCATTCCTGGATGGCGTTCCTGTCACCGGGTGTCGGGTGGCATCCCCGGTACGACGGGAGGGGCGTCCGCATGCCGGTCCTCCCCGGCTCGCCTCTGGCCCTCGGGGTCGACCGCGGTCGACCCCGTCTCGACGACCTCGCCTGCGTCCCCCTGCTCGAGAGCATCGATCTCCTGCTCCGGAGCCTCGGCGTAGAGCACAGTGAGCTTGCGATACGAGCGGGTGAAGAACGCCAGGGTCGCGGCGACGACCATGATGAGTCCGGCGAACAGACAGATCAGGGCGATTCCTCGCGCCTCCCCCTCGCCGAGCAGCCACCCCCACTGTCGCTGCCCCTGGGCGGTGTTCATGTAGGGAATGATCAGGAACTCGGCGATCGGCGCGATCAGGAATGCGGTGAGCGGAGCGGCTGCCGCCTCCATCGCCGCCGCCACACCGAACACGCGCCCCTGTCGCTGGAACGGCACGACCTTCTGGATCACGGTCTGCTCGGCCGCCTCGACGGGCGGCACCAACGCCATGTACACCCACATGCCGATCACGTACAGCGGCCACCACTCGCGCAGCATGAACACCGACCCGAGGAGCCCCATCGCGATGACCACGAGCAGCATCGTGCGCATGGGTTTGGGCCCGAGTCCGAACTTGGCCACCAGCCCGCCGCCCACCAGGAATCCGGTCGAGGCGAACGCCAGGGCGAACCCCCAGGTCTGAGCGTCGAAGAGCGTCAACCCGTAGGGGTCCATGAGCGCCATGTAGACGCCGCCGATGAGGTTGTTGAACGTGGAGAAGATGATCAGGGCGAACAGGCCGGGAGCCAGCCGGATGGCCTGCACGCTGCCGCGGAAGTCGAGAGCGCTGGATGCGTTCGGGTCGGGCTCCGGAGCCCCCTCGGGGATGCGGACGAACAGCAGGTGCGCGAACGTGAGCGCCATGGCGGCGATGGCGATCGCGAGGGTCCACCCCATGCCGAGGAATCCGATCGAGAGCCCCGAGAACACGCTCGTGACGAGGAACGCGATGCCTTGCACCGTGCCGACCAGACCGTTCGCGTTCGCGCGTCTGTCTTCGGGGATGAGGAGGGTGACGGTCGTGGACAGCGCGATGTTGCGCAGCTGCTCGATCACGCCGCCGAACAGGATGACCCCGGAGAACAGCCAGAACCAGGGTCCGCCCAGATCGAGCAGCGCCGCCTCGGGCTGCCAGAGGTAGAGCGCACCGGCGACCAGGAAGGCGACCGCGGAGATGACGCTCGAGATCACCATGACGGTGTGCTTGCGGTTGCGGTCGACGATCGTGCCGAACGCCATCGCGAAGAACGCGACGAACAGCATGTAGGCCCCGCCGATGATGCCCGTGGCCAGCACCGACTGCGTCTCGATGTACACCCAGAACGTGAGTGCGAACCACAGGAAGCTCGTCGTCACGTTCGCGATGAGCGTGTTGACGAGGACGTTGGCGAAGGCCCTCTTCGCGGCGGTGCGCTCCATGACTTCGAGGGTAGGACCGGCCCCCGACATCCGGAACCCCTACTGCGGAGATGAGGCTGTGGCGGACCGGGAGCAGCGGCCGGACAATTAGGCTGGAGAGGTGAGCATCCAGCATGACCCCGCGATCCGGGGCTTCGCCAGTGACAACTACTCCGGTATCCACCCCGACATCCTCGCGGCGATCGCCGCGGCGAACGGCGGCCACCAGAGCGCCTACGGCGAGGACGCGTACACCGCGCGCCTGCAGGAGGTCTTCCAGGAGCACTTCGGCGAGGGCGTGGAGGCGTTCCCGGTGTTCAACGGCACCGGCGCGAACGTGACCGGCCTGCAGTCGATGCTGCCGCGTTGGGGTGCAGTGATCGCCGCCTCGACCGCGCACATCAACGTCGACGAAGCTGCGGCCCCCGAGAAGATCGGCGGCTTCAAGCTGCTCACGGTCCCCACCGACGACGGCAAGCTCACCCCCGACCTGATCGACCGCGAAGCCTGGGGGTGGGGTGACGAGCACCGTGCGCAGCCGCTGGTCGTCTCGATCACCCAGACGACCGAACTCGGCACGCTGTACACGGCCGACGAGATCCGCACGATCGCCGACCACGTGCACGAGCGCGGCATGAAGCTGCACCTCGACGGCGCCCGGCTTTCGAACGCCGCGGCCGCCCTCGACCTGCCGCTGCGCGCATTCACCCGCGACGCCGGTGTCGACGTGCTCACCTTCGGCGGCACCAAGAACGGCGCCATGCTCGGCGAGGCGATCGTCGTGCTGAACCCCGAGGCATCGAACGGGCTCAAGTACTCGCGCAAGTTCAACATGCAGCTGTCGTCGAAGATGCGGTTCGTCTCGGCTCAGCTGATCGCCCTGCTCGAGAGCGACCTCTGGCTGCGCAACGCCCGGCACGCCAACGCCATGGCCGCCCGCCTGCGCTCCGAGATCGAGGCCGGCATCGCCGACGGCTCCATCCAGGGTGTCGGGTTCACGCAGCCGACCCAGTCGAACGGTGTCTTCGCCACGCTGCCCGACGGCGTCGCCGACCAGCTCCGCGACTCGTTCCGCTTCTACGACTGGGATGCGGCGCGCAAGGAAGTCCGCTGGATGTGCGGCTTCGACACCGAGGAAGCCGACGTCGACGCGTTCGTCGCCGAACTCTCCCGCCTCACCACGGCCTGACCCTCCGCGAGCGTCAGCGCAGAAGACGTCAGCGCAGGAGACCGAGGCTCGCGAGCGCCTGACGGATGAGCGTGCCCCGACCGTTCTCCATCTCGGCGGCGACCGCGTCGGAACCGGCGGCCTCCGGCGAGAACCAGGTGACCTCGAGAGCGTCCTGACGCGGCTCGCACGTGCCGGTCACCGGCACGACGTAGGCCAGCGAGACCGCGTGCTGCCGGTCATCGTGGAACGCACTCACCCCGGGGATCGGGAAGTACTCGGCCACCGTGAACGGCAGCGGCTGCGGCGGCAGCAGCGGGAAGGCCATCGGTCCCAGATCGTTCTCGACGTGGCGGAAGAGGGCGTCGCGGATCGTCTCACCGAATCGCACCCGGCCGGACACGATCGTGCGGGTCATCTCCCCCATCGGGGTGGACCGCAGCAGGATGCCGATCTCGATCACCTGGCCGGAGCCGTCGGTGCGCACCGGGATGGCCTCGACGTAGAGCATCGGCAGTCGACGCCGCGCCTCTTCGAGCTCGAACTCGCTCAGCCAGCCGGGATTCGCGTCGGGCGCGGGCCGGTTCGAATCCGGGAAGTCGCCGAGACCATCGTCATCGGGCTCCGGATCGGGATCAGGTGTGCGGACGGCCATGTGTCCTTTCTACCAGCCGCTTCCCGGAACCGACACCGCGCGCACGTCCGTCGCCCCTGGCAGGATGACCGTGTGAGTGAGAACCTGACGATCGACGACACCGCGACCAGATGGTCGTCCCCCGACCGCGTGGGGATGCCGCTGCTGGTCCTGCTGCACGGATACGGCGCCGACGAACACGACCTGTTCGGACTCGTCCCCTACCTTCCTGCGGGAATCGCGGTGGCGTCCGTCGCTGCTCCCCTCGCACCGCCGTGGCCGATGCCCGGCCGGTCCTGGTACCCGATCGAGGGTCTCGACGGACGCAGCGCCGAGGCCGTGACCCTGGCGGCAGAGGCCTTCCTTCGCTGGCTCGACACCGCGGCGGCCGATGCCCCCTCGGTCGCCCTGCTGGGCTTCTCGCAGGGCGCGGCGGTGTCGCTGCAGGCTCTGCGCCTGGCTCCGGAGCGCTTCGGCGCCGTGGCGGTCCTGAGCGGCTACGCGGCGCCGGGCGAACTGCCGAACGATGAGGAGCTGGCCGAGCTGCGCCCACACGTGTTCTGGGGACGAGGCACGCACGACGACGTCATCCCGCCCGCGTTGATCGATCACACGGCCCAGTGGCTGCCCGCGCACTCGGAGCTGTCGGGTCGGGTGTACACGGGACTCACGCACAGCATCTCCGAAGAGGAGCTGACCGACGTGCACCGGTTCTTCACGAAGTGGATCGACGGCATCGCCGCGAGCTGAGCCCCGACGGGCCGTGGCGATACCGCTCGGCACCCTCCGAGGTGAACGGTACCTCCACGGTCTCGCGTCCGCGTCAGGCGCGGACCAGGAAGGTCGCCTCGATCCCCCAGCCGAGCGGCTGCACCTGCTCGGTCGTCCAGCCCGCAGCGGCTGCGAGCTCTCCCAGCGCCTCGCTGGAGCGGAACGGCGCACCGGTCATGGCGAAGCTGATGATCCGATGCTCCTCGACGCCCGGGCTGAGTGCGTCCGGCCTGCTCGATTCGAGGAGGATCACGCGTGCCGCGTGCGGCGCGAGCTCGTCGAGGAGAGCGACGGCCTCGGCATCCGTCCGGTGCGCGAGGGCAAGAGCGAGCACCGCGACGTCGACCAGCCGACCGGTCCACCCGGCGGACGGATCCTGCCCCACCGCCTCGACGACGGCGTCGCGCACCCGCCCGTGCTCGTGCAGGGCGACACCGATGCCGCCGCGTCCACCGTCCTCGAAGGCGCCGAGAACCGCGGGGGCGCCAGGGCCGACGACGAGCAGGCTGGAGACCTCCTGCCACATCGGGTCCGCCACGAAGCCGTCGAGCAGGTAGGCCAGCCGACCGGCGTCCTCCATGAGCTCCTCGACATGGGCGGCATCCGCCTGCGCCTGCATCGCGAGAGTCGCCCCGTGCGCTCTTTCCCAGGGAGAGACCCCGTCCCGCAGCGCGTCGTCGAGATCACGCAGCGCCAGCACGGCCTCCGCCTCGAGGCCGTCGAACTCCTCGCGGTGATGCTCCTCGAGGAGATCCTCGCCGAAGCGGCCGAGGGCGAGCGCATCGACCTCGCCCACGACCACTTCCGCCGACGCGAGGATGCCGCGCAAGGCCTCGATCGACCGCGCAGCCACCCCGAGCCTGGCCGCCAGCTCCCGCACCGACAGCGGCCCCTCGGCGAGGGCATCCACCATGCCGATGCGGATGGCGGCTCGCACGACGAGCCACGGCACGGGCGATGCCGGTTCGGAGACCGGCGGCAGCGCCTGTTCCGATGACTCCGCTCCCTCGGAGACGACCTCGGCATGCCAGTAGCCCGTGATGTTGATGCGATCCTTCGCGAGTCCCCGCTCACGCTGCAGGTACCGCCGCACCGGCAGAAGGGCACGGCTCTCCGCCGCCGCCCACACATAGCCCTCACCGTCCTCCGGAAGCACGAGGGCCCGCACGGCCGCTTCCAGAGCGGGCGCGTCGCCTGCCGGGGCGGTCACCCAGGTCACGGTGTCGCCCGCGCGCAGGCGCAGCTCCTGCCGGGCGGTCTCCTCCTCCACCGCCAGCAGCACGTGCGCGGCGGCGGCGGTGGGACGTTCGTCGAGGAACCGCCCGACCGCCGGCAGACCGGTCTCGTCGGCGATCAGCACGATCCAGTCCAGCTCCTCGGGAAGCCGCAGCGACGACTTCGGTCCGACGAAGCACAGGTCGTCACCGGGTGCGGCCGACTGCGCCCACGTCGCGGCCGGTCCGTCACCGTGCAGCACGAAGTCGAGCGCCATCTCCCCGGCTGCGGCATCCACCCAGCGCGGTGTGTAATCGCGGGCGAGCCTGTTCTCCGCCGCAGTCCATTCGATGCCGTGCGGCAGCTGGATCGGCAGCGCCGACTCCAGGTCGCCATCCGCGGCGAAGATCAGCTTGATGTGGTCGTCGAAGCCCGGGGCCGCGAAGGCCCGATGGGTGTGCCCGTCGACGACGGTCTCCCCCAGCCCTTCCCCGCCGACGACGATGCGTCGCATCCGAGGAGTGACCTCCTCGATGCGACGCACCGTCACGCGGCGCACGACCAGCGGATGCGAAGTGAATGCGCGCTGTGCCATCTCAGCCGAACAGCTCCTCGATGATGTCGAGCAGAGCCAGGGCCTCGTCGTAGTCGCCGCGTGCGACCCAGTACGGCAGCACGTAGGCAGCGTCGTCCTGGAACGCCGGGAGGGCGGCGAGGACCGGGTTCGCCGACAGTGTGTCGATGTCGCCGATGTCGGTGTTGAAGCCGGTGATGAACACGGTGGGCTGCGTGATGACCTGCCCCACCTGCTCGGTCGACAGCTCGAACGAGTCGCCGCCGGGCGTGTAGGGCTCGTAGTCGCCCTCCGCGAAGAGCGGCGCGGCCTCGATGCCGACGGCGTCGAACACCACCGGAAGACCCATGTCCTCGCGGGCGACGTAGACCGTGCCGTCGGGCAGGATCGAGAGGAACGCCGACGGCGCGGTCGGCACCGTGATGTTCGCGGCGACTTCGGTCACCCGGTCTTCGTAGGCGTCGAGCGCCTCGTCGTAGACCTCGCCCTTGCCGAAGACGTCGTCGGCCAGGAACGAGTACTGGTCCTGCCACGTCGCCTTCTTGCCGCTGACGAGCACGGTCGGGGCGATGTCGCTCAGATCGTCGTACGCGTCGGTGGCGAGGAAGAGGGGGAAGCCGATTCCTCCTCCCACGATCAGGTCGGGTTCGAGCGCGAGGATCGCCTCGAGGTCGAAGCCGTCGCCGCTCCACGAGATGAACTCGGTGCCCTGCTTCTCGGCATCCTCGGCCCAGAAGTCGGAGAACGCGGCGTCGTAGCCGAAGTCCTCGGAGGTGAGCGCTGCGACCGGCACGTCGAGGTCGTACAGGTACCCGGCGAGGGCGTAGTTCAGCACCACGACCTTCTGCGGATCGGCCGGGATCGTGACGTCTCCCTGGTCGGTGGTGACGACGCGGGTCTCGGCTTCGCCGGAGGCACCGGCGCCCGACTCCGGCGCGGGTTGCGCGGAGCAGGATGCCAGGGCGAACAGGGCGACCACGGGGAGCGCAGCGAGAAGACGGACGGATCTGGACATGGAGAGACCTCGGGAATCGGCGGGTGCGGTGGGACCGGCGGGCACGCGGCGGACGGCGCTGCTCGGGTAAGGTAAGGCTATTCTCACTAACCGGTCGAATCGTGACGTATGCGACATCGACGCTGACGGATACGACATGTCTCGGAGGGGAACAGCGTGCGATCCACCGCTCTCGCCGGCACCGTCCCGGAGAACTCGATCCGCTTCCTCGGGCACGACACCCACGAGCACGACGAACCCCATGTCGTCTACGTCGTGACGGGCTCGGCCGTACTCACCGTCGACGGCGTCGACATCCCGCTGCGTCGGCACGAAGCGGTCTGGATGCAGCCGCATGTGCCGCACGCCGTCCGCATCCGCGAGGGCGGGACCGTGCTCGGCCCGATCCTCGAAGACACAGCATCGCCCTCGACGCGGGTCCGTGTGCTCGGTGTGGTCCCCGCGCTCGTCGACGTGATGACCACCGCCCTCGTCGCAGCCCCCAGCACCGACGCGCAGATCCTGCCGTTCCGCCGCGCCATCGCTCGCGTGCTGCAGACGGTGTCGCGTCCCTACTTCACCGTCGTGTACCCCGAGCACCCCGCCGCGCGCCGCCTCGCGAAGGACGCCCTGCGTCTACCTCTTCCTCTCGACGAGCTCGCCACCCGGCATCGGATGAGCGCGAGGCAGGTGCAGCGGATCTTCGTCACGGAGACCGGGTGGTCGTTCTCCCGCTGGCGTGGACGTGCCCGCCTGAACGCGGCCGTCGCGCACCTGGTAGGCGGGGGCGATCTGACGGTTGCAGCCCGACTCTCCGGCTTCAGCACGAGGGCCGGACTCGTGAAGGCGCTCAGCAGGGAGACCGGGATCACTGCCGATCGTCTGACCGCCGACCCCCGCAACGCGCTCCTGAACGACTGAGCGACTGCGTGGGAACACCATCGAGCGAGGGCTGTCGACGCACAGTGCCGGCCGCCGAAGCTGTTAGCGTTTCGGCGTCCAGAGGAGCCCCATGACCACCGCCGTGCGCATCGAGCCGGCCGCCCGCACCGGCGTTCGACGCCATCGCACCCGGCGGCGGGTTCTGGGCCTGATCGCCTCGCTGCTGTTGTTGGGCGGGCTGTGCGTCCTCAGCGTGGTCGTGGGGTCTGCCGCGCTTTCCCTCGACGTGGTCTGGCAGGCGTTCACAGCACCGGACGGGTCGGTGAGCCAGGTCACCGTGACCACCGCTCGGGTCGACCGGACACTGCTCGGGATCCTCGTCGGCACGGCGCTCGGCGTCTCGGGGGCGCTCATCCAGGCCCTCACCCGCAACCCGCTCGCCGATCCCGGCATCCTCGGGGTGAACGCCGGTGCGGGCTTCGCGGTCACGCTCGCGGTGGCCTTCCTCGGGATCACCCGGATCGATCAGTACCTGCCGTTCGCGTTCGTGGGGGCCATCGCGGCGTCCGCTCTCGTCTACCTCGCGGCAGGAGCGGGTCGCGGGGCCGGATCGCCGGTGCGTCTGACCCTGGTCGGCGTGGCCTTCGCCGCCGTGCTCACCGGTTTCTCGCACACGCTCGCGCTCGTCGACACCGAGACGTTCGACCGGATGCGCTTCTGGGGCGCGGGCACCCTCGCCGACCGCCCGGCCGGCACGATCGGCGCGATCCTCGTCCCCCTCGCAGTCGGGCTCCTGATCGCCGCGTTCTGCGTGCGCCCGCTCAACGCCCTCTCCCTCGGTGAGGACACTGCCAGGGCGGTCGGCGTACGACTCGGAGCCGCACGTGTCGGGATCGTCCTGGCCGTCGCCCTCCTGTGCGGTGCGGCGACGGCAGCGGTGGGACCGCTCGTCTTCGTGGGGCTCGTCGTACCCCACGCGGTGCGCTGGCTGACGGGCCCGGACTGGGTCTGGATCACCGTCTACTCCGCGGTGCTCGCCCCCGCGCTGGTGATCGGCGCCGACATCCTCGGCCGGATCGTGGCCGTCCCCGCAGAACTGCAGGTCGGGGTGATGCTGCCTCTGATCGGCGCACCGGTGCTCATCGCGCTGGTGCGCGGGCGGAAGGCGAAGGCCCTGTGAGCGCGGCCCTCGTCCTGCGCGCCGGACCGCTGTCGATGCGCACCACGCGGCGGATGCTCCTGGTGTGCGCGGCACTCACACTGCTCGCCCTGTCGCTCGCCGTCTGGGCGATGACGCTCGGCAGCTACGGGCTGAGTGCGAGCGAGGTGATCGGGGCCTTCCTCGGCAGCACCGATGGCCCGGCGCGCAAGGTCGTGATCGAATGGCGGGCACCCCGCGTCGTCGCGGCGCTGCTCTTCGGCGCGGCGCTGGGCGTATCCGGCAGCATCTTCCAGTCGCTCACCCGCAATCCGCTGGGCAGCCCCGACGTGATCGGCTTCAGCACCGGGTCGTACACCGGCGTGATCCTGATGATGCTCACCGGCACGACCGGGTACGCCGCCTACGCCACCGGAGCGCTGATCGGCGGAGTACTGACGGCGGCCGTGGTCTACCTCCTGGCCTTCCGACGCGGCATGCAGGGCTTCCGACTCATCATCGTCGGCATCGCGATGGGGGCGCTGCTCGGATCGCTGAACACCTGGTTCAGCACCAGGGCCGACGTCGACCTCGCCCTGCGCGCCGCGGTGTGGGGGGCGGGATCCCTCGCTGCCGTCGACTGGACGACGCTCGGCTTCGCCGCGATCGCCATCGCCGTGGTGCTGCTGTGCGCCCCCGCCGCACAACGGCGGATGCGACGGCTCGAGCTCGGCGACGACGCCGCGGCGATGCTCGGCATCCCCCTCGAACGCACCCGCGGCATGCTCATGCTGCTCGGCGTCGCCGCGATCGCGGCGGTGACGGCAGCCGCCGGTCCGATCGCCTTCGTCGCCCTGGCCGCGCCGCAGATCGCACAGCGCCTCACCGGACGGGGAACATCGGTCGATCTGATCGGTGCCGCGCTGACCGGATCGGTGCTGCTGCTCTCGGCCGACGTGATCGCGCAGCACGCGATCCCCGATGTGACGCTGCCGACCGGCGCCGTGACGATCTGCATCGGCGGCATCTACCTGCTCGTGCTGCTCATGCGTGAGAGCCGGCGCTTCACCGGAGGAGGACGACGATGACACGACTCGCGACCGAGGAACTGCGGGCCGGGTACGGCGGACGAGGGGTGCTCGACGGCCTCGACGTGCGCATTCCCGATGGGGAACTCACCGTGATCGTGGGGCCGAACGCCTGCGGCAAGTCGACGCTGCTGCGCGCGCTCGCCCGGCTGCTCCCGGCCACCGGAGGACGCGTGCTGCTCGACGGCGGAGACATCACACGCCTGTCGACCAAAGAAGTGGCACGACGGATGGGCCTGCTGCCGCAGAGTCCGCTCGCTCCGGAAGGCATCACGGTCGCGGATCTCGTCGGCCGGGGCCGCTACCCGCACCAGAGCGTGCTGTCGAGCTGGTCCGTCGAGGACGAGCGGGCGGTCGCGGAGGCCATGGCGGCGACGAACGTCACCGATCTCGCCGAGCGCAACGTCGACGAGCTCTCCGGTGGTCAGCGCCAACGCGCCTGGATCGCGATGGCGCTCGCGCAGGAGACCCCGATCCTGCTGCTGGACGAGCCGACGACGTTCCTCGACATCGGACACCAGATCGAGGTGCTCGAACTCGTCACGCGCCTGCACCGGGAGGGGCGCACCGTCGTCGTGGTGCTGCACGACATCAACCAGGCCGCCCGCTATGCCTCGCACCTGATCGCGATGAAGGACGGCCGCATCGTCGCAGAAGGCGACCCCCGCGAGATCGTCGACGCCCCGCTGCTCACCGAGCTGTTCGATCTCGAGGCGAGGGTGATCGCCGATCCGGACACCGGATCTCCCGTCGTGCTGCCCGGGCGGTGAACGCCGTCCACGCAGATCCGACACGCCCGGGAGTTGCGCGATCCTGACAACCCCGGGTATCGTCGGGGAGTCCTGTCCGCCGTGTCTGGAAGTCCTTTGATCTGATCCGTCGCCTCCGCGCTCTTCTTTCCGCGCGCTGACCCGACGATCGCCGACTCCACGGCAGACCCTCTCCTCCCGCATCCTGTGACGCGTGTCACGGCCTGGCAGGGGCTCGGTGTCAGTGCACCCTCGCACTCGACAGGAGACACTCATGTCAACCCCCACCCCTCTTCACGCGTCGGTCATCCTCGACCGGCTCACCTTCACCTGGCCCGACGGCTCGGTCGCGCTCGACGGCGTCTCCGGGGCCTTCGGCTCCGGACGCACCGGCCTCGTCGGCCGCAACGGCGCCGGCAAGTCCACGCTGCTGCGACTGATGGCCGGCGAGCTCGAACCGACCTCGGGCGTCGTCACGGCATCCGGCGAGGTCGCCTATCTCCCGCAGCAGCTGACTCTCGACATCGACCGTCGCGTCGCCGAGCTCCTCGGAGTGTCCGAGGCGCTCGACGCCGTGCGAGCGATCAGCGCCGGCGACGTCGATCCCGCGCACTTCGACGCGGTCGGCGACGACTGGGACATCGAGGCGCGCGCCGAGGCGTCCCTGGCGGAGGCAGGGCTCGCGCCGGACTTCCTCGACCGCAGGGTCGGAGAGCTCTCCGGCGGGGAGGCCGTGCTCGTCGCGATCGCCGGCATCCGCCTGCGCCGCGCACCGATCACGCTCCTCGACGAGCCGACCAACAACCTCGACCGCGAGGCCAGGGCGAAGCTCGCGGCGATGGTGCGCGCCTGGAAGGGCACGCTCATCGTCGTCAGCCACGACCTGTCGCTGCTCGAGCTGATGGACGACACCGCGGAGCTCTACGCCCAGACACTGAGCGTGTTCGGTGGCCCCTACTCGGAATGGCGCGCCTGGCTGGACGCCGAGCAGGATGCCGCGAAACAGGCGGAGGTCACGGCCGCCCAGGCGCTCCGCAAGGAGAAGCGGCAGCGGATCGAAGCCGAGGTGAAGCTCGCCCACCGCGCGCGCACCGCGAAGAAGGCGGAGATCGAGAAGCGCGTCCCGAAGATCGTCGCCCACGGGCGGAAGATGGCTGCCGAGGTGTCGGCGGGCAGGCTTCGCACCGAGGTCGGTGCGAAGGAGGACGCCGCGCGCTCGGTGCACGACGAGGCCGGGCGACGCGTGCGCTCCGATGCCTCGATGAAGATCGAGCTGCCCGACCCCCAGGTGTCGCGCAGCCGCCGCATCGCGACGGTCGGCGATCACGAACGGGCCTGGGTGATCCAGGGGCCGGAGCGCGTCGCACTGATCGGCAAGAACGGCGCCGGGAAGACGACGCTGCTGGAGCGGCTGGTCGCCGGCGGTGTTCACCACTCAGGAGAACCGGCGTCCGTCGCGTCACAGGGTGCGGATGGAGCCGGATCCGGGGCGGATCTCCTGAGTTCTGCACGCCCGTACCTGCATGCCGAGGCCCACACCGATCTCATCGGCTACCTGCCGCAGCGAGTCGACGGCCTCGACGAGCAGCGGTCGGTGTTCGAGAACATCGCCGCCGCGGCACCGCACGTGCCGGAGAAGGAGCTGCGCAATCGGCTCGCCCGGTTCCTCATCCGGGGAGCCACGGCAGAGCGACCGGTCGCCGCCCTCTCCGGCGGCGAGCGCTTCCGGGTCGCGCTGGCCAAGCTGTTGCTCGCCGATCCCGCACCGCACCTCGCGGCGCTCGACGAACCGACGAACAACCTCGACCTCGACACGGTCGACCAGCTCGTCGAAGCCCTTCGCACCTATCGCGGTGCCGTGCTCATCGTGAGTCACGACGACGCGTTCCTGCGACGGCTCGATCTCGATCTGACACTCGAGATCGATGCAGAGGGCGCGCTCCAGGAGGTCTCGCTGGAGCAGTGACGCGAAGCAGACGGAGGCGGGTGCCGGGGAAGAGCTCCTCGGCACACGCTCGCGTCAGACCAGCTCTCGTCAGACCAGCTCTCGTCAGGCCAGCTCGTGTCAGACCAGCCCGGCCTCGTAGGCGAGGATGACGGCCTGCACCCGGTCGCGCAGGTCGAGTTTCAGCAGGATGCGGCCGACGTGGGTCTTCACGGTCGACTCGGACACGAACAAGCTCTCGCCGATCTCGGTGTTGTTGTAGCCCTTCGCGATGGCGAGGAACACCTCACGCTCCCTCTCCGTCAGCACGTCCAACCGCGGATCCACCGTCTCGGACTGCCGGGGCAGGCGCGTGGCGAACAGGTCGAGCATCGATCGGGTGACACGCGGCGAGACCAGGGCGTCGCCCGCGGCGATCGCCCGGATCGCGGCGGTCAGCTGTGCAGGCGGGGTGTTCTTCAACAGGAACCCGCTCGCTCCTGCGCGAAGGCTCCCGAACGCGTATTCGTCGAGGTCGAATGTCGTGAGCACCAGAACCCGGCTCGACGGCGTGCTCCTGACGATGCGGCGGGTCGCCTCGATCCCGTCCATCTCCGGCATCCGGATGTCCATCAGGATCACATCGGGTCGCAGATCAGCCGCCATGTGCACGGCCTCGGCACCCGAGACCGCCTCGCCCACCACCTGCATGTCGTCTTCGGCATCGAGCACCATCCGCATGCCGCGGCGGATCAGCTCGTGGTCGTCGACGATGAGCACCCGGATTCGTTCCTCGGTCATCCCTGTTCCTCCTGTTCGGGGATCTCCACGCGCACGCGCCATCCGCCACCCGAGAGCGGTCCGGCTTCCACCGTGCCACCGGCGAGACGCGCGCGCTCCCGCACACCGACGAGGCCGCGCCCCGATCCGACCGATGCCGCGGGAGGGCCCTCTCGTCCGTCGTCGGTGACCTCGACCACGAGGATGTCTCCGCGGAAGTCGAGGTTCACGAGCACCTCGCGCGGGTCTTTCGCGTAGCGCAGCGCGTTCGTGAGTGCTTCCTGCACGATGCGATGGATCGTGTTCTGCAGCGCCGGGGAGGAGGGGACGTCCCCCTGGGTACGGACCGTGACGGGCAGCCCGGCGGTGCGGAAGGTCTCCACCAGCGGGGTGAGCTCGCTCAGTCCGGGGTTGGGGCGGAGCGGACTCTGTTCCTCTCCGTCTGGCGTGTCATCACCGAGCGCACCGAGCAGCTGCCGCATCTCGACGAGCGATTGCCGCCCGACCTCGCCGATCTCCTGGATGGCACTCCGCGACCGCTGCGGATCCTTCTCGGCCAGGGCGCTTGCGCCGTCCGCGAGCGACACCATCACCGACACGCTGTGCGCCACGACGTCGTGGATCTCGCGGGTGATCCTGGCGCGCTCGGCCAGGGTCGCGATCCGCGCCTGCTGGTCACGTTCGCGCGCGAGCTGGTTGGCACGGTCGAGGATCGCCCCGATGTAGCGGCGCCGGTCACCCACGGTGACTCCGAGGAGTGCCGCGATCAGCATCACGACGAGGAACAGCAGGCTGCCCGGCACCGAGAACGCGCCCGCGAGGTCGCCGCGCCGAAGCCCGTCGAGCAGGGGGAACACGACGACGCCGGCGAGCACCGTCACCCCGAACGCGATCCACCCGCTGCGGTTCGAGCGATAGACGAAGAGCGCATACAGCGCCAGGCTGACGCCGATCGGATCCGCCAGCGTGTCGGTGACGAGGGCGACGACCGCGATGAGGGCGAACACCGCGAAGGTGAGCCAGGGACGATGGCGCCGGAACAGCAGACCGACCGCGCCGACCGCCGCGAGGATCAGCGGGACGAGGACCGGTGCGAGCGGTGACCACTCTCCGGAGGAGAGCGGGGTGACCATCGCCCAGAATCCGGCCCACAGGAGATAGAGGAAGGCGAGCAGACCGTCGACGAGCCAGGGGTGATTGCCCCAGAACCGCCGCACCACCCCGGGCGGCCGCGGCAGGTCCTCCGCACGGGCCCCGTCGTCGCCGACCGGTGCTGACTCTCGCATGTGACGACTCTACGCACCGCACGACGCGGTTCCCTCAGCGAGCGGCGGCGGCGAGCGAACCCGTCGCGGTGCTGCGGGAGGTGCTGCGGGAGGTGCTGCGGTGGACCTCGACGACCTGGGGTGCCGGCTTCCACGTCTCGCGCCGCACCCGACGCCGCTGCGCGACCGCGGTGTCCATGCCGAGGATGGCGAGCCAACCCATGCCGATGGTGGTCGCGACGAGTTCGAAGATGCTGCCGATGTCGGTGCGGAACTGCAGCAGGGAGAGGATGCCGCCGGCCGCAGCGATCACGGCGGTCGAGATCCCCGCGCCCAGGGAGAGCACCCGGAGCGTTCGCCGTCCCTCGACGAACGAGACCTGGAGCATCGCGAACGCAGCCAGGGCGAAGGCGAGTACGGCGACCGTCGTGTGCACCAGGTCCTGCCAGGTGAACGCGGGGCCGACCGGCAGCGGGCACCCGGTCGTGCAGGTGACCTGCGAGGCCACCAGGAACAGGGAAGACGCCATCGCCACCGAGAACGACGGCGACCAGATGCTGAGCCACGGCACCGTCGAGCGCAGTCCGCGCGCGGCCCAGGCCACCGCGAAGCCCCCGGCGACGAGGAGCAGCAGCGCGAGCTCGAACCACCCGGCGGTCGGCTCGCCGTCGGCCCCGAGACCACTCACGTACAGGACCCGGTCGATGCTCAGCCGGGCGACCCAGATGATGGTCAGCGCTACGGCGACGAGCACGCTTCCGCCGATCGAGGCGATGACGCGAAGAGCGGTTCCGGCAGGGTGAGAGGCGGTGTTTTCGGTGGGCATAGGGAGACGGTATGAGCGGAGGCCACCCCGCCGCGTCGGCCCCGAGTGCCCACTGCGAAGGGGCGTCGTACCTCAGTACGACGCCCCTTCGATCGCGCTCCCGCGGCCCGGCGCGCTACCCGAAACGCGGAAGCCACCGCGGGATCGTCCCCACGTCGATCGGGCGGAGGGAGCCGTCGTCGTCGAGCACGAGGAGCCGGTTCGCCTGCCACGACTCCGGTGCGGTGGCGATCACCGCGGTGGTGCCGGAGGGGCCGGTCAGCGCCCGCACGGCGTCGGTCTGCATCTCGACGGAGTCGATGAGCTGCCCGGTCGCGATGTCGAGGCTGCTGAGCAGGGTCCGATCGGCGTTCACCGACTCCCGATGCTGCACGAGCACCATGCCCTGCCCCGCGCCTGCCGGGACCACCGTGTCATCGGGCGAGGGCGTCGCCCCGAAGGCCCGCTGCAGGAGCGCCTCGATGTCGTCGGCGTCGATGTCCCCGAAGTCTCCGGGCAGGAACTGTCCGGTCTCCAGCAGCACGCCCAGACGCGGCTCCAGCCCGACGACCGGGAGCAGGCTGGCGTCGACGAGCTCGGTGCGGATGATGCGGGCCGGGTCGGTCGAGGTGATCACGAGAGCATCCCGTTGCACGGATTCGGCCACCGGGACGATCTGGAGCCGGGTGCCATCCGGGGTCGCTGCCACGTCGACCTGCTGCGTGAGCATCGTCTCGTCGAGGAACGGTCCAGAACCCAGCGCGTTCCGCCACCGGCCGGCGACCGCGGGTTCGGCCGGAACCGCCGCGGTCTCACCGACCGGTATCTGCACGAGTGCTCCGGAGCCGGTGAGAGCGACGACCACGTTCGCCTCGGGGTCGTATCCGTACGCGCTGGCCGAGAGCACGGCATCCGCACCGATCCCCGGCACGGCGTCGCCTTCAGCCCGAACGGCCCCGGTCGCGGCATCCAGGATCACCAGTCCGTGATCGCTGCCGATGTACACCGACGAGTCGTCGCCCGCGAGCACGACCGCGTCGCCGATGAGGTCTTCGTTCAGACGCTGATCCCACAGCTGCTCGCCATCGGACAGGCGGATCGCCGCCACCCGCATCTGGAACGTCGCCTCGAACAGTCCGGGACGCGAGTCGTCGTGATA
This sequence comes from Microbacterium sp. NPDC058269, assembly GCF_042881445.1. Lineage (NCBI taxonomy): Bacteria > Bacillati > Actinomycetota > Actinomycetes > Micrococcales > Microbacteriaceae > Microbacterium > Microbacterium sp. NPDC058269. The sequence goes on from NZ_JBHVXT010000001.1 coordinate 614,377, forward strand.
CACGAGGACCGCGACGTCCTGTCCATCCATGCCGATCACCGCCGACGACGGCACGATCTCGATGTCTCTGACCGACGGCAGCATGAGCTGGATGGCCAGGACGATCAGCCCGCCGAGGATCACCGGCGCGAACATCAGGAGCAGGAACCGGCGACGGATACGACCGCGCACCCGCTTCGGATCGCGCGGCGTCCGCACGGGCAATGCCGAGGATCCCAGCGGAAGGACGGTGCTGCCGTTGAGCGTGTACCCGGTGGTCCTGTTCGTGTCCATGTCGCCAGAATGGAGCGCGAGCGCTGCTCCCGATCACGGATTCGCTCGCGGTCGCGCCGCTCTCTATAGGCTGGCGGACATGAGCGCCGCGACCGAGCTCACGCCCCCGCCCCCGGCCCCCACCGCGTCGGAGGCGCTGCGGCCGCGCGCGCAGGTCATGATCGACGCCTGGCTGGCACTGGACCGTGATGTCGCCGCACTCAGCAACGGCTCTGGGCGTCCGCTCGCCCGCACGGTGAAGCTGATCCTCGAACCGCTCGTGATCCGTCCCGTGCAGAATCCGGGCCTCGCCGGCGGTGCCCTCTCAGCGGATGCCGCCGGGCAGCTGCACGCCCGCATCCTCGCCGCAGGCCCCGACCTCGCAGCGACGGCGGCATGGTTCCTGCGGGTGAAGACCGTTCGACGCCGGTTGCGCGTCACCGAGGGGAATCCGCAGGAGAAGTACTTCTCCCGCTGCTTCGAGCTCGCCCGCACCGTGGGCATGCCCGGCGTCGACGCCGAGGATCGCGCGGTCGAGGTCGTCACCGAGATCGCCCAGGCCTCCGGCGACTCACTTCTCGGGCGAATCCGGGAACTGCTCCGAGACGCGCACGAGGTGACCCGGCTCGAGGCGCTGCTGCACGAGAGATGGGCGGAGCGCACCCCACCGCGCGCGCTCGCCCCCGCGTCCGAGGTCATCGCCGCGATGCTCGACACCTGTCCGACGGGGCACGCCGACGCCGCGTTCGAGGCCCTGCGAATCTCCGACGCCGGTTCCGCCGCCGCGAGCACGCTCGGCGACGAGGGCACCGCGCGGCTCCTCGGGCTGACCGCACATGCGTCGCCCCCTGTCCCCCTGATCGGCAGCACCGCGTCGAAGCGCGGCCTCCCGCGCCCCTTCGACCGGTCGATCTTCGAGCGTCTGTTCGCCGCACTGTCCGGAGGCGCGCCCGTCGAGAGCGACCTCGACGGCGACGAACTGCTCGCGGAGGAGATCGACCGCTCCGCTCTGCCGTGGGAGCTCGCCGACGAGCACAGCCGCATCATGATGCTTCTCGGGCGGGAGGTGACCGGAGCCCTGGATGCCTCGGGCCCCGCCGCGACGACCGCCGCGCACCGGCAACTGGCCTCCCGGTGGAACCGCGAGGCCTACGTGCGGCGAGCGCTGCGTCTTCCCGCCGAGGTGAGCGGGGTCCCCGCGTCTGTGCTCGACGACATCCACGACGTCCGACAGGCGTATCTGCGGCGCCTCTGGGTGCGCATGCACGGTCGCGAGCTCCGCGGTCAGGTGCTCGGAGCCGATGACGTCTGGGACACCCTCGACGGCGTGCTGCGCTCGGTCGTGATGGACCAGCGGCAGCGGTTGAAGATCGCGATGGGTCGCGGTATGCCCGCTCCCGCTCTCCCGGGGGTGGCATGAGCACGCGGATCAGGGTGCGCGACGGCCGCATCGAAGTCAGCACGGCGCGGGAGGACAGCGTCCGCTCGGACGCCCTCGTCGAGCATGTGCCGTTGCGGACGGCGCTCGTCGAGGCGGCCGGGGCGCAGTTGACCTGGGATGTCACGGCACCCGCCCCGCTTCCCGACACCGACGTCCACGACGCCCTGGCGGCGAGCGCGTGGCTGGCCGACGTCTACGGAGCCACCGTCGCGGACGCCGTGTTCCGGGGCGTCGACGTCGAGATCGCACTCGACGCCTTCGGGGATCCGACGATCGTCGACGCCGTGCGCGCTCTGGGGCATCTGAACTGGGCGCGCGCCTGGTGGCCGGCGAGCAGCGGCATCCCGGCGCTCGACCCGGCGATCGTGGCAGCAGAGGTCGCGGTGACGAGCCACCTCCTCACCCATCTCCTGGACGACGAGGATGCCGTCGAGCACGCGATGACCGACGCGCACGACGCACCCGCCGCACTCGCCGCTCTCCCGCCCGCGCTGGCCGCCGACGCCGCCGAGCTGGCAGCCGTGCTCGACGCCCTGGCCGAAGACCACGGTGTCGCCTGGGCGCCCACGACCCCCGCCGACGTCCGCTCCGAATGGGCGCTGGCTGCCGGCGGCGAGCGCCGAGCATCCAGTGCCGACGGCGTCGTGATCGCGCAGGGCACGGCCCCCGTCCGGTGGTCCGATGTGCCGACGCAGACGGTGGATGCGGCAGCCGAGGCCCGGTGGACACTCCTCCAGGGCACGGATACGCCCTTCCTGCAGGTCGAGGTTCCCGCGGTGCGGGGTGTTCTCTCGACCCCCGAACTCCACGCCGCCTTCGGCCCGCCCGCCCTCGACGTCGACGTGGTGCTGCGACGTGCGGATTCGGTGTTCGTCGGCGAGACGGTGGTTCCGGCATCCGCTCTGTTCCTCACGCCGGGAGCCCGCACGCTCCGGGTGCACGATCCGCTGATGGTCTCCCCGGAAGTGCCTGAAGCAGCTGAGTCGGCCCGGGACCGCGCACAGGTCCTGGCGTTCGCCACGACCAGGCTCACGGCACCCGATGCGTCGCTCGCCGAGCGTGCCGCGGGGGCCCGAGCGTGAGCTCCGCAGAGGAGCAGCCGGCGAGCGCGATCCGCGGTCGGGTGCCGGCCACGCCGCGCTGGCGACCGGGGCGAGACCTCAACAACGAGGCGGCGATGCTCCTGCACCAGGGACGCGTGGCCGATGCCACCGCGAAGCTACGGAGCGTCGCGGCGATGACCCTGGTGCCGGATGTCGACGGCGAGGGGCTCGACCTCCGTGCCAGGGCCCTGCTCAACCTCGCCGCCGCGCGCGAGTTCGAGGGGGCACTCGACGACGCGGTGCGCCTCGCCGACGAGGGCCTCGCCGCAGCCGCCGACGCCATCGCGCTGATCGGCGACGAGCGCGCGACCCGCACGGTGCAGATCAACGGCATGATCGCCCGCGCGCAGACCCTCACGCTGATGGATCGGTTCGACGACGCCTTCGCGGGCATCGACGGGGCGGAGGCGCTGCTCGACGACGACCTCGATCAGCGCGAGCTGCTCTCCTTCTCGGTGCGCAACGCGCGCACGACCCTGCTGATCGTGACCGGGCGCCTGCAGGAGGCGGACGACGAGGCGAAGCGCGCGCTGGAGGTGGCGATCACGGTGGGTCCGGAGCTCTCGGGGCACGCCTACGCGAACCTCGGGGTCATCGCCCAGCGCACCGGAGACGAGGTCGCGGCCCAGCAGTACCTGACCCTCGCACAGCAGGCGCAGGAGCACGGGGGTGACGCCGCGAGTCGACAGCTCGCCGTGGAGAACCTGGCGCGTTCGGCGATGCAGCAGGGTCGGCACCGTGAGGCCGCGGAGGGCTTCCGGCGGGCGGCGGAGCTGGCCGCCGCGATCGGCCTCACGACGCGTCTGGCCGCCAGCAGGACCGGACTCGCCGCCGTGCTGCTGCAGCAGGGGCGGGTCGGGGCCGCGACGAAGGCCCTGCGCGCGTTGCTCGCCGACCTCGACGCGGAGGCCGCGGTGCACGAACGCCTGGAGGCGTACGCCTTCCTCGGCGATTCGGAATCCGCCAGACACCGCTATCCCGCCGCCGACGAGGCCTATCGCGCGGCGCGAGACCTCGCGCGCTACGCCGGCGACCGCTGCCGCGTGAACCTGCGCCGCGCCGAGATGCACGCGGAATGGGCGGCGATGTCGATCACCCCGCGCGCACGGATGCAGCGGCTGGAACAGGCGCGCGACCTCGCGATCCCGGTGCTGCTGGCGACCGAGGCGCTGCGCGACGGCTTCTCCCCCGGTCCGGTGCGGGAGCGCTGGACGCTGCAGGTCGCCGCTCCCGCCCGTGAGCTGGCATTCCGGCTGGCCCGCACTCTCGGAGACGCGGCACTGCTGTTCGAGCTCGTCGAGAATGCGGCCGCGACCGTGACGCTGCAGACGGATGCCGCGCGGGAGGCCGTCAGCGCCCGGGCGGATTCCTCGACCGGAGCGCTCATGCCGTTCGAGCCGTCCTCCCCGCAGGAGGCCGATGCCGAAGACGATGCGCAAGACGGTGCCGAAGCGGAGCTCCCCGCGGCGGCGGCCGGACTTCTCACCGGCGGTGCGTCCACGCCGCACCTGCGCTTCGCCGCGCCCCCGCGGGTGATCGCGATCCCCGGCACGGCTCCGGTGCTCGAGTCATGGGTGCGGGCGGCAGAGGCCGAGTACGGCGTCACGGTGCGCGCGGAGACGGCGGTGGCCGCATGGTGAGCAACTGGCGCGACCTTCCGCAGCTCGCGGTGCCGATGCCGGTCCCCCGCACCGACGGTGCCGCGGTGCTCGATGATCTCCCCGATGACCGCCGACCGGTCGCGCGCCTGCGCTACGTCGACGGCGACGATCTGTTCGTCAGCTGGGTCTGGGAGCATCAGCGCAGCGCGCCGCGGATGACGATCGCCGAGCGCTCGGCCGTCGCTCCGGTGCTGGCAGAACTGGCTGCGGCGCTGCCGACTCCGCTGCCGGGGGAGAACGGCATGGATGCGCTGCGGCGAGCGCTCACCCACGGAGCGCTGCTGGATCGGCAGCGGGAGCAGCGGCTGGCCCATGCGCTCACGGCGGCGCTCCTCCCGCAGTGGTTGGCGCTCGAACTCAACGCACTGGAAGCAGCCGGAATCCGTCCGCACCTGCGGGTGCAGCTGTCTCCGTCGACCGCGCACCTGCCGTGGGAGCTGCTGGGAGCGGCCGACGAGGAGCGGGCGGTCGACATGGCCGATGTCTCGGTGCTGCTCCCGGCGACGCTGCGGAACGACCCGACACGCGCGGTGTCGGAGTGGCAGCCCTCCGCGCCGGTGGCCACGGTGCTCGATCCCGTGGTCCCCGGGTTCTCGGCGGCGAGTGAACTGGGCAGTGTGCTGGGCCCCGTCGCCGCGGGGTCTCCGCTGGCGGAGATGGTCGCCCGCCTCGACGGGCGTCTGCGCCCCGCCGGCGGCGAACGGTTCCGTCGGTCCGATGTCGGAAGGGTCGCCCTTGCCGAGTCCCTCGACGACGCGGGGCGCCTGTTGTACGTCGGGCACGTCACCGCATCCACGCACGCGCTGGACGCCAGGATGCATCTGTCCGACGGTGCGGATGCTCCGGGGACGACCCCCCTGATCGGCGCGCACCGCCCCTACACGGCGGCGGAGATCGCTCTCGGAGCACCCGGGCTCCCCCCGCTGCGGGCCCCGAACCGAGTGGCCCTCATCGCGTGCGACTCGGGGAGCGACCTGCGATTCGCCGAGCCCGCGGGACTGGTCGCGGCGTTCACGCATCGCGGGGCCGAATATGTGACAGCGACCCGGTGGACGCTGCCGACCGACGCGGGTCTGCGCCGGCTCGTGCCGCAGCTCGGCGACCGCGCCGACGGCATGCTCGCCGAGGCCGTCGTCGCCGTGGACGCCGCCCACGACGCACCCGATCCCGTCGCCGCGATGGCCGTGTGGCAGCGGGAGCAGCGTCGCCGCTGGACGTCGACGGGCGACCCCCGCCACTCCCCCGTCATCTGGGCGGCGTTCGCCACCGCGTGGGCTCCTGCGCCTCCTCCCGTCCTCTGACGGCCCCGATGTCCCCGGCCTCGACGAAGATGGAGGGATGAGCGACGTGCTCGACCGTTTCACTCCCGCGACACAGGACTGGTTCCGGGGTGCGTTCCCCGCGCCCACGCCCGCGCAGGCGGGTGCGTGGGACGCGATCTCGGCCGGCAAGCACGCGCTCGTGGTGGCGCCGACAGGCTCGGGAAAGACGCTCTCGGCCTTCCTGTGGGCGATCGACAGCGTGTTCCGCGAGCGCATGGCCGAGACGGCCCCGACCGTGAAGGGCGAGCCGCGCACGCGCATCCTCTACATCTCGCCGCTGAAGGCCCTCGGCGTCGACGTCGAGCGCAACCTCCGTTCCCCGCTGATCGGCATCGGTCAGTCGGCCCGGCGTCTCGGGGTGCCGTCGCCCGCGGTGACGGTCGGGGTGCGTTCGGGCGACACGACCTCGAGCGACCGGCGCAAGCTGGTGTCCGATCCGCCCGACATCCTCATCACGACCCCCGAGTCGCTGTACCTCATGCTCACGAGCCGCGCGGGCGAGACGCTGCGCGGGGTGCACACCGTGATCATCGACGAGGTGCATGCGGTCGCCGCCACCAAGCGCGGCGCACACCTCGCCGTGAGCCTGGAGCGGCTCGACGCCCTGCGCCGCGCGAACGGCATCGAGAAGCCGGCGCAGCGCATCGGCCTCTCGGCCACGGTCCGACCCATCGACGAGGTGGCGCGGTTCCTCGGCGGCTCGGCTCCGGTCGAGATCGTCGCGCCCCCGGCATCCAAGACCTTCGAGCTCGGCGTGGTCGTGCCGATGGACGACATGACCAACCCGCCGCCTCCTCCCGGGGTGACAGGCGATGCGGTCGATGCCGAGTACACCGAGGTCACCGGCTCCGTCTGGCCGCACGTCGAGGAGGCGATCGTCGACCGCATCCTGCAGAACAACTCGACCATCGTCTTCGCCAACTCCCGTCGCCTGGCCGAGCGCCTCACGGGGCGTCTGAACGAGATCTACTCCGAGCGCATCGGCGTCGAGCTGCCGGCCGCGACCGTGCCCGCGGCCATGATGGCGCAGGCCGGAGCCACCGCAGGCGCCGACCCCGTGCTCGCGAAGGCGCACCACGGGTCGGTCTCGAAGGAGCAGCGGGCTCAGGTCGAAGAAGAGCTCAAGTCGGGCGTACTGCGCTGCGTCGTCGCGACGAGCAGCCTCGAACTCGGCATCGACATGGGTGCGGTCGATCTCGTCATCCAGGTCGAGGCCCCGCCGTCAGCGGCCTCCGGTCTGCAGCGCGTCGGGCGCGCCGGGCACCAGGTGGGCGAGATCAGTCGGGCCGCGCTCTTCCCGAAGCATCGCGGCGACGTGCTGCACACGGCGATCGTGACCGAGCGGATGCTGGCGGGCAAGATCGAGGCGATCCAGGTCCCGCGCAATCCGCTCGACATCCTCGCGCAGCAGACGGTCGCGGCGTGCGCGCTCGGAGCGATCGGCGTGGAGGAGTGGTTCGAAACGGTCCGCCGGTCGGCACCGTTCCAGGCGCTTCCGCGTTCGGCCTACGAGGCGACCCTCGACCTGCTCGCCGGCCGCTTCCCCTCCGACGAGTTCGCCGAGCTGCGACCGCGACTCGTGTGGGATCGCGATGCGGGCACGTTGACGGGGCGTCCGGGTGCGCAGCGCATCGCGGTGACCAGCGGTGGCACCATCCCCGACCGCGGCCTGTTCGGCGTCTTCGTCGCGGGCGAGACGACCGGCGCCCGCGTGGGTGAGCTCGACGAGGAGATGGTCTACGAGTCGCGAGTGGGCGACGTGTTCACGCTCGGCACGACGAGCTGGCGGATCGCCGAGATCACACACGACCGCGTGAACGTGATCCCCGCTTACGGGCAGCCCGGCAAGGTGCCGTTCTGGCACGGCGACGGCATCGGCCGTCCGTTCGAGCTCGGCGAGGCGCTGGGCGCCTTCTCCCGCGAGGTGTCGGCGGCCACTCCCGAGAAGGCGGCACAGAGACTCATCGATGCCGGGCTCGACGAGCAGGCACGGGCGAACCTCATGGCCCACCTGACCGAGCAGCGCGAAGCGACGGGCACGCTCCCCACCGACCGCACGCTCACGGTCGAGCGCGGTCGCGACGAGGTCGGCGACTGGCGCGTGATCCTGCATTCCCCGTACGGCATGAAGGTGCATGCGCCGTGGGCGCTCGCCATCAACGCCCGGGTGCGTGAACGTCTCGGCGTCGAAGGGTCGGCGGTGGCGAGCGACGACGGCATCATCGTGCGCATCCCCGATGCCGAAGCCGAGCCGCCCGGTGCCGAGCTCTTCGTGTTCGAGCCCGACGAGCTGGAGCGCCTCGTGACGGAGGAGGTGGGCGGCTCCGCGCTGTTCGCCTCCCGGTTCCGCGAGTGCGCCGCACGCGCCCTGCTGATGCCCCGCATGAACCCGAACAAGCGCACACCGCTGTGGCAGCAGCGGCAGCGGTCGGCCCAGCTGCTCGAGGTGGCCAGGCGTCATCCGACGTTCCCGGTGATCCTCGAGACGTTGCGTGAGGTGCTGCAGGACGTCTACGACCTCCCCTCCCTGCGCAGGCTCGCGACGTCGATCGCCGACCGCCGCGTCCGCCTGGTCGAGACCGAGCCCGGCCAGCCGTCGCCGTACGCCCGCGACCTGCTGTTCGGCTACGTGGGCGCGTTCATGTACGAAGGCGACTCCCCGCTCGCCGAGCGCCGCGCGGCCGCACTCTCGGTCGACCCGGCGCTGCTGGGCGAGCTGCTGGGCACGGTCGAGCTGCGCGAACTGCTCGACCCCGACGTGATCGCCCAGTTCGAGCGCGAGGCTCAGCGCCTCGACCCCGACCGCCGTGCCCGCGGGCTCGAAGGCGTCGCCGACCTGCTGCGTATGCTCGGCCCGCTCGACGCAGACGAGGCCACCGCACGACTCGACCCCGAGTCGATCGCCGACACCTCGGCCGCCGCGCTGCTCGACGACCTGATCACCGCGCGCCGGGCGATCCCCGTCACGATCGCCGGCGCGAGCCGGGTCGCCGCGATCGAGGATGCGGGTCGCCTGCGCGATGCGCTCGGGGCGGCGCTGCCCACAGGCATCCCCGTGGCGTTCCTCGAACCCGTCGCCGACCCGCTCGGCGACCTCGTGGCCCGCCACGCCCGCACGCACGGCCCGTTCACGACGGATGCCATCGCCACCCGGTTCGGACTCGGTGCTGCCGTCGCCCGGCACACGCTGCAGCGCCTCGAGACCGCGGGTCGCCTCACGAGCGGATACTTCCTGCCCGAGGCGGCCGGCAGCGCAGACGCCGTCGAGTGGTGCGACACCGAGGTGCTGCGCCGCCTCCGGATGCGCTCGCTCGCCGCCATCCGCGGCTCGGTCGAACCGGTCGCCCCCGAGGCGTACGCCCGGTTCCTGCCGGACTGGCAGCACATCGGGCGACCGCTCGACGGCGTCGACGGCGTGCTCAATGTGATCGAGCAGTTCGCCGGCGTGCCGATCCCGGCGAGCGCGTGGGAGTCACTGGTCCTCCCCTCCCGGGTGCGCGACTACTCCCCCGCGATGCTCGACGAGCTCACGGCCGCCGGCGAGGTCATCTGGTCCGGCCACGGCACCCTGCCGGGGCGCGACGGGTGGGTGTCGCTGCATCCCGCCGACCTCGCGCCGTTCACCCTGCCCGAGCGCGACGCGGAGATCGCATCCGACTCCCTCGAGTCACGCATCCTCATCGCGCTCGACGTGGGCGGCGCCTACTTCGCCGGGCAGCTGAAAGACATGGCGGCGGCCGAGAACGAGCAGTCCGTCCTCGAGGCGCTGTGGTCGCTGACGTGGTCGGGCTACGTGACCAACGACACGTTCGCCCCGATCCGCTCTCTCCTCACCGGGGGCTCGCAGGCGCACAAGGTCAAACGCCGAGCCCCCCGTGCCCGCACCTACCGCGGCGTGTCCTTCACGGGTGCCGCCGCTCCCCGCCCGCCCTCGATCGGTGGGCGCTGGTCGCTGCTGCCCGCGCTCGAGACCGATCCCGCCCGCCGGGCGACCGTCACCGCCGGCCTCCTGCTCGACCGCTACGGTGTCGTCACCCGTGGTGCGGTGCAGGCCGAGGGCGTCCCCGGCGGCTTCGCCCAGGCCTACCGGGTGCTCGCCGGTTTCGAAGAGGCGGGCCACTGCCGCCGCGGCTATGTGATCGAGAAGTTGGGCGCCGCACAGTTCGCCGCCTCCGGCACGGTCGACCGGCTGCGCACGTATGCCGGTCTCGCCGATCCGCCACCCCGCAAGGCCGTGACCCTCGCCGCGACCGATCCCGCGAACCCCTACGGTGCTGCGCTCGGCTGGCCCAAGCTCGACGGGGTGTCGCACCGTCCCGGTCGCAAGGCGGGAGGCCTGGTCGTGCTCGTCGACGGCGCCCTCGTGCTCTCGCTGGAACGCGGCGGCCGCACGGTGCTGTCGTTCAGCGACGACGGCGAGGTCCTGCGCGCCGCAGCCACTGACCTCGCAGCCACCGCGCGCAGCCGCCGACTCGACACCCTGACCGTCGAGAAGATCAACGGCGAGGGCGTCTACGGCACCGAGCTCGCCCTCGCCCTGCAGGAGGCCGGGTTCGTGGCGACCCCGCGCGGGTACACCCTCCGCAAGGCCGTCTGAGCGATGCCCCTACGCTGGAAGCCATGATCCGAGAGTTTGCCACCGGCATCCGCACCCTGCTGCGCGGGTTCGGGCTGTGGCGCACCAGACCCGGTCTCATGATGCTCGGGCTGATCCCCGCGATCATCGCCGTCGTGGTGCTCGCGGCGGCTCTCATCCCGCTGGTGCTCAGCATGCCGTCGCTGTCCGCCTGGCTGACCCCGTTCGCCGAGGGATGGTTCGAGCCGTGGAGAGGTCTGCTGCGCGCCGCCGTGGGCCTCGTGGTCGTGGCGGCCGCACTCGCGCTCGCCAGCGTCGTCTTCAGCGCCCTGACCCTGACCATCGGCGACCCGTTCTACCAGCGAATCTGGCACGCGGTCGAAGTCGATCTCGGTGACGCACCTCCGGCCGACGGCGGCAGCTTCTGGACCACTCTCGGCGAGGGGCTCCGGCTGGTCCTGCTCGGCATCCTGATCGCCGTCCTCGTGCTCCTGATCGGGCTCATCCCGGTCGTCGGCGGGTTCCTCGGCGCCATCGCCGGTGTCGTGCTCACCGGTCGGCTGCTCGCCCGCGAGCTCACGGGGCGCGCCTTCGATGCACGCGACCTCAGCCCGGCGGACCGTGCCGCCCTGTTCTCGGGCAGCCGAGCACGGGTTCTCGGGTTCGGCGTCGCGACCCAGCTCTGCTTCCTGATCCCCGGCGGCGCGGTCGCGATCATGCCCGCCGCCGTCGCCGGCAGCACGATGCTCGCGCGCGACATGCTCGCCCGCTCAGGAGCCCCCGCACCGCCCCTGCCCACGGCCCCGCCACCACCCGCACCGCCACCACCCGCACCGCCACACGCTCCCCTCGGAGCACCCTGATGCCCGAGGGCGATACCGTCTTCCGCACGGCGCGACGTCTCGACGAGGCCCTGGCCGGTGCGGAGGTCACCCGATTCGACCTCCGGGTCCCCCGATTCGCGACCCTCGATCTGACCGGGCAGCCGGTGCATTCCGTGGTGCCGCGCGGCAAGCATCTGCTGATGCGCATCGGCGACAGCACACTGCATTCGCATCTGCGCATGGACGGCGCCTGGTTCGTGTACCGACCCGGCGAGAAGTGGCGCCACCCGGCCTTCAAGGTGCGCGCGATCGTCGGCACGGCGCACCGCGAAGCCGTCGGCGTGGACATCGCCGAGGTCGAGGTCGTCCCCACCCGTGACGAGGAGCAGCTCGTCGGGTATCTGGGGCCCGATCCCCTCGCCGACGTCTGGGACGCGGCCGAGGCGGTCCGACGCCTCGGAGCCGACACGCGCAGCATCCATGTCGCCCTGCTCGATCAGCGCAACGTCGCAGGATTCGGAAACGAGTACGCCGCAGAACTCCTGTTCCTGCGGGGAATCCTGCCGACGACGCCGACGCCGGAGGTCGATGTCGCCGCCCTCCTCGACCTCGGTGTACGCACGATCCGCGCCAACCGCGATCGCGCCGACCGCACGTTCACCGGCGTCAATCGCGGCGGCCAGACCACCTGGGTGTACGGCCGCGTCGGACGCCCGTGCCGACGCTGCGGCACCCTCATCAGACGCGGTGAGCAGGGCGCGGATCCGACCCGAGAGCGCATCACCTTCTGGTGCCCCTCCTGTCAACGCTGACCACATCCATCCGCGGGAATGAATCCACCCCCGGCGTGGTTGTTGGTATATCCGGAGAACTCCGGAGCACGGGAGGAATCGTGGGCAAGAACTACGTCGACATCGAGAACGACCAGGGCGCGACGCTGCGGTATCGCAAGCACGCGAACGGCCGGGGTCTCGTCGCGCATGGCGCGAAGGTGCACCCGAAGGCGCACATCGAGGCGGGTGCCTATATCGAACCCGGAGCGCGCGTCGGCGCCGGGGCGACGATCGCGCGCGGTGCCTGGATCGATGAAGACGCCGTGATCGGCGAGGGTGCGTTCGTCGACGCGCACGCGCACGTCGGACATGGCGCAGCCATCGGCGACCACGCCTACGTGGGCGTCCGCACCGACATCGGTGCCGGAGCGCGCATCGTCCGCGGCGCCAGGATCGGCGACGACGAGACGGTCGCCGCCGGGCTCACCATCGCGACGGACCAGAAGGGCCTCTGGCTCGCAGCCTGATTCCGGCCCGTGGCCTGCCACGGGCGGGGTCGAGCGCTGGACTACAGCAGGCGCCGCTCCGACGCCCACGCCGTGAGTTCGTGGCGCGATGAGAGCTGCAGTTTCCGCAGCACGGACGACACGTGCGTCTCGACCGTCTTGATCGAGATGAAGAGCTCGGACGCGACCTCTTTGTAGGCGTAACCGCGGGCGATGAGGCGCATGACCTCCTGCTCGCGTGCCGAGAGCCGGTCGAGTTCGTCCGTCGCGGTCGCGGTCTCGCCGGCCACCGCACCGAACGCGTCCAGCACGAACCCGGCGAGCCGTGGCGAGAACACCGCATCCCCGTCGGCGACCGCCCGCACCGCACTGCTGACCTCGATACCCGACGACCCCTTGGTGATGTAGCCCCTGGCGCCCGCCCGGATCACCCGCACCACGTCGGCCGCCGCGTCGGAGACGCTCAGTGCGAGGAACCGAGTAGCCGTCGTCGACGAACCGCGGATCACCGCCTCGCCTCCGGCTGCGTCGTCGCCGCTCCCGCCGGGCAGGTGCACGTCGAGCAGCACGACATCGGGCTGCGTCTCGCCGATCACGGCGATCGCGGACGGCACGTCGGCGGCCTCGCCCACGACGTCGACGCCCGCGTCGAGGTCGGCCCGTAGACCGGAGCGGAAGATCGAGTGGTCGTCGACGATCACGACCCGGATGCTGTCAGCCACGGTTCTCCTCCCGTGCGGGCGCCGGACGCGGCGCCGGTCGATCCTGGTGCGCGCTCGCGGTGATGCGCAGATGCACTTCGGTGCCGTTCTCGTCGCTGCGGACCGCTCCGCTGCCGCCCGCGCGACGCATCCGTCCGATGATCGACTCACGCACGCCCAGGCGGTCGCTCGGCACGTCGTCGAGCTGGAATCCCGTCCCGCGATCGCGGATGAAGACGTCGACGCCCGCGGCGCTCCCCTCGATGTACACCGAGATCTCGCCGCCCGCGTGCCGGGCCGCGTTCAGAATCGCCTCCCGTGCCGCCGCCGCGAGCTCCCCGCTCGCGCGCTCGGTGGAGAGCCCCGCCGAGACGACATCGATGCGCACCGGATAGTCGAGCTCGAGCGCTCCCGCATAGTCACGCAGGTCGGTCGGAAGGTCGCTGTCGGCGGGAGCATCTCCGTCATAGAGCCAGGCACGCAGCTCACGCTCCTGCGCCCTGGCGAGGCGCGCGGCCTCGCTGGAGGCACCGGCCCTGTTCTGGATCAGCGCCAGCGTCTGCAGCACGGAGTCGTGCAGGTGGGCGGCCATCTGGCTGCGCTGCTCCTCGCGGATGCGGCGTACCCGCTCGCCGGAGAGCTCTCTCCACCGCGGGATCAGCGTCGATGACACCACGGCCGCGAGTCCGGCCAGCGGGAGGAGCACGAGCGCCACGCCCGACCGCGCGACGGGCCAGGACAGCAGGATCGTGAACAGCAGTGCCAGGAGCAGGATCGAGAGGATCCGGATGCTCATGGTGTGCCGGGGCCCTCGGGCCGTGTCAGTCCGATCGATCAGAGTGGCCCAGAGCCCCGCGCCCGTCGCGAAGGCCACTGTGCCGCCCACGACGACCGCGGCGATGTCCGGTGGGATCGACCCGCTCAACCAGTCGTTGCCCCCGCGCCAGACGAGCACGACGAGCATTCCGACCGCCGCAGGAGCCAGCAGCAGCCAGGCCACCGGCATCCGTCTGGTCGGTGCACTGTCGCCCTCCGTCCACGGTGTGAACATCCAGCACCACGCGTACAGGAGCACGCCCGCCCCGCCGCACAGCGTGAGAGCGATGAACAGCGCTCGCACCGTCCACACCCGCACGCCCAGATGGCGCGCGAGCCCGGTGCTGACACCGGCGACCAGGCACTCACGATCCCGCGTCAAGGGCGGGCGCGGCGGTGCGGCCGCGCGCGGAGGTCGCACCGGAGCGTGCGCCGAAGAGGACATGGGGCAATCCAATCACCCGCACGGGCGCTCCAGGTGCTCCCCTGCCCGGAATCAGGGTCCGCTCAGGGGTTCCCCCCATGGCAGCCGTCCCCCTGTCGCCGCCAGGATCGAAGTATGACGATTCCGACTGCGCCCCCGCCCCCTGCCGACCCCGCCGCTCCGGCCGGCGGCGCTCCGGGCACCGACATCCCGCGCGGCGCCGATCGCTTCCTGCTCTGGGTCGCCGGTCTCGGCGTCGCCCGGTCCGAGGGCTGGCTGGGTGGCGTCGCCGCAGGCATCGCGGCCCGACTGCGCATCGACCCGCTGATCGTGCGCGGCGTCCTCGTGGTCGCCGCACTGTTCGGCCTGCCGGTCATCTTCCTCTACGCCGCTGCGTGGGCGCTGCTGCCCGACATCGACGGACGAGTGCACGTGCGCGACCTGCTGCGTCGCGACTACCAGCCCGTGCAGTGGGGGATCCTGGCCATGGCCGTCATCGGCCTGTTCCCGACCGCCCCGCTCGCCGGCCGTCTGTTCGGCCTCGGATACGACGGCTGGTCGGCTCTGTCCCTCATCAGCTGGATCCTCGGCCTCGTCCTCGTCGCCGGCCTGCTCTTCCTGATCGTGCGTGCTGCCAGCCGCACCCCGGGTGCTTCCGCGTCTGATCTGCCGATGGCTTCCGCAGATCAGACGGCCCCGGCCGCGTCCGCCCCCCTCGACGGTTCGGGTACCGCCGAGGGGGCGGACGCCACTCTCCCGACGGAGGGGTACACAGCTGCCGACACGGTGGCGGAGCCTGCAACGCCGGATGCCTCGCTCGCCCTGACTCCCCCCGCTCCGCCTGCTCCTCTGCCGCCCGGGCCGCAGGACCCGGCCGCTCTCGAGGCCTGGCGCGCCCAGCACGCCGCCTGGAAGGAACAGGACCAGGCGTGGCGGCGCCAGCAGCAGGACGTCGAGCGGGCCGCCCGCGACCAGCTGCGACGTGAGCGCCAGGCCGAGGCCGCCGTGTTCGCGGCGGAGGCGGCAGAGCGCCGTCGAATCCGCCGCGCATCGAACCCCCGCGCCGGATTCGCGTTCGCCGCGACCATGATCGGCCTCGCGATCATCACGGGCGCCGCCGTCGGTCTCGTCACCGGTGGCGAGGCCCTCGGTGGAGCGCTGGGTCTGCTCGCCGCGGCCCTCATCCTCGCACTCGGGATGATCGTCGCCGGAGCATTCCGTCGGCGGAGCGGCTTCCTGGCCTTCGCGACCATCCTCACGCTGATCGGCGGGCTCGTGGCCGGCGCCTTCTCCGCCTTCCCGGGAGTCACGCTGGGTTACGCCTCGATCGGCAACAACGCACCCGCCCACGTCCGTCAGCCGTTCGGAGACGTGTACGTCACGCTGAACCCGCACGATGACGGCCCCCGGTCGATCGTCGTCGACAAGGGGTCCGGGAACACGTTCGTCTACGTCCTACCGGGAGTGGAGCTCGACCTGCGGGCCGCCGTCGATACGGCCACCGTCTCGTGGACGCGGCGGGACGAGGAGACGGGCGAGACCGTCGACAGCGGCGTCTGGCCCGTCGGCGACCGCGACGGCGATTCGTCCGTGGCGGTGAAGATCGCGGCGGAGAACGCCTCGATCACCACCGTCCAGCCCGTCACCATCCACCAGACGGCCGGCGAGATCGCCGTCATCGTCATCGAACCCGTGAAGGAAGACCAGTGATGAGCACGCCGACGATCGCCGAGACGACCACCCCTCCCCGCACCCGCTGGGCCGCCATCATCTGGGGCCTTCTGTTCGCCGCGATCGCGACGACAGCCCTGTGGATGATCGCCGACGATGACCGCCGAGACGCGGTCGCGGACGGACTCATGGCCCTGACGCCGACCACGATCGTCACGATCCTCCTGCTCACCGTGGGTGTGCTGCTCCTGGTCGGCGGGGCCGCCGGGCTCATCCGCCGTGCGCAGCGGAAGCTCGTGGCGGCGACCCCCCTACCGGCACCCGAGGTTCCTGCGCCGCTCGCCGAGTAACCTTGACCCCATGGCGAATCAGGGAAGACGGCCCGCGAAGGGCGCGAGCAGGGGATCACCCGTGCGCCGGAACAAGGCCGCCCCCGCCGAGCGGTTCCCTCCGCAGAAGCCGAAGAAGCCGACCGCCAAGGTCGTCTTCGACGCCCCTCAGCCCGAGCCTGAGGCTCCGCGCACCTTCCGTCTGGGCGCAGTACCCGGCGCGACGCCCGGCAAGTGGATCGACGCCTGGAAGCGGAGGATGCCGCGCGTCCCCCTCGAACTCGTGCCGATCGAGGCCGCCACGCAGCGCGCCGCGCTCGACGAGGTCGACGCGGCGCTCGTGCGCCTGCCTCTCACGGACGAGTCGCTGCACATCATCCCCCTGTACGACGAGGTTCCCGTGGTCGTCGCCGCAGCCGACTCGCACCTGATGGCGGCCACGGAGCTCACGCCGGCAGACCTCGAGGGCGAAGTCGTGATCGGACTGACCGACGATGTGCTCGGCCCACTCGGCCTCCCCGGCACGGTCGCGGCGGCGTTCGCCCCACTGCGGACCGACGAGGCGGTCGCGACGGCGGCTTCCGGGGTCGGCATCGTGATCGTCCCGATGTCGCTCGCCCGCCTGCACCACCGCAAGGATGCCGACCACCGCGTCCTGGCCGGCGGACCGACCTCGACCGTCGCCCTGGTCTGGCCGCGCGAGCGCACCACGCCCGACGTCGAGACGTTCGTCGGCATCGTCCGCGGTCGTACGGCCAACTCCTCGCGGTGACCGCGTCGGCCCGACCCCCGCGCGATCGTTAGAATCTCCTGATGGCCTCGCTCCTCTACGTCTGCGTGCGTCCCGAGATCGGGGCGGCGGATGCTGAGCACGCCTCCTTCCGTCGGGCCCTGGGCGTCGATGTGGTCGACCGGCTCGATCTGCTGCAGACGCCGCTGCACCTCGAACGCCTGCGCGGGTATCGCGGCATCGTCGTGGGGGGCTCGCCGTTCAATGTCTCCGACACGGTGAAGTCCGCCGAGCAGCTGCGCGTCGAGGCCGACCTGCGCACGTTGGCCGATGCGGCGATGACGGCCGAGATCGCGGTGTTCTTCACGTGCTTCAGCATCGGCGTCGTGACGCGCATGCTCGGCGGCGAGGTCGTGACCGATACCCCGGAGCCCGCGAGCGCCACCGTGATCGACACGACCGAAGCCGGCGCGACCGATCCCGTCTTCGGTCCCAGCGGCTCCGCTCTGACGGTGTTCACGGCGCACAAGGAGAGCGCGGCGAGCACCCCGCCCGGCGCGGTCTTGCTGGCGACCAACGAGGTCTGTCCGGTGCAGGCCTACCGGGTGGGCACGCACCTGTACGCCGCCCAGTTCCACCCCGAGCCCACTCCGCGCGACTTCGCCGACCGGATGACGTTCTACCGCACCACCGGCTACTTCGACCCGGACGAGTTCGACGCGGTGCAGCAGCAGGTGCTCGCGGCATCGGTCACCGAGGGGGCGGCGCTCCTGCGCCGCTTCGCCGAGACCTTCGTCTGAGTCAGCAGGCCCGCACGCCGCGGATCCGCCTCAGCTCGACGCCGAGTCCCGCAGCAGAGCCACCCGTTCACGCAGGTATGCCTCCAGCGGCATGAATCCACCCGCGGTGCTCCAGCGCACGGACGGCACCCCGTCGACCAGGGCCAGCGGACCGGATGAGCCTCCGGCGTCCACCGCATCGACGTCGATCACGCTCCACCCCACGTGCACGACGTCGCCCTCGTCGAATCCGCCGCGCAGCGCCTCGGCTCGACGCTCGGCGCGTTCCCTCGCCGACTCGGCCGTGTAGCCGCGGCGTCCCGGATCCGCCGCACGCAGCACCTCGGCCGTGGCCAGCGCGTGCGTCTCGGTCAGCAGCAGCACCCCCAGATGCCAGGCCTCGCCGACCCGCACGATGCGACGCCCGCGCCACCGGGAGTCGCGCTGCTCACCGAGCCCCTCCTTCGAGACGCCGGCGAGATCCTGAACAGCCTGTGTCAGGAGGGCGGATGCGGTGGTCACAGCTCCCCCTGCACGGCCTCGCCGGCACGCGCGGGCCCGACGACCTCGGCACGATCTCCGCGCAGCGTCATACCGATCAGCGGATAGAGCAGCACCGACAGCATTCCGGCGCCGACCAGGGCGGCCGCCGTGCCGGTGTCGAGCATGTCCTGATCCACCCCGATCGCGGTGACCGCGACGATGATCGGCAGTCCGGTCGCCGCGAGCAGGCCCAGCGCGGCCCGATCGCGGATGCTCGCTCCCGCCGGTGCGGACAGCTGGGCGGCCGAACCGCGGATCACGAGCAGCGCGACCAGGAAGATCGGCACCAGGGCCAGAGCACCCGACGAGGTGAGCAGTGCCTGGAGGTCGAAGGTGACACCGGTGTAGAGGAAGAAGATCGGCACCAGGAATCCGAACGCGATCGCCTCGATCTTGCTCTCGACCTGCTCGGCCGACTCCTTCGGCGCGCGCGTCATGATGATGCGCCACACCGCTCCCGCGACGAACGCCCCGAGCAGCATGTCGAGGTCGAGCATGACGCTGAGTCCGACGAGCGCGGCGATGAGCAGGATCACGAAGCGCACCCCGAACTGGTCGGAGGTGTGCAGGGTGGCGAGGACGATGCGGTGCAGGCGGCCGTGCGGCACGCGATGCGCCAGCAGCACCGCGAGACCGGCCAGCACCACGAAGGTCAGCAGCACGGCGGTGGCGATCGGCGTGGTCCGCGTGCTCAGGAAGATCGAGATCGCGATCAGCGGCAGGAACTCCCCCACAGCCCCGATCGCACTGATCGCACGGCCGAAGGGGGTGTCCAGCTCGCGGGCGTCGCGCAGGATCGGCATCAGCGTGCCCAGCGCCGTCGAGCTGAGCGCGATCCCGATCACGACCATCCCCTCGCCCGGCGCGAAGAAGAAGCCCAGACCGATGCCCAGCAGCACGCTGAGGAGCCAGCCGAGAGAAGCACGGGCGAGTGGCTTGCCCGCGACCATCTTGAAGTCGATCTCGGTGCCCGCCACGAAGAACAGGAGGGCGAGGCCGAAGTCGCTGAGCTTCTCGAGCAGCGGTCCCGGCTCGACCCAGCCGAGCACCGCAGGGCCGACGAGGATGCCGAGGACGAGCTCGAACACCACGATCGGCACCCTGACGATCGGCCGCACACCGCGCGCGAGCAGCGGCGCGGCTACCGCCAGCAGGGGGATCAGCACCAGGCCGAGGTCGCTCGCTTCCATGCTCTCAGGGTAGGTGAGGCCGCCGCCGCGCGGTTGCAGCGCAGCGGGTGATGTTCGGCGATTCGCCCGCTCGGCGCATCCACGGCAGAATCGATGCACACCCTCGAGGAGCCCCCATGTCTCAGCCCGATACCGCCCGCCTGCTCATCGCCTGCGACGACCAGCCCGGCATCGTCGCCGCCGTCGCCGGAGTGCTCGCTCAGCACGGGGCGAACATCATCTCGCTCGACCAGCACTCGACGGATTCCGAGGGCGGACGCTTCTTCCAGCGCACCGTCATCCACCTCGACGGGCTCTCGGCCGCGCGCCCGGCGCTCGAAGCCGACATCGCGGCCGTCGCCGAGCGCTTCGGCATGGACTGGTCGCTGCACGACGTCGCCCGTCGCAAGCGCGTCGCGATCTTCGTCTCGAAGTACGACCACTGCCTGATGGAGCTGCTGTGGCGCACGCAGCGCGGGCAGCTCGACATCGACGTCACCATGGTCGTCTCCAACCACCCCGACCTCGCCGAAGCGGTGCGATCGTTCGGTGTGCCGTTTGTGCACATCCCCTCGGGTGACAAGGTCGCCATGGAGGAGCGTCAGCTCGAGCTGCTGCGCGGCAACGTCGACCTCGTCGTGCTCGCCCGCTACATGCAGATCCTCACCGACGACTTCATCACCCGCCTCGAGGCCCCGGTGATCAACATCCACCACTCGTTCCTGCCCGCCTTCATCGGCGCGAACCCGTACGCGCGCGCCAAGGACCGCGGCGTCAAGCTGATCGGCGCGACCGCGCACTATGCGACGGCCGACCTCGACGAGGGGCCGATCATCGAGCAGGACGTCACGCGCGTGACCCACTCCGAGTCGGCCGCAGAGCTTCAGAGCCGCGGTGCCGACGTCGAACGCCTGGTGCTCGCGCGGGCGGTGCAGTGGCATGCCGAGGACCGCGTGATCGTGCACGGCAAGTCCACGGTCATCCTCTAGAGCCGCCCCGTCGGGCTCCGGAGTGGGACCTCAGGCGCGGACGCCGAGGATGTCGACCGCGAGCCCGTGGGAAGCAGCGGCGAGGCGTCTGTCATTCGTCCACAGCTCGGTGCAGCCGGCGATCTGAGCTGCAGCGAGGTGCACGGCGTCAGGCGTCTTCACCCCGAAGTCGGCGCGCAGCTCGGCCGAGCGGACGAAGACCGCAGCATCCAGGTCCACCTCCTCAAGCCGTTCGAACATCGCGAGATAGCGGTCTCGCAACTCGGGATTGCGTTCGCGCAAAGGGCCGACCAGACATTCGTGAAGAGCAAGCGGACTCGATGCCACCGTTACGTCGACCTCTCGGAGCGCGTCTTGGACTGCGATACCCCGGGGCCCCTCGTCTTCGATCGCGTAGATCAGGATGCAGGAATCCAGATAGATCATTCCCAGGAGTCCCGGCTTTCGGCGATCTGGGCATCGAGTTCGGCGGCGGAGCGAGAGAGGCGCCGAGGCAGCGGGTCCTGCTCGATCCACTCCACGAGGAGCCGTCCACTGCGCACCAGGTCGACCGGCCCGATCGGCACGAGCTTCGCCACCGGCTTCCCGCGCTTGGTGATGACGACGTCTTCGCCCGCCTGAGAGTCCGCGATCAGCCGCGACAGACTGTTGCGCGCCTCGAGAACGTTGTGACTGCTCATCTGGCCATGATAGCCATCTAGCTGGCTAGGAGCAAGAGACCGGAACGCCCACACCCACTCCACCCGCTGCCACGCCCCCGCTCCCATCCGCACCCTCCGCGCCGGCCCGCACCCTCCGCTCCGGTCGCAGTTCCCGTCGCCCCCAGGCCGTCAGCGCGGCAGGAAGTGCGACCGGAACGAAGCCGAGCGAGCGTCAGGGAGCTACCGGAACCCCCGCCACCAGCTCCGCGAACACCTCGGCGGCGGTGTCGTACTGCACGAGCGGGGCGGCCTGACCCATCCACAGCGATTGCAGCTCGCCGAGGTTCTGCTCACCGGCCGCGGTACGGAAGCGTCCGGTGAGCCAGTTCTGCATCGGGAACTGGGCGATCGTGCCGCTCGCCTCGATCGCCCGCACGGCGCGGTTGCGTCTGCCTCGGGCCAGGCGTCCGCTCATCGCGCGCGTCAGCACGGTCTCGTCCGCGGCGGTCGAGCGGATCGCGTCGCGGTGCGCCGCGGTGGCAGCCGACTCCGAGGTCGCGAGGAACGCCGTCCCGACCTGCACGCCGGCGGCCCCCAGCGCGAATGCCGCGGCCACTCCACGCCGGTCCGCGATACCTCCGGCCGCGATCACGGGAACGTCGACCGCATCGACCACCTGCGGCACCAGCGCGAACGTCCCGACGAGCGAATCCTCGGCAGGGCGCAGGAACGACACCCGATGCCCGGCGGCCTCCGCACCGGTCGCGACCACGGCGTCCACTCCGGCAGCGGCGAGCGCCACCGCCTCGGCCACGGTGGTCGCCGTGCCGACGATCCGGATGCCGCGGCTGTGGGCCTCGTCGACCAGGGCATCCGACGGCACCCCGAACACCACGCTGAGCACGGTGGGCTCGATCTCCCAGATCGCCTCCAACTGCTCATCGAGCGACGGGATATACCGCTCCGGGCGGGCGGGCACGTCGACGCCGACCGCCTCGTAGAACGGCTGCAAGGCCTGGGCGAAGATCATGTGCTGCGGGTTCGGCTCGACCTCATCACCCGTGGGGAGCCAGATGTTCACCGCGAATGGACGGTCGGTCAGAGCGTGCAGGTCGGCCCCGATCGCGCGGATGCGGGCGGCGTCGTAGCCGTACAGGCCGAATGATCCCAGTCCGCCCGCGTTGCTCACCGCGGCGGTGAGCGTGGTGGAGGAGAGTCCGCCGAACGGACCGAGGATGATCGGATGCTCGATCCCGAGCAGGGCGCGAAGGTCACTCATGCTTCGACGTTACGCCCCGCGGCGCACCCTCGAGGCCGACCGTGACGGTCCGACGCGCAGGCCCCGGTGATACTCTCGTCGCAGGAGGGAGCGCGCACATGAGCGAGTGGTTCGGGCAGATGCTGAGCTTCGTCGCGACCGCGCTCGGTCTCGTCTCGATGCCCGACGCGGCAGCTCTCGGCCTCGCGATCGCGCTGCTCGCCGTGACCGCGCTCACGCTCGCCATCGTGCTGAGCGTGCGCCCCGAAGCCACCGCCGACGCCCCGCATCCGCTGCGGGCCATCGATATCGGCACCCTCCTCACGCAGAGCGATCCTGATGCCGCCGGCCACCCCCGCCCGCGGGCGCCGGGAGTCGCGACCGCCGCGTAGTCCGTTCACTCGACGGGACCGCGCGGCCTTCGCCGACCCTTCCCGACCCCACGAACGGACACTTCCATGGACATCTTCGCCTTCCCGCCCCTCGCCGCCCTCCTCGATGCCGCTTACGGCGCGCTGACCGGACTCTCCGACCTTCTCACTCCCCTCGCCGGTGCTTCGGCCGCCGCTCTCGCGGTCGTGCTCGTCACCCTGCTGGTGCGGGCGCTGCTCATCCCCGTCGGCATCTCCCAGGCCAAGGCCGAGCAGACCAGGGCACGCCTCGCCCCGAAGCTGCGCGAGCTGCAGCGCCGCCACAAGAAGAACCCCGAGCGCCTGCAGAAAGAGACGATGGCGCTGTACCGCGCCGAGAACACCTCGCCGTTCGCCGGGATGCTCCCGGTGTTGGCGCAGGCGCCCGTCGTCGGCATCCTCTACACGCTGTTCCTGCGTCCGGAGATCGCCGGCCACCCGAACGAACTGCTCGCCCATGATCTTTTCGGCGCCCCGCTGGGCACGAGCCTGGTGTCTGCCCTCTTCGGAGGCACGGCCACTGGGTCCACGTTCCTGGTGTTCGGCGTGCTGCTGGCGGTGATGATCACGGTCGCCGAGGTCACCCGCCGCGTGTTCCGCCCGACCCCGGTCGAGGGCGACGATTCGCCGATGAACTCCCCCGCCATGCTGCGCCTCGTCTCGGCGATGCACTATCTGACAGCGGTGTTCGCCGCGTTCGTGCCGCTCGCCGCCGCGTTGTACCTCACGGTCACCGTGGTGTGGACGCTCGTGCAGCGCGTGATCCTGCGTCGGCGGTTCCCTCTGCCGGCGCCGGCCGTCAGTCAGGCAGCGGTATCGGCGCAGTGAAGGGACCGGAGGGGCCGCCGTCGCGGCGGTCCCTCCGCACGCCGAGCGTGGTGCCGACGCTCGCGGCGATCACGAGGGCGACGGCCAGCAGCCGCAGCGGCGTCGCATCCTGGCCGAGGATGAGCCACCCGGCGAGGGTGGCGAACGCGGGTTCCAGGCTCAGCAGCACACCGAACACCCGCTGCGGCAGACGGCGCAGCGCCGCGAGCTCGAAGCTGTAGGGGATGACCGACGACAGCACCGCGGTGATCGCCGCGAGCAGCAGGAGCTGCGGATCCATCGCCACCGTCGATGCGGCCGGGATGCCGACCGGGATGAGCAGCACGGCAGCGACCACGAGGCCCATTGCCAGGCCGCTGCTGCCTGGGATGAGGGCGCCGACACGGGCGCTCATCCGGATGTACATGACCCAGAACCCGGCGGCGATGAGGATGAACACCACCCCGAGCGGGTCGAGCGGCTCGGCGCCGATCAGCCCGTCGATGCCCAGCACGACCATGCCGAGGAGGGCCACGCCGACCCAGGCGAAGTCCGCGGCCTTCCGGGTGAGCACCGCAGCGAGCACGAGCGGCCCGAGGAACTCGATCGCGACGGCGGGCCCCAGCGGGATGCGATCGATCGCGGCGTAGAAGAAGCCGTTCATCGCGGCGAGCGAGACGCCGAAGAGCACGGCGGCGAACCACTGCGGACGGGTCCACTTCCCCGGTCGCGGTCGCACGATGACGACGAGCAGGATCGCGGCGATCGCGACGCGCAGCGAGGTCACGCCCCATGGCCCCAGCACCGGGAACAGCTGGGCGGCGACCGCGGCGCCGAAGGGAAGCGAGAGGCAGGAGCCGATGACGAGCGCGACCCCCACGAGGGGACTGGACGCGGCGGGCTTCTGCACCAGACAAGCTTAGGCGGCGGCCCCTGCCGGAACCGCCGCCCATGCTCGACTCAGAGGGCCTTGCCGCCCGTGACCGCGATGACCGAGCCGGAAGTGTACGACGACTCGGTCGACGCCAGGTACACATAGGTCCCGGCCAGCTCCGCCGGCTGTCCTGCCCGCCCGAGCGGAGTGTCGTCGCCGAAGGTCGCCAGCCGCTCCGCGTCCCACCCGGTCGCCGGGATCAAGGGGGTCCAGATCGGGCCGGGTGCGACGGCGTTGACCCGGATGCCCCGGGGTCCCGCCTCCTCGGCGAGCGCCTTCACGAACGCCACCTGCGCGGCCTTGGTCATGGCGTAGTCGATGAGTCCCGGCGAGGGGTTGTAGGCCTGGACGGAAGCGGTCACGATGATGCTCGCACCGGGCTCGAGGTCGGGGTAGGCAGCCCGCGCCGAGAACAGCAGGCCGGCCAGGTTCGTGTCGAACACCCGGCGCATCCGCTCCGTCTCCAGGGTCTCGAAGCCATCGATGTCGTGCTGGTAGCCGGCGTTGAGCACGAGCACGTCGAGTCCGCCGAGCTCACTCCGCGTCTTCGCGACGATCTCGGTCGCGAACGCCTCATCGCGCAGGTCACCGGCGAAGCCCACGCCGGTGCGTCCGGTCTCACGGACCAGGGCGAGCGTGTCCTCCGCGTCGTCCTGCTCCTCGGGCATGTGCGCGATCGCGACGTCTGCGCCCTCACGCGCGAAGGCGATCGCGACGGCCCGCCCGATGCCCGAGTCTCCGCCCGTGATGAGTGCGCGGCGTCCTTCGAGGCGACCGTGGCCGACGTAGGTCCGCTCACCGTGGTCGGGTTCCGGGCGGGTCTCCTCGGTCAGTCCCGGCTGATCCTGGTGCTGTGCGGGAAAGCCCTCCTCGCGGTGCGCGTGCCGGGGGTCGGTGGTGTCGTCGGTCATGGCCGATCCTCCTCATCTCGTCGAACGTGTCGTCGTACGAGACCCACACTCCCTGATCCGCCCCTCCTCCGTCAGGGGGTTGACAGCCCAGGCCGGCGGACAGGGCGTCGTCGACCGCCCCGCAACGAAGAGACCCACCGGCGGACGGACGTCCACGGTGGGTCTCGATGATGTCGATGCGTCTCGAGGAGAGCCCCGAGGTCAGAGCGGAGGGGTGACCGGGACCTCTCCGACGCCGGGTTCGGC
Source organism: Microbacterium sp. NPDC058269 (assembly GCF_042881445.1). Classification (NCBI taxonomy): domain Bacteria; kingdom Bacillati; phylum Actinomycetota; class Actinomycetes; order Micrococcales; family Microbacteriaceae; genus Microbacterium; species Microbacterium sp. NPDC058269. Next base: position 640,193 of record NZ_JBHVXT010000001.1, read on the forward strand.
ACCCGCCTCGGCCGGCTCAGGAACGAGGTAGAGGCCGCTCGGAGCGTTCGCCGTGAACGCCAGCGCCTCGATCCAGGCACGGTTGATGGAAGGCTGGCGGCTGCCGAAGTATTTGAACACGAGCGAGCTGCCGGGCTGGATCCACACGGTGGTGCGCCCGCCGCCCACGCTCGCGTCTTCACGCCAGCTGAACGGGAAGGGCTCTCCGCGCCGCAGCTTCGCGGTGATGACGAGCTGCAGGTGGGTGAGGGCGCGGTCCTCGATCTCGGTCTTCACGCCGCCTTCGTAGACGAACTTTCCCATTGGTGGTGCTCCTTGGTCGCTGCCTGGCCGAGACGACGGCTTCGATCCATTCTCGCGCACTCCGCCGCCCGATACCGCCTCTCGGCCTGCGCCCGTGCCCGATGCCGACTCTGCGTGCCGAAGTCAACCCCCTCGGCGAGACATCGACCGAAGCCTAGCCTCGGGATCACTCGAACTCGAGAAGGGCAATGCCATGAACGACCGACACATCGACGACCGTCCCGACGAGGGCTACACGCCGACCACCACGCATGCCCAATGGGGCGCGGGCAACCCGCGACTGCGCATCACCAGGGACGACGAACGCACCGAGTTCGCACTGAGCGACGACGTGGTGCGGGTCGGCTCGGCCGAAGGCAACGAACTCCGCTTGCCCGACACCGACCCCGTTCACGCCACGATCACGCACGACGACCGCGACGAGTACGTGCTGACGATGCACGGCGAAGGCGAGACGAACGCGAGCCTCGGGGTGGATGCGACCCACGTCGACGAGGACTCAGAGACGCTGCGCACGGGCGCGCACTTCACCGCGGGCCCGTGGACCCTGGTGTTCGCGCGCGACGAGTTCGCCGACCACGGACGACCGTACGGCGGACGCAAGGGCGGCGAGTACTCCGACCAGCCTCTGCAACCTCCCCGTCCCGACTACGACGAGGGCGAAGAGCGATGATCGCGACGGGCACGACCCTGGAGAGCATCTCGCGGTGACCGTGCACGACGACTCCCTCGACGATCTCGACTCCCCGGGCGGCGTCGAGATCGAAGCGACGGGCGAGACCGACTCGGAGAGCTACATCGCCCGGTTGAGCGAACTCGCCACCGAGCGACGACTGCGGCTGGGAGTGGCGGAGTCGCTCACCTCCGGCATGCTCGCGCACACGATCGGCGCCGGTGAAGACGCTTCGGACTGGTTCGCCGGGGGCCTCGTCGCCTACCTCACCGACGTCAAGGAGCGCGTGCTCGGGCTGACGCCCGGAACGGATCCGTGCTCCGCCGCATGTGCCGAGCAGCTCGCCGCGGGCGCGCGGCGCCTGTTCGACGCCGACCTCGCGGTGTCGACCACCGGCGTCGGAGGCCCCGAGCCGCAGGGTGGCCATCCCGCGGGGACCGTCTACCTGGGTTGGGCCACAGCCGACGATGCGGGTCATCGGAAGCTCGCCCTGGTCGGCGACCCCGAAGATGTCCTCGCCGCGACCGTCGATGCCGCGGTCCGCCTGCTCGCCTTCCACGCGGAGGGGCTGCGCCCCCTCGGTCCCCGACGAGGTCAGGAGAACGACGGCTAGGACCTGCGCTCCGGGCGGCTCACTGGCCCGGAACGAGTCCGATCCGCAGGGGAGCACCCGGGGCGGCGGCCTCCACCAGCGCCGCATCGATCTCGAAGAGTCCGCGCACCGCGCCGACCGCGTCCGCGAACGGGTAGGCCCGCCCACGTCCGGCGAGGAAGGCCACGGCTTCCGCGAGTTCGGCCCCCGCGTAGTTGTGGATGCCGGCGACCGTGACCAGACGCCGCACGATGCTCTCGGCGTCGAACGGCACCGGGTCGGCCGGGAACACGCTGCCGACGAGCACCACGGTTCCCCCGACCGCGACACCGACGAGAGCATCGCCCACGGCATGCCCTGACGCCTCGATCACGACGTCGGGCTCGCGGTCGAGATTCGTGGCGCCGAAGCGGGCGGCGAGCGCACGTCGCTCCGGGTTGGGGTCGAGCACCTCGACGGTCGCGCCCTGCTCGGCGGCGATGGCCGCGGCAGAGAGTCCGACCAGCCCCGCACCGTGGATCCGTACGCGCGCTCCGTCGAGGTCACGGTCCTTCGCCGCCCTCGCCACCGCGGCCCAGGCGGTCGCCGTCGCGCACGATGCGGGGGCGAGCACGGCGGCAGGGAGTGCCTCGGGCACGCGCACGATGGCCGTCCCCTCCCTCAGCTGCACGTGGCTCGCGAATGCTCCGGTGAGATCGCCGTGCGCCCCGACGCGGTCATGCCCGTACTTCCCCAGGTCGCGGCACTTCTGCGGCATCCCCTGCAGGCACCGGTCGCAGCTCGCGCACGACACCGTCACCGACCAGACCACCCGGTCTCCGATCCGCAGCGGGCTGCCGTCGACGGTGAGTGCCCCGGTGTCACCGGTCGCGATGACCCGTCCGACGCTCTCGTGGCCGAGCACCAGGGGCGTTGGAGCGGAGCGGCGGCCCTGCACCGTATGCACGTCGGAGCCGCAGATCGTCGACATCTCGACCGCCACGAGCACATCGCCGTCGGCGAGCGCGACGCCCGGCACCGCGATCGTCTCGTGCGGGTGACCTTCGCCGATCCAGACCATCGCGGTCGCCGCCGGGCGCAGCGCGACGTCCCTCCGGTGGCCGGGTGGACGGATCAGCAGCGTTCCCATGTCGAGATCTCTCAGGAGGTGGCGACGAGCGGGAGCAGTTCGCGCTGGACGAGCACACCGCGCAACGCGGTGACATCGCTCAGCACGGCGTCTGCGCCCGCGGTGCTCAGCGCCGGACGATCGTGCGCGCCGGTCAGCACGCCCGCCACGAAGCCGGCACCGGCCCGACGCCCCGACTCGACGTCACTCACCGTGTCTCCGGCCACCGCGACCGCCTGCACCGAAGAGGTCTGCGTGCGCAGCAGCGCCGCGAGCACGAGGTCGGGTGCCGGGCGTCCGCGACCGGCGTCGACAGGCGACAGCGCGAGGTCGATCAGGTCCTGCCAGCCGAGGCCGTCGATCAGGGCGTCACGGGTGACCGGGGCGAAGCCGGTGGTGAGCACGACCTTCAGCCCGGCATCCTTCAGCCCCTGGATCGCGTCGGCGGCGCCGGGGATCTCGGAGACGCCCTGCTCGGAGACGATCTCGGCGTACGCGCCCTCGAAGGCCGCCGTGGCGCGTGCTGCGGCCTCGGAGTCGCCGCCGGCGAGGTGTGTGAAGACATCGATCTTCGACTGCCCCATGGTCACGCGCACGTGGTCGAGCGCCTCGTCCCAGGGCATCCGGTCGGCGACGCCGGTGCGCTCGGCGGCGCGCTGGAATGCCTGCTCCACGACGCCGTCGTCGAGCACCGTGGTCCCCGCCATGTCGAGGACGACGAGTTCGAGAGGAGTGGTCATGATGTTCCTTCCATTGCTGCCGCCCACCCGAAGGCGGCGGCGAGATTCTCTTCGGCAAGGCCCAGGCCCGTGGTCATCCCGATGCCGGTCGTCGCGGCGAGCACCAGGACGCCGTCGTCGCCCCGGTCGATCAGGAACTCCTGCTGCCCCTTGGCGTACACGCCCTGCCAGCGCTCGATCACTCGGGGCGCCGGTGCATCGAACAGCGCCTCCGCCTCGGTGAGGAACGCGGTGAACGCAGCTTCGGGCTGGAACGGCACAGGGGCGACAGCGGTGGAGTGCGAGTCGCCGATGATGAGCGTCCCGTCGGGGAGCTGCGTGTACATCTGGTTGAGGTCGATCGCGGCGAGGTCGGGACGCTCGGCGTGCAGGCGTTCCCGCAGCGCGATGGCCTCCGCCCCATCGGAGAATCGTCCGTAGCGCACGAGCGACCAGCCGGTGAGCAGCGGTGCGGCCAGCGGATGACGGAACGACACGGCCGCCCGCATCATGTCGAGCGCGCAGCGGACGATCCCGTGCCGTTCGGCGACCTCGGGCAGAAGCTGGTCGATGTCGTGGTTCACCGCGACGACCACGTTCTGGCAGCTGATGGCACCGCGGGTGGTCTCCACCCGGCCCGCTCCGACCGCGGTCACGGCGGTGCGGAAGCGGAAGTCCACACCCACCTCCGCCAGGTACCGCACGATCGCGTCGGCGGCCGTGCGGGGATCGGTCTGCAGGTCGCTCTCGATGTGCGCGCCGCCCACGAGGCCCTCGGCGCGCAACGGCGCGAGGCGCAGGAGTTCGGTGGCCTCCAGCATCCGGATCCCGCCATCGCGGGACGCGGCTTCCAGCACGGCCATCTCGTCGTCGTGCCTGGCGGCGACCAGCGTTCCCGATTCGCGCAGCCAGAAGCCCGCGTCCTGCGAGAGGCGCAGCCACAGTTCGCGAGAGACGTCGGCGTAGCGACGGGCTTCTCCACCCTGGGCACCGATGCAGAGGTGCCCGAAGTTGCGGATCGTGGCGCCGACCGGCGAGTCGGTGCGGTCGACGACGATCACGCGCAGCCCGCGCCGGACCGCCGCATATGCCGCGCCGAGACCGACGATCCCTGAGCCGACGACGACCACGTCTGCCGTGTCGTGAGCGCGATTCATCGGAACACCTTCCGCATCCACATGGCGAGCCCTTCGACCACGAGCACGGTGGCGAGGATCATCAGCACGATCGCCGTCACGGTCTCGTAGCGCGAGCCCTGGCTGGCGTTGAGCAGGTAGTACCCGACACCGCCGCCGCCGACGATGCCGAGGATCGTCGCCGCGCGGATGTTCGTGTCGAGCATGTAGAAGCTGTGGCCGATCAGCGCCTGTATGCCCTGCGGCACGGTGGCCGAGGTGTAGGTCTGCAGACGAGTCGCGCCCACCGCGCGCAGTGCGCGCTCCGGTCCGCGGTCCACCTCTTCGAACGAGTCGGCGATGAGCTTTCCGAGCAGTCCGATGCCGCCGATCGCGAGGGCGATGACGCCGGCCTGCGCACCGAGACCCGTGATGACCACGAGCACGATCGCGAGGATCAGCTCCGGGATGCCACGGATGCCGACGAGCAGGAGTCGTGCGGTCCCTCGTGCACCCGAGCTCGGAGCGACGTTGCGGGCGGCGAGCGAGCCGAGCAGCAGCGACGGGAGCAGGGTGAGCACCGTGGCGGCGAGAGCGATCGCGACGGTCTCGCGCATCGCCTGGAACATCGCGCTCGCGTCGTAGTTGCCGAACGAGGGCGGCCAGAACTTCGCCGCGACCTCGGGCAGTTTCGCCCAGAAGGTGATGAGATCCATCCAGTTGATCTGGCTGACCACGACGCTGCCGACCACCACGAGCACGGCGATGACGCCGGCGATGGTGTGGCGCACGCGCTGCGCGGTCCAGGGGCGACGCACGGCCGTCTGCGGGCTCGCGGCCCAGGCGGGACGACCGACGGGTGCCGCGGCGGCGTTCGAGCCGAGACGCGGATGCAGAATCCTGTCGATCCACGAGCGCGTGTGCTTCTGCTCGCCCAGCATCGCGCCGCGGACCATGCTCGAGACGATCTCCATCACGACGCAGAGGATGAAGATCACCAGGGCGATGCCCAGGCCCTTGCCGTAGTTGAGCGACTTGAATGCATACGACATCTCGAGGCCGAGACCGGCGACTCCGACGTAGCCGAGCACCACGCTGCCGCGCAGGTTGATGTCGTTGCGGTGCAGCACGGTGGCCACCCAGCTCGGCAGCACCTGCGGCAGGATGCCGGATGCGAACTCCTGCATCTTCGATCCGCCGGCGGCCCGGATGGCGAGGCGGGGACCTTCGTCGATCTGCTCGATCGCGTCGGCGAACATCTTCGAGATCATGCCGATCGAGTGGATGCCGATGGCCAGGATGCCGGGAAGCGTACCGAGCGAGAACATCAGCACGAACGCCATCGCGAGAACCACGTCGGGGAGCGCACGGGTGAGCACGCCGATGAACCGTGCGGCGGCTCGCCATCCGTTCCCCGGAGTGGTGTTGGAGGCGGCGAGGTAGGCGATCGGCACCGACAGCACGGCGGCGAGCAGCGTGCCCACGAGCACGAGACCCACGGTGAGGGCGATCAGCCACGCGAGGTCGCCCGGGGCCGGGAAGGTGAGGCCGCCGACGCGAGCCATGAAGTTCTCGGCGTTGCCCCAGCTCTGCACCATCGCCGGGATGGAGATGTCGACGTCGCGGACGGCGAGGATGCCGAGCACCACGAGGGCGACGAGCGTGAGTGATGCCGCGATCCGCTCGGGCGAGATCGGGCGCTTCGGAGCGCGCTCCGCAACGCTGCGTCCGCCTCCCTGAGCCGCCGGGCCACGGCCGCGTGTGGCTGCATCCGTCGCGGAATCGAGCGCCGTCATGATGCGGCCACCTGCGCCGCCGCCTCCACGAGCTCCTCAGCCACGGCACGGATCTCGGCGGTCGTGGTGGCGACGCGGCCGTAGATCTCCATGACCTCGGCCTTGGTGAGGTCGCCCGTCGGGGTGTCCAGCACCACTTCGCCGTGACGCAGGCCGACGATGCGGTCGGCCCACGAGATCGCGAGGTCGACCTGGTGCAGGCTGCACACGACGGTCAGTCCCTCATCGGCCGCGATCTCGCGGATCAGCGCCATGACCTGTTCGCTCGACTCGGGGTCGAGCGAGGCGACAGGCTCATCGGCGAGCAGGATCGCGGGCTTCTGCATGAGAGCACGGGCGATGGCCACGCGCTGCTGCTGTCCGCCGGACAGGGTGTCGCTGCGCTGGTAGGCGCGGTCGAGCAGGCCGACACGGTCGAGGTGCTCGAGTGCGGTGAGCTTCGATGCCCGCGAATAGCCCCAGAGCCCGAGACGCGGTCCCCGCACACCCGACAGCGAACCGGTGAGCACGTTCTCGAGCACGGTGAGGGAGGGCACGAGCTCGAACTGCTGGAAGATGAATCCCACGCGGCTGCGCAGGTCGCGCAGGGCCCTGCCCTTCAGCGACGGGACCTGCGAGCCGAGCACCTCGACGGAGCCTGCGGTGGGGATCTCGAGGCCGTCGAGGTGACGCAGCAGGGTCGACTTCCCGGAGCCTGAGAGGCCGAGGAGCACGACGATCTCGCCGCGGGAGACCTCGAGCGAGGCGTTCTTCAGCGCGGTGGTCGTCCCGAAGGTCTTCGTCACGCCGTCGAGGCGGATGAGGGCGTCGGATGCCGAGGCGGTCATGTCGTAGCTCCTGTGGTGTCGTGGGTCGTGCGGTGGTGCCCTCCGTCTCGCCCGCCGGAGGCGGAGGAGACGGAGGGCGCCGGGTGAGGCGAAGGGATCAGGCCGGGCTCAGGCCTGGCACTGCTCCGCTTCGGTCTCCTTGCAGATGTCGCGGATCAGGTCGTAGTACGCGTCGTCGACCGGCTTCGTGGCGTAGAACACGCTGCGGAAGGCGTCGGTGTCGGCGCCTTCGATGCCCGCGGCGATGATGTCGTCGATCGTGATCTCGGAGAGGCCGTCGATGAGCTTCTTCGAGACGTCGTCAGGGAGCGTCGACGAGTAGACCAGCGGCGCGCCGGGGACCATCGTCTCGTCGATGACCTTCACCTTGTCCGACTTCTCGACCTCGGAGTCCTCGGCGAAGCCCGCCTCGCACTCGACGCCCTCGCCGACCTTGGTGACGCTCACGTCGTGCTTGCCGGCGAAGACAGGGGTGATGTCGGTCTTCGGATCGATGCCGGCCTCGAGCAGGTTGTACGACGGGAACAGGTAGCCCGAAGTCGACGACGGGTCGACGAAGCAGACCTTCTTGCCCTTGAAGTCCTCGATGCTCGTGATGTCGCTGCCCGCGGGGACGATCGCCTGCGAGAAGTAGCCGGGCTCCTGGCCTTCTTCGGTCACGATCGAGGAGATCGGGGTGAGCTTGGCACCGTTGTTGGTGGCGGTGACGTAGGTGAAGCCGGAGAACGACGCGACGTCGACCTTGCCGGCGACCGCAGCCTCGATGAGCGCGGCGTAGTCGGTCGACTCGTGGTACTCGACGGTCTTGCCGGTGATCTCGGCGATGTAGTCCATGAGCGGCTGGTAGTTCGTCTCGGTGTCGACCGAGTCGGGCACGACGCCGAAGACGAGCGTGTTCTCGTCGACCGCGAATCCGCTGGCGGAGGACGACTCGTCGGCGCCGGGGCTGCCGGCGGCATCTGCCGAACCGGAACACGCGGCGAGGCCGAGGGCGAGGAGCGCGACGCCGGCGAGGGCGGGGAGAGCGCGAAGCTTCATGAGGACCTTTCAGGGTGTGAGGGGTGATCCACGGAAGACTCTCGCAGGTGACGAGACGAGATATGTACCTAACTCGGAAGAGTTCAGAGCTCGTTTACCCAGCATTCTTCTGGATGAACACTCCCAGAACGCGCTCGCACCGTTCCGACTGACGAAGTAATGTACCTATGTGGCAGAAGCTGTGTACACCCAGATCGCCGATGACCTTCGCGCGCAGATCACTGCGGGCGCGCTGCGTCCTGGTGACGACGTGCCGACCGAGGCGGATCTCGCCGAGAAGTGGCGCACGTCTCGAGGACCGATCCGCAACGCCCTCGCAGCTCTTCGCGGCGAGGGCCTGATCGAGACCAGCCGCGGACGCCCGGCGCGAGTCGTCGCTCGCAAGGCGAATCAGGCCGTCGATGTCTCGGTGCCATTCACGCGCTGGGCGCGGGAGCTGGGCGTCGCGCCGGGCGCGCAGACCCAGGAGCTGAGCCTGCGCCGCGCGGGCGAGTTGGGGGCGGCGCTCGGGGTCGGAGCGGACGACACGATCGTGAGCGTGGTGCGCCTGCGTCTTCTCGACGGACGTCCGACCATGCTCGAGCGCCTCCACTACACAGAGGTCGCCGGTCGGCGGCTGTTCGAGGTGAACCTCGACGAGGTCTCGATCACGGAGTACCTCTCGTCGGTCGGGCATCCGATCGTCACGCTGCAGCACGTGATCGATGCCGTCGCCGCCGACGATCAGGATGCCGCGCTGCTGCGCGTGCCTCGCGGAACCCCCATCCTGCGTCTCACCCGCACATCGCGCGATGCGGAGGGGCGGATCTTCGAGGCGTCGGAGGATCGGTACCTGAGCGAGGTCGTGCGTTTCACCGTCGCCGCATCGGGGATCTCCACCGACGGTCACTACATGCGCGCGGTCGGCGCGTAGCAGCGCACGAGGAACATCCGGCGGGGGCCGGAGAAATCGGCCGTTAACGCAGAAGGCGATCGCGAGCGCGCAAAGTGTTTCAGAAGCCAGAAAGACCGCGCCCGCGATCGCAGCGCTGGGGACGCTTTATCTGGGGAACCCTCAGATTACGGGGAAGTGCAACGCGTTCCACAGGGTCGAACGTCGAGAGTTCTCTAGACTTTCGTCTAGGTTCTCGCGGATCGTGGAAGGGGTGCTCACACACTCTAGAGCATCAGACGACCGGAAGTCGGGCCGACACGACCCAGAATCCATCGACTTCGCCGGCGGTGAACTCGCCGCTCGCTCCCATGACGCGCTCCGCCATCCGGCCGAGGCCGGTGCGGCTGGAGGAGAGCTCCCGGCGCGGTGTCGTCGGGAGGGGACTGCGCAGAGTGAGGTGCGCGACCTCGTCGTCTACGGCGAGGTCGATCTTCACCTCGCCGGGCCCTGCGTATTTGAGGATGTTCGTGGCGGACTCGCGCATGATGCGCGCGAGGACGATCTCGACCGCTCGAGGGATGCGCTCATCGGCGGGGTCGCCTTCGCGGGCCACGGAATGGCCTGCGGCCTCGAACTCGCCCTGCGCCTCGTCGATCGCTGCAACGAGGTCGCCCGTCTGCACGCTGGACGATTGCGGTCCATCATCGGCGAGTTCGATCACGAAACGGAGATCGGTCATCGCCTTGCGGGCGGCGACACGGATCGCTTCCTGCGAGTCATTGCTGGTCGCAGGGTCTTCGAGCATCTGCACGTGCAGCGCCACCACCGTGAGGTGGTGCGCGATGCTGTCGTGCAGCTCACCGGCGATCCATCGTCGCTCGGCGAGTACGGCCTGCCGTTCCTGTTCGGCTCTCTCTTCGAGCTCGCGCTCGAGTCGACTCCCCCGGGCGAAGGCGAGCCGCAGGGCGAACCCGACAGCTCCCGCCAGGGTGGCGAAGATGAGATAGATGCCGACGTTTACCGGAACGGTGGAGTCACCGTAGGCGATGATCGTCGCCGATACCAAGAAGCCGCCGATGTACGACAGCACAAGTGAGGTCCAACCGAGTCTCATGACCAAAGCTGCGGCGACCGCGGCTGTGATCAGCACCTGGGTTTCCGTTCCGGTGAGGAACGACAACCCGAAAACGAGTCCCATCGCGCATGTCGCGATGAGGGGGGACCAGAGATAGAGAGCGAGGACTGCGGTGGACGCAATGCTCACTACGGAGGTAACGGGACTCGCACCTGGAGTGGTGAAGAGCCCGAGGACGTCTAGGGCGATGATGACGGAGACGATGGCCAGAACCGCGATGCGCTCGATAGCGCTGAGCCGCTCACCTCGACTCAGCCGAAGAAAGTCCCGGGACTGCCGGGCCGACTGGTCGAAGGCCATGGTTCATTATCTCCTATTCGCCAGGTACTCTAGCGGTAGAGACCGATAAGCTTGCCCACCTGCTGCCAGAAAGACATAACGTTCACCTCCATTTTGTAGTCGTTCGTCGATGTCTGTATTCATCTTCTCGGCGATCATCTCGGCGCACATCTGTCTCAGGTCCAGACCTTTTTGGCCAAAGGTCTACATGACGTCCTTCCGCCGCTCGCGCCGTTAGGCTTCCCCCTATGCAGGAAATCCGTGTCGTGATCGTCGACGATGATCCCCTCGTCCGTTCGGCGCTGTCGCACTTCGTGTCGCGCGACCCGGAGATCACCGTCGTCGCGCAGGCAGAAGACGGACTCGAGGCGATCGCCACTGTCGAGCGAGAGCAGCCCGACGTCGTGATGATGGACGTGCAGATGCCCGAGATGGACGGCATCGAGGCCACCGGCGTGATCGCCGAGCGCTGGCCCCACGTGCGCGTGCTCGCGGTGACCACGCTCGACGGAAGCGACACGGTTCTTCCGATGCTCAGCGCCGGCGCCTCCGGTTACCTGCTCAAGGACTCCAGCGCCGACGACATCGTCACGGGCGTCCGCGAGGTGCACAGCGGCGCGAGCTCGCTCTCCCCTCGGATCGCCTCGATGCTGATCAAGCACGTCCGCGACTCGACGCCTGTGGCCGCGGACGCGGCTGCGCTCGAGCCGCTCACCGACCGCGAGATCGAGGTCCTGCACTGCCTCGCACAGGGCATGTCGAACGCGGAGATCGCCAAGGCCCTGATCGTCTCCGAGGGCACGGTGAAAGCCCACCTCGGACGCATGATGTCCAAGTGGCACCTGCGCGACCGCGTACAGATCCTCGTGACCGCCGCGCACGCCGGGCTCGTCAGCTTCCGCTGATCACCACGCGAGCATCACGATCCCCACGACGACGACGAGCGAGGCCGCGATCCGCAACGCAGGCCGCGACTCGCGCAGCACGAACACCCCGAACAGGCTCACCAGCACCACGCTGACCTCGCGCAGCGGCGCCACCAGGGCGACCGGTGCGATCTGGATCGCCGTCAGCACCAGGATGTACGACAACGGCGACAGGACACCGAAGGCGAGGATGCGGCGCCACTGCGTACGCCCGAGCGCCCACACCGCCCCCCAGCGCCGACGCACCGCGATCGAGTAGAACGGCACCTGGAGCAACGTGGTTCCGACCATGAAGGCGACCGGCGACAGGTTCCAGGTACGCACCGCGTGCGCATCCCAGATCGTGTAGACCGCGATCGCGACACCGGTGAGCAGCCCGAAGACGATGCCGGGATCGAGCCGGCGTGTGCCCGCGCCTCTGCCCCGGTCGACCAGCCCGATGGCGACGACGCCGACGATCACGGCCGCGACGCCGACGAGCGCGATGGCCGACGGACGCTCGCCGAGCAGCAGCACGGCCACGATCACCGAGAGGAAGGGCCCGGTTCCGCGGGCGGTTGCGTACACCGTGGAGAGGTTGCCCTCGCGGTACCCGCGCTGCAGCACCGCCATGTAGCCGACGTGCAGCACCGACGAGACGACGACCCCGAGGGCGAACGACCCCAGATCGTCGGCACCGATACCGCCCGTGAACGGCACAGCGCCGATCCACACGACCGTGCTGCCGACGGCACCCCACCACAGAAACGGAGCGCCGGCCCTGCTGATGCCGTGCGCGATGATGTTCCACGAGGCGTGGGCGATGGCGGCCCCGAAGACCAGGACGAACGCGAGAGGAGACATGACGAGACCCTTCCGTCCGGCGCGCGGCGCGACGAACAGGGTCCTCCGGGCTTTTGTCCTGTCAGATGACGGCTCTCCTGCGGAGGAGGGCCGTGGCGCCGCTCGGACCAGACGGGCGCGAACCCCGGAACCCTAGGCGCTATCGGGAAAAGCCTAACGCGCCATTGTGAACGCCCGGCAAACGGAGCGTCCTACCCTCCGAGGTTGGGGGCGATGCACTCGACGTCGGCATCGACCTGCCCCGTGCGCTCTGCCACCACGGAGACGTCCGTCCCCTCGACCCGAAGGATTCGGCAGGTCGCCGTCGCTCCGGTCGGCGGTGTGACGTTGATGCGCGGCGTGGTCGTGCTCAGATTCAGCTCGGGCGCGTGTGCCCAGAAGGCCTCTGTCATCTCCTCCGTGATGCTGATCGACTCCGCCGGGCCCGCCGTGTTCACATAGATGATCTCGCCCCCGGGTTCCGAGGCGGACACCTCGTACATCAGCAGATCCGGTCCTTCCTGTGCGAACGAGCACCCGGACAGCCCCACTGCCCCGGCAACCACGACGAACGTGGCAAGTGTCACTTTCCCCAGACGATTCATGCCCCCATCGTGGCTGCTCTTCCTGGGAGACCCATCGGCAGCGGCGGTCACCCCCGAGGGAAGCCCGGCGATGGAGACTACGCTCGAAGGACCGCGCTCTTCAGGAAGGTCACGACATGCCCGTCACCCCCGCCGCACTCGCCCACGCCGAGGACCTCGCCGACTTCGTCGCCGCCTCGCCCTCGAGCTACCACGCGGCGGCGGAGGTCGCTCGACGACTGGAGTCATCCGGATTCACCCGTCTGCGCGAAGAGGATGCCTGGCCGACGCAGGGCGGCCGGTACGTCGTCGTACGCGATGGGGCAGCGATCGCGTGGGTCGTGCCGGCGGATGCCACGTCGACGACCCCCGTGCAGATCTTCGGTGCGCACACCGACTCCCCCGGCTTCAAGCTCAAGCCGCAGCCGACCACGGGTTCGCGGGGCTGGCTGCAGGCCGCAGTCGAGGTGTACGGCGGACCGCTGCTGAACTCGTGGCTCGACCGCGAGCTGCGCCTCGCCGGGCGGCTGGCACTGGCCGACGGTCGTGTGGTGCTGGCGGACACCGGGGCCCTGCTGCGCCTTCCGCAGCTCGCGATCCACCTCGACCGCGGCGTGAACAACGGCCTGGCCCTCGACAAGCAGACCGAGACGCAGCCGGTGTGGGGACTGGGAGATGCGACCGAGGCCGACATCCTCGCCGAGCTCGCCTCCTCCGCCGACGTCTCCACCTCCGAGATCCGCGGGTACGACGTGGTCGTCGCCGACTCCGCACGCGGCGCGGTGTTCGGCAAGGACGACGCGTTCTTCGCCTCCGGCCGTCTCGACGACCTCGCCTCGGTGCACGCCGGCGTGGTCGCGCTCGAAGCGCACGACCCGGCGGCGGGAGGGCCGATCGCCGTGCTCGCCGCCTTCGACCACGAGGAACTCGGTTCGGAGTCCCGCTCCGGCGCGGCAGGCCCCTTCCTCGAAGACGTGCTCGAACGCGTGTACGCGGGCCTCGGCGCCGATGGATCCGCGCGTCGCCAGGCCTACGCCTCATCGTGGTGCCTGTCCAGCGACGTGGGTCACTCGGTGCACCCCAACTACGCCGCCAAGCACGACCCCGTGGTGCAGCCGGTGCTCGGCTCGGGCCCGATCCTCAAGATCAACGCCAACCAGCGCTACGCGACGGATGCGATCGGCACGGCGTCGTGGCGGACCTGGTGCGAGCGCGCCGGCGTTGCGACGCAGGAATTCGTGTCGAACAACAGCGTGCCGTGCGGCTCGACCATCGGCCCGATCACGGCGACCCGCCTCGGCATCCGCACGGTCGACGTGGGCATCCCCATCCTCTCGATGCACTCCGCGCGCGAGCTCGCCGGGGTCTCCGACCTGCACGATCTGACCCGCACCGCGCAGTCGTTCTTCGCCGGCTGAGCACGAGGGCGCATCCGCCCCACACGAAGTCCGCCCGGCCGCGCTCCGGCAGTGCCAGGATGTGAGCATGACGGACATCAAGCCGGCCCTCATCGAGCGTGCGGGCATCGAGATCATCCCCGAATCCGAGCGCACCGCGAAGCCTCGTGACCTCTTCTGGCCGTGGTTCGCCGCGAACGTGTCGGTGTTCGGAATGTCGTACGGCTCTTTCGTGCTGGGCTTCGGCATCTCGTTCTGGCAGGCGACGATCGTCTCGGTCATCGGCATCGTGGTGTCGTTCCTGCTCTGCGGGCTCATCGCCATCGCCGGCAAGCGCGGCTCCGCGCCGACCATGGTGCTCTCGCGCGCGGCCTTCGGCGTGCAGGGCCAGAAGGTGCCGGGCATCGTCTCGTGGCTGACCTCGATCGGCTGGGAGACGTTCCTCGCGATCATGGCCGTGCTCGCCACCGCGACCGTGATCACGCAGCTCGGGGGCGACGGCGACAGCATCTGGCTGCGCATCGTCGCGACCGTGATCGTCGCCGCGCTGATCGTGACGGCTTCCGTGCTCGGCTATCACACCATTATGAAGCTGCAGTCGGTGCTCACCTGGATCACCGGCGTCGTGACCGTGGTCTACATCATCCTCGCGGCGCCGGCCATCGATGTCGCCGCCGTGATGGCGCGCCCCGACGGGGGCATCGGGCAGGTGATCGGCGCGCTCGTCATGGTGATGACCGGCTTCGGGCTCGGCTGGATCAACATCGCCGCCGACTGGTCGCGCTACCAGAAGCGCACGGCATCCGACGGGGCGATCGTCGCCTGGAACACGATCGGCGGATCGGTGGCGCCCGTGATCCTCGTGGTGTTCGGCCTGCTGCTGGGCGGCTCCGACGAAGACCTCATGAACGCGATCGCCGCTGACCCGATCGGTGCCCTCGCATCGATCCTGCCTCCGTGGGTGCTGGTGCCGTTCCTGCTCACCGCCGTGCTCGCGCTCGTCTCGGGCGCGGTGCTGGGCATCTACTCCTCCGGGCTGACCCTGCTCAGCCTCGGCATCCGCATCCCCCGCCCGTCGGCCGCGGCGATCGACGGTGTGATCCTCACGATCGGCACGATCTTCGTGGTGTTCTTCGCCACCGACTTCCTGGGTCCGTTCCAGAGCTTCCTGATCACGCTCGGTGTGCCGCTCGCCTCGTGGGCCGGCATCCTGATCGCCGACATCCTGCGCCGGAAGAAGGACTACGACGAAGAAGCACTGTTCGACCGGAACGGACGCTACGGCGCGTGGGACTGGACCTCGATCGGCACCCTGGTCGTCACGAGCGTGGTCGGCTGGGGTCTGGTCGTGAACAACTTCGCCGAGGATGCCGCGTGGAACAACTGGCAGGGCTACCTGCTGTTCCTCATCGGCGGCAGGGACGGCGAGTGGGCGTACGCGAACCTCGGGGTGTTCTTCGCGCTGGTGCTGTCGTTCCTCGTGACCTACTTCGCCAGGGCCGCGAAGATCCGGCACCAGGAGGCCGTGTGAGCGCTCCGTCGACCTCGGACACCTGGCTCGTGGTGATCGACCCGCAGGCGATCTTCGCCGCGCCCGACTCCGCCTGGGGTTCGCCCTTCTTCGCCGAGGCGATGCCGCGCATCCGCGCCCTGGCGGAAGCCTTCGGCAGCCGTGTGCTCGTGACGCGCTGGATGCCGACCGCCGACCGCACCACGTCCTGGGGCGCCTACTTCGCCGCCTGGCCGTTCGCGGATCAGCCGCCGAGCGATCCGCTGTTCGCCCTGGTACCCGAAGCCGCGGACCTGTCATCGCATCCGAGCCTCGACCTGCCGACGTTCGGCAAATGGGGGCCCGAACTCGAAGCGGTCGTCGGGCGCGGGGCGCATGTGGTGCTCGCCGGGGTCTCGACGGACTGCTGTGTGATCTCGACGGCCCTGGCCGCCGCCGACGCCGGCGCTCACGTCACGATCGCTGCCGATGCCTGCGCCGGATCGACCGCCGAGAACCACGCGGCCGCGCTGCAGGTGATGGGTCTGTATCCCCCGCAGATCACCGTGAGCGACACCGCGGCGGTGCTGGCCGGCCACTGACGGGGCCGGGCGTCAGGACGATGCCCGCACGGCGGCGGCGATGTCGGACGGGGAGCCGTGCCAGGGCGCACCGTGACCGGGGAGGACCCACGAGGCCGACATGGTGGCGAGGCGATCGAGGGAGGCGAGCGCCTCGTCCGGCGCGTCGGTGAAGGGAGCCGGCTGCGCTCCGGTGCGACCGGTGAGCACATGCCGGGTGGTCAGCGCGTCGCCGACGAACACCGCATCGGCGGCCGGCACGTGCACGGCGATGCTGCCCGGCGAGTGACCGGGCATCCCGAGCACGACCGGAGCACCCGGCAGGTCGAGCACGTCGCCGTCGGCGACCTCGGTCACCACCGATACGTGCGGCGTACGCAGCGCGTTCTTGCGCAGACCGTAGGCGAAGAAGCCGAGCGTCGGTCCGATCTTCGCCGGCCCCATCGCGGTCTTGGGCTTCTCACCGGTGCGCACCCGATGAGCATCGGCCGCGTGGATGAACACGGGCACCCCGACCTCAGTGCGCAGGCGCTCGGCGAAGCCGATGTGGTCGCCGTCGCCATGGGTCAGGACGAGGCCGCGTATGTCGGACAACGGTCGGCCGATCGCCTCGAGTTCCCGCTTCAGGTCATGCCAGTGTCCGGGAAGGCCGGCGTCGATCAGGGTGATGCCTTCGGGCAGATCGACGAGGTACGAGGCGACGATGTCGTTGCCGAGGCGGTGCAGGTGCGGTGCGAGCTTCATGGCGGATCCTCTCGGGACGATTGCGATGGCTACGTTACGTAGCTATCATGGCTATTGTCAATAGCCATCCAGGAGGATCCGATGCCGACACCCGAACGCACGTCCACCGAGGAGATCGTCGCGGCGGGGCGCGACATCCTCGAGGTCGCCGGCCCCTCAGGCCTCACGATGCAGGCCGTGGCGGAGCGCGTGGGCGTGCGGGCCCCCTCGCTGTACAAGAGGGTGCGCGATCGAGACGCCCTGCACGCCGCCGTCGCGGCCGCCTCCATCGATGCGCTCACGGCCAGACTCGAATCAGCCGGCGACGACATCGCCGCACTCGCGTACGCCTATCGCCGCTTCGCGCACGAGCATCCGGAGGGCTTCCGCATCATGTTCTCGATCGCGGCTCCCCATGACGCGCTCGAGCGCTCGGCGGCACCGCTCATCCGCGCCGCCACTTCCCTGGTCGGCGAGGATGACGCGCTCGACGCCGCCCGCCTCTTCACCGCCTGGGCGACCGGTTTTCTGCAGATGGAGCTCTCCGGCGCCTTCCGTCTCGGAGGCGACGTCGACCGCGCCTTCGAGTACGGCGTGCGCCGGCTCACCGCGGGGATGACCGGCTGAGTCCCGTGGCGGTGGCTCGGGCCGCCTTCGAATCGCGCAACTGGTCGCATTCCGCCGTGATTTGCGGCAACTTGCGCGATTCGAACGACGAGATGAGCACCGGAATACTGGCACACTGAGCGGTGGAGGGGTCCATGAGCATCGACGCACACGCCGAAGAATCCGCACGCCCGAAGCACGTCAGACGCCCCTGGCATCGGACGAAGATCGCGGTCGGAGTGGTCGTCGCGGTGGTGGCCGTGGTGGCGATCGTGGGGTCCCTCACCCCGTGGCCGTCGGCCATGATCATCCGCGCTGTCTTCACGAAGGGCGGCGACGAGACCGCTGCCGAGATGGACAAGTACGTCTCCGACACGAAGCTCACCGAGAAGCTCGACGTCGCATATGGGGATGCGGGCGCCGACACGACCATGGACGTCTTCCGCCCCGCATCCGCCACGGGCCCGCTGCCCACGGTCGTCTGGATCCACGGCGGTGCCTGGATCTCCGGGGCGAAGGAGAACGTCGACCCGTACCTGCGCATCCTCGCGGGCGAGGGTTACACCACCATCGGCGTGAACTACACGATCGGGCCGGAGGGCGTGTACCCACTCGCCGTGCACCAGCTCGACGAGGCCCTCGCCTACATCGACGCGCATGCCGAAGAGCTCGGTGTCGACGCCTCGCAGATCGTGCTCGCGGGAGATTCCGCCGGCGCGCAGTTGGCCAGCCAGATGGCGACCCTGATCACGAGCCCCGACTACGCCGAGATCATGGGCATCAGCCCGTCGATCACCGCCGACCAGCTCGCCGCGACCGTGCTCAACTGCGGCGTGTACGACCTCGCCGCCCTGGCACGCCTCGACGGCATCGCGGGCTGGGGCTTCAAGTCGGCGATGTGGGCGTACTCGGGCACCAAGACCTGGGCCGAGGATTCGACCGGCGCGACGATGTCGACCGTCGACTGGGTCACCGCCGGCTTCCCGGCCACCTACATCTCGGGCGGCAACGGCGACGGTCTCACCTGGCTGCAGTCGATCCCGATGGCGCAGCGGCTCGACGAGCTCGGAGTCGATGTGACGACCCAGTTCTGGCCCGCCCCGCATGAGCCGCAGCTCCCGCACGAGTACCAGTTCCACCTCGACCTTCCCGACGCGCGGACCGCCCTGCAGAAGACCATCGACTTCCTCGACGCGCACACCACGCGCTGAGTCGGCGCGGCACTCCGGCGCCGGGCTCCTACTTCATCGTGTCGAGGATGCCGACGAGGTCTTCGAACGTGGTGAGCGGGTTCAGGATCGCGAAGCGCGTGTTCGGACGCCCGGCATGCGAGCTCGGCACCACGAACGCCCGCTGCGAGTCGAGCAGCGCCGCCGACCACCGGTCGTAGTCGGCGCGCTCCCACCCTTCCCGCTCGAACACCACGATCGACAGCTGCGGGTCGCGCACCAGACGCAGCTCCGGCCGTCGGGCGATCTCGTCGGCGATCCGTCGGGTCAGTGCGAGTCCGGCGCTGACGGCCTCGCGGTAGGCGTTCACCCCGTAGGTCGCGACCGAGAACCACATCGGCAGACCGCGCGGTCGCCGGGTGAGCTGGATCGAGTAGTCCGAGGGACTGAACTCGTCGACGTCGGTGAGGATGTCGAGGTACTCGGCGTGCTGCGTGTGCGCCCGGCGCCCGCTGTCGGGGTCGCGGTAGATCAGCGCGCAGCAGTCGAACGGCGCGAACAGCCACTTGTGCGGGTCGACGATGACCGAGTCGGCGCGCTCGACGCCCTCGAAGATGTGCCGCGCCTCCGGGGCCAGCATGGCGGTGAGGCCGTAGGCGCCGTCGACGTGCAGCCAGAAGTCGAACTCGTCCTTGAGCGCGGCGATGCCTTTGATGTCGTCGACGATGCCGAAATTCGTCGAACCTCCGGTCGCGACCACTGCACAGATCTCGTCACCGTGCTCGAGGAGGGCCTCGCGCACGCCCTCTGCCCGCAGCACGCCGTCGTCGCCGGCCGGGACCAGCAGCACATCGACGTCCATGATCTTCGCGGCCGACTTGTTGGAGGAATGCGCCTCGACGCTGCACAGGATCTTCCACCGGGTCGGCAGATCTCTGCCGGCCGCGACCAGACGAGCCTTGGCGGCCTCGCGCGCGGCGACCAGTGCCGACAGGTTTCCGATCGTGCCGCCCTGCACGAACACCCCGCCCGCCGTGTCGGGCAGCCCGAACTCGCTCGCGAGCCAGGACAGCACCTCGTTCTCGGCGTGCACGGCACCTGCGCCCTCGAGCCAGCTGCCGCCGTAGAGCCCGGATGCCGACACCACCAGGTCGAACGCGATCGCGGCCATGGTCGGTGCCGTCGGGATGAACGACAGATACAGCGGGTGGCTCGTGGTCAGGCACGCCGGCGCGAGGACGTGCTCGAACACGCTCAGGGCGCGCGCGGCGCCGAGCCCCGAGTCGGTGATCGTCGGTCCGACGAGACGGTTGAGCTCGGCCTCGGACTGCGGCTTGTCGAGCGGCACGTCGGCTGCGAGCATGCGGCGGCGAGAGTAGTCGAGCACGGCATCGACGATCGCCGTCGATTCGGGCGAGGCCGCGTGCATGCGCACAGCATCCATGGGCGTTCCTTTACTTGTCATCAGATCGGGAGTCATCAAACCGGGAGTCTGTGGATCGGGAGTCTGTGGATCGGGCGTCTGTGGATCGGGCGTCTGTGGATCGGGAGTCGGTGGCGAGCGCATCGGACGTCGCGCTGTCGAGCACAGCGGACAGCGCCCGTCTGGCGAGGTCGGCACGGTCGCGAGGCGCCCACTTCACCAGCGAGTGCGCATTCATGCCGTCGACCATCGCGAGCAGCAGCCACGCGGCGGTGTCGGCACGGCCGGCGGCGATCGCGCCTGCGACGGCGGCACGGGCGAAGATCTCCTCGAGCGCGCTCTGCCACCCGTCCATCTCCTGCCGCACGCGCGCCGCGAGCGCATCGTTGCGGGCACCGAGCGCCCAGGCCTGCACCCAGATGAGGGTGACATCGTCGCGGTCGGCGTCGAGCAGGGTCTCGATCAGGCGCAGCAGACCGGCCCGCAGGTCGTCGGCGTCGTCGAAGGCCGTGTCGTCGAAGGCGGCGATCACCTCGTCACGCTCCGCCGCCACGATCAGCCCGAAGACGTCGGCGACGAAGGTGTCCATCCCCGGCCGGTAGTGCGCGACCAGCGCGGGGGTGACCCCGACGCGGGCAGCGACCGCCCGCACGGTGAGGCTCTCGAGTCCGCTCTCGCGGGCAAGACCGAGCGCACCGTCGAGGATCGAGTGATCGCGCTCCTCCGGCGACATCCGCCGAGCGGCGGTACCTGTTGACGTGGTCTTCATCAGGGGTTACCGTAACACCTGTTGATCGCATGTTCAATAGACGAACGGCAACAGCGAGGAGAACACGATGAGCTGGCGCATGCCCACCGAGACCGCCCGTCACGAGCGCACCTGGATGGCGTTCCCGGCCGAGGGCGAGACCCTCGGCGCGAGCGACGCCGAGCGCGAGGAGGGGTACGCCACCTGGACCGCCGTCGCCCACGCCGTCGCCGAGTTCGAGCCCGTGTCGATGCTGGTCGATCCGAGCGAGGTCGCCAGGGCGCGGCGCATGCTCAGCGGCAGCATCGAGATCGTGGAGGCACCCGTCGACGAGTTCTGGATGCGTGATTCCGGGCCGACGTTCGTGGTCGACGACGAACGTCCGGGAGTCCTCGGCGCGGTCGACTGGATCTTCAACGGCTGGGGCGCGCCGGAATGGGCCGAGTGGCGCAAGGCCGCGCAGCACGCACGCATCGTCGCCGGCGCGGTCGGAGCCGAGCTCGTGAGCTCGACGCTCGTGAACGAGGGCGGGGGCATCCACGTCGACGGCGAGGGCACCGTGCTGCTCACCGAGACCGTGCAGCTCGACCCCCGACGCAACCCCTACGCCGACAAGCAGCGGATCGAGGCCGAGATGGCCCGCACGATCGGTGCGACCAAGGCTGTCTGGTTGCCCCGCGGGCTCACCCGCGACTACGACGACTTCGGCACGAACGGCCACGTCGACATCGTCGCCACGATCGTCTCGCCCGGGCGACTGCTGCTGCACGACCAGCAGAACCCCGATCACCCCGACCATGCCGTCACCCGTGAGCTGCGCGCCCTGCTCTCGGAGGAGACGGATGCCGCCGGCCGCCGCTTCGAGGT
This sequence comes from Microbacterium sp. NPDC058269, assembly GCF_042881445.1. NCBI lineage: Bacteria > Bacillati > Actinomycetota > Actinomycetes > Micrococcales > Microbacteriaceae > Microbacterium > Microbacterium sp. NPDC058269. The sequence goes on from NZ_JBHVXT010000001.1 coordinate 661,987, forward strand.
GATCGGGTTGCCGGCACCGTCGACGCTGAGTGACGACGAGGGTCCTGTCGACTGGAGCTACGTCAACCACCTCGTCACGAATGACGGCGTGGTGGCGTGCGGCTTCGGTGACGAGAAGGCGGATGCCGCGGCACGCGAGATCCTCGCCGACGCCTACCCCGGACGCCGGGTCGTCACGGTCGATGCGCGCCCGCTGTTCGACCGCGGCGGTGGGATCCACTGCATCACCCAGCAGCAGCCCGCACTCGACGGGCGCCGCTGATGTTCGACGTGGTCGAGGCGTCCATCGCCGACCTGCGGCGCGCCCTCGAGACAGGCGCCGCGACCGCAGTCGAGCTGGTCGATGCGTACCTCGCCCGGATCGCCGCCTTCGACGCGCCCGACACCGAGACCGCCCTGAACGCCGTCGTCGTCGCCAATCCCGAGGCACGGCGCGAAGCCGCGCAATCCGATGCTCGCCGTGGCCGCGGCGAGACGCTCGGGCCGCTCGACGGCATCCCGTACACCGCGAAGGACAGCTACCTCGTCCGTGGCCTCACCGCCGCCGCAGGGAGCCCGGCGTTCGCGCAGCTGGTGGCTCAGCACGACGCCTTCACGATCGAGCGGCTGCGCGCGGGCGGTGCCATCTGCCTCGGACTGACGAACATGCCCCCGATGGCGAACGGCGGCATGCAGCGCGGCGTCTACGGCCGGGCGGAGAGCCCGTACAGCGCCGGCTTCCTCACAGCGCCCTTCGCCTCGGGCTCCTCGAACGGCTCCGGCACCGCGACCGCCGCGAGCTTCGCCGCCTTCGGACTCGGCGAAGAGACCTGGTCGAGCGGGCGAGGACCGGCGACCAACAACGCCCTGTGCGCCTACACCCCGTCGCGCGGGGTGATCTCGACCCGCGGCAACTGGCCGCTCGTTCCCACCATGGACGTGGTGGTGCCACACACCCGCACCATGGTCGATCTGCTCGAGGTGCTCGACGTGATCGTCACCGATGACGCCGAGACCCGCGGCGACTTCTGGCGGGCGCAGCCGTGGGTCGAGCTGCCCACCGCATCCGCCGTCCGCCCGGAGTCGTATCGCGCCCTCGCCGCGGGCGCGGCGCGCACGCTCGTCGGTGCACGCATCGGCATCCCCCGCATGTACATCAACGCCGACCCGGATGCGGGGAGCGCCGAGAACCCGGGGATCGGCGGCCCCACCGGACAGCGCATCGACACGCGGGCGAGCATCATCGAGCGCTGGCACGCAGCTCACCGCGACCTCACCGCCGCCGGAGCCACCGTGATCGAGGTCGACTTCCCCGCGGTGTCGAACTACGAGGGCGATCGGCCGGGCGCGCACACCATCGTGACCCGCGGCCTGGTGTCGCCGGAGTACCTGCACCGCGAGATCGTCGACCTCTCGGCGTGGGCGTGGGAAGACTTCCTGCAAGCGAATGGCGACCCGGCTCTGCGCTCGCTCGTCGAGGTCGACGGAGCCACGATCTTCCCGCATCCGGAGGGCGCGCTCCCCGACCGTTACGCCGGGTTCGACGACGACATCGCCGAGTATCCGGACTGGGTGCGTGACAATCCCGATGCCTCGTTCACCGACATGCCCGAGCTCGAAGACGGGCTGCGCGGCCTGGAGGAGACCCGCCGCCGTGACCTCGAGGTGTGGATGGACGTCCTGCGACTCGACGCCGTGGTCTTCCCCGCGGTCGCCGACGTGGGGCCGGCCGACATGGACGTGAACCCGGAGTCCGCCGATCTCGGCTGGCGCAACGGCGTCTGGATCGCGAACGGCAATCTGGCCCTACGCCACCTCGGCATCCCGACGGTCACGGTCCCGATGGGTCTGATGAGCGACATCGAGATGCCGATCGGCCTGACGTTCGCCGGACGCGCCTACGACGATACGAGGCTGCTCGGCCTCGCCGCGGCGTTCGAGGCCGTCGGCAGCCCGGGAACCCGACGCACCCCGCCGTCGCGCACTCCCGCGCTCTGAAGCGAGGCGTGTAGAATATAACACTCCTGTGACGCTCGCCACGAAAGTGATATATTCGGCGCATGCACACCGAGAACGAACGCGCCCTGGAATCCGGCATCGTCACCGACCTGTCCGGCCGGATGACGTACGGCTCGTACCTGGCGCTCGACCAGCTGCTCACGGCGCAGCATCCGGTGAGCGAACCGCAGCACCACGACGAGATGCTGTTCATCATCCAGCACCAGACCACCGAGCTGTGGCTCAAGCAGCTGCTGCACGAGCTGTCCTCCGCCCGTGAGCTGCTGGCGCGTGACGACCTGCGCGAGGCTCTGAAGCGCATCGCCAGGGTCAAGCGCATCCAAGACGTGATGACGCAGCAGTGGTCGGTGCTCGCCACCCTCACCCCCACCGAGTACGCGCAGTTCCGCGGGGCCTTGGGCAATTCGTCCGGATTCCAGTCCGTGCAGTACCGGGCGGTGGAGTTCGCCCTCGGCAACAAGAACGAGAAGATGCTGAGCGTCTTCGCCGACCACCCCGCCAACCTCGCTCTCCTCACCGCCGAGTGGGAGAAGCCCACGCTGTACGACGAGTTCCTGCGCTTCGCCGCTCGCCGAGGACTGCCCGTCCCGACCGAGATCCTCGAACGCGACGTGCGCGAGCCCTACCGGGAGACGCCGGAGCTGGTGCCCGCGATCCGCGAGATCTACCAGGACCCGAGCCGGTACTGGGACCTGTACGAGGCATGCGAAGACCTGGTCGACCTCGAGGACAACTTCCAGTTCTGGCGCTTCCGGCATCTCAAGACGGTCGCTCGCACGATCGGGATGAAGGTCGGCACCGGCGGCTCCAGCGGCGTCGGCTTCCTGCAGCGCGCGCTGGATCTGACGTTCTTCCCCGAGCTCTACGCCGTGCGCACCGAGATCGGCAGCTGATGCGGGCCGCGACGTTCTTCGACGGGATCGGGTGGCGCGAGGGCGTCGTCGAGTTCGTCGACGGGCGCGTGCGGCTGCGCGATGAGAGCCCTGCCCCAGGTCTCCCCCGCATCGAGGGCGTCATCACGGGCGGATTCACGGATCACCACGTGCATCTGCAGCTCGTCGAGCACGGCCTGCTGGCGGGCTCGCGCCTCGGCCGCGTGGTCGACCTCGGCGGAAGACCCGAAGTGCTGCGCCGGCTCGCCGTGCACAACTCAGGAGGAACACCCTCCGACCGACCCGCCACGGGCGAATCCGGCCCGGCCGACACTCATGCTCCTGAGAAACGAACGCGGCAGGCGGTAGAGATCGACTTCGCCGGCGCGTTCGTGACCGCTCCGGGCGGTTATCCCTCCGACCGCGAGTGGGCGCCGGAGGATTCGGTGCGTGAGGTCGCCGACATGGATGCCGCCGTCGAAGCCGTGGCGGAGATGGCTGATGCCGGTGCCTCCTGCATCAAGGTCACCAGCAACAGCACCGCAGGGCCGGTCTTCACCGACGACCTCTTCCGCACGATCGTCCTGCGCGCCGCCGACCGCGGCCTTCCCGTCGTCGCGCACGCCGAGGGGTCAGGCGAAGCACAGCGCGTCGTCGGTCTCGGCGCGGCACGTCTCGCCCACGCCCCGTTCACGGAGCGCCTCGACGACGACGAGATCGCGCGCCAGGTGACCTCCGCCTCATGGATCTCGACACTGGCGATCCACGACGACCCCGAGCGGACGATCGCGATCGACAACGTGCGTCGTTTCCACGCCGCCGGCGGCACCCTCCTCTACGGCACCGACCTGGGCAACGGGCCGATGCCGGTCGACCTGAACCCGCTCGAGGTCGCCGCCCTCCGCGAGGCCGGGCTCGATGACGCCGCCCTCCTTCGAGCGCTCGCCCCTGTGTACCCGTTCGACCCCGCCTCCGTTCTCCTGCTCCTCCCCGGCCGTTCCCCCGCATCGGCCGATCTGCTCGACGCCCGCCCCCTCGCCCCCGCCGATCTGAAGGTGTGACATGACCACGACGCCCGCCGACTCCTCCCTCCTCGAGCGTGCCCGCGCTCTCGACGCGGCCGACCCGCTGCGCGCGCACCTCGATGCGTTCGCCGAGGCGCCGGGGGTCACCGCCTACCTCGACGGCAACTCGCTCGGGCGGCCCCTGCGCGACATTCCCGAGAAGCTCGCGGCCTTCGTGCGCGACGATTGGGGCACGCGGCTGATCCGCTCCTGGGACGAGCAGTGGATGGCGCTGCCGATGGAGCTCGGGGATCGCATCGGACGGGTCGCGCTCGGTGCCGCTGCGGGCCAGACCGTCGTGGCCGACTCGACCAGCGTGCTCATCTACAAGCTCATGCGCGCCGCTGCGGCGGCCGACCCGGCCCGCACCGAGCTCGTGATCGAGGCGGGCAACTTCCCCACCGACCGCTTCCTGGCCGAGGGCGTGGCCGCCGAAACCGGGATGACCTTGCGCTGGCTCGAGCCCGATCCGGTGCACGGGGTGACGATCGCCGATGTCGAGGCCGTGGTCTCCGCACGCACCGCCCTGGTGTCATTGAGCCACGTCGACTACCGCTCCGGAGCCCTGGCCGACATGTCGGGCATCACCGCGGCCGCGCATGAGGCCGGCGCTCTGATGATGTGGGATCTGTGCCACTCGGCCGGCGTGGTCCCGATGCAGCTCGACGAATGGGGCGTCGACATGGCTGTCGGCTGCACCTACAAGTATCTGAACGGCGGACCGGGCTCTCCCGCCTTCGCCTACCTCCGCCGCGGGCTCCAGGGTGTGCTGCGCCAGCCGATCCAGGGCTGGTGGAGCGCGGACGACATCTTCGCGATGGGACCGGAGTACGTGCCGTCCGGCGACATCCGCCAGCTGCTCAGCGGAACCCCGCCGGTGACCTCGATGCTCGCGATGCAGGGCATGCTCGACCTCATCGAACAGTCCACGATCGAGGGTGTCCGGGCGAAGTCGCAGTCGTTGACCGACCTCGCGGTGCACGCCTACGACGAGGTGCTCGCGCCTCTCGGCGTGCGGCTGCTCAGCCCGCGCGACGCCGACCTGCGGGGTGGGCACGTGACGATCGGCCACCCGGACTTCCGCGACGTGACCCGACGGCTCTGGGCCGACGGCATCATCCCCGACTTCCGGTTCCCCGACGGCATCCGCCTCGGGCTCTCCCCGCTGAGCACCTCGCACGTCGAGACGATCACCGGCGTGCTCGCGGTGCGCGACGCCCTGGAGTCCGGTGACTTCTGACCTCGCCGGGCCCGTGCTGGACGACATCGATGCCCGCCCCGGCAGCACCGCGTCGCTGCTGCGGACATTCATCGGCGTCTTCCTGCGTCCTCTCGGCGGATGGATCTCGGCCGCCGATCTGGTCGCGCTCGCGGGCGACCTGGGCATCGAACCGGCCCCGGCGCGCACCGGTGTCGCGCGCCTCAAACAGAAGGGGCTGCTGCTCGCCGCACGCGAGGAGCAGATCGGCTATCGCCTCAATCCGGCAGCCACCCGGATGCTCGAACGCGGCGACCGGCGCATCTTCGAGATGCGCGAGATGACGGATGCCGACACCTGGTGCCTGGTGTCGTTCTCGATGCCCGAGAGCGCGAGGAGCGTGCGCCATCAACTGCGCCGACGGCTGCAGTGGATCGGTGCCGGAGTCGTGTCGCCCGCCCTGTGGATCTGCCCCGGGCACCTGCAGGACGAGGTGATGCAGATCCTCGACGAACTCGACGCGCGCCGGTGGGCGACACTGTTCCCGACTTACACCCCCGTGCCTGCCGGTACCCTGATCGACGCCGCGGCGCAGTGGTGGGACCTGGACGCGCTGCGTGACGAGCACCTCACGTTCCAGGCCTCCCTCGCGACGCTGCCCGACGAGCCGTTCGCCGCGTACGTGCATCTGATCGACCGCTGGCGGGTGCTGCCCTACACCGACCCGGGACTTCCCCCTTCGATGCTGCCGACCGATTGGCCCGGTCGTCGCAGCTTCGACGAGTTCGCCCGCCGGTCGGCGCAGCTGTCAGCACCCGCCTGGGCGCACGTGCGCGCCCGGATGGCCTGACCTGGCTGCCCCGAGCCCCTGTTCCGGTCGCACTTCCTGTCGCCTTCGCGACCCGTGAGCGGCAGGAAGTGCGACCGGAGCAACAGAAGTCGGGATCAGCCGGCGACCTCGGCGAGGAAGCCGGCGACGTGCTCCTGCAGTCGCAGGATGCGCAGGTCTCGCGCGAACTCGCGGTCGAACCCCTGGTAGGCCAACGGCGGCAGGATGCGGACGTTGTGGTTGCAGCCGAACTCCGCGCAGGTGAGTACGCCCACGCTGTCGCCCTTTCGCCCGGCCGGCCCGGCCTTCCGGGCCACGTACAGCTGCACATCGTTGCGGAGCGTGACGTCTTCGCACCACGAGCACTGTGCCCTGGCGATCACGCGCTGTTCGGCGCGCTGCAGGAAGACGCCGACGGGGGCATCGTCGACCCACGTGACGACATACGCCCGGCGGGGCATCTTCGGGTCGGCCCAGCCGAGGAAGTCGAGGCGATCGAAGTCGATCTCGGCGAAACCGGGCGGCAGGGTCAGGTCGGAGACCTCTTTACGGGAGGTGTTGAGGAAGGAGGCGCGGATGGCGCGCTCGTCGATGGGACGCATGAGAGTGAGTGCTTTCGGAGTGGTCGCCGCGAAGGCGAGTCGATCGGAGGAAGATCCCGGACGCGGATGCCGGGTACGTCACGACACCGGGGACGGGGGTTCCGCCTCCGGTGGGTCCTCAGCCTCTGTCTGCGGCGCGGAAGGCGCCTGCAGCTCCGCTCTGCGCCCCGAGGGCGCTCATCGACGACAGCACCCGGCGAGCTTACACCCGTTTGTTTCACTCCGTGTCGGCCCGCCTGTGCCCCGCGGAACGGGCGACTTAGTCTTTCCGGAACGTCGAACCAGAAGGAGACCATCGTGTCCACGCCACTGAACCGCCTTTCGCCCCTCCCGGTGCGTGAGCGTGCGGCGTGCATGTGCAGCGAGGGCGGCCGGTGCTCCTCGTTCGCCCCCGGACACGCGCTTCACCTCATCCAGGCGCGCATCGCCTCGGCGACGCCCGCGGAGTGGGTCGACGCCCTGGTCGAGTCGGCGGACGCCGTCTCCGGAGACCTCGTGGTGCGCACCCTCGACGGCGATGCGCACGCGTTGTGGAACGGCTCGGGCGCCGCGCTCGAGGCCGTCGCCGGCACGCCGGTCGCGCTCCACGCGCGTTACGGCGTGCTGGCCGTCGGCGGCACGCAGTTCAACGTCGCCACCATCTGACGTCGCGGAAGCCTGACCCGGCCTTCGGTTCAGACGCTCCGGTTCAGGCGCTCCGGTTCAGGCGCTCGCCATCAGCATGTCCTTCATAGCCGAGCAGGCGTCCATGCAGGCCTGACATGCCTGAGCGCACATCCGGCAGACGTCGCTCTCGTCGGCATGCCGCGCGCACGCATCCATGCACGTCTTGCACATCGCGATGCAGGCGTTGAGCATCGCCATCATCGACGCGGGGGTCATCCCCTGCATCCGCATCATGGACCGCATCATGGTGTTGCACATGTCTGCGCAGTTCATGCAGGCCGGCGAACAGTCCATCATCTGCGTCGAGCACACCGTGCAGGCCTGCTCGCACGCGGCGCACGCATCCATGCACGCCTGCATGACGGCCATGTCCATCATCTGCATGTCGGGCATCGACTCCATGTTCTTCGACATGGCGCCCATCATCATCGAGTCCATCGCACACCGCTTCCTTGGTCGAGGTCCGCGGGCAGGACCACCCGCCTGGCGCCAGGCTAGTCCTTCGAGGTGCCCGAGTCGATGGGGCGGAACGTTGACATGACCCGGCCGGATTGTCAATCCCGTGGCCCGTTCGGCGCCCGCGTGAAAGGGTCGGAATCAATCGAATCCGCCTACGAAAGGAGCACGACATGAGTGCTGCAGACGACATCAAGAACGCCGCTGAGAAGGCTGCCGGAAAGGTCAAGGAAGGCGTCGGAAAGCTCACGGACAACGAGCGCCTCGAAGCTGAAGGCCAGGCGGACCAGGTGAAGGCCTCGACCAAGCAGGCCGGCCAGAACGTGAAGGACGCCGCGGAGAAGACCGGCGACAGCGTCCGCGACGCGTTCGACAAGAAGTAACAGTCCCTCAGACACCGAAGAGGTGAGGCCCGCCGATGGGCGGGCCTCACCTCGATGGGGTCAGACCTACTGTGTTGTCAGACCTTGCGGCTGCCGCTGATCGCTCGGATCAACCAGGCGATCACTGCGATCGCGAGGAGGACGAGCCCGACCCACAGGAGGAACTGGAGCGACTGCACCAGTCCTCCGGTGATCGCAAGGATCACTGCGACGACGATGACGATGATCAGGAGGATGTTCATCGGTCTTTCCCTTCTTTCGGCAGGCGCGGACGCCCGACTGTGGTGTGTCCACGCTAGCCGCGACAGGCGTTCTGCCCGAGGGGGTTGACTTCCACCCTCCGAGTGCGCGAAGGAGACGAGAACATGCCAGGACGACGCAACAACTCGCTGAAGGATCCCGAGCTGTACGAAGAACTCCGGGATGACGGCGCCTCCCAGGAGAAGGCAGCGCGCATCTCGAATGCGGCGGCGAAAGAAGGACGCAGCGCCGTGGGCCGTCGCGGTGGCGAGCACGGCGACTACGAGGACTGGACGGTTGCCGAGTTGCGCACGCGAGCGAAGGAGCTGGGCCTCACCGGCTACAGCGGCAAGCGGAAGTCCGAGTTGATCTCCGCGCTCAGGAACCACTGAGGCCGCGGATGGCGCGTTTCGGCATCGAGGAGGAGTTCCTCTTCCTCGATGAGCATTCGCTGGCGCCCGTAGCCCTCGCCACCGGGACCCGCGAGCGCATCACGCGCCTCCGCACGGGCGGAGAGGTCACGACGGAGTACCTGACCTCTCAGATCGAATGCCTGACCGAGCCGGTCTCGACCGCGGCAGATGCCGAAGCGCAGCTGACGCACCTGCGCGGCCTGATCGGCTGGCATGCCCAGGACCAGCACGCGATCGCGGCCGGCACCGGCACCCCGTTCGTCACCACCCGCTCCTCCGCCGTCTCCCCCTCGTCCCACTACGACGACGTGGCCGCGCAGCTCGGACACCTCACGCGCGATCACGAGGTCAACGGCCTGCACGTGCATGTCGAGGTCGCCGACGACGAGGAGAGGGTCCGCGCGTTCGATCGGGTGCGCGGCTGGCTCCCCGTGCTGCTGGCGCTCACCGGCAACAGCCCTTTCGTGAACGGTCGGGACTCCGACTTCGCCAGCTGGCGCAGCATCCAGATCCGCCGACTGCCCGCCTCGTGGGCGCCGCCGAGGTTCCGTGACTACGACGACTATCGGGCGGGTGTGCAGCGCCTCATCGATGTCGGCGCCCTCACCGATGCGGCGTCGCTGTCGTGGGCGGTGCGGATCTCGGAGCGCTACCCCACCGTCGAGGTGCGGGTCTTCGATGCGCAACTGACGGCCGAGGACTCGGTGTTCGCCGCTCTGCTCTCCCGCGCGATCGTGATCACCGATGATCAGCCGCACGCGGACATCGGCACCGACGGCATCGACGTCTCGCTGTGGACGGCGGCGCGCAGAGGGATGGGCGCACGCCTGATCGATCCGACGACCGGCGAGGCCGACGACGCGTGGGCCGTCGCCGACCGGATGCTGGCCATGATCGCACCTGCCCTGCGCGACCTCGGTGACGAGGATCGGGTCCGCGAGGGCATCGAACGGCTGCGCGCCCTCGGCTCCGGTGCCGACCGGCAGCGCCGCGCCGTCGACGAAGGCGGAGTGCCCGCCCTGGCTGACCTCTTCCGCACCGGCACGACGGCCCCCTTTCCCACTCCGAACGCCGCAGCGCACGAATCCGGCTCGGTGCCCTGAGCCACACCGCCCCCGACGTCGGTCACCGGGGGTAGGGTCGGCCTGTGGCATCCTTCGCCCCTCTTCAGCGACTCGTGATCTCCATCGCGGTGCTCGCGTCTTTCGTGACGTTCCTCGACGGCACGGTCGTCAATGTCGCGCTGCCCGCGATCAGCCGAGAGCTCGGCGGCGGAATCACCACCCAGCAGTGGGTCGTCGACGCGTACCTGATCACGCTGAGCGCCCTGATCCTGCTGGCAGGTTCCGTGTCAGACGCCTACGGCCGGGTGCTCGTCATGCGCATCGGACTGATCGCCTTCGGCGTGGCCTCCATCGCGGTCGCCGCGGCGTTCGATCCGCTCATGCTGATCATCGCCCGCGCCGCGCAGGGGGCGGCCGGCGCGCTGCTGGTGCCGAGCTCGCTCGCGCTGATCACCGCGACAATGCGCTCCGACGTGCAATCGAGGGCGATCGGCGTCTGGACGGCCTTCACCACCGGCGCACAGCTGGTCGGTCCGCTGCTGGGCGGCCTGTTCGTCGACTACCTCTCCTGGCGCTTCGTCTTCCTCATCAACGTCATCCCGATCGGCATCACCCTGCTGCTGCTCTCCCGCCTCCACCTGCCCGAGCATCCGCGCGGCATCAAGGTCGACTGGTGGAGCGGGGCACTGTGCGCGATCGGCCTCGGCGCCGTGGTCTACGCGCTCATCGAGCAGCCCAACATGGGGTGGCAGTCGCCCGCGATCTGGATCCCGGCCGTCGCCGGCGCCGCGTTGTTCGCCCTGTTCCTGTGGCGTCAGCAGCACTCCGCCTCGCCGCTCATGCCCCTATGGCTGTTCCGGGTGCGCGACTTCGGATGGGGCAACCTCGCCACGTTCTTCGTCTACGCCGCCCTGTCGCTGAACGGCTTCGTGGTGGGTGTCTACCTGCAGCAGGGCGCGGGGCTCAGCGCGACCGCCGCCGGCCTCGCGAGCCTGCCCATGACGATCCTGATGATCCTCGTCAGCTCGCGTGCAGGACAGTGGGCGGGCAGGTTCGGGCCGCGCATCTTCATGACGGTCGGCCCGCTGCTCATGGCCGTCGGCGCCCTGATGCTGCTTCTCGTCTCGACCGACTTCGATTACTGGTGGCAGGTGCTGCCGGCGATGATCGTGATGGGCCTCGGGCTCTCCCTCACGGTCGCACCGCTGACGGCCGCGATCCTGGGCGCGATCGACGAGAACCACTCGGGAATCGCCTCGGCCGTGAACAACGCCGTCTCCCGCGTGGCCGGTCTGCTCGTGGTGGCGATGCTGTCGACGATCGTCGGAGGCACACTCGACCTCGACGGATTCCACAGCGCGGCGTGGGTCACGGCGGCACTGCTCGTGATCGGCGGCGTGGTGTCGTGGATCGGCATCCGACGCAATCCCGCAGAACAGGTGCCGTCTGATGCCGCGGCCACCGGGCCCGTCGCGCGGTGAGCGCGTCTTCACGGAGGCACACGACGGGGCGGCGAGCAGTCTTGACCGTGCTCTGCGCCCTCGTGCTGACGGGGTGCTCCTCTGCACCCACGGCCGCCCCTTCATCGGATGTCGCCCTTCCACCGTCCGGTGCCGTGCCGGACTATCAACTCGGGGGTGCGTATCGTCCGGCACCCGAGGTCGGCGTCGTGGGGCGGGACCGGAACGCGGAGCCCGCATCCGGGGCGTACTCGATCTGCTACGTCAACGGCTTCCAGACGCAGCCCGGTGAACTCGACATCTGGCCCGATGAGCTGCTGCTGCGTCGTGACGGCGACGTCGTCTTCGATCCGGACTGGCCCGATGAGGCGCTGCTCGACACTTCGACCGCGGAGCGCCGGGAGAAGATCGCCGACACGGTGACCCCGTGGATCGTGGGATGTGCGGACGCCGGCTTCGACGCGGTCGAGTTCGACAACCTCGACTCGTACTCGCGGTCGGAAGGAGGCCTCGCCCTCGACGACAACCTGGCACTGGCCGCGCTCCTCGTCGATGCCGCCCACGTCGCGGGGCTCGCGGCCGGCCAGAAGAACGCCGCCGAGGATGCGGCCCTGTTGCACGAGCGGGCCGGATTCGACTTCGCCGTCACCGAGGAGTGCGCGGCCTATGCCGAGTGCGGTGCGTATACCGCGGTCTACGGGGACCATGTGATCGACATCGAGTACACCGACGAGTTGCCGCGCTCCTTCGCCGAGATGTGCGACGACGACAGCTCGCCCGCCTCGATGGTGCTGCGCGACCGCGACCTGGTCACCCCCGACGACGACGCCTACGCGTTCGAGACCTGCGGCTAGGCGCTCGCGCTCCTCACAGGCCGTCGTCCTCGTGCCAGTGCTCCTGCCAGCGCCAGTCGATCGGCTCGGAGGCCCGCTGGTAGCGGATGTCGGTGGAGAGGCGGACGCGCCCCAGCGGGTCGACGTTGTCGGTGCTGGCGTGCACGACGTACGAGGAGTGCACCATCACATCGCCGGCCCGGTAGTCCGCCATCAGCCAACGGGCGTCGTGCGCGTCCGCGAGCGCGGGGAGGTCAGCCGTGATCGACGCGGCCGGACGCCTGTCGCCGCGCGCACGTTCTTCGGCGAGCGCCCAGTGGTGACTGCCCTCGAGGTAGGTGAGCCCGCCCTGCTCGACGGGACAGTCTCCCAACGGGATCCACATCGAGAGCACCCGCTCGCTCCCCTCACGCAGATAGACGAGGTCGTAGTGGGCCTGCGTGGCGGTGCCGATCCCCGACTCCCCCGGACGGATGTGGCGGATGATCTGGCGCCGATGCAGGTGCACGTCGTCACCGAGGAACCACTCGAACCATCCGCGGATGTCGGGGTGTCCGGTCAGCGCGGCGTACTGCTCGCCCGGCACGATGTCATCGAACAGGACGGAGCGGATCTTCGCTCTGTCGATCGAACCCTGCGCGCCGATGCCGACGACGGGGTCCGATCCGGGCACCACGATCCCGGTGTCGGCCATCGCGGTGAAGTAGTACTCGCGGAACGCGGTGACCAGCTGCGGATCGAGCTGCTGCGGAAGGAACAGGTAGCCGTCTCTCCGCAGTCGACCCCACAACGCCTCCCTGTCCGCGCGGATGGTGTCCGGCACGGGCTCCATCCGCCCGAGTCGAGACGGTGAGTCATCGAGCGTGTATCCGTTGGAGGTGAACATGACTCCAGGATCGAGGAGCCTTGGACTTCAGTCCATGGACTTTCCGGTCGGATCATTGGATTTTCAGGATGATGTCCGACCGACTTGGACGATTTCAGTCGATCGGAGTCCGGGCCTGCTGCCGCCGGAACACTGATGGCGCTGCCCCGGTGCGGCGGCGGAAGACGCGTGAGAAGTACGCCGCGTCGTCGTAGCCGACCCGCGCGGCGATCTGTCCGACGTCGAGCGCGGTCTCCGCCAGGAGTGACTGCGCCCGCGCGATGCGCACCTCGATCACGAAGTCGTTCACCGTGAGCCCGGTCGCCGCCCGCACGACTTCCCCCAGCTCCCGCGTGGTGAGCCCAACGCCGGCTGCGCGGGCGGCGACGGAGAGAGTCCGAGTCGCGCCACCGGCGATGCGATCGACGATGGTCATCCCATCCGTCGCCCCCTCCGCCGGCTCGACGGCATCGAGGATCGCGAGCAGGAGCCGCTGCGTCGCGACCGATGAGGCGATCTCCGCCCGCGGTCCCACGGCGGCGACGGCCTCCCGCAGCTCACCGAAGATCGCGTGCGCGTCTTCGACCGGGCGGACGAGCTTCTGCACCGGCCGGTGACGCCCTCCCAGCCCACTCGTCTCGAACGCCGCGAAGGGCTCGCCCTCGAACAGCACCCAGTGCTCGGACCATCCTCCGGCGTCGGAGCCGTAGCCGTGGAGCACTCCGGGGGTGAGCCAGATCACCGCCGGCCCCTCGACCGGCACCCGCAGGCCGCGCGGCTCGTACTCGTCGTACGCCCCGCACCCTTCGGAGATGTACACCAGGCCGCGGGTCGGGAGTGCCCGTCGTCGGAACGGCGGTTGCGGACCCGACTGCTCCCCCGCGCCGTGGCACGAGATCAGGAATCGCCGCATCGCATGGCGCGGTGAGGCGTAGTGGGACCAGGAGCCCGGCGGAGTCATCGACGTCAGCCTAACGCTGCACCCGTCGGCCTCCGCCGACGGCGCGGTTCCCGCACGCATGCCCCGCGCAGGGGCCGCCCGTCAAGTCCCTGGCCGGATCTCGCTCCTGCCCGCAGGATACGAGGGTCCGCATCAACTGGGAGCCCGACACATGACCTCATCCGCCACGGCATCCGCCCCGGCATCCACATCGCCCCTCGCCTTCCGCGGCAGAGGTCCCGTGAGTCGCGCCGTGATCGCGCATCTCTCCGCCGCCGACGCAGCCACCGACCACACGGCCTTCGCCGAAGACGCCGTTGCAGCGAGCGCCGACATCGCGCGCGACGACGACATCCAGCTCGCCCTGTTCGTGCTCTACGCCTCCGCCTACGGATCACTCCCGCAGTTGGACCCCGACCTGGAATGGGACCCCGCGCTCCTCGCGACCCGCCGTGTTCTGGAGACGGCGTTCGAGCGCGACCTGCGCGCGAGCATCCCGATGCCCGACCTGCCGGAGCCGACCGTGGATGCCGTCGGTCGCGCGCTCTTCGCGCTCGCCGAGGCCGACACCGGGCCGAGCCTGTCGCGATACTTCGCGAAGAAGGCCACCGAGGCGCAGGCGGAGGAGATGCTCATCCAGCGCTCGGCTTACACATTGCGCGAAGCAGACCCGCACTCCTGGGCGATTCCCCGACTCGAAGGTCGAGCCAAGGCGGCGCTCGTCGAGATCCAGTCCGACGAGTACGGCGGCGGTCGTCCGGACCGCGTGCATGCCACTCTCTTCGCGCGCGCGATGCGGGCAGCCGGTCTCGACGACACCTACGGCGCCTACGTCGACGACCTGCCCGCCGTCACTCTGGCATCCCTCAACATGATGTCGATGTTCGGGCTGAATCGTCGGCTGGTCGGATCGATCGTCGGACATCTGGCCGCGTACGAGATGACCTCTTCGATCCCGTGCCGCCTGTACGCCGACGGTCTGCGACGCCTGGGATTCGCTCCCGAGGTGACGGCGTACTTCGACGAGCACGTCGAGGCCGACGCCGTGCATGAGCAGATCGCCGCCCGAGACCTCGCCGGCAGCCTCGCCGAGGACCACCCGGAGCTGCTCCCCGACATCATGTTCGGCGCCGCCGCCTGCCTCACGGTCGACGGGTGGGGAGGTGCGCACATCCTGGACGCCTGGTCGACGGGCCTCTCCTCGCTTCGCACGCGGATGCCGTCATGAGCGCCGACCGCGAGCCCGCGACGATCACCCCGTACCCCGACGGGCCCCTGCTCGTGCGCGGCGATGTCGATCTGCGCACGACCGAGGGCGAGCCGATCGCACCGCACCGCCGCACCGTGGCGCTGTGTCGGTGCGGGCTCTCCGCTCTCAAGCCCTTCTGCGATGGAACGCACAAGGCGGCGGGCTTCCGCACCGACGACTGAGCCCCGATCAGTCCTCGGGCCAGTAGTGGCTGTCGGGAAGCGCACGGGCTCCGAAGATCGCCTGCCCGACGCGCACGCACGTCGCCCCCTCCTCGACCGCGATCTCGTAGTCCCCGGACATGCCCATCGACAGCTCGCCCGCGCCGATCAGATCCGGGGCGTCTTCCCTGGCCTGGTCTCGCAGCGTGCGCAAGAGGGAGAAGCACTCGCGCACGCGGGCATCGTCAGGGGTCAGGATCGCGAGGGTCATCAGCCCCCGCACGCGCAGCGACGGGTAAGAGGGAAGAGCCTCCAGGAACGCCGGGAGTTCCTCGGGCGGCATCCCGAACTTGGAGTCCTCAGCCGAGGTGTTCACCTGCACGAAGACGTCGAGGCTGCGCCCCGCGACCTGGAGGCGCCGATCGAGCGCCTCGGCGACCCGTAACCGGTCGAGCGCCTGGAACTCCGCGGCGAACGAGGCGACGTCTCTGGCCTTGTTGGTCTGCAGGTTCCCGATGATCGACCATGACACATCGAGGTCGGCGGTCTCGCCGTTCTTGCGCACCGCCTCCTGCACCTTGTTCTCGCCCAGCAGCCGCATGCCCGACTGGATCGCGACCCGCACGCGGTCGGTGGGGACCGTCTTACTCACCGGCAGCAGCGTCACGTCTCCCGGGTCGCGCCCTGCCCGTCGCGCCGCCGCGGCGATGCGCGATTCGACACCCGCGATGTTGTGCCGGAAGTCATCGGCGGTGAACGCCGTGGGGTAGCGATCGTCGGCGCCGATCGGTGCATCCATCTTTGACATAGGACAAAGGCTAACATAGCCTTAGGTCAATCCGATCGGGCGAGGCCCTTCGCTCGGCACCGCTCATCGAAGGAGCCACCATGTCCTCGCCTCGCGTGCTTCCCGACCTCTCCGCCGCGCCGTCCGTCCTGACCGATGTGCCGGGCCCACGCAGTCGAGCGATCCATGAACGACGGCTGCGGACGGTCGCCCGAGGCGTCGGCAGCGTTCTGCCGGTCTACATCGCACACGCCGACGGCCCCTGGGTCACCGACGTCGACGGCAACCGCTTCCTCGACCTGGGCAGCGGCATCGGTGTCACCACGATCGGGCACGGGAATCCGGCCGCGATGGCCGCAGCGGCCGCCCAGCTCGCGCAGGTGACGCACACGCTCTTCACCGTGACGCCCTACGAGGGCTACGTGCGGCTGGCGGAGCGTCTCGCCGAGAAGACGCCGGGCGACCACGAGAAGCGCTCCGTCTTCGTGAACTCCGGAGCCGAGGCCGTGGAGAACGCGGTCAAGATCGCCCGCCGTCACACCGGCCGCCGCGCGGTCGCCGCCCTGGACCACGCATTCCACGGGCGCACCAACCTGACGCTCGCCATGAACCACAAGGCGGCATACGGTACCGGTTTCGGACCGTTCGCCTCGGATATCCACCGTGTGCCCAACTCGTACCCCTACCGCGACGGCCTCACCGGAGAGCAGGCGGCGGAGCGCACGATCGCGCACCTCGAACAGCGCACCGGCACCGCCGACCTCGCTGCCCTGATCGCGGAGCCCATCCAGGGAGAGGGGGGATTCGTGGTTCCCGCAGACGGCTATCTGCCCGCGCTCCAGCAGTGGTGCACGCGCAACGGCGTCGTGTTCATCGCGGATGAGATCCAGACAGGGCTCGGCCGCACCGGCACCTGGTTCGCCAGCGAGCATTTCGGTGTCGTCCCCGACCTCGTGCTCACGGCGAAGGGCATCGCGGCGGGACTCCCCCTCGCGGGCGTCACCGGGCGCGCGGAGATCATGGACTCCCCCGACCCCGGTGGACTCGGCGGCACCTTCGGCGGCAACCCCGTCTCCATCGCCGCCGCGCTGGCCGTCGTCGACGAACTCGAGCACGGCGACTTCTTCGAGGAGGCACGGCGTATCGGCGCGACACTGCGCCGACACCTCACCGACCTCGCCGCACGCCACCCCCTGGTCGGCGATGTCCGCGGAATCGGCGCCATGTACGCCTTCGAGCTGAGCGAACCAGGCACGTCGCGTCCCGCCGCGGGTGCCGCCTCCGCGATCGCCGACTACGCCGCGCACCAGGGCATCCTCCTGCTGACCGCGGGCAGCGACTCCAACGTCATCCGCTTCCTGCCGACGCTCACGACCACCGACGATCAGATCGACATCGCGATGGATGTGATCGACCGCGCCCTGACGACCTTCGGCTGACCCTGTCAGCCCGACGACCCCGGCGCATCGACGACGAGGACTCCCTCTCGCCATCGAACGCTGCCGAGATCGGCCACGACCGCGTCCGGATCGCCGTCTGCGGACCCCGCCCCGACACCGACCACGAATCCGGCGCCCGCCGCCCGCGCCGAGCGGATCCCTGGCACGGAGTCCTCGAACACGATGCAGTCCTCGGCTGTACGTGCCAGCAGGGAGGCGCCGAGGAGGTACGGATCGGGCTCCGGCTTCCCCCGAGGCACGTCTTCTGCGGCGACCAGAGCGGGCGGGAGCGGGACCTCGGAGCTCCGCAGCCGCGCCAGAGCCACCGCGCGGTTGCTGCTGGTCACGACCGCCCACAGGTCGCGGGGCAACGAGCTCACGAGGCGCGCGGCACCGGATATCTCTCTCGTGTGCACGGCGGCCTCGACCTCCAGAGCGATGAGCTCCGCGGTCGCCTCACCCGCGATCTGCGGGCCGACCAGAGCGGCGACGACCTCACTCGGCCGCATGCCATGCGGCGCATCCCTCAGGAAGTCGAACGACGGGGCGTACCGACGCGCCCACGAATCCCAGGCCGGCGCAGCCGCTGCCACGGAGTCCACCAGGACGCCATCGCAGTCGAACAGCAAGCCGGCCCGCGGAAACTCCCAGGAATCCCCGCTCCTCAGGTGTGATAATTTTGGCATAGGCCAAAACTATCATCGGCACGGGGGGACCGCGCCACAGTGAGGAGCACCATGCCCACGAGAATCGCGATCAACGGACTCGGTCGGATCGGCCGCAACCAGCTCCGCCTGCTGCTCGCCCGCCGCTCGGAGCTCGAGCTCGTCGCCGTGAACGACCCGCGCGGACCCCGCGCTCTCGCCGAGCTGCTGAAGGGAGACGGCCGCACGGGCCCGTCGACGCGGGGTGTGCGATTCGATGACAAGCACCTCTTCCTCAACGGGCACGCGATCCGGATGCTCGCAGAGCGCGATCCGCTGCGGCTGCCCTGGAAAGAGCTCGGGGTCGACATCGTGATCGAGTCGACGCTTTCCGACACCGGGTCCGACGATGCCAGGAAGCACCTGGCGGCCGGGGCGAAGAAGGTGATCATGACGGTGCCGACCGCGGGCGATGACGGCACATTCATGCTCGGCGTCAACGCGCACACCTACGACCCGACCCGACACCACGTCATCTCCAGCGCCTCCTGCACGACCAACTGCCTCGCCCCCGTCGCGAAGGTCTTCCACGAGGCATTCGGCATCGACGCCGGGTTGATGACCACGATCCACGCCGACTCGACCGACCTCCTCCTGCAGGACATCCCGCACTCCGATCCGCGGTCGACGAGCGGGAAGGGCGGGAAGATCACCTCGAGCAGCGCGGGCGCGGCACTGGCGATCGGGCGTGTCCTGCCCGAACTCGACGATGGCCGGCTCGACAGCTTTTCCCTGCGAGTGCCGACGATCAGCGGTTCGATCACACACCTCACGGTCACGGCGTCCCGTCCGGTGACCGTCGACGAGGTGCGGTCCGCCTACGAGACGGCCGCCGAAGGTCCGCTCAAGGGCATCCTGCGCTGCGCCGACGACGAGATCGCCATCGCCGACTCGGTCATCGACCCGCATTCCTCGATCCTCGATGCGGGACTCATTCGGGTGATCGGGTCGCAGGTGAAGATCTCCGCCTGGTACGACGACGAGTGGGGCTACTCGCACCGGCTCACCGAACTCACCGAATACGTGGCGGAAAGGCTGGCCGCATGACGAACACCGAGCCGCACGAGCGCCTCGCCCTCGCCTTCCGTCATGTGCAGTTCGAAGATCTGGGGATCATCGAACCCCTCCTTCGCGAACGCGGGTACCGGGTGCAGTACGTCGACCTCGGCATCGAGGCCATCGATATCGAGGGGGTGGACGACGCCGACCTGCTGATCGTGCTGGGCGGGCCCATCGGCGTGAACGACACCGACGGGTACCCCTTGCTGCATGCATCGAAGGAGGCCGTCGCTCATCGGCTCAGATCAGGGAAGCCGCTGCTGGGGATCTGCCTCGGCGCACAGCTGATCGCCGAGGGACTGGGGGCCGAGGTGCGCCCGACGGGTGCGGTCGAGATCGGCTACATGCCGCTCGACCTCACGGTGGCGGGCCTCGATTCGCCGCTGCGCCCGCTCGACGGCCTGCCCGTGCTGCACTGGCACGGCGACGCGTTCACGATTCCCGCAGGGGCCAGCCATCTCGCATCCACTCCCGAGTTCCCGAATCAGGCGTTCAGCACGGATACCGTTCTCGCCCTCCAGTTCCACCTCGAAGCCGACCACCGCACGATCGGACGTTGGCTGATCGGGCACGCGCACGAGCTGCACCACAACGGCATCGACCCGCGCATCATCCGCGAGGATGCCAGGGCTTACGGACCGAAACTGGAGAGCGCGGCCCGAGCCGCGATCACGTCGTGGTTGGACATCGTCGAAAGATCGACCCCGGCCGCCTGAAGCACCGACGACGAACCTCAACGCGTCAGAGAAGGGGCCAGGTCCACAGGACCCGACCCCTTCTCGGCGACAGCGATCAGCTCGCGCGGCGCAGTGCCACGCTCGGGAAGTCGATCGGGACGTCCAGGGCGATGTTCACGTAGTTCGTGAACAGGTTCAGTGCGACCTGGGCGATCGTCTCGACGATCTGCTCGTCGGTCCAGCCCTGTGCGCGCACCGCGTCGACGTCGGCCGACGATACCTGGCCGCGCTCCTCGACGAGCTTCAACGCGAAAGCGAGAAGGGCCGCCGTGCGCGGGTCGTCGGACTCGCCGCTCTGCGCAGCGGTGAGCGTCTCGCGGCTGAGGCCGGCCTTCTTTCCGAGGGCAGTGTGCGCCGCGAGGCAGTACTGGCACGAGTTGCGGTCGGCGACGGCGACCGCGATCTGCTCGCCGATCGCTGCTCCGAGCGAGCCTCCGCCGAAGGCGCCGAATGCGCCCCACATGCTCGTGAGAGCCGCGGGAGAGTTGGCGACGGCACGGAACATGGCCGGGACGGCTCCGAAGGCTCCGGCGATCTGGTCAAGCTGCTCCTTGACGTTTCCGGTGGCGTCGTCGCGGTCGATGAGAGGGACGTTGGGCACGGGATGCTCCTTCGATGAGTGGTGGGGCCCGGATCCGGGCTCACCTCAGTCTTTCGAAAATCATCGGACGATACGCACCAAAGAGTCTTGCTTTCATGACAGATCGTCCACGATACTGGAGGGGTGCCTTCCCTCGACCGCCTCTCTCCGCTGCTCGAACGGTTCCACGTACGCACCCGGCTGTTCCACAACGGTCCCCTGTGCGGGACGACCGTCTTCCCCGCGAGCGGAGGGCACGGCTTCTTGCACGTGCTCCGCCGAGGAGAGATGGAGGTGACGCACCGACGTGCGGACGGCAGCCTCGAGCGCGAAGTCATCACACGACCGAGCTTGCTGTTCTTCCCCCGCCCGATCGATCACTCGTTCCTCAACGCGCCGACCGACGAATCCGACTTCGCCTGCGCGACGCTCGACTTCGACGGCGGTGCCACTCACCCCCTGGTGCGCACGCTGCCGTCATCCATCGTCCTGCCGCTCGACGAGGTCGAGACGCTCGGCCCTGCACTCGACCTGATGTTCTCGGAGGTCGACAACGTCCGCTGCGGACGCCCCCTCGTCGCCGACCGCATGTTCGAGGTCGTGCTCATCCAGTTGCTGCGGTGGATGCTCGATCACTCCGAGCAGCTCTCCCTCCCGCCAGGACTCATCCCGGGCCTCGCTGACGAGAGGCTCGCCCCTGCACTGGTCGCCGTGCACGAGGCGCCAGGCGAGCCCTGGAACCTGGAGTCCCTCGCCCGCACCGCCACCATGTCGCGGAGTGCCTTCGCCGCCCGATTCAAGGAGGTGCTCGGGCGCTCACCCGGCGACTACCTCACGGAGTGGCGCCTCACGATCGCTCAGGAGCAGCTGCGCGCCGGCATCTCGGTGAGCGCGGTGGCGGCAGAGCTCGGCTATGCGAGTTCCTCCGCGTTCTCGCGCGTGTTCGCCCAGCGCATCGGGCATTCGCCGCGGGCGTGGCTGACACTGGCGGCCTGACCGGAGGGCGCCGGAGCGCCAAGGACGATAGCCCCCGCGTGACGAGTCCGGCGTCGACCTGAGCGATCAACCGCCGGCGGACAGCACCGCCCTGAGTCCGGTGACCACCCGTTCGAGGTCTGCGGGCGAGAGGGAGGGATGAACCGGGATGGAGAGAACCTCCTGCGCCGCGCGCTCGGTCTCGGGCAGTTCGCCCTCGGGTGCGAATCTCTGCAGGGAGGGCAGCCGATGGTTCGGGATCGGGTAGTAGACGCCCGATCCGACTCCGTGCTCGTCGCGCAGCGCATCGCGCACACGATCTCGCTCGCCGCCCGCGATCCGGACGGTGTACTGGTGGTACACGTGCTCGGCGTCGGGAGCGACCGGAGGAACCGTGAGACCGTCGAGGCCCGCGAGCTCGTCATCGAGCAGGGCGGCATTCCGCTGCCGCTGCCTCGTCCACTCCCCCACCTTGCGCAGCTGCACGCGACCGACCGCCGCATGCACCTCGCTCATGCGGTTGTTGTATCCGACGATCTCGTTCGCGTACTGCGTCTCCATCCCCTGGTTGCGCAGCAGTCGGACGGTCCTGGCGAGATCCTCGTGTGCACACGAGACGATGCCACCCTCGATCGCCGTCATGTTCTTGGTCGGGTACAGGCTGAACATCCCGAAGGTCCCGATGGTTCCCGCCGGCCGCCCGCGCCAGGCCGCACCATGCGCCTGCGCGGCATCCTCGTAGATCGCGAGTCCGTGCTCGACCGCCAGGGCTTCGATGTCGTCGACGAGGAACGGATGCCCGTAGAGGTGCACGGGCATGATGCCCTTCGTCCTCGGGGTGATCGCCGCCCGCACCCGTTCGGGGTCGAGCGTGAAGTGCGCCGGCTCGATGTCGGCGAACACCGGAGTCGCCCCCGCGAGCACGACGGAGTTCGCCACGGCGGCGAAGGTGAAGGAGGGCACGATCACCTCGTCACCCGGCCCCACGCCCGCGGCGATGAGTCCGAGCATCTGGCCGCTCGTGCCGGAGTTGACGGCGACGGCCGTGCGCCCCTCGAGGAATTGCGCCGAGAACTCCGTCTCGAACGCGGCGACCTCGGCCCCCTGGGCGAGCATGCCACTGCGGAGCACGCGTTCGACGGCCGCGACCTCCTCATCGCCGATGATCGGCTTGGCGGCGGGAATGAATGCACTGTCCATCGCAGGATGCCCTTCGTCGACGTCGGCTCGCATGAGCCCGGTATGAGGTGGAGGCAGGAATCGAACCTGCGTGCACGGTCTTGCGGACCGCGACCTGGCCACTCGGTCACTCCACCGGGTCGGATGCTCAACGCCCTGGCGGAGAGTACCCGTTCAGGAATGCACCGAGACGTCGAAGCGCATCGGTGAGCACATCGGCCTCCGGCAGGAAAGCGATCCGGAGGTGGTCGGGCGTCTGCAGGTTGAAGGCCCTGCCGTGCACGAGCAGGATCCGCTCGGCATCGAGGAAGTCGAGCACCAGCTGCTCGTCGTCGACGATGTCGTGCACCTCGGGGTCGAGCCGCGGGAAGAGGTAGAGCCCTCCGCCTGCCGCCTGGGTCTCGACGCCCGGGATCGCATCGAGAGCGTCGAGCGCCGCGTCTCGTTGCCGCGTGAGCCGACCGTCGGGTGCGACCAGGTCGTCGAGCGAGGAATCGTGCGTGAGGGCCGCCGTGATCGCATGCTGCGCCGGCACCGACGCGCACATGCGCATCGAGGCGAGCAGGCGCACCCCGGAGAGGAAGGGATCGTCGTGGTGGAACCCGGTCGCCGTCATCCACGCCGCTCGATACCCCGCGACGCGGTGGGTCTTGGAGAGCCCGGCGAACGTGACGCACGGCACATCCGGAGCGACCTGCGCCGTCGAGATGTGCACGGATCCCGGATAGACGACGCGGTCGTAGATCTCGTCGGAGAGCAGAAGGAGCCCGTGGCGTCGCGCGAGCTCGGCGATCTGCTCGAGGACCGCGCGCCCGTAGACCGCACCGGTCGGGTTGTTCGGGTTGATCACGACGATCGCCGCGGTTCTCGGACCGATCAACGCCTCCATCGCGGCCAGGTCGGGAGTCCACCCGTCGGCCTCGACGCACGGATAATGCACGGCCCGCCCTCCCGCCAGCACGGTCGATGCCGTCCACAGCGGATAGTCCGGGCTCGGGATGAGCACCTCGTCGCCGGGCTCGAGCAGCGCCTGAAGCGTCAGCCCCACGAGTTCGGAGACGCCGTTCCCCACCGTGATGTCGTCGATTGCCAGGGCGGGGAAGCCGGGGCGGAGCCCGTAGTGTGCGCTGATGGCCTCACGAGTCTCGGGGAGCCCGGCGGACTCGGAGTAGCCGTGCGCATGAGGGAGCGCCGAGCGGAGCGCCTCGACAATGGCCGGCGGAGCCTCGAAGCCGAATGGCGCCGGGTTGCCGATGTTGAGACGGAGGATGGACTCGCCGCGCTTCTCCAACTCGGCCGCGCGCTCCGCCACCGGCCCGCGCAGGTCGTACAGGACGCCTTCCAATCGCGAGGAGCGCCCGATCCGACGCGCGGCACTCTGGCGTCCGCGCCCCGTCACCCTGCCGCTCCGAACGGGCTCGAATCGCCGACGACCGCCACGAGGTCGTCGACGAGGCGCTGCATCTCCGCGTCGTCGAGGGCGTGCACGGTCAGACGCAGATGAGCAGCCCCCTGCGTGCTGTCGGGCTCGAGGGCGAACTCGGAGCCGGGGCGCACGAGCCACCCGCGTGAAGCGAGACGACGGCTGACTTCCGTCGCATCGTCGCGGACGTCGACCCACACGTTGAGACCGCTGTCCGCCTGCGCCGACAACCCGTGCTCGACGAGCATCGACACGAAGAGCCGGTTGCGACGGGCGTAGTGCGCGCCCGCCTCGGCGATCAGCTGCTGCGTGCTCTCGTCTCGCAGCATGCCGGCGGCGAGCCGCTGCATCACATGGCTCACCCACATGGTGCCGGGACTGAGCCGCAGGGCCAGCCGCTGAGCGGTCACCGGGTCGGATGCCGTCACCGCGAGACGCATGTCGGGCCCGAGGAACTTCGACACCGAGCGCACCAGCGCCCACCGCTGCTGCGTCGGCGCGATGATGCTCTCATAGGGTGTCGGAGCGAGCAGCGAGAAGTGGTCGTCTTCGATGACCAGCACGTGCGGATGATCGGCGAGGACCTCGCGCAGCTCCAGAGCCCTGCCCGCACTCGTGCCGACACCGGTCGGGTTGTGGGCGCGCGGCGTGCAGACGATCGCACGCGCGCCGCTCTCGAGCGCCGCCCGCAGACCCGCGACGGTCATACCCTCACGATCGACGGGAATGGCGACCGGCAGATACCCGGCGAGACGAGCGGTGTGGATGCTGGAGAGGAAGCATGGATCTTCGAGGCCGACGCGGTCGCCCTGCACCAGCGTCTGGGCGAGGAGGCGCTCGACCGCATCCACGGCCCCGGCCGTGATCGACAGGCGGAACGGGCGCGGATGGTCCGCAGCCACCCAGTCCGTCGCCCATTCGGCCAGGTCGGCATCGATCACGGACTCGCCGTAGAGCACGTGCCCGGGTGTGACCGTGGCGAAGGCGGCGGCGAGGTCGGGGAGGTGCGCGGCATCCGGGTTGCCGCTGCCGATGTCGCGCAGCACCGAGCCCGGCGTGAAACCCTCGTCGGGGTTCTGCGCCGGTCCGAGCACGGTGGTTCCGGTGCGACCTCCCGTGGCGGCGATGCGCGCGGTGACCAGCGAGCGATAGGCCGCCAGCACCGTGTTCCTGTTCACGCCGAGGCGAGCGGCGAGAGACCGGACCGGAGGCAGCTGGTCGCCGGGGGCGTACGCGCCGCGCTCGACGAGGTCGCGCACGCTCTCGGAGATCTCCGCGGCGGTCGAGCCCGCGATGCCATCCGAGACGTCTTCGCGATCGGGTGCCTGAGCCATGATTCGACCGTAGGCGATCTTTTGACCTATGTCAAAGATATCCACCGGGGGTCTGCCGCCGAGATGTGCGGGGGTGCGCACGTCGGAGGCACCGTGCACGATGGGAGCATGACCGACGGCTATGACCCCGACTTCCTCGGAACAGGACTGCCCATCCCCCATCCCGCCCAGGTTGTCCGCCCGCTCCCCTACCCGCGTTTCACGGTTCTGCTCGACCCCAGGCGGCGGCTCGCGGCGGTGACGGCGGTGAACATCGACGGGGCCACGCTGCAAAACCTGCCGCGCACCGGCGACTGGCGACTCGACGAACGACTCCCGGTCGACGAGCAGACGGGGCCGGAGGTCTACGCGCGCAACGACCTCGACCGCGGCCACCTCGTTCGACGGCGCGACCCGGGGTGGGGGCCGGCCGAGACCGCGCGCGCGGCGAGCGAGGCGACGTTCTTCTACCCCAACGCCGCGCCTCAGGCCGCGGGATTCAACCAGTCGAAGGAGCTCTGGCTGGGCCTTGAAGACCACGTGCTCGCCTACGCCGAGACCACCGATCGGCGCATGTCGGTGTTCACCGCCCCGGTGCTCGCCGAGAGCGACCCGCCCTACCGCGGCATCCGGGTGCCGCTGCACTTCTGGAAGGTCGCCGCCTGGCGCGGGCCCGACGGCCTCGCGTCCGCCGGGTTCGTGCTCGATCAGTCCGATCTGGTCGATACGCGGGAGGAGAAGCTCGCTGTCCCCCCACTCGGGGCCTTCCGCACGTTCCAGGTACCGGTCGCCGACATCGCCGCACTCACCGCCATCGACTTCGGAGCACTCGCCGATGCCGACGTGCTCGCACGACCGACAGCCCGCGAGACCGGATGGCGCCTTCTCGACACCGCGGGCGACATCGTTCTGTGAAGCGGGTCGACCGGTGCACACGGGACCGATGGAGGACAACGGAGTAGTCCCCGCCGACGCCCGCTCAGACTCCGGCGCGCACCGACTCCAGCGACGGGTAGTCGCTGTACCCCTCCGCAGTGCGACCGTAGAACAGCTCAGGACGCGGAGCGTTGAGCCCCGCACCCTGGATCCAGCGTTCGACCAGGTCGGGGTTGGCGATCACGGGACGGCCGGCGGCGACGGCATCCGCCCACCCGTCGTCGATGAGCGCCTCGGCGTCATGCTTGGTCGTGTCGATCGCGAAGCCGGTGTTGACGATGAGGGGTGCGCCCGCGGTGCGACGGATGTGCTGCACGAGCTCTCCGGACGGGTCTGCGTGGAGCACGTCGATGAAGGCGAGCCCGAGCGGCGCGAGCCCCTCGGCGACGGCCGTGTAGGTCGCGCGGACATCGGCGTCGTCCTCTTCGAGCACGCCCTGGATGTTGTGCTGCGGCGAGAGGCGGATCCCGGTGCGGTCGGCCCCGACGGCGGCGGCGACGGCCGCGGTGACCTCGATCGCGAAGCGCGCACGGTTCTCAGGCGACCCGCCGTAGCGGTCGTCGCGGACGTTCGACACCGGCGACAGGAACTCGTGCACGAGGTAGCCGTTGGCGCCGTGCACCTCGACGCCGTCGAAACCGGAGGCGATCGCGTTGCGTGCCGCCTGGGCGAACTGCTCGACGACCCCGGGGATCTCGTCGAGGGTGAGCGCATGAGCCACCGGGAGGTCGGCCTTGCCCTCGGGCGTGCGCGTCTGCCCGGGTGCGGCGAGCGCACTGGGGGCGACGACCCGCGCCTCTCCGGAGATCGCGGGGTGCCCCACGCGTCCGCCGTGCATGAGCTGCATGACGATCGTTCCGCCGGCGTCGTGAACCGCCGCTGTGATCGGCTTCCATCCTTCGATCTGTGCGGACGTCACGATGCCCGGCTGCCCGGGGTACGACTTTCCCTCGGCCACCGGCCACGTACCCTCGGAGATGATGAGCCCCTGCCCCGCACGCTGCCGGTAATAGTCCTGCATCGTCGCGGTCGGAACGCCCTCGTCGTCCGCACGGGTGCGGGTGAGAGGCGCCATGACGACGCGGTTGGACAGCTGCAGGGCGCCGAAGACGGCCGGTTCGTAAAGAGTCACAGTGGGAGGTAAGGCGCGGACAGAACGCGGTATTCCCTTCGGCTGGCCCCCTGTCAGCCGCCGAGGCCGGCGAGGAGGTCGGCGAAATGGTCGAGGTCGGCGGCCGTCCAGTTGCGCAGCCGCTCCCCGATGCGCCCCTCGTAGCGCGAGCGGGCGAGAGCCACACGCTCCTGTGCGAGGTCGGTCGCCACGAGTACACGAGCCCTGCGGTCCTCGGGGTCGGGCACGCTCTCGACGAGTCCCAGCTGTTCGAGCTGGCGCACCTGACGACTCACCGCCGACTTGTCGGTCTGCAGCCGTTCGATGATCGCGCCGGCCGAGGTCGCCTTGCCCGTCGCGATGGAGGTCAGCACCTGATAGCCGAGGGGTTGCAGATCAGGGTGCACGGTCGCTGCAGCCTCGCGCCAGCCGATGCGGATCCGCGCGAAGAGCCGACCGAGTTCCTGCTCGACCCTGGTGACGGCCTGATCGAGCTCCACGTCTCCCAGCAGCGCCGATTCGGTGTCGGATGCGGGGGTCTCGGAAGGGGCGTCGGAAGAGGCGCTCATGCTCGCCAGTGTACGGCGAAGCCCCACTGTCGATCGTGACAGCGGGGCTTCGGGTCAGACCTCGGCGAGCAGCCGGAAGGCTTTGGAGGCCGCCTGGATCTCTTCGGGAGTCAACTCGTCGATCACGGCCTGGAGGCGGGTGCCGTACTCGCGGCGGACCTCGGCGAGCACAGCACATGCCGACGGCGTCGCGCTCAGCACCCGGAGTCGCCCGTCCCGCTCATCCGGCCAGGACTCGAGAAGCTCCAGCTCTTCCAGCATCCGCACCTGACGGCTGATGACCGATTTGTCCATCTCGAACCGCTCGGCGAGCTCGTGCGCGTTGGCGGTCCCCGCCCGGGCGATGAACGTCAACAGTTTGTACCCGGCGACCTGCAGCTCGGGGTGCACCCGAGCTGCAGACTCCTTCCAGAGCGACCTGGTCCTCGCGAAGATGAGGTTCAGGTGCGCCTGGAGGTCACCGAGTGCGCTGTCGGCGTCCGCCGAATCGACCGCTCCGGGGGCGAGCATCTCAGCGCTCCTGGTCCCGATCTTCGCGCTCGAGCACGCGCACCGAGCCGGTCGTGGGCGATGCCGACTCCGCACCCTCGATCCGGATGGCTCCGGTGGAGAGAGAGGCGCCGACCTCGGCCTCGGAGACCTCGATCACAGATTCCTCGGCCTGCTCGAGCATCTGCTCGGCGGCGTTCTTCGTCGACAGCGGCTTGTTCTTGATGAACGCGATGGCGATGACGGCGATCACGGCGAGCGGGATCGCGATGATGAAGGAATCCGCGATGCCGTGTCCGTACGCACTCTCGACGATCGCACGGATCGCGTCAGGCAGCTGCCCGACCTTCGGCACGTCACCCGAGGCGAGGTGCTTGAGCGCGTCGATCTCGGCGGGCGTCGAGGGAACGAAGCCGTCGAGTGCATCGGTGATGTAGTTCGCGACGCTGGTCGACAGCAGCGAACCCATGACGGTGACGCCGATGGTGCCCGCGATCGTACGGAAGAAGTTCACGTTCGACGAGGCGGCGCCCAGCTGCTGCGGCGCGGTGTCGTTCTGCACGATGAGCGTGAGGTTCTGCATGACCATGCCGAGGCCGGCGCCGAGCACGAACATGTAGACGGCGACGAGCGGGAACGGGGTGTCGTAGCGCAGGGTGGCCATCAGGCTGACGCCGACGGTCGCGAGGACCGAGCCGGTCAGCATCCAGCCCTTCCACTTGCCGAAACGGCTCACGAGCTGGCCGATGATGATCGACGCACCCATCTGGCCGATGATCATCGGGATGGTCATGAGGCCGGACTCCGTGGGCGTGGCGCCACGGGCGAGCTGGAAGTACTGCGCGAGGAACACCGAGGTGGCGAACATCGAGACGCCGATGGCGATCGAGGCGATGACCGACAGCGTGAAGGTGCGGTTGCGGAACAGCGACATCGGGACGATCGGTTCCTTCACGAAGAACTCGACCGTGATGAACGCGGCGATCGCGACACCGGCGGTGACGATCAGCATGATGCTCGTCGAGGAGTCCCAGTCGAACTGGTTGCCGCCCATCGAGACCCAGATGAGGAGAGTCGACACGCCGACCGCGAGCAGCACGATGCCGAAGTAGTCGATCGACACCTTGGTGTCGCGCTGGGGCTTCGGCAGGTGCAGCGTGAACTGCAGCAGCACGAGGGCGAGGATCGCGAACGGCACGCCGACGAAGAAGTTGGAGCGCCAGCCCCACACGTCCGTGAGGAGTCCGCCGAGCAGCGGGCCGCCGATGGTGCCGAGGGCCATGATGCCGCCGACGACGCCCATGTACTTGCCGCGCTCACGAGGGGAGATGATGAGCGCCACGGCGATCATGACCAGCGACATCAGGCCGCCGACGCCGATGCCCTGGATGACGCGGACAGCGATGAGCATGTTCGTATCGGTCGAGAAGCCGGCGATCACGGTACCGACCGTGAAGAGGATGAGGGAGATCTGGACCAGGACCTTGCGGTCGACCAGGTCGGCGAGCTTTCCCCAGATGGGGGTGGAGACGGCTGTGGCCAGAAGGCTCGCGGTGATGACCCAGGTGTACTGGGACTGGGTGCCGCCGAGGTCGGCGATGATGACCGGCATCGAGGTCGACACGACCGTGCCCGAGAGCACGGCGACGAACATACCGACGACGAGGCCGGAGATCGCGGTGAAGACCTCGCGAGCCGAACGAGGCGTCTCGGGAAGTGCGGATGGGGTGTCTGTCACGGGGTAACGCTCCTGCGTAGAAAGTTGATCGAGGTCAACCATACGCCTTTAGTTGCCAAAGTGCAACTAAAGGCGGAGACGCTTCCCGATGTCCTTCTGCATGGGGGAGCCGAGGAGTACCTTGTCAGCGTGTCGACTGATTCGAGGAGCGGACGGGCGCCCGGCGCCCCGGCCTCCCTCGACGCGGCCATCGGCGACGTCGATTGGACAGTCCCTCCGGAGGGTTCGGTGAGGTCGTGGTTCTCGGCTCCGAGCGGAGACCTCGCCGTCGTCTCGCTGGGCGATCCGGCGCAGCCACGCGTTGTCCTGGTGCCGGGGGCTACGGGCTCCAAAGAAGATTTCGCCCTGATGCTGCCGCTGCTGGCGCAGGCGGGCTACTTCGTGCAGTCGTTCGACATCGCCGGGCAGTACGAGTCGCACGCTGCGGGGGCGAACTCTGCGTATACCTACGAGCTGTTCGTCGGCGACCTCATCGCATTCCTCGACGCAGGCGCCCCGGCGCATCTGCTGGGCTACTCGTTCGCCGGCATCGTCGCTCAGTTGGTCGCCATCCGCCGCCCCGACCTCGTCCGCTCCCTCACGCTGCTGACCACTCCCCCAGGCTCCGGCAATGTCTTCGCGAGCATGAAGTGGCTGGGCCCGCTCGCCCCGATCACGACCCCTCGCCGCGGCGCCGGCCTCATGATCTGGGGGATCGTGACGAACAAGAACCGGGTCCCGCCTCGGCGGCTCGAGTTCGTGCGCTCCCGGTTCGCGCTCACGAGCCGACGCAGCGTCGACGAGATCGTCGGCCTGATGATGACCGCGCCCGATCTGCGCAGCCGCGTGCGGGCCCTGTCGATCCCCAAGCTCGTCGTCGCCGGCTCGCACGACCTGTGGCCACTCACCGCCCACGCACGATTCGCCCACGACATCGATGCGGAGTTCCGCGCATACCCGACAGGGCACAGCCCGAGCGAGACGACACCGCATCAGCTGACCGCAGACCTGCTCGATCTCTACTCGCGGGCTCGCGCCTGAATCACGCGCCGAGCACCGGCCGCGTCACCGACCGACCGACGACCTATCCGCCTCGCGGCGCGCCTGCCGCCGGCGGTGCAGCGGTTCCTCCGACAGGTGCAGCCGCACGGTCGGCACCACGTAGCTCAGCCGCCGTCGAAGCGACGCCCAGTCCTGGAACGGCCGCGCCGACACCTCGACGACGAGATCCCGATCCCGCAGCACCGTCATCCCCGGCCGGATGTGGAACGACAGGTCGAAGTCGTCATGGATGTTCGTCTGCTCGCGGTGCACCTCGGCGCTCAGCAACCGCCAGACCGAGGCGCGCATCGCCATGTTCGATCCGTAGAGGGGTGCATGCCCGAGCACGGGAGTCATCGACGCGTACATGCCGCCGATGTAGAGGTGCGTCCCCATCCAGTGCACCATCGGGGTCGAGCCGTAGAAGCGCGGCTCTCCGGTGACGAAATCGACGTCTTCACGGGTGCGGAAGGTGCGCTCGATCCGCTCGACCCACTCCGGGCCGGGACGGGAATCGGCGTCGAGCCGTGCGATGATGTCACCGGTCGCCGCGTCGTAGCCCGCCGCGGACGCTCGGGGAATCCCCTGGATCGGCTCGCTCACGACCCGTGCACCGAACCTCTCGGCGACGGCGACCGTGTCATCGCTGCTGCCGTTGTCGACGATGACGATCTCGTCGGGCTGTCGGGTCTGGTGTGCGAGCGCCCCCAGACACACCTCCAGCAGGAGAGCGTCGTCGCGCACGGGGATGACCACGGAGACGGAACGTGGGAACACGGTCGTCATCGTTCTCCTCCCCTGCGCAGCTCAGCGCTCAGACACAGTCTCCACCGTGCGCGGCCGCCCACGGCGATTGAGCGAGGATGGTCGGATGATCCGTGTTGTCCTTTTCGACCTCGATGGCGTGATCCGACACTTCGATCCGCGGATCGTCGCCGACATCGAACGTCGGCACGACCTGACGGCGGGGATCATCGAGCGTGTCGCCTTCGCCGCCCCACTGATCCAGGAGGTCACGACCGGGCGGATGACCAGAGCGGAATGGGTGCGTCGGATCGGCGATCGGATCGGGGACCTCGACGCCGCCGAGGAGTGGGGCGCGCAATCCGCGTCGATCGACGAATCCGTGCTCGAGCTCTCCGACGACATCCGCAGTGCGGGGCTCCGCACTGCGGTGCTCACCAACGGGACGGACACGATCCCGGCAGAGGTGGCGGCGCATGGCATCGCGACCAGGTTCGATGCGTTTTTCAACTCTGCCGACATCGGGTACGCGAAACCCGACGCCCGCTCGTTCCAGCATGTGCTCGAAACGCTCGGCGTGAAGGGAGAAGCGGTCTTCTTCACCGATGACTCGGCATCGAAACTCGTCGGCGCGGAGGGTCTGTCGATCCTCACCCATCACTACGAGGGCGTCGATGCCCTCCGCTCTCGACTCATCGACGCAGGAATCGACATCCCTCCACTGGGAGAATCGACCCATGACGGATTCCTTCGAAGCGCTGATCGAGGCCGGAGACACCGCTGACGTCACCGGGTGGGACTTCGCCTGGCTGGACGGCCGAGCGACCGAGGAGAGGCCACCCTGGGGCTATGCCCGACTGCTGTCCGACCGCCTCGGCACCGCTTCGGCGTCGCTCGACGTCCAGACCGGGGGCGGTGAGGTGCTCGCCGAAGCGGCGTCTTTCCCGCCAGCGGCCGTGGCGACCGAGTCGTGGCTCCCGAACGTGCGTCGCGCGACGCAGCTGCTGCACCCTCGCGGCGTCGTGGTCGTCGCCGACCCCGATGAGCCGCCGCTGCCGTTCGCCGACGAGGCCTTCGACCTGGTGACCAGTAGGCACCCCGCGACGATCTGGTGGTCGGAGATCGCTCGGGTGCTGGCGCACGGCGGCACCTACTTCGCGCAGCACGTGGGTCCTGCGAGCGCGTTCGAGCTGATCGAGTTCTTCTTGGGCCCGCAGCCTGAGGCACGCCGCGGACGCCACCAGGACGATGAAGTCGCCGCCGCGGAGGCCGCTGGGCTCGAGATCGTGGACCTGCGCACCGCACGCCTGCGCATCGAGATCCACGATGTCGCCGCCGCTGTCTATCTCCTGCGCAAGGTGATCTGGTGGGTGCCGGGATTCACTGTGGAGAACAGTCGCGACCGGCTCCGAGCCCTGCACGACCTCATCCAGGAGGACGGGCCGTTCATCGCGCACTCGACCCGTCACCTCATCGAAGCGCGCCGCCCGTAACGAGCGTCCGGCCTCGATTCCCCCGGCACCTAGTACACGGTCCCCATCGCCTCGCGCACCTCGTCGAGGGTCGCATCCGCGATTTCGCGGGCATGCTCGTTGCCGCGCCGGAGGATGGAGCGCACGAGCTCCTCATCCGCGGCGAAGCCCCGACGCCGTTCCCTCAGGGGCGCCAGGAAGTCGTTCACCGCCGCGGCGGTCACCGCCTTCAGCTCGCCGCTGCCGCCGTCGCCGATGTCGTCCGCCAGCTCCTCCGGCGCGACCTCCAGACACAGGGCGGCCGTCGACAGCAGCGCCGAGACGCCCGGCCGATGCTCTGGGTCGAACGTGATCCGCCGGTCCTGGTCAGTCCGGGTCCGGCGGATCGTGGCGACCGTCTCGTCCGCCGTCATCGAGAGGGCGATCGCGTTGCCGTAGCTCTTCGACATCTTCCGGCCGTCCAGCCCCGGCACTTCGGGAGTCGCGGTGATCAGCGCATCAGGAACGGGGAAGATCGGGGCATAGCGCTCGTTGAACCGCCGGGCGATCACCCGCGTCATCTCGACGTGCGGCAGGTTGTCCTTCCCCACCGGCACGAGGTTGCCCTTGCAGAAGAGGATGTCGGCGGCCTGATGCACCGGGTAGGTGAGCAGCAGCCCGCTCAGCGCCCGTCCCGATGCCTCCAGCTCCGACTTGACCGTCGGGTTCCGGTGCAGCTCCGCCTCGGTGACGAGGCTGAGGAACGGCAGCAGCAGCTGGTTCGATGCGGGGACCGACGAGTGCGTGAAGATCGTCGTGCGCTCCGGATCGATCCCGGCGGCGAGGTAGTCGAGCACGGCCCCGTACACGTTGTCGCGCACGTGCGCCGTCGTGTCCCGGTCGGTGATGACCTGGTAGTCGGCGAGCACGAGGAACGTCTCCACCCCGGCGTCCTGCAGCCGCACCCGCTCCCGGATGGTGCCGAAATAGTGCCCGAGGTGAAGTGCTCCCGTCGGCCGTTCGCCCGTGAGCACACGGAACCTCTCCGGGTTCCGGGCCACGGCGTCGGCGACCTCCGTCGATCGCTGCGCGGTCGCGGTGAACGAATCCATCTGTCTCTCCCAAGAATCGGGAGCCGCACGGAGTTCTCGGGTGCTGTCACGAACTGCCGTGCAGCCCGTGAACATGCGTCAACCGGCTGCTATCGCAGCCACCACCATGCGGAGCGGTTGAACCTCATGGAACAGATGTTACGCCCACCGCGACCGCGGGGTTCACGGCCTGAGCCGGTGCAGGTCGCGCGGGAAGAGGGTCACCTCCCGGATGTTGGACGCCTCGATGAGCCGCGACACCCAGCGCTCCAGACCGATGGCGAACCCTCCGTGCGGCGGCATGCCGTGCGCGAAGGCCGAGAGGTAGGACTCGTAGGCGTCGGGCGACTCCCCCCGCGCCTCGATGGCCGCGACGTAGTCGGAGTGACGGTGCAGTCGCTGTCCACCGGTCACGAGCTCGAGGCCGCGGAAGATCAGGTCGAAGCTGTTGCTCCACCGCGGGTCGTCGGGCTGAGGGTGGGTGTAGAAGGGCCGCTTGCGCATGGGATACCCCTCCACGGCGAGCACGTCGCTGCCGTACCGCTCCTTGGCCCACTCGCCGAGGGCACGCTCGTGCGCCGGCGCCAGGTCGGGCTCGTCGTCCGGGGCGCCGACCCGCCGCAGTGCGTCCTGGAAGTGGATCACCGGGATTTCGTCGGGGATCGACGGCAGCGCGAATCCGAGGCGCTCCACCGCGTCGCCGCTCTCGGTGCGGATGCCGTCGACCATGCCGAGCAGGACCCGGTGCAGCAGCGTGAGCACATCGCGGTGGTCACGGATGAAGCCGAGCTCGGCGTCGAGCGACACGTACTCGGCGAGGTGGCGGACCGTGTCGTGCGGTTCGGCGCGGAAGACCGGACCCGTCTCGTAGACGCGCTCGAAGACGCCGACGAGCTGCTGCTTGAAGAACTGCGGGCTCTGCGCGAGGTAGGCCGTCGTGCCGAAGTAGTCGACGGGGAACACGTTCGCCCCCGACTCGGTCACGGAGTCGACGAGCTTCGGCGTCTGGATCTCGGTGAATCCCTCGGCGTCGAGCGTGCGGCGGAAGCCGCGCAGGCTCGCTGCGGCCAGCTCCCACTTCGCACGCTGAGCGGGGTGCCGCCAGGTCACCGCCGCATGGTCGAGCACGGTGGGGAGCGCGGCGTCGAGCGTGGGCCGCCACAGCTCGACGACCGGCGTGCGTGCCGGCTCCGAGAGCAGGGTGATCTCGGGCGCCGTCACCTCGATGCCACCGGGGGCGTGGGCGTTCGCGGTCGCCGTGCCCTCGATGCGCACGACCGTCTCCTCCCCGGGAAGACCGGCGGTCGGGAGCTGCTCGGGCCGGAACACGATCTGCGCGAGTCCCGTGCGGTCTCGCAGGATCAGGAACGACACGGTGGCGAGTTCCCTGCGTCGATGCACGTGTCCCATGAGGGTGATCCGCGCGCCAGGTGGTGTGTCGGGAAGCTGAGTGGCGAGAGTGCGAGCGGGGTCGGATGACGACATGATTCCTCCAGGTGGCGAAAGCCCTGGAGGTGCGGGCGGGGGCTAGATCGCGGTGCCACCACACCTTCGCCGATCGCTCATCGGCCTCTCGTCGATACGCCGGACGCGCGGGAGCCGCCTGCCCCGGAGGGCGGAGGGTCGTCACTCCCTCACAGCTGCCGTCGCCATCGTAACATCGCGCTCGACCTCGCCCCCGGCGCGCGCTTCGCTCACCAGCACGGCCGCGACGCCCGCCGCGCACAGGACGAATCCGAGGAGGGTGACAGCCGTGAGCGGCTCGCCGAGCAGCAGCGCGCCCGCAGCCGCGGTTGTCGGGGCGACGAGGAAGAGGAGGGCGTTCAGTGCCGTGATGCCCACCCGGCGGAGAAGCCACCAGTACAGTCCGTAGGCGGCGAGAGTCGGGAAGGCCGCCGCGAATCCCGCGGCGAGCCAGAACGAGACGGATGCCGGGGGCACGAGTGCTCCGAAGATCGCGGCGATGGGCACGAGCGCCACGGCCGTCACGGTGACGTGGATGGCCAGGGTGACCAGAGTGCCGGTCCGCGGTGCCGACCGGCGCTGGAGGAAGGTGCCGACGATCAGGCATGCCATCGCCAGTGCCGGCCAGACATACGCGATCGGGTGCGCCTCGGAGTCGTCGAGCTGCGATCGCACGACCAGCAGCACTCCCCCCGCCCCGACGAGGAGCCCGACCCACTGCGCGCCCCGGACGCGCAACCCCAGCAGTGGACCGACCAGGACCGCGACGATGAGGGGCTGCACGGCATCGATCAGAGCGGTCGTGCCGGTCGCGACTCCCGCCCCGATCGCCGCATAGACCGCTGCGCAGTAGCCGAACTGCGCGAAGAGGCCGATGAGCGCCTGCCGCCCGACGTCCGCCCGCGTGACGCCCCGAGCCGCCCCCGTGCTCACGACGATGATGATCAGGATCAGCGCGAGCGGCACGAATCGCCACACGAGCAGGCTCAGCGGCGAGACGGCGTCAGCGGAGTCGGCGGCGATCGCGGGGACGAGGAAGCCCGAGCTCCAGCTCACGACGAACGCCGCGGCGGCCAGCACCGTCACCGCGACACGAAGTACACCGATCTGTTTACTCATCTGCTCGACTATACAGGTTTGTATAGTCGAGCAGATATGATGGGAGCATGGCCGTCCCCGTTCCCGAACTCGCCCCGCTCACACCGGGCGCCACCCGCGTCCTCGACGCGGCATCACGGCTCTTCTACGAACGGGGCATCCACGCGGTGGGGGTCGACACCATCGCGGAGGCGGCCGGGGTCACGAAGAAGACGCTCTACGACCGCTTCGGCTCGAAGGAGGCCCTGGTGGTCTCCTACCTGCAGCACCGCGATGCCCTGTGGCGCGCACACGTCGCCCGACACCTGGAGAGCGTGCCCGAGGCCGGCATCGAGCGGGTGCTGGCCGTGTTCGACGCGGCGATCACGTGGTCGGACGACTACAGCCCGAAGGGGTGCAGTGCGATCAACGCCCGGGCGGAGATCGGCGACGGCCACGACGGCCACCCCGTCTTTCCCGAGGTCTCCCGCCAGAAGGCGTGGCTGCTCGATCTGTTCCTCGAGCTGTGCCGCGACGCGGGTCTCTCGGAGCCCGCGCTGATGTCGAAGGCCATGATGCTGCTCTACGAAGGCGCGATCGTCACGGTCGGGATGGAGACCTTCGCTGCGCCGTTCGAGGTGGCGCGCGGCCTGGCGCGCACGACGCTGGAGCAGGCTGGGCGCTGATCTGCTCAGCTCCCAGTCCAGCTCAGCTCAGCTGCGCGAGGGTCCTGCGACGTATGAGCGGCACCACGGCCGCGACGACCACCACGATCGCGGCGACGAGCACTGCCGTGGTGAATCCGCCGGCGACGACCGCGGCGATCGTTCCGAGAACCGCGATGCCGAGGCCACCGCCGAGCGCGAAGCCGACCTCCTGGATCGCACCGACCTGGCCGGCATCGTCTTCGGTGGTGGCATCGAACAGTGCGGTGGCCGCGAGCGTCGCCCCGATGCCGAACCCGAGCCCGACCAGTACCAGCGGCACGGCGACGACCTCGGGATCGGTGAACAGCCACGCCATGCCGGCGGCCTGGAGCAGCAGTGCCCCGACGGTGAGCGCTTCGGCCGGCACCCAGCGGAGCGCGATCGGAGCGACCACTCCACCGATGGCGATGGCGGCCGCCTGCGGGAGGATCGCGAGGCCGGCCTCCGCAGCGCTCCACCCCCTCGTGTCCTGCAGATGCAGGCTCACGAGCAGGACGGATGCCGAGGAGACACCGCTCGCGACGAGGATGCGGGTGATGGCGGGACTGAATCCCGGAATCCCGAACAGACGCATGTCGATGAGCGGTTCGGACAGTCGGCGTTGGCGCAGGATGAAATACACGAGGCCGCCGACGGCGACCACGGCGGCGATCCCCGCCGGCACGGGTGCGGCGAGTGCCTCGTGCAGCGCGAAGGCGAGAGCACCGAGAGCGACGATCGACGTGACGATGCT
Organism: Microbacterium sp. NPDC058269; assembly: GCF_042881445.1. Lineage (NCBI taxonomy): Bacteria > Bacillati > Actinomycetota > Actinomycetes > Micrococcales > Microbacteriaceae > Microbacterium > Microbacterium sp. NPDC058269. The sequence continues at coordinate 700,606 of NZ_JBHVXT010000001.1, forward strand.
CGGAAGATCCCACGACGGCGTCCGCGAGCTGCGGGAGTCGGGCACCAGCCAGAGGGCCAGCACACCGGCGAGCACCGCCAGCGGCACGCTCCCCAACAGCAGCCAGCGCCATCCGGGCCCTTCCGCCAGCAGTCCGCCCAGCACCGGGCCGAGCGCACTGCCCACCCCGAACGTCGCCGTCCACAGTCCGTAGGCGAGCACCCGCTCCCTGGCGTGATACTTCGCGCCGATCGTGGCCACGACCCCGGCGACGACGAACGCCTCGGCCACACCCAGCAGCGCCCGGATCACGATGAGCAGCATCCCGCTCTGCGCGAATCCGCCCACCGCGTTGAGCACCGCGAATCCGGCGAGCCCGATCAGCACGATCTTCTTCCGCCCGAAGGCATCACCGATCCTCGCCGCGAGGATGAGGGTCGCGGCGAGCGAGAGCGCGTACACGTCGGCGAGCCAGAGGCCCTCGGTGTCGCTGAGCGCGAGCTCGCCGCGAATGGCCGGAAGTGCCGTCGAGACGCTGCTGATGGCGAGCGCGCCGATGAGGATTCCGAGGAGCAGAGGGACCATCGCGAACCAGAGGCGAAGGGTCGAGCGCGAAGCGGTCAGAGAGGGGGTGGAAGTCACGCGTTCAGTCTGTAAAGTACAGACAGATGGTGCAAGTACGGTCATTTCTGTCACGTACTGACAGTTCGGATACTGAACCAAGCGATACGAGGAGCGTGCGATGAGGGAGAAGACCGAGCGGATCGTGCGCGACTGGTCCGAGTCGTGCGACGCCGAGGTGTCGATCGCAGTTCTCGGCGGCGCCTGGAAACCGAGCATCCTCACGCTTCTCGGTGAGCACGAGGTGCTGCGCTTCGGCGAGCTCGGCCGCCTGCTCGAGAACCCGACCGCCCGAGTCCTCACTCGCCAGCTACGCGAGCTGGAGGAAGACGGCCTCATCACCCGCACCGTCTACCGGCAGGTGCCGCCGAAGGTCGAGTACCGCCTGAGCGAACTCGGCACGAGCGCGACCCCGCTGCTCGTCGAGCTGACGCGGTGGGGCACGCAGTACGCCGAGCGGCAGCGCGCAGCCTCGATCGCCGGCGCACCCGACGACCGGGACGCCGTCGTCGTCTAGGCCGTCGCCTACTCGCTGTCGAGGAAGACCCCGACGCGCTCGCCGTCGTACACGAACTGCAATGCCGTCCCCGAGGGGAAGCGTTCGCTCAGCTCCTCGGGGGCGTTGCTGTCGAACGGCACTTCGACGGTCGCGGGGAACGTGCCCACGGCGCACCCCGTGTACATGGGTCCGTCGTAGCTCCAGCCTTCGGAGACGTCGAACTCGTCCTTCGCGGGCACCTGATCCGCACGGAAGACGGTGAGGCAGTTCGACCCGACAGAGCCGTTGTAGTACCCGCCGGCGCTCTCCACGAGAGCCAGCCCGTAGAAGTCGAACACCGCCGAACTCGGACCGGCGCCCATCCACCCGGCCGGGATCTCCAGGGTCGACGTCGATTCGAGCGTGGCGATCTGCGGAGCTCCCGACGAAATGGCCACGGGCGAGATCTTCACGAGCGCGAACGTGACCGCGGCCGACACCGCGGCTGCGGCCAGGATCGCGACCACCCACAGGATCCTCGTGGTCCGCGCCGTGAACCACGCCGCCAGGCGCTCGGCCGGTTCCTCCTTCGGCGCGACCTGCGCCGACGGTTCGGCGACAACGCCGGCGAACACATCGAGCGCCTCGTCCCGCTCATCCGGAACGCCTCCCCCCGACCGCATCGCTCCCCGCCCGGGCTGCACCGGAGAGACCGGATCGGGCTGCCGGACGGTCTCCGTCTGCCGAACGGATGCCACGCCCTCGCCCGCCGCGTCCCGCGGCTGCCTCATCGCCTCCAGCTGCTGAAGGCGCCGAAGCGCGGCAGGATCGTTCGCGATGTCCGCCGTGGGACCATAGGCGCGAGCCCGGAGGGCGCGAAGCTCTTCATCAGCCGCAGTGCTCATCTCCGGCATCGTCTCACAGGCCAGCGGGTCAACCGCAGAAGGCCGAGGCCGAGTCCTTGAGCTGCTCGATCGCCTCGACGGTCTCCGGCGCCTGCAGGTCGGTCATACCGCCGATCTGGGTGGCGCCGGAGCGGATCAGGTCGCCCAGCTGTCCGTCGACGTTCGCCGCGAGTCCCTCGAGCGATGCGACGAGTTCATCGCGCGCCGCGTCGGCCTGCTCGGCCGACACCTCGCCCTGGTCGAGCATCGCCTGGTACTGCCCGTAGGCGTCGTCGATCGTGGTGCAGGTCGCCTGGACGTCGACCCCCATGGCGTCGCCGGCCATCTGCGTGACCTGAGAGCATCCGGTGAGGGCACCGGCCGCGAGTCCAGCAGCGAGTACGAGAGGAAGGACCACGATTCGGCGCATGGCACGAGGGTAGCGGCTGCACCTGACGTCCTCCTGCGGGTGCGAACAGATCGCCCCATCGGCCCTCTACATCCACCAAAGCACGTGGCATAAATGTTACAGTGGTGCGAGGAGGATTAATCATGAGCAGTCAGTTCTGGCAGGACTTGCAGACAGAGATGCAGGATCCGGAGTTCGCGCGCGCATACGCGACCGAGTCGATCAGGATCGCGACGATCGACGCGCTCGTGAATGAGCTCGATTCTCTACGAGAGGGTGCCTCTCTTTCTAAGGCGCAGCTCGCCCGGGCCATCGGGGCCGATCCCTCTGTCGTTCGCCGACTGCTCTCCTCATCGTCGGTCAACCCCACGCTGGGAACCCTTGCCGAGGTTGCGGCAGCTCTGGGCATGAAGGTCACGCTTGCGCCCATGAATCAACAGGAGAAGAAGCAGATCACGGCACCGATGCTGGCCAGCGTCGCCTGAAGCTCAGACCGTCGAACGCGGGTTACGCGACCTGTACTCCTGACCAAGGCTTCGAACACTCCGGTAATCCGATTCGCTCAACAGCGTACGAAATGGCTTGCTCCGACCGTCCACAACCACCAGGGTCGGCTTATCAGCTAGCGCTGCCTCATAGTCGAGAAGGCAGAACAGACGATAGTGAGTCCGACGCGGGGGCCCATCGACCCGGACCTCGAACCACCCCGTCATTTCGCCATGCATAGCTTCCCAATACCCTCCGCCGGCGAATCGCTTCGGAGGCGCGGAAGCGACCGCCGCGAGAACAGTCCTCATCGTCGCGCGCACCTTGAGGGGGAAACTCTCGAGCGCGTCTTTCCCGGGCGCGGTCTGGGAGGAGTCGTCATCCTTGTGCCGACGGAAGTAGACGATGTCGTGAGAATCATCTGAAGACGGGCCCAGTTTGATAGTCGGCTTCGCCGCCCTACGGGAGCCGCCTTTAGGAGTCATGGCGCGACATTACCTTACGCACGATCAGCGTCGATACGACTCTGGCGAGCAGACCAGGCGTGGAGGGGTTGCACGGGCGTGGGCGTCTATCATCGCAAACGCGCGATGGCCGGGGAGGTGGGCGCCTGATGAAGGTCATGCTCGTGGATGACGACGCGGAGATCCGCCTCGGTTTCACGACCGCCCTGCGACGCCGTGGTCACACCGTCGACACCGCCGTGGATGTCGCCTCGGCCCGCCTGCTCGCCGAACGCACCACCCCGGACGTCGCGATCATCGACGTCATGCTCCCCGACGGTGACGGGTTCTCGCTGTGCCGCGAGATCCGCACCCGGTGGGGCTTCCCGACCGTGATGCTCACCGCCCGCGATGAGGATGCGGATGTCGTCGTCGGCCTCGACGCCGGCGCAGACGACTACATCGCGAAGCCGGTCAGCGTGGCCGTGCTCGAAGCGCGCCTGCGGACGGTCCTGCGCCGCAGCTCGCGCCTCACCGCCGAGCCGCTGCGGGTCGGGTCCCTCGAACTGCGCGAGGACTCCGCGGAGGCGCTGGCCGACGGCGAGGCGCTGCCGCTGAGCGCCACCGAGTTCCGCCTGCTGCACGAGCTGGCCCTGAACGACGGTCATGCCCTGAGCCGCTCGCGCCTGATCGACGCGGTCTGGGCGCAGTCGCCACCCGACACTCCGCGGGTGGTCGACACCGCGATCCAGCGGCTGCGGGCGAAGCTGACCGCGGCGAACGTGTCGACACCGCAGCTGGAGACCATACGCGGGATCGGATACCGGCTGAGATGACCGCACGACGTCGTCGCCCCACCCTCCGCACGGCCATCGCCCTCGCCCTCGTCGGCAGCACGATCGCCGTCTCGGTCCTCGTCACCGGAGTCGTCGTGTTCACCGCGGGGCGCATCGTCTACGAGTCGCGGCAGCAGGGCCTGCTCGACGAGTTCTCCACGACCGCCGACGCTCTGTTCACGTCGATCTCCACCGGGTCGCCTGAGGACACGTGGAAGTACTACGCCGAGATCCTCCCCGGCGAGACCGTCATCATCGACCTCGACAGCGGCCGCAGCGCCGGGGAGCTCCGACCGGACCAGGTGCCGGATGCCCTCGGCATCGACGACAGCCACCGCTCGGGTGATCTGACCTCGCTGATGACCACGCTCGACGGTCGAGAGGTGTTCTTCGTCTCGACCGTCCGGGACGATCTCCCCCAGGACCCGGGCGCCCGCCTCGCCGTCGTCACCGCCTACTCGATGCAGCCGCAGCAGGAGCAGGTGCGAGATCTCATCGTCTCGGGCGCGCTCCTCAGCGGCGGCGTGGTGGTGCTGGTCGTCCTGCTCGAGCGTCTGCTCGGCGGTGCGTTGACGCGTCCGCTGCGGCGCCTGGTCAACACCGCGCATGCCGTCGGTTCCGGCGACGGCCCGCCGGAATGGAAGCCGTCGTTCGACGACGTCGACCGCGTGGCCGACGCCCTCCGCCTCTCCTCGGAGCGGCTGGTCGACACCATCGCCCAGCTTCGGCGCCGTGAGGCGGAGTCCCGGCAGCTGGTCAGCGACGTCGCCCACGAGCTGCGCACACCGCTGACCTCGATGATGGCGGTCGACGAGCTCCTCGACGAGGACGAAGAGGCGACCACGGAGGAGCGGGCGGTCGCCGCCGCGGTCGTGCGCACCGGAACGCGCCGCCTGCACACCCTGATCGAGCACCTGCTCGAGCTCTCCCGCCTCGATGCCGGGGTCGCACGCGTGCACCGCACGACCGTCGTGCTCGCCGATCTGCTCGCCGACGTGATCGATGCGACCGGCGTCGACGTCGTCGAGCTGTCGGTCTCCCCGGATCTTCGGATCCGCACCGACTCGTCGCGGCTGCACACCGTGGGGGCGAACCTGCTCACCAACGCGTCCCGGCACGGTCGCCCGCCCGTCACGGTCCGTGTGCTCGAAGACGGCGACATGCTGCACATCGACGTCTGCGACCACGGTTCCGGCATAGCCGAGCCCGACGCCGAGCGGGTGTTCGACCGCTTCGTCACCACCGACCGTTCGCGCTCCGACGGCGCGGGCACCGGGCTCGGACTCGCGATCGCCCGCGACAACGCCCGGCTCCTCGGCGGCGAGCTCACGCTGCTCCCCCGCTCCCCCGGCGCGACGTTCCGGGTGACCCTTCCTCGCCTGTGACACTCGTGTGACATTCGTCCTCGACGATGGCTACTCGCCCCTGTCGAGAGGTCTTCCCATGAGTCTTCCCCCTCCCCCTTCTCCGAGCCGACGACGCCGGAGACGCCTGCGGCGCTTCCTCACCCTGACTGCGGTCGCGATCCTGGTCATCGGTGGGGGAACGGTCGCTGTCGCGGCGATCCGACTGTCGCAGAACGTCACCACGGTCGAGCTGCACCCCGCACACACCGACGAGCCTCCCTCCGTCGCAGACTTCGACGGCGAATTCGACGTGCTGCTCGTCGGATCAGACGGTCGCGCAGGACAGGGCGCCCAGTACGGCGAGGGCGGTGACGTCGAAGGCAGCCGGAACGACGTCACCCTGCTGCTGCACGTGAACGAGTCGCACGACGCGGCCACTGTGATCTCCTTTCCGCGCGACCTGCTCGTCGACATGCCCTCGTGCACCGACCCCGGCACCGGGAAGACCTGGGATGCCGGTCACCGGGTGCAGTTCAACGAATCGCTCGCCCGCGGAGGGCTGGGGTGCGTGGCGTCGACGGTCACTGCGCTCACCGGAATCGACCTCGCCTATGCAGCGGAGATCAGCTTCACCGGAGTCATCGACGCCTCCAACGCGGTCGGGGGCGTACCCATCTGCTTCGCCGGCCCCATCCACGATCGGCACTCCGGGCTGGAGATCCCCGAAGCGGGCACCTACGACCTCAGTGGCGAACAGGCTCTGGCGCTGCTGCGCTCCCGCTACGGCATCGGTGACGGGAGCGATCTCGCCCGCATCTCGACCCAGCAGGTGTTCCTCTCCTCTCTCGTGCGAACGCTGCGCGACCAGTCGACCCTGACCGATCCGGTGAAGCTGTTCGGGATCGCCGATGCCGCGACGCGGAACATGACGCTGTCCACGCCGCTCGCAGACCTCGGAACACTCGCCTCCATGGCGAAGGTCTTCAGCGACCTGCCCCTGGAGAACATCGCGTTCGTGTCGTACCCGCACCTTCCCGCCGGCGACCGCGTCGTCCCCGACGAGCAGGCCGCCGTCGCGCTGCTGGAGCGGGTGAAGTCGGGCGAAACGGTGAACATCAGCGCCGACCACACGGGCCGTGGGAGCGAGTTGTCCGAGCCATCCACCCCGCCGTCGGCCGATACCGAAGAACCGACGACGACGGAGCCCGAGACCCTGCCGGAGAACATCGACGGGCAGAGCGCGGCACAGGACACCTGTGTGCGCCCGTACTCCGGGTAGCGTCGCGTGACTCGCGGGCGTGGAGCGTCGATCCCACGCCCGCGAGTGCGGACTATCCGGTCGCGCCCGTCAGTGTGAACGGGATGGTCGTGGCATTGCCCGCCACGTCGTACACGACCAGAGAGTTCGCGCCGGCGACGGCGCCGAACGCTCCCGGCTTCACGAAGTTGAGGTCGGACCAGACGTTGTCCGTCAGATCCTTCCCCGCTCCGTTGAGGGTCAGCCGATCCACCTTGCCCGCATCGTTGAGCTTGTACGACACCAGGCTGTAGGTGCCGTCGGCCCCGACGGTGAACTGCCCGCCGTCCTTGACCGTGACCGCGGGAGCGGTGACGTCGAGCGTGAATCGAACGGTCGTGGCATTGCCGGCCAGGTCGTACACGACCAGGGTGTTCGCCCCTTCCACCGCCCCGAACGCCCCCGGCACCACCGCGTTCAGGTCAGACCAGACACCGTCCGTCAGGTCCTTCTCGACGCCGTTGAGCGTCAGCCGATCGATCTTCCCGGCATCTTGCAGCTTGAACGAAACCTTGCTGTAGATGCCGTCGCGTCCGACCGTGAAGTCGGCCCCGGTCTTGACGGTCGCGACGGGTGCGGTGGTGTCCTCGGCAGCGGCCGTGACCGAGAGGTCGCGGAGGCGTCCGAAGTTGTCGAAGGACCCGAAGCCCACCCGCCCCTCGGGGAAGGTCTTGTCGTTCGCAGTCATCAGCGGGGTGTCGAGCCCGTCGACGTACACGGCGATGTCTCCCGTGTCGGCGCAGCGCAGCACGCGCACGTCATGCCACTCCTCGTCCGTGACCGCGGGCGGCGCCCCGACCGCACCGTCCCACTGGTCGTCGATCCGCTCCCGGTCGGCCTTGTTCACCTTGAAGATGCCGTTGTGCGGGTAGATCGAGTTGTCCTGCGAGAGGTGCGCGTAGTAGTACTCCGTGTCCGACTTCCACCCGAAGACGATGATGACGTCGCGGTTGTTGACCGATGCCTTCTCGTCGAGTCGCACCTGGCCGGTGAGGTCGAACGAGCCGAGCTCTTCGCCCTCGGTGAGCACGGCGTACTCGAACGGACGGCGGATCCCGTCGTTCGGGTTCGTCCCCGCCTCGGTGAGCACGACCTCGTCACCGGGGAAGTCCCACTTGGCGGGTGTCCGCGGCGCCCAGTCGTCCTCCGCCATCACGTCGGTGAGGGTCTCGCCGTCCGGCGTGCACGCGGGCGGCACCGGCGGTTCGACGGGCGGCACGGCGTAGAGCGCGTACTGCGCGGCGACCTGTTCGGCCGTCGGCACCGTGTCGAGCAGCATGATGTCGTCCATCCGCCCGTTGAACGGATTGGCCTCCTTGGTGTTCTGCGGGAAGCTGCCGCCGATCTTGATGCCGGCCGGTGCGGTGTCGGAGGTCGATCCGTCTCCCCACGGGTTCGCTGCGGTGTACTTCCCCGCGAGTTCCTCGCCGTTCATGAACAGCTTCATCTCGCCGGCGGCGAAGTCGAAGGTCGCCGCGAGATGCACCCACTGCCCCTTCTTGAGGATCTCGTTCCAGGGCAGGTCAGCCGCGAACGTCCAGGAGCCGGCACCATCGACGCGGCGCCCGAGAGCCACGAGCTTGAGCTCGCCGTCGACGGTGATGACCTCGAGCAGCGCTCGCACCGCGTGCCCGTCCGAGGTGCCGGTCAGCACACCCGCGAGACCGATGGCGTTGTACACGTCATCCGGATTCGCGGTGCCGGAGTTCAGGGCCGGGTGATCGCCGGTCGGCTTGAACCAGCCCATGACGGAGGCCTTGTCGGTGCCGGCGAACCTGTCGAGCGACTCGACGCCGTCCGCATCGTAGACACCGGCCTTCCAGTCGTCATTCGACGCGGTCCGCGGACTCATCTGCTGCGTCTGGAGGGCCTCACCCGCACCCGGGTAGGCGCGATCGGCGACTCTCATCTCGACCCCGCCGTTGATCAGCGAGATGGGGGTGCCGGAGCGACCCTGATCGAGCTCGATCGTCGGCTTCGCGGCATCCGGGTGGTCGAAGTCGTGGTGCGTGACGAGGTTCGGTGCGAGCGCAGGGAGAACGAACGGGTTGGTCGGCTCATCGACCGAGCGCGCGCCCGTCACCTTCCAGATCTTGCCGTTCGCCTTCGACACGAGGTAGAGCTCACCGTCGGCGTCGGAGCCGAACCGCAGGTCGACGCGCTTGTCGCCGACCAGCTCCTGGAACGTGGTCTCCACGCCGTCGGCGAAGACCCTCAGCTCCTTGATCGTGGCGAGGTCGGCGATGTCACCGTCGTTGCGCACCATCTCCGCTGAGTCGGTGGACAGCACCCAGCCGCGCACCAGATCCGTGAAGAGGTAGCGGCCCTGGAGTTCGGGAATCTCGCCGCGATAGACGAACCCGCCGTTCACGGCCACGCCGGCGTCGCCGGTCTGCCCGGGATCGCGGTTGTGGTCGTAGGCGGCCACCGGATACGTGAAGCCGTTCTCGGCATCGTCTTCCGGCAGCGGGAAGATCTGTCGGTTCTCGGCCAGGAACGAGCCCTCGCGCACCGACCAGCCGAAGTTGTCTCCCGGCTCGACGGCGTAGACCGACTCGACCTGCCATTCGCCGATGTGGGCGAGGTACATGGTGTGGTCGCCCTCGGGGTCCCAGCTGATCCGGTGCGGGTCGCGCATGCCGACGGCGTAGATCTCGGGCAGCGCATCCGCCTCGTCGACGAAGGGGTTGTCATCCGGAACGCCGTAGGCGCCGTTCTCACTGTCATCGCCGGTGGGGTTCACTCGCAGGATCTTGCCCTGCGGAGTCGCCAGATCCTGCGGGTTGCCGTTGCCGACCCCGTTCCCGCCGTCGCCGACGAGCACGTACAGGTTGCCGTAATCGGCGTCTCCGGCCGACACCGTCGGGTTGAACGCGATCTGCTGCACGGTGTGCACGCGTCCGGCGAACGGGATGCGCATGACCTCGCGGTGCGTACCGGCGAAGGTCGCAGCCGACGGGTCATCGGCCTTCCACTCGGTGATCACGCTGTGGAACGCGGTGGTGCCGAACGCGGGGAAGTCCGGGGTGTCTTCCGTCAGCGCCGTACCGCCCTCGGTGTGCACGGTGTAGAACAGCCCGTTCTCGGCGAAGTCGGGGTGGAACTCGGCGGAACCGAGACCCGTGCCGAGCCCTGCGCTGTTGTGGAAGTTGTCGATGAACTCGTTCCGGACGTTGAGGTACGGGACGTATTCGCCCGATTCCTTGTCGACCAGATAGAGGATGTCGTTGTTGTCGGGCACCATCAGCCGGCCGGAGTCGTCGGGCACCTCGTCGAGGTGCGTGATGCGGTTGCGCCGAACGAGACGCTGGTCCTGGGTGGCCGGGGTCGTCTGCGACTCCGGAAGCTGCGCGAGCTCGGTCACCTCGATCCCGAGGTCGGCGAGAGCGGGATCGGGCAGCGGGTTGAGCAGCGGCTCGTTCGCCGTGCCACCCGGTGCGCAGTCGCCCGGGTTGCCTGTCGCGATAGCCAGGTTCTCCCCCGTGTTGTCGACGGCCACGTCGTCGAGCAGCAGGCGTCCTGTGCTCGTGGCACCGTTCTTCCAGAAGAAGCGGTCGAGCGCGCCGTTCACGGCCTGACGGAAGCCGAACTGCTGCTCGGTCCCCTCCGGGAGGCGGGTCTGCTCCTCGTACGCGCCGCCCTGGCTGTACACGGTGACCTTGTCGGCCGCGTTGTCGGCGACGATCCACACGCACTGCCAGGCATCCTTCGACCACACGCCGGCAGGCTTGAAGGCCCCGCCGTCACGGACACGCAGCACGTCGTCGTTCTGGTTGTTCACGTAGGCGCGACTGTTCACGTAGTCGTTCGGTGCATCCACATCCGTGAGTCCGAACGAGGTGTCGACGCTGCCGGTGCGCAGGAAGCGGAAGAACAGCGTGCCGGTGTCTCCCTCTGCGATGGCGGGGATGGCACGGTACGACTGCTGCCCTCCCCCGACGGATTCGACGACCTGATTGTTGCCGTTCAACGGGTCGGCGATCACGCGAGGCGCCCCCGACGCCGCCCATCCGTCCTGACCGTTCAGGGCGACGCGCTCGTATCCCTCGAAGTCGATCAGCTCGGTGAAGGGTTCCGCCGCGGCAGCGGGACTCGCGGTCAGCAGGGCTCCGACGACGGCGGCCGCCGCGACCAGCGCACCCGTTCGTCGGACGCCGAAGGATCGAGGAGGCGGTGCGGCCGATCGAGTGCTCGAGCTCGCGGGGCGCATGGTTCGTTCGTGCATCAGAAACCTCTCAACGTCGTCGTCGTGTGGTGTCGTGCCGATGGTCGTGCCCCTTCTCCGGGGCGGCACTGCAGCGGAGAAGGCGTGGGACGGAACTGCGGCTCAGGACGCAAACGCTTTCGCAAGCGCTTTCGTCGAATGGACGAGAAAGGCGGGAGGAGGCCGTCTTCGCCTCCTCCCGCCGGAGGTTCACCCCGCGTCGGTCACCGAGGGCTTGCCGCCGAGATACAGCGCGGCGAGGGTCGGATCCGCGAGCAGCTCGGACGCGGGCCCCGAGATGTGCACCCGGCCGAGGTCGAGGACGCACCCGATGTCTGCGGTCTCGAGCGCCCGCCGCGCATTCTGCTCCACGAGCAGCACGGCGGTTCCGGCGTCGCGCATCCGCACGATCTGCTCGAAGACCTTCTCGGTCGTCTTGGGGTCGAGGCCCATCGACGGCTCGTCGAGCAGCACCACCTTGGGGCTGACCATGAGCGACCGCGCGAACTCGACCTGCTTCTGCTGACCGCCCGAGAGCAGGCCCGCGAGCTGCTTCCACCGCTCCCCCACGATGGGGAAGAGGTTCTGCACGAAATCGACGCGCTCCTGGATGACCGCCTGGTCCTTGAGGGTGAAGGCGCCGAGCATCACGTTCTCGCCGACCGTCATCTCGCGAAAGACGCTGTGACCCTGCAGCACGTGCGCGAGCCCGTGGCGCAGCATCGACTGCGGTCCTTCGCCGGTGATGTCGCGGCCGTCGACGCGGATGCTGCCGGAGCGCGGCTTGAGCATGCCGCTGGCGACCTTGAGCACGGTCGACTTGCCGGCGCCGTTGGGCCCGACGAGGCAGACCACCGATCCGGGCGGCACCTCGACCGTGAGGCCGCGGAGCACGAGCGCCGCACGGCCGTAGCCGGCCTCGATGTCGCGCAGCTCGAGCAGGTTCTTCGCTTCAGACTCCAAGGTAGGCCTCCAGGACTCGGGGGTCTTGCTGGATGATCGCCGGCGTGCCCTCGGCGATCTGACGCCCACGGTCGAACACCACCACGTGATCGCACAGGCTCATGACCATCTCCATGTTGTGCTCGACGATGATGAACGTCTTGCCCTCTTCGTTGAGCTCGCGCACCAGGGTGGCGATGCGTCCGATGAGAGCGGGGTTCACGCCTCCCGCCGGTTCGTCGAGCATGATCGTGTCGGGCTCGCCCATGAGCACGCCCGCCAGCTCCAGCAGCTTCTGCTGGCCGTAGCTGAGGTTGCGCGCCTCGGCGTGTTCGAGGTGGTCGATGCCGACGCGCCGCAGCCACCCCCGTGCCCGTTCCAGCTCGTCGGGGTCGGCTGCCGAGCGCAGCTGATGCCAGACGCTCGGGCTGCGCACCGCCACGAGCAGGTTCTCCATCACCGTCATGCGCGGGAACACCCGGCACAGCTGGAAGCTGCGGCCGATACCGGCGCGGGCGATGCGGTCGGGCGACTTGCGGGTGATCGCCTGCCCCCGGTAGCGCACCTCTCCGGAGTCCGGCTTGATCATGCCGGTCACGCAGTTGAAGAAGGTGGTCTTGCCCGAGCCGTTCGGCCCGATCAAGCCGTTGACCTTGCCCTCCTGGAACGAGACCGTGGCGCCGTCGACCGCTGTGACGCCGCCGAACGACTTCGTCATCGAGACGGTGCTCAGGCTCTCGAGCGTGGTCGTGGACTGTGCGGTGGGGGCGTTCATGACGACGTCTCCTTCGTCGAGGCATCCGCTGTTCGCGTCTTGTTCTGTTCGAGCAGCTCCCCGGCGGTCACCTCACGGATCGACGCCGCGTGGGACTTCCGGGTGAAGAGGCCCTTCACTGCCGGGATGATGCCGTCCGGCATGAAGAGCACGACGATGCCGAGCAGGATGCCGGTCGCGATGAGGTGGAACTGCGTGTCGCCGAACTCGAGCTTGAAGTACTCGAGCGCGACTCCGACGACGACGGCTCCGAGCAGCGGGCCGAAGAGGTTCCGCACCCCGCCGAGCAGCGCCATGAGCACCATGTAGGAGCCGATGAGGATGGAGAACTGGAAGATCGGATCCAGGTCGCCGAACCAGAGGGCGTAGAGTCCGCCGCCCAGCGAGACGAACAGCGCGGACAGCACGTAGGCGATCAGCTTGTACCGTGTGGTCGGCACTCCGAGTGCCTGCGCCTTGTCCTCGTCCTCGCGGATCGACTTGAGCGCTGTGCCGAACTTGGAACGGTCGATGATCCACCACACCACGAGCGCGAACGCCAGGAGCCCGGCGAACAGGTAGTAGAAGATGCGGTGATGCTCCGGCCGGAGCACGTCGAACGGACGCGGGACGTTCAGGCCCTCGGATCCGCCGGTCACATCGCGCCAGCTCTGGAACACCAGCAGCATGATCAGGACGAACGCGATGGACACGATCACGAACGAAGCGCCGCGCACCCGGAGGGCGGCGATGCCGATCGGGATCGCGATGATCACGACGAGCACTGCTGCGAGGATCCAGGCCACGAACCCGGGAAGGTCGAGGAACTTGATCAGCAGGCCGGTGCCGTAGGCGCCGAGACCGAAGTACGCGGCATGCCCGAGGGAGATGTATCCCGTGAAGCCGCCCATGAAGTTCCACCCCGTCGACAGCACGGCGTAGTTGAGGATCACGACGCCCGCCGAGAGGATGTACGGGTTCGGGGCGATGGTCGGGAAGGAGAGGACGAGGGCTGCGCCGACGATCAGGAGGACGATGCCCACCCACCTCGACGATGTGCGCCGCACGGGAGCGGATGGAGCGATCACGACCGTCTCGGTGGCGATCGGCTCTCGGCTAGAAACGCTGGGCAAGACGACCTCCGAAGAAACCTTGCGGACGGAACATGAGCGTGGCGAAGAGCGCGACGTAGAAGACCGTCTGCGCCCAGGTCGGCCCCAGCGGAAGCTGGAGCAGGCTCTGCGCGACGCCCAGGATGAGAGCCGCGATGGCGGCACCGGGGATGCTGCCGAGGCCGCCGACGACGATGATCGCCATGAGCGGTCCGATCCAGTGCCAGTGCAGAGAGGGATAGATCGTGGCGTCGAGCGAGAGCGCCGTGCCGCCGATCGCGGCGGTCGCGAGCCCGAGCCCGAACCCGTAGCCGGCGACGCGATCGGTGTTGATGCCGACGAGCCGTGCAGCCTCGGGATGCTGGATCGTCGCCCGCAGCGCCTGACCGAACTTCGTGTACTTGAGCAGCACGAACAGGAGCGCGAGGGCCACGGCCGCCAGCCCGAACGCGATGAGCTTGACCACCGGCACCTGCGCACCGAAGAAGTCGAGACTCGCGCTGGCGTACGGCAGCGGGATGCGACGCTGGGTCCCGGTGAAGAAGAACCCGAGCGCCCCCTCGATGATCAGCGCCACAGCGAACGTGAGCAGCACCGACATCATGGTCAGGGTCAGCGGCTTGAGCCTCGAGACGAGCAGCCGTTGCATCACGACGCCGGTCAGGAAGAACAGGGGCACGGTGACGATGAGCGAGACGAGCGGATCGATGCCCGTCTCCCGGTTGAACCACCACGCGAGGTAGGCGGCCAGGATGAGGAAGGCCGAGTGCGCGATCATGACGACGCGCATGATTCCGAAGTACAGCGTGAGCCCGGCCGCCAGGAGGGCGTAGAGCCCTCCCAGCAGGATGCCGAGGATCAGGCTTTGCAGCAGCAGTGCACCACTCACGCGCAGATCACCACGTCGGCTTCGGGAAGAGGAAGTCGGCTTCCTTGACGTCCTCGGGGAGGACGATCAGGATCTCGCCGTCGATCCACTGCTGGATGAGGTGGGCGCCGGTGGGCTTGCCCGTCTCGTCCCAGCTGAGGGGACCGACCACGGTCTCGACCTCGTTGTCGCGCAGCCAGTCGATGAGCTTCTGCTGGCAGTCGCCCTGCTCGGCGCACCCGACGGCCTCCACCGCTGCGGCGACCACCTGACCGGTCGTGTAGGCGTTGGCCTCGTCTTCCGACGGCGGGTTGCCGTGCATCTCGGTGTACTTCTCGACGAACTCGATGTTGCTGGGGAACTGCGACTTCGGCGAGTAGCCCGTGGGGGCGAGGATGCCCTCGGTCGCACCGCCGATGGCTGCGGCGAACTCGGGGTTGGTCGGAGCGGTGGAGAAGGCCGCGAGCTCCGGCTGATAGTTGAGCTGCTGGAGCGCGATGATCAGGTTGACGGCGTCCTGATACTGCGTGCCGCCGATCACGATGTCGGCGTTCGACTGCGCGATCTTGGCCGCGATCGTGGAGAAGTCGGTGGTGTTCGGCGGGTAGACCTCGTTCACGAGGATCTCGACGCCGGCGTCCTCCAGCTTGTCCCTGAGGCCGTAGGCCGTGCCCTGGGCGAACGGGTCGTCCATCGAGGCGACGGCCGCCGTCTCCGGACGCTCACCCTCCGGCAGCGCGAGCAGGTAGTCCGCGAGGTTGTTGTAGTGGTCGTTCGCGATCGCGGGTGCGGCGTAGAAGAGGTTGTCGAAGCCCTGCTCGAAGACCTCTTCCGCGGCGCCGGCCGGCTCGACGAACAGCATGCCGTACTCCTGCGCGACGCGGGCCGACGGCACCACGAGTCGGGTGGAGAACGGCCCGAACACGAGGTCGACGCCGTCCTGCGCGATCAGCGACTCGTAGTCGGAGACGACCCGGTCGGCGTTGGACTGGTCGTCGAGGATCTTCAGCTCGACCTGTCGGCCCAGCAGTCCGCCGTTCTCGTTGACGATGTCGCGCCACGCCTCGTAGCCTCGCTCGACGCCCTTGCCCGGTTCGGAGAAGTCGCCCGTGAGCGGCAGCGAGATGCCGATGACGATCGGATCGTCGGAGCCACCTCCCTCGGCCTGGTCGCCGGTGGCCGAACAGGCCGAAACCGTGAGCGCGGCGATCGACAGCGTTCCGATCGCTGCAGCGATCCGTCGACCGTATCTGGGTGCAGTCATCCGAGTCTCCTACGTCATCGTAGCGAAAGCGCTTTCGTAAGCGCTTCCGCCACTATAGTGGGACCGAAGAACGAAGAGCAACCTACCGCGCAATCAGCGTCGATCTTGCTCCTGGGGGGAGGTTTCGTGAAGCGTGAAGGTGCGCCGCGACTCATCGATGTGGCCGAAGCCGCAGGGGTATCCCTCGCGAGTGCGTCCCGGGCGATGACCGGCGGATCCGGCATCTCGCCGGAGGTGGCCGCGCACGTCCGCGGGATCGCGACGCAGCTCGGATACGAACCCAACATGCACGCGCGCGGACTCGCCGGCGGACTCGTGCCGACGATCGGCCTCGTGGTGCACGAGATCGGCGACCCCTACTTCTCCGACATCGCGAGCGGTGTGATCCGCAGTGCGGCTCTCGAGAACCGGTCGGTGCAGATCGCCCAGGCCGACCGCACCCCCGACAGCGAGCTCGCGCAGGTGAAGTCGCTGCTGCGCCAACGTGTGGGGTCGATCATCATCGCGGGCTCGGGGTACGCCGACCCCGGTCGCGAGCAGGGCATGACCGAGGCGCTCCTGGACTTCACGCTGGCAGGGGGCCGCGCCGCGGTCATCGGCCGCCACCATCTGCCGATCGATGCCGTGCTGCCCGACAACCACCGCGCAGGAGTCTCCGTCGGCCGACACCTCGCAGAGCTCGGGCACCGCCGCATCGGGGTCGTCGCCGGCCCGCTCGATCTCAACACGGTCGCCGACCGCATCGCGGGCCTCCGCGAGGGCACGAACGACACCGACGTGGAACTCACCGTCGTGTCGCGGGAGTTCACCCGCGAAGGCGGCATCGAGGGCGCCCGCGAGCTCCTCGACCGCGATGTCACCGCCATCGTCGGCCTCAACGACGCGATGGCGATCGGCATCCTCAGCGAGCTGCGGCAGCACGGGATCAGCGTGCCCGACGAGATGTCCGTCGTGGGATTCGATGACATCGCCGTCGCCGCGGATGTGGCCCCGGCGCTCACCACCGCACGCATCCCGATGTTCGAGATGGGCCAGCACGCCGTCTCCCTCATCCTCCGCCCCGCGAGCGACGAGGCGAGGACCATCACCACGGCCCACGAACTCATCGTCCGCCGGTCCTCCGGCCCTCCCCGCAGCTGAGCGCGGTCGGCTTCCGAGCTACCGCCCGAGCCGGCACGAACAGGAAGATCCCGCTCAGGGGGCGGCGTTCCACGCATCAGCGAACGCGCGCCCGCCCGGCATCTCGCCGAGATCGCTCGCGTCGATGACCTGAGCCGTCCGCGTACAGAAGGAGCCAGCGGGCCAGGTGATGCAGAGCCGCTCATCGAACTCGGACAGCGCCTTGAGAGGCACGGCCGTGCCCACGAGAACGCGCTCAGAGGGAGCGGAATCGAAATCCACCTCGAGGACTGTGCCGGGGTTCACGCGCACGGCCTCGACGCCGTCCGTGCGCATGAGTCTCATCGCGGTCTCCGTATCACCCCGCAGGTCGCCTGCGGAGGACGCCAGCCGGAACACGGTGTCGTCACCCTGCCCAACCGCGATCCTGACCGGAACCTCGGCAGCGCCGGGGCTGCGCGAGACAGCACCCGCCAAGTGCTCGACGGCTCCGACCGATGTGGCAGTGAGAGTGAGGGAGCGGTCGTCCGTCCACACCGACGCGACGCTCGCCCTGGCGCGCTCGTCCAGCTCGTCCAAAATCCCCCGCGCCTCGTTCCCGTTCGCCCCCGGCGACAGCGTGACCAGGTTGCTCTGATAGAACACGGTCGTCGACGTCGGATCGAGAATCTCCGCGACGATCGTTCGCGCTGCGTCGACGTCACCCTCATCGGCGAGGGTGACGCTCACAGCCGCCTCCTCTGCCCGGAACGCGGTGACGGGGACCTGTGCCCGCAGAGTCTCGTACGCGCGAACGGCGTCCGAGGCCCATGCCCCCAGCCGTCCCGACACCTCGACGGCGCTGCCCCCATCTTCGGGGGACCGCACGGTGATCGACGGCGTCTTACCCCCCGCCGCGGCGATGGCCGGTGCGTCGAGGATCAGACCGGCGATCTCCGACGTGGAAGCCGCGATGAGGGTCACGTGGTCGAGGTCGTTTTGGTAGTCGGTCGAGATGAATGTCCCGGAGCGCACCCGTGGATCCGCGCGAAGCTCGAAGACGGCATCAAGCACGGCAGCGCTGGACTCCTGGGTCGCGAGGACCGGGAACGTCCAGTCGCTCGCCACGACGTCGATCCTCACACGCGACTCGTCCTCGTCTCCCGCCGTGTCTCCACGAAAAGACACGATCCGGCCCACGAGCCCACGCAGCTGTTCCTCGTCGAGCTCATCACGAACAGTGACCGTACCCCCGACTCCGCCGGTGAACGGCATGTTGTCCGCGGTGGACAGATCCAGCCGGACGACCGCAGGATCGTCGCCGAACTCTCGCTCGAACGAACCCTGCACCGCATCACCCGACGCACAGCCGGCCAGCGCGAGCAGAAGCACGCAGGCCGCGAGCACGGCTGATATCCCCCGTCCCGCACGCGCGTGATCCATGCTCTGCATCCCCTCCCATGGTCTGCGTACAGCCTCAGCCCGTCTCCTCGGCGGGCTCACGCCGGATCACGAGTATCCCACTCGGACCGCACCGAGCCCGTCACCGCAGACGGCGACGGGCTCAGGCTCAGGCTCAGGCTCAGGCTCAGGCTCAGGCTCAGGCTCAGGCTCAGGCTCAGGACAGCGGCGGATCAGGAGC
The DNA here is from genome assembly GCF_042881445.1 of Microbacterium sp. NPDC058269. Taxonomy (NCBI): domain Bacteria; kingdom Bacillati; phylum Actinomycetota; class Actinomycetes; order Micrococcales; family Microbacteriaceae; genus Microbacterium; species Microbacterium sp. NPDC058269. Next base: position 719,269 of record NZ_JBHVXT010000001.1, read on the forward strand.
TGCCGGTGGTCGAATCCAGCTTCGCCATCACCTGGTTGATCGTGAACGACGCCGACTCCTGTCGCGCGGGGAACTCCACGAGGCTCTGCAGCATCCGTGCGACGTACGCCTGCGCCGGCACGAACAGGAAGATGTGATCGAGCACCCAGTCCCAGTACGTGTTCGAGGTGATGTCCGCCCGCTCATAGGGGTCGGTGCGCAGGTTGAACAGCTTCGGGAAGCGCAGTTCGATGTAGGGCTCCTGCCAGACGAGCAGCGTCCCGACGGCGCGCTGCTCGAGGAACACGACCTTCCAGTTCTCGAAGCGCAGCGCCGTGAGGTCACCGTCATCCGAGACGTAGAAGAAGTGTCGGCGCGGGCTGTGCTCGACGGCGCCCGTGATGTAGTCGAGTTGGTTGTTGCCGTCGAGGTGCACCTTGAACTCGGTCCCGTGCAGTTCGGTCCCCGTCTTCAGACGCTCGGCGACGTCGTCGTCTCCGACTGCCGCGAGCAGCGTCACGAACCAGTCGTTGTGGCTGACGATGCCGTTGAGAGTCGTCCCCGCCGGGATGTGGCCTGGCCAGCGGACCATCGCCGGCACGCGATATGCACCCTCCCAGTTGGAGTTCTTCTCGTTGCGGAACGGCGTCATGCCGGCGTCCGGCCAGCTGTTCATATGCGGGCCGTTGTCGGTGGAGTACATGACGATCGTGTTCTCGGCCAGCCCGAGCTCGTCGAGCAGATCGAGCAGGCTTCCCACCACGTCGTCGTGGTCGAGCATCGTGTCGTGGTACTCCGACTGCCAGCGTCCGGCGCGCCCCTTGCTCTCTTCCTTGGTGTGGGTGCGGAAGTGCATGTGCGTCGAGTTGAACCAGACGAAGAACGGGGTGTCGTCGTCGGCCTGTTTGCGGATGAAGTCGGACGCGGCGTCGCGGAACTCCTCGTCGACCGTCTCCATCCGCTTCTTCGTCAGCGGCCCGGTGTCTTCGATGCGCTGAGTGCCGTCGTCGTTCGCCCAGGAGTGGAGCACGCCGCGCGGGCGGAACTTCTCACTGAAGCCCGGAAATTCTTCATCGGTCGGGTAGTCGGGGTGCTCCGGCTCCTCCTCCGCGTTGAGGTGGTAGAGGTTTCCGAAGAACTCGTCGAAACCGTGCGCGGTCGGAAGGTGCTCGTCACGGTCGCCGAGGTGGTTCTTGCCGAACTGCCCGGTGGCGTAGCCGTGGTGCTTGAGCGCATCGGCGATGGTGGGATCCTCGGCCTGCAGGCCCAGCTTCGCCCCGGGCATCCCCACCTTGGTGAGTCCGGTGCGATAGGGGTTCTGTCCGGTGATGAAGGCCGCACGTCCGGCGGTGCAGCTCTGCTCGCCGTAGTAGTCGGTGAACTTCACGCCCTCATCGGCGATCCGATCGATGTTCGGCGTTCGATAGCCCATGAGACCGTCGGAGTACGTGCTCAGGTTGCTGATGCCGATGTCATCGCCCCAGATGATGAGGATGTTGGGCTTGTCTGCCATGGGTGGCTCCTTGCGTCAACCGGTGAGATGGGGCGATCGCCCTCGGTCGTAGCCAAGCAGTCCCCTCAGGAGAAGCCCAGGGCCTCTCACTCGGAGCGGGTGAGCCGGAATCCGATGTGCGACATGCCGGTGTCCTCGGCCTGCGGCGAGCGCGCGGCCGGACGGAAGCGCAGGCAGTAGTCGGGTGAGCAGAGGTGCGACCCGCCCTTGAGCACGCGGCGGGGGATGTCGGGGAAGCCCTCCTGCGCACTCGCGGCGGCGAGCAGGTTCGTGCGCTTGCCGGCGTCGACGGGGGTATCGGAGAGGCGGATGTGCCGCGGGGTGTAGAAGTCGGTCGTCCACTCCCAGACGTTCGCGATCATGTCGTAGAGGCCGTAGCCGTTCGGAGGGTACGAGCCCACAGGAGCCGTGCCACCCACGCCCTGGTTGTCGTAGGGAAAGCGTCCGAGCCAGGAGTTCGCCTGCGCGACACCACCCGGATACGCCTCGTCGCCCCACGCGAAGGGGGCGCCGTCGACTCCCCCGCGCGCCGCGTACTCGTGCTCGGCTTCGGTCGGCAGACGCATCCCCACCCAATCGGCGTAGGCGACCGCGTCTTCGAACGCGATGTGCACGACCGGATGCTGCAGCCGATCGTCGATCGACGAGTCGGGTCCGAACGGCCGGCGCCAGAACGCGCCCGGCTGCCAGCGCCACCAGTTGCGCCAGTCACCCAGATTCGTCGGACCGGCGGTCGGGGTGAAGACCATCGCCCCGGGAACGAGGTCGGCGGGATCGGCTCCGGGGAACGCGGCGGGATCGAGCTCTCGTTCGGCGACGGTCACGTATCCGGTGGCGTCGACGAACTCGACGTATTGCGCGTTCGTCACCGGGTAGCGGTCGATGAAGAACGAGGCGACCTCGCGCTGATGCGCCGGGCGCTCGTCGGGATAGAAGTCGTCGGAGCCCATCAGGAACGTGCCGCCCGGGATGTGGACCATGTCGCGCGAGTTCGTCACGTGCTCAGCGTAGTGTCGGCGTTCCGCGGAATCCGGGCCGATCTGGAAAGATCATCCGCATGATCACCGTTCACCTGCGCTACGAGATCGACCCCGACAAGCTCGACGATTTCACCGAATACGGCCGCACCTGGATCCGACTCGTGGCGAAGCACGGCGGCACCCATCACGGCTACTTCCTGCCGAGCGAAGGTGACAGCGACGAGGCCTTCGCGCTGTTCACGTTCCCCTCTCTGGCGGAGTACGAGGTCTATCGCACCGCCTCGAAGACCGACCCGGAGTGCATCGAGGCATTCGACTTCGCGCGCCGGACGCAGTGCATCCGCCGCTACGAGCGCCGCTTCCTCAGCCCGGTCTTCGAGGGCGCCTGAGCATGATCGCGCCGGCGGTGGACGCCTCCGCGCTCACGTCCGTCACCACACTGTCGACCCCGCGTCTTCGGCTCGAGCCCCTGGGCGTCGCGCACCTCGACGGCGTATGGGAGGGGCTGCTCGACGACGAGAGCATGCGGCTCACGGGCACGCGTCAGGTGTTCACCCGCGAGGCGGTGGTGCGACACCTCGAATCCCTCGCCGACCGCGACGACCGCGCGGACTGGGCGATCATCGAGCTCGGCACCGAGGAGTACGTCGGCGAGATCGTGCTCAACGAACTGGAGGCCGACGATGCGTCGATGAACTTCCGCATCGCGCTGAATCCCGGCTGGCTCGGACGCGGCTTCGGCACCGAGGCGACCCGCGCCGTCCTCGACCACGCTTTCGGCCGCATCCGGCTGCACCGCGTGAGCCTCGATGTGTACTCCTTCAACCCCCGCGCCCAGCGCTCCTACGAGAAGGCCGGGTTCCGATACGAAGGGCGCCAACGGGAGACCCTGTTCTGGGACGGCCAGTGGGTCGACTCCATCCTCATGGCGGTGCTGAACACCGACGAGCGTCCCGTCGCTCCCTAAGCTGGAGGCGATGTCCGACGCCCCCGCACCTGCGAACGCCCCCATCGTCGTGATCGGCGCCGGTGTGATCGGCGCCTCGATCGCTCACCACCTGGCCCGTGCGGGACACGACGTGGTCGTGCTCGACAGGGGAACTCCGGGCGCGGGGGTGACGGCCGCGTCGTTCGCCTGGGTCGGCATCGCCAAGAGTCCCGCCGACGCGTACGCGGGTTCGCTCCGCGAGCGTGCACGGCCGGAGTTCGATCGGGTCCTCACCGAGATCACCGCGCCCGTCGGGCTTCGTCCGTTCGGTGCGGTCACGTGGGAGGACTCCGACGCGCTGACTCGCGCCTTCGTCTCCGAACACCAGGCCGCCGGGCACCGGATGGAGCTGCTCACGGCCCACGAGGCGCGGATGCGGGAGCCGAGTCTGCGCGACGCGCCCGACGTGGTGGCCTACGCCCCGGACGATCTGGGGGTCGACCCCGTCGCCTTCACACGCGCCCTGCTGCAGAGCGCACAGGAGCACGGGGCGGAGGTGCGCACCGCAACGACCGTTCTGCGGCTGCTTCACGATGACGGCCGCGTTCGAGGCGTGGTGACCGACCGGGGCGTGATCGAGGCGAAGAGCGTCGTCCTCGCGGCCGGCACCGCGTCGACCGGTCTCGCCGCATCGGTCGGAGTCGACATCGACGTCGCGGGGTCTCCGTGCTGTCTACTGCGCCTCTCCACGCCCCGCCCGCTCGTGCGCGGCATCCTCTCCACCCCGGAGTTCGAGGTCCGCCAGCTGGACGACGCAACACTCCTCGCTGCAGAAGACGTTCCCCTTGGCTTCTCCGGTGACCCGCGAGAGCTCGCCGTGGCCACTCTCGCCGCCATCCGCCGCTCCTTCGTCGACGCCGACGAGGTCCGCCTCGAACATGCCGTGATCGCCGATCGTCCGATACCCGCGAACGGCCAGCCTCTCGTGGGCCCGGTGCCGGAGATGCCCGGCCTCCACCTGGCGATCGCCCACCCCGGCGTGATCCTGTCCGCCGAGATCGGGCGTCAGATCGCCGCCGCCCACACCACGCTCTGAGGTGTCCTCGACGCGCGATCAGCCGTCGAGGTGCCGGCGCAAGGCGGCGGTGATGTCGTCGACCGCGGCGAGCTGCTCGGGCGAGAGCGCTTCGACGAACAGGTCGCGGATGGCGCGGAGGTGCGGGACGTTCGCGGCTCGGAACGCCTCGGCTCCCTCGTCGGTGAGCAGCACGTCGACGCCGTGCACGCCGTCGACACACGGGACCCGCCGCACAAGACCGCGCTTCTCCATCCGCCCGAGGTGATGCGAGAGTCGGCTACGCTCCCAGTCGATCAAGGCCGCCAGCTCGGAGGAGCGCGCCCTGTGCCCATCGGCCTCGCTCAGCGCGAGGAGCACCTGGTAGTCGCCGGAGGAGAGTGAGGACGAGTTCTGGAGCTGCGCGCCCAGACGATCTCGCAGGGTGGCAGAGGTCTCGACGAAGCCCCGCCAGATGCGCAGCTGCTCGGGCGTCGGTGTGCTGCGGCGGCGCTCTTCGGTCATCACACCTCCCGGGAATTGATACGTCAATCATACGGTTAGACGCTATTGACACGTCAATCCGGAGGCGCCGGATCGTGGAGAAGGGTCGTGGTGGAGATGACGGAACTCGAGTTCGGACTGAACTCCTTCGGTGAGGTGGCGACCGATGCCGGTCGCGTCATGTCTGATGGCGAGACGCTGCGGCTGCTCGTCGAAGAGGCGCAGCTGGCGGAATCGGTCGGCCTCGACGTGTTCAGCATCGGCGAGCACTACCGCGAGGGGCACATGGACTCCGCGACGCCCGTGCTGCTGGCGGCTGCGGCGCAGGCCACCTCGACGATCGGCCTGGGTTCGTCGGTGACCGTGCTGTCGACGCAGGACCCGGTGCGGCTGTACCAGGAGTTCGCGACCGTCGACGGGCTCTCCGCCGGACGCGCCCAGCTCATCCTCGGACGAGCATCGGCGATCGAGTCGTTCCCGCTCTTCGGCTACGACATCGCCGAGTACGAGCAGATCTTCGAGGAGAAGCTCGACCTGTTCCTGCGCCTGATGCGCGAAGACCGCGTCACCTGGAGCGGCACCTACCGCAGCCCGCTGGAGAACGTGCGCCTGCAGCCGCGCATGCCGGAGGGAGGCATCCCGGCATGGATCGGCATCGGCGGCAGCCCCGACTCCGTGATCCGCGCCGCCGAGCACGGACTGCCTCTGATGATGGCGATCATCGGCGGAAGACCCGAGCGCTTCGCCGGCCACGCCCGCCTGTATCTGCGCGCCCTGGAGCAGTTCGGGCGCCCCGAGCTCCCGATCGGACAGCACTCGCTCGGCCTGATCGCCGACACCGACGACGAGGCGAAGAACGTGCACTGGAAGCACTGGGAGCCGGTCGTGACCCAGATGAGCAAGGAGCGCGGCTTCTACGCCCCCACGCTCGAGCGGTATGAGGAGGAGGTCGACACCGGGGCGCTCTACGTCGGCTCCCCTGAGACCGTCGCGCACAAGCTCGCGGCCGCCGTCCGGAGCAACCACCTGTCCCGGTTCGACCTGAAGTACGACATCATGCACCTGCCGAAGGATGTGCGCGAGCGCAGCATCCGCCTCTTCGGAGAAAAGGTCGCCCCGCGCGTGCGCGAACTGCTCGTCGAGGATCCGGGAGAAGGCGCGTTCGCCGACCCGGGCGTCGCCCGCATCACGAAGGACGGCAAGGCCGTCCACGCCTGAAGGAGAGCGTCATGAACGACACCATCGAGACCATCGGCATCCTCGGGGCGGGCAAGGTCGGCACCACGATCGCACGCCTCGCCCTCACCGCGGGATATCGGGTGCTCATCGCCGGTTCGGGTGCACCGGAGCGGATCGCGCTCACGATCGACGTCTTCGCGCCGGGGGCCACCGCGGTGACGGCTGAGGACGCGGCAGCCGACGCGGACGCCGTCATCCTCGCGCTTCCGCTGGGCAAGTACCAGACGCTCCCGGTCGCGCAACTGCACGGAACCCTGGTGCTCGACGCCATGAACTACTGGTGGGAGACCGATGGGATCCGCGACGACCTGAGCGATCCGCGCACCTCGACCAGCGAGCTGGTGCAGGACTTCCTGTCCGGGTCACGCGTCGTGAAGGCCCTGAACCACATGGGTTATCACGACCTCGAAGACGAGGCCCGGCCGACGGGAGCGCCCGGGCGGAAGGCCATCGCCATCGCGGGGGATGACCCTGCCGACCTCGCCCTCGTCACGGCGATGATCGACAGGCTCGGCTTCGACCCCGTCGTCCTGGACAGCCTGGCAGAGGGCAGCGTGCTTCAGCCGGGGAACCCCGCGTTCGGCGCCGATGTCACCGCTCAGGAACTGCGCGGGCTGATCGGAATGGTGTCGCCGACCTCGCCGCGATGACCGACGGAGGTCCGAGCCGGGGCGACGGGGCGGGCTAGGCTCCCAGAAGTCGGCGACGACGAGGCTCATCACGACCACGGAGGCACCGATGCACCGATCCCCCGCACTGCGCACCGGCGCACTCGTGCTCGCCGGAGCCCTTGCGTGCGCCGGGTGCTCCGCGACGAGCACGATCCCGAGCCCGCCCGCGGCCGTCGGCGACGGCTTCCCCGGCACCTGCCTGCCGTCGGAGGTCCGCTGGCCCTCCGACTTCCTCGAATCCCTGCCCGGAGAGTCCGAGGCGACCGGCGGCACCATCGTGGGCCTGCGCCTCGAGTGGGTCGACTCCGACTTCGCATGGCGGCTACGCAGCGCCGACACCCGCCTCGACATGTTCGGCGAACGCGTCGACGACCCGAGCTTCGGCACGGAGTCGCTGGTCGACGTCCGCACACTGGAGGTCATCGCGACGGGCGAGACCGAGCTCACCGAGGCGGAACAGCAGATGAACGGCAGCAGTGCGTACAGCGTTGCCCAGCTCTCGGGCGAGACGTACCCGAGCCCGCTGATCGTCGAGATGGCGCGGGTCATGAAGGACGGCTCGCCCGTGTGGCAGCTCACCATGTGCGACACCGCCACCAACGAGCTCACGGTCACGACCCTGAACTGATGCGCACACGCCCGCCCGCATCCCTCCACTCAGCTAACTTGCACGTTGGTGTGCACGTACTGTGTAAACTCGTCCTGTGAAACAGAGCTGGCGGGTCTACAAGCGCGACGTCAAGAGACTCTCCCGCGTCCCCAAAGCGTGGATCATCATCATCGGGGTGCTCATCACCCCGGCCCTGTACGCGTGGTTCAACATCAACGCGTTCTGGGACCCTTACGCGAACACCGCGAACATCCGCGTGGCGGTCGTCGATCTCGACGAGGGCGCCACCTCCGACCTCACCGGCCACATCGACATCGGCGAGCAGGTGACGGAGCAGCTCGAGGACAACGACCAGCTCGGCTGGACCTTCATGGGCGAGGACGAGGCTCAGGAGGCGGTGAAGAAGGGCGACGTCTACGCCGCCATCGTCATCCCCGCGCAGTTCAGCGAAGACCTCCTCAGCATCACCACCGGCGACTTCACCCAGCCGGCGCTGGAGTACTACGTCAACGAGAAGGCCGGAGCGATCGCGCCGAAGATCACCGACGTCGGCGCGTCCGAACTCGACAAGCAGGTCACGAGCGCCTTCAAGGAGCAGGTCGCCCTCGCCGCGACGAACGCCCTCAAGGACGTCGGCGACTCCACCGAGCTGCGGCTGCTGAACGCCAGGGACAACACCCTCAACGCCTTCGACCAGGCGGCGGAGACCCTCGCGTCGGCGCGCGAGAACCTCGCCGAGACGCAAGACGGGCTCACCTCCTCCCGCGGCACGCTCTCGTCTGCACGGAACACGCTGGGCGACGTCGACAAGACGCTCGGCGATGTGCAGAAGTCGCTCGTCCAGACGCAGTCGATCATCGCCGAGACGCAGAAGGAGGTGATCGCCTTCACCGACAGCGCCACGACCGCGTTCCTCCAGGGCACGTCCCTGCTCGCCGATGCGTCTTCGAAGGCGAACGTCTCGATCACCCGTCTCACCCAGAGCCTCGAACAGGCGGGCGTGCGCATCGACGCCGGGATCGACGACGTCTCGAACGTGCTGAAGGCGAACGAGGCGGCGGTCGCCCGGCTGCAGACCCTCCTCGACAACACCGACCTCAGCGACGACACGAAGCAGCGCCTGACCGAGGTCATCTCCTCGCTGCAGCAGCGCAACGCCACCGACCAGCAGCTGCTCGCGGACCTGAAGGACCTCAAGGCCGGCGCCTCGGACACCGTGAACGCCGTGCAGGCGACAGCCGACGCGGTCGACCAGGCGATGCAGGACACCCGGGATGCCTCGTCGGCGATGCGCGACATCCTCACACGCACCGTCCCCTCCCTGAACAGCGCCATGTCGCAGCTGTCGGCGAGCGTCGGATCGCTCTCGGCGGCGCTGGATGCGCAGAAGGGCGTGCTCGCCCAGGCCGACCAGCTGCTGGCCGGGTTGGACTCGCAACTCGTGGCCACCTCGTCGGCGCTGGCGAGCTTCGACAACGACCTCGCCGGCATCGAGCAGGGCCTGCAGACATCGCGCACCGACGTCGTCGCGCTCAACGCCGCATCCGAATGGGGCCTGCTCGGCACCCTCACCGACCTGGAGCCCGACCAGATCGCCCAGTTCATCTCCTCCCCCGTCGAGGTCGACGAGCACCTGGTGTTCCCGGTCGACACCTACGGGTCGGCGATGGCCGCACTCTTCACGAACCTGTCGCTGTGGATCGGCGCCTTCGTGCTCATGGTGATCTTCCGCGTCGAGGTCGACACCGAGGGCGTCGAGGGCGTCACGGTGCGCGAGGCCTACTTCGGCCGTTTCTTCCTCTTCGCGACGCTCGCCGTCGGCCAAGCACTGATCGTGTGCATCGGAAACCTCATCATCGGCGTGCAGACCGTCAGCGCGGCGGCCTTCGTCGGCACGGGCGTGCTCATCGCCCTCGCATACGTGAGCATCATCTACGCCCTCTGCGTCGCGTTCGGGCACGTCGGTCGTGGCCTGTGCATCCTGCTCGTGATCATGCAGATCCCCGGCGCGTCCGGGCTGTACCCGATCGAGCTGATGCCGGGATTCTTCCGTGCGATCTATCCGCTCCTGCCGTTCTCCTACGGCATCGACGCGATGCGCGAGACGATCGGGGGCTTCTACGACGGCCACTACTGGCGCTTCCTGGGCGCCCTCGCCGTGTTCGTCGCTCTCGCGTTCCTCATCGGGCTCGTGCTGCGCCGCCGTCTCGCGAACTTCACCCTGCTCTTCAACCGGCAGGTCCTCGCCACCGACCTCCTCATCGGCGAAAAGGTGCAGGTCGTCGGCAGCGGATACCGGCTCACCGACGTGATCCGAGCGCTCTCGAACCGCGGGGAGTACCGCGAAGACCTCGCTCGCCGCGCCGAGCCGTTCACCCGCCGCTATCCGGCGCTGCTGAAGGCGACGGTGCTCACGGGGGTCGCGGGGCTCGTCGTGCTCGGGGTCATCACCTGGGCGCTTCCCGGATCGAAGGCGCTGCTGCTGGGACTGTGGACGCTCTGGATCCTCCTCGTCATCGGATTCCTGGTGGCCATCGAGTACATCAAGCACAGCTTCGAGAACGGCGAAGAGGTCGCTGCTCTCGACGACGCCGAGCTGCGTGAGCTCGCCCTCGCCGGGCCCGCCGGCCATGCAGCGGTCCTGCCCACCACGACGGACGAGCCGCTCGCCACGAACCCCTCCTCACCGGTCGCCGCCACCGAGGCCGACGTCGCGGATGCGCCGGCCGAGCGGGACGAGCCGGCCGCCGGCGCCGAGGCCGACGCCCTGCTCACCGAGTGGTTCGATCCGCAGTCGGACCCCGGGCCCGACCCGGATGCCGAGCTCGTGCAGGCGGAGACCACCACGGCGGCGGACACCCCTGAGTACTCCTCCGATGCACCTGACTCCCGGGAGGACGAGGAGCGGACGGACGAGGAGCGGACGGACGAAGACGAACGGGCGGACGAAGAACGAGCAGAAGGGGAGGATCGCGCGTGAAGGACATCCTGCACCTGACGCTCCGCGACGTGCGTCACGCGACCCAGAACGTGATGGCGTGCATCGTCCTCTTCGGGCTCGTCGTCATCCCGTCGCTGTTCACCTGGTTCAACGTCATCGCCAGCTGGGATCCGTTCGCGAACACGAAGGATCTGAAGATCGCGGTCGCGAGCACCGACGCCGGATACGAGAGCGACCTCGTCCCGATCCGCGTGAACGTGGGCGAGCAGGTGCTCTCCCAGCTGCGTGGGAACGACCAGCTCGACTGGGTCATCACCGATGAGCACGACGCGATCGACGGGACGAAGTCGGGCGAGTACTACGCAGCGATCGTCCTGCCGGAGACGTTCAGCGCCGACATGCTGACGTTCTACGCCGACGGCGGCGACCGCACGCACATCGCGCTCTACACGAACGAGAAGAAGAACGCCCTGGCGCCGAAGATCACCGGGCAGGGTGCGGAAGGGGTGTCGTCCGCGATCAGCGACACGTTCGCCCAGACCCTCGGCGACGTCGCTCTCGGCCTCGTCTCGTCGATGTCCGACTACCTCACCGACGAAGACACCCAGGCGGCGCTCACCCGCGTCGAGGCGCGCCTCGGAAGCGTGGGCGCTCAGCTGCGATCCGGCGCGCACACGGCCGACACGTTCACGGCTCTGCTCGAGGCGAGCCGTCCCCTGCTCGACAGCGCCTCGGCCCTGGTCGACGAGGCCGGTGACGCGTTCACGGACACCTCGGGTGCACTCGGCAGCGGGGTGGACGCGGCGAGCACTCTGAAGTCGACGCTGCAGACGGCGGCGCAGTCGCTGTCGGACGCCCTCGCGGCGACGTCGAGCAGCTACGAGGCCGTGGGGCAACGCGTCGACGAGCTGTACGCCGAGGCCGGTTCGCTCAGCGGCAGCCAGGTGCAGGCGATCACCACGCTCGCCGAGCGCGTGCAGCAGCAGATCGATCAGTACACCGCGATCAAGAACACGCTGGTGACGCAGGTCGGGCCGAACCTTCCCGAATCCGCCCAGCCCGACTTCGACGCCGTGATCAGCCGGCTCGACGAGGCGATCGCGCGACAGCAGGCCCTGCAGGAGCGCCTCCAGAAGGCGGCCACCGAGATCACGGCCGGCAACGACTCCGCACAGAGCTCCCACCAGGAGATCACGGCCGCGATCGCCGAGGCCAAGAAGGCCATCGCCGACGCACGGAGCACCTACGACAACGGGCTGAAGGCGCAGCTGAACTCCCTCTCGTCGACGCTCACGCAGATCGGCTCCGATGTGTCGGCGATCCGCTCCGACCTGTCCGGCATCACCTCCGGGCTGTCCGGGGCCTCCGACTCCGTGCTGTCGACGCTGTCGCGCGCGCAGGAGGCCACGACACAGCTGTCGGCGTCCCTGAACGCGATGGCCGACCGGTTCGACACCGTCCAGCAGTCGATGGCGAAGGCCGCGGACACGGGTGATCTCAGCGAGCTGATCGGCGCCGACCCCGGTGTGCTCGCCACATCGCTCGCCGAACCCGTGCGCCTCGACCGCACCGCCGTCTTCCCCGTGGCCGGGTTCGGCGCGGCCATGGCACCGCTGTACATGATCCTCGCCCTGTGGGTTGGCGCGCTGCTGATGACCGTGACGATCCGCGTCGATGTGAACGCCGAGACCCTCCCCGATCGCCCCGAGCTCACCCCGACGCAGAAGTACCTCGGCCGCTACGGCATCTTCGGGCTGGTCGGTCTCGCGCAGAGCACGCTGCTGACCCTCGGTCTGATCCTCTTCGTGCAGGTCGAACCCGCGCATCCGCTCCTGCTGATCCTGGCCGGCTGGGCGATCTCGACCGTGTTCACCCTCATCGTCTACACCGCGGTCGTCGCGTTCGGCAACGCGGGCAAGGCGCTCTCGGTGCTGCTCCTGGTGATCCAGATCTCGGGTTCGGGCGGCGCGTATCCGCTGCAGCTCCTCCCCGACTGGTTCCAGAGCATCAGCCCATTCCTCCCCGCGACTTATGCGGTGAACATGGTGAGATCGGCGATCGCCGGCATCTACCAGGCCGACTTCTGGTGGGCCCTGGGCGCCCTCGCGCTGTTCATCATCCCCGCGCTGCTGCTCGGGCTCGTGCTGCGGCGCCCCCTGATGACGTACAACCGCAAACTGGTCGAAGCGCTCGCGTCGACCAAGCTGATGTCCTGACTCCCGCGAGTCCGCGAAAGGACCCCGAAGTGACCGCACCGAACCCGCCGCGTCGACGAGATGCGCTGGCCAATCGCGAGGCTCTGCTGCGCGCGGCGCAGTCGGTGCTCGCCGCCAACCCCACGGCGTCGCTCGACGTGATCGCGCAGGCCGCCGGTCTCACGCGTCGGTCGGTCTACGGTCACTTCGCCGACCGTGACAGCCTGCTTCGCGAGGTGATCGCGGTCGGGGCTCAGCGCTTCAACGCGATCGCCGAAGCGACCGACGAATCCGATCCCCGGGTCACGTTGGCGCGGATGGCGACGCGGCTGTGGCGGGAGGCCTCCGCCGTGCGCGCCTCGGCCAACATCGCCCTCGACGACGTGCATCTGGCCGACACCGTGCTCGCCCTCGCGCCCCTGCGTCGCCGCATCCGCGATCTGACGAGGGTCGGAGTGGAGTCCGGGTCGTTCCGCGCAGACATGCCGGCCGAGCTGCTCGCCTTCCTCATCGAGGAGACCGCCCGGGCCACACTTCGCGAGCTGCGGCTCACCACGACCGACGCAGACTCGACCGTCGTCCGCGTGGTGCTGAGCATCGTGGGCCTGTCCTGGACGGAGCAGGCCGAGCTCATCGGCGCACACCCCGAGATCTTCGCGCAGGACTGAACCGCGGCGACCTACGCCTCTTCCGCCTCCGCTCGGGCGACGCTCGTACGCTCGCGTCGTCGCGCCGCCCCACCCCGCGCGCGCACACGGAACCACAGGGTGAGCTCCGTCAGCGCTCTGACGGTGGTGTCGATGTCTGATCCGGCGTCCAGATCGGCGAACGAGTCGCGATACCCGGGCGGACGACTTTCGCCAGGACGGAGGACCCGGTAGCCCATGGTCCAGTCGGGGAAGCGGCGCTCGGCGATCGGCTCTTGCAGGAGTACACGCAGGTCGTGATGCCGGGAGTCGCTCCGGATGATGTCGACGAGTCCCGCAACGGTCTCCGGATGCCCCTCGAGCACCTGGATGAAGCGCCCGTCCCGATGAAGGAGCATGCCCGTGATGCCGCGTGCCTCATTGAGTCGTCGGCACAGCCTCAGGAGCTGCTCGAGCGCAGTCTCCCGAAAGGGCTGAGATGCCGTGCTGGTGTAGACGAGGGACACCAGGCCGGACCCGGCGGTGGAACTCACAGCGCCACCCCCTGCTCGCTGTCATCGAGCCGCGGCGACGTCGCGTTCATCAACTGCTCCACGGCGTTCGTGGCCGCGGGCAGCGTCGCGAAATCGCCGAGATGCAGGGACCGCGCATCGAACGCGCGATACCCACCGTCCGCCTGCCGGTCGACGTATCCCAGAAAGTCGCCGCGCCGGCTGCCGACGTGGAAACCCTCCTCGACGCACGCCCAGAGGACATCGGGATCAGGTCGGGCATCATGCGGCACCTCAGCAGGATATGCGTGCAGTGTCCACAGCGCGCAGCCCTTTACATCCGACCCGGGGGTGCGCTAAGCGCGAGCGCCGTTCTCGATATCGATGTCGAGCGCGGGGATGACGATCTCCTCGCCGCCCTCGTCCTCCTGCGCACCGCGCGCGGGGAAGAGGGGGTGCTCACGGAGCGCTGCGGCCTCCTCGGAGAAGTCCGGGTCGACGCCGTCGGAGAGGTGGGGGCCGACCAGAAGGTCGTTCCCGACTCCGACGATCAGATCGGCGGAGTCCTTCTGCCCGTCGATGACGATCGGCAACCGCAGGGCCGCTGATTCGCCCTCGCTCGCGATGGCGGCGGCGAGAGCGACGAGTGCTTCGGCGACGTCGTCGGTCGTGACCACCTGTTGGCCTGCATACGACACGAGTTTCATGACCACGACGGTGCCATGACCCGACCGGGACACCCAAGGGGGTTGTGCGCACCACGCCCCGGACGCTAGTTCGTGCGCGTCCTCACTCGATCTCGCCGGTCCTCCCCTCGATCGGCAGCGGGGACGAGAGAATGGAGCATATGTCCGCGAGATCCCGTCGGCCGCTGCTCTCCTCCGTGCGTCGCCTGCTCCACACCGATCCTTCGGCTGTCGCGCACACCGAGGCCATGCCCATCATCGACGAGCGCACGGTTCCCCGGGTGCTCGACCTCGCGACACGCATCGGAGAATCGATGTTCGCGGTGGGGGCCTCCGCACACGAAGTCACGCTCGCGATCACCCGCGTGTGCGACGCGTACGGGATGCGGGGCGTGCAGGTCGACGTCACCTACAACTCGATCACGGTGTCGTTCCACCTGAGCGGCGAGGTCTGGCCCGAGACGCTGGTGCGCGTCGTGCGTGTCACCGCGCCCGATCACGCCAAACTGCAGCGTGTGCAGGCCCTGGTCGCCGACATCGACGACGGACTCGACCTCGAATCCGCGCGCACCACGTTCCGCGCCATCCGACGCGTGCCGTTCCGCTATCAGCAACCGGTCGTGATCGTCGCGCGCGCCCTGCTCGCCGTCGGCGTCAGCATCATGCTCGGCGCCTCCCCGATCATCGTCGGGCTCACGTTCGTCGCGGCCCTGTGCGCGGCGTTGACGCAGGCCGGACTCGCCCGACTCCGAGTGCCGCTGTTCTTCAGCCAGATCGCCGGAGGCTTCGTGACGACCGTCGTCGCCGTCGTGGTCTCGGCACTCGGCGCGGCGGGTATCGAGCCGTTCGTCGACATCCGCCCATCGATCATCGTCGCCTCCGGCATCGTCCTGATGCTCGCCGGTCTCACCGTGGTCGGCGCGGCGCAGGATGCGATCGACGGCTTCGCCCTCACCGCCGGCGGACGCATCCTCGACCTGACGATGCAGACCCTCGGGGTCGTGATCGGCATCCTCGTCGGCCTGGAGCTCGGAGGCGTCCTGGGTTTCACCATGGACCTCCCCGACGACCCGGCGCCGTTCGGCCCCGTCGTGAACCAGTTCGCCGGAGCGATCATCATCGCGATCGCGGTGGCGGTGTTCAACGGGGCGGGCATCCGGATCATCCTGGTCAGCGCCCTGCTCAGCGCCGTCACGCTCGCGGGCTACTCGACCTCCGTGGCGCTGAACCTGCACCCGGCGGCGGCGAGCGCGGTCGGCGCTCTGCTCGCGAGCTTCCTCGGGATGCTGATCGCCCGCAATCTGCACGTGCCCTCGGTCGCGGTGACCACTGCCGCGATCGTGCCCCTCGTTCCCGGAGTCGCGGTGTTCCAGGGGCTGCTCGAGATGGTCCACGCCGCCGGCACCTCCACCGGCATGCTCCTCGCCGGCGGATCGCTCATCGACGCGGCGGTCATCGGCATCGGTCTGGCGTCCGGCGCCTCGCTCGGCCTCTATCTCGGAACCCCCGTGCGGGCGACTCTCGCGAGCGTCGCAAAGACCCGAGCCCGCGTCCGCCGCTGACGACCGCCCTTGCGTTCCCCGCTGGTCGAGAGCACCGCGAGCACCGCGAGTTGAGCAATATATCGGTTGCGACGTACAATTCTGGTGAATTCTGGCGGGCTGAAGAGCGCCCGTTGACCGAGCGGATGGGCGACCGGCCCGCTCGGGGGTGGTGCGCTCCTCGGCAGCCGATACCGGCCAACCGATTGGAGTGTTGAGATGTTCACGATGCCCGATCCCCGATTCGAGCTGAGGAAGATCACCGATACCGAGTGGTTGATCCTCGATCACCGCTATGCCTCGAACGATTCCCGGCAGACGGTCGCGTGCGTCTATCAGGTCGATGCCGTCGAGGTGGAGGTCGTCTGGTTGCGGGACCTTCCTCTCGCGAGCGCGTACATGTCCGCGGCCGACGTGCTGGAGGATGTGCAGCGGTTCCACGCACCGCGCCGCGCCGGACGCCCCGTCCCCATCCCGCACCTGCCACCCCTCGCCACGGCGTGACGGAGGTCTCCATCAGGGAGGAACCCGGATTCTCCGCTCGAGGGCGCCCGCCTGTCAATGGGCAGGCGGGCGCGGGGCACAGGGGCGACACTGGTCGATCACCCACCGATCGATCGGAGCACCTGATGTCAGACCCGCAGAACCACACGGACGACGCCCCCGAGGTCGAAGCCGAAGGCATCGACCCCGACATGCCCTCGACCGACGACGGCCCGGATGAGACCGACAACCTCGGAGCCGAGGACGGCAAAGGCACCCCGCCGACCGTGCCGCCGACGGACGCCGGTGGCCCGGACAAGGACGTGCTCGCCGACGATCCGCGCGGCGACTGACGGCGACCGATAGCGCGGTCTCGCCGACCGGAGCGCCTCCGCGATCACGCCGCGGGGGCGCTCAGCCCTGTCCGGGCTTTCCCCACGTCTCCCCGGGAGCGAGGGACGGGCATGTCGCGGACGTGCTGAGAGCCGCGACCTCTGCCCGGATCGCCACGCCCGCATCCATCTTCGCGACGGTGTAGACGACGCCCTGCTGCGAATCGTCTGCGGGGATGTAGCCGATGAGCACGCCGTCGAGGTTAGGATCCTCCGGCCACGGCGGACCACCCGCTGTGCTGACGAGATCGGCCGTGGGGTTCTCGCGCAGCCAGTTGGCGGCGCCCGCCACGGTGGAGTCGGCCAGGGTCCAGTACCCCTCCAGCTGGGCGACCGGCTGGCACGGCCATCCCTGATACGAGGTGAACGAGGCGGGGCTGTCCGACACGCGCACGGCTCCCGGCGGTACGACGGCTGCGTCCAACCACGCCTGCGCCTGCTGCTCCGCGGCGTCGTCGACGCCCTGGGGCTCCGCGTCCGGCGCCTCGGTGGGCTCGCTCGTCGGGGCTGAGGAACCGTCGCCGGTGGCAGAGGCGCACGCCGTCAGCAGGAGAATGGCGGTGAGGCTGATGATCAGAGCGGGGCGCCGTTGCATGCCTTCACTCTAGGGAGCACGATGCCCGAGCGGGCGGCGGACGCGCTTCGCGATGAGGAGTACCGTACCGGCGAGCGCGAGCGCGATCCCCGTGGCCGCCAGCGCGAAGCCGTCCCCACCGGAACGCGCGAGTTCGCGAGGAAGCGACTGGCCACCATCGTCGACGGCTGCCGGCGGGGCGGCGACGACCTCGCGTGTGAGGGTCTGATGATCCCCCGGCACGGCGCCGCCTCGAGCATCGGGGCTCGTCGCCTCGACGCCGACGACGATCGCGGCACCGCCCGTGAGCACCAGGGCGGAGAAGGAGACGGTGACGCTGGCTCCGGGCGCGATCGCTCCCGTCCAGCGCAGCACATCGCCGTCGAGGGTGGCGACGCCCGCCGTGGCTCCGATCGGACGGTCGATGCGTGCCGCACGCAACAGCGACGCCAGATCGGCCGTGAGCGTCGCGTCCGTCAAAGGCACGTTCCCGGTGTTCGTGAGCGTGAACTCGTACCCGACCCGGTCGCCGGGGCGCAGCGAGGTGCCCTCAGCGGGTGTCGCGATCGTGTCGAGATCGAGCGCCGGCGACGCCGCCTCGGCGGTGCCGATCCCGGCACTTCGTCCGGTGTACATCAGCAGGGTGGACATCTGAGTGGACCCCGAAGGATCGTGGAGCGCGTCAGACACGGCGCCGATGGCGTTGAACAGCCCCACCGCTCGACCGGCTTCCGGCACCGCGGGGTTGTCGGCGGGGAGATAGGTGACGACACCGGTGACTTCCCGCGGGGTTGAGAGCAGATAGAAGGCGCCGTCGGCGGGGTGCGGGATCGTGGCGCTCACGACCGGGGTGCCGTCGAGGGAGTCGTCGCAGTCGAGGACGTAGTCGGTACCGGCGGCGAGAACGGTGCCGCCGCTGACGGGGATGTTCACGGGCCCGGGATCAACAGGGAACTCGCGCAGCTGCACACCGGCGCAATCCGGTGTCGATCCGGTGAACGGAGGGCCCGGGTCCGCGCCCGCGGCCACCCACTGGCCGCCCCGGGCAGCGAGCGAGGAATCGCCCTCGGCCTTCGCCTGGACGACGAACCTGCCGGTCGAGGTGCTGGTCGCGCCGTGGACCCAGTGCCCGCCGACGTACCGGAAGAGGTCGACCGCGACCCCGTACGCGACGTCGGCGGCATGACGGACGCCATCAGCGTCGAACACCGCGTGGTAGGTCCCTCCCCCGTCGGAGAGGATCCCGCTGCCGACGACCTGCAGGAAGAACGTGAAGGTTCCGCTGACCTTCCTGCTGTTCGCGGCGGTCTCGGTGAAGGTGCCGGTGATCGTGTCGCCGTCCGGTCCCTGCGCGGTCACGTCGACGTCGACGAGCGCCGCTCCCGCGCCATCCGCGATCGATGCCCCCTCACTCAGGACGGCCCTGGTTCCCGCCGGCGCGCGCACAGCGAAGGTGTCGCCCGCGTTCGGGAGGTCTCGCTCCACGGTGAGGGTGACGGCGAGATAGGGCAGGGCCGCCGACGGGACCAGAGGATTCGATGCTTCGTACGGAGCCACCGAGATGTCGGTGACCGTCGGGGCGTTCTCGGCGGCGGACGCGGGGGCATCGGCGACTCCGGCTACTCCGGAGAAGATGCCGGCGGCAAGGAGGAGCGCGAGCGCGGAGCGTTTCAGGGAACGACGAATGGGGGGCACGACGGAGACTGCTGACTGCTCGCTGATGACGCCTACCCGAGCTGATCGAGGACGAGTTCTCCGCGGGCGTTGAGGTTCTCCATCATGCGCTCGATCCGCTTCGCGTCGATCTCCGGCATCTTCGCCCCGTCGAAGGCGAGGGCCAGGGGAATCGCGGGGTGCATCCAGATGGTGAGCCTGCCGGCCGGGTTCTTCTCCTCCGGCAGCCAGGTCATCATGAAGCTCTCATGACGGCGGAGCTTCGTGCCGATCACGATCTTCAGGTGCGCCAACGTCGCATCATCGATCTCGATCGGAGGTCGTGAGCTGTTGTACTCGAGAGTTCCCATGATCTGAGGCTACTCCGAACCTTCGCGCCGGTGATGGGGCACCACCGTGGATATCGACGGCGTGCGCGCTCAGCTCTCGTGGAAGCTCGAGGGCGGCGCACCGAACGTCCGGGTGAACGCGGCGGTGAACGCGGCGGGAGACGAGTAGCCGAGACGCCCGGCGACCCGGGTCACCGGCATGCGGCGCAACAGCGCGAGGCTCGCCAGCAGGCGCGCACGCGTGCGCCACGATGACGGGCTCGTGCCGGCGGCCTGGCGGAATCGACGATCGAAGTTGCGCACGCTCATCAGCGATGCGCGGGCCCAGTCGACGGTGGTGACGGCGACATCGGGTCGGGCGAGATACTCCGTGCACAGGGAGCGGAACGGCTCGGCACGAGGGAGGGTCACGGACAGCGGAAGCGGGCTCACGCGTTGCAGCTCTTCCAGGATCAGGTGCACGACGGTGCCGTCGCGGCCGGCCGCGTCGTAGTCGGCATCGAAGTCGTTGGCCTCGCGCAGGAGCTCGCGAAGGAGCGGCTCGACCTCGACCACCGTGCAGGATGCGGGCCACCACGGCACGGCGCTCGGCTCGATGTAGAGGCTCCAGGTCGTGACGTCGAGCATCCGCACCTCGTGCGACGTCTGCGCGGGGATCAGCACGGCACGGTTCGTCGGGACCGTCCAGGATCCGTCGAGGGTCTCGACCTGCATGACGCCCGTGGCACCGTAGAGCAGCTGGGCTCGACGATGCGAGTGGTGCGCCAGCAGGTGATCGGGCGGGTAGTCGGTGCCGATCGGAAGCACCTCGACAGGGAGGGGGTCGTAGTCGGCGAGGAGGACGTTTCTCACCCTCCGAGCGTAGTGGCCGAGTCTCGATGAATTTCGGCTGTCACGAGATTGTCGGCCGCGATCGGAGCCGGTCGAATGGAGGGGTGTCCTTCGCTCTGCTCATCCTCGTCGGCCTCGGCGTCGGCGTCACGACGGTTCTCTTCGGCTTCGGCGGCGGATTCGTCACCGTGCCCGTGATCACCCTGGTCGGCACGGCACTCGGTGGGGATGCCGTGCGCGTGGCGACGGCGACATCGGCGCTCGTGATGCTGGTCAACGCCATCGTGGCGACCGCCGCGACCCCTCGGCCCGTGCTCGCCCGCCTCTCCGGACGATGGCGCCTCTTCGCCCTGCTCGCGCTGGGCGGTGCGGTCGGTGCGGTGGCGTCCCGTTTCGCGCCGGTCGCGCTCCTCACCTGGGGCTTCGTCGCCTATGTCGCACTGACGATCGTGGATCTGGTCATCCGCCCCGGTTTCATCCGGCCACTGTCCGGTCGGGCCATCGACGACGAGGGCTCGAGACCCGGCGGAGTGCCCGACGGATTCGGTCTTCCCATCGGCACGGTCGCCGCCTTCCTCGGTGTCGGCGGAAGCGTCATGACGGTGCCGATGATGCGCAGAGCAGGTGCCGACATGCACGTGGCCGCTGCGCTCGCCAACCCCCTCACACTCGTGATCGTGCTGCCCGCGCTGATCGTCTCGCTGTGCACATCAGGAGCGCTCCCCGACGCACAGGGACTCGTCGGATCAGTGGACGTCGTCTCGGCGCTGGCGCTCCTCCTCGGCTCCATCCCCGTCGTCATCCTGCTGCGGCGACGCCCGCCTCGCATCCCCGACCGAGTCCACTCCTGGACCTACGTCGCGCTTCTCGTCGCGGCAGCGGCGACTGTGGCTGTGGTCGGGTAGCCGTGGTCGGGTAGCGGTCGTCGGGTAGCGGTGATGGCGTGAGAGTCCGCGGCATCCTCCCGCTGATGTCGTAGCCTCGACCCATGGTGAGCCCCAGCGAGAGCGCAGTCGCCGAACCGTCGACTGCGCCGCGGACCACGACCGGACGCTCTCTGGCCGTCATCGGACTGACGATCCCGCTCATGCTGTTGGTCGACTACGCCGTGTCGTATGCGACGGTCGTGGCCCTCTTCGGCGCTTCCCCGCTCTTCCTGGTCGCGGCGATCCTCATCGCGTTCGCCGTGCTGGCGACCGGGATCGCTGTTCTGAGCAAGGTGTTCACCGGAAGGCCCGCGGTACTGGGGACTCTGGTCGCCGCGGGCGTGCTCGCGTGCGCGGGCGCGTTCGGCCTCGTGAACGGCATCCTCGGCCCACTGGCGCTCCAGATGAACGCGCTGCTGCACGTCGCGGTGTGCGTTCTGTGCGCTCTCACCCTGGGGCTCTTCCTCGGTCCGATGCCCCTGCGGGTCATCGGCGCATTGTCGGCCGCGGGCCTGATCGCCGTGCTCGCGCTCACCCCGACAGCGGCGGAGACCGCGGCCGTCGAGCACGCGAATGCCGAGTCCGACCGGCTGGCCGACGCGAAGGCGAGTTGGATCGACTCCGGAAAGTTCCCTCTCGTCACCGACCTTCCCGGGTGGTCGAACGTCGAGACCAGGGCCACCGGGACGGACGCGAGCACCTGGGTACGCAGCGACACCGGCGCCGTCGCACGCGTCATCATCCAGTGGAACGCGGTCGGGCCCGACCCGCTCGCGCCGTGCAACTTCATCGGCGGGCCCGGGCTGGAGTGGGATCAGGGCGTCGACCAGCTGCCGTCCTGGTGCGTGCGGTCGGGCGACCAGTGGTCGCGGTCGGACGGAAGCGCCGTCTACGTCTTCGACGCGGGCACGGGAACCACGATGTGGATCATGGCGTTCGGCGGGTACGACGCCGAGAGGGTCGGCGGTTCGGGCGCTGCCACCGCGGAAGACATCGCCGCTCTGATTCCATCGCTGCAGCCCATGAGCCGGCACGACGTCGAGCGCTACCTGCTCCCGACGTTCGACGGCATCGACAGCCCCGAGGTGCAGCTGCCCGACATGTGAGAGGGGGACGTTGCCGTGCTGCCGGACCGACTCATGCCTGAGCGTCGATCATCCGCCGCAGCCGCCCCGCCTCGAGCCCCAGTGCCCATTCCGCGACATCGGCCACGACCCGCACATGCGCCGGGTGATCGATCTGCACCGACGCGTTGACATACGATCCCCCGCCGTCGAGTGCGATGAAGATCCGGATGCAGGCGGCTGCGGCATCGACGTCGCCGAACTCACCCGAGGCGATCCCGTCGTCGATGATGGCGGCCAGCCGCTGCCGGTCGAGCTCGTCCTGCACCTGCAGTTCGGTGTCGAGGGTCGGGCTGAATCGGGCGAGGTGCCGGGCGTTCAACCAGAGCCTCGCGAGAGGGAGCGATCTGCCCCTCTCGACGTGATCGACGAAGTGCGCGAGCCGCTCGAGCGCGGTGCCGTCGGCGATGAAGAACTGCTCGCGTTCGAGCACGGCGGCCCGCGCGAAGGCGGCGACCACGAGGTCCTCGGCCACCGGGTAGTAGTGGGTGATCAGGCCTGGTCGCACGCCCAGCCGCGCAGCCACGGCGCGCAGGGTGATGCGTTCCAACCCCTCGTCGATGGCGATCGATGCCGCGCACGACAGGATCTCTTCGCGGCGCTCCTGCGGAGGCTTGCGCGTGCGGGGGGAAGAAGTGCTTGACGTCACCCCACCCATGCTATTGAATGAGTGACCAATAGTCCATTGGGCACGTGACCAATAACGCAGGTGACCGAGAGCAACGACGCTTCCCCGGAAGGAAACCCATGTCACACACCTCCCCTCCCGACCAGCTCCACGACACCGCACCCGCGGTCGAAGGCGCGCGGCCGGAGACGCGCGGCATCGAGCTGATCGCCGACGGCGAGCGCCACGGCCGAGCGCGCGACCTGTTCCTCATCTGGGCGGCACCCAGCGTCAGCATCCTGAACCTCACGATCGGCGCCTCGCTGATCCTCCTCGGGCTCGAGGTCTGGCAGGCGATCGCCATCATCGTCGCGGCGTCGCTGCTGTGGATCTTCCCCGGCATCATCGCCGGCAGCGGGCCCGCCGCAGGAACGGCCGGGTCGGTGGTGACCCGCGCGATGTACGGCATCCTCGGCAACCGGCTCTTCGTCGCCGTCGTCGGATGGTTCATCGGCGCCGTCTTCCTGTCGCTCACCTGGCTCGCCTCATCCTTCATGGGAGCCGACCTGCTGCGGCGGACCGGCCTGGAGGACCCGATCTGGGTGCCGATCGGCGTCACCATCGTCGTGGCGACGATCACGATCTTCGTCGCGATCTTCGGCCATGGTCTGATCCTGCGGGCCTATCCGTATATGGCCGGCGCGCTCTTCGTCATCTTCCTCGTCGTCGCGGGGTTCATCCTGCCGACCGTCGACTGGCGGTACACCGCTCCCGAGCCACTCACCGGTGCCGCGCTCTGGTCCGCCCTCACCATCGGCTTCACCATCCTCGCCTCCTCCCCGCTGTCCTTCATCAACAGCCCCGACATCGCCCGCTATCTGCCCCGCGACACCAAGCCCTCGCACATCACGCTGGCCACTGCCCTCGGCGGCGCCGTTCCGTTCATCGTGTTCACCAGCATCGGCGTGCTGCTCGCCACCGGCCTCAGCACGCCGGCGTTCGAGGCCGGCATCGATGTCGCGCTGCTCGACCTGTTGCCGGGTTGGCTCGGCCCGGTCCTCGTCGTCGGCGTCGTCATCAACACGATCGCGCTCAATGCCATGACGGCTTACACGTCGAGCATGGCGCTGCAGGCCATCGGCTTCCGCCTGCGCCGCATCCCCGCGGCGATCATCGTCGGGCTGGTCGGCACCGCGCTGACGATCTATCTCGTGCTGTCGTCGAACCTGGTCGAGGCGGCGAACCTGATGCTGCAGTTCCTGGTCGTCGTGTCCGGCCCCGCGATGGCCATCTTCACCGTCGACGTGGTCCTGCGCCGCTACCGCTACGACGGCGTCGACCTGTTCGACGACACCCCTGGAGGCCGCTTCTGGTACAGCGGAGGATGGAGCATCCCGGGGATCACCGCTCTGCTCGTCGGTGGCGCCGCCACAGCCGTATGCCTCGCCACGAGTGTGTGGGTCGGGCCGGTCGCCGAGCTGACC
The DNA here is from genome assembly GCF_042881445.1 of Microbacterium sp. NPDC058269. Lineage (NCBI taxonomy): Bacteria > Bacillati > Actinomycetota > Actinomycetes > Micrococcales > Microbacteriaceae > Microbacterium > Microbacterium sp. NPDC058269. The sequence goes on from NZ_JBHVXT010000001.1 coordinate 743,672, forward strand.
GGATACATCGATCTGTCCGTACCGGTCGGCATGCTCGTCGCCGCCGCTCTCTATGCAGGACTCCTGCGCACGCCCCTCGGAAAGGACGGCCGTCCATGATCACCCGCCACGTCAACGCCAGAGTCTTCACCGCCGACCCCGACCCCGCCGCGGCCTGGGCCGCATCCTTCACGATCGAGGACGAGACCATCGTCCACGTCGGACCCGTCGCCGACGCACCGCCCGCCGACGCGATCGTCGACCTCGACGGGAACCTCGTGCTACCCGGATTCACCGACGCCCACACGCACCTGCTCATGACGGGCGCGGCACTCGGACAGGTGCCCCTGACCGCCGCACGCACTCTCGAGGACATCCAGCGGATGCTGCGCGAAGCACGGACAGCCGATCCGGAGGCGACAGTGCTGCGGGGACGAGGGTGGCTGTTCGACTCCGTGCCCGGCGGCGCCCCCACGGCCGCGATGATCGACGAGGTCGTCGACGACCTCCCCGTCTACCTCGACGCGAACGACTACCACTCGTGCTGGGTGAACACCGCTGCCCTGATCGAGCTCGGCATCACCGGCGACACCCCGGATCCGATCGGCGGCAGCATCGTCCGCGACGCTGCCGGCGAGCCGACCGGCCTGCTCCTCGAGACCGCAGCGACGCAGTACGCCTGGGCCCATCGCGATGCCACCACGACCGACGCCGACCGGGACGCCGATGTGGAGCGGGTGTTCGAGGCCTACCTGGCCGCAGGGGTGACCGGGGCGATCGACATGGCCTTCGACGAGTTCGGGCTCGAGGCGTTCCGCCGCGCGGAGAAGAGGCACGGCGGCGCGCTTCCGATCCGCGTCGCCGCGCACTGGCTCGTCACCAACACCGGCGACGACGACGCCAACCTCGCCCAGGTCGCGCGGGCAGCCGCACTCGCCCGAGAAGCCTCGACGCCGTGGCTGCGCGTGGTCGGGATCAAGCTCATCCTCGACGGCGTGATCGATGCCTGCACCGCTGCCATGCGCCGCCCCTACGCCGATGGCACCAACGCCCAGCCCATCTGGCCGGTCGCGCAGCTGAATCCCGTGGTCGCCGCAGCGGATGCCGCCGGTCTTCAGGTGGCCCAGCACGCGATCGGCGACTACGCCAGCGAGATCGCCCTCGATGCACTCGAGAACGCGGTCGCGGTGAACGGCGACCGTCCGCGACGACACCGCATCGAGCACCTCGAGTACGCCGCCCCCGGCACCGCCGAACGCATGGCACGCCTGGGGGTGACCGCCTCGATGCAGCCCGTGCACAGCGATCCGGCCATCTTCGCGAACTGGGCCGAGATGCTCGGCGACCATCGCGTCGACCGGGCCTTCGCCTGGCCGGAGTTCGAGGAGGCCGGCACCCTCCTGGCCTTCTCGACCGACGCCCCCACCGCGCCGTACGACGCGCTCGCCAACATGTACGTCGCGTCCACGCGGGCGTCTGCCCTCGACAGATCCGTCCCGGCGACCCACCCGCAGTACGCCCTTCCGCTCGCTTCGGCGATCGGGCACGCGACCAGGGATGCGGCGGCCTCGGTCGGCGACGGCGGTTGGCGCGGGCGCATCGCCCCGGGCTTCGCCGCCGACGTCATCGTGCTCGACATGGATCCGTTCACAGCGGGCGCGGACACCCTCTTCGAGACGCGCGTGCTGCAGACGATCGTCGCCGGACGGGTGCGGTACCGGGCGGAGGGAACGCACGCCGCGGGATGAGGGCGCGTGCGAGGTCGCGCGTACATCGTGGCTGGATCAGGCGGACGTCGCGTGGGGCAGCGCCAGATTGACGAGGCTCACGACGAACTTCCCCGGCTCTTCGAACATGCACAGATGTGCGGAGTTCTCGAACCAGACGACATCCGTCGAGGGAGCAGAGACCCGATCGAACCAGCGCTCCACCGGAGCCGTCGGCGTGGTCCAATCATGGCGTCCGAGGAACTGCAGCATCGGCACCTCGAACAAGGTCTTCGCACGCGCGTCGAAGGACAGCAGGGCCGGGAGCACCTGGGCCATGGTCGCCTGTTGTCCGACGCCGATCAGCACCCGCTCGCCATCCGTGTAGTACGGCGACAGCCCTGCCGCGTCCGTGAAGTAGGCGAAGTCGGATCGATAGGCGGAGAGCCCGCCGTAGTGCTGCGCCCACCTCCGGCACGTCACGATGCGCTCCAGCGTGAGAGGCTGCGCGCCGGGATACTCGCCGAGCGACTGCAGCTCGGCGACGGCCTGCTCGTTCCCGTCGGCGATTGCGCTTCGCATCGCGAAGCCGAAGCTCTCGACCTCGTTCTCCGGCCCGGAGATCACCTGCCCGACCCCGATGTAGCCCCAGAGCAGCTCGGGCCGCTGCTCGGCAAGGGTAATGCCGATGATCGTCCCCCAGCTGTGCCCGAGCACGCCCACCTTGGTCACACCGAGTTCACGTCGGAGCCAGGCGATCAGCTCCACGAGGTCGTCGACGTACCTCTCGACGCTCAGATCCATCCCGTCGGACGCACCGGTCGCAGACTTCCCGCTGGCGCGCTGGTCGTAGTTGACCACCGTGAAGTAGTCCTCGATCGCTCGCTGCCAGATCCACGACGACGGCAGCGAAGGGAGCGCCGGCCCGCCGTGGCAGACGATGAGGATCGGGTTGCGGGTATCGCGCCCGCGGATCGAGACGAACTGCTCGACACCGCCGAGCTCGACGAACGTCGTGCGATCGATCGCCTCGGGATTCGGGAGGCGGCACAGATCCGCGATCACTGCGCGGCCGATTTCCTCAGTCATGCAGTCACATTAGCGAGCGCCGTCGCTGCCGAGCCCGTGACCCGGGCCGTCAGCGCGGTGGGACGAGGAGCCCGAGCGCACCACCGGCGACGACGAGCGCGAGCACCAGCACGCTCACCCAGAGGAAGAGCCTGTCGGTGCGCGCGAAGTGCGCGGCCATGAGAAGAAGCCGCGCGACGGGCAGGAGGACGAGCATCGTGCACCCGATCATGAGCAACACCGTGCCGAACTGCCGTGCTCCGACACCCGGAACCTCCCCGCCACTCAGAACCACTCCGCTGCTCAGCAGCAGCGCCGCCACCAGCGTGCCGACCCGCATGAGCACGGCGATGCGGCGGGCGAGAGCACGGTCGGAGTCCGCGGTCGTCGGGTGCGTGTTCATGAGATGCCGCCCCATCCGAGCCCGAAGGCGTTGGCGGCCATCGGGATCGCGAGAGCGATGAGGACGACCATGAAGACGATGCGCAGCGAGTGGCCGGCCAGTCGGATGAGCACCTGGGCGCCGATGACGGATCCCGCGAGCGAACCGAGCACCACGGGCGCCGCGAGTTGCAGGTCGAGCGTCCCGGCGAGGAGGTAGGCGGCCGCAGCGCCGCAGGCAGTGACGCCGATCATGAGGTTCGCGGTCGCACTCGAGACCTTGATCGGCAGCCGCATCGCCGCGTCCATGGCGGGGATCTTCAGCACGCCGCTGCCGATGCCCAACAGTGCAGACAGGGTGCCCGCGCCGAACATCAACGTCATCCCGAGCGGCAGGCGGGCCACGCGGTACGGAACCACCTGGCCCTCCCGGTCGGTGTGGACACAGTCGAGACGCGGGTGCCGTGAGGCCCCGGTCGCCGCGACCGGTTCACGGCGTCCGGCGATCATCTGGGCTGCGGAGGCGAGCAGCACAGCGGCGAAGATGCCGAAGAGCACTGTGCTCGGCACGAGTCCGATCATGAGGACGCCGACCAGCGCGCCGAGAGCGGTGAACACCTCGAGCACCAGTGCCAGGCGCAGGTTCGGGAGGCCGGCGGCGAGGAAGCCGGGTGCGCTGGCGCATGAGCAGGCGATCACCGAGACCAGGCTCACCGCCACGGCGGCCGGGAACGGGACCTGCGCGACCAGGGTCAGCAGGGGCACGACGAAGATCCCTCCGGCCATGCCCAGTGCGCTGCCGAGAGCGCCCGCACCGAGCGAACCGGCGAACAGCACGGCGAAGAGCTCGGCCGTCACTGCGTATCGCCCCGCACCCTCGTCCGCGGGAGCCGCATGGTGAACGTCATCGCATCACCGCGGTAATGGAGAATCTCGTAGTCGACGGGTCTCTGGCCCGTGGTGAAGCTGGTGCGCTCGATCCGGAAGATCGCACTTCCCTCGTCGACGTCGAGTCCGGCAGCGATCCTGCTGTCGGCGGTGCCGGCCTGGAGCGCGTACGCGGCCTCGACCAGCGGAGTGCCGTGGCGATCCTCCAGCAGCGCGAAGATCGGCTCGTTCTCCAGGTCGCCCTGAGTGACAAGACGACCGAGTTCGATCGGGAGGTAGGTCTCGTCGAAGGACACAGGCCGTCCGGCGGCCAGGCGCACACGGTCGATGTGGACGACTTTCGCCCCCAACGGCAGCTCCAGCGCGTGGCGCACGCGTGCCGGTGCGGTGATCTCTTCGACCACGAGCACGCGGGCGGTCGCATTCAGGCCCTGCGCGTCCATGTCCTCGACGAAGCCGGTCAGGGCGGTCAGCGGCTGGCTCAGGGCCGGGGTCGCAACGAAACTCCCGACCCCTCGCCTGGTGACGATGAGCCCTCTCGAGGCCAGGTTCTGGATCGCTCGGCGAACGGTGATGCGGCTCACGCTGTACTCATCGATCAGCGCATCTTCAGTCGGGAGCTGGTCACCGGGATGCAGATCGACCCCGAAGCGAGAGACCAGTGCCGCCTCGACCTGCGCGTAGAGAGTGCCGTCCGATGCCATCCGACGAGTCTATATTATGTTGTCATAACAACGAGGCGCGATGAGGTTCGATGTCCGTCTCGTCCCGAGCGGAGCGCAAGCCGCCTGGGTGCGATTCGCCGCCGCGGTCAACCCCCTGACGCTCCCCCTCCCGTCGGGAGTACGTTCGCGAGACCGAACGAAGGAGACATCCATGAGCGACCCGAAGAACACGCAGGGCACACCCGGCCCCGACGAAGAAGCAGACACCGCGTCAGGCGGTGCTCCCGACGCCGGACCCGACACCGAAGAGGTACTCGAGGCGGAGACGACCGACGAGAACGGGAAGCCGCTGGAAAACCCTTCCGGGGGTGAACGACGGTGAGAGCGTCTCCGCCATCAGGACGAGCGACGAGCGCGGTCGCGGTGACCATGCGGAGCGTCAGCGCCTGGCGGCGGAGAGTTCCTCGCGAAGGATGGCGGCTCCCGCGCTGAGCGCATGCAGCTTGCCGCGTGCGACGTCGCGCGACAACGGCGCCAGGCCGCAGTTCGTGCTCGGGACGAGCTTGTCCGCGTCGACGAATCGGAGCGCGTTGCGGAGGGTGTCAGCGACCTCCTCCGGGGTCTCGATCACCTCGCTGGCGACGTCGATCGCTCCGAGCATGACCTTCTTGCCTCGGATGAGCTCGATGAGGTCCAGGGGGACGTGCGAGTGGTGGCTCTCCAGGGAGATGGTGTCGATGCTCGACTGCTGCAACAGCGGGAAAGGCTTCTCGTACTGCCGCCACTCCGACCCGAGAGTCGCCTTCCAGTCGGTGTTCGCCTTGATCCCGTACCCATAACAGATGTGCACCACGGTCTCTGCGCGCAATCCCTCGGCTGCCCTCTCGAGCGCCGCCACACCCCAGTCCTGCACGTCGTCGAAGAACACGTTGAATGCCGGCTCATCGAATTGGATGATGTCGACCCCGGCCGCCTCGAGCTCCTTCGCCTCCTGGTTCAGGATCGTCGCGAACTCCCAGGCCAGCTTCTCGCGGCTCTTGTAGTGGCGGTCGTAGAGAGTGTCGATCATCGTCATCGGACCGGGCAGGGCCCACTTGATCGGCTGATCCGTCTGCTGACGGAGGAACTTCGCGTCCTCGACGAACACGGGCTTCTCGCGACTCACGGCGCCGACGACCGTCGGCACGCTGGCGTCGTACCGGTCGCGGATCCGCACCGTCTCGCGCTCGTCGAAATCGACGCCGGAGAGATGCTCGATGAACGTCGTGACGAAGTGCTGGCGGGTCTGCTCGCCGTCGCTGATGATGTCGAGGCCCGCCTGACGCTGCTCCTCGACGGTGATGCGCAGCGCATCCTGGGTGCCCTCGACCAGGGCATCACCCTCCAGTTTCCACGGAGCCCAGAGGGTCTCGGGCGAAGCCAGCCAGGACGGCTTGGGCAGGCTGCCGACGATCGACGTGGGAAGAAGGGTGTTCATGATCGGCGATCTTCCGTTCGTCATCCGACGGGGGCCAGGTCAGCGTCGGAGTAGCTGGCCGCCCACTGCTCGAGGAGGTCGCCGTGCGGCTTCACGAGGTGCTCGTGGGCATACTTGCCCTGTTCGGCCGCGAGCCGACTGCGCTCGTCGCGGTCGTAGGCGATCTTGGTCACCGAGTAGTCCTGCTGCTCCAGGGTCGGGCGGTAGATGCTCGCGGCGGCCGAGTTCGCGTTGTAGATCTCGGGCCGGTAGATCTTCTGGAACGTCTCCATCGTGCTGATCGTGCCGATGAGCTGGAGGTTCGTGTAGTCGCCGAGCAGATCGCCGCGGAAGTAGAACGCCAGCGGCGCGACGCTGCCGCGCGGCATGAAGTACCGGACGGAGAGCCCCATCTTGCCGAAGTACTCGTCGGTCAGGGAGGGATCCTTCTGCTCGTACTCGACACCGAGGATCGGGTGGTGATTCTCGGTGCGACGGTACGTCTTGCTCGTCGAGACGCTGATGCAGATCACGGGCGACACGGTGAAGCGCTCCCGATAGGTCTCCGAGTCGAGGAAGTGCTGGAAGAGCTTGCCGTGCAGGTCGCCGAAATCGGCCGGAACGGTGAACCGGCCCGCAGCTTCCGCGGCCGCCGGCAGCCGCACGCTGAAGTCGAAGTCGCGCACGTACGACGAGAAGTTGTTCCCCACGATCCCGTGGCTGCGTTTTCCGGTGAGGCGGTCGACGATCTGGATGTCCAGTACCTCGAGCAGCGGAAACTCCTGGTCCTCGCCTTCTGCGGCGAACTGCACCGCGACCGAGACGATCTCGAGCTCGACGGTGTAGCGGTCGGCGTCCGGGTTGTCCCAGTGCGCCAGATCGTTGAACCGACGGTCGATCATCGTCAGGGCGTTGCGGAGGTTCTGCTGTCGATGCTCCCCCCGCGCCAGGTTGGCGAAGTTCGTGGTGATGCGGGAGTTGTCCGACGGTGAGTAGTCCTCGTCGAAGCGGGTCGTCGTGATGCGGAAGGTGAACTCGTGTGCCATGAGGGTGCCAATCGATGAGCTGATCGGCCGGGCTCGGCCTCGCGAAAGGGGATACCTCCATGGTGCGGTGCGAGCAGCCCTATCGAGTAATGCGCCGCGACTATGCCGTGCCATAGGCTGAAGCTATGGTCAAGCGTTCGAGCGGCATCACGCTGCAGCAGCTCACCTACTACATCGAGGTCGCCGCGGAGGGCTCGATCAGCGCCGCCGCCGATCTGCTCTACGTCGCGCAGCCCACCATGTCGGCGGCGATGAAAGACCTGGAGAGCAGAGTCGGGCGCATGCTCCTCCTCCGCTCCGCCCGCGGCGTGACGCTCACCACCGACGGGGTGGAGTTCCTCGGATACGCCAGACAGGTCGTCGAGCAGGTAGCGCTGCTCGAACAGCGCTACCTCGGTCGACCGCCGTCGCGACGACTGCTCGGGGTCTCGACCCAGCACTACTCGTTCGCGGTCGATGCGCTGGTGCGGATGGTGAAGGCGACCTCAGCGGCGGAGTACGAGTTCTCGCTGCGGGAGACACGTACGTGGGACATCATCGAAGACGTCCGGACCCTCCGCAGCGAGCTCGGGATCCTCTACCGGAACGACTTCAACCGCAACGTCATCGACAAGTTGCTCCGCGACTCCGGGCTCGCGTTCCATCCGCTTTTCGTCGCCGAGCCGCACATCTTCATCTCCCGCAAGAACCCCCTCGCCTCGCGGGATCGTGTGACCCTCGCCGACCTCGCCGACGTGCCGAGGCTCACCTTCGACCAGGGCGCGAACAACTCCTTCTACTTCGCCGAGGAGATCCTCTCCACCCTCTCCAGCCCGCGGGACATCCGCGTCTCCGACCGCGCGACCATCTTCAACCTGATGATCGGGCTCGACGGATACACCATCTCGACAGGCATCATCAGCGATGACCTCGATCCCGAGATCGTCGCCATCCCGCTCGACGTCGACGAGAACATCGAGATCGGCTGGATCGGCCACGCGGCGATCCCCCTCACCGAGCAGGCGCAGCGCTACCTCGCCGAACTGCGCACGGTCGTCTCAGGTTTCGGGGTGGAGCTGCTCGGCTGAGGTCGTCGGCGTCGACAGCTGCATCGGTTCTCAATCCGGTCAGGGCACGCGGAGTTCGCGTATCGGCTCTCGGCGGCTGGCGATCGTGGCTGGAACAAGCGCGGCGATGAGCGCTGTGACCATCGTGAGGACACCGAGTGCCACGGTGAAGGTGAATCCCGGCCAGGGGTCCCCTGTGGCTGCCAGGACGAGGAACGAGACGATCGTGCCGATGACGATACCGACGGCTGCGAGGATGACCGTCTGGGTGAGGAGAAGTCCGATGATCAGAGCGCGGCTCGCGCCGAGCGCTCGTCGCCGGCCGAAGTCCTTCCGGCGCATCATGACGAGGCCGTACAGCAGTATCGCGACGAGCATCCCGGTAAGCGCGAGCAACGCGAGCACCAACCCACGCGAGAAACTCCCGAGTTGACCTTCGATGAGCCCCCGCAGTTGCGCGAGTGCTTCGCTGGTCTGCACCGTGACTTTCGTCGGATCGGCGGCGGCAAGCACTGACAGTGCTGCTTTACTGACGGGCGAGACCAACTCTGGGCTCTCGGCAATAATCACCAAGACGCCGATCGCCTCGTCGCCGCTCGCCTCAGGTTGAGGAACGAGGACGACGGGCTCGAGTGGGCGCAGAAAATCGGGCACATCGAGGCGTCCGCCGATTCCGTACGAGGCCCCGCTGGTCAGGGTGATCCCCCCGGATCGGTCCGGCATACCGAGCTGTTCGAGTGCGGGACCGGACGCCCAGGCGAGCCCGCCGGGAATCGGGGAGTCTTCGGGAACTCCGAGCCGGTCGAGCTGATCGCCATACGCGAACCGCACCGGTACGCGCAATCCATCGACGATGGCGCTATTGGTGGCATCGACTGCCGACGAGAATCCTGCCGACCATTCGATGCCCTCGATGCCCTCGATACGATCGAGAACGCTGCTCGTGACGCCCGCGCCCGCATCGGCACGCACGACTATGGAGCGCGTGCCGGCAGAATCGATGGATCCGAGCACCTGCTGCTCAGCACCGACGGTGCGTCCTGTGGTGAGCATCACAGCGAGGACCATCCCGACCACCATCATGATCGTGACGATGGACGCGACCGGTTGCGATCGTGCGGAAGCTGTCGCCTCGCGGATCACGGAGCCGATCACAGTCGGATCTCCACGTCGCTGGCCGCTGCGACCTCAGGGGAATGGGTGACGACGATCACGGTGTTCCCGGCGGAGGCGTGCATGCGCAGTGCATCGATGACGAGAGAACTCGTGGTGGGATCGAGGTTTCCCGTCGGTTCGTCTGCGAGCAATATCGCAGGCTCAGACAAAAGGGCTCTACACAGGGCGATTCGCTGGGCCTGCCCTCCAGAAACCTGCCCCGGCTTGCGATGCGCCGGCACGTCCACTCCGAACCGGTCCAAGAGCTGCGAAGCCCGCCGCTCGGCCTCTTTTCGAGGCTCCCTCCTGTAGAGCGCAGTTTCGGTGACGTTGTCGAGGACAGAGCGAGTGGCGTCCAAAGCCGCGTCCTGGAAGACGAAGCCGAACTGGTGAGAACGCAATCGAGCGCGTTCCGCGTCCGGCAGACCGACGACGTTCCGCCCGCCAAACAGCACTTCACCACTGGATGGGTCCAGCATGAGGCCGAGCAGGTAGAGGAGCGTCGACTTACCTCGTCCCGAGGGGCCGGTGAGCGCCGTTACGCATCCCACCCTGAATCGCGCCGACCACTCATCCAGCACGGCCTGTCCACGGGAATACCCGAAGGTGATATCGCGGGCCTCCAACAGGACATCATCTCTTCCCATCAGCCACGTCCTGTACTCCCGTCATTCCCCGGACTCATCCTTTGCGGGAACTCGTACGCGGGTGCCTTCATCGACGCCGGAGACCACCGACATACCCTTCGCGGAGGTCAGTACCTCGACGGGGATTCGCTTTCCATCCTCACCGATCACGGCGGTCCCGGCATCGGCCATCGTGACGAGTGCGGACGACGGCACCAACAGGCCCTCGACCTGCTCGACCGTCACCACGTTCGACAGGAGTGTCGTCTGGCCCGAGACCGGGACCTGCCCGCAAGCATCGCCGCACAGCACCGTCCCATCGGGACCAGTCACAGCAATCGAGATCGCTCCGCCGTCGGCGTCGCGCTCCTGCTCGCCGGCGACACCTCGCCAGGTCTGTCCATCTGGAGAGGTCACCTCGATCACGGTGCCGGCAGTGATCATCGCGGCCTGCCCCTCGGACACCGGCACCCAGAATCGGGGTGCAGCCGGCAGACCGAGAACCGCCTCCTCGCCGCCCGAGAGGCTGGCGCCACGGTGTATGGACTCGGAGTTCAAGGCGAGCCGGGCCGGCAACCGTGAGACGAAGATCAGATCGCCCTGCTCCACGACACCGCTTTCCGACAGCCCCGAAGACTTCTGCCAGCGTTTGATCGCCGCGATCGTCCCTGCCTCTGCTCTGCCATCGAACGCGCTGTCGTAGTACCCCAACGCGGCGAGCATCTCCTGCAACTGCCGCACGTCCGCCCCCGCGACGCCGGCGCCGATCTGCCGGAACATCGGCACCTCCCCTTGGGCGACAGCGACCGGTCGCAGATCGACCGAGTAGAGCACGGAACCGTGAGAGACTTCGGCCCCCGGCTCGATTCCTATGCTGGTGACGATCCCCGATGCGTGATTGGACCCCGCCGGCACCTGGCTCCATTCGGCGATGGTGTTCAGCGAGATCGACGCGCCCACCTTTCCCCGCGTGACCTCGACATAGGTGTGCTCGGTCGACGCCAGTGGATCGTCGGCGGGTCGCAGCACCGTCATCGTCGCCCACGCGCACGCCGCCCCCACGACCAGCAAGACGAGACCTCCCAGCACCAGCCGCCAGGACAAACCGCGCCCTCGCCCGTCAACACTCATTGGATTGCCGCACCTCTCGATCGTCCGCCCCGCATTCCCACGCCCTGCCCACCGCGACGACCGGGAACGGATCGCACGAAATCGGACGGGGAGCAGCTATGACGTTACTCAGATGCGCCCAGCGACCACGCCGGTTGCGGACATTTTTCGGATACCTCTCGAAACTCGGACTCGCCGATCGGCGTCGTCGTCAGAGTGGACGCACCGTACGCCATCCACCTCTCGTCGTGAAAGCTGTCGATGTACTGCTGCTCGCTCGGCGCGGGATCGACGTCGAAGCCGTGATCGATGAGGCACTCCCTCGTCGCCAGCTCCTGTTTGTAGACATCGGCGATGGCCTCAGAATCCATGCGTTCGATCCTGTCGTCGATGAGAGCCCAGCACTCCTTCTCATCCGACACGTAGAGATCCTGCTGGCCCGAGGGAACCTGACTGCTGTTCGCCTCGATTCCGCCGTCCCAGTTGATCGTCACGTCCCAGCCACGATCCCGGAGACACTGATACACGGTGTCTGCCGCGGGAGACAGACTGAAGGACTCGGGGTCTGCACCGGCTCCAGATGACGCGTCTGTCGCTGATGAACAAGAGACGAGTGTTGCCGCCAGCGTGATGAACAGGCTGGCGGCAACGAGGTTCGAGCCTCTCAAGTGCGGCATCCGATGAGATGCGAGGCCATGTTGACGCTGGACGAGATCTCGACCCAGACGGGGCCTTGTCCTCGCCATCCGTAGAAATTGCTGTACCCGGAGGGCTTCGTGGATCTCTTCCACTCGCCGGGAATCTCGTGATAATGCGTGACGCTCTTTGTGGAAGTCGCGGACGAGAATGAGAACTGAGAACCTGAACACGACGCTGTTCCGATCTCCCAGTTACTACTTGCATTCGCGGCCGCCGCTCCACCGAGGAGCATCGCGAAGCTCAGACCTACCCCTGCACAGAGCGCTCCGACCCTTTTCCAGGTCCTTGAATACCCTCGTCTTGGTTTAGCGAAATGTGTCACTTTTTCTCCTTTGATTCAGTGACGGTCCTTGATTCCGAGCACGGTAACACATCAGCTGCGCTCGTGTGAACCAGCCATCGGGCGGAGCATCCGCCCCCGATGCGCAACCAGCGCGCGGCTCTCATCGAGCCGCGATTGCATTTGTCCCCCAAATGGCCGACAAGATTTGAGCGCGTTTGTCCGCCATAAGGGGGACAAACGCATGCAAAGGACGTGTTTTCCTTGTGCGTTACTGAATGTCGGGGTATCGTCCCGCCCGACAGAGCCTTTGAAAGCCATCTTCTACCTTGCGAAATTCACACCACGCGGCACCGAAGAGAGTGAACAAGACCGATCGCCGGTGGGTCCCGCCGGCAGAAGCCGCCGCGGCACCCGAGCCGAGAGGTCACCCACCCAGAAACGGAAAAACCCCCTCACGAGGAGGGGGTTTCCATGGCGGTGACGGTGGGATTTGAACCCACGGTAGGGGGTTACCCTACACAACTTTTCGAGAGTTGCACCTTCGGCCGCTCGGACACGTCACCGCGGAATAGCTTACGCGACGTGGGGCCTGCACGCGAATCGAGAGCCGCGCGTCACCAGGCGGCGGCGATCTCGGCGTGCGTGCGCAGGATGCCCTCGGTCGAACCGGCGGGCGCACGGCCGATTCCACACTCGGTCGCGACGCCGAACTCGGGGGCGAACGGGATCGCGGCGGCGATGCGGCGGGCGGCACCTTCCGCGCCGTCCTCCCGATGCACGAGCCCCAGGTAGAGCTCGTCGACCGGGGCGAGGCCTGCGAGCGGTGCGAAGTAGGCCTCATCGTCGTGGTCGATCGGCACCGGCAGGTGCAGCCAGGTGAGCGGTCGGGCGGATGCGGCGACGACGGCGTTGGCGTAGCGGACGAGATTCGCGGCGTCACGCGGCTCGAAGAAGTGCTTCTCCCCCGCATCGCCGTAACAGAGGTGCACGCCCACCTCGACGTCGGCGGGCACCGCGTCGACGAGCGCGGCCAGGCGCGAGACGAGACCGTCGAACGGGTCACCGGGCCACCACGCCTCCATGACCGATCCGTAGCCGGCCGCACGCTCGATGATGCCCATCTCGCTGGCGACGTCCCACTGCACCGAGAGGTCTTCGTGTGGGATGGCGGCCGCGATCTCGTCGAGGTCACGGAGGATCGCCGCAGTGTAGACGGGCTCGATCGCGGCCCGGTCGTCGCCGTGGAAGAAGGAGGAGATCACGGCGAGCGGCGTCGGCAGCGACACCTGGAACCGCACACCGGCGGGCACCGCCCCCTCGGACCGCAGGCGAGTGAACACGGCATACGACTCGATCGCGGCGGCGGCGTAGCCGAGCGGAGGCAGCTCGATGCTCGCGGCATCCACTCCTTCAGCGATGCGCAGACCCCGGGCGTCGATGCCGGCAGGGAACGGGATGGGCTCGTCGCCGATGCGCTCGATGCCCTCGGCCTGGCCGATCACGTCGGGCTGGAACATGATCCAGTGGAACCGCGTGCCGACCTCGCCGTCCGGGATGCGGCGGAGCCGGGTGCCGAGCAGATCCGCGGCGGTGCGGATCGTGGTCTCGGCGTCGTCGTAGTTCACGCTGCCCACGAGAAGGGCGCCCTGCGGCTGAGTCATGCCCCCAGAATATCGGCGCTCCCCGGATGGGCTTTTCCCCGGTGACGGCTCCGCCCGCCGAGGGGCATTCGAGTTAGGATGGCCTAATAACCCGCCGCCTGTGGGGGCAGCGATGACGGGAAGGTATCCATCATGGGCTTCATCACGTCCGAGGCACTGGCCGAGACCGGCTACGTCGTCCTCGACGACCACACCTCCGCCACCGATCCCGCCGAGTGGCTCGCCCTCGAATACGTCGGCTGGCGCTCCTCCGGCATCACGCGCTTCGCCCCGCTCACCAGCTACGCCGGCGACGTCGACTGCAACGGCTTCTGGAACCACACCCCTCCGCGCACCGACAAGGATGGCGTCTGGGTGGACGCCCAGGTCGCGATCGCCCCCACGCTGCAGCGGCGGGCGCAGGAGCCGGGTGCCGGCATCGGTCGCTGCCGCGTGATCGAGCTGCAGCCGAACGAGTACGCCGACGCGATCTACAACCTGCACCAGGACGACAACAACCGCCTCAACGAAGAGGGCACCGGCTGGGTGGTCCGTGGGTTCTTCAACCTCTCCGACGACACCGAGTCGATGCTGATCCTGCGCGCCGACCGCTTCGACCCGGCGACCGAGATCCGTCTGCCGCTGCGCGCAGGCTCCCGCATCGTCGTCGACACCCAGCGGTTCTGGCACGCGGTCTGGCACCGCGGCGCCGCCCCGCGCTACGCGCTCATCACGTCATGGACCAGCGGCCCTGAGCTCGACGCGTACATCGCCGCCAACCACGGCGACCCGCACCCGCCGACGGTCGACCTCGACCCGCAGTTCGTCGACGCCGCACAGGTCGAGCTGCACCGCCGCATCGAAGAGCGTCGTCGCGCGTTCGAAGCGCAGGGCATCGTGATGGAACCGCCCGTCGACATGAACGTCTGACGCGCGAGGCCGAACTCCTCAGACGGTGCGACCGTCTTCGATCCGGACCGTGCGCCCGACGGTGCCCGCCGGCGGCGCCACGTGCGAGATCAGCAGCACCGATTGGTCTCCGGCGGCCTGCAGCAGGTCGCGCAGCAGGGCATCGGATGCCTCCGGATCGACCCCGGCCGTCGGCTCGTCGAGCACCAGCACGGGGAAACCGCGCAACAGGGCGCGCGCGAGCGATATCCGCTGGGCCTGACCGCCGGACACCAGTGCACCCCGGTCACCGACCCGAGCATCGAGACCGCCACGTTCGTCGGCCCAGGCACCGAGACCGACCCGGTCGAGCACATCCCGCAGCTCATCATCGGTCGCGGTGTCTCGGGCGAAGAGCAGGTTCTGTCGGATGTCCTCGTCGAACAGCTGCGGTCTCTGCTCACACAGCCCGATCACCCGTCGCAGCGCCGGGCCGGAGAGCTCCGCAGACTCGCGCCCGTCGACCAGGTACTCCCCCTCGACGCGCAGGAAGCCGACAAGGGCCGCGGCCAGCGAGCTCTTGCCCGCCCCGCTCGGTCCTGCGACCAGCACCCGCTCGCCCGGGAGGAGGTCGAGGTCGACCCCCTTCAGGGCGGGTGCACCGCCGGGCCAGTTCGCCCGGACGCCGCGCATCCGCACCGCCGGGGTGCCAACGATCTCGATGTCTTCCCCGGCGTCGTCGCGCAACTCGTCCGGCATCCGCTCCGGCAGTACGTCGACGATGCGCTTGGCGCTGGACCGCACGCTCCGCCACGACGCCGCAGCGATCGGCACCGCGCCGAAGATCTCGAAGACCACCATCGGCACGAGCACGGCGACAGCCAGCCACGGACCGTCGATCGACCCGTCGGTGAGCCCCGGAGCCGCGGCGGCGAGAGCCCACACCGAGGCGGCACCGGCCACCGCGGAGACCACGCCGGCGGCGACGGCTTGGGCGAGCGAGGCGCGGTCGACGACGCGGCGCAGCGCGGCATCCGCTGCACTGATGCGCGCGCGTGCCTGTTCTTCCGCCCCATAGGCGATAAGCACGTCGAGGCTGCCGAAGTAGTCGACGAGAGCCGCGGAGAGCTCGGCGCGACGTTCCGAGACCAGCGCCTCGGCGCGTGAGCCGAAGACCCAGCCGAGACCGATCGCCGCGGCCGCGGCGACGAGCAGGCATACGGCGAGGGTGAGCGCGGCCGGGGGCGACACGAACGCGATGAAGCCGACGGCCCCGACGGCGACCAGCGCGGCGACGCCGAGTGGCTGCACCACGCGCAACGGCAGGTTCTGCAGGTTCTCCACATCGTCCACGAGCGCGGTGAGCACCTGGCCGCGGTCCGTCGATCCGAGACCGGCCGGAGACAGCGGGATCAGCCGACGCACCATGTCGGCACGGGTCGAGGCGAGCTGACGCAGCGCCGCATCATGGCCGCTCAGCCGCTCCAGGTAGCGGGTGACCGCACGCGACACCGCGAAGAAGCGCACTCCGACGACGGCGATCGACAGGGGCACGAGCGAGTCGACGATCGAGGCGCTCACGATCAGCCAGCCGCTGACCGCGAGCAGGCTCACAGCAGCCGCAGCCGAGAGCAGGCCCCAGATGAGACCGGGCACGAACCGCCCGACCGGCGGCTGTGCGAGTCGCAGGATGTCGCGGACCCGGTGGCCGCGCGGGTGCACGGTGCCGGTTGCTGAATGGCGTGCGGTCATGCGCTCACCCCCAGCGTCACGATCTGATCGGCGATCTGCCGTGCGGTCCGACGGTGGGAGACGAGGAGGATCGTGGCCCCGGCATCCGCCCGCTCGCGCAGCGAACGCCACAGCCGATCCTCGGTCTCGGGGTCGAGGGCGCTCGACGGCTCATCGAGCGCGAGCACGCGGTCGGAAGCGGGTGCCTGGCGATACAGGGCTCGGGCGACAGCCACGCGCTGCGCCTGCCCTCCGGACAGCCCGGCCCCCTGCACGCCGAGCTCGAGGTCGGCATCGATGGTCTCGGCACAGGCGTCGTCGAGGGCGGCGCGCACTCGGACGGCATCCGGGCCCGGGTCGCCGAGGGTGACGTTCGCCGCCACGGTCCCCCGTGTGAGGCCGGGTGCCTGCCCTGCCCAGGCGAGCCACGCCGACGGCGTGAGCCCCCGCAGATCCATCCCTGCGTAGGAAGCTGTGCCCTCGAACTCGACCGCGCCTCGAAGCGCCGCGAGCAGTGATGACTTCCCCGACCCGCTCGGCCCTTCGATGACGGTGATCGTTCCCGGCGCCGCGGTGAAAGACACGGGCGGCAGATCGCGCACCCGCAGCCCTTCGACGATCAGCTCTCCGCCGTTCTCCGTCCGCAACTCAGGAAGAACGTGCCCCGCAGTACGCCGAACAGGGCCACCGGGACCGGAGGATGACGGTTGTCCTGAATTGTGAACAGCAGCAGCACGCTCCCCCGCCGCGTCGAGCACCGCGAACACATCCTCGGTCGCGGCAACGCCCTCCGAGGCCGCGTGGAACTGCACGCCCACCTGTCGGATCGGCAGGAACGCCTCGGGCGCGAGCAGCAGCACGAACAGCCCCACCTCGAGCGTCAGGTCTCCCGAGAGCAGACGGAACCCCACCGACACCGCGATCAAAGCCACGGCGATCGAGGCCAGCAGCTCCATCGCGAAGCCCGACAGGAACGAGAACCGCAGCACCTTCATCGTCTCGCGACGGTACTCGTCGGCCGTGACCTCGATGCGGTCGGCCGCGCGGCGGTCGCGTCCGAACAGTCGCAGCGTCGACAGCCCCTGCACCGTGTCGGCGAAGCGGGCGGCGAGGCGCTGGAGCGTCTGCCACTGCCGGGCCTGCACCGTCCGGGTCGCCATGCCGATCAGGATCAGGAACAGCGGGATCAGCGGCAGGGTGATCACCGCGGTGAGTCCGCTCGGCCAGTCCTGCCACCACATCACCGCGACCAGCACCGGCGTCGCGATCACCGTCAGCACGAGCTGCGGGATGTACCGGGCGAAGTAGGCGTCGAGCGCCTCGAGTCCGTGACCTGCGGTGACCGCGAGCTCGGTCTGATTCCGCTGTGCCAGCCACCCCGGGCCCAGCTTCCCGACCGCCGCGACGAGTGCCGACCGCAGCTGCATCCCGGTCTTCGCGGCAGCGCGTGTGCCTGCCGCGTCGGACGCGGCGATCAGCAGTCCGCGCAGGAGCGCCGCCAGCAGCAGCCAGAGCAGGGACGAGGTGACGTCGCGCCCCACGATGGCCCCGGTGATCGCGTCGGTCAGCAACCAGGCGAAGGCGATCGTGACCGCGGTCTGGACGACGCCGATCAATGCGGATGCCGCGAGGAACCCCCTCGCGGCACCCGCATATCGCAGCAGTCTCGGATCGACGGGTTTCACGCGTGCGCCGGAGCCCCCTCGATCGACTTCCGGGTGACCCGCTTGCGGAAGACCCAGTACGTCCAGGCCTGGTACGCGAGCACGAGCGGCATCGCGATCAGGGCCGTCCAACTCATGATCTGCAGCGTGTACGGGGTGCTCGACGCGTTCGCGATCGTGAGGCTGTACGCCGGGTCGATCGTCGAGGGCATCACATACGGGAACAGGGCGGAGAACAGCATGACCACGGCGAACAGCACCGTGAGCATCCCGGAGAAGAACGCCCACCCGTCGCGACGGACCATGGAGAGCCCGACAGCCGCGATCAGACTGACCGCCGCGAGCGCACCGGTGCCGATGACCAGCCAGAGCAGCGGAGCCTCACGGCCCATCGCGATGAAAACCGTCCAGATCACCGTTGCGGCAGCGACCAGGATCGTCGGGATCGCAGCCTTCTTCGCCAGCTTCTGCGCGTCTTCATGCACCTGACCGTCGGTCTTGAGCGCCACGAACAGCACGCCGTGCAGGAAGAACAGCAGCAGCGTGGTGACGCCGACCAGCAGCGCGTAGGGGTTCAGCAGGGCGAAGAACCCGCCGACGTAGATGTGGTTCTCATCGATCGCCACGCCCTGCACGATGTTCCCGAACGCGACGCCCCAGAGCAGAGCCGGCACGACCGAGCCGATCACGATCATCCGATCGAAACCGGCCTTCCACTTCGCGCTGTCGCGCTGGTGCCGATACTCGAACGAGACACCGCGCAGGATCAGCGCCAGCAGGATCAGCAGCAGCGGCAGGTAGAACCCGCTGAACAGCGTGGCATACCACTCGGGGAACGACGCGAACAGCACGGCGCCGGCGACGATGACCCAGGTCTCGTTGAGGTCCCAGACCGGACCGATCGTGTTGATGACCTGTCGGCGCGAGACGTCGTTCTTGCCGAGGAACGGCAGCGACATGCCGACGCCGAAGTCGAAACCGTCGAGCACGAAGTAGCCCACGAAGAAGAAGGCGACGATGAAGAACCAGAGTGTTGCGAGATCCATGATGCTCCTCCCTCTCAGTAGACGACCGACGGCAGCTGGGCCGTCTCGTCATGCGGCTTCTCTTCGGTGTCGGGCCCCTTCTGGGCAGCCCGGATGATGAGGCGGATCTCGACGACGGCGAGAGCCGCGTAGATCGCCGTGAACGCGATGAGCGATATCAGCACTTCGAGCCCGCTGACGCCTGGCGAGACACCGTCCTGCGTGGTCATCAGCCCGAACACGATCCAGGGTTGCCTTCCCATCTCGGTGAAGACCCAGCCCATGATGTTGGCGGCCAGCGCGAGCGGGAACGACCAGATCGCGACCTTCCACATCCACGGTGCGACGGGCTTCTTGGCGCCCTTGCG
This sequence comes from Microbacterium sp. NPDC058269, assembly GCF_042881445.1. Taxonomy (NCBI): domain Bacteria; kingdom Bacillati; phylum Actinomycetota; class Actinomycetes; order Micrococcales; family Microbacteriaceae; genus Microbacterium; species Microbacterium sp. NPDC058269. The sequence continues at coordinate 763,096 of NZ_JBHVXT010000001.1, forward strand.
GGTGACCCAGAGGCCGGCGACGGCCACGAGCGCTGCGGCGATGCCGAGGCCGATCATCCAGCGGAACGCCCAGTACGTGATCCACAGGATCGGCGCGAAGTCGGTCAGACCGGTGGAGGCGTAGGTCTGGGCGTACTCGGCGTTCAGGTCGTTGATGCCGTGCACGCAGGCGTCGAGAGTGTGGGTCGACAGCAGGGAGAGCAGATACGGCACGCGGATCGAGAACAGCTCGGAGCTGCCGTCGGGTGTGCCGAGAGTGAAGATGCTGAACGAGGCGTCCGGACCGCACACCGTGTTGAAGGTCGCCTCGGCCGCAGCCATCTTCATCGGTTGCGCGGCGTACATCGCGAGTCCGAGCTGGTCGCCCGTGAGCACGACGCCCGCAGTCGAGACGATCATGGCCCACAGCCCGAACTTGAGCGAGATGCGCATGGTGTCGAAGTGCTGGCCGCGCGAGAGGTGCCACGCCGAGACCGAGATCACGACACCGGCCGCGAACATGAACGCGCCGAAGATCGTGTGGGGGAACGCGGCGAGCGCGACCGGGTTGGTCAGCAGCGCCCAGAAGTCGGTCAGCTCCGCGCGGTTCGTCGCCTCGTTGAACGTGTAGCCGACCGGGTTCTGCATGAACGCGTTGGCGGCGATGATGAAGTATGCCGACAGGATGCTGCCGATCGAGACGCACCAGATCGTGGCGAGGTGCAGCTTCTGCGGGAGCTTGTCCCAGCCGAAGATCCACAACCCGATGAACGTCGCCTCGAAGAAGAAGGCCAGCAACCCCTCGAACGCGAGCGGGGCGCCGAACACGTCGCCGACGAAGCGGGAGTAGTCCGACCAGTTCATGCCGAACTGGAACTCCTGCACGATGCCGGTGACGACGCCCATGGCGAAGTTGATCAGGAAGATCTTGCCGAAGAAACGGGTCAGGTGCAGGTACTGCACCTTGGCGGTGCGCACCCATGCGGTCTGGAAGATCGCGGCGACCAGCGCCATGCCGATCGTCAGCGGCACGAAGAGGTAGTGGTAGACGGTCGTCAGCCCGAATTGCCATCGGGCCAGAGCGAGCGGATCAAGCCATTCCATGCACGACTCCTGTTCTGTGGTGCCCCTGCGTCATGCGGTGACGCGGCGGCTCCGTTCCCTCGATCAGCGGCGCGGTGGTGTCGCGCAGCTGCACGGTGCAGTCCGATGGGAGGACAGCATCGCGCACGCACTCGGCTTCGAGCGGTCCGCCTGCCTCGTTCAGGACGCCTTGCATGAGTTCGAGATGCACGCGGCACAGCATCGGGCGGTCTTCCGAGCGTCCGGCGGCGTGCGGGCAGGGGCTGAGGTCGACCGTGAGCCGCTGGTCGTCGAGCACGGGCTCGAAGCCGCTCTCCTCGAGGTGCTCCACGAGCGCGTCGAGCTGATACGTGGCCGCACGTCCGAGTCCGGATGCCGCGTCGGGGAGCATGCTCCGCATCAGGTCACCGCGACGAGCGGCGGCCTTGGCCTTGTCGCGCGCCACCGGGCTGGAGGCGCCGGGCGCTCCGGTGGCGGCGCTGTAGAGGGTGCGCGGGCGACCCCTGGTGGTGCGGTGCTCGATCGTCGGGATCACGTAGCCGCCCTCGATCAGGCGCTGCAGGTGCTCGCGGACCGTGTTGGGGTGGAGCCCCGTGGCATCGCACAGCTCGGAGATCGAGAGCTCGCCTCGGGTCGACGAACTTCCCGCTTCGAAGAGCAAGTGCAGGATCTGCACCCGGGAGTAGCTCGAGATCGGCCCGCAGACGGGCCCGCCGTTGGCCATGAACCCAGTATCCCGCGACACTGCGAGTTTGCCGAGAGGATCGGCCGTGAATAAACACCTGGCCGATAGGGATGTCTGATGCCGGCGATAGCCTGGGGGCATGGCCACCCGGAAACCCGCTCCTCCCGCGTACGTGTGCACGGAGTGCGGGTGGACGACCGCGAAGTGGGTCGGGCGCTGCGGCGAGTGCCAGCAGTGGGGAACGGTCCAGGAGCAGGCGGCGCAGACCGGCATCCTCCGCCGGGTCGGTCCGGTCGCACCGACCGCCGACCGCGCCGCACGGCCCATCACCCAGATCACGACGCAGGATGCTCCGCGCCGTTCGAGCGGCGTCGGCGAGTTCGACCGCGTGCTCGGCGGCGGCATCGTGCCGGGCGCGGCCATCCTGCTCAGCGGTGAACCGGGCGTCGGCAAGTCGACGCTCCTGCTCGAGGTCGCCGCCCAAGCGGCACGGGGCGGGCGCCGTGTGCTCTACGCGAGCGCCGAGGAGTCCCCGGGTCAGGTGCGACTGCGTGCCGAGCGCACCGGCGCCCTGCACGACGAGCTGTACCTCGCGAGCGAGACCGACCTGGCGACGATCCTGGGCCACATCGACGAGGTGAAGCCGCAGCTCGTGATCGTCGACTCGGTGCAGACCGTCTCGTCGTCGTTGATCGACGGCGCCGCCGGGCAGCCGAGTCAGGTGCGCGAAGTCGCGGCGACGCTGATCCGCATCGCGAAGGACCGCGACCTGCCGATCATCATCGTCGGCCACGTCACGAAAGACGGCCAGGTCGCCGGCCCCCGCGTGCTCGAGCACCTCGTCGACGTCGTGTGCCATTTCGAGGGCGACAGGCAGACCTCCCTGCGCTTCATCCGTGCTCTCAAGAACCGCTTCGGGCCCACGGACGAGGTCGGCTGCTTCGAGATGACCGGAGACGGCATCGCCGAGGTTCCCGACCCGTCCGGCCTCTTCCTCTCGCAGGGAGCGACCGAGCCCGGAACCTGCGTCGCGATCTCGCTCGAGGGCCGCCGTGCTCTTCCTGTCGAGGTGCAGGCGCTCACGGTGCCCAGCAACGCTCCGAACCCTCGCCGCATCGTGCACGGCCTCGATTCCTCGCGGGTGGCGATGGTGCTGGCGATCCTGGAGCGTCGCGCGGGTGTGCCCACCGGCAGCCTCGACGTCTATGTGTCGACCGTCGGAGGTGTGCGCTTCACCGAGCCGGCCGCCGACCTCGCGATCGCGATCGCCGTGGCGGGCTCCATCCAGCAGATCTCCGTACCGCGCACGGTGGCCGCGGTGGGCGAGCTGAGCCTCGCCGGTGAGATCCGTCCGGTCACCCAGGCGGCGCAGCGTCGGTCCGAGGCCGCACGCCTGGGCTACGAGCAGGTGGTCGACGATCGCTCGAAGACTCTTCGTGCCGCGCTCGGCGACGTGCGGGCGCGCAACACCTCGCGCCGCTCCGACCGCGACATCCCGCCGTTCTGACCGGAGGCGTTTCGGGTCGCAGAACTCGGCGGATGGCTTCTCAGGCGTCGAGCGCCTTGAGCAGCTCGGCGGGATCCGCCTGCATGGGGTGCGGACCGGCGATGTCGAGGAACACGGTCGTGATCGGGTGCTCGGCGAGGAACTTCCGCAGCCAGTCCGCACTGTAGATGCCGACACCGGGCGGCAGGTTGGCCGGCTTGTTCTTGGCATCGCTGAAGAGCAGCAGCGCGAGGTCGCCAGTCTTCGGGTCGCGGTAGGTCCACACCTCGCCGCTGTCGAGCGGGTTGTCGCGCGCGCCGGGCGTGATCAGCGGCACGACCGTGGTGCCGTGGCGGAGGGCGAGAGCGACCGCGGCGACGTCCTGCTTCTCCAGGGCCTGCGCCAGCGCGTCCGAACGGAAGTCTTCGGGGGCCGGCTTGTTCTTCGCGGACTTCGACTTCTTCGCTGCCATGTGTCCAGCTTATTCACGGTGCGAGGCGCAGAGCGCCGATTCGACCGTGGATACGATTGGGGCCCTCTCGAGTCCCACATTGGGGACTGGGGTACTCGAGAGGGCCCTCGGACTCTCGTGCGGCGGTGTCGAAGCGCTGGGGACGCTGTAGTTCGACGCCACTGGGGATGGCTTTGTGCCGCTAATGCGGAGAGTCGCTTCTATGGTATCCCAAAGAGTCGCAGATGTCAGCATCGCGTACCGAAGGCGGGAGAGATCGCCTCATTTCGCGCGTGCAACGCGGATTCACGACGATTTTCGAAGACGTCTTCCGTGATCGCTTCGAACTCAGCGAGGGCGCGATCGGGCGGAGATCAGTAGAGCAGGATCTGCGCGCTCGAAGGGCTCGTGAACCCGCCGATGGAGACCTCGACGTGGTACGACGCTCCCCCGCCCGGTGCCCGCTGACGGTTCTCCTGCGCGCAGGTCTCGACGCTCGAACGCGTGCGATCCCAGGTCACGGGGTCTTTGCTCGTGACGGTCGTTCCCGCCGTGAGCGTGGCGATCATGCTGCTCGGGTTCTCCTGGCAGTCGGTCGAGCGCCACCAGACGTCGGCACCGCTGGAGATCGTGAACACCTGGGTGGTCGACCCCACATCGATCGTGCAGTCCTCGCTGCCCTTGTTCGTGAGCGAGATGGAGAGCTTCGGCATCACCCCGGCCGCGTACGTCTCCGCGTCGGTCACCGCCGCGACCTCGATGTCGGCCGCCTCGCAGGGCGCGATCGCGGGGGTCTGCGCGGTGGAAGGGTCCGGAGAGGGCGATTCGCCTTCGGCCGAGGATTCGACACTCGGCGAGGGAGAGGACGACGGCGACGGAGTCGGGGTCGATCCCGTGTCGGCAGCTGCCCAGGGGCGTGCGATCAGCAACCAGATGCCGATGCCGATGGCGGCGACAGCCAGGATGAGGCCGACGATGACGACCAGTCGCCGACGACGGTAGACGGCGGCAGAGCGACGGGGCATGACTCCAGGCTAAGCGATCACCCGGCCCCAGCCTGGGAGGCCCCACGGTCCACGCGGACGCGGCTCAGAGCACTTTGAGCATGCGGGTGTTGCCGAGGGTGTTCGGCTTCACGTGGGCGAGGTCGAGGAACTCCTCGACACCCGCGTCACCGCTGCGCAACAGCTGCGAGTAGACATCGGGATCGACCACCTGTTCGCCGATTGGCGTGTAGCCGCGCCGCCCGAAGAACTCCACCTCGAAGGTGAGGCAGAACAGGCGGGTCAGGCCGAGCATCCTGGCGTTCTCCTCCAGACGGTCGACGATCGCGCGTCCGACGCCGTGGTGCAGCCAGTCCTCGCGCACGAGCAGGGTGCGCACCTCACCGAGGTCTTCCCAGATCACGTGCAGTGCGCCGCATCCGATCAGCACCCCGTCGGCTTCCGCCACGACGAACTCCTGCACGGCGCCGTAGAGCACCGCCAGGTCTTTGCCGAGCAGGATGCGCTGCTCCACGAGCGGCTGCAGCAGGGTGCGGATGCCGACGATATCGGCGCTGCGCGCCGGTCGGACAATGTACTCGCTCACACCACAAGCCTAGAACCCGTGCGCCGCCGGGGCCTGTACCGGACACAGGAAAGGGCGGATGCCGCAGCATCCGCCCCTTCTCATGATTCAGCTGGAGCTCACTCCCCGCTGGCGACCGCCAGGTCGGGGGTGCCGGAGATCGCGCCGCCGCCGGTGTTGACGCCGACCGCGACCGGGCCGCCGTCGCGCGGGCCGTGCTCGAACAGGAACTCCCCATCCTTCGCATCGACCTTCACGTGGTCCCCGGAGTTGAGCTCACCGTGCAGGATCTTCTCCGACAGACGGTCCTCGACCTCGTGCTGCATCGCGCGGCGCAGCGGTCGGGCGCCGAGCGCCGGGTCGAAGCCGATCTCGATGAGGCGCTCCTTGGCGGCCTGCGACAGCTCGATCGTCATGTCGCGGTCCAGCAGACGCTCGCCGAGGCGCTTGGTGAACAGGTCCACGATCTGCACCAGCTCGCTCTTGGAGAGCTGCGGGAACACGATGATGTCGTCGACGCGGTTCAGGAACTCGGGCTTGAAGTGCCGCTTGAGCTCTTCGTTCACCTTGCCCTTCATCCGGTCGTAGCTGGTCGAGTCGTTGCCCTCGATCTGGAAGCCCACGGGGCCGCCAGCGATGTCACGCGCACCGAGGTTGGTGGTCATGATGATGACCGTGTTCTTGAAGTCCACGATCCGACCCTGACCGTCGGTGAGACGACCCTCTTCCAGGATCTGCAGCAGCGAGTTGAAGATATCCGGGTGGGCCTTCTCGATCTCGTCGAAGAGCACCACGCTGAACGGCTTGCGCCGCACCTTCTCGGTGAGCTGGCCACCCTCTTCGAATCCGACGAATCCGGGAGGGGCTCCGAACAGGCGCGAGACGGTGTGCTTCTCACCGAACTCACTCATGTCGAGCGAGATCAGCGCAGCCTCGTCGTCGAACAGGAACTCGGCGAGCGCCTTGGCGAGCTCGGTCTTTCCGACGCCCGTGGGGCCGGCGAAGATGAACGAGCCCGAGGGACGCTTCGGGTCCTTGAGGCCGGCACGCTGACGACGGATCGTCTTGGAGAGGGCGGCGATCGCCTCTTCCTGACCGATGACGCGCTGGTGCAGGGCCTTCTCCATGAAGACGAGTCGGCTGGACTCCTCTTCCGTGAGCTTGAAGACGGGGATGCCGGTGGCCTGTGCGAGCACCTCGGCGATCAGACCCTCGTCGACGACCGCGGAGGTCGCGACGTCGCCCGCACGCCACTGCTTCTCGAGACGCAGACGCTCGGCGAGGAGGCTCTTCTCCTCATCGCGGAGGGCGGCGGCCTTCTCGAAGTCCTGCTCCTCGGAGGCGATCTCCTTCTGCTCGCGCACGGCGGCGATCTTCTCGTCGAATTCGCGCAGCTCGGGCGGGCTCGACAGGATCGACAGACGCAGGCGTGCGCCGGCCTCGTCGATCAGGTCGATGGCCTTGTCCGGAAGGAAGCGGTCGGAGACGTAGCGGTCGGCGAGGTTCGCCGCTGCCACGATCGCGCCGTCGGTGATCTGCACCTTGTGGTGCGCCTCGTAGCGGTCGCGCAGACCCTTGAGGATGTTGATCGTGTGCGGCAGGGTCGGCTCGTTGACCTGCACCGACTGGAAGCGGCGCTCGAGTGCAGCATCCTTCTCGAAGTGCTTGCGGTACTCGTCGAGCGTGGTCGCACCGATCGTCTGCAGCTCGCCACGGGCGAGGAGCGGCTTCAGGATGCTGGCCGCGTCGATCGCGCCCTCGGCGGCACCCGCACCCACCAGGGTGTGGATCTCGTCGATGAAGACGATGATGTCGCCGCGCGTGCGGATCTCCTTGGTGACCTTCTTCAGGCGCTCCTCGAAGTCACCGCGGTAGCGGGACCCGGCGATGAGCGAGCCGAGGTCGAGCGAGTAGAGCTGCTTGTCCTTCAGCGTCTCGGGCACATCGCCCTTGACGATCGCCTGGGCCAGGCCCTCGACGACGGCGGTCTTTCCGACGCCGGGCTCGCCGATCAGGACGGGGTTGTTCTTGGAACGGCGGGAGAGGATCTGCATGACCCGCTCCGCCTCCTTCTCGCGCCCGATGACCGGGTCGAGCTTGTTGTCGCGGGCGGCCTGCGTGAGGTTGCGACCGAACTGGTCGAGCACGGCGGAGCCGCCCTGGGTGCCGGCCTGCGAGTCGTTGGTCTGTGCACCGACGGATGCCGGCTCGCGGCCGGGAGCGCCGGAGAGCAGCTGGATGACCTGCTGGCGGACCTTGTTGAGGTCGGCGCCGAGCTTGACGAGCACCTGGGCGGCGACACCCTCGCCCTCGCGGATGAGGCCGAGCAGGATGTGCTCGGTGCCGATGTAGTTGTGGCCGAGCTGCAGGGCCTCGCGGAGGCTGAGCTCGAGCACCTTCTTGGCGCGCGGGGTGAACGGGATGTGCCCGGTCGGCTGCTGCTGACCCTGGCCGATGATGTCCTGCACCTGCTCGCGCACGGCGTCGAGGGAGATGCCGAGGCTTTCGAGCGCCTTGGCGGCGACACCTTCGCCCTCGTGGATGAGACCGAGCAGGATGTGCTCGGTTCCGATGTAGTTGTGGTTGAGCATCTTCGCCTCTTCTTGGGCGAGGACGACCACTCGACGGGCTCGGTCCGTGAATCTCTCGAACATGCTGTGACTCCTTATTCGCACGGGGCGAAGACGCGTGAAGCGCTTGTACATCGAGAGTAACCACCACATCGGGCACGTATGCCCGTGTTCGCCGTGGGCATACCGGGGCTTGACCGTGTTATCGACAGTCGTTATGTTAACGAAAGTCGATAACACGGGTCCCGAGAGGACCGTCGAGAAGGGGGACGACATGACCGCTGCGCCGACCACGAACAGAGCAGCCACACTCGTGGAGAAGACCGTGCTGGGCTTCATCGCCGGAGCCGCGGCGGCCATAGCCGTCGTCGACCTCATCGGCGTCGGCATCCGCTCGGCCGTCCTCCTCGGGAGCGAGGCGATCACGATCCCGGCGATGCCGCTGCGCTCGGTGGAGGCCCCCGCGGTGCTCGCCGCCTCCTCTGCGGTCTCCGAAGCGCACTACGACACCGTCACGATCACCGCCGAGAGTCTGAGTCTCTCGCCGCGGCTGCTGCTCGCGATCGCCGATGCTCTGGCGATCCTCGGTCCGATCGCGGTCTGTGCCGCCGTGGCCTGGCTCTGCGTCCGCCTGTTCATCGGACGACCGTTCGGAACCGCTGCCACCTGGGGCATCGGCGCCGCGGCCATCGCCGTCATGCTCGGCGGTCTGCTGAGTCAGGCCGTGCGCGCCAACGGCTTCAGCGAGGTATCGCAGGAACTCGGGCTCGCGTCCGCAGGCATCCCGACGTTCGAGATGTCCATCGACCTCGCCCCGCTCGGGTGGGGCTTCGCACTGGCCGTCGTCGCCGGCGCCTTCGAGATCGGACAACGTCTGCAGCGCGAAACGGAAGGACTCGTCTGATGACCACGACCACTGCCACCCCCACCCGCTCCGAGAAGGCGGATGCCGTCACCGTCATCCTCTACGCCGCCGTGGCGCTGGTCACGGTCGCCCTCGCGACGACCCTGCGCATCGCCGGCACGTTCCGCGAGACCGGGATCGCGTGGACGGTTCCGATCGACCAGCAGCCGATCTCCGCCACGACCGACTCCGGAGCGATCTCCATCGAGGGGTTCGCGGACGAGGCGCTGATCATCGCGAACGGAGTGGACGCGGCGTCGGTCGCCGCGATCGTCGCCGCGATCACCCTGTGGGCACTCGCGGCCGCGATCGTCATCGCCGCGGTGACATCGGTCGCCTGGAACTTCCTGCGCGGACGCTTCTTCGTCCGCGCGAACGTCTGGGCGTTCAACGCCATAGGGTGGACGCTCGTCGGCGCACCCATCCTGATCGTGATGCTGGAGACCATGGGTCGCAACGGCGTCACTTCCGCTCTCGGCATCGGTGAAGGGGAACCCGTGCACCCGCTCGAGTTCTGGACGATCGCACCGATCTTCGCCACCGGGGTGACGGTGGGCCTGATCGCGGTGGCATTCCGCCGCGGCATCCGGCTGCAGAACGAGAAGCTCGCGCTCGAGAAGGAAACGGAAGGACTCGTCTGATGCTCGCTTTCAGCTCCAGCACCGATCTCGGCCCGGCGCTCGCCTTCATCGGGGTGGGTCTCCTCGTGCTCGGCGCCGTCGCGGGGGTCACGATCTGGCGCGGACGCAGGCGCGGGAGCACGACGCTCGTCATGGATGTGGCACTCACGCTGAGCGGCTGGTGGGTGTCGCTGGGGCTGCTCGGACTCGTCAACAACGTCGTGAACATCATCGCGGGCAATGGCGGCTTCGAGGTGGGTACGTCCGTCAGCATGCCGTGGCCCGCCGGAGTTCCGTGTGATCGCACCTGGGAGGGCGAAGATCCTGCGCTGTTCTGCGGATCGGGATCGCTCAGCTCTGCCTACGTCCTGCACAGCAGCGTCGGAATCCGCCTGCTGGTGGCGCTCAGTCAGGTGTGCACGACCGCACTCGCGCTGGTCCCGGCTGTCCTGATCGGCGTGGTCTGCTTCTTGACGCTTCGCGGGCGCCCCTTCGCCCAGACGATCGTGCGCGCGCTGTACGCAGGCTCGATCACCGTGTTGGTCCTGGGGATCGCCGCCGGAGTTCTTCCGGAGATCAGCGGGGTCCTCGCTCTGCGAGAAGCTGTGCCACAGGACAGCGGGCTGTACCCGATGACGTTCCAACTGGGACTTTCCCTGCCGGCGATCGGCGGTGCGCTCGGGCTGGCTGTGCTCGCCGCCGTGTTCCGCGAGGGTTCACAGCTGCAGCAGGAGAAGGCGGCGCTCGAGAAGGACACGGAGGGGCTGGTGTGACCCCGGCCGAGAGCGACGACGAGTTCACCGGCATCCACTGCCGGCTCGACGAACTGCTCGCCGAGCGGGGGATGACGCTCACCGAGCTGAGTGCCACGGTCGGGGTGAGCATCGTGAACCTGTCGGTGCTGAAGAACGACCGTGCCCGCGCCATCCGCTACTCGACGCTGCGGGCGATCTGCGAGGCGCTCGACTGCGAAGTCGGCGACCTGCTGGTGCTCGCTCCGCGCTGAGCCCCGCACGGATTGTCATCCTTCGTCATATCCACCCAGGGAATTCTCAGGCAGTCATAACGTTGGGCCTCATGGCGCGCACTCGGTGCGCCGCGATTCTGGAGTCCCCACCCTCATGAGCACCACCGCACGCGCCCAGAAGGCGCCTGATACCCGCGGACCGGTCCGGAACCTGCTGACCTCGTTCGGCTTCCAGATCCTCGCAGCCCTCGTCCTCGGCATCGCCGCCGGTCTGATCGGCCGACAGCTCGGCGCCACCGCCGAGAACCCGACCGGGCTGTCCGCGACACTCGACACCATCGGCAACTCGTACGTGACGCTGCTGCGCGCCGCCGTCGTCCCGCTGATCTTCACGGCCATCGTCGCCAGCATCTCGAACCTGCGCCGCGTGCAGAACGCCGCACGCCTGGCGGGGCAGACGATCCTGTGGTTCGCGATCACCGCGTTCATCGCCGTGATCATCGGCATCGTGCTCGGCCTCGTGATCCAGCCCGGCAACCGGGCCGGTGAGGGCCTCGAGCCCGGCGACCCGTACACCGTGGGCACCTGGTGGAACTTCCTGCTCGGGCTCATCCCGCAGAACTTCCTCGGCCTCACGGTCAGCACCTCGCCCGGCGCGGTCGAGGGCACGTTCTCGTCGAGCGTCGGCTTCAACATCCTGCAGGTCATCGTGGTCGCGGCCGTCATCGGCATCGCGGCGCTCAAGGCCGGCAAGAAGGCCGAGCCGTTCCTCATCTTCACCGAGTCGCTGCTCAAGGTCATCCAGCGCGTGCTGTGGTGGATCATCCGCATCGCCCCGCTCGGCACGTTCGGCCTCATCGGCTCGGCCGTCATCAAGTACGGCTGGGAGAAGCTCGCCTCGCTCGGCTGGTTCGCGGCCGCGGTCTACATCGGCCTCGCGCTCGTGCTGTTCGTCGTGTACCCGATCCTGGTGCGCACGCACGGCCTCTCGATCAAGCAGTACTTCTCAGGTGTGTGGCCCGCCGTGCAGCTGGCCTTCGTCAGCCGCTCCTCGATCGGAACGCTGCCGCTCACCGAGCGTGTGACCGAGCGCAACCTCGGCGTGCCCCGCTCGTACGCCTCGTTCGCCGTGCCGCTGGGTGCGACCACGAAGATGGACGGCTGCGCCGCGATCTACCCGGCCATCGCCGCGATCTTCGTCGCGCAGTTCTTCGGCATCGAGCTGAACCTCGTGCAGTACCTGCTGATCGTGATCGTCTCGGTCGTGGGTTCCGCTGCCACCGCCGGCACCACGGGCGCTGTGGTGATGCTCACGCTGACGTTGTCGACCCTGGGCCTGCCGCTCGAGGGCGTCGGACTGCTGCTCGCGATCGACCCGATCCTCGACATGGGCCGCACTGCGGTCAACGTCGCCGGTCAAGCGCTGATCCCGACGATCGTCGCCAAGCGCGAGGGCATCCTGAACGAGGAGCTCTACAACGCTCCCCGCGAGGGCCTGCCCTTCGCCGACGACTCGGGCGACGACGACGACGCTCCCGAAGCGGATGCCCCCTCCGACAAGGAGCCGGTCAGCGCTCGCTGACCTCACCCCGCCACGGCAGAGCGCCTCGCCCCTTTCTCGGGGCGAGGCGCTCTGCCGTTCAGGGGTTCGGGGGATTCAGGGGTTTCAGGCCCGACTCTGCTGGCGGGTGGCGCCGCGGGTGTCGAGCGCGAGCTCCTCGGCATCCATCGCGGCGATCAGCTCGCGCATGACCTCCTCATCGAGGTTGCCCGCATCACGCTCGGCGAGGAGGATGTCGCGGCGCACCTGCAGCCACCCCTTCGACAGGGCGACGAGGTCTTCGTAGGAGGGCCGGCTCGCGGCATCCTCGACCTTCTGCGCCTCGTCGGTGTCTCGCTCGACCCGGGTCATGCGCCGGGTGAAGGCATCGAACACGCGGAGGTCGACCTCGCCGTATTTCGCCTCCCACTCGACGCGCTTCTCGGCGAGGAACTTCTTCCCGGCCTCACGGCTCTTCGCACGCACGTCGGCGAGCGCCGCCTCGTCCTCCTCCTCGTCCACGTCGCTGGCGATGCCGAGGCTGCGGATCAGCAGCGGCAGCGTCAGACCCTGCAGCAGCAGCGTGCCGACCGTGACGATGAACGCCACCACGACGATCGCGTGCGACGCCTCGCTGTCGAGGGTCGCGAGGTCGGCGGCGGCCACCGCGATGGCCAGGGTCACGACCCCGCGCATGCCGGCCCAGGAGATGACGGCACTGTCCTTCCAGGTGAGCTTCAGCCCGGCCATCCGATCGCGCACGATCTGACTGCGCAGCTCGTCGGGGGTGTAGTCGCCCCAGCGCCGCGATTTCCGGTGCCGTTTCTCGAACTCGCCGGACTGCACGCCGCGATCCCAGCGTTCGAGCTTGCGGCGATCCTGGAAGTTCGCCCACGCACTGGTCGGATAGATGTAGAGGGGCCGCACGATGACGACCACGAGCAGAACCGCTCCGGAGAGCAGCAGGATCTGCCCGACCGATTCGCTGCCGAGGTCGCTGAGCACGCGCGGGAACTGGAGGCCGATATAGGCGAACACGAAGCTCTCCAGCAGCAGATCGGCCGAGAGCCACAGCGGCTTCTCCTGCTGGCGGGTGGTGTAGTCGGTGCGCGGCGAGTTGTAGCCGACGTAGAGCCCCATCGCCACCACGGCGAGCACGCCCGATCCGAGCAGGTGCTCGGCGATCGCGTAGGCGCCGAACGGAGCGAGGAGCCCGAACGTGCCGATCACGACCGGATCGCTGATGCGCATGCGCAGCTGGTGCAGGACGATGCCGAACACCAGGCCGACGGCCACGCCGACACCGACCGCCACGAGGAACTGCCAGATGCCACCCCAGATCGAGACGGTCGCGCCCGCGAGGATCGCGGCGAACACGCGGTACAGCGTGAGCGAGGTCGCGTCGTTGATGAGGCTCTCACCGGAGAGCACGGTCATGATGCGACGCGGCAGGCCGAGTCGCCGGCCGATCGCCGCGGCGGACACCGCGTCCGGCGGAGCCACGATCGCACCGAGGAGCAGCGCGCCGGGGAGCGTGAGGGAGGGCAGGATCCACCACGCGACGAAGCCGACGGCCAGGGCGGTGAGGAGCACGAGCCAGATCCCGAGCCGACGGATCTGCGGCAGGCTGCGCTTGAACCCGACGAACGAGACGTCGAGCGCGGCCGAGTACAGCAACGGCGGCAGCACGAGGCTCAGCAGCACGTGCCCGTCGATGTCCAGGTCGGGCACGAACGGCAGGAAGGATGCGGCGAGCGCCACGATCGTCACCAGCAGGGGTGCCGGCCACCCCCGCCAGCGTGCGAACGCGGCGATGGCGACGGACCCGACGAGAACGTAGAAGATGCCTGCTTCCATGCCCCCAACGGTAGCGGGGGAATGGAGCCGCTCAGGCTCGCGTTGTCCTTGAGGATGTCCGATACAGCTCTCTCCGTCCTCGACCTCGTTCCGGTCCGCACCGGCCAGACCAGCGCAGAGGCCATCGCCGCCTCGCTCGCCCTCGCGGAGGTCGCCGACGACCTGGGTTATCGCCGCTACTGGTTCGCCGAGCACCACAACATGCCGTCGGTGGCATCCACCACTCCCCCGGTGCTGATCGCGGCTGCGGCCACCCGCACCTCGCACCTGCGTCTGGGTTCGGGCGGGGTGATGCTGCCCAACCACGCACCTCTCATCGTGGCCGAGCAGTTCGCCGCCCTCGAGGCGATCGCGCCGGGACGCATCGACCTGGGCCTCGGCCGTGCCCCCGGAAGCGACCCCGTGATCACGCAGCTGCTTCGCGGTTCGGGCACCACGAGCGACGTGGAGCAGTTCCCGCGGCATGTGCAGGACATCGCGGCGCTGCTCTCCGGCGACGGCGCTGCACTGCGCTTCACCTCCGGTGGCGAGTACACGGTGCGCGCCACACCTGCAGCGACCGGCACCCCCGAGGTGTGGTTGCTCGGCTCGAGCGACTACTCCGCCCAGCTCGCCGCATCGCACGGGCTGCCCTATGTCTTCGCGAATCACTTCTCGGGGCAGGGCCTCGAGCGCGCGCTCGACCTGTACCGCAGCGGGTACCGCCCGAGCGAGGAGCACCCCGAGCCGCGCACCTTCCTCACCGTCAACGCGGTCGCCGCGCCCACGCAGGAGGAGGCGGAGGCCCGCGCGCTCCCCCAGCTGCGGATGATGGCGCGCCTGCGTCTCAACCAGCCCCTCGCCGCTCTCGAGACCGTCGAGCAGGCGGCGGCCGCCGAGACGGATGCCGCGACCGATGAGGTCGTGCAGGCCGCGCGCTCGCGCTGGTTCGTCGGCACGGGCGAGAGCGTCGCCGCCGAGGTGCGCGCCTTCGCCGAGCGCTACGGCGTCGAAGAGGTCATGCTGTCCCCCGTCGCCGGCGCATACGACGCCGAGCCGAAGGATGCCCCGACCGGTCGGGCGCAGACGCTGGAGCTCATCGCCGCCGCCCTCCGCAGCTGATGTCGAGCGCCTGTCAACCCCTGGCTTTCGCCGCGGCACAGGCGTAGCGTCACGAACAGTGCCGTCGACAGGGGCGCGGCCCCTTCGGCGAACGCACTGTCGGCAGCAGCAGAAGGAGTTCGACGATGAGCACGACCAAGACTCTCGCCCTCTGGGTCGCCTACGGACGCAACGGCGTCGTCGGCAGCATCCGACACGACGAGGACGGTTACACGGTCACGATGGTCGGATCGGATGCGGTGACGGGAACCTACCCGAGCCTCGCCTCGGCGAAGGGCGCCCTGCACTCCCATATGTCTCCGGGCAGCGACTGGCCGCGCTTCCAGGAGCACTGACCACACGCACGGACACAGATCCACGGAACCACGGCATCCGCCCGGCCGCGCACGGGGATGGGGCGCGGCGGGGCGGGTGACGTCAGGCCTCGGGCTCGCCGGAGAGGATGCCGCGCAGCCAGTCGCGCGCCTCGACGAACACGTCGTCGGAGTAGCGATCGGGATACTGCACGATCTGCCGGTCCGCGCGCGGATACGAGCCGAGGAAGACCACGCGCGGACTGAACCGGCGGATGCCGAGCAGCGCGTCGGCCATGCGCTCGTGCTCGATGTGGCCGTCGGCGTCGATCACGAACCGGTAGCGGCCGAGCTCGTCGCCGATCGGCCGCGACTCGATGAGCGACAGGTTGATGCCGCGGGTCGAGAACTGCTCGAGCATCTCGAGGAGCGACCCGGGGTGATCATGCGGGAGCTCGACGATCAGGGAGGTCTTGTCGGCCCCGGTCGGCTCGGGCGAACGGGTCGTGCGGGTGACCAGCACGAAGCGGGTCACGGCCTGGGCGTTGTCGCCGATGCCGTCCGCCAGCACGTCGACGTCGTAGTGGTTCACGATGCCGGGAGCCGCGATGGCCGCCTGTGCAGGAAGCGTGCCGTCGAGGACGCCGATCGCCGAGGCGACGTTGCTCGACGCAGGCACGTGCGAGTGCGAGGGCAGATGTGCCCCGAGCCAGCCGTGGCACTGGGCGTAGGCGACCGGGTGCGCCGCGATCACCTCGACCTCGTCGAGCGTCGTACCGCGAGGGGCGACCAGCACGAAGTTCACCCGCACCAGGTACTCGCCGATGATGCGCAGGCCGGGGAGCGTCGCGAGGGCGTCCTGCGTGGTGGACACCCCGCCCTCGATCGAGTTCTCGATCGCGATCATCGCGGCGTCGCTGCGGCCCTCGAGCACGTCGGCCAGAGCCTCGCCCACGTTGTGCACGGGGCGCCAGTCCTGGCCGCGGGCCTCGGCCACCTGATCGAGCGCCGCCTCCGTGAAGGTTCCGGCAGGGCCGAGATAGCTGTAGGTGCGGCGTTCAGTCACGGGTTTCACCTTAGCCCTCGGCGGGCCGACCGCTCTTCTGGGTGACTTCCCGGATGCGGTCCCGCCGAACAGGGGGCAGACTGAGGGGATGACCAGCCGTGCCGGCCTCCCCGCGGAGGAAAGTGACCTGATCGACGTCGACGAACTGATCGCCGCCTACTACGACCGCACTCCGAACCCCGAGGTCGCAGCCGAACGGGTCGTGTTCGGCACCAGCGGCCATCGCGGATCCTCGCTGTCCAACAGCTTCAACGAGAACCACATCCTCGCCACGACGCAGGCCATCGTCGACTACCGCGACGCGCAGGGCATCACCGGTCCGCTCTTCCTCGGCCGCGACACGCACGCGCTGTCACTGCCCGCGGAGCGCAGCGCGATCGAGGTGCTGCTCGCGAACGGCATCGACGTGCGCGTCGACTCGCGCGACTCGTGGGTGCCCACTCCGGCGCTCAGCCACGCGATCCTCACCTACAACCGCGGCAAGGCGGCCGACGACCCGAGTCGTGCGGACGGCATCGTCGTCACCCCCTCGCACAACCCTCCGCGCGACGGCGGCTTCAAGTACAACCCCCCGCACGGCGGACCCGCCGACACCGATGCCACGAGCTGGATCGCCGACCGTGCGAACGCCCTGATCGCGGCAGGACTCGAGGGAGTGAAGCTCGAGCGCTTCGCCGACATCGACTGGGATTCCCTCACCGGCTACGACTTCCGCGACGCCTACGTGCGCGACCTGCCGTCGATCATCGACATCGACGCCATCCGCAGCGCCGGGGTCAGCATCGGCGCCGACCCGCTGGGCGGGGCCTCCGTCGAGTACTGGGCGCTGATCGCCGAGATGCATGACCTCGACCTCACCGTCGTGAACCCCGAGGTCGATCCGACGTGGCGCTTCATGACGCTGGACTGGGACGAGAAGATCCGGATGGATCCGTCCTCGCCCTCCGCGATGGCCTCCCTCGTCGCGAAGAAGGGCTCCTACGACATCCTCACCGGAAACGACGCCGACGCCGACCGGCACGGCATCGTGACCCCGGATGCCGGACTGATGAACCCGAACCACTACCTCGCCGTCGCCATCGACTACCTGTTCTCGCATCGGGAGGACTGGCCGCGCGACGCCGCGATCGGCAAGACGCTGGTGTCGTCGATGATCATCGACCGCGTCGCCGAGTCGCTCGGGAGGCACCTGCTGGAGGTGCCGGTCGGATTCAAGTGGTTCGTTCCCGGACTCCTCGACGGTTCGGTCGCGTTCGGCGGCGAGGAATCGGCCGGAGCTTCTTTCCTCCGCAAGGACGGCTCGGTCTGGTCGACGGACAAGGACGGCATCCTGCTGTGCCTGCTGGCCGCCGAGATCATCGCCGTCACCGGCAAGACCCCGTCGGAGCGGTACCGCGAGCTGGAGACCGCCTTCGGGGCATCGGCGTACCAGCGCGTCGACGCACCGGCGACCCCGGAGCAGAAAGCCACCCTCGGCAAGCTCGCTCCCGAAGCCGTGACGGCGACCGCGCTCGCCGGTGAGGACATCACCGCGAAGCTCTCGCACGCGCCCGGCAACGGCGCGGCGATCGGCGGGCTCAAGGTGCAGACCGAGCACGCCTGGTTCGCCGCCCGCCCGTCGGGTACCGAAGACGTCTACAAGCTCTACGCCGAGAGCCTGCGCGGCCCGGAGCACCTCGCCGAGGTGCAGGCCGAGGCCCGCGCCGTGGTGTCCGCCGCGCTGGACAGCTAGCGGAGGCCTTCGATCGGTCTGTCGGCCGAAGGTCAGGACGGGGCGAGCGCAGGCGCGGCACGTTCCTGCGCAGCGCGCGCGAGTGCGGCACCGGCCGCGCGCAGCCAGCGCCCAGGCTCGGCGAGAGCGGCATCCGCTGACCCGGCGAGATCGGTGAGGGACGCGGCTGCCGCGAACAACGAGGTGTCGGCATCCGCGGTGATCCGTCCTGCCGCGAGCATCGCGTCCGCGCCGGCGTCGGCGGCGAGCCCCGCGAGGAATGACGGCGCCTTGCCATCGCCCGACTGCCCGTCGTAAGACCCCTCTCCCGTGACGACCACGTCGGCATCGGCGATCGCGTCGGCGAGGCCGATGAGGGCGGCCACCTCGGCGGCGCCGGGAGCGAGCATGCCACCCCACACCACGAGCGCGGCACCTGTGCCCCCTGCCGCCCCGTTGCCCTGCCCCGCGGGATCGATGCGCAGCAGTTCGGCGAGACGGCGAAGGCCGTCGTCGACGAGCGCGATGTCGCGCGCCGCACGCAGCCCCTTCTGCGGACCGAACACCGCGGCGGCGCCGCGCGGGCCGGTGAGCGGATTGGTGACATCGGTGAGCACGCGCACCTCGGGTGCCCGGCGCAGTGCGCTCAGATCGACGGATGCGATGGCGTCGAGCCCGCGCGCACCCCGGGGAACCGCCGCCCCTGCGGCGTCGAGGAACAGCGCTCCGAGCGCCGAGAGCATCCCGGTGCCCCCGTCGGTGGACGCGCTGGAACCGATGCCGACGACGAGTCGCGAGACGCCGTGATCGAGAGCGGCGGCGAGGGCTTGGCCCAGCCCCGTCGTATCGGCGTCCCAGGGGCGCAGCTCGTGCAGCAGCTCGATCCCGGAGGTCGAACCGAGATCGACGACGCCCGTGCCCGCCGGGGCATCGTCCGTCGGCGGGAGCAGCAGCCAGAAGGTGTCGATCCGCTCCCCGGCCGGTCCGTCCACCGTGATCGGCATCCGCACGGCGCCGGGCACCGCCGCCTCGAACGCTGCCACCGTGCCCTCACCGCCGTCCGCCATCGGCCGGTGCACGAACTCGGCGCTCGGCTCGACCGACGCCCACCCGTCGGCGAGGGCGGCAGCGGCATCCGCGGCCGTGATCGTGCCCTTGAAGCTGTCGGGGGCGAGAACCACCCGGGTCACTGCGCGATTCCCGGGGTGCTGGCGCGCACGACCACCTCGAGCGGCAGGGGCGGCTGCTCCCACTCCGCGTCGACCGTCGCACGGAACGCCTGATATCCGACTTCACTCAACGGCACGCGCACCGTCGTCAAGGCCGGGGTGACATCGCTGCTCGCGGGCACGTCGTCGAAGCCGCAGACCGCGATATCGCCGCCCACCTCACGCCCCGCCTCACGGATCGTGGACATCGCGCCGAGAGCCACCACGTCGCTGATCGCGAAGACCACGGTGCCGGGCTCGACGCCGTCGACGAGCGCCTGCTGCATCTGCGCAGCTCCCGACTCGCGGCGGAAGTCTCCCCGGCGCACGCTCTCCACCACGCCACCGGCCGCTTCGAATCCGGCGTGGAAGCCGACCAGACGGTCGTCCGACGTCCGCACCCCCTCCGCAGCGCCGAGCACTATCGCGGAACGGTATCCGAGCTCGCCCATCCGCCGACCGAGCGCCTCCGCACCGGAACGGTTGTCGATCTCGATGCGCCGCTCGCCTTCGTCATCCGGCCCGAACGCCACGACCCTGCCGCCCAGCCGCACGAACTCCGCGAGTTCGTGCGCGGTCTCGGTCTCGGTCTCGCCCTGGGTCCGAGAGGCGGCGAGGATCAGCCCGCGCGGCCGCTGCCCCCGGAGGGCACGCACGATCCGCGCCTCGCGGGCCTGGTCGCGTTCGGTGATCGCGATGGTCACGACCAGCCCCTCCTCGTCGGCACCACGAGCCACGCCGGACGCGATCAGGCCGAAGTAGGGGTCGGCGATGTCGGCGACCAGAAGGGCGATGACCGGCGATGTTCCGCGGGCGATCGACTGGGCCGAGACGTTCGCGGTGTATCCGAGCTTCTCGGCCGCCGACTCCACGCGTTCCCGGAACGACTCGGCGACCTTGCGCTCGGAGCCGTTGAGAACCCGGGACGCGGTCGCCAGCGAGACCCCGGCCTCCCGGGCGACGTCGTGCAGCGTGGGTGCCGGCCCCCGCGCGTGACGCGGAGACCGCGTCGGCGAAGGCCGCTCCGCGGACATTGCGGGCTTGGTCATGCCCCAGATCCTACTTCCCGAGCCATCCGTGCATCCTCCCGACCGGCGGGACGGGACCGGCGTCCGAGCCCCTTCACCCGAGGTGCGGGGAGACGGCCGCGGCGAAGGTCTCGACAGTGCGGCGCACGACCTTCTCCGGGGCATCCGCCCAGATGTCGGCGTTGAAGATCTCGACCTCGATGTCGCGTTCGTACCCGGTCGCGATCACCGCGCGGGTGAGGGAGCCGAAGTCGATCACCCCGTCACCGGTGTAGTGCCGCGAGAGCAGCACGTCGGCGGCGAGGGGCGTCTTCCAGTCGCACACCTGGTACGTGGCGATGCGACCTTCGCGACCGGCCCGCGCGATCTGATCGAGCACCTGCGGATCCCACCAGATATGGAAGGTGTCGACCGCGGCGCCGACCACCTCGGGCTCGAACTCACCCGCGATGTCGAGCGCCTGGCCGAGCGTCGAGACGACAGCACGATCGGACGCATACATCGGATGCAGCGGTTCGATCGCGAGCGTGACCCCCGCGGCCTTCGCCTCCGGAGCGAGCACGCCGATCGCGTCGCGCACGCGCTCGCGCGCTCCGATCAGGTCGCGCGATCCCTCGGGCAGACCACCCGCGACGAGCACCAGCACCGCGGTCGAGCGCTCGGCACCGGCCGCGGCCAGGGTGGCGGTCTCCTCGATCGCCCGACGGTTGTCGTCGAGTGCGGCATCCCGCTCGGGTCCGGCCGGCAGCGTGAAGAAGCCGCCGCGGCAATGGGTCGTGAAACGCAGCCCGGAGTCAGTCAGCATCCGGGCCGCGACGTCGAGGCCGACCTCGTTCACCGGCTCGCGCCAGAGTCCGATCGCCTGCACCCCGGCGGCTGCGGTGACGCGCAGGGCGGTGGCGAGGTCGGCGTGCTTGACGGTGGCCTGGTTGATCGACAGGCGCGGGTCAGGGGTCTGCGAAGGGAGGCTCATGCGTCCACGCCGTTCATCCGCAGCATCCCGTGCCACCGCTCGCGGGCGAGGTCGGGGTGCTCCAGCGCCAGCGAGGCGTTCGCGAGTTCGACGATGCGGCTGAGGTGCGGCAGGCTGCGTGCGGAGTGCAGTCCGCCGACCATCTGGAAGGCGGGCTGGTGCCCGTTCAGCCACGCGAGGAAGGAGACCCCGGTCTTGTAATAGAAGGTGGGAGCAGCGAACACCTGTCGGCTCAGCTCCTCGGTCGGGCCGAGGATGCGCAGATACCCTTCCGCGTCCCCGGTGTCCAGCGTCTGGATCGCTGCGGAGGCGACCGGAGTGATCGCCGCGAACGCTCCCAGCAGCGCGTCGGAATACCCGCCCTCACCACCCACGCCCTCGCCGCCGATCAGACTCACGTAGTTGAAGTCGTCGCCCGTGAACATCCGCACGCCCTGCGGGAGTCGGCTGCGCACCGAGATCTCGGACTCGGCGTTCAGCAGACTCATCTTCACGCCCGCGACCTTGCCCGGGTTCTCTTCGATGACCTGCAAGAGGACCTCCGATGCCGTCTGCCAATCCTCCGCGCCGAAGTAGCCGGCGAGCTCCGGATCGAAGGCCGTGCCGAGCCAGTGCAGCACCACCGGCGCGGTCGCGCGCGACAGCACCTCGCGATACACACGGCGGTAGTCGGCGCCACCCGTCGCGACGCGGGCGAGGTGGCGGGAAGCCATCAGCACGGGGCCGGCCCCCTGTTCTTCGGTGAAGTGCAGCTGCTCCACGTAGGCCGCGACCACCTGGTCGAGCGAGATGTGCGGCTCGGCGACGTGGTCGGTGTTGACGCCGACCACGACGGAGCCACCCTCCTCACGCGCGACCTCGGCGCTGCGGGCGATCAGCTCACGGGTGGCTGCGGCGTCCAGGCCCATGTTCCGCTGCGCGGTGTCCATGGCGTCGGCGACGCCGAGTCCCCACGAGTAGACGTTGCGGCGGAACGCGAGCGTGGCATCCCAGTCGATGTCGGCGGGCTGCCCTGGAGTGTTGTCGGCGTATGTCTTCGGCACGACGTGCGCGGCGGCGTACGCGATGCGGCTCTGCAGCGGGGCGGTCGGACGCGTGTAGGCCCCCGAGTCGTTGAGGACGACGTCGGCGGTCTCACCGTTCGCCCGGAGAAGTCGCAGGGTGCTCATGCGCGCCTCAGCCCAGGCTCAACGGCGACAGGGCGATCTTGCGCCCCTCGGCGCTGGAGGTCAGACCCGCCTCGGCGAACTGCACGCCGCGGGCACCCGCGAGCAGGTCGAACGGATAGTCGGTGCCCTCGACGTACGAGACCAGGTACTCCTCCCACTGCTGACGGAAGCCGTTGAGGAACACGTCGTTGGTCGGCACGTTCTGCCAGTCGGCGTCGTAGTCGCGGGTGTCTTCCAGGTCGGGGTTCCAGACCGGCTTCGGCGTGGCGTTGCGGGGCTGGATCTTCGCGCCGAACAGTCCGACGACGGCAGACCCGTGCGTGCCGTCGACCTGGAACTCGACGAGCTCGTCGCGATTGACGCGCACGGTCCACGAGGAGTTGATCTCCGCGATCACGCCGCCCTCGATCTCGAAGATGCCGTAGGCCGCATCCTCGGCGGTGGCCGTGTAGTGCTCGCCCTTCTCGTCCCAGCGGTCGGCGATGTGCACGGCGGCCTGCGCGTAGACGCTCTTGACCTCGCCGAAGAGGTTCTCGAGCACGTAGTTCCAGTGCGGGAACATGTCGGTGATGATGCCTCCGCCGTCTTCGGTGCGGTAGTTCCAGCTCGGGCGCTGCGCGGGCTGCCAGTCGCCCTCGAAGACCCAGTAGCCGAACTCGCCGCGCACCGAGAGGATGCGGCCGAAGAAGCCCGAGTCGATCAGGCGCTTGAGCTTCTGCAGCCCGGGGAGGTAGAGCTTGTCGTGCACGACCCCGGTCTTCACCCCCGCCTGGTCGGCGAGACGCGCGAGCTCGAGAGCCTCGTCGAGCGACTCCGCGGTGGGCTTCTCGGTGTAGATCGCCTTGCCCGCAGCGATGGCCTTGCGAAGAGCGGATGCCCTGGCCTTGGTCACGAGGAAGTCGGCGTAGATCTCCCACTGCGGGTCGGCGAGAGCGGCGTCGAGGTCGGTCGTCCAGTCTGCGATGCCGTGCTTCGCTGCGAGCTCGGCGAGCTTGACCTCGCTGCGGCCGACGAGGATCGGCTTCACCGTGATCCTCGAACCGTCAGGGAGCTCGATGCCGCCCTCGTCACGGATCGCGAGGATCGAGCGCACCAGGTGCTGCCGGTATCCCATGCGTCCGGAGACGCCGTTCATGATGATCCCGATCTCGCGGGTGTTCGCCTGTGCCATGGTCTTCCGTTCCTGTCGCGGGACGCCGTTCGTGCTTTCACCGGGGAATATGGGAAAGCGCTTTCCGAAATCATGGCACGAGAGCTGTGGCGATCGCAAGCGTGACCGCCGCGCTCTGATCCGACCGGGCGCGCCGGGCCGCCGACGCCAGGGCACCCGTGTGACCGTCAGGCCCTCCGGTCGACCCGCCGGCGAAGCAGCCGGTTCAGCGCGACGGGTATCGGCGCGTACCGACGTTCACGGATTCAGTGCGACGCGGCACTGGCGCGCTCGACGAGCACGGTCGGGACGACGGAGGCCTCATCGGCGCCCGGAGCACCCTCGATGGCGTCCACCAGTGCCGACACCGCGCGGTGGGCGAGTGCGGCGAAATCCTGACGGATCGTGGTCAGCGGCGGACGGTAGTTCGCCGCCTCCGGCACATCGTCGAAACCGATCACCCCGACGTCTTCCGGCACGCGACGACCCGACTCGGAGAGGGCGCGCAGCAGCCCGAGCGCCATCTGGTCGTTGGCACAGAACACCGCGGGCGCCGAGAGCAGGTCCGCGCCTGCCGCGTACCCCGACTCGGCAGTCCAATCGCCGCGAACGACGGAGGGCGGGCGGACGTTCGCGGCGGTGAGCGTCTCGCGCCATCCTCGCTCCCGCTCTACGGCAGCGAAGGAGTCGGCGGGGCCGGCGAGGTGGTGGACGGTGGCGTAACCGAGATCGAGGAGTCGGGCAGTGGCGACGGCCGCACCGCCCGCATGGTCGCTGTGCACCGAGGCGAACCCGTCCTCGCGGGGAGCATCGACGACCACGAGCCGCAGCCCGGCCGGCCGCTGCGCGTCGGAGACCAGAGCCGATGCCTCGTTCAGGACGATCGCACCGTCGACCTCCTGCTCCGCCAGGCGATCGAACGCCTCGGCGACACCCTGGGCGGCGGTCACGAGGGTGACCGCATATCCGCGTTCCGCCGCCGCTTCGGCCGTGGCCTGCAGCATGCGGGAGTTGCCGACCGTGGCCAGAGTGGTGACCACGAGTCCGATCGTCTGCGAGCGGCCGGTGCGCAGGGCACGGGCGGCGCGGTGGGGACGGTAGCCGAGCTCGGCCATCGCGTGCTCGACACGGGCACGGGTGTCGGGGTCGACGCGAGGGCTGCCGTTGACGACGCGCGAGACCGTCTGCCCCGAGACGCCTGCGCGACTGGCGACCATGGCCATCGACACGCGCCCGGACGACGGTCGCCGACGGTCCGGCCCCGAATCCTCGACGCGGTCGTGCTCGCTCTGGCCCACCCGCATCCTCCATCCGCTGCGCGGTTGCGCCCGCATCCCGGCTCTTCTCGCCGCCCGGCTCTTCTCTCCGGGGGTGCCGGTGCACAACTCCGTCGTGTTGACGTTACCACGGCGCTGTGCGTACCATGTTTACGTGAACACGCACAATCTTCCCGAGTTGCGCGCCGAGACTCTCGGCGCCGGCGTCGTCAAACGCGCCACCACCCTCGCCGACGGCCGCGACCTCATCTACTACGACGACCCCGGCACCGCGCTCGGCGCCGACCGCGCCGTCGACGCCCGCGTTCTCGACCCTCGCCCCGACACCGCCACCATGCGTCTCGACGTGCTCACCGGCGATTGGATCACGGTCGCCGCGAACCGCCAGAACCGCGTGATGATGCCCGGCGCCGACGCCGATCCCCTGGCTCCGCAGACGCCGGGCAACCCGTCGGAAGTGCCCTCGCGCTACGACGTCGCGGTGTTCGAGAACCGCTCGCCCGCATTCGGCCCCGCCCTCGCCGAAGCGGTGGGCACCGCGCCCCAGGCGTCGAACGCACCGCGGGGGCTCGACGACCTCGCCGCCCTGGGCCTCGGCCGCACGCGCACCTCGGTCGGACGCTGCGAAGTCGTCTGCTTCAGCCCCGAGCACTCAGGATCCTTCGGCACGCAGTCCGTCACCCGTGCGCGCACCGTGATCGAAGCCTGGGCCGACCGCACGGCCGCGATCTCGCAGCTGCCGGGCATCGAGCAGATCTTCCCGTTCGAGAACCGCGGTGAGGCGATCGGCGTGACCCTGCCCCACCCGCACGGCCAGATCTACGCCTACCCGTACGTCACCCCTCGCACCGCTCGCGTGCTGGAGTCGATCGACCGCACGGCACCCGACCTGTTCCATCGCATCCTCGAGTCCGAGCAGGCATCCGAGCGCGTGGTGTTCCGCGGCGAGCACTGGACCGCGTTCGTGCCGTTCGCCGCGCGCTGGCCGCTCGAGGTGCACCTGATGCCGCACCGCCACGTGCCCGACTTCGCCGAGACCACCGAGGCCGAGCGCGACGAGCTCGCCCCGCTCTACCTGCGGCTGCTGCGCGGCGTCGACGCCCTCTACGACTCCCCGACCCCGTACATCGCGGCCTGGCATCAGGCACCCGTGCACGTCGGTCGCGACACCGTGCGCCTGCACCTGCAGCTGACGAGCCCCCGCCGTGCCGCCGACAAGCTGAAGTTCCTCGCCGGCTCCGAGGCCGCGATGTGGGCGTGGGCCGCAGAGGTGCCGCCGGAGGTCGGGGCCGCACGCCTCCGCGAAGCGATCGCACGCATCTCGCACGAGCAGACCACCCCTGGAGCAACCGCATGACCGCCGCACACGACGACGCCTGTGCCCTCTTCACGCGGCTCACCGGCCGCGAACCGGCGGGACTCTGGTCGGCGCCCGGACGCGTGAACCTCATCGGCGAGCACACCGACTACAACGACGGTTTCGTGCTCCCGTTCGCGATCCCGCAGCGCACGGTCGCCGCGGTCGGCCGGCGCGACGACGACCGCGGTCGCATCCTGGTCGGCTCCACTTTCGCGGAGGAGCCGGTCGAGGTCGGCCTCGACGAACTGGACCGGCTCTTCCCCACCGCACCCGGTGCGCATCCGGCGATCCCGGAATGGGCCGCCTATCCGCTCGGGGTCGCCTGGGCGCTGCGTCAGGCCGCGGCCGAGAGCGGTGCGTTCGGTGGACTCGACATCGCCATCGCCTCCGACGTGCCGGTGGGCGCGGGACTCTCCTCCTCCGCCGCGATCGAGGGGGCGACGGCATCCGCGCTGAACGAGCTGTGGGAAACCGGCTTCGACGGCACGGACCTCGCCCGCATCGGACGTCGGGCCGAGAACGAAGCCGTCGGCGCCCCCACCGGCATCATGGACCAGATGGCCTCGATGCTCGGGCGGCCCGACACCGCGATCTTCCTCGACTGCCGATCGCTGGAGACCGAGCTCGTGCCCCTCGCCGTCGCCGAGGCGGGCCTCGCGATCCTCGTGATCGACACGCGCGTCACGCACGCACACTCCACCGGCGGCTACCGCGAGCGCCGGGCTTCGTGCGAGCTCGGCGCCTCGATCCTGGAGGTGCCCGCACTGCGCGACGTCTCGGTCGACGACCTGACGCGTGCGCAGGAGCTGATGGACGAGGTGACCTTCCGTCGCGTGCGCCACATCGTCACCGAGAACCAGCGGGTGCTCGATACGGTGCGGGTGCTGCGTGAGCAGGGCGTGCGCGCGATCGGCGATCTCCTGATCGCCTCGCACGCGTCGATGCGCGATGACTTCGAGATCTCGACCCCCGAACTCGACACCGCGGTCGACACCGCACTGGCCGCCGGCGCCCTGGGCGCGCGGATGACCGGCGGCGGATTCGGCGGAGCCGCGATCGCGCTGGTCGAGCAGGATGCCGTCGCGTCGGTGTCGGACGCCGTGAACGCGGCCTTCGCGGCCTCCCGGTTCGCGGCACCGTTGCTGTTCACGGTCACGCCGTCCGCCGGCCCTCGCCGCGACGCCTGACAGAATGATCCATCGGGCCGCGACGACTGCGCGGCAGGAGAGGAATGCCATGTCCTGGATCGTCACCGGAGGTGCCGGCTACATCGGCGCCCACGTCGTGCGCGCACTCGCGGATGCAGGGCTCACCCCCGTCGTGCTCGACGATCTCTCGAGCGGGGTCGCGTCGTTCGTGCCCGAGGGCGTGGCGTTCGTGCAGGGGAGCATCCTCGACCGTGAACTCGTCGAGAAGACGCTGCGCGAGCACGAGGTCGAAGGCGTGATCCACGTCGCCGGTTTCAAATACGCCGGAGTCTCGGTGCAGCGTCCTCTGCACACGTACGCGCAGAACGTCGAGGGCACGCGGGTGATCCTCGAAGCCATGGAGGCCGCAGGGGTCTCGAACATCGTGTTCTCGTCGTCCGCAGCGGTGTTCGGCACTCCCGACGTCGCGCTCGTCGTGGAGGAGACCGCCAAGAAACCGGCCAGCCCCTACGGCGAGTCGAAACTCATCGGCGAATGGCTGCTGCGAGACCAGGCGATCGCGACGGCGGACTCCGAGCAGCCGCTGCGTCACACCTCGCTGCGGTACTTCAACGTGGTGGGCTCCGCCGACCCGACGGTCTACGACGTCAGCCCGCACAATCTCTTCCCGATCGTGTTCGAGGCACTGCTGGCAGGAAAGACTCCGCGCATCAACGGCGACGACTACGCCACCGAAGACGGCACCAACGTGCGCGACTATGTGCACGTGGGCGACATCGCGGCAGCCCACGTCGCGGCCGCTCAGCGCCTCTCCGACGGACGCCCGATCGAAGCCGCCTACAACCTCGGCTCCGGCGACGGACTCAGCGTGAAACAGATCATGGATGCCGTCGCACGCGTGACCGGCATCGACTTCACGCCCGAGATCGGACCGCGCCGCCCCGGGGACCCCGACCGCATCGTGGCGACGGGCGAGCTCGCGGCGCGCGACCTCGGCTGGACCATGCGGTACTCGGTCGACGAGATGGTGCGCACGGGGTGGGAAGCGCGGCAGGCCGCCCGCCCCTGACGGTCAGAGGTCGCGGGAGCGGATGGGGTAGAGCCAGAAGCAGAGCCAGGCGAGGGCGGTGAACCCGAGAGGGATCACCGCGAGCATCAGTCGGATGCCGCCGTCGACGCTGTCGGGCTGCGCGTCGCCGAGGGTGGCGTCGAAGCCGGATCCGGTGAGCACCACCGCGGCGACGATCGCCTGCAGCACCACCGAACCGCGCACGACGAAACCGTTCACCCCGAAGTAGGCGCCTTCTCGACGATGGCCGGTGCGCACGGCGTCTTCGTCGATGATCTGCGCGAGCATGACCTCGAGCAGCTGCAGCAGTCCGCCGACGCCCACGCCGACCGCGACACCGACCAGCGCCGCACCGAACACGGTGGACGGCGCGAGGTAGCCGAGCACCGCCACGCCGAACACCGCGACGCTCCACAGCACGGCCGTGCGCGGTGAGGTGCGGCGGACGATCGCGCTCCACAGCACGATCGAGGGGATCGCGGTCACGAAGATCGCCCCGAGCAGCAGGCTACCCTCCCCCTCCGGCGCGTGCAGGGAGTAGCGCACGTAGAACGGGATCGCGGCGAGGATCACCGCGATCGAGGTCTGCACGAACAGCGAGCCGAGCACGTAGGGGACGAAGGCGCGGTTGCGAAAGGTGTACTTCAGCTGGTCGACCCACCGCATCGCTTCCGATGACGCTTCCGATGCCGCTTCCGGGGCCCGGCGCTCGATCATCCCGCCGAAGAACGACCACACGAGCAGCACCAGGCAGACGGCGCCGAGCACGAGGGCCATGCCGGGCCATCCGATCGCGCCGTACAGAGCGGGGGCGCCGGCCGTGCCGAGGACCATTCCGAGGATCGCGAAGATCTGTCGCGGCACGTTGCCGCGGGCGCGCTCCTCGGTGGTGCGGAAGATCTCGGGGAACAGTGCCGAGATGTTCAGCACCACGACGACGAAGGCCACGTCATACACGGCCACGACGACGAGGAACCAGACGATGAGACCTGCGGCGGGAAGCTCGGGCGGCATCCACACCAGCGCGAAGGCGACCACGAGCGGCACGATGCCCAGGCCGACCCAGGGGATGCGCCGACCCCACGGCGTGCGCAGCCGGTCGGAGATCGTGCCGACGAGCGGGTTGAGCACGGCGTTCAGGATGCCGTGGGCGATCATCGCGACCGCCACCCACGTCGCCGGGACCGCGAGGTGCGACACATAGAAGTAGACGACGAAGGCCGAGAAGGTCTGCGCCATGAGCTGCGTCGGAAAGCCGGAGGCTCCGAACGCGATCGTCTGCGACCGGGTCGGCGCGGAGTCCAGACGTCGGTCGCGCACGCGATCGCGCAGAGATGTCACCGGGCGTCTCCCCTTTGCAGGTCGCGCAGGTCGCGCCAGCCGATGCGGACGAGCGCCTCATCCTCGATCGCCTGCAGCACGGCGGGGTCGCTCAGCAGTCGCAGCTCATAGCCGCGCTTCGCCGCACTGAAGTCCACGGCCGCGCGCAGCTCCTCATCGTCGACCATCGGATGCAGGTAGATCTCGGTGACCCCGGCCGGCACCGCTCGCAGCAGGGCGATGAAGCCGTCGCGCACCTGCTCGTACGTCTCCTCGTCGGGTGTGCCCTCGCGGAGGAGCTCGAACGGATGCGACCAGAGCCGGTCGATGATCTCCACGCCGTATGATTCAGCAGCCGCTGCCGCGCCATCGAGCTGAGCCTGCAACGCGGAATTCTCGCCCACCCCGTCCATGCTGCGGGGCAGCCGGAACGGGAGACCGTGCCGCGCGGCGAGCTCGAACACCGGGCGGAGGAAGTCTCGGCCGGTCACGAGTCCGTATACGGAGCCCATGTGGTTGTCGAGGTGCGTCACGTCGACGCCGGCGTCGAGCGCGGTCTGCAACTGGGCGGCGAGCTCGGCCGCGACATCGTCGTCGGAGGCGTTCTGTTCGACGGAGAGCACATCGATCGGGAAGAAGCCGGCGCCGTCGACGAGGCTCGTGGCGGTGCCGGTGAGCGGGCGCCACCGGTAGCGGGCCCATTCGCTGGTGAGGACGAGATGCACCCCGATGTCGAGGTCGGTGCGGGATGCCGCGAAGGCGAGGGCCTCGGGCGACCACGAGCACGGGATCATCACGGTCGTCGAGTCGATGCGCGCGGTCGTGAGCAGATCGACGATGGCGGTGTTCGCCGCATGACACATGCCGAAGTCATCCGCGTTGAGGATGATCGCCCGCGCGCCCGGGGCGAGACCGAGACGGTCGGCGAGATCGGAGGGTGCGGTCATCGGGGGATCCTGTCGGGTGATGGAGCGGCGATGCTCGGGCGGGTGGGACTCAACGGGGGTCTTTCGACGGGTCTTGTTCGAGGGGGTCTTTCGGATCGAGTGTGCTCAACGGGATGGGCTCAGCGGCCACCCTTCGGGGCGGGCGTGAGGATGCGGGTGAAGAGTTCGCCTCGGAGCGCAGCTGCGGCTTCGTCGATGGCTCCGACGAGCGAAGCCTCAGGCCCGAAAGAGGAGACGAGGAACCGCAGCGAGAGCTGCGCCTCATATTCACCGGCGATACGCTCGATCGCGGCGACGAGGGCAGGATGGGCCGCTTGACCGCTGAGGATGAACGCCTCCGGGTCGAGCACCAGTCCCACGCTGCCCGCCACGAGCACGATGCGGCGGGCGAGTTCGGAGACGATCTGGATCGCCGCCTCGTTCCCGACGACGGCCGCCTCCAGATGGTCGGCGAGTGTCGCCTCGGCATCGCGGCCGACGCCGAGGGCGAGGTCGCCGACCACGGCGTCGCCCACGAGGGGCGCTCCGATCGGGATGGGCGTCTGCGGCAGGTACATCACTTCGCCGGCGACCCCGGAGAATCCACGGTGCAGCGCGCCGTCGATCACGATGCCTGCTCCAAGTCCATCGTCGAGGAGGAGCAGCGCGAAGCTCGAGAGAGCGCCCCCCTCGCCGGAGGTGAGCTCGGCGAGGGCTGCGAGGTTGACGTCGTTCTCGATGCGGACGGGACAGTCGAGGGCCGCGGACAATGCCGCACGGAATGCCCCGCCGTCCGGGCCGAGGTCGTCGCGGATACCTCCGTCGGCGGTGACGATGCCGGGAACTCCGACGACCGCGAGATGGACGGCTCCCTTTGCGGCCTTCACCGAGCGACGACATTTCTCGACGAGGGCGACGATGTGGGCGACGCGGTTCTCTGCTTCGACGAACGGGGCGTGTTCCGCCGCACGCACGACGCCCGTCGCGTCGACGAGCACCACATGGGCGGCATGGTGATCGACGTGCACGGCCACCGCGAACCCCAGACGCGGATGCAGGGCGAAACGTCCAGCGGCAGGGCCTCGGGTGTCTCGATCGACACCCGCCGGAGCAACGGCCCCGGCGTTCTCGAGCATCCGCAGCACCTGCGTCACGGCCGTTCGCGACAGGCCTGTGGTGGACATCAGCTCGGAACGGGTCTGCGGCCCGCTGCGCGCGAGCGCCTCCAGGATCGCGCGGCCGTTGAGCGTGCGTAGCAGGCCCTGCGGTCCCGCGAGTGGTCTAGACATAGGTGTTCCGGAGTCGCCTCTCGTCTTCGCGTCCCGCGCCGATGTTCTGTGCCGGGCGCAGTGCCCGCAAGCATGCCACATCGTGTCGCACAGGTCGACACTTCGCACCGAGTCTGGTCGAGGTGGCGCAGCGCTCACCGCGCCGGGGTGGTCACTGCCGGTGGGGTCACTGCCGGTGGGGTCACTGCCGCTCATACCCTGAGCGGTGTCGAACTGTCGGCGACCGACCCGGTCGTTGTCCTGGTCGTTGTCGTTGCGGTAGTGGCAGGGTGTGGGGTGCGCCATTGTCGGGTGGGGTCCCACCAGGCGGGTCCGCGGACGTGTGGGGTGCCGTTTTTCATGTGGATGTCCCATCCGCTGGTGGTGAGGGTGCGGTGGTGGTGCCAGCAGAGGGCGACGCCGTTGTCGGTGTGGGTGGGTCCGCCTCTGGCGTGTTCGGTGACGTGGTGGATCTCGCACCACGTCGCGGGGACGTGGCAGCCGGGGATGAGGCATTCTTTGTCGCGGAGGGTGATCGCGCGGCGTTGGTGGGCGGTGAAGATGCGCTCCGATGTGTGGATGCCGATGATGCGCCCGTGCGGGTCGAACAGCACGCGTTGCACTCCGCCCGCGCAGGCGGTGTGTGCGGCGACGCGGGTGGGGACGGGGGTGTCGATGCCGTCGATGTGGGCCCATCCGTGTCCGGTGGCGTAGTCGTCGGCGGTGATGGTCACGATCAGGGTCGGGGCGGCGCCTCCCAGCCGGGGCATCTCGTCGTGGCGGGCCGCGATGCCCAGGACCGCGGCGAGGGTGTCGTGCTGCTTCTGCGCCCGCGAACGCGGGTCGACCATCCGCCCAGGGTCGTCACGGGGAAGGACGCCATCGTCCAAGCCCGTGGGGTCCTCGGTGGCACCGTGAGTCGAGGCCGCACTCACACTCGGACGCCCACCGGCATCGGAGGACGCAGCATCGTGTTCGTCGGAGGGGCGGAAGACGACTCCGGGCAGGGGTGGTCCGTCGACTTTGGGGTTCAGGTAGGCGTCGAAGATCCGTTGCAGTTGTCCGGCGACTTCGGGGAGCAACCCGCCCCGGATCGGGATCACCCCGTCCTTCACACGTCCGAGAACGATCCCGCGCGCCCGCATCGCGATGTCGTCTGCGGGTTCCGCCCCATCCGGGTCGAGGTACTGCACGATCACCTGCGCCAGGATCCGCAGATCTTCCGGCGTCGCCGGCGGCCCGGCGCTCTCTCGTTCATCGACGACACTCTCGTCCGCACCCGCACCCGCATCGGCATCGGCATCGGCACCGGCACCGGCACCGGCACCGGCATCGGCATCGGCGACAGGGATCCCCCGCGCATACGCCGCCAACTCCGCATCAGCGAGCAACCGGTCTGCGGTCCCGACCCGGGCACCGGCCTGTTCCACCGGGCCCGTCGCCGCCAACACTCCCGCCACCCCGACCGTCCCCTCCAGCATCGCCGCCCGCAACGCCGGCCACCGCGCCGGCAACCAGCCCCCAGACGACAACTCCACCTCGCGACGCACAGCCTTCGCCGCCTTCACCACCCGACCCGCACCGACCGCGTCCGCGCGCAGCACCCGCTGCAACAACTCGCCCATCGTGCGGCACCCGAACTTCCCACAGAACCCGAGCTCACCCGACCCCGCCGGGCGCGCATCGACAGACGCGACCGTCTCCACCACGACCGCATCCACCCGCCGCTGCACCTCCCCCGCCACCCGCAGAAGCTCCATCTTCACGTCATCCGACAACCCCGCCACCACGTCAGAGCGCAACACCGAATCCAGATCAGCAACGACCTGGCCCAGCAGCTCCACGGGAGTGTTCATACCCCCTAGTCAACCCGGGACCACCGACATTCCCACCCGGATAACCCCAGATCAGAGCAATATTCCAGAACACACCCCACGACCTCGAACACTCCACAGAAGCACCGGAAACCCACTTCTCCACACTTCTCGCAGCACGCGGCGCCACGACCCGCGAAAGTCCGACACCAGGCGCAGACTCGGTCCATCGACACAACGCCGCACACGAGGACTCGGAGGAACAACAGTGCCCCCATCGTCGACATCGACACCGATTCATCCGCCCTCGATTTGACGCTCGCGACTTCACGAATTAAATTACAGATCGGTAACGGTGGCATCCGGGGGGATCGACCGCCGAAAACACCTGCCCTCCCGGAAGGACCCCGTCACGAATTCCCTGCCACCCGAGCGCGTCCACGGCGCCTCGGACACCCCCGTCGAAGTGCCCGAATCGACCCGACCGCTTTTGCGGCGTGATCGGCGGCGCTCCGCGACCACGGATCCACAGGCTCCCCTGCCGGTGAACGCGGCGGACACAGCACCCGCACCGGATACCGCCGCGGCAGCGCCCCGCCCTGCGACGGAGGTCACCTCCGTTGTCTCCGCAGCCCAGGCAGCTGATGCAGCCCCCGCATCCGACGAAGCCCAGGCATCCGCACCCGCACCGACTCCCTCACCCGAGACAGCGCCCGCAACCGCAACCGCGGGGACTCCCTCACCTGAAACGGGAACCGCCGCTCACGCAGCACCCGCAGCCGACCCTTCACGCCCGCAGCCGCGGGAGGCTGGCCAGTCCCGCACCTGGGATCCTCGCCTGCGCCCCCGGCACCTAGCACCGAAGACAGCGCCGACGTCTCGCGCTCAAGTGCGCCGAGAGAAGCGCCAGTGGGCGAAAGCCAAGGCACTCGGCGCCACGCTCGCGATCGGCGTGCTGATCACCGGAGCAGCGCTTCCCGCACTCAACCCCGCCGGAGGCCCGGCTGCCGCCGCCAGCGCCGCCGTCTCCACCACAGCAGACGGCGCCTCGCAGTCCTACACGGCGAAGGACGAGATCCGCGCCGAGATCGCTCCCCGCGGGAGCTTCTCCGCCACCACACCGGAGGAGATCAAGGAGACTCGATCCCGGGCCGCCGCCGCTGCGATCGCTGCCGGCATGCCTCTCGGCAGCGCGATGGACATTCCTCTCGCCAGCCGCATCGTGATGCCGATGGCCGACGGGACGTACTCTTTCACCGACGGTTTCGGCGCCTCGCGCCCGGGCCGTTCGCACCTCGGCCAGGACTTCGCCGCCCCGGTCGGCACGCCGATCAACGCAGCGATGAAGGGCTGCGTCTCCCGATCGACCGAGAGCTACCAGGGCTACGGCGTGACGATCCAGATCGAGAGCATCGTCGACGGACAGGCCGTGAGTACCGTCTACTCGCACATGACCTACGGAAGTCGCGCGGTCGAGGTCGGCGACTGCGTCGAAGAGGGCCAGTACATCGGCGATGTCGGATCGACCGGATACGTGTTCGGCTCCTGCTTGCACTTCGAGGTCCATATCAACACCGTCGCCGTAGACCCGCTGCCGTGGCTCAAGAAGAACGTGAGCTGACCCGCACCCCTTGACTCCGCGTGCTCCACAGCGGTCACCGTAGGGTGGACGAATGAGCCCGCTGGTGATCCGTGACGCCCGCACCGAAGACGCCGATGACATTGCCGGCGTGCACGTCCGCGCGTGGCAGGCCGCCTATCGGGGACTCATCGACCAGTCCGTGCTCGACGGTCTCTCCGTCGACGAGAGGGCCGCGGGGTGGCGGCGCATCCTCGCCGAACCGCTGCCGACGAGCCTCGGGACCCTGGTGGCCGTACGCGACGAGACCGTCATCGGATGGGCGTCGCTCGGCTCGGGTCGCGACCCCGATGGCCTCGCCGACGGAGAGGTGTACGGCATCTACGCCGATCCCACCGCCTGGTCGACGGGCGCGGGTCATGCTCTGCTCGAAGCCGCCGAACAGCGGATCGCCGAGGCCGGCCACGACCGCGCCTACCTGTGGGTCCTCGACGGCAATGAGCGCGCCGACTCCTTCTACGCCCGCCATGGCTGGGTCGACGACGGCGCGATCAAGATCGAGGAGCGTCCGGAACTCACGCTGCGAGAACACCGCCGGGTGAAGCCGCTCACCGCCTGACCGCACACCATCCGGCACTCGCGACCCCGCACCAGTCGACTCCTGCCCAAACAAGCCTGCCCAAACAAGCCTGCCCAGTCGAGCCTGCTCAGTCGAGCGCGCTCATCACGTGCTTGATGCGCGTGTAGTCGTCGAATCCGTACTGCGACAGGTCTTTGCCGTAGCCGGAGTGCTTGAACCCGCCGTGAGGCATGTCCGACACGAACGGGATGTGCGTGTTGATCCACACGCATCCGAAATCGAGGTCACGCGAGAAGCGCATCGCCCGCGCGTGATCGGTGGTCCACACCGACGCGGCGAGCGCGTACGGCACGTCGTTCGCCATCGACAGCGCCTCATCGTCTTCGGAGAACGCCTGTACGGTGAGCACCGGCCCGAAGATCTCGCCCTGCACGACCTCGTCGTCCTGGCGCACGCCCGAGATGATCGTGGGTTCCCAGAAGTAGCCCCGGTCGCCCTGACGGCGTCCACCGGTCTCGACCGTCGCGTGCGCGGGGAGGCGATCGATGAAGCCCTGCACCTGCGCGAGCTGTGCCGCACTGCTCAGGGGGCCGTACAGCACACCCTCCTCGCGCGGCCCACCCGTGCGGGCGTGCGTCTTCGCCCTGGCGACCAGCGCAGCGACCAGCTCGTCGTGCCGAGAGGCGTGCACCAGCACCCGCGTGGCCGCGGTGCAGTCCTGCCCGCCGTTGAAGAAGGCGCCCGTGATGATGCCCTCGACGGCCTTCTCGATCGAGGCGTCCGAGAACACGATCGCCGGAGCCTTGCCGCCGAGCTCGAGGTGCACGCGCTTGACGTCGTTCGCGGCCGAGCGTGCGACGGCCATGCCCGCCCGCACCGAACCGGTGATCGCGACCATCTGCGGCGTGGGGTGCTCCACCAGCGCGACCCCGGTGTCCCGGTCGCCGAGCACGACGTTGAGGGTGCCTGCCGGTGTGTGCAGCGCGACGATCTCGGCCAGCAGCAGCGTGGTGAGCGGCGTGGACTCCGCGGGCTTCAGCACCACCGTGTTGCCGGCAGCGAGCGCGGGAGCGATCTTCCACACCGCCATGTTCAGGGGGTAGTTCCACGGGGTCACCTGCCCGATCACCCCGACGGGCTCGCGCCGCACGAACGAGGTGTGCCCGGCGAGGTACTCCCCTGCGGCCCTGCCCTCGAGGCTGCGAGCGGCACCGGCGAAGAAGCGCAGCTGGTCGACCGACTGCATGATCTCGTCGGCGACGAGGCTCGCGCGCGGCTTGCCGGTGTCCTGCGACTCGAGGTCGGCGAACTCCTCCGCCCGTGACTCCATCTCGTCGGCGATGCGGAACAGCGCCAGCTGTCGTTCGCCGGGCGTGGTGTCGCGCCAGATCGGGAAGGCGGCGGATGCGGCGGCATAGGCGGCATCCACGTCGCTGACGTCGGACACGGGGAGCTCACCGTACGTCTCTTCGGTGACAGGATCGAGGAGGGGGATCCGCCCGGCGCCGCTCGCGGGCACGTAACGGCCGCCGATGAAGTTCTGCAACGGCGCGGAGTTCTTCAGAAGGTCACTGGACATGAGGTCATCGTATCGACTCCAGTACGGAATCTGAAGATCTATCCAAAAGATTCGACTGAATCAGTTGCAGAATTGCAAGTCGGCTGACAATATCGACACATGAGCACGAAGCCGTCCCAGCCTGCCCTTGATGACATCTCGAAGCGCATCGTCGAACTGCTGCAGGAGGACGGCCGCCGCCCCTACGCCGAGATCGCCCGAGAGGTGGGCCTCAGCGAAGCCGCCGCCCGCCAGCGCGTGCAGCGGATGACCGAGGCCGGCATCATCCAGATCGTCGCCGTCACCGACCCGATGCAGCTCGGCTTCCACCGCATGTCGATGATCGGCATCCGCGTCTCGGGCAACCCGCGCGAGATCGCCCAGGAGCTCACCACGATCCCCGAGCTGGCGTACGTGGTCGTCACGCTCGGCACGTTCGACATCCTCGTCGAGGCCGTGTGCGAGAACGACGAGCACCTGATCGAACTCATCGCAACCCGCATCCGCACCATCCCCGGCATCACCCACACCGAGAGCCTGCTCTACGCAGGTCTCTACAAAGACCTCTACAACTGGGGCACGCGCTGAAGCGCGCCCCGTACACAACGGAGAGAACAATGGGCACCACCGTCTTCGAACGCCAGCAGCCGTCGCCGTCCATCATCGACGCCTCGCTCCGCGACACCGCCCTGCGGGTGTTCTGGCTCGACGATGTCGACCGTCCGACGCATCCTCGCCTGAACGGCACGGTCCGCGCCGACCTCGCCATCGTCGGCGGAGGGTACGCCGGGCTGTGGACGGCGGTGCGCGCCAAGGAACGCGACCCCGAGCGCCGCGTCATCCTGCTGGAGGCCTCGCGCATCGCCTGGGCCGCTTCCGGACGCAACGGCGGCTTCTGCGAGTCGAGCCTCACCCACGGACACGAGAACGGCGTGAACCGCTGGCCGGAGGAGATCGACCGGCTCGAAGAGCTGGGCCACCAGAACCTCGACGGCATCGGCGAGACGGTCGAGCGCTACGGCATGGATGCGGAGTTCGAGCGCACGGGGCAGCTGGCCGTCGCCGTCGAGCCGCACCAGGTCGAGTGGTACCGCGATGAGCCGGGCTTCCTCGACCGCGAAGCCGTGCAGGCCCAGGTGCACTCGGAGACGTTCCTCGCCGGCGACTGGGACCGCGACGGGTGTGCCATGGTGCACCCCGCCAAGCTGGGCGTGGAGCTGGCGCGCGTGGCCGCCGACCTGGGCGTCGAGATCTACGAGCACAGCCTGGTGCGCGCCATCGAGGGCGACGGATCGGGACCGATCACCCTGGTCACCCCGAACGGTCGGGTGACCGCGGATGCCGTGGCTCTCGGCACGAACGTGTTCCCCTCGCTCCTCAAGCGCAACCGCCTGATGACCGTACCCGTGTACGACTACGTGCTGATGACCGAGCCGCTCACGACCGAGCAGCTGGCGTCGATCGGCTGGTCGAACCGCCAGGGCCTCGCCGACAGCGCGAACCAGTTCCACTACTACCGGCTCACCGGCGACAACCGCATCCTGTTCGGCGGCTACGACGCGGTCTACCACTTCGGCGGAAAGGTGCGCCCAGAGTACGAGGACCGCATCGAGAGCCACCGCAAGCTCGCCTCGCACTTCTTCACGACGTTCCCGCAGCTGGAGGGCCTGCGCTTCACCCACCGCTGGGCCGGGGCGATCGACTCGTCGAGCAGGTTCTGCGCCTTCTTCGGCACCGCCCGCAAGGGCCGTGTGGCGTACGCGACCGGATTCACCGGACTCGGCGTGGGCGCTGCGCGCTTCGCGGCCGACGTCATGCTCGACAAGCTCGACGGCAGCGAGACCGAGCGCACGGAGCTGCGGATGGTGCGCGAGAAGCCCATCCCGTTCCCGCCCGAGCCTGCGGCCTCGATCGGCGTCAACCTGGTGCGGGCCGCGATGAACCAGGCCGACCACAACGAGGGCAAGCGCAACCTGTTCCTCAAGACGCTCGACGCCGTCGGAATGGGCTTCGACTCGTGAACGGTCTCGCCGCAGGGGCGGGAGTGGATGCCGGCGCCCTGGCACTCGACCACGAGCCGCTCCCTGCCGAAGAGGTGCTCGCCGGTTCGCCGACGACCGCCGTGCACGAGCTGGCGACGCTCGGCGGGATCGAGGTCGGCATCTGGGAGATGACCCCGGGCACCGCGACCGACACCGAGGCCGACGAGGTGTTCGTCGTGCTGTCCGGCAGCGCCACGATCGCGTTCGCCTCATCCGGCCTCCCCGACCTCGAGGTCGGCCCCGGCTCGGTGGTGCGCCTCGCCGAGGGCATGCGCACGACCTGGACCGTCACCGAGACGCTCCGCAAGGTGTACGTGGCCTGACGCCGCCCCGCGTTCGAATCGCGGGGGGGGGGGGCGGGCCCCCGGGGCGGGGCGGGCGGGGCGGCGGGGCAGCCCCCCCCCCGAGCGCCTTCCGCACCCCCCGCGAGCTGCCCCACGACC
>NZ_JBHVXT010000001.1:802899-857257 GCF_042881445.1 Microbacterium sp. NPDC058269
ATATTTCTATTTTTTTTGGTTTTTTTTTTTTTAAATTATCTCCCCCTTTGCCCCCCCCCCTCCCCCCCCCCCGCCCGGGCTCCCCCCCCCCCCCCCCGCGATTCGAACAGCCCTCAGGTGATCGGAACCGGCACCGAGTCGATCAGCAGTCGCGTGTACGCGTGCTGCGGGTCGCCCAGCAGCTGCTCGGTCGGACCGGCCTCGACGATCTCGCCACGGCGCATCACGATCGTCTCGGCGCAGACCTTGCGCACCACCGCGAGGTCGTGGCTGATGAAGAGCAGCGTCAGCCCCTGCTCGCGGCGGATCCGGGCGACGAGGTCGAGCACCTGCGCCTGCACCGAGACGTCGAGCGCACTGGTCGCCTCGTCCATCACGAGCAGCTCCGGCTCCACGGCGAGTGCACGGGCGATCGCGACGCGCTGACGCTGACCGCCCGACAGCGTGCGGGGTCGGGCGGCGAGATGCTCCTCCCCCAACCCGACGGCCGTGATCAGCTCGAGCGCCCTGGCCGCGGCATCCGCACCGGTCCGCCCGGTGTGCAGCTTCAACACGTCTTCGATCGCTCTCCCCGCCGGGATCCGGGGATCCAGCGACAGATACGGATCCTGGAACACCATCTGCACGCTCTTCGCGCGCTCGAGACGCTCCGCACGCGACCGCGGGATGCCCGACATCGAGCGTCCGCCGATGCGGATCTCCCCGGCGTCAGGCTCCTCGAGCCCGACGATCATCCGCGCGAGCGTCGACTTGCCCGACCCCGACTCGCCCACCACGGCCAGCGACCCGCCACGGACGATCACGAGATCGGCATCGGCGACGGCCGCGACCGGATCCTTCCCTCGGCGACGATACGTCTTGCCGACTCCGGCCACCACGAGCTGCGGTTCGGAACCGGATGCCGCGGTCGGCGGCGTGATCGACCCCGAGATGCGCGGAGTCGCGGCGACCAGACGACGCGTGTATTCGGCGGCAGGGGCCGTGAGCACCTCCCGCGCCGTGCCCTCCTCGACGATCGCGCCGTCCTTCATGACCACGAGCCGGTCGCACAGCGAGCCCGCGAGATTCAGGTCGTGGGTGATGAACAGCATCCCCATCCCGCTCTGCGCGCACAGGTCCCGCAGCACCTGCACGATCTCGGCCTGGGTCGTGACGTCGAGCGCGGTGGTCGGTTCGTCGCACACCAGCAGGCTCGGCGACGCGCTCAACGCACCCGCGATCATCACACGCTGCAGCATGCCGCCGGACAGCTCGTGCGGATGCTGCGACAGATGGTCCTCCGGCGCGGGCAGCCGTACAGCCGTGAGCAGCTCGACGGCCCGAGCATGGGCGGCATCCTTCGCCCACCCCTCGCACAGTCGCAGCGCCTCCGTCACGTGGTCGCCGATCGTGCGCATGGGGTTGATGCCGGCCCGCGGATCCTGGAACACCATCGCCGCCTCGTGCCGACGGATCTCCTGCCGACCGGCGGCATCCGCGAGCGGCGAGCGCCCGTTCACCTCGACCGAGCCGCCCGTGATCGCCCCGTCGGGCAGCAACCCGAGCACCGAACGCGCCGTGAGCGATTTGCCCGAGCCGGACTCGCCGACCAAACCGACGGTCTCCCCCGGCGCGACCTGCAACGAGATGCCGTGCAGCAGCCGTATGCCGTTCGGGAGATCGAGCGTCAGGTCCTGGATGTCGAGAAGAGTGTTCATGCGGGGATCCCTCCGCCGATCCGATCGGAGAGTTCCTCACCGATGATGTTCACGCACACGACGACGATCACGACGGCGACGGCCGGGGCGATCGCCGGGAGGAACTGTCCGGCCGCCACCCCCGACTGCGCCTCGTTGATCATCGCGCCCCAGTCCGCGGTGGGTGCCTGCACGCCGAGGCCGAGGAACGACAGGCCCGCCAGCTCGGCGAGCACGTAGCCGAAGTTCAGGGTGGACTGGGCGCCGACGATCGGGGTCACGTTCGGCAGCACGCGGCGCAGGGCGATCCAGCCGCCGCCGAACCCCTGCACCCGATAGGCCGAGACATACGGGCGGGTGCGCTCCGCGGCGACCAGCGAGCGGGTGAGCCGAGCGACGAAGGGGGCGTAGGCGATGCTCATCGCGATGATCGGCGCGACGAGCCCCTTGCCGAACAGGGCGACCGCCATGATCGCGATCAGCAGCGAGGGGAATGCGAACAGCACGTCGAAGACCCGGCTGAGCGCGGCGTCGATCCATCCACCGCGCCATCCTGCCCACAGACCGAGAAGGATGCCGATGACCGTGGAGAAGACGACCACGAGAAGCGGGCCGATGAGTGCCGTGCGCCCGCCGTAGATCAAACGGCTGAGCAGGTCGCGGCCGAGGGAGTCGGTGCCGAGCCAGTGGGCGGCGGAGGGCGGTGCCAGGAACGCGGTGAAATCCACCGCATCCGGGTCGTAGGGTGCGATGAACGGCGCGAAGATCGCGGCGAGCACGACGATGGCGAACACGACGATGCTGGCGAGGTACAGGAAGCGCGGACGCTTCCTGCGGGGCGCACGCAGCACCCGCATCGCGAGGGTGGGGGTCGAGGAGGTCATCGGGCACCAGCTCCGGCAGCGGATCGCGGATCGATCCAGGGTTCGAGGATGTCGACGATGGCGTTCATCACGACGAAAGCGCACACGACGAGGAGGACGATGGCCTGCACGACCGGGAAGTCGAGCCGGTCCACGGACTGCACGAGAAGCGAGCCGATTCCGGACAGTCCGAACGCGGCCTCGACGATCGAGCTCGCCACGATGAGCCCTGCCACGAGCACGCCGCTGACGGTCAGGATCGGGCCGAGCGCGTTGCGCAGCACATGGCGGCGCACGACCACCGAGCGGCGCACGCCACGGCTCGTCGACACCTCGACGTGCTCACGACTCAGCTGATCGACCATCGCCGAGCGCGTCACCTTGCCGACGAGCACGATGAACACCAGCGCCAGCGCTATCGACGGCAGGGTCAGGTGATAGACCATGTCGAAGAAGCCCTCGCCCGCCCCGAAAGAGGGGAACCAGCCGAGCTGCACCGAGAACAGGGCGATGAGCACGATCGCTCCCACGAACGACGGGATCGCGCCGAGCACCGTGAGCCCGATCAGCACGAACCGGTCGAGGGCCCTGCCACGGTTCAGCGCGGCGACCGCACCGAGCACGACACCGGCGACGAGCACGATCGCACCCGACATCGTCACGAGCATCAGGGTCACGGGGAGACGGTCGCCGATCACCTCTGTGACGTCCTGCCGGTACTGCAGCGACCGGCCGAGGTCGCCCTGCAGGAGACCCAGGACCCACCGGAGGTACTGCTCCCACGGTGGCAGATCGAGCCCGTACTGCGCGGTGACCTGCGCCACCGATTCCGGACTGGGCTTGCGCCCGCGGAGCAGGAAGCTGACGGGGTCTCCCGGCACCAGGAAGCGCGAGAAGAAGACGAGCAGCGACGCCAGGAACAGCGTCAGCAGCAGTCCGCCGAGCTTTCCGGCGACGCGACGTGCGGCTGTCATCGGGTGGTCTCCTCCGGGGTCGAGGTCCGGGCGCAGCCGGGGTTCACGGATGCGGCGGCCGTTTCGGGGCGGCCGCCGCATCCGGTCAGCGGGCTCCGATCGTGGCGGCCCAGGGGTAGTACATGAAGGCGATCGACGGCTGCACCCCGGTGATGCGCTC
This sequence comes from Microbacterium sp. NPDC058269, assembly GCF_042881445.1. NCBI lineage: Bacteria > Bacillati > Actinomycetota > Actinomycetes > Micrococcales > Microbacteriaceae > Microbacterium > Microbacterium sp. NPDC058269. The sequence continues at coordinate 806,573 of NZ_JBHVXT010000001.1, forward strand.
ACCCAGGTACAGCGAGATCGGCGCCTGGTAGAGCGGCAGCCACGGGAGTTCCTCATTCGCGATCTGCTGCGCCTTGGCGGTCAGCTCGCTCCGCGCGGCCGGGTCGTCGATCGTCACGGCCTCCTGCAGGATCGCGTCGAACTCCGGGTTCGACCAGCCGCCGTAGTTGCTGAAGTCGCCGGTCCGCAGCACCGAGTACATCTCGAGCGCATCCGGGCTCGACAGGTACCAGCTCGTGTAGAACAGGTCGACGCCTTCGCGGGCACTCGGATCGGAGAAGAGCGCGGTGTACGCGTTCGGGGTCACCGTCTCGACGTTCACCTTCAGACCGATCGACTGCGCCGCCGCGACGGTCGCCTGCGAGATGACGGAGAAGTCGTTGCTGATCGGCGCCGTGACATAGGTGAGCTCCGCGCCTTCGGCACCCGCCTCGGCGATGAGCTTCTTCGCCTCTTCCACATTGCGGTCATAGGACGTGATGTCGTCGAACGCGGCCGTGCGGGCAGCATCCGAGGCGTCCGTCCAGACCGACTCGGTGGTCAGCACGTCGGTGGTCTCACCCACCCCGCGGTAGGCGGCCTGGAGGATGCCGTCGCGGTCCAGCGCCAGCAGAAGTGCCTTGCGCACTCGGACGTCGCCGAGCGGACCCTCGAGGTCGCTCACGACGATGTCGCCGACCGCCGTGCTCATGCCGAACAGCACGTCGCCCTTGTCCGCGGCCTGCAGCGTGGGCACGGCCTCCATCGGCACCATCCACGATCCGTCGACGCTGCCCGACTTCAGGGCGTTGATGCGCGCGGTGGGGTCGGTCATGAAGACGAACTTCACCTCGCCGGAGCGGGCCATGAGATCCGCGTCCCAGTAGCCGTCGTAGCGCGCCATCGTGATCGACTCGCCGGAGTCCCATGACGTGAGCTGGAACGGGCCGGTGCAGTTCACCCCGCCTGTGGAGTTGCCGTAGTCGGCCCCCTTCTCGGCGAGGGTCGCTGCCGACTCGATGACGCCGGCCGACCCGCCCATACCCAGGTTGAACTGCGAGTCGGGTCCGGTCATTGTGACCGTCACCTGATGGTCTCCGGTCTGCTCGATGGACTTCACGTTCTGATACACCGAGAACCAGAACGAACCCACGGCGGGATCCAGGTGCCTGCTCATCGACGCGACCGCATCGGCTGCGGTGAGAGGTGTGCCGTCGTGGAACGTGACGCCCTCGCGGATCGTGTAGACCCAGGTGTCGGGCGTCGGGTGCTCGAATGATTCGGCCAGCCCCGGGCTGAGCGAGTAGTCCGGGTTCAACCGCAGCAGCGATTCGCACACGTTGGCGAGGATGGAGTTGTCGGCGTAGTCGAAGGCGTACGCGTAGTCCAGGGAGTAGGGCTCGGCGTAGGTGGCGAACGTGAAGGAGTCGATGTCGCCGCTCGGGGCCGCGGTCGTCTCGGTCAGCTTCCAGTCGACCGGTTCGTCGGAGCCGGTATCGGACGTACCGGCCGGGCTGCACGCGGCGAGCGCGGCGACGGCGAGCAGGCCGGCGAGCGCGGCGGCACCGCCTCGCCGGAGCGGTCGGGAGAGGAGCGTGCGGGTCATCAGGACTCCTTGCGGTGGCTGTCGGATGCAGCAGGTTCGAATGCAGAACGGTCGGATGCCGGATCGTCGGATGCCGAGTACACGAGGCGTCCTTCGATCCACGTCGACGCGACCCTGGCGGTGTGCAGTTCGGCGGCCGGGAGGCCGAACGGGTCCGGTGCGATCACGACGAGGTTCGCCAGATAGCCCTCACGGATGCTGCCGGTGTCGTCGTCGCGCCGGTTCACGAACGCGGAGCCGGAGGTGTAGGCGGCGAACGCGGTCTCGAGATCGAGCCGCTGGTGCGCGCCTCCGAGGGGCGGATGCGCGGAGCCCGGGTAGGCGCGGTTCACGGCGACATGGATGGCCGCCAGGGGGTCGGCCGTGGAGACGGGCCAGTCGCTGCCGGCCGCGAGGCGCACGTTCTCACGCGCGAAGTCGCCGAAGGGATACTGCCGATCGACCTGGCCGTCCTGCAGGAAGGGCAGGGTGAGATCGTCGAGCTGGTCCTCGTGGGTGGCCCACAGCGCCTGGATGTTGGCGATCGCGTCGAGCGGCGCGAATCGTGCCACGTCTTCCGCAGCGACGACCTGCAGATGGGCGAGGTGGTGCCGACCGTCGGTGTCGCCGTTGGCGTCGCGGGCGACCTGCAGCGCATCGAGCGCCTCGCGCACCGCCCGATCGCCGAGCGCGTGCATGTGCACCTGCTGCCCGGCCTCGTCGAGCGCTGTCACGTACGCGCGCAGCTTCTCCGGCTCGATGAAGCTGAGGCCGTGGTTGCACGTGTCGTGGCCGGTCTCGTCGCGGTACGGGGTGAGCATCGCCGCGGTCTGGTTCTCGGCGACGCCGTCGACCATGATCTTGGTGGTGCCGAGGTCGATGCGACGATCGGGGTGCTCGGCCGCGGCACGTGCGCGACGATCCGCCATCCGGGCGACCTGCTCGATCCCTCCATCGCGCGCCCACCACTGCGCTCCGACGACGTGCACGAGCAGTCGCCCATCGGCAGCCGCACGCTCGTAGGCGGGGAGCGGGTCGGCGATCCCTCCCGATTCCGCGGCGACCATCGCGTCCTGCCAGCCCGTGATGCCGAGGGCGATGAGCTCTTCCTGCGCGCGCAGGAGTCCCTGATAGGCGAGGTCGTCGGAGGTGGCGGGTCGCACGCCGGCGAACAGCTCACCGGCGCCCTCGTGGAAGGTCCCCGCGGGGAAGCCGTCGGCCTCCCGCACGATCCGACCGTCCTCCGGGTCCGGCGTCTCGGCGGTGATGCCGGCCCGCTCGATCGCCGCGGTGCTCGCCCAGGTGCTGTGGTGGTCGCGGCTCTGCAGCAGCACCGGGCGGCCGCCCGCAGCCTCATCGAGCACACCGCGGGGCGGGTTCCCCCCGGGAAAGCTGTCCATGCTCCAGCCGCCCCCGAGGATCCACTCCTCGTCGGGGTTCGCGTCGGCGTAGGCGCGGATGAGCGCGGACGTCTGCTCGGCGTTCTCCGCCTCGGTGAGGTTGCACTGCAGCAGTTCGATGCCGCCGCCGACCGCGTGGATGTGCGCGTCCTGGAAGCCCGGGCTGAGCAGGGCACCGGCGAGGTCGACCCGAGTGGCGTCGGCTGGCGCGTGCTCCGCGGCCTCCGATTCCGGGACGACGGCGGCGATCCGCCCGTCGCGGACGATCACGGCGTGGCCGAGGAGGGGGGTGCCGGTGCCGGTGAAGACGGCACCGCCGTGGAAGACGAACTCGGATGACATCGTTCTGCCTCTCTGCAGCATCGAAGGGGGAACTGCGATCACGCTAGCTCTCGACAACACCGGTGTCAACAGTGTTGACCACACTCGGGACACGAGTAGGTTGGGGACATCGCGTCACGCTCGGAATCCGATCGGACTGCGATGATGGACCAGACAGAAGGAGGCGGCGATGAGCGCGGTCACGAAGAAGGACCAGCCTCCCAAGCGCGCCCGGTTGGATCGAGACCTCATCGTCGAGGCCGGGCTCGAGCTCTCCGGCACCCCGGGCGTCACGACCATCTCGGTGCGCGACCTCGGCACCCGACTCGGCGCCGACCCGACGGCCATCTACCGCCACTTCCAGAGCAAGGACGCCCTGATGGGCGCCCTCCTGGACGAGCTCAACGGCCGCGCCGCGGGCTCGGTGCAGACCCCGCCGGAACTATGGGACGAACGCCTGCGCGAACTCTCGCTCGCGACGCTCGACCTCTTCACACGGCACCCCGCGATCGGCGCGGAGGCGATGACCCTCACGACGCATGGACCAGGCGAGCTCGCCGCCATCGAGCTGATGCTCGATGCGTTCCAGCGCTGCGGGCTCGACGGCGAGGAGCTGGTGCGGCACTACGCGCTGCTCGCCTCGCACGTGCTCTCGCTCGCCGCCGGCATCGCCCGAGCCCGGGCGGAGACCCCGGATGACCACGAAAGGGATTCCTGGCTCGACACCCCCCTGCTCGCCGATCCGCGCCGGTTCCCCCTCATCGCGCAGCACTCGCTGCTGCTCTCGGAGCTGCAGGACCGGGACCTCTTCCTGAGCGGCGTCGACCTCGTGATCGACTCCGCCAGACGCGCCGCCGCTCGCGATTGAGTCCTGGCCGACTCTTGCGCTGAACATAGTTTTGTGACAAAACTATGTTCACCGCTCAGGGCGAGCGGGGAGCAGGAGAGATCGATGAGGATCATCATCGTCGGCGCAGGAATCGGCGGGCTCGCCACGGCGATCAGCCTGCACGAGGCCGGATTGCACGACGTCACCGTGTTCGAACGCAGCAGCGCCATCCGTGGATTGGGCGTCGGCATCAACCTGCTCCCCCACGCGATGCGGGAGCTGACCGAACTCGGGGTCGCCGACAGCATCGGCGCGCTCGGCGTCATGCCCACGACACTCAGCTACTTCACCCGCCGCGGCAAGGAGATCTGGAGCGAGCCGCGCGGACTCGTCGCCGGCTACCACTGGCCGCAGCTCTCCGTACACCGGGGCCGTCTCCAGCTCGCCCTGCGCGACCTCGTCGAGGCCCGCCTGACCGAGCCGATCCGCCTCGGCCACCGCCTGATCGCCACGACCTCGAACCCCGACGGCACCGAGACCGCACGCTTCGCGACCGACGAGGGCGAGGTCGAGGTGACCGCCGACGTGATCATCGGCGCCGACGGCATCCACTCCGCCCTCCGAGCCCAGCAATACCCCGACGAGGGCGCACCGCCCTGGAGCGGCCTGACGCTGTGGCGCGGCATCACCCGCATTCCCACGTTCCTCGACGGCCGCACCATGATCATGGCCGGCGACGGCGAGCAGAAGTTCGTGGCCTACCCGCTGAGCGAGAGGGATGCCGCGGGCGACATGCTCGTGAACTTCATCGCCGAGCGCCGCGTCGGCGGCACCGGCGATGCGGACTGGAACCGCGCCGTCGACCCGGCACCGATCGCCGAGCTGTTCCGCGAGTGGAGCTTCGACTGGCTCGACATCCCTGCGGCGATCGCGCGCGCCGAGGAGATCCTCGAGTATCCGATGGTCGACCGCGATCCCCTCCCGCAGTGGACCCACGGGCGCACCACCCTGCTCGGCGACGCCGCGCACGCCATGTACCCGAACGGGTCGAACGGCGGCTCGCAGGCGATCCTCGACGCGCGCACCCTGGCGTTCCATCTCGCGGCCGCCGGCGACGAACCCGCCGGGATCGAGCAGGCGCTCGCGCGCTACGAGGATGCACGTCGCCCCGCGATGACCGCGTTGCTCTCCGGCACCAGGGCCACAGGTCCGGAGCGGGTGATGCAGCTCGCCCGGGAGCGCGCACCGGAGGGCTTCGACGACATCGAGAACGTGATCCCGCTGGCCGAGCGCAGGCAGATCGCGAACGACTACAAGGTCGCAGCCGGCTTCCTGCCCGAGCTGCTCAACGAGCGCCTCTCGCTCACCCCGCCCTCCGACCGCCGGCCGGTCCCGACGGAGGCACCGCGATGACCGTCTTCGATCCTGCCAGGCTCGCCGCCGTCATCTCGCCGCTGCGTCGCGCGCTGCTCGCCGCGACTCGCGCGGAGGCCGAGCTGCCCGAGCTCTCCGAGGCACAGATCGACGTGCTCCGCACCCTGCCCCGCGGCATGCTCCGTGGTCCGGCGGAGATCGCCGAGCAGTTGCGCCTGAGCCGGTCGACCGTGAGCAACCTGCTCGCCTCGATGGAGGGGGACGGACTGATCGAGCGTGACCCCGACCCGTCGGACGGACGCCGCGTCGTGGTGCGTGCCTCGGCGCGTGCACTGGATCTGTTCGACCGCTTCGACGCCGTGAACTCGGCCCTGGTCGCGCGAGTGACCCGTGAACTCGACGACGGGGATCGCCTCGCCCTCGCTGCTGCCCTCCCTGCACTCGAGCGTCTCTGCGTCGCTCTCACCGGACCCGCCGCCTCCGCCCCGCCGAACCCTCAGGACGCCCCGTGAACACCCTGCACGATATCCTGCCCCCTCCGACTCTCGAGGCCGCCTTCGACGTCTCCGTCGACCTCGGGAGGCTGGAAGACCACGGTCCGACCAGTGCCGGGCACCGCCGCGTGGTCCCGATCCTCGGCGGCCGCATCACCGGCACCGTCGAGGCCGAGATCCTTCCCGGCGGCGCCGACTGGCAGCTCGTCCGACCCGACGGCACGATCGAGATCGACGGCCGCTATTCGGCGCGCACCGCATCCGGCGACCTCCTGCTGCTGCACGCGAAGGGACTGCGCACCGGCTCGCCGGAGGTGCTGGAGAGACTGGGCCGCGGGGAAGACGTCGATCCCCGCTCGTACTGCTTCCGCACGACCGTGCAGGTCGAGACGGCTGCACCTGCGCTCGCCGATCTCCAGCGCAGCCTCTTCATCGCGGTCGCGCAGCGCCAGGCGAACGCGGTGCACTACCGCGCCCATCGCGTGGGCTGACGCCGGATGAGAAGAACGCCGGGAGTCCCTGAGAGCTCCCGGCGTCCTCGATATCGTGCCGAGACCTCAGGCCGCGGCATCCGCCTTCCGCAGGAACCACATGCGGCGCTCCTGATCGCGGCGCAGCCAGGGCAGGAACGCCCACCACAGCAGCACGGCCACCGCCGCACCGCCGATCAGTCCGGCGCACGTGTCGGTGAACCAGTGCGCGTTGATGAGCGTGCGCTGCCACACCATGCCGACGGCCAGGAGCACTCCGAGCACGATCCAGACGCGACGCACCCAGACCGCGGATGCCGGGATCAGCGCGAGCACCGTGATGATGAGCGCCGCCATGCTCACCGAATGCCCGGACGGGAACGAACCGTGGTCGACCTGCACGAGCGGGCCGAAGAGTCCGCCCGCCACGTCTTCGGCCGGACGCGGCCTGTCGACGAGGTTCTTCGTGAGCTGCGACAGGAGCCCAGGGCCTGAGAGCTGCACCGCGAGCACGAACAGCGCGGAACGCCACCGCCCGATCAGCACCAGTGCGAGCGGGAGCAGGATCATCATGAGCACCGCACCGGGCAGTTGGCCGAGGTGCTGGAACATCTGCGCCAGCGCGAACCCCGGCAGCGTCGATTCCGGCCCGACCCCGATGCCACCGCGCCACAGGTCGTCGAGCCCCTGCGTCCACGGCGACTCGGGGGCGACGACCACACCGACGGCGAGCGCGGCGAACACCGCGAGCAATCCGAGTGCGCTCCACAGCATCCATCGTGGGCGCGGCACCGCCGCCGGCCGGGTGGTGTCCCCGACGGCCACGGCCGTGGTCACGACGATGTTCCGAGCAGCGGACGCACCGAGGCGTAGGCGTCGGCGACGTCGCGCGTGGGCACGTCGTAGACCCGGGCGATGCCCTTCGCGCCCCGGTGCCGCGGCCACCCGGGGTCACCGCCGGCGATGAACGCGACAGCGGCTCCGTGCACCTCGTCGGCCAACTCCTGCGGCGGGTTCGGGCCGGCGAGCGGCTCCATCGCCGGGCCATCGAGGCAGTCGAAGAAGAACGGCACGTCGAGGCAGTGCTCGGCGAAGCCGAAGTGCCCCGATGGCCAGGAGAACCGGTACAGCCAGGTGGGGGCATCACCACGGTCGGCGACGATCTTCAGCAGCGCAGACCGGAACATCCGGTCCGTGAGCAGTCGACCGCCCACCCGCGCGTTGCCGAGCCCGGTGATGTCGGCGTTGGCGGCGAGATACTCCCGCCGCACGCTCTTCGGCAATCCGAGCTTGTTCAGCAGCAGCGACCGCGGCACCCATCGCAGCTTCTTCTCGGAGCCCGCGAACACCATCGTGAACTCGTCATCGGTCGCGCCGAGCACGAGCGGTTTGTCGGCGCCGACTCCTGCAGCGAGGGACTCCCGCGTGGGGCGCGCGAGCAGGTCGCCGTCGACGGCCGGCCCGAGCGGCAGACCGTCTTCGACCACGCTGCCGAGCGAATCGGGCCCGAGCTCGGTCGCCTTCTTCTGTAACTCGAGGATGCGATCCTCGGACAGCGGCGAGAACCCGGCGACGGTCGGCTCGACCCCCGCCGCGGCCGCGAGACCACGCCCGAACGCCTCGGCACGTGCCGGGGCGACATCGGCGAGCGCGCCGGAGATCGCGTACACACCCTGGAACAGATGCTGTGCCTTCTCCATGCCGAGCAGGGTCAGCACGGCACCCCCACCGGCGGACTGTCCGGCGATCGTCACGCGCGACGGATCCCCGCCGAAGTCGGCGATGTTCTGCTGCACCCATTCCAGGGCGAGCAGCCAGTCGCGCACACCGCGGTTCGAGGGCGCATCCTCGATCCAGCCGAAGCCGTCGAAGCCCAGGCGGTACGAGAGCGACACCGTCACGACGCCGTCGCGGTTGAAGTTGCGGCCGTCGTACCAGGGGCTCGCCGGAGAGCCGGCGAAGTATCCGCCGCCATGGATCCAGACGAGTACCGGGAGACCTGTCCCCTGCTCGGCACGGGTCGGGTCGGGGGTGAAGACGTTCACGTTGAGCGTGGAGTCGCCCTCGACGCTCGGCTCCGGGATGAGCGTCACCCCGGGGTCGCCGCGCTGCGCCGTGGCCGCGAACTCCAGCGCGTCGTGCACGCCCTCCCACGGCGCCTTCGGCACGGGCGCCTGGAACCGCAGCTCACCGATCGGCGCCTCCGCGAACGGGATGCCCAGGAACCCCGCCGACCGCGGATTCCCACGCCCTCCCGTGGTCGGACGCCAGCGGCCACGTACCCGTCCTGCGGCGGTGGCCACCTCGACGAAGTCGGCGGTCGTCTCGAAGTCGGTATCGGTCATCACAGCATTCTCCTGGTCGTTCCTGGTCATCAGCGCACTCCCTTGATCGGCGCGGTCGCGACGGCGGCGAGGATCACGAACACGATCGCGAAGACGAAGAGCATCGCGTAGCCGCCGAGGGCCGTGATGATGACACCGCCGATCGCAGGGCTCAGAGCCTGCGGCACGTTGGTCGCGACGTTGAGGATGCCGAGGTCCTTGCCCGCCGACACACCCTCGTTCGGCAGCACCTCGGTCATGAGAGCCGCATCCACCGACATGTAGAGGCCGAAGCCGACGCCGTTGATGATGCTCATCAGGATCATGCCGGTCATGTTCGGCTGCAGCAGCGGCATCGCGAGTCCGGCGACCATCACGACGGATGCGGCGTAGATGAAGACCTTGCGACGACCGACCTTGTCGCTCCACCAGCCCGAGAGCGCGATCGCGATCAACGTCGGGACGAACGCCACGAGCGTCAGGGTGACCACCGCACCCTGGGCTTCAGCGAGCGGCAGCCCGATGTAGTCGGTGAGCATGTACAGCTGGTAGGCGCTGACGACGAAGTAGCCGAGGATCAGCAGGAAGCGCGCGGCGAACGCCCACGCGAAGTCGGGGTGGCGACGCGGATCGATCCAGAAGCCCTTGAAGAAGGCGCTCCAGCGGAAGGCGTCGACCGCCGCGTGCTTCGACGACCAGTCCCGGTTCACGAGCGCGAACAGCAGCGCCGCCACGATCACGGCCCCGCCGAACACCGCGTAGCCGATGCCGAGCTGAGCGGCGAACGCCCCGGCCAGCATGATGCCCACCGTCATGCCCACCTGCGTGCCGAGTCCGATCATCGCGCTCGCCCCGCCGCGCTTCGAGCGCGGGAACCGGTCGGCGGTGATCGCGGTGAGGGGTGCCTGGAAGAAGTTCAGCGCCACCTGGATGATCACCCAGAACACCGTGATCCAGAGGATGTCGCTCAGCGACCCCATGCCGAACAGGAAGATGCCGCCGATGATCGCGCCGAGCACCATCCACGGCACCCGACGCCCGAAGCGCGAGCGCGTGCGGTCGCTCAGGGCTCCGACGATCGGCTGCGCGAACAGGGTGAACACGAACGAGATCGTGGTGACGATGCCGAGGTTGGCGACCTTGTTCGCCTCGTCGATCATCAGGATCTGGCTCGGCAGGAGGATCGCGATGAGTCCGCCGTACGTGGCGAACAGGGTGAGAGATGCGATCAGCAGGCTGGGCAGCAGCCGTCGATTCGCAGGCGGACTCGCTGCCGGCTCACCCGCCTCGGGCGGGACGGAGCGGATGGTGCCGGTCGGGGCGAGTTCGGCGGCGGGATCGAGCGGGGACACGGACATGTCGGCTCCTCGTTGAGCGGAATGTTGAGCGGAATCAGGTTAATACCAAACGCTGTTCGGTATTCATCCGACATGCTGACAGATTCCCTGCCACCCCGCAAGCCATTCACGAACGTTGTTTGGTTTTTGTGATCTCGTCGTGACGGTTACCCTGGAGCCATGGCGACACGAGGGGCGTATGCGAAGGGTGTCGCCAAGCGTGAGGAGATCCTCGAGGCCGCCCTCGCCGTCGTCGCCGAGCACGGATACCGCAAGGCGTCGGTCCGGGAGATCGCGGATGCCGCCGGACTCAGTCCCGCGGGCCTGCTGCACTACTTCGGCAGCAAGGAAGAGCTGTTCGTCGCGATCCTCCGCGCCAGGGACGACCGCGACGAGCAGGAGTACGCGGGCGAAGACGCTTCCACCGCCTTCCTCGCCGTGATGCGCCACAACGCCTCCGTGCCCGGGCTCGTGCAGCTCTACGCGCAGCTGGCCGCCGAGGCGGGAGACCCCTCGCACCCCGCGCACACCTACTTCCGCGAGCGCACCGAGCGGGTCGAGGCCTTCACCCGCGCCCAGGTCGCCGCAGACCAGAAGGCCGGCCGCCTCCGTGACGACCTCGATCCTGCATGGGTAGTACGCACGCTGCATGCCCTGGCTGATGGGCTCCAGGCGGCGTGGATGCTCGACCCCGCGCTCGACATGGCCGCAGAGATCGAGCAGTTCCTCGTGCTGCTGCGTCCGGCCTGACCGGCCCGGGCCACCTCTCGATTCAGTCGAGCGAGGTCGCCTCGGCGTGCGGCATCCGCGCCTTCATGATGCGGACCGCCTCAGGGTTGTCGTCCACGAGCACGGCGTCGCGCCCGAGCGCCGAGGCCACGGCCCCCGTCGTACCACTGCCCGCGAACAGGTCGAGCACCCGGTCGCCCGGGCGGCTCGAGGCCGTGACGATGCGGCGCAGGATGCCCTCGGGCTTCTGCGTCGGGTAGCCGGTCTTCTCCCGCCCGGTGGTCGGCACGATCGTGTGCCACCACACATCGGTGGGCAGCTTGCCGCGCGCGGCCTTCTCGGCGGTGACCAGCCCCGGCGCCATGTAGGGCTCGCGGTCGACCTCGTCGGAGTTGAAGACGTACTCCCGCGGATTCTTCACGTAGACCAGGATCGTGTCGTGCTTGGTGGGCCAGCGGCTGCGCGACTTGGCGCCGTAGTCATAGGCCCAGATCAGCTCGTTGAGGAAGCAGTCCCGCCCGAACACCGCGTCGAGCATGACCTTCGCGTAGTGCGCCTCCCGATAGTCGAGGTGCAGGTAGAGGGTGCCGTCATCGGCGAGCAGCCGCCAGGCCTCCTCGAGCCTCGGCATCAGGAAGGCGCCGTAGTCGTCGAAGCGATCGTCGTACGCACGCAGCATCCCGCGCACCCGCTCGTACGCGTGGCCGTGGAATCCGTGCCGCACCTCGGTCTCGGGCTCGGGGTCGGCCGCCGAGTGTTCAGAACTCAGGACGACCGGTGCCGCATCCCCCGTGTCGGAGGCCGGAGCGCCCGGATCCGGGACTTCCTCCTGAGTTGTGAACATCCGCCGAGCGGTGACCACCTGTCGCTCCTGCGTGCGGCCCGTGTTGAACGGCGGGTCGAGGTACACGAGCGTGAACGACCCGGAAGGCAGGGTCGCGGCGACGGCGAGGTTGTCGCCCTCGACGATCGTCACCGCACCGGGCACGACCGGAGCGATCGCAGGCGCGGCGCCCGGCTCGCCCTCAGGGTCGCCCTCCGCGGTGGAGAGGTCGGGGTCGGGGGCCGTCACGGCACCCGATGCAGCCACGCCTCGGTGGCGAACTTCGACTCGACGAGCGCCTCGGCGTCGGCGTACTCGTCGGCCGAGATCGATCCCGTCTCGGCGTCGGTCAGCGAGCGGAACGTGTCCTTGAAGCGCTCGATGATCTCGGCGCGCTCGAGCCCGGTCTGGCTGCGCAGCGGATCGACGCGCTTGGCGGCCGAGGCGGTGCCCTTGTCGCTCAGCTTCTCGCGTCCGATGCGCAGCACCTCGGTCATCATCTGCCCGTCGATGTCGTACGACAGGGTGGCGTGGTGCAGCACTCCCCCGTTGGCGAGGCGCTTCTGCGCAGCTCCGCCGATCTTGCCTGTTGGGCTCGCGATGTCGTTGAGCGGCTGGTAGACCGCGTCGATGCCGAGCGAGCGCAACGCCTGCAGCACCCAGTCGTCGAGGAAGGCGTAGGAGTCGGCGAAGGTCATCCCGGCCACGAGCGACGCCGGCACGTACAGCGAGTAGGTGATGATCTGCCCTGCTGCCATGAGCATCGCGCCGCCGCCGGAGATGCGGCGGACGACGTCGAATCCGTGCTTGGCCGCACCATCGGGATCGACCTCGTTGCGATACGACTGGAACGAGCCGATCACCACGGCCGACTGGTCCCACTCCCAGATGCGCAGGGTGGGTCGGCGACGGCCCTCGCCCACCCGGGAGGTGAGCACCTCGTCGAGGGCGAGGTTCATGCGCGGCGAGACGGCCTTCTCGTGCACGATCTCCCAGTCGAAGTCACGCCAGCCCGGAGCGGTCACGAGAGCGCGGCGCACTGCGGTGCCGACGGCCTCCGGCGTGAAGCCGAGCAGCTGCGCGCCCTCGGGCAGCGCCTCGCGGACGGCAGTCGCGATCGCCGTCGCATCGGACTCCACCGGCAGCCCGTTGACCGCGGCGTTGATGTCGTCCAGCGCCGAGTCGGGTTCGAGGAAGAAGTCTCCGGCGAGGCGGAAGCGGGAGATCCGATCGTCCTCGATCTCGAGGTCGACGACGACGAGCTTTCCACCTGGGACCTTGTATTCACCGTGCACGGTTCCAGCTTAGGCGCGAGGCCCCGGTTGCGGCGGGTCAGCCTCCGAGCACGACCACACGCTCCCCGGCGCGGATCGGCGTCGAGTACCGATTGCCGACGGGTGGGAGCGGGCACACGAACTGATCCGAGAACGCGCACGGCGGCAGGTACGCGCGGTTGAAGTCGACCACGGCCGTGCCGTCGTCGGCGGGTTCGTCGACCGGCAGGAACCGGAAGCGATAGGTCTCGAGCCCGTTCGTGCCGTCGGCGAACACCGCGCTCAGCGCTCCCTGGCCGCCCCTGGTCACGGTCAGCGTCTGCGGGGCCCCGGCCAGCTCGAACCGCAGTCGACCGGCGACGGGTGTCTCCCGCGCATCCCCGTCGACCGATGTGATCACGATCTGCTCGCCCGGCGTCTCCTCGAACACGGCCGGCAGCCGCCAGCGCTCGTCGGGGGCGTACGCGTCGATCGCCGTGAACCACTCCCGCTGCGGACGGGCCGGATTCAGCACACGAAGAGCGAGCGTGCCGTGGCGCTCGAACACACGCAGCTCACGACGCCCGAGACGGAGGCTCTCCCCGCCGCGCAGCGTGACGGTGGAGCCTGCCTGACCGAGCTCGCTGCCGCGGATGCCGCCGTCGCCGGTGAGTGCCCAGAGCCCCGGGATGCCGTCGACGGCCGCCGCCTCCGTGATGAGCCAGTTCGTCGACTCCAACGCCGACGGACCGTATTCCGAGCCCGCATAGCGCTCGCGTGACGCGTGCCAGTCCTGCCAGTCCTTCACGAAGCTCATCGGAGCGGTCCCTCCCCTGCGAGGGCGCCGCAGAACGGGGCACTCCTCACTCATGCGCGGAATATTGCCCCGAATCTACGGGGGCTCCGCGGCCGGCGAAGCGGTCGCGTCACACGCCTTCACCGCGCGTAACGCCGCGTCATAACAGCGTCATCCGGGAAGGAATCTCAGCGCGCGGGGATGTGCGTGTCGAGCCATGCCAGCACGTCGGCGCGCACCTCGTCCTGCTGCAGCTCCGCGAAGATCTCGTGGCGCGCGTCGGGGTAGACGAGCGTGGTGACGTCGGTGAGTCCGGAACGGCTGCGGTACTCGTCGGCGAGCTTGTGCACGCTGCGGGGTCCGCCCACCGGGTCGTCACGTCCGACCAGCAGCAGCATCGGGATGTCATGACCCAGGTCCTTGGCCGGACGACCGTAGAGCTTCGCCGCCTCGATCGGGCCGAAGAGCTTGAGCAGCGGAACGTCGGTGGTCAGCGGATCCTCGTCGAACGCGGTCCAGACGGCGGGGTCGCGGCTGAGCCACTCGAGCCCGGTCGCCCCCTCGCCTGCCCAGCGTGCGTTCAGGGGCGCGGCGTTGAGTGAACCCGGCATGCGCAGCGCCGAACCGGAGAGGATGACGGCATCCCACGCCTCCGGGTGGTCGTTGACGAGCATCTGCGCGAGGAACGAGCCCCACGAATGCCCGAGCAGCACGAGCGGAAGGTCGGGGTTCTCCTCGCGGATGATTCCCGTCAGCTGCCAGACGGCCTCTTCGGCGGCACGCAGCCCGCCCTTGCCCAGACGCCCGAGCTTCTCGGGGCCGCCGTGCTGGCGGATGCCGGTGCGGCCGTGCCCACGGTGGTCGTCGGCGTAGACGTGGAAACCGGCGGCGGTGAGCGCGGCGATCAGCGCGCCGTATCTTCCGGCGTGCTCGCCGACCCCGTGCAGCAGCTGCACCACGCCCCGGGGCGTCCCTTCCGCAGGATGGACGTCATAGACGATGTCGACACCATAGGCATCGGTGAACTCGCGGGTATCCATCACGGTGCGAGCCTACCCATCACGCGAGAGGGCGGCTACCGCGCGAGGGCATCGCGGATGGCGACGGCGATGTCGCGATCGGTGACCTCGTACCCGCCGACCCCGTCGGAGGCGGAGCCCATGCGCACGCCGCCTTCCTCGCTCACAGCGCGCTTCGCGGAGAAGTGGATCGCGTCCACGCCCGCCGCCGCGAGCACCGGGGCGCTGGCCACGTCGACCCCGCTGCCGGCCATGATCTCGATCTCGCCCTCGGCCGCGGCGACGAGCGCACGCAGCGTATCGATGCCGTCGATCGCGGCCGACGCTCCTCCCGAGGTGAGCACGCGACGCAGGCCCAGCTCGCGGGCGCTCTGCAGCGTCGCGACGGGGTCGGCGGTCACGTCGATCGCCCGGTGCAGCGTGGCGGGCGCTCCGCCGGCGGCGTCACGCAGACGCGCCATCGCGAACAGGTCGAGGCGGCCGTCGGCGTCGAGGGCGCCGATCACCACACCGGCGGCACCGGCGGCGATCGCGCGGCGCACGTCGAGTTCGGCGACCGCGAGCTCATCCTCGTCGTAGTGGAAGCCGCCGGCGCGAGGGCGGATCAGGACGTGCACCTCGGGGCCGTCTGCTCCTGCCGCCTCGACGGCGAGCTCGAGCGTCGCGGGCGACGGGGTGAGCCCACCGAGAGCGAGAGCCGTCGCGAGCTCGACGCGCGCGGCGCCGACCTCCTTGGCGATGCGCACTCCTGCGGGGTCCTGCACGGCGATTTCCAGGGCGAGCGTTCGGGTCACCTCTCCATTGTGCCCGCTGCCGAGACGGCATCCGGAAAATTAGATAGGCTTTCTAAGTAATGTCTGCGTCTGATGAATCACTCCACCTCACCGCCACAGACCTTCGCATGGCCACGTTCCGGCTGGCCCGCCGCCTCCGCTGCGCACGCGCCGCCGACTCGATGAGCGACGCGCAGCTGGCGGTGCTCGCCGACCTGCGAATGAACGGCCGCCGCACGGTCTCGACCCTCGCCGAGCGCGAGCGTGTGACCGCACCCTCGATGACCAGCACGATCAACGGCCTCGAAGAGCAGGGCTTCGTGGTGCGCACCCCGGACGAGGATGACCGCCGCCGCGTGCAGGTCGACATCACCACGGCCGGCGCCGAGATCGTCGTCGAGACCATCCGCCGCCGCGACGAGCTGCTGGCCGACATGCTGCGCGAGGTCGACTACACCGAGGCCGAGCTCACCACTCTTCGTGAAGCCAGCGCGCTGATGAGGCGGGTGGTCGAGCGATGAGCGCCATGTTCCGCTCCTTCGCGAACATCAACTACCGGATCTGGTTCGCGGGTGCCCTGATCTCCAATGTCGGCGGATGGATGCAGGCCACCGCTCAGGACTGGGTGGTGCTCACCGAGCTGACCGACAACGACGCCACCGCGATGGGCGTCACCATGGCCTTGCAGTTCGGGCCTCCGCTGGTGCTGGTGAGCCTGACCGGGTGGGTGGCCGACCGCTTCGACCGGCGGCACATCCTGTTCGCCACCCAGTCGGCGCTGCTGGCCCTGGCCATCGCGGTCGGCGTGCTGCTGCTCAACGACCTGATGACCCTGCCGATGATGTTCGGCTTCGCCCTCGGATTCGGTGTCGTGAACGCGTTCGACGCTCCAGCCCGACAGGCGTTCGTGTCGGACATGGTCTCCACCGGCGACACCTCCAACGCAGTGGCCCTCAACTCCGCGTCGTTCAACCTCGCCCGCATGGTCGGTCCTGCCGTCGGCGGCCTGCTGATCGTGGCGATCGGCTCGGGCTGGGTCTTCATCGTCAACGCCGCGACCTTCCTGGCGATGCTGCTCGCCCTGCTGCTGATGCGTCGCAGCCTGCTCGCTCCGCGCCTGAAGAACCGCAACCGCGGAGGACTCGCTGCCGGGTTCCGCTACGTGTGGGGGCGCAGCGACCTGCGCGTGGTGTTCGTGACGGTGTTCCTGATCGGCGCTTTCGGCATGAACTTCCCGATCTTCGCCTCGACCATGGCGCTGGAGTTCGGCGCGGGAGCAGACGGATACGGGGTGCTCAGCTCGGTCCTCGCGATCGGCTCGCTCATCGGTGCCCTGCTCGCGGCCCGACGCGATCGGGCCCGTGTGCGGGTGGTGATCCTCGCGGCCGGCGGATTCGGCATCGCCGCGTTCGTGTCGTCCGCCATGCCCACGTACGCCTCCTACGCCGTCACCCTGACCTTCACGGGCTTCATGATCGTGACGCTGCTCACGACCGCCAACGGCTACGTGCAGATCACGACCGATCCCACTCTGCGCGGGCGCGTGCTGGCCCTGTACATGGCGGTCATCATGGGCTCGACCCCGGTCGGCGCCCCCATCGCCGGATGGGTCGCCGACACTTTCGGACCGCGCGCCGCGATCATGCTCGGTGGCACGGCCGGCTTCGTCGCCTGCGCGATCGGCGTGATCTGGGTGGCGACCTCCGGACGGCTGCGGCGCGACGAGAACCGCCGCTTCCTGCTCACGCTCGACGAGACCCGCCCCCTGCGCGTGATCGAGGTCGACCCGATCGAGTTCAGCGACGAGGCAGCCGTGACCACCCCGATCCGCACCGCCCAGAAGACCGTCAAGAAACGCGATCCCGAGAAGTGCGATCCCGAGAAGTGACTCCTGTCGGGGTGTTTGTCAACGCCCTCCACGAGGTGAGCGGCCGGACGTAGCGTCGGTGCATGGACGAGAACACGGAACGCACCCCCCATCCGCAGGACCCGGCAGAGGGCGCGCCCCGCGTCGGCGTACCGGACGAGGACTCCGGTCAGGGCGACGGCACCGGCGGCGCGATCCAGGGCGACAGCTCACGCGGCGAATCCACCGGCGGCGCCATCCAGGGCGACGCGGGTCAGGGGCACCGCGCAGCGCTCGGCGGTGACGAGAACACCGAGGATCAGCTCGGTGCGGACAACGCCGCCGAAGAAGACACCCTCAAGACTCTCGACCCGGACTCCCCTCCGGCCTGAGCACGAACGAAGCTGATCACGCACGAGGGCAACGCCACCGCCAGCCGTCCATCCCCAGAGACGGTCCTCCCCTGCGGTGGCGTTGCCCGCGTCATGCGCGGCAGAGTCTCGCGAGTCGGGATCAGGCGCCCAGCACCAGTTTGAGCTGCTCCACCGCCCAGTCGAGCTCGGTCGCGCGGATCACCAACGGCGGCGCGATGCGCACCGTCTGTCCGTGCGTGTCCTTCACGAGCACGCCGCGTTCGAGCAGCTTCTCGGCGATCTGACGGCCTGTGCCCTTGGCGGGGTCGATGTCGACACCGGCCCAGAGCCCGGCGATGCGCACCGCGGTCACGCCGTGACCGATCAGCGGCTGCAACGCCTGCTCGAGGTGGGCGCCGAGTGCGCGTGCACGCTCCTGGAACTCACCGGTCTCCAGCATCTCGACCACGCGCAGACCCACGGCCGCCGCCAGCGGGTTTCCCCCGAAGGTCGAACCGTGCTCGCCCGGGCGGATGACACCGAGCACGTCGGTGTTCCCGACCACGGCAGAGACGGGAAGGATGCCGCCGCCGAGCGCCTTGCCCAGCAGGTACAGATCCGGGACCACGCCCTCGCGGTCGCACGCAAATGTCTCGCCCACTCGACCGAGACCCGCCTGGATCTCGTCGGCGATGAACAGCACGTTCTTCTCGTCGCAGATCTCGCGGATGCGGCGCAGGTACCCCTCGGGCGGGATCACCACGCCGGCCTCGCCCTGGATCGGCTCGACGAGCACGGCCGCCGTGTCGTCGGTGATGGCCGCGGCGATGGCATCCGCATCTCCGTACGGCACGACGTCGAAGCCGGGCGTGTACGGGCCGAAGTCATCGCGGGCCGTCTCGTCGTCGCTGAAACTGACGATCGTCGTCGTGCGGCCGTGGAAGTTGCCGGCCGCGACGATGATGCGGGCCTTGCCCTCGGCGATGCCCTTCACGCGGTAGCCCCAGGCACGGGCGACCTTGATGCCGGTCTCGACGGCCTCGGCGCCGGTGTTCATCGGCAGCACGAGGTCTTTGCCCGCGAGCTCGGCGAGTGCTGCGGCGAAGGGCTCGAGCCGGTCGCTCTGGAACGCACGGCTGACGAGTGTGACCCGTCCGAGCTGTTCGGTGAGCGCGGCGACGAGGGCCGGATGCCGGTGGCCGAAGTTCACGGCCGAGTAGGCCGCGAGCAGATCGAGGTAGCGCTTGCCCTCGACATCGGTCACCCACGCACCCTCCGCGCGGGCGATGTTCACCGGCAGCGGGTGGTAGTTGTGCGCGACGTGCGGCTCGGTTCCCGTCGGGGTCGCTGAGCTCGTGGTCTCGTCGACCGCGGTCACTTCGCACCCCGCAGCTCGAGCGTGCAGCACTTGATGCCGCCGCCGCCGAGCAGCAGCTCGGACAGGTCGACCATGATCGGGTTGTATCCGCGCTCGCGCAGCTGCTTCTCGAAGCCCTTGGCACGCGGCGAGATGACCACGTTGTAGCCGTCGCTGGCCGAGTTGAGGCCGAACACCGATCCGTCTTCGTCCGAGACCAGGATCGCGTCGGGGAAGCGCTCCTCGAGGATCGCCCGGCTGGCGTCGTCGAAGGCACCGGGGAGGTAGGCGATGTTCGCCCGTTCCGGGCCGCCGTTCTCGACACCCTGCACCGGGTCGAGCACGGCGATCGCGGTGTCGAGGTGGTAGAAGCGCGGGTCGACCAGGTTGAGCGACACGACCTCGCGGCCGAAGACCTCGCCGACCTCGCGGTGGCTGTCACCCGTGGAGCGGAAGCCGGTGCCGGCCAGGATCACGTCGCCGACGAGCAGGAAGTCGCCCTCGCCCTCGTTGACCTCCTTCGGCATCACGGTGTCGTAGCCCGCAGCGCGGAACCAGTCGGCGAAGGCCGGGGACTCGCCCTGACGCTCGACGAAGCGGAACTCGGGCACGTAGGCACGGCCGTCGATGAGGAATCCGCCGTTGGCCGTGTAGACCATGTCGGGGTAGCCGGCGAGCGGCTCGATGAGCTCGACCTCGTGACCCAGCTCGATGTACAGGTCGTGGAGCTTCTGCCACTGCGCGACCGCGTTGGCGGTGTCTGTGGGCTTCGTCGGCTCCATCCACGGGTTGATGGAGTAGTTGACGGTGAAGTGCTCCGGCTTGCACATGAGGTAGCGGCGGTGGTGCGCGGTGCGGGCGGGGGCGGTGGAGACGGCGGCTTCAGGCGTCGACATGGGTGCTCTCCTCGTAGGACGGGCGCGGCGGACGCTGTCCAGGGGCCCGGCGGTCCTTCGACCCTTCGCTCGATCGAGCGGGCGTCGGGGAAGATGCGACTCGGGCACGCCGGGGTCCATTCTGTCACCCGCCCCCTGTACGCCGCCAGAGCGCCGCCGAGCCGGAACGGATCAGACCGCGGAGCCGGTGACGACGAGCTTGCCGACCGTGTGGCCGGCCTCGAGCTGGGCGAGGGCGGCGGATGCCTGGGCGAACGGGTACTCACGCTCGATCACGGGGACCACGCGGCCATCCGCGACGAGTTCGAGGAGCTTCGCCAGAACCTCGGGGCGGGGCGTCGCAGCGAGGGGACGGATGCTCCGCGAGCCGATCGACAGGAACACCGCACGCAGCATCCGCGGGATGGGACCCAGCACGTGACCGCCGTCGCCCGTGACCAGCACGACCGTTCCACCGGGGACGACGAGGCGTTTCAGCTCGCGCAGCGGCATCCCTCCGGCGATGTCGATGATCGCGTCGAAGCGGCCGTCCGGCAACGCGCTCAACGGCGACTCCCTGTGGTCGAACGTGCGCACGGCGCCGAGCTGCTCGACAAGCGGCGCGTTTCGGTCACGGCAGGTCGCCCACACCTCGGCGCCGCGGAGAGTCGCGAGTTGCACGGCGAACGTGCCGACTCCTCCGGATGCACCGATGATCAGCACTCGCGGTGCTCCCCCCGCTGCGTGGCTTCCGTGCGCGAGCCCTACCCCGGCGAGGTCGAGGGCCCGCCATGCGGTACCACCGGCGACCGGCAGACACGCGGCGGCCTCCGGGGCGATGTCGGTGGGGATCGGCACGAGCCGCGCTGCAGGAACGCACACGTACTCGGCGAGGCCTCCGCCACCGACGAGCTCGCCGACCACGTCTTCACCGATCTCGGCGCCGACGACGTCCGGCCCCACGGCGACCACGGTGCCGGCGACCTCCATGCCGCGCACCGGATGCTTCGGACGGGTCAGCCCGAACACCGGTCGCACGAGCAGCGGATCACCGAGCAGGAGGCGCACATCGCCCGCGTTCAAGGCCGTGGCGTGCACCCGCAGCAGCACCTCGCCGCGGCCGGGCACGGGAACCGGAATGCGCTCGAGGGTGACGCCGTCGGCCGGACCGTAGGTCTCCCGACGCCATGCCTTCATCGACCGGCTCATGATGATGCTCCTGACGTGTCGGGATACCCGAAGATGTCGTCGAGGCCCACGCCGAACGCGCGGGCGATCTGGAAGGCGAGTTCGAGCGTCGGCGAGTACTTCTGCTGCTCGATCGCGATGAGCGTCTGGCGCGTCACGCCCACGGTGCGCGCGAGCTCTGCCTGGGTGAGTCCGGCCCGTTCACGATGTGCGCGGATGGTGTTCGAGACGAGGGTGGGCTTGACCATCAGACGAGGCCCCGCCGGTAGGCGATCACTCGCGCGATGCCGCCGACGAGCGCCGACACCGCGAAGCCCGCGAACATCGTGTTCGCGATCCAGAACACGTCAGCCCCCACCGCGCAGAGCGCGATCACCCCGAGGCCCGCGATCACGACGAAGCCCTGCTCGACACGACCACCCAACCGGCTGATGTCGCGATCGCGGATGTCGGAGCGGCCGACCCCGTCGGGGTCCTTCATCCCGGCGATGATTCCCCACCCGACACTGAGGATGATGGTCGCGACGATGCCGCCGCCGATCACCCACAGCATGAGCGGGAACCAGTCGACGCCGGTGAGCGGCCCTCCCGCGGCCTGCTGCAGCACCAGCACGACGTAGACGACCATCACGATCGGGCTCACGATGAGACCCGCCCATGCATTGCGTTCTTCGTAGACCATGATGCCTCCGATGTAAAAGATTCTTGACACACTCAGCGTACGTCGAGCATCCGCTTGTGTCAAACATTCTTTACACGCCGACGTGTTCCGGTCGCAGTTCCTGTCGCACCAACGCGGATCGGACGGCAGGAAGTGCGACCGGAACGGGAGTGCGGCTCAGATCACGCCGCTGCTCCAGGAGTCGGGGTTGCCGTAGCGGTGCGCGGTGATCGAGATCGACTGCTCGTGCACGAACGGCAGCAGCTCGATCCGGGCCGCCGCCGTCACCTCCCCGTCGTACACTGCGACGTCGGGATCACCCGCGGATGCCGTTGCCAGAGCAGTGTGCAGCGCGGCCACGGCGGCACGACCGCCGACCAGACGCACCCGGTCACTCACCGGCAGCGCGACGCCCTCGGGGGCATCCTGTCGAAGCATCCGCTGCAGCCACTCGTCATCGCTCTCCAGGAACACCGGGGCATCGAGGTCGCCGAGCGCGCGGCGCACGTCGCCGGGCAACCCGACCGGGGTCGAGATCACGAACTTCGCTCCCGAACGCACTCCGGCGATCACGACGCGCAGCAGATCCTGCAGCGCGGCATCGTCGGTCGCGCGAACCTCGACGGGCACCGGCCGATAACGGAAGAGGTTGCGCTCGACGCCGAGGCGCGACACGTCGCGCACCTGGCCGAACTCGCGGTCCCAGGCGAGGGCATCCGACAGCGCAGAACGGCGCAGCCACTCGAACCTCTCATACTCGAGCGACGACTGCGCCGACTCGATGAGCGCCGTGATCCGGGAATCGAGTCCCCGCAGATGCAGAGTGCTGGATGCCGGGCCGCCTGGCTGCGAGCGCCAGGACCCCAGCCCGATCAGGTAGTTCGGGCCACCTGCCTTGGCACCGGGGCCGACCGAGGAGCGCTTCCACCCGCCGAACGGCTGACGTTGCACGATCGCGCCGGTGATGCCGCGGTTCACATAGAGGTTGCCCGCCTGCACCCGGGCGAGCCAGTACGACAGCTCCTCCGGGTCCTGGGTGTGCAGCCCTGCGGTGAGCCCGTAGGCGACGGCGTTCTGCATCTCGACGGCACGCGCGAGCGTCGGAGCGTGCATGACCCCGAGCACCGGCCCGAAGAACTCCTCGGTGTGGAAACGCGACCCCGGCTGCACGCCCACCCGGACGCCGGGGCGCCACAGCCGTCCGCTGCCGTCGTCGTCCGTCGAGAGCGCCGGTTCGATCAGCCACTGCTCATCGCCCTCGAGCTCGCTCAGCGCCCAGGCGAGCTTGCCCGTCGGCGGCTCGATCACCGGACCCACCTCGGCCAGTGGATCGGTGGGCTGCCCGACGTGCAGCGACCGCACGGCGTCGGCCAGTTGACGGGCGAATCGGGCCGAGCGTCCGACCGGCCCGACGAGGATCGCCAGCGACGCCGCCGAGCACTTCTGCCCGGCATGACCGAAGGCGCTCTTGACGAGGTCGGCGACCGCGAGATCGAGATCCGCCGAGGGCGTGATGATCATCGCGTTCTTGCCGCTGGTCTCGGCGAGCAGCGGCAGATCGGGGCGCCAGGAGCGGAACAGCGCCGCCGTATCCCATGCGCCGGTGAGGATGACCCGGTCGACGGCGTCATGCGTGATGAGCTCTCGACCGAGCTCGCCCTCCTCGATGTCGACGAGCGCGAGCAGGTCACGCGGCACACCCGCCTGCCACAGCGCCTCGGCGATCACGGCGGCGCAGCGGCGGGCCTGCGGGGCGGGCTTGAAGACGACGCCCGAACCCGCGGCGAGCGCGGCGAGCACGCCCCCGGCGGGGATCGCGACGGGGAAGTTCCACGGCGGCGTGACGACGGTGACGGATGCCGGGACGAACACGGCGCCCGCGATCGCGTCGAGTTCGCGAGCTTTGGCCGCGTAATAGCGTGCGAAGTCGACCGCCTCGCTCACTTCGACGTCGGCTTCGGCGAAGACCTTGCCGGTCTCGGAGGCCGCGACCTCGATGAGGTCTCCCCGGCGCGACTCGAGCGCGGCGGCGGCACGCAGCAGCACTTCGGCGCGTTCGGCGGCAGGGCGTCCACCCCACGACGGCGCCGCACGGCGCACGCCCCGCACGATCCGTTCGAGGTCTTCCGCATCCGACACCCGTGCGACGGCGATCGTGGCGACGCCGAGCTCGGAGGTGGGGATGCGCTCGCGCACCTCGCGCGCCCAGTCGCGGTTCGCGGGCAGTGCCGGATCACTGTCGGCCGTGTTCGAGAAGCCGGGAGCGCCACCGGCATCCTGCTCCATCTCGCGAGCGGAGTACACGGCCGTCTCGAGGAACGCCTCGCGGCCGCCCTCGTCGTCGGAACCACGCGAGATCCCGAGCACCGCTTTGGTGAGGTCGGTCTCCGGTACGGGGGCGGCTGGCGCCGTCCGCACCGACTCGTGCACCGGCGCCTGGCGGTCCTGCGTGCGACGGGGTCCGATGCGCAGCGTGGCGTCGCCCGACCTGTCGAGCGCATCGAGGAAACGGTCCTGCTCCCGCACGAACAGCGACTCGTCCTCGCCCAGCCGGAACGCGGCGGAGAGGAAGTTGTCCGGAGACGCGTTCTCCTCGAGTCGGCGCACCAGGTAGCTGATCGCGACATCGAACTCGGCGGGCTCCACGACCGGCACGTACAGCAGTACCGGTCCGACCTCGCGCGAGACGGCCTGCACCTGCCCCTGGGCCATGCCGAGGAGCATCTCGAACTCGACGGCCTCGCGCACACCCCGCTCACCCGCGAGCAGCCAGGCGTAGGCGATGCCGAAGAGGTTGTGCCCGGCGACGCCGATCTTCACGGCCGCGGCGTGCTCGGGCTGCAGAGCCCAGTCGAGGCAGCGCAGGTAGTTCGCGTCGGTGTCGAGCTTGGTGTCGTAGGTCGCGGGCGTCCAGCCGTGCATCCGGGCTTCGACGTGCTCCATCGCGAGGTTCGCGCCCTTGACGAGTCGCACCTTGATGCGGGCGCCACCGTGTGCGACGCGGTCCTGTGCCCAGGCGGTCAGCTCCTGCAGGGCGGGCAGGGCATCGGGAAGGTAGGCCTGCAGCACGATCCCCGCCTCGAGCCCGGCCAGGCGCGGATCCTCGAGGATGCGTGTGAAGACCGCGATCGTGAGGTCGAGGTCGCGGTACTCCTCCATGTCGAGGTTGATGAACGTGCCGTCGGCCGCGGCCGCCAGGTACAGCGGCAGGAGCCGATCCACCACCTCGTCGACCACCTCGTCGAACGCCCACATCGAGAGGTGACTGATGATCGCCGAGACCTTGACCGAGACGTAGTCGACGTCCGGACGCTGCACGAGCGCGCGGATGCCGTCCAGCCGTCGCCGCGCTTCGGCCTCGCCGAGCACGGCCTCACCGAGCAGGTTCAGGTTGAGGCGTGAGCCGTTCGCCCTGATCCGCTCGATCGCTGCCCCGAGCTTCGCGGGACGCGCGTCGACGATGAGATGCCCGACCATGTCGCGGAGCACTCTCCGGGCGATCGGCACCACCGGTGAGGGGAGGATCTGTGCGACGCCGCCGCCGAGGCGCACGACAGAGCGCAGGTACCAGGGCAGGAACTCCGGCACGATCGGGGCGATCCGGTGCAGCTGCGAGGCGGCGGCGGTCAGGCTCTCCGGGCGCATGACGCCGTCGACGAAGCCGAGCGTGAACGGCAGCCCGTTCGCGTCCTGCAGCACACCGGCGAGCCGCGCCGCTGCGGGGTCGGGTTCGATCGCCGCCGCCTCGATCGCCCAGCGTCGAGCCAGCTCGATCGCACGATCTGCGAGAGGGGCGGATGCCACGGCATCCGAGGGGGTCGCTGCCATGGATTTCAGCCTAGTTGCCCACCCCGTCCTATCCCGGGAGCGCCGGATGGCGAAACGACCGCGGAGCCCCTCCGTTTCCGATGGGGCTCCGCGGTGCACGAGATGGAGAGACGGCTCAGCCGCCGAGTCCTCCGTCGAGGTCTCTGATCGCGTCGGCGATCTTGTCCAGGCGCTGCACGGACGACACGAGTGTGCTCGCCGCGGTGGTGAACTGCGATCGCGATGCCGCTGCAGAGACGTTTCCCGCGTCTCGCTTGAGCGCCGTCGCAGCCGATCCCCCGAGCGTCTGCGCGACGGAGTTCAGCGTGCTCACCGCTCCTCTCGCGCTCGTGCGCTTCTGCTCCGCGGTCTTGTTCGTCGAGCGCAGGGTGGCGATCACATCTCGCAGCTTGTGCGCCGCGCTTTCCACCTGGGCGAGGGTGTTGTCGACTCCCGCCGCCGAGACGGACGTGGGCGCTGCTTCCGATGCCACTGCGGCTCCCGCGGGCACCGCACCGCCTCCCAGGATCACCGCGGCCAGCAGGCCACCGGTCAGGATCTTCGTCGTTCGACGCTGCATTTCATTCCTCCTCGTTCGGACCGACGTCGACTCTCGAGACGGTCCGATCTCTCAGGCTAGAAGCCGCATACGAGGGTGTCTGTAGGGCGTTCGGGGGACACCCGCGTCCTCCGCCGCTCACCGTGCGACCTTTCACAGCGCGGCGATGATGTCCTCCACCCGCTGCTTCGCATCGCCGAACAGCATCGACGCGTTCTCGCGGAAGAACAGCGGGTTCTGCACCCCTGCGTAGCCGGCGGCCATCGAGCGCTTGAACACGATGACGTTCTCGGCCTCCCACACCTTCAGCACCGGCATCCCGGCGATGGGGCTCCCCGGGTCTTCGGCGGCGGCCGGGTTGACCGTGTCGTTCGCGCCGATCACCAGCACGACCGCGGTCGAGGCGAGGTCGTCGTTGATCTCGTCCATGCTCAGGACGATGTCGTACGGCACCTTGGCCTCGGCCAGCAGCACGTTCATGTGGCCGGGAAGGCGCCCCGCGACCGGATGGATGCCGAACCGCACGTCCACACCCCGCTCGCGGAGTCGTCGGACCAGGTCGGCCACCGGATACTGCGCCTGCGCGACCGCCATGCCGTAGCCGGGCGTGATCACGACGGTGCCGGCCGCGACGAGCATCTCGGCCGCACCCTCGGCGGTGATCTCGCGGTGCTCGCCGTACTCGGTGTCATCTGCGGACGGCGCCGCGATCCCGAATCCGCCTGCGATGACGGAGAGGAACGAGCGGTTCATGGCCTTGCACATCACGTACGAGAGGTACGCACCCGACGATCCCACCAGCGCGCCCGTGACGATGAGCAGGTCGTTGTTCAGGAGGAAGCCCGCCGCGGCGGCCGCCCAACCGGAATAGCTGTTGAGCATCGAGACGACGACCGGCATGTCCCCGCCGCCGATCGAGGCGACCAGGTGCCAGCCGAGTGCGAAGGCGAGCACGGTGACCGCGATCAGGAGCCACAGCTGCTGGTCGTTCACGAACCACACGGTCAGGCCGACGAACGCGACGAGCGCCCCGATGTTGAGCCCGTTCTTGCCCGGGAGCATGAGCGGCTTCGACGACATCTTGGCCGAGAGCTTGAGGTACGCGACGATCGACCCGGTGAAGGTGACACCACCGATGAAGATTCCGATGAAGACCTCGGCGTTGTGGATGCCGACGAGCTGAGGGGCGATCTCCGGGTGCGCGAGGTAGCCGTTCCAGCCGACGAGCACCGCGGCGAGGCCGACGAAGCTGTGCAGGAGCGCGATGAGCTCGGGCATCCCGGTCATCTCCACGACCCGTGCCCGCCAGAGTCCGATGGCCGCACCGATCAGCACGGCGGCCACCAGCAGACCCAGGCCGAGGAACGCCCCGGTGCTCCACGCATCCGCCACGGTGAGGGCGACGGTCGCGACCAGCGCGATCGTCATGCCTGCGATGCCGTAGACCACGCCGGAGCGGGCGGACTCGTGACGGCTGAGCCCGGCGAGGCTGAGGATGAACAACAGGGCGGCGACGATGTAGGCCGCCCCGGCGAGCGCGTCGACGGTCACTTCTGGCCGCCCTTCGCCGATGTCCCGAGTGTGAACATCGCGAGCATTCGACGGGTCACCGCGAAGCCTCCGAAGATGTTGATGGAGGCGAGCAGCACGGCGATCGCGGCGAGCACCTGCACGACCGGCAGCGGCGACGTGATCTGCAGCATCGCTCCGACGACGATGACGCCCGAGATGGCATTGGTCACCGACATGAGCGGGGTGTGCAGCGCGTGATGCACCTTGCCGATCACGTAGAAGCCGATCACGACAGAGAGCACGAGCACCGTGAAGTGCTGCGGCAGCGGAGCGGGGGCGAACGCGTTCACGGCGAACAGCGCGGCGATCCCCACCACGATCAGCGTGACCTTGCGCGCGGTGGACATCTTCTTCGGCGGCGCGATCTCGACCGGTGCCGCTGCAGTCTTCGTGGCGGGGGCGGCCGCGACCTGCACGGCGGGCGGGGGCCAGGTGACCTCGCCATCGCGCACGGCCGTGACCGAGCGCTGCACGACGTCGTCGAAGTCGATCACCAGCTGCCCGTCCTTCGCGGGGGTCAGCAGGGCGACGAGGTTGGCGAGGTTCGTGCCGTAGAGCTGGGAGGCCTGAGCGGCCAGGCGCGACGCCAGGTCGGTGTATCCCAGGATGATCACACCGTTGTCGGTGACGACCCTCTCGCCCGCGACCGAGCCCTCGACGTTGCCACCCTGCCCCGCGGCCATGTCGACGATCACGCTGCCCGGCGTCATCTGCGCGACATCGGATGCCGTGATCAGGCGAGGGGCCGCCCGGCCGGGGATGAGCGCGGTCGTGATGATGATGTCGACGTCGGCGGCCTGCTCGGTGTAGATCTCGGCGGCCCTGCGGTCGTAGTCCGCGCTCGTCGCCTTGGCGTAGCCGTCGGTGGAGGCTGCGACCTCGACGTCGACCGGAAGGTACGAGCCGCCGATCGAGGTGACCTGGTCGGCGACCTCGGGGCGCGGGTCTGTCGCGCGCACGATAGCTCCGAGACTCGATGCGGCCCCGATGGCGGCGAGACCTGCGACTCCGGCGCCCGCGACCAGCACCTTCGCCGGCGGCACCTTGCCGGCGGCGGTCACCTGGCCGGTGAAGAAGCGGCCGAACTCATGCGCGGCCTCGACGACGGCGCGGTAGCCGGCGATGTTCGCCATCGAGCTGAGCACGTCCATCGACTGCGCGCGCGAGATGCGCGGCACCGCATCGAGTGCGACCGCCGTGATGCCGCGCTGTGCGAGCGACTCGACGAGGTCGGGGCGCAGTGCCGGCGAGAGAAGTGCGATGAGGGTGGCGTCGTCGGAGAGGAGGGCGATCTCCTCCGCGCCGGGAGCGGTGATCGCGAGGACGATCTCGCTCCCCCAGGCCTCGGCGCGACCCACCAGCGCCGCTCCCGCCGCCGCGTACTCGGCGTCGGGGTACGAGGCCGCAGCGCCCGCTCCCCGCTCCACCCTGACCGTGTGGCCCAGCTTCCCGAGCGACGCGATCGTCGCCGGGGTGGCCGAGACCCGTGCTTCGCCCGCAGGCTCCCGCACGATGCCGATGACTGCCACTGCTTCCTCCTCCGCCCGTCTACGTCGACGGGATCACCGGGGCGTCTGCGCCCCTGACTTCCCGCTCAGAGTACTGAGGTGCGCTCCGGAAGCGCCCCTCCTTCGGCTCTGTGACAGGGAAAGAAGCGGGGTTCTTACGGAAACCGGAGGAGCGGGGATCGGCGTCGAGGGATCAGCCCCAGACGCTCGGGGCCTTCACGCGAACCGGCGGGAGCGCGGATGCCGCGGCCCAGTCATGCACCCAGGCGTCGATCTCCGGCACGCCCTCGGGCTTGCCCACCGCGGCGAACAGCTCTTCGTTGCTGACGGTGCCTCCGCTGCGGCGCAGCATCCGGGCGCGCACGATCGCTCGGGCGTAGACCTCTCCGTCGACCACGGCGCGGTGCTCCATGAACAGCGCCTTGTCGTCGTGCCCGATGAACCGCGACTGCACCTCGAAGCGCTGCCACAGCTGCAGCGACTTGCGGAACGTGATCGTCTCGCTGGAGACGACCGCGTACCAGCCGCGGTCCTTCATCGCGTCGAAGAGTCCCGTGCGGATGAGCTGGTCCCAGCGCCCGAGGTCGAACAGCGACAGGTAGCGGCCGTTGTTCATGTGGCGCAGGATGTCGATGTCGGTCGGCAGGGTCGTGAGGGTGATGCTGCCGACGGCGGTCGGGTCGAGGGTCTTCCCCCGTCGCACACGGCGGCGAGCGCCGAGGATCACCAGGAGGGTCCGCCAGATCACGTTCACGAGGATCGATCGTAGCCAGGAGTGCACGATCCGCGAACATCGTTGTGCGAACCCTCCAGGCCCGCACACCAGGTGTCATCGAACATCCACTCGATTTCCTCTTCGCCGACGCCGCGCGTAGAGTCACGAACATGAGCGCCGAAGCCCAGTCTGAAGTCATCGTCCGTCCGGTCCGTGATGTGGATGCGGAAGCCCTCGGTCGCGTGCATGCGCAGTGCTGGCACGAGACCTACGACCACCTGATCAGCAAGGCGGCGCTGGAGAAGGTCTCGCCGCGCCGCATGGCGGAGCTCTGGACGCACTGGGCCTCGCAGGGCCCCGAGTTCAAGATGAACGCCGCTCTCGTCGACGGCGAGATCGTCGGCTTCGTCGGCTCCGGCCCCGCCCGCGACAAGGATGCCCCCGCGTTCCGCGAGCTCTACTTCATCTACCTGCTCGACGCCTGGCACTCGACCGGCATCGGCCAGAAGCTGTTCGACGCCGCCGTCGAGAAGGACGAGCCGCTGTACCTGTGGGTGGCCGAGGACAACCCCCGCGCGCACCGCTTCTACACGCGTAACGGCTTCCGTCTCGACGGCGCCTCGCACACCGAGCCGTTCCTGGGCGAGACGCTGACCGAAGTGCGCTTCGTGCGCCCCTGATCGACCGCAGCACACGCACAGAACGGGCCGTCTCCTCTCGGAGGCGGCCCGTTCTCGCTGTCGGTCGCGGTTCGCTCCGGATCAGAGCCGTTCGATGATGGTCACATTCGCGACGCCGCCGCCCTCGCACATCGCCTGCAGGCCGTAGCGTCCGCCGGTGCGCTCGAGTTCGTTCAGCATGGTCGTGAGAAGCCTCGTGCCGGTCGCCCCGATCGGGTGGCCGAGCGCGATGGCACCGCCGTTGACGTTGACCTTCTCGTGCGGAGCATCGAGCTCACGCATCCAGGCGAGCACCACGGGAGCGAAGGCCTCGTTCACCTCGAACAGGTCGATGTCGGCGACACCGAGGCCCGCGCGTTGCAGTGCGTGCCGCGTCGCCGGGATGGGTGCGGTGAGCATGAGGACAGGACTGGCACCCCGCACCGCCATCTGATGGATGCGCGCGCGGGGCGTGAGTCCGTGCTCGTGCACGGCCCGTTCGCTCGCGATGAGCATGGCACTGGAGGCATCGCTGATCTGGGACGCGACGGCGGCCGTGATCCGTCCGCCCTCTCGCAGCGGCGAGAGCCCGGCCATCCGCTCCAGGGTCGTGTCCCGGCGCACGCCCTCGTCGTGGGCGAGGCCGTTCAGCGGGGCGATCTCGTTCGCGAATCGTCCCTCGTCCTGCGCGACGGCAGCGCGACGGTGACTCTCCAGGGCGAACTGCTCCATCTCCTCCCGGGAGATGCCCCACTTCTCGGCGATCAGCTCCGCACCGGCGAACTGCGAGATCTCCTGGTCTCCGTACTTCTCGCGCCATCCGGGCGACTCGGCGTACGGGGTCGTGAATCCGTAGGCCTCCCCCACGACGGCCGCCGCGGTCAGGGGCACCTGCGACATGTTCTGCAATCCACCGGCGACAACGAGGTCGTTCACCCCGCTCATCACGGCCTGCGCGGCGAAGTGCACGGCCTGCTGGCTCGACCCGCACTGGCGGTCGATCGTGACTCCCGGCACGTGCTCGGGGAATCCGGCGACGAGCGCGGCGGTGCGCGCCACGTTGCCCGCCTGCCCGCCGATCGCGTCGATCGCACCCAGAACGACGTCGTCGATCGCCCCGGGGTCGATGCCGACACGGTCGACCAACGCGCGGAGGCTGTGTGCCCCGAGATCCGCCGGATGGATGTCGGAGAGTGATCCCCCGCGCCGCCCCACCGGAGAACGAACCGCATCGATGATGTACGCCTCGGCCATGATCTTCCTTCCGTCAGCGTTCTCTCGTCAGCATGGTCGTGTCAGCGTCCGGAGACCTTTCCGAACGCCTTCGCGATAGGCGCGAGCACGAGAGGCCGGGCGGCCACCCACGCGATCGCGATCACCACGAGCGAGAGGATGAACACCCAGAATCCGGTCCAGGTGACCGCATCCTGCGACGCGAACATGTGGTTCAGGTTGCGCAGGAATCCAGTCAGCATCACGAGGGCGACGTGCGCGATGATGAACGCCACGAAGTACAGCATGATCGGGAAGTGCAGCGCCCGTGCCCACTCCACCGGGTAGGCCTTCGACAGCTTCTCGGCCTTCTTCGGCCAGAGCCCCGACATGCGGAACCCGGTGATCGCCGCGAGAGGTGCCGCGATGAACACGGTCGCGAAGTAGGCGAGCTGCTGCAGGCTGTTGTAGTTGTTCCAGCCGTTCTCATGCGGCCAGTCGAACGAGATGTACTGCAGGGCGGCCGACAGCGCGTTCGGGAAGACCTCCCAGCTCGTCGGCACGATGCGCACCCAGTGCCCCGTGACGAACAGCAGCACCACGAAGATCACGCCGTTCACGAGCCACAGGATGTCGAGCGACTGGTGGAACCAGAGGTTCAGGCTGATCTTGCCCTTCGCGTTGCCACGAGGCGTCCAGAAGACCGTGGGTCGCTTCTCGGTGCGCACCTGCAGACCAGAGCGGATGATCAGCACCATCAAGAACATGTTGAAGAAGTGCTGCCAGCCGATCCACGGCGAGAACCCGGGCTCGACCGCGATGCCCGGCTCGTATTCGCCCGGGAAGGCCGTGAGGAAGTCCTGCATGAACGGGAAGCTGAGGAGCGCGCGCACGAAGGCGATGGCGGCGCCCGCGAGCACTCCGAGCGCGGCGGCGCCGAACAAGACGGCGATGGCCTGGGGCCACGTCGGGCGGCGGCGACCGGATGCCGGCGCCGGCGCCTCGGCGATGTGACGTGGCGCGCGCCCGTTCCACACCGTGCGCGTCCACGGCAACGGGGTGGCGACGTCGGCGATCGCAGGTGCGGATGCCGCGACGACAGCGGTGCTCTCGGGTCCGGTGCTCTCGGGAACGACCGGCGCAGGAGCCACCGGCTCGACGGATGCCGCGACAGCAGGGGCGAGCGGGACGGTGCCTGCGGGTGGCCACGGCTCGCCGCCGACCACGCGGGGCAGGCCGCGACGAACACCGCCGACTGCGGCGATCTGCGCTTCGGGCGCGCCGACGACGGGCGACGGCGCGCTCGATGCAGGAGTCGTCGCCGGCGCACTGCCGGTCGCCGAAGGTGCGGGAACTGCCGCCGCGACAGCCGGCTCCGGCTTCGTCGCCTGCGGAGCGGGAGTCGCCGCGGCGGCGGGCACGGCGGCGGGCACGGCGGCGGCCGACGGTGGCCAGGACTCTCCGCCCGGCACGCGCGGCAGACCGCGACGGATCCGCGCGGCTCCGGCGGTCGCCACGGGGGCGGCGCTCCTGGTCTGCTCGGCGGCGACCACGGGTGCCGACTCCCCCGCCACGACGGAGTCGGCGACGGCGGCGACACCCGACCTCGCCGCATGATCGGCCTCCGTCGCCGCCGGGCCCTCGGCGGCCAGGGCAACCGTCGGCTCCGCGTCTTCCGTCACCGCATCGGCCGGGGGCCACGGCTCCCCACCCGGCACACGCGGCAGACCGCGTCGCAGCATCCGCGTCGCCACGGCTACTTCTTCCGCGCCTCGAGGGCGGCGATCACCTGCGGGACCACGGCGAACACGTCGCCGACGATGCCGAAGTCCGCGACGTCGAAGATCGGCGCCTCGGGGTCCTTGTTGATCGCGACGATGTTCTTCGACGTCTGCATGCCCGCGCGGTGCTGGATCGCCCCGGATATGCCGAGAGCGACATACAGCTGCGGCGACACCGACACCCCGGTCTGACCGACCTGGTGCGACTGCGGGATGTACCCCGCATCGACAGCGGCCCTGGAGGCGCCGACGGCCGCACCGAGCGCATCGGCGAGCTCTTCGACGAGCACGAACTTCTCCTTCGACGCGAGGCCGCGACCGCCGGACACCACACGCGTGGCGCCGCGCAGCTCGGGACGGGACGAGGCGACCTCGACGGCCTCGACAGGACCGGCCGTCGCCGCCACGGCACCGGACGCGGTGACATCGAGCACCTCGACCGAATGCGAGGGCACGGCCTCGGCGCGCGCATCCACCGCACCTTGACGCACCGTGATGACCGGAGTGCCGAACGTGGGAGCCGAGTCGACCAGGTATGCCCCGCCGTAGACCGAGTGGTGGGCGACGACGCCCTCGTCATCGCGGGAGACACCCACCGCGTCGACCGAGAGCGCACTCTTGGTGCGCACGGCGAAGCGTCCGGCCACATCGCGACCGGAGATGGAGTTCGAGATCAGCACGGCGTCGGGGCGCACCTGCGCGGCTGCGGCCTGCAGGGCATCCACGATCGGCACGGTCAGCGCGGCCGGGTCGCCATCGGCGGTCAGCACGACGGAGGCTCCGGCTGCGGCAGCCTGATCCACCGCGGCAGGGCTGCCGCCGACGATCAGCGCGACGGGCGAGCCGATCGTCGAGGCCGCACCGATGAGCGCCGCCGTGCTGGTGGCGACGTAGCCGGAGGGGTCGACGTCGACGAGGACGAGGATCGGGTTCTCGGAGGAAGTCATCTCACACCAGCCTGTTCTGCACGAGGTAGTCGACGAGCTTGTCTGCGGCGTCGCCCTCATCGGTGATCTTCACGCCGGCCGCCCGCGGGGGCTTCTCCGACACGGTCGTCATGATGGTCCGGGGCGCGGCGGACGGATCCGCCGAGACATCGAGGTCGGCGAGCGAGAGTACCTCGAGCGGCTTCTTCTTCGCCGCCATGATGCCCTTGAAGTTGGGGAACCGTGCGTCGGGGAGCGCCTCGGTGATCGAGATCACGGCCGGGAGCGGCGCCGACACCGGCTGGCTTCCGGCATCCGCACCCCGGATTCCGGAGACACCGTCGGCGGTGATCTCGACCGAGGTCAGGGCCGTGGCCTGCGCGAACCCGAGGTGCTCGGCGATCATCGCCGGGATCACACCGCCGGAGCCGTCGGTCGACAGGTTGCCGGTGATCACGAGGTCGGGGGCACCGCGGCGGATCGCCGCGGCGAGCACCTCGGCGGTGAGCCCGAGGTCGGCACCGGCGAGCTGCTCGTCGGCGATGTGCACGGCGGAACCGGCACCGATCGCCAGCGCTCTGCGGACGGAAGCGGTCGACCCCTCCGGAGCCATCGAGACGGCCACCACCTCGGTGCCGTCGTTCTTGTCGGCGTAGCTGAGCGCGACCTCGAGAGCCCGCTCGGTGATCTCGTCGAGGACCACGTCACCCGCCGCACGATCGGCGAGTCCGGTCTCGAGATTCAGCTTGCGATCGCCATAGGTGTCCGGCACCTCTTTGACCAGGACGAAGATCTTCATCGATTGCTCCTCACGACTGCTGCAATTCTAGACCGCGATACTGAGTTCCAGATCACCTGCGACTGAGACTCAGTCGCAGGGCCGCCGGATGCGTCGCGCGCCGTCACCGCACCCCGCCCTCCCGCCACTACCGTAGAGAAATGGCCCGACCCCGTCCGCTCCCCATCGACCCGCTCGCCGAGGCGAAGCGGCAGTGGCTCGCGCACGGCTGGACGGACGCCGCCGACGGCATGGCGCTGGTCACCTCGGTGATGCGGGCCCAGCAGCTGCTCCTCGCCCGCGTCGACGCGGCCCTCAAGCCGTTCGCCCTGAGCTTCGCCCGCTACGAGGTGCTGCGTCTGCTGGCCTTCAGCCGGGCCGGCAGCCTTCCCCTGTCGAGCGTGGTCGCCCGCCTCCAGGTGCATCCGACCACGGTCACGAGCACGGCGGAACGTCTGGTCCGCGACGGTCTGATCGCGCGTGAGCCGCACCCGCATGACGGACGGGCCGCGCTCCTCGTCCTGACCGAGTCCGGCCGAGAACTGGTCGAGCGCGCCACTCAGGCCCTCAACGCGGATGTATTCGCCGAGCCCGGTCTGAGCCGCGACGACGCCGCCGAGCTCGTCGCGATCGTGGCGCGACTGCGCAAGGACGCCGGCGACTTCGCCGATCCCCGCCCGCAGCCCGAAGCCCTCTGAGATGGCCCGGTTCGCGCTCGACACGATCATCGCCGCGACCCCCGACGAGGTGTTCGCCGCGTCGCTCGATCCGGCACTGCACGTGAAGAGCATGGCCCGATTCGGCGAGACCATGGTCGAGGCACCGGCAGGCGGCGTCTTCACCGAAGGCACGACCGCGACCTGGCGGGCACGCCACTTCGGCATCCCGTTCCGCCTGCGCTCGATCGTGTTCGACATCGATCCGCCCCGCGGCTTCTCGGATCGGCAGATCTCCGGCCCGTTCGCGGCATTCCTGCACGAGCACCGGTTCGAGGAGCATCCGTCCGGCACGCTCATGCACGACACCGTGACCTTCCGCTCGCCGTTCGGTCCGCTCGGCAGGCTCGTCGACGCGATGTTCCTGCGCGCATACATGCGCCGCCTGATCCTGGAGCGCAATGCGATTCTCGCCGCCGAGTTCGAGGGTCCCGGGCGTACTCTTTCGGCATGAGCGAACTGCGCCTGCACACCGTCCTCACCGGCCGTGGTCCCGCTGCGGCGATTCTGCTCACGGATGAACAGGTCGCCTCTCTCGGTGCCGGCAAGGCGTTCCCCGTGGCCGTCACGATCGGCGGACGCACCGCTCGCCTGCGTCTGGCGCGCATGGGCAGCGAGAACATGATCGGCTTCAGCAAGGCCGTGCGCGGCGACCTCGGACTCGAGATCGACCAGGAGATCGACGCCGTGATCCGGGTGGACTCCGCCGAGCGCACGGTCGACGTTCCGCCCGAGCTGGCGGCAGCCCTGGGCGCCGACCCCGCCCTGCGCACCGCCTTCGACGCCCTGTCGTACACCGTGCGCAAGGAGCACGCGCGGAGCGTGGCCGAGGCCAAGCAGGAAGCGACGCGCGAGCGCCGGATCGCCAAGATCGTCGACGCGCTCGGCGGCTGAGGTGGTGTACAACTCCGCAGGAACTCTCGTCGGGCACGGCACTGAGAGCCGTTTCCGACGAATCGCACTCATTTCTGAGGTGTTGTTCACGGCACGCTAGCGGTTCTGGAAGTCGGGTACCCGCTTCTCCCGGAAGGCCGACATGCCCTCCTTCTGATCCGCGGTGTCGAACAGCGCGGCGAAGGCCTGCTTCTCGTGCGCGAGCCCCTCGGCCAGGGTCGTCTCCATGGCGGCGTCCAACGCAGCCTTCGCGGCGTAGACCGACGGCAGCGACTTCGAGGCGATGGTGTCGGCGAGCTTCGTCGCCTCGGCGAGGAGGTCGGATGCCGGCACGACGCGTGACACGAGGCCGGAGCGCTCCGCCTCCTCCGCTCCCATGAAGCGCCCGGAGAGCACCAGCTCGGCCGCCTTGTAGTAGCCGACCGCGCGGATCAGGCGCTGTGTGCCGCCCATGCCGGGGATGACGCCGAGGTTGATCTCGGGCTGTCCGAACTTGGCGGTGTCGGCGGCCAGGATGATGTCGCACATCATCGCCAGCTCGCATCCGCCACCCAGCGCAAAACCGGAGACCGCGGCGATCACGGGGGTCCGCACCGCGGCGAACTCGTGCCAGACGCCGAAGTGGTCGGTCTCGAGCATCTGCGCCGCGGACATGCCCTCCATCTCCTTGATGTCGGCGCCGGCGGCGAAGGCCTTCTCAGACCCGGTCACCACGATCGCACCGACGCCCTCGTCCGTATCGAAGGCGAGCGCCGCGGCGGTGACCTCCTCGGCGAGAAGGCTGTTCAACGCGTTCAGCGCCTCAGGACGGTTCAGGGTGATCCACCCCACCCTCCCGCGCTGCTCGACCAGGATCGTCTCGTACTCGGTCATGTCGCCCTCTCCGTCGTGGTGTTCTTCAGCATTCACCCTGGCCTTCGAATCGCGCAAATGGCCGCATGTTCGCCCCGGATCGGGCCATTTGCGCGATTCGAAACCGGCCGTCAGACCCGGTCGTCGCGGATGTCGGTGATGATCCCGGAGAAGTCGCGTCCCGCGCCGTCGCCGGCCGCGAACGCGGCGTAGATCTCCTGGGCGAGCCGGCCCATCCGTGCGTCGGTCGACGTCTGCTCGATCGCCTGCAGTGCGAGTCCGAGGTCCTTGGCCATCAGGGCCCCGGCGAAACCCGGCTGATAGTCGCGATTGGCCGGGCTCGTGGGCACGGGGCCGGGCACGGGGCAGTTCGTCGTGATCGACCAGCACTGCCCGGACGCCTGCGACACCACGTCGAACAGCGCCTGGTGCTCGAGTCCGAGCCGCTCCCCCAACACGAAGGCTTCGGCCACCGCGATCTGTGAGACCGCGAGCACCATGTTGTTGCACACCTTGGCCGCCTGACCGAGGCCAGGACCGCCGCAGTGCACGACGCGCTTTCCCATGATCTCGAGCAGCGGGAGCGCGGATGCGAAGTCGTCGTCCGAGCCGCCGACCATGAACGCGAGCGTGCCGTTCTCCGCGCCGACCACGCCGCCCGACACCGGAGCGTCGACGTTGCGGTGTCCGGCGGCGAGCGCGAGGGCGTGCGCCGCGCGAGCCTCGTCGACGGCGATCGTCGACGACTCGATGAAGAGCGTGCCAGGATGGGCCGCCGCCAGCAGCTCGGTGCGATACGCCTCGATCACGTGCTTTCCGGCGGGGAACATGGTGATCACGACATCCGCGCCGGCCACGGCGTCTGCACCGCTCGCCGCCACCAGGATGCCGGACGCCTGGGCCGCCTCGACGGCCGCGGGCATGAGGTCGAAGCCGTGCACCTCGTGACCGGCGGCGACGAGGTTCTTCGCCATCGGCAGCCCCATGTGTCCGAGGCCGAGGAACGCGACCACCGCCTTCGCAGTCTCGGTGGTCATGATGCGCTCCGCATCTGGTCTCCGCCGCTGCGCTGGAGGGAGCTCGAACCCGCGGGCCGCAGCATCTCGCGTCCGACGATCAGTCGCATGATCTCGTTCGTCCCTTCCAGGATCTGGTGCACCCGCAGATCGCGGACGACCTTCTCGATCCCGTAGTCCTGCAGGTAGCCGTAGCCGCCGTGCAGCTGCAGTGCCCGGTTGGCGACGTCGAAGCCGGCGTCGGTCGCGAAGCGCTTGGCCATGGCGCATCGCATCGTCGCATCGGGTGCGTGCTCGTCGACCGCCTGCGCGCCGTCGCGCACCATGAGACGTGCGGCATGCAGGTCGGTGCGCATGTCGGCGATCGCGAACAGGATCGACTGCTTCTCGGCCAGCGGCTCTCCGAAGGCCATCCGCTCGTGCACGTACTGCACCGCCTTGTCGAGCGCCCACTGCGCGCCGCCGAGCGAGCAGGCGGCGATGTTGAGGCGTCCGCCGTTGAGGGCCGACATCGCGATCGCGAACCCGCGGCCCTCGTCGCCGAGCATGGAGGAGGCGGGAACCCGCACACCGTCGAGGATGACCTGGCGGGTGGGCTGCGCGTGCCAGCCCATCTTCTTCTCCGGTGCGCCGAAGCTCAGCGCCTCGGAATCGCCGGGCACGAGGAAGGCGCTGATCCCACGGGCACCCGGCTCCCCCGTACGCGCCATCACGACATAGACAGCGGCCTCGCCCGCGCCGGAGATGAACTGCTTCACCCCGGTGAGCACGTAGTCGTCGCCGTCGCGGACGGCGCTGGTCGCGATGTTCGCCGCATCCGATCCGGCGCCAGGCTCGGTCAGGCAGTAGCCCCCGAACTCCGACATGGCGGTGAGCTTCGGCAGCCATTCGCCGCGCTGTGCGTCGTCACCGTAGGTGTCGATCATCCAGACCACCATGTTGTGGATGGAGATGTACGCCGCGACCGCGGGGTCGCCCTTCGCGAGCTCCTCGAAGATCGCGACGGTGTCGAGACGGCTGAGGCCGCTGCCCCCGAACTCCTCATCGACGTAGATGCCGCCGAGGCCGAGCTCGCCGGCACGGTTCAACGACTCCCGCGGGAACAGGTGCTTCTCGTCGCGCTCGGCGGCGAAAGGTGCGAGCTCGGTCTCGGCGAATTCGCGGACGGCGCCGATGATCGCCTCGCGCTCTTCGGCGGTGGTGGTGACGGTGGTCATGGTCATCGTGATTCCTTGTGGGAGTGTGCCGGGACTAATGCATGGTGGGGATGACGAAGCTGGCACCGTCGCGGATGCCGGCCGCGGGCCAGCGACTCGTCACCGTCTTGGTCTTCGTGTAGAAGCGGAAGGCGTCGGTGCCGTGCTGGTTGAGGTCGCCGAAGCCGCTGCGCTTCCAGCCGCCGAACGTGTAATACGCGATCGGCACGGGGATCGGCACGTTCACACCGACCATCCCGACCTCGACGCGGGCCGCGAAGTCGCGGGCGGCGTCGCCGTCACGAGTGAAGATCGCGACACCGTTGCCGTATTCGTGCTCGGAGGCCATGCGCAGCGCCTCCTCGTAATCGGCGGCGCGGGCGATCACCAGCACCGGGCCGAAGATCTCCTCGCGGTATATCGCCATGTCGGTGGTCACGTGGTCGAACAGCGTCGGTCCGAGGTAGAAGCCCTCCTCATGCCCTTCGACCGTGAAGCCGCGTCCATCGGCGAGGAGCGTCGCCCCCTCGTCGACACCCTGCTGGATGTAGCCTTCTACCCGCTCGACGGCCGCCCGCGTGACCAGGGGCCCGTAGTCGACGTCGACCGCGAGCGAGGGGCCGACCCGCAGCTGGGCGACGCGTTCGGTGAGCTTGGCCGCGAGCGCGTCAGCCGTCTCCTGCCCCACCGGCACCGCGACGGAGATGGCCATGCAGCGCTCACCCGCAGAACCGTAGCCCGAGCCGATCAGTGCGTCGACGGCCTGGTCGAGGTCGGCGTCGGGCATCACGATCATGTGGTTCTTCGCGCCGCCGAAGCACTGGGCGCGCTTGCCGTGGGCCGCGGCTGTCGCATAGATGTACTCGGCGATGGGGGTCGACCCGACGAAGCCGACGGCGCGAATGCGGTCATCCGTGAGCAGCGTGTCGACCGCCTCCTTGTCGCCGTGGACCACGTTGAGGACACCGGCGGGGAGGCCGGCTTCGAGGAAGAGCTCGGCGATGCGCACCGGCACCGAGGGGTCGCGCTCGCTGGGCTTGAGCACGACCGCATTGCCGGCGGCGAGAGCGGGGCCCGCCTTCCACAGCGGGATCATGGCGGGGAAGTTGAAGGGGGTGATCGCGGCGACGACCCCGAGCGGCTGCCGCATCGAGTAGACGTCGATCCCGGTACCGGCGCCGGTGGAGTACTCGCCCTTGAGCAGGTGCGGAGCACCGGCGGAGAACTCGATGACCTCGAGGCCGCGCTGGATGTCACCCTTCGCGTCGTCGACCGTCTTGCCGTGCTCGCTCGCGAGCAGCTCGGCCAGTGACGTCATCTCGCGCTGCACCAGGTCGAGAAAGCGCAGCAGCACGCGAGCGCGTTTCTGCGGGTTGGTCGCGGCCCACGCGACCTGAGCCTCTTCGGCGTTCGCGATCACGCGGCGCACGTCGTCGGCCGAGGCGAGCGGTACACGCGCCTGGACGGCCCCCGTGCTCGGATCGAACACGTCGGCGAAGCGACCGGAGTCGGGAGTGAGAAGCGATCCGCCCACGAAGTGCGGGATAGTACGAGTCATTGTGTGACATCCCTCCGTGCCGTCGTTGGCACATTGGGGAGTTTACTCGGAGGACCGGATATTTACTAGGACATCCTTGTATTTCGAGCGGCCTCCCTCACCTCCGGCGATCGCGGTTGTTCGCGCCGCGTTCACCACCGCGTCATCTCGCCCGGGTACAACTGCAGGTGCGCGGACAGAGACTCAGACCGGATCGGGTGTCACGTCTACCGCGCGCACGGTGAGCGCTCTTGCTCCCGTCGCGGCTCCCACGCCGCGAGACCCCCGCCGAATCGGGTCGGCGGGGGTCCTCCTCGTGGAGGCCCGGACAGCGACCCCCGTTCGAATCGCGCAACTGGTCGCATTTGGCGGCCATATGGGGCCAGTTGCGCGATTCGAAAGCGCACCATGGCTGTGGACGAGCCGCCCGTCGCCGAAGCGTGTGTGCCACCGTGTCCTCCATGGGACGACGACACATGCTTCCGACGGGCTTCGACGGCAACTTCTCGGTCGGTGTCGCACGATTGCATGGGGTGTCCCGCAGACGTCTCAGGGGCTCGGATCTGCAAGCGCCCTTCCACGGCATGCGTGCCCCGCGCGAAGCCGACCACCCGAGCGAGACCGACACGACGGCGGCCGTTGACCCCTTCGAACGGCAGCGCCGGAGCCGCGTCGCGCGGGCTGAGCTATACGCGGCGAGGCTGCATACCGGCCATTTCTTCAGCCACCATACGGCCGCGTCGATCTGGGGCGCACCACTCCCGCTCGAGTTCGACGAGAAGGGTGAGATCTCCGACGGAGCGGGTCTTGCCCTGCATGTCAGCGCATCCGGGGCGATACCGTTCCCCCGCGCACGCGGCATCGTGGGGCACCGGACGCTCGCAAGCCTGACCTCGATCCGGATGCACGGCGGACTACGGGTGACATCGCCCGCGGCGACGTGGATCGCATTGGGAACTCTGCCGCTGATCGACCTCATCGCCGCGGGAGACCACTTCTGCCGGCAGTGGCGTTGGGGAGTCGGGCGGCCCGACGAAGGGCGACCGCCGTTGACGACGGTCGCCGAACTGCGCGCCACCCTCGAGGCGGGCCGCCGACGGGGCGCGGAGCGACTGCGCACGGCTCTCGAGTCCGTGCGAGAGGACTCGTGGTCGCCGCGAGAGACTCGCGTACGGTGCATCCTCCTCTTCGCGGGACTGCCGGAGCCGCAGCTCAACCTCGACGTGTTCGATGACAGGGGCAGATTCCTCGCGTGCGTCGACATGGCGTATCCCGAGGAACGTGTGGCCATCGAATACCTCGGAATGCTCCACGACCACCGATGGGCGCAGGACGTGGAGCGGATCGCGGCACTGCGCGCCGCCGGATGGACCGTCATCGAGGTCACCTCACCGCTCCTGCACCGACCAGAGGAACTGGTCAGACGGGTCGCTGCGGCCCTGAGGCGGTAGAGCCCCGCCTCCGAATCGCGCAACTGGTCGCATTTCGCCCTGGAATCCGACCAGTTGCGCGATTCGAAGGCGGACGCACGTGTCTCCATCCGAATTAGAATCGAGGGTGCGCCGCCACCCCTGGCGCATCCGCTTCGGCGTCCTGACCCCGGATGCCCGTTCCCCCGAGGACCGCACCATGTCCGAACCCCTCACCGTGTCCATCCGCCGCGAAGTCGACCCCGAGCGCATCGTCGAGGCGACCGCCTGGGTGCAGACGGGGGTGAACCTCGCGACGAAGTATCCGGGCTTCCTCGGCTCCGGCTGGGTGCGCGCCGGTGAGGACTCGCAGGTGTGGCACATGCTCTACCGCTTCGCGAGCGAGGATTCGCTCACCGCGTGGGAGCAGTCGGCCGAGCGGGCGTGGTGGCTGTCGATGGGCGAGGGCTTCGTGCGCAGCGAGCGCTCCAAGCGCCGCACCGGGATCGAGGGTTGGTTCGACGAGCCGACCACCGGCACGATCACGCTGCCCTCCTCCGACGGCACCACCGAGACCGTCACGGTCGCTCCGGCCCCGCCGCGGTGGAAGCAGGCGACCTCGATCTGGCTGGGCTTCTTCCCCGTGAACCTCGCCTTCACCTACGCGATGAGCCCCGTGCCGGGATGGAACGAGCTGCCGATCTGGCTGCGGGTGCTCGTCACCACCCTCGTGCTCACGCCGATCATGGCGTACTGGGTGCTCCCGTTCGTGACCCGGTCGCTGCGGAGCTGGCTCACGCGCTGACGCCCGGCTCACCCGAGCATGCGGGGTCAGGCGACGGCGAGCCGAAGCGCCCGGTCGATCTCGGCGACGACATCGGTGAGCGGACCGGGGCGGCGCACCAGGTAG
The DNA here is from genome assembly GCF_042881445.1 of Microbacterium sp. NPDC058269. Classification (NCBI taxonomy): domain Bacteria; kingdom Bacillati; phylum Actinomycetota; class Actinomycetes; order Micrococcales; family Microbacteriaceae; genus Microbacterium; species Microbacterium sp. NPDC058269. The sequence continues at coordinate 850,405 of NZ_JBHVXT010000001.1, forward strand.
ATGGTGTTGATCGGCGGGTCGTCGGTCTCGCGCAGCACGGCCAGCCGCCCGTCGGCGAGCTCCTCGGCGATCAGGTAGGTCGGCAGCACCGTGGCCCCCGCTCCGGCGACGGCTGCCGCGGCGAGGGCTCGGAGGTCGGGCACGATCAGGGCGGGTTCGCGCTCGAGACGGAGGCCGAACACATGCCGCCAGTACCGACGCAGGATGGGCACGTCGTGTGCGTAGGCGAGGAGCGGGATGCCCTCGAGGGTGCTCGGCACGAGTTCAGCGGAAGCACTGACCCCGAGCGACGGCGCGGCGACCAGCGCGAACTCCTCGTCGACGAGGGCCGCAGCAGGACGCGCGCGCCCCTTCGGGCGGATGGCCGAGAGCACGAGATCGAGGCTTCCGGCACCGAGCTGTTCGAGCAGCTCATCCGCCAACCCCGTGGTGACGGTGATCCGCCGCCCCTCCGCGATCATCGGCGCCAGCGCCGGCATCACCACGCGCTCGACGAACTCACCCGCTCCACCGATGCGCACCGGCGGAGCGGTAGCCGGTGACGGGCTTCCGACGGCGAGGGCGAGCGCGTCGAGCGGTCCGGACAGGCGCGCGGCCAGATCGTCGGCGCGGGGAGTGGGGACGATCCCGCGCGCATGGCGGATGAAGAGCGGCTCCCCCATGCTCCGCTCCAACGCCTGCAGCTGCGTCGTCACGGAGGACTGGGCGATGCCCAGCATCCGCGCCGCCGCCGACACCGACCCGGAGCGATGCGCGGCGAGGAAGGTCCGCCACAGGGCGAGATCGCGCAGTCCATCGGAATTCCGATCGTTCATATCGCGAATCTATCGGAAGCGGATGCGGACATCAGCCGTTGTCCTCGGTATCGCATCCGCACGGCGTCTGCCGTCCGACCTTCTGGAGCACGCATGTCCTCTGTCCTCTTCGTCGTCACCGCCGCCCGCACTTGGAGCCTCACCGACGGCACCGCGCACCCGACCGGCTACTGGGCGGAAGAACTGCTCACTCCCTACCGACTGCTCAGCGAGGCCGGCCACACGGTGTCGTTCGCGACCCCGGGCGGCGTCGCACCGGTGGCCGATGCGTCCAGCCTCGCCGAAGGCGACGCCGAGTCGATCGCCGCGCTCGATGAGCTCACCGCCCCGCTGGTTCTGGCCGACGTCGACCCCGCAGCGTATGACGCGGTCTACTACCCCGGTGGCCACGGACCCATGCAGGATCTGGCGGTCGACGAAGACTCGGCCGCGCTGATCACCGCGACGCTCGCCGCCGGCCGCCCGCTCGCGGCCGTCTGCCACGGACTGGCAGCCCTGCTTCCCGCGCGCACCGCGGCCGGAGAATCGGTCGTGGCCGGACGCCGCATCACCGGGTTCAGCGACGAGGAGGAGCGCATCGGCGGACTGGCCGACCGCTCGCCCTTCCTGCTCGAGAGCGAGCTGCGGGCGCGGGGCGCCGAGCTCGACATCGCCTCCCCGTGGAGCGACCACACCGTGGTCGACGGGCTGCTCATCACCGGCCAGAACCCGCAGTCGTCGGCATCCGCCGCTCGCGCGCTCGTCGCCGCACTCGCCTGAGCGAGACCGGCGCCGCGACCTGCGCGGCGCCGGTTCCGCTCACTCGGCCTCTGCAGCCAGACGGCTCTCGATCAGGTCGTCCACACGCTTCCGGTCCCGCGGGTAGAAGCGGTAGAGCAGCCCGAGGACGGCGGCGTTGACGAGCATCAGGATCACCAGGATCCACAGGAACACCGCTTGCAGACTGAACGCGTCGGCCAGCACACCGGCGACGTAGGTGAACGCCGCCCAGCCGATGACCTCGAAGATCGTCAGGTAGATCACGAAGCCCTGCGCACGCAGTTCCGGCGCCATGACCGACATCAGGATGGGGCGGTTCACGCCGGGGTTGAGCCCTTGCGCAAGACCCATCAGGCCCCAGAACGCCGCGTAGTAGCCGATCGAGGCGACGTCGAACTGCGTGGCGAAGAATGCCACCACGGCGAACAGCACCTGCGCCGTCTGCAGGAACGCGACTCGACCGTTGCGCCCGCCGCGCCGATCGATGGCTGAGACCACGAACCCGCCGCCGACCGTGCCGAGGAAGTAGCCGATGCCGAACGGCAGCGCCACGATGGCGGCGAGGGCGTTGTCGAATCCGCGCTCGGTCACGAGGAACTGCACGCCGAAGACCGCGATCAGCAGGTGCCCGGAGAGCAGCCGTGAGGCCATCAGGATGCTGAAGGTCGGGATCTTCATGAGCGCCAGCGAGTCTTTGAGCCGCGGGCGTGCGTACACGATCCTGGCGGCCTGTGCGCCGTAGTCCGCAGCACCGACCTCGGGTTCGCGGAACAGCACGAGCACCAGGACACCCGTGACGATGAGGAGCGCACCGACGCCCCAGAAGCCCCAGCGCCATCCGGATTCCCAGATCGACAGCAGGCCGATGATCGGCCCGATGACGGAGCTCAGGATCGCGGAGATGCCATAGAGCATCCCGACCGCCCTGCCACGCGACTTGTCGTCGAACGAGTCGGCGATCACGGCGTTGGTGATCGGCGTGAGCCCGATCACCGCACCGGCCTGCAGCGTCTGCAGCAGTAGAAGCAGGAGGAAGTTCTCCGCGAAACCGGATGCCACGGCGAACGCGCCGCTCACGAGCGTGCTGACGAAGATCGCCTGGCGACGACTGGTGCGATTGGCGTACCAGACCCAGAAGGGGCCGAAGGGAACTCCGATCAGGCGTCCGAGGGTCGAGAGCAGGCCGAGTTCGGTGTTGCCGAGACCGAGACTCTTGGCGATCGCGGGGAACAGCGTCGTCGTGAGGCTGCCCTCGCCGCTCTCGACGACCGTGACGCCGATGAGCGTGGAGAGGTTGCGCCAGCGCCCCTTGACGCCCGCCGGTCGCGTCGGGGCGTCCTTGCCTGTCGACGCGGTGATGGCCGTGTTCATGTGAGTCCCTTTCGTCATTGAAATGGTCGACGACGAGCGCGTCAAGTCATTACACAAGTGGAATGACCACATACTCCACTAGTGGAATGGTGCTGTCAACAGTCGGGGGGAACATCTCGATGACTCGACCGACGGCCTATCGGCAGCACGAAGGGCGGCACCACCGGCACCGAGGAATCACCGCCGGATGGCGCGGGAATGAGAGGTCAGCGGGTCGACGCGACGGGAGAGGCGTCGGCGACCCCCTGCGTCGTCGACGACTGCGGCACCGGAAGCGTGCCGTCGAGCAGCTCGCGGCGGAACTCCTCGAGCTGGGCGATGTGCAGGTCGATCTGCTGGGTGCCGTGCTGGTGCAGGCGCTCGCCGACGGATGCCGCGAGGACGCGGTCGAACTCGGCAGAGGTGCCGTCCGCGATCGAACGGTCGCGGAACCGATACTTCGCCACCTGATCTCGGCGAGCGTCGAGTTCTACATCGATCAGGGCGATGAGCTTCTCCGGGGTGAGGTACCCCGCGAAACCGAGCCGCGCACCGAACTCCGGGTCCTGGAAACGACTCGGCGGCGAATAGGTGCCCTCGAGCCAGTCCCGGAAGACGGTCATCCCCTCGGCCGTCACACGATAGATCTTCGCGTCCTGCGCCCCCGGTCGCTCATCGATCGCGTACGCGGTCCATCCGCGCTCGGTCATCGATGCGAGCGAGCGATAGACCTGGCTCATCGTGGTGTTCGAGCGGAGGAACCGCCCATGGGTGTCGAGGAACTTCTTGATCTCGTAGCCGGTGCGCGGCATCTCGCCGAGGAGTCCGAGGAGGAGGTGCTCTAGCTTCATGGAACCGGCCCGGGTGTCGAGAGATGGGGCACGAGGGAGATCGTGCAGAACTCTCCGCAGAATGACACAAGTGGCATGAGGTGTCAACGCGCGTGGACGTTGACAGAGCTGCGGGGAAGTGCGAGGGTGGAGCCCGAATCTATTCCACAAGTGTCATAGTTCCTGAAGTGAGCATGACGAGAAGGAGACGCGACGATGCGGGCGATCATGGTCATGTTCGACAGCCTCAACCGGCACATGCTGCCCCCTTACGGGTCGGACGAGATCGAGGCGCCGAACTTCCAGCGCCTGGCCGAGCGCACCGTCACCTTCGACAACTTCTACGCCGGCTCCATGCCGTGCATGCCCGCACGGCGCGAACTGCACACCGGCCGCCACAACTTTCTGCACCGCAGCTGGGGCCCGCTGGAGCCGTTCGACGACTCCATGCCCGAGATGCTCGGACGCGACGGAGTGCACACCCACCTCGCGAGCGATCACCCCCACTACTGGGAAGACGGTGGCGCGACCTATCACCCGCGCTACACGACGTGGGAGTTCTTCCGTGGTCAGGAGGGCGACCCCTGGAAGGCTGAGGTGCCGAAAGCCGGGCCGACGGCGGAAGGATTCAAGGGACGCCTGCACCGGCAGGATGCGATCAACCGCGGCTACCTCCGCCGCGAAGCCGACCACCCGCAGACGCTCACCTTCGACGCGGGCATCGAGTTCCTGCAGACGAACGCCGACGCCGACAAGTGGTTCGTGCAGATCGAGTGCTTCGATCCGCACGAGCCGTTCTTCACCTACGACGAGTACAAGAAGCTCTACCCGCACGACTACGACGGCCCCGAGTTCGACTGGCCGTCGTACGCCAAGGTCACCGAGCCCGAAGACCAGGTCGAGCACGCACGCTTCGAGTACAAGGCGCTCGTGAGCATGTGCGACCGCTCGCTGGGGCGGGTGCTCGACGCGATGGACGAGCACGACATGTGGGACGACACGATGCTCATCGTCAACACCGACCACGGCTTCCTGCTCGGCGAGCACGGGTGGTGGGCCAAGAGCGTGCAGCCGTGGTTCAACGAGCTCGTGCATCTGCCCGCGTTCGTGTGGGATCCGCGCACCGGGCGCGCGGGCGAACGCGACGCGGGCCTCGCCCAGACGATCGACATCGCCCCCACGCTGCTCGACTTCTTCGGCGTCGAGCCGACCGACGACATGCTCGGCACCCCGCTCACCGCGGTCTCGCGCGAAGGAGCACTGTTCGGCATCCACGGCGGACACGTGAACGTCACCGACGGACGGTACGTGTACATGCGGGCCTGCGCGACTCCCGCCAACACCCCGCTCGAGGAGTACACGCTCATGCCCACCCACATGCGCGGGAGGTTCGCTCCGGCCGAGTTCCAGGGCGCGGAGCTCGTCGACCCGTTCCCGTTCATGAAGGGGATCCGCCCCCTCCGGCTGACCGGTCGTGCACAGATCAATCCGTACACCTACGGCTCGCTGCTGTTCGACCTGCACACCGATCCTGCGCAGGAGCATCCGCTTGACGACACCGAGCAGGAGCTGCGGATGCTGCGTCTCCTCGCACGCCTTCTTCGCGAGAACGATGCCCCCGAGAGTCAGTTCCTTCGCCTGGGCATCCCGGTCGTCGGTGACCCGGGCGAGGAGCACCTGCTCGTGCACGCGCAGCGCGACCGCGCTACGGCTGCTGCCCTCCCCCTTCCCGCTCTGGACGATCTCCCGAGCGGGGCTTTCGGTGTGGGGACGTCGGTGCCGGAGCTGCTCGCGCATCCGCAGTCGCGCGAGATCGTCACCCGATACGCGCCGATGTTGGCGCAGAGCGAGATCCTCGGGATGCTCGGCGGCACCAGCCTCTACAACCTCGCCGCCGTGATGGGACTCCCGGCGCCCCAGCTGCACCGTATCGCCGACGAGCTCGCCGCCATCCCGGGTTCCTGATGGACGAATTCCTGATGGACGGGTTCCTGGTCGGCGGCGGCGGATGCGGGTGCGGGTGCGGGTGCGGAACGCCGTCACGATCGACGCTCATGACCGTGGGCTCACGCCCTGCGGACGCGGTACCGGCGCCGGAGAGCCGCGGGAGCCATCTCGTCGAGCAGATCCAGGTTCCCGCGGGGTCCTTCCTGATGGGCGACTCGTCGGGCGACCACAATCCGGGCGACGGCGAGCTTCCGGTGCATCGGGTGCACGTCGACGCCTTCGAGATCGACGCCACGACGGTGACCAATGCGGACTTCGCCCGCTTCGTCGCCGAAACCGGCTACCGCACCGAAGCCGAGACGTTCGGCTACTCCGCGGTCTTCCACCTCGCCGTGGCCGCCGAACCCGAAGATCGGATGGGGCCGGCAGGCGCGACGCCCTGGTGGTCCGGCATCCGCGGCGCCGACTGGGCACACCCCGGCGGTCGCCGTTCCGACCTCGACGGTCTTGGCGAGCATCCGGTCGTGCACGTGAGCTGGAACGACGCTCAGGCGTACTGCGCGTGGGCGGGTCGCCGCCTCCCGACGGAGCAGGAGTGGGAGTACGCCGCGCGCGGCGGTCTCGACGGCGCGCGGTATCCCTGGGGAGACGCGGACATCGACGAGGGCGGCTGGCGGCTGAACATCTGGCAGGGCGTCTTCCCCCGCACGAACACCGAGGAGGACGGATGGCTCACCACCGCTCCCGTCCGCTCCTTCTCCCCCAACGGGTACGGGCTGTGGCAGTGCGTAGGCAACGTCTGGGAGTGGTGCGCCGACCCGTTCGAGGCTGACGCGTATCAGCGCGTCGTCGATGGCTCGCCCCGGCCGAACGGCTCAGCACCCGATGCACCCCGCGTTCTCCGGGGCGGCAGCTATCTGTGCCACGCCTCGTACTGCAACCGGTACCGGAACTCAGCTCGCTCGGCGAACACCCCCGACTCCTCGATGGGCAACGCCGGCTTCCGGACCGTGGCCCTCACTCCCTGACGACTTCTGCCCCGCTCGAATCGCGGGCAATGTTCCGGTGTGGCCGGGAAAAGGGCCCAAATGGCGGTGGGGAAAAAAAAGGATTGACACAGGGGAGGGGAGGGCGGGGGGGGGCGGCGGAAAA
>NZ_JBHVXT010000001.1:857267-977930 GCF_042881445.1 Microbacterium sp. NPDC058269
GGCGGCCCCCCCGCCCTCCGGGCCCGGCCCACACACCCCCACCCCTCTCCCCCCCCCAACAACCCCCTCAAATGGTCCCGTTTCGACGTGAAACGGGACCATTTGCGCGATTCGAAACTTCTCGATGTCAGTCGGTGACGTGCCGCTCGTCGGGGCCGTCGTAGAAGGACAGCGGACGGATCAGCGCGTTCGATCCCGCCTGCTCGATCACGTGCGCGGTCCACCCCGTCACCCGTGCCGCCACGAAGAGCGGCGTAAACGTGAGGGTGTCGAACCCGATCAGGTTGTAGGCCGGGCCTGAGGGGTAGTCCAGGTTCGGGTAGATGCCCTTGCGCGCCACGAACTCCGACTCGAGAGCGTCGTACAGAGCGGCGACGTCGGCGCGGTCGTAATGCTCCACGAGGGTGTCGAGCGCCGCCTTCATGGTCGGCACGCGGGAGTCGCCCTTCTTGTAGACACGGTGCCCGAAGCCCATGATCTTGCGCTTCTCGGCGAGAGCCTTGTCGAGCCAGGGCCCGACGTTGTCGGCCGTGCCGATGTCGTCGAAGATGTGCAGCACGGCCTCATTGGCCCCACCGTGCAGCGGCCCCTTGAGCGCGCCGATCGCACCGACCACCGCCGAGTAGATGTCGCTCAGGGTCGAGGTGATCACGCGCGCGGTGAACGTCGAGGCGTTGAAGGAGTGCTCGGCGTACAGGATCATCGACCGGTTGAACGCGTCGACCACCACGTCGTCCGCCTCTTCGCCGAAGGTCATCCAGAGGAAGTTCGCCGAGTAGTCGAGGTCGTCGCGCGGCGCGATGAGCTCCTGGCCACGACGGCGCCGCTGACCGTAGGCGACGATCGCCGGGAGTGCGGCGAACAGGCGGATGCTGCGCTCGAGGTTCTGCTCCGGGCTGCCGCCCGCATCGAGCACCGAGCCGCCTGCACCGGGGTCGGAGGCGCCGATCAGGCTGACCGCGGTGCGCACCTCGTCCATCGGGTGCGCGTCGAGCGGCACCAGGTCGATCGCGGTCTTGACGTTGTCGGCGAGCGCACGATGCTTCCGCTCCTCCAGCCGGAACGCCGCGAGCTCTTCCGGAGTGGGCAGCTCACCGTTCCACAGGAGGTAGGCGACGGCCTCGAACGGCTGGGTGTCGGCCAGCTCCTGGACGGGGTAGCCGCGATACAGCAGGCTGTTCGTCTCGGGGTTGACCTTCGAGATCGCGGTCGTGTCGACGACGACGCCCGCGAGGCCCTTCTTGATGTCCGGCTCGGTCATGGTCACTCCTTCGTGATGGTGAAGTTGAAGACGCCGGAGTCGAAGTGGTTGTACGACTCGTAGTCGATCAGATCGTAGAGATCGGCGCGGTGCTGCATCTCGCCGAGCTTCGAGGTCAGATGCCCCTCCTCGTTCAGAGTATCCAGTGCGCGGCCCGCCGCCCCCATCGAGATGCGCAGCAGCGACACCGGCCAGATGACCAGGTTCACCCCGGCGTCGCGCAGCTGCTCGACCGAGAACAGCTCGCTCTTGCCGAACTCGGTCATGTTCGCCAGGATCGGCACGTCGAGCGCCTCGGCCATGGCCTCGAACTCCTCGAGGGTGCGCATGGCTTCGGGGAACACCGCGTCGGCGCCGGCATCCACCAGCGCCTTCGCCCGGTCGATGGCGGCATCCAGCCCCTCGACCGCACGGATGTCGGTGCGCGCCATGATGAGGAAGTTCTCGTCGCGACGGGCGTCGGCGGCGGCGCGGATGCGCTTGATCGCGGTGTTCTCGTCGACCACGGCCTTGCCGTCGAGGTGTCCGCAGCGCTTCGGGTTGATCTGGTCCTCGATGTGCGTGCCGGCGAGGCCCGCGTCTTCGAGCTCCTGGATCGTGCGGGCGACGTTCATCGGCTCGCCGAAGCCGGTATCGGCGTCGACGATCGCGGGGAGGTCGGTCATGCGGGCGATCTGCTTCGCGCGACCGGCGACCTCGGTGAGCGTGGTGAGGCCGATGTCGGGCAGGCCCAGGTCGGCCGAGAGCACGGCGCCGGAGATGTAGACGCCGTCGAAGCCCTTCTGCTCGATCAGGCGGGCACTCAAGGGATTGAACGCGCCGGGGAAGCGCAACAGCTCACCGCTCGCGAGGCGCTCGCGGAACAGTCGGCGCTTCTCAGCGGGCGTGACGGTGGAGTACAGCATCAGTTCGCTTCCCTTTCGGTCAGGTGCCGTTCACAACTCAGGAAGTGCGTGGTGGAGCACACTCTGTGACCGCGGAACCGCGCGGCGCCGGAACGCTGACCCCGACGATGTTCCTGAGTTATGAACGGCGACAGCATCAGAACAGTCCCGCGGGAGCAGGGGCGGCCTCGATCAGGCCGGGCTTCGCGACGATCGACAGTTCGCCGACCTCGGCTGCGCTCAGCTCGGGCAGGCGCTGCACGAGGGCGAGGAACCGCTCGATCTCGGCCGGCTCGAGCACGGGCTCTGCCAGCAGACGGAACTTCGCGATGTAGTTGTCTCGGGCGAACGGACGCGCTCCCAGCGGGTGTGCGTCGGCCACGGCGATCTCGTCCACCACGGTCGATCCGTCGGTCAGGCGGATCTCGACGCGGCCGCCGAACGCCTTCTCGTCCGGGTCTTCGGAGTGGTAGCGGCGCGTCCACTCGGCATCCTCGGCCGTGGTGATCTTGTGCCACAGCGCGACGGTATCGGCGCGGCCCGCGCGCTCGGGGGCGTAGGAGTCGACGTGGTGCCACCCGCCATCCTGCAGCGCCACCGCGAAGATGTACGGCACCGAGTGGTCGAGCGTCTCGCGCGAGGCGGTCGGGTCGTACTTCTGCGGGTCGTTCGCGCCGGAGCCGATCACGTTGTGCGTGTGATGGCTGGTGTGGATGACGATCGAGTCGATGTTCGCGGGGTCGCGCAGCGCCGGGTTCGAGGTCCCGAGCTTGCGGGCGAGGTCGATCAGCGCCTGGGCCTGGTACTCGGCCGAGTGCTCCTTCGTGTACGAGTCGAGGATGGCGCGCTTGGGCTCGCCGGCGGCGGGCAGCGGCACGTCGTACGCCGCGTCCTTGCCGTCGAGCATCCAGGCGATCACACCGTCTTCGCCTTCGTAGATGGGGGCGGGGCTGGTCTGTCCGCGCATCGCCCGGTCGACCGCTTCGACGGCCATCTTGCCGGCGAAGGCCGGAGCGTGCGCCTTCCAGGTCGAGATCTCGCCCTTGCGGCTCTGGCGCGTGGCGGTCGTGGTGTGCAGGCCCTGCCCGACGGCCTGGTAGATGGTCTCGACGTCGAGGCCGAGCAGGGTGCCGATGCCGGCGGCGGCAGACGGGCCGAGGTGGGCGACGTGGTCGATCTTGTGCTTGTGCAGGCAGATCGCGCGCACCAGGTCCATCTGGATCTCATAGCCGGTGGCGATGCCGCGCACGAGCGCCCGGCCGTCCTTGCCTGTGTGCTGTGCGACCGCGAGGATCGGCGGGATATTGTCGCCGGGGTGCGAGTACTCCGCGGCCAGGAACGTGTCGTGGTAGTCGAGCTCGCGCACGGCCACGCCGTTCGCCCAGGCCGCCCATTCGGGGCTGGTGCGGTGGTCGAGCGCCGCCCCGAAGAGGTTCGCGCCGACGCCGCCGGTCGAGACGGGGTGGCTGAACGCCTGCGCACGGGCCGCGTTGATCGGCGCGCGGGTGAGGGAGGCCGCCGCCACCGAGGCGTTGTCGATGATGCGGTTGATGATCATGTCGACGACGTCCTGCTCGACCTCGACCTGGTCGGCGGCGACCTCGGCGATCTTCCAGGCGAGCTGGTCTTCCCTGGCGAGGTTCTCGGAGCTTGGGTGCACACGGACGTGGTGGGTGACGGTCATTTCTTATCCTTCACTGTTGCGAGAGTCGACACTGTTGCTGGAGTCGAGGGAGTCGAGGATGCCGGCGAGCGCGTTGTGCAGGTGCACGTGCGTGGCATGGGCGGCGAGGTCGCCGTCGCGGGCGGCGAGCGCTTCGGCGATGGTGCGGTGCTCGGCGGCGGAGGCCGCGAGGCGGGTGGGCTTGTCGCGGGCCATCCGGCGCACCCGCACGAGGTGCGTGCGCACGGTGCGCAGCGCCGAGGCGATGTAGTCGTTGGCGACAGCGGCGTCGAGGGCGGCGTCGAAGCGGGCGATCAGCGCGTAGTAGGCGTCGCGGCCTTCGACCGCAGCGAGGTCGACGTGCGCGAATTCGTCGGCGAGGGCGGCGAACAGGGCGGCGTCTCCCCTGGCGGCGGCGAGGCGGGCCGAGCTCTCCTCGAGCGCGCGGCGGATCTCGAAGAGGGAGCGGATGTCGTCGGCGTCGAGGTCGGCGACCACCGTGACCCGCGGCGACTGCTGCACGACGAGCCCATCCGCGATGAGCCGTCGCAGCGCTTCGCGCATCGGGGTGCGACTCACGCCGAGGCGTTCGGCCTGTTCGACCTCGCCGAGCACGAAGCCGGCCGCAAGAGCGCCGGACTGGATGTCGTCGAGCAGGGCCGCATATGCGCGATCGCTCGCGGAGGTGCGTTCGACGGCCAAGGTCATGCCCTCAGTGTATACATAAAGCGGCTAGACGGGTTCAGATGCCTTCCGGAGTGCGCTTCTCGTATACATTCTCGCCCGCAGGCAGAGGCTCGATGAACTCCGAGGCGGCCGGTTCACCCAGCTTGACGACCACGACACCCACGAGCACGAGCACGCCGCCGAGCGCCTGCAGCAGGTCGGGCAACTGCCCGAGCAGCAGCCAGCCGAACAGCAGAGCAGCGACCACCTCGGCGAGCGCCACGAAGGAGGCGAGTCGCGATCCCAGCATCCGGGTCGAGGCGATGCCGAGCAGGTACGCGAGTGCGGTCGCGACCACGCCCATCGCCAGCACAGGAACGAACCAGGGCACGCTGCCGAACCGGTACGCGATGTCGTCGGTCGTCCAGGTGATCGGCAGCACGCCGATCGCCCCGGCCGCCGTGAGCCCGAGTGCCCCGAGCAGCAGGCCGCTGCCGGCGAGGGCGATGGGCGGCAGCCCCGTGTCGGCCTTGGCGGAGAGCACGAAGTACGTCGCCGCTCCCACCATGGCTCCGAGCGCCCACAGGATGCCGGCCACGTTCACATCGGCCCCCGTGAGGATGTCGAGCATGAGCACCAGGCCGACGAAGGCGATGGCCGCACCGATGATGCTCCGACGCGTCGGTCGCTCACCCCGCCGCAGCCAGAGCCACAGCAGCACCGCGATCGGAGCGGTGTACTCGATGAGCAGTGCCAGACCGACATCCATGACGGCGACGGCCTGGAAGTAGAAGAGCTGGGTCGCGGCGACCGCGAGCAGTCCGTAAGCGAGGATCATGCCCGCGTTGCGACGCAGCAGACCCCAGCGTCCGCGCAGGGACAGGATCGTGGGGATGAGCAGCACGAGGGCTGCGACCCAGATGCGTGCGGTGACTGCGGCGCCCGGAGTCCATCCGGCATCGATGAGCCCGCGCGCCCAGCCGCCGGACATGCCGAAGGCGAAAGCTGCGGCGATCGCGAGCGGCAGCCCGAGGCGCACGTCACGCGCGGACGCGACCGCCGTGTCACTGCTCACCTTGCTCATGATCGATGACGCTACTCGCGCGCGCTGTAAGATGTCAACATGATCTTCACCGATGACACGGAGGAGGCGCTGCGCTCGGCCGTCTGGCTCGTGAACTCCGCGGAGCAGCCGGACACGCTGACGGGCATCGCCGACGAGGACGCCTTCCTTGAGGAGTTCCCCTACACGGGGCGCCTCGACCGCGATGAAGAAGAGGTGGCCTCGCTGCGACGCCTGCGACCGCGCCTGCGAACGATGCTGCTGGCGCCGCGCGACGAGATGGCCGCCCACGTCAACGACGCCCTCGCCGAGTCCCGACTCACCCCGGCGCTGCGCCGCCATGACGGGGTGGACTGGCACCTGCACGCCGTCGCCGATGAGCACCCATTCGCGGAGCGCGTGCTCATCGAGACAGCGATGGCCCTGATCGACGTCATCCGCGCCGACGAGGGCTCGCGCCTCACCGTGTGCGAAGACGACACCTGCCAGGCGATCGCGCTCGACCTGTCTCGCAACCGTTCGAAACGGTACTGCTCGACGACGTGCGCGAACCGCAACGCCGTCGCCGCCTACCGCGCCCGGCTCGCCGCCGACTGACCCGGCGCTGACTCCGACGGCCCCTCCTCTGGACGCCACCTGTCATAACAGGTACAGTGAACCTGTCATTACAGGTTGCGCAGCGCCGCAGCATCCGTTACGAGGAGCACCGATGCCCGAGTTCCACACCCCGCCGATCTCTCCGATGGCGATCGCCTTCGACGCCGAGAAGCTCACGCTCTCCCCCGAAGGGCCGACCCTCACCCGGCGGATGTCCGACCTCGAGGGGCTCTTCCTCGACGCCGAGGCCTGGGCCGAAGCATCCGCAGGCGAGAACCCCGTGGTCTACACGGTCGTGAGCTCCCCCGTGCCCGAGATCGACCGCGAGCTGCCGCAATCGATCACCACGATCATGCCCGGCGACACCTCGGGTGAGCTCTGGATGACCAAGGGCCACCAGCACCCGAACCACCAGGGCGAGATCTACCTCGCCCTGAAGGGGCAGGGCGGCCTGCTCATGTTCGACGGCGAGCGCACCGAGTGGCTCGACATGCTCCCCGGCACGATCGGCTACATCCCCCCGGGGTGGGCGCACCGCTCGGTCAACACCGGCGACGAGCCCTACGCCTTCCTCGCGGTCTACCCGGGAGGGGCGGGGCACGACTACGGCTGGGTGCTGGAGCACGGCATGGGCTCGCGCGCATACCGTGGTGCCTCCGGCGTCGACCTGCGTCCGTACGCGGAATAGGCTCCGGCCATGATCATCGCGCACGACCTGGGCACGACCGGGAACAAGGCCTCGCTGCATCACGACGACGGCCGACTCGTCGCCTCGGTCACCGTTCCCTACCCCGCGCACTTCGCCGCGGGCGGGGTCGCCGAGCAGAACCCTGCGGACTGGTGGAACGCGGTCGTCGCCGCCACCCGCGACCTGATCGCCCGCACCGACACGGCCCCGACCGACGTCGCAGGGCTCGTGGTGAGCGGCCAGATGATGGGGGCCGTGCTGCTCGATGCCGATGGCGAACCCGCCCGGCCGGCGATCATCTGGGCCGACACCAGAGCCGGCGCCCAGCAACGCGAACTCGAGGCCGCGATCGGCGCCGAGCATGCTTACGGCATCCTGGGGCACCGCCTCAACCCCACCTACTCGGTCGAGAAGATCATGTGGGTGCGCGACAACGAGCCCGACGTCTGGGCGCGCGTGCGCCGCGTCTGCGTCGCGAAGGACTTCATCGTGCTGCGCCTCACCGGACGCCTCGCGACCGACCGCTCCGATGCATCCGGCACCAACGCCTACGACCAGGCGCGCGGCACCTGGTCCGACGAGGTGCTACAGGCCGCACGCCTCGACCCGGCTCTGTTCCCCGAGATCCTGGAATCCACGCAGATCGCCGGCACGCTGACGGATGCCGCAGCCATGGCCCTCGGCCTGCCCGCGAGCGTCAGCGTGGTGATGGGCGGCGGCGACGGTCCGATGGCCGCCGTCGGCTCGGGTGTCGTCGCGCCGGAGGACGGCGCGTACGTGTGCCTGGGCACGTCATCGTGGATCTCGTTCGCGGCCGACGCCCCGCTGCACGACCCCGCGATGCGCACCTTCACCTTCGACAACGTCGTGCCCGGCTCGTTCGTGCCCACCGCCACCATGCAGGCCGGCGGCGCCTCCGTGCAGTGGATCGCCGAGGCCCTCTCCCCCGACCCCGGACATCCCGAGACCGCGCGGCTGACGGCCGAGGCATCCGCCGACGTCGACACCGACGACCTCTACTTCCTCCCCTACCTCCTCGGCGAGCGCTCCCCGATGTGGGATCCGGATGCCCGTGGCGCGTTCGTCGGCCTCGCCCGCCACCACGGCAGGGCGCACCTCGTGCGGGCCGTGCTGGAGGGCACCGCATTCAACCTGCTCAGCTGCATCCAGGCGTTCCGCGAGTCCGGTGCCGTGATCGACCGCATCGACGCGGTGGGCGGCGGAGCTCAGAGCGACGTGTACCTCTCGGTGCTCGCCGACGTGTGGGGTGTGCCCGTGCGCCGCCGCACGGTCGTGGAAGAGGCGAACAGTCTCGGCGCCGCGGTCACCGCCGCGGTCGGACTCGGGCTCACCGACTTCTCGGCCGCCCGCGCCCTGAGCGAGGTCACCGCCGAGTTCACCCCCGATGCCGCACGTCACGCCGTCTACGCCGAGCGGCACGCCCGCTTCGCCGACGCCTACACGGCCCTCGCGCCGTGGTTCGCCGGAAGGCCGCGCTGATGGGCGTCATCCTCGTCACCAGCCGCTCGTTCTCGGACGGCGACCTCGACCTGGTGGAGCGCGCGGCGCAGGCGGGTCACCGCGTCCTGCGAGGGCCGGCACACCACGACCTCGACGAGCTGCGGTCGCTGCTGCACGGTGCCGATGCGTGGATCGCCGGCACCGGTGCGGTCACGGATGCGCACTTCGCCGCCGCTCCGAAGCTCAAGGTGGTCGCTCGGTACGGCGTCGGCACCGAGTCGGTCGATCTCGCCGCCGCCCGGGATCGCGGCATCCCGGTGACCAACACCCCCGGCGCCAATTCCGATGCGGTCGCCGACCACGCGGTCGGGCTCATGCTCGCCGCGCTCCGCTTCGTGCCCGACGGCGACCGCCGCGTGCGCGCGGGCGACTGGGGTGTGCGACGTGGACGCGAGCTCGGTGCCGCCACGGTCGGCATCGTCGGCTTCGGGCGGATCGGCCAGGGGGTCGCCGCACGGCTGAGCGGCTTCGGACCACGCGTGCTGGCGGCCGATCCGTTCCTTCCTGACGATGTCGTGCGGGCTCGTGGTGCGGAACCCGTCTCGCTGGACGACCTGTTCCATGCCGCCGACGTGATCACGCTGCACGCTCCGGGCGGACAGCGGCTCGTCGACGTCGAGCGCCTCAGGGGCATGCGACCGGGCACCGTGCTGGTCAACACCGCCCGCGGCGACCTGATCGACGAGGCCGCTGTGGCACAGGCGCTGCACGACGGCATCCTCGCCGGCTATGCGGCAGACACCCTCGACGGCGACACGGCCGCGCACGACAGCCCGCTGCTCGCACCCGAGCTCGCCGACCGCGTGATCGTCACCCCGCACCTGGGCGCGCAGACCACACAGGCCGTCGACAACATGGGTTCCCTCTCGCTCGCCGATGTGATCGCGATCCTCTCCGGCGTCGAGCCCGCCCACCCCGTCCCCATCCCCCAGGAGACCCCATGACAACCACCGCTGACGCTGCCACCACCGCGCCGGCCCCCGCACCGGCCACGGCGTCCGCCGACTACATGGGCTTCGTCGGGGTGACCACCGCGTCGTCGTCGATCATGAAGGTCTTCCCGCTCTGGGCCGACATCCTCGGGCTCCCGACCCGCACCCTGGTCGGCCACGACCTGCCGATGGATGCCGATCCCGCGCAGTACCGCGCCATGGTCGAGCAGATCCGCGACGACCCGCATCACCGCGGGGCCCTCGTGACCACGCACAAGATGAACGTGTACGCCGCAGCGTCCGACCTGTTCGACGAGCTCGACCCGTTCGCGGTGTCGTGCTCCGAGATCTCCAGCATCTCGAAGCGCGGCCGGGTCCTCTCGGGGCGGGCAAAGGATCCGATCACGGTCGACCTCGCGCTGAACGACTTCCTTCCCACCGACCACTTCGCCCGCACGGGGGCTGCGGTCGTGATCCTCGGCGCCGGGGGCTCGGGCACCGCCCTGAGCTGGGCACTGGCCGAACGCGAGGATGCCCCGGCGAAGATCACGGTCACCGCCCGCACGCAGGACAAGCTCGATCACCTGCGCGAGGTTCATCGCCAGCACGGCACGCGCGAGGGGCTGATCGAGTACGTCGTGACCGCCTCCCCCACAGAGGCCGATGCCCTCGTGGCCGCCGCCCCCGCGGGTTCCGTGATCGCCAACGCGACCGGGCTCGGCAAGGATCGCCCCGGTTCACCCCTGACCGACGCCGTGGTGTTCCCCGAGGGGGCGTACGCGTGGGAGTTCAACTACCGCGGCTCGCTCGAGTTCCTGCACCAGGCCGAGGCGCAGTCATCCGCACGCGGGCTGCACGTGGTCGACGGCTGGCGCTACTTCATCCACGGCTGGTCGCAGGTGGTGGCCGACGTGTTCGAACTCGACCTCACCCCTGAGGTCGTCGAGCGACTCGCCGAGGCCGCGGAGTCGGTGCGCTGATGTCCGCCGTCGTCCGCACGGTGCTCGGCGACATCACGCCTGCGCTGCTCGGGCGCGTGGACTATCACGAGCACCTGTTCCAGGTGTCGCCCCTGCTGCCGGGCGATGAACTCGACGATGAGAAAGCCTCAGGCGAGGAAGCGGCCCGGCTGCACGCGAGCGGGTTCGAGGCGATGGTGGATGCCACGCCGTTCGGCCTCGCCCGCGACCCCGCAGCCCTGGCGCGGATCAGCGCCACGACCGGACTGCACATCGTCGCGACGACCGGCCGACACCGTGAGGCCCACTACGGCGCAGACCATCCGATGCAGGTGTGGACCGCTGACCGTCTGGCTTCCCTCTTCATCGCCGACATCACGCGCGGGATGCCGGCCGACGACGGGGAGATCTTCGAGACGCCGGATGTGTCTCTCGCCACAGCGCCCGATGGTGGCCCCGTACGCGCCGGACTCCTCAAGGGCGGCGCCGACTACTGGCGCATCAGTCCGTTCGAGCGCACGACCCTGATCGCCGTGGCCGAGGCGCACCGTGCGACAGGCGCTCCGGTCATGGTGCATCTGGAGTTCGGCACGGCGGCCCATGAGGTGCTCGACCTGCTCGCGGCCGAGGGGGTGTCCGCCGACCGCGTCGTGCTCGCGCACGCCGATCGCGATCCCGACCCCGGGCTGCACGTATCGCTCGCCGAACGCGGCGCCCACCTCGGCTACGACGGCTACGCACGTCCGCGCACCCGCTCCGACGCCGAGCTGCTCGCCCTGACGGTCGCGGTGGTCGAACGCGGTGCCGGAGACCGGATCGTGCTCGGCGGCGATGTGGCCCGGCGCACGCGGTACATCGCTTACGGCGGCATGCCCGGACTCGCCTACCTCGGCGACCGCTACCTCCCGCGCCTCCGCGCGGCCGTCGGCGACGAGGCCGTGCACCGGATGCTCGTGACCACCCCGGCCCGCCTGCTGACTCTCACGCCCTGATCTTCACACCCTGCGCACGAGCATGACCATGAGCATCCGCCTCCACTCCCGACACCCCCGAGGAGACACCGTGTCCGAGCCGACCATCCTGCACGCCACCTTCACCGCCCAGCCTGGAACGGGCGACCGTGTGGCGGCCCTGTTGCGCGACTTCGCCGAGGTCGTGCGCGCCGAGGAGGGCAACGTGGTCTTCGATGCGACCCGGCTCGTCGACGACCCCGACCGCTTCTTCGTCTACGAGGTCTATCGCGACGACGCGGCCTTCCGGGCGCACATCGACGCCCCCGCAGGCATCCCCTTCAACGCGGCGCTGCAGGAGCTCATCGTCGAACCGTCGTCGCAGCTCACCTTCCTCCGCCGCCTCTGACGGCCCCGACGCCGTTCAGCGATCGAGCCTGGGATCCCGCAGGGATGCCATCGCCTCCACAAGGCTCTCGTGGATGTACTCGAGCTCTGGCGAGGTGAAACTCGACCAGTCGTCTTCGGCGGCATCGTGCACTTCGGCCTCTCCACCGTCCGCAGATCCGTTCCACGTGGCAACGTCCGCTCCGTCGGCATCCCACGTCTGATCCTGCGGAACGTGGGCGTAGACCCACCAGAGATTTCCCGAGGGGTCGGCGAAGCGCGAGAACGTATCCCCGAAGAAGTCCGTCGGCCGGGTCACGATACGGGCGCCGAGTTCGACGGCTCGTGCGAGCGTTCCCTCGACGTCGTCGACGTACACCTGGAGGAATCCGGGAGTGAAGGGCCAGTCGGGCTTGCGGTCGGCGACCGTGATGACGGAATCGCCGATGCGCAACTCGGAGTGCAGGATCAGTCCGTCGGTGTCGACGGTGCGGGCCTCGGGAACGTCGGTCGCCCCGAAGACCTCGATCACGAAGTCGATGATGCGGGCCGCGTCATCGGTCATGAGGAAGGGGTTGATGGTGTTCGATCCTGCCGGGAGGGCGGGAGTGCTGCTCATGGTGTGTGTCCTTTCGTCGCGATCACTCTGACAGCCACCCCGGACAGATTCTGTCCTCGATCGTCGAACTCCACCCCATGCCGGCCCCGAACACGAAGAAGCCCCCCACCCGAAGGTGAGGGGCTTCTTCATGGTTGCGGTGTCACTCGTAGAGGACTGCCGCGATCTTCGGGTCTTCGATGTTGCTCTCGTCGTACCAGTACGAACCGGTGTCGTAGAACTTCTCGACGTCCTTGCCGTTGGCGGCATCGTACGCGGCCTGCACGACCTGTGCGCCGATGCCGATCGGGTCCTGCGTGATCGCGCCGGCCATGGTGCCGTCCTTGATGGCGTTGATCTGGGCAGCGCCGGAGTCGAAGCCGACGATCGTGATCTTGCCCTTCTCGAGGCCGAGCTCGTTCACGGCGTTCACGACACCGATGGCGGAGCCTTCGTTGGTGCCGTAGATGCCCTTGAGGTCGGGGTGAGCCGCGATCAGGGTCTTGGCGATGTCAGCCGACTTGAGGTGGTCGCCGTCACCGTACTGGATGTCGACGATCTCGATGTCGGGGTAGTCCGCCTTGATCTTGTCGACGAAGCCGTCACGACGCTCGACACCGGTCGAGTTGATCTGCGAGTGGCCGACGATCGCGACCTGGCCCTCGCCGCCGATCAGGTCGGCCATGTGCTCGGCGGCGAGCGCACCGGCGACCTTGCTGTCGGTCGCCGACAGGCTGAGCCCGACGTCGCCGTTGCAGGGAGCGTCGAAGTACACGACGGGGATGTCCTTCGCCTTGGCCTGCTCGAGCGGGGCGACGCACGCCTCGGGGTCGAGTGCGGCGTAGGCGATGGCATCGGGGTTCTTGTCGATCGCGGCGGTCAGCATCTCGAGCTGGCCGGCGATCTCGGTCTCGGCTGCGGGGCCCTCGAACGTGATCTTCACGCCGAGCTCCTTCGCCTTGTCCTCTGCACCCTTCTTGACGGCCTGCCAGAACTGGTGCTGGAAGCCCTTGGAGACCATGGCGATGTACATCTCGCCGTCGCTGCTGCCGCCGCTGCCCGAGCCTTCCTCGATCACGTCGCCGCCACCACCGGCACAGCCGGCGAACACCAGTGCGGATGCGGCCACGAGGGCCACGAGTGCGGTCTTCTTCCCGAATTTCATGAAAACTCCATTGTTTGGGTACGAATCGGTTTGTTCTGTGTGGATGCCGGGCGAACCGGCGCTGTGGACATTCCAGGTGCCTGTGCGGATGTCTCCGCGGGGACCGGCCGGGGCCGGAGGACGACGACGGGCACGGGTTTCGCCGCCGTCCAGGTCTCAGGTGCGCTGCCGGTTGCGCAGCGAGTCGAGGAATACCGCGAGCAGCACGACCACGCCGACGACGATGTTCTGCCACTCGGGCTGGATCGACATGATGCGCAGACCGTTCACGAGCACGCTCATGATGAGGGCGCCGATCACGGTGCCGAGGATCGATCCGCGTCCGCCCAGCAGCGAGGTGCCGCCGATGATGACCGCGGCGATCGCCTGCAGTTCGTATCCGGTGCCGATCTGCGGTTGCGCCGAGTCGAGGCGGGAGGCGATGACGATGCCCGCGACGCCGGTGAACGCCCCCGCGAACATGTAGATCAGGATCGTCCAGCGACGCGTGTTGACACCCGAGAGGCGCGTGGCCTCCTCATTCGAGCCGATCGCGAACGTGTACCGGCCGAGCAGCGTCTTCGACAGCACCAGGTACGCGATGATCGCGAGCACGGCGGTGACGAGCACGGCGTTCGGGATGCCGGGGATGATCACACCGAGGGCGATCTTCTTGAAGTCGGGGGCCGACGTCGAGAAGTAGATAGGCGCGACACCCGAGATCACGAGGGCGAGCCCGCCGGCGATCATCATCATCGCGAGGGTGGCGATGAACGGGGGGAGGCGGAGGAACGTGATGTTCACTCCGTTGACGAGCCCCATCAGCACACCGGTCAGGATGCCGCCGATGACGCCGACCCATACCGGGAGTCCCATGTTCGTCACGAACACACCCGTCATCACGGCGCAGAGCGCCATGCCGGTGCCGATCGACAGGTCGATGCCGCCGGTGATGATGACGAAGGTGGTGCCGAGGGCGAGGATTCCGATGACAGCGGTCGACAGCAGCACCGTGGCGATGTTGCTGAACGTGAAGAAGTTCGGGCTGGCGATCGAGAAGAAGATGATCAGCACGATGAGCGTGCCGAACGCCAGCGACTGCTGGAACTGACGCTTCAGGAACGCGCCGACGTCTCTCTTGTCGGTGTTCTCGTTCACGGCGGTCTGGATGATCGTCGTCGTCGACGATCCGGGCTGCTGCGGAGCGCTCATCAGTCTTCCTCCCCGTGGGCTGCGAGTTGCATGATCTTCTCCTGGCTTGCTTCCTCGTTGCGGAGCGTCCCGGTGATGCGTCCGTTGGCGAAGACCGCGATGCGGTTCGCCACGCGGAGGATCTCCGGGAGCTCGGATGAGATGACGATGATGGATTTGCCTGCGTCAGCGAGCTGCTGCATGAGGCGGTAGATCTCCTCTTTCGCGCCGACGTCGATCCCTCGGGTCGGCTCGTCGAAGATGAGGATGTCGCAGTCGCGCATCAGCCACCGGGCGATGACGACCTTCTGCTGGTTCCCTCCGGAGAGGAGCTTGACGACCTGGTTGACCGAGGGGGTCTTCACGCGCAACTGCTGCACGTACTCCTTGGTGCGGTTCTTCGCCTTGCTGTCGCCCATCCAGCCGATCGCGTTGGCGTAGGAGCCGAGCGAGGCGAGCACGGTGTTGAACGTCACGTCCTGCTCGAGCATGAGCCCGAGGAGCTTACGGTCCTCCGAGAGGTATCCGACGCCGTGCTGCACCGCATCCGCAGGCTGGGCGATCCGCACCGTGCGACCGTCGATCGCGATCGTGCCGCTGTCGCGGTGATCGGCACCGATCACGGCACGCGCGGTCTCGGTGCGCCCGGCGCCCATGAGCCCGGCGAAGCCGAGGATCTCGCCCTTGTGCAGCTGGAACGAGACGTCTTTCAGGAGGTTGCGGGTCGACAGCCCCTGCACGTCGAGGACCACGGGGTCGTTCGCGTGCTCTCGGGCTTTCGGACGGGTTCCCTCGTCGATCACACGTCCGACCATCATCTCGATGATCGTCGGGATGGTGATCTCCGACTTGTCGAGTGATCCGATGTATGTGCCGTCCCGGAGGACGGTCACGCGGTCGGCCAGACGGCGCAGCTCGTCCATGCGGTGCGAGATGTAGACGATCCCCGTGCCGCGCGCCTTGAGCTGTTCGATCAGCACGAAGAGCGTCTCGACCTCGGTGTCGGTGAGCGCGGAAGTCGGCTCGTCCATGATGAGGACCTTGGCGTTGAACGACAGCGCCTTGGCGATCTCGACCATCTGCTGCTCGGCCACGGTGAGCTCGCCGACGAGCTGCCGGGGGTTCAGGTGGATGTCGAGGCGCTGCAGGAGGTCGGCGGTCTGCGCGTTCAGCTTGCGCTCCGACAGGAACGGCCCGGTGGTGGGCTCTCGCCCCACGTAGATGTTCTGCGCCACGGTCAGATCGGGCATCAGGTTGAGCTCCTGATGGATGATCGTGATGCCGAGCTCCTGCGCCTGGAGCGGGCTCGTGAGTTCGACTTCCTGCCCCTCGAACGTGATCGTGCCCTCGTCCTTGGTGTAGATCCCGGAGAGGATCTTCATCAGGGTCGACTTTCCCGCGCCGTTCTCGCCCACGAGCACGAGCACCTCGCCGGCGTGCACCTCGAGGTGCACGTCCTTCAGCGCCTGCACGCCGGGGAATCCTTTGCTGATCCCCTCGACCCGGAGGATGGGTCCACTCATGCGCTCACCTGCTTCCTTGAAGGTTCTGCTTCGACGTCGACGGATCATTCCGTCGCAAACATCGGATCAATTCTGCGTCCTACGCTACGGGCAGCGCAAGTTGTATCTAAATGTATCTAAAGTCGGGCGGATGAGGAAGACCTGTAATGACATCTTGACCTTTCGCTCTGCTCCGCCTCGAGATACTGCTCAGTGCAGGCGGATCGACTCGACGGCCACGAGCTTGTCGCGGATGTACGCGTTGGCATGGGCGCCGAGCTCGACGTTGTCGTTCCAGAGGTTCCGCCAGATGCCGAGCATGCGGCTGAGGTCGGGGGCGACGACCGCCGAGGAGAACGACTCGAACACGATCGGGCCGTCGTAGCCGATGCGACCGAGCGCCTTGAAGAACGTGTCGAAGTCGACCGTTCCGGTGCCGAGGTAGCCACGGTGACTCTCGCCGATGTGCACGTAGCGCAGGGCGGGAGCGGCGTCGAGGACGGGCGCGAACATATCCGACTCCTCGATGTTCATGTGGTACGTGTCGATGTGGATCCCGAGGTTCGGCCGATCGACCTCGGCGACGTAGGCCAGGGCCTGACGAGCGGTGTTCAGCACGTTCGTCTCGTAGCGGTTCACGACCTCGAGCGAGACCGACACCCCACGCCGGGCGGCATGGTCGGCGACCCGCGCGATCGCGGCCCGGCTGCTCGCGAGACCTTCCGCGGTCACCGGCTCCATGTACTTCTTCATGGCGCTGTAGATCACCCCGCAGAAGTGCTGTCCGCCGAGGTCGGCGAGCACGTCGACGGCCTTGATCAGGAGGGCTTCACCGGCCGCGACGATCGCCGGGTCGGAGCTGGTGACGTCGGTGACCTCGGAGAGTCCGAGCGACGCGCTGACGGCCAGGTCGTACTCCTCCAGCGCGTCCTTCGCGACGGAGACGTCGAACGAGAACGGATCCATCAGCGGGAACTCGATGAGGTCGAAACCCGCCTCCTTGGTCTTGCGCACCGCGAGACGGATGCCCTCGGCATCGAAGTTCCCCGTCCAGACGAGCCCGTGGCAGCCGATGTTCATGAGACCTCTCCCAGCGGGTGTGCGGCACCGTCGCCGTCTCGCAGTTGGCACGTGCCAACTGCGGTGTGCGAGTCACGCTACGTCGCCCGGACGATGCCTGTCAAGAACTTTCTTGGCACGTTGCAACTCCTCCGATATCCTGATGCCGCCGACGCGGTCAGGAACCTCGATCGACGCGGCCCGACGAAGGAGACCCATGCCCGCGAGCGTCAAGGACGTCGCCGCCCTCGCCGGAGTCTCCTCCTCCACCGTCTCGAACTACCTCAACCATCCGCATGTGCTCGGAGCCGCGAGCCGCGAGCGGGTACGGGCCGCGATCGAGCAGCTCGGCTTCGTGCCCAACGAGTCGGCACGGCAGCTGCGCGCGGGCTCGAGCAAGGCCCTGGCGCTCATCCTCCTCGACGCCTGGCTGCCGTACTTCCACGACCTCTCGCGCGGGGTCGAAGACGTGGCGCGCGAGGGCGGCTGGTCGCTCTTCTTCAGCAACAGCAACCGCGACGACGCGCAGGAGCGGCGCAATCTCGACATGTTCGAGGCGCATCGGGTGCAGGGCATCGTCATCTACCCGCTCGGCGACGTGGTGCCGCGTCTGGAAGCGCTCGCCGATCACGGCATCCGCTCGGTCGTGGTGGGTCCGATCCCCGACTCGTCGAAGGTCGCTTCCGTGCTGTTCGACGACCGCGCGGGCGGGCGCCTCGCGGGAGAGCACCTCGTGGCGCTCGGCCGACGGCGCATCCTGTTCCTCGGGAGCCCCACGGTGAGTCAGTCGAACGACCGCCTGGCCGGGCTCCGGGAGGCGGTAGCAGGCACCGACACGACCATGTCGACCATCGACGTCCCGCACCTGGCGACCGAAGACGGTCTGCAGGCCGGGGCGCAGATCATCGCGATGCCCGCCGTCGAGCGGCCCGACGCCGTCTTCGCGGCGAACGACATGGTGGCCCTCGGCGTGCTCACCCAGCTGTTGCGACACGGCATCCGCGTGCCGGAGGAGATCGCGCTGGTCGGCTTCGACGACGTCGCCCAGGCGCACCAGAGCGTCGTGCCGCTCACGAGCGTGCGACAGCCCGGCTACGAGATCGGCCGTGCCGCCGGAGCCGCACTCCTGCAGCAGCTCGCCGACCCCACGGCACCGCCGCCCGCGACGACGCCGTTCCCCGCCGAGCTCGTCGTGCGGGAATCGACCGTCGGGCGCTGAGGCGGTCGGTCTCCGGCCCGGCCGATCGGCTCCTCCTCCCTCACGCCGAGGGGTGTCCGACCACGCCCTTCCGCAACAGGGCGTTGCCGTACTTGCGGGTCTCGCCCGTGCGCACCAGCAGGTACGCCGCCTTCGCCACCTCGTAGTACGCAAACCGCTCGACGAAGGCCGTCGTGTCTTCGGCGGTGCCCGCCGCGGCCATGAGCTCGCGCTGCACGTCGAGCACCTCGCCGTCGGCCGAGGCCATCAGATCGAGGCCGGGCGCATCGTCCAGCGGGAGCACCGTACGGATGGCGGCGACGACATCAGGCGTCGTCGTGCCGGGGAGGTCGAGGACACGTGCCCCCAGGCCCCACGCCGGGAAGTGCGCATCGGCGACGACCACGGCATCGGAATGCCCCATGCGATCGAGGTGCAGCAGCAGCTCTCCGGTCAGCAGGGGATGGATTCCTTCGAGCATGAGTGCTCCTCTCGGTGAGGCGGCGGTGATTTCTGCGGCGGGTGATTCAGACGACGGGCAATTCAGACGACGGGTGATTCAGACGGGGAATGAGCCCATCCGACGCCAGGTTCTCCCACAGTCCCGTCGGGATCTCGAGCGCGGCGTACTCCGCGTTCTGCTGCAGCTGCGCCGGACGACTGCCACCCACCACGACCGAGCGCACGACGTCGGACTGGAGCGGGAACTGGATCGCCGCAGCGGGCAGCGGCACACCGTGGTCGGCGCACACGGCGGCGATGCGCACGAGTCGGTCCCAGAGCTCGTCCGGAAGCTGCCCGTACTCATAGCGCCCGTCGCGACGCGGCTCGCTCGACGCGAGCAGCCCGGAGTTGAACACCGACGCCGCCACGATCCCGGTCCCGGTCTCGCGGCACGCGGGGAGCACGTCGACCGCGGCGGGCTGTTCGAGCAGCGTGTAGCGGCCGGCCACCATGATCAGGTCGAGGTCGGCCGAGCGCACGGCCGCGGCGAGCGCTTCCGACACCATCGAGCCGATGCCGATCGCGGTCACCTCGCCCTCGGCGCGCAGCTGCTCCATCGCCGGAAGCGCTTCGGCGAGCGCGAGGTCGAGGTCGTGGCGCTCGGGGTCGTGCAGGTAGAGCAGGTCGATGCGCTCGATGCCGAGCCGCTCGCGGGACTCCTCGACGCTGACGCGGACGCCCTCCGCCGAGAAGTCCCAGACACGCTGCAGGTCGTCCGGCACGTGGAAGTCGTTCGCGGTGTCGAGGCCTCCGGCATGGTCGGGGTTCGGTCGCAGCAGCCGTCCTGCCTTGGTCGAGAGCACGTACTCATCCCGCGGCTTGGTCTGCAGGAACGCCCCGAGCCTGCGCTCCGAGAGCCCGAGGCCGTAGTGCGGCGCGGTGTCGAAGAAGCGGATACCGCTCTCCCACGCTGCATCCAGCACGGCCCAGGCCTCGTCGTCGGTCAGCGGACGGAACAGGTTTCCGACGTTCGCGGCACCGTAGCCGAGTGGGGGAACCGACAGACGCTCGGGCACTGCGTTCCGATCAGACGCCGACATGTGCGCCCTTCCAGGTGTAGGTCGCGATGCTGTCGGCCTTCATCTCCATGCCCGTGCCCGGCGCGGTCGGCGCCATGTACGAGCCGCCCTGGATGTCGGTGGGCACCACGAAGTGCTCGTGCAGGTGGTCGACGAACTCGATCATGCGGCCCTCGCGGGTGCCGGTGACCGCGACGAAGTCGAACATCGACAGGTGCTGCACGGCCTCGCACAGGCCGACTCCGCCGGCGTGCGGGCACACCGGCACGTCGAACTTGGCGGCGAGCAGCAGGTTCGCGATGTTCTCGTTCACGCCGGCGACGCGCACGGCGTCGATCTGCATGACCGAGATCGCCTCGGCCTGCAGCAGCTGCTTGAAGATGACACGGTTCTGGGCGTGCTCGCCCGTGGCGACGCGGATGGGCGCGACGCCACGGGCGATCTCGGCGTGACCGAGCACGTCGTCGGGGCTCGTGGGCTCCTCGATCCACGCGGGGTGGAACTCGGCGAGCGCGTTCACCCACTCGATCGCCTCCGACACCTCCCAGCGCTGGTTGGCGTCGATCGCGATCGGGAAGTCGGGTCCGCACACCTCGCGCGCCTTGCGGAAGCGGCGGATGTCGTCGTCGAGGTCGGCGCCGACCTTGAGCTTGATCTGCGTGAAGCCGTCGGCCATGGCCTCGCGCGCGAGGCGCTCGAGCTTCTCGTCGGAGTAGCCGAGCCAGCCGGGGCTGGTGGTGTACCCCGGATATCCGGTGGCGAGCAGCTGCCGCTCCCGCTCGGCTCGACCGGGTTCGGCCGCCCGCAGGATCTCGAGGGCGTCCTCGCGGGTGAGGGCGTTGGTCAGGTAGCGGAAGTCGACCAGATCGACGAGCTCCTCCGGCGTCATGCGGGCGAGCAGCTGCCACAGCGGGAGGCCGGCGCGCTTGGCCTTGATGTCCCACAGCGCGTTGATGACCGCGCCGATGGCCATGTGCATGACGCCCTTCTCGGGGCCGAGCCAGCGCAGCTGCGAGTCGCCGATGATGTCGCGGAACGTGCCGCCCATGTCGTCGAGCAGGGGCTCGATCTCACGCCCCACGAGGTGACCGGCGAGCGCGTCGATCGCCGCGACCTGCACGTCGTTGCCGCGGCCGATCGTGAAGACGAACGCGTGCCCCTCGATGTCGTCGTCGGCGTCGGTGCGCACGATGACGTACGCGGCCGAGTAGTCGGGGTCGGGGTTCATCGCATCCGACCCGTCCAGGCTCAGAGACGTGGGAAAGCGGATGTCGGTGGTGTCGAGGGCGACGATACGGCTCACGGGATTCCTCTCCATGCACGGGTGATTTCTTCCGTGCGGATCTCTTGGAGTGTAAACATCCGATGTCTATACTGTCAACGAGACCGGCCGCCTCGTCGCGGCCTCCCGACCGATCAGGAGAAACATGAAGTTCGCGCGGCTCGGCACCCCCGGGAATGAGATCCCCGTCCTCGTGGAGGGCGACCGATACCTCGACCTCCGCTCCGTAACATCCGATGTGAACGGCGCTTTCCTCGAGAGCGACTTCGTCGCCCGCGTGGCGGCCGCCCGCGAAGCCGGAGAGCTTCCGGAGCTCGCCGATGCCGCATCGATGCGCATCGGCGCCCCGATCGCCCGCCCGAGCGCCGTGATCTGCATCGGCATGAACTACGCGGCCCACGCCGCCGAGTCGGGTTCGGAGCCGCCCACCATCCCGATCCTCTTCCTCAAGACACCGAACACGGTCGTGGGCCCGAACGATGCGGTCACGATCCCCCGCGGCAGCGAGAAGACCGACTGGGAGGTCGAGCTCGGCATCGTGATCGGCACCCGCACCGCCTACCTCGACTCCCCCGACGAGTCGATGGCGCACGTCGCCGGCTTCGTCGCCGCGAACGACGTCTCCGAGCGCGACTTCCAGATGACCGTCTCGGGCGGACAGTGGTCCAAGGGCAAGATCGCCCCCGGCTTCAATCCGACCGGCCCCTGGCTCGTCACCCCCGACGAGGTCGACCATCACGCGCTCGGCCTGCGCAGCTTCGTGAACGGCGAGCCGCGGCAGGACTCGAACACGAGCGACATGATCTTCACGGTCGAGCACATCGTGCACCACCTGTCGCAGTACGTGACGCTCGAGCCGGGCGACCTGATCCTCACCGGCACCCCGCAGGGCGTCGCCCTGTCGGGCAAGTACCCCTACCTCGCCGCGGGAGACGTGGTCGAGATCGAGATCGACGGCCTCGGTCGTCAGCGGCAGGAATTCGTGGCATGGGAGGCCTGGAAGTGAGCGCACGGAACAGACAGGACGGACTGGACGGGCTGGTGGCGATCGTCACCGGCGGAGCATCCGGAATCGGCGCGGCGATCGCGCAGCGTCTGCACGCCGACGGGGCGACCATCGCCGTCCTCGACCGCGATACAACCGCGGCCGATCCCGCCTTCGCCGCCTTCACCGCCGACGTCTCCGACCGCGCGAGCGTCGACGCGGCGGTGGCCGCCGTGGGCGAGAGGTTCGGACGCATCGACATCGTCGTCAACAACGCCGGGATCGGCGCACAGGGCGACATCGCCGCGAACGACGACGACGAATGGGCTCGCGTGCTCTCGGTCAACGTCACCGGCATCGCCCGCGTCACCTCGGCAGCTCTCCCCTGGTTGCGGAAGTCCCCTTCGGCCGCGGTGTGCAACACGGCATCCATCGCCTCGACCACCGGACTGCCGCAGCGGGCGCTGTACAGCGCATCGAAGGGCGCCGTCTCCGCCCTCACCCGCGCGATGGCCGCCGACCACCTGCGCGAGGGCATCCGGGTGAACGCCGTCAACCCCGGCACCGCCGACACCCCGTGGGTGGGCCGCCTGCTCGACTCGGCGGTCGACCCCGCCGCCGAGCGCGCAGCCCTCGAAGCCCGCCAGCCACACGGACGCCTGGTCAGCCCCGACGAGGTCGCCGCCGCGGTCGCGTACCTCGTGAGCCCCGCAGCGGGATCGACCACCGGCACCTTCATCGAGGTCGACGGCGGCATGGCCCAGCTGCGCCTGCGCGCGGAATAGCCCGCTGACCTGCGCTCGAATCGCGCGACTGGTCCCATCCGCGCCGCAAAGGGGACCAGTCGCGCGATTCGAAATGACGGTGTCGGCGCGGCGGCCCGAATCGGCTCAGCCGCGATGGCCGCGGAGCCACCCCCGGATGCCGGAGCGCGGAGCCTCGTCCGTCGGAGCCGACCGCAGACTGTCGGTGCGGTAGAACTGCTCGGCGTTCCCCCACAACAGCGCGTCGAGGTCGTGGCCCCGCGATTCCGCCCAGGCGATCACGGCGTCGGCCCAGCGCGACCGCGCCGTGGGCTGGTACGTCGCGGAACCGTCATCGGGTGCGTGCGGGTCGCCGGGCTCGGCGGGGCCGATAGCCGAGACGGGCCAGTCGCTCCCCCACATCAGGCGCTCGACACCGAAGGCATCTGCGGCCACGTCGAGGAACGGCTCCAGCTGCTCGGCGTTCCAGTCCCCGCGGGCCTCACCGGGCAGACCCGACAGCTTGCAGAAGGTGTGCGGATGCCGGGCCAGCTCTGCGACGTCGCGCGCCCACTCCGCCGACGGTGCGAGCGGAGACGCTGCGGTGCCGACGGCGGGCTTGCCGAGGTGGTCGAGCACGATCCGCAGCTCCGGGATCGCACCGGCGAAACGGGCGATCTCCGGGAGCTGGTCGGCGCGCACGCACGCGTCAAAGGTCAGATCGCGCGCGGCGACCTCGCGCGCGCCGGTCACGAACGCGGCCGAGACGGCCAGCCCGTCCGGCTCGCCCTGCAGGTTGTGCCGCACGCCGACGACGAGGGGCTCGGCCATGAGCCCCTCCAGGTGCGCGACGGTGTCGGTCCCCCGGTCGAGACGGACGCCGGCGACGATCCCGACGATGCCGAGCGCAGGCGCCAGGTCGGCGACCCACTGCACCTCATCGAGGAAGTCGTCTTCGACGGTCTCGGCCTGCACGAACACCGACTTCTCCGGTTGCGCCTCGGACAGACGGGCGAGCCCGAGCTCCCGGTCGGCGAACCGGTACGCCATCGGGCCTTCGAGCCAGGTGTAGGTCAGAACCTCCGGATCCCAGAGGTGCAGGTGTGAATCGAGAACGCGCATGGCTCCATCCTGCCGGAGACATCCGATCAATCGCTAGGATGACGCCATGGCAGTCACCGACGAGGCGATCGAGAAGATCAAGGCGATGATCGTGGCGGGCGAGCTCGCCCCCGGCGATCGGCTTCCCCCCGAGAAGGAGCTGTCCGAACGGCTCGGCCTCTCTCGCAGCTCCATGCGCGAGGCGGTCAAGGCGCTGGAGGTCATCCGGGTCCTCGACGTGCGCCGGGGCGACGGCACCTACGTGACGAGCCTCGAGCCACATCTGCTGTTGGAAGCCATCTCTTTCGTCGTCGACATGCACGACGACGACTCGATGCTCGAGATCTTCGCGGTGCGTCGGATGCTCGAGTCGCAGGCGACCGGGCTCGCCGCCACCCTCGGCACCGACGAGCAGATCACCGAGCTGCAGGACGAGGTCGACTCCGTCGACGCGGCCGTCACGATCGAGGCTCTGGTCGATCACGACATCCGCTTCCACCGGGAGATCGTCGCGATGTCCGGCAACGCGTACCTCGCGAGCCTGATCGAGCACCTGAGCAGTCAGACGGTGCGCGCTCGTGTGTGGCGCGGCCTCACCGAGGGCGGCGCGGTCGAGCGCACCCTGTCGGAGCACCGGGCCATCGCCGACGCGATCGCCCAGCATGACTCCGCTCTCGCGACCTCGCTCGCCACCGCGCACATCGCGGGTGTGGAGCGCTGGCTGCGCCAGGCTGCGGCGAGCTGACCCGTCGGCAGCCCTCAGCAGATCAGGCTCATGCGCCCAGGCGCACCATCGCGGCATCGAACTCGGCGGCCGAGCTGTCGCTCACCTCGTGGAAGAGCACCCGGTCGAGCACGTCGGGCGCGGCGGTGAAGTAGGGCACTCCGGCCAGCCGCAGTCCGACGATGTCATCCGGCGCGCGCAGGGATGCCGCGAGCACGTTCGAGCCGCTCCCCGCGCACACCTCCTGCATCCGGGCGATGGTCGCATCGCCGTCGAGCCCTGCATCGCGCATCCGGCCCAGGTACGGAGCGATGTACTGCGCGCCGATCGAGGCGCACGCGAGCGCCTGCGCGACCGAGTACACGGCCGTCACGAGCACGGTCGCCCCGTCGCGCACGAGAGCGGATGCCGCGGCGAATCCCGCAGCCGTCGCCGGCACCTTCACGGCCACCCGATCGCCCAGTGCGCGGATGCCCTCGGCGTTGCGCAGGAACGAGGCGGTGTCGCCGCCCCAGGTCTGGAAGAAGATCTCGCGCGCCCCCTCCGACTCCCACCGGGCGTAGAGGTCGGGGATCTCGGCGGCGGTACGGCCCCCGCGTTCGAGGATGGTGGGGTTCGTGGTGACGCCGTGCACCACGCCCGCGGCGAGCAGCCGGGAGACGCGGTCGACATCGGCGCTGTCGACGTACAGGCGTGGCGCGATCGGGGTCATCGGGGTCTCCTCGCGGACAACCTGTCGTTACAGGTGCGGATTCGGCTAATGTAATGACAGCCACCGCGGTCTGTCAAAGCGTCGGCTACGCCTGCCGTCGAGGAAGATCAGGAGCGAGATGACCCCCGCACACCCCGAGGACCGTACCGGCGTCGTCATCGTCGGCAGCGTCACGGCCGACGTCACCACCTTCTCCGGCCGCCTGCCCGCTAGGGGCGAGACGATCCTGGGCGACGAATTCACCCTCATGCTGGGCGGCAAGGGCGCGAACCAGGCCGTCGCCGCCGGACGCTCCGGGGCGCGTACGAGTTTCGTCGGCTGCGTGGGAGACGACCTCTTCCACGACCTGGTCGTCGAAGGGTTGACCGCGGCCGGTGTCGACCTCACGCATCTGCGAACGGTCCCCGGTCCCACCGGCGTCGCGCACATCCGCGTCGACGCGTCGGCGCAGAACGACATCGTGATGGTGCCGCTCGCCAACGCCGCCCTGAGCGCCGCGCAGATCGACGAAGCACTCGCGGCCCTCGCCCCCACGACCTCCGTCCTTCTCACTCAGCTCGAGACGCCGTCCGCACTCACCGCCCACATCACCGCGCGCGGACGTGAGCACGGCATGACCGTCATCCTCGACCCGGCCCCGGCCGCCGAGCTCGACGCCGAGATCTGGCGGAGCATCGACATCGTCACCCCCAACGAGACCGAGGCGACCCTGATCAGCGGCATCGAGGTGACGGATGCCGCGTCGGCCGAGCGCGCCGGACGCTGGTTCCTCGCCCAGGGGGTCGGCGCCGCCGTCATCACCCTCGCAGGCCAGGGATCGTGCGTCGTGACGGCCGAGGGCGCATCCGTGATCCCGCCGTTCCCCGTGGATGCGGTCGACACGACCGCCGCGGGCGACGCCTACGCCGGCTATCTCGGCGCGGCGCTCGCGAGCGGCAGCACCCTGGCGGATGCCGTGCGCCTGGCCACCGCGGCCGGCGCGCTGGCGGTCACGAAGCAGGGGGCGTCGCCGAGCCTTCCCCACCGCGCCGACGTCGACGCGTTCCTGACCGCGCGCACGGCTGCACCCACGCCCGCACCCGTCGCGAGCTGAACCAGCGAACGAGCTCACGAACCGAGCATCCGGAGAACCGAGGAGACACATGCGCAAGACGGCCACCACGATCAACCCCGCGCTGTCCCGCGTGATCAGCGAGACCGGGCACACCGACCTGATCGTCGTCACCGACGCGGGCCTGCCCATCCCCCCGGGGTCCGAGCGCATCGACTTGGCGTATCGCCCCGGGGCTCCGGCCTTCCTCGACGTGCTCGACACGGTGCTCGCCGAGCTGGTGGTGGAGGGGGCGACGGTCTCGGCCGAGGTCGCCGAGAAGAGCCCGGAGGTGCTGGAGGCGCTGCGAGAGAGGTTCGCCGACATGGGGTTCGAGGTCGAACTCATCCCTCACGTCGAGTTCAAGAAGCTCAGCCAGGGTGCCCGCGCGTTCGTGCGCTCGGGCGAGTTCACCCCCTACGCGAACGTGATCCTGCACGCGGGGGTGGCGTACTGATGGCCATCGTGGACGACGCGATCGACCGGCACTCCGCCGCGCCCATGTACGACCAGCTGCGCCAGCTGATCATCGACGGCATCACCCGAGACGGCTTGCAGCCCGGCGACCCGCTTCCCGGCGAGCACCGGCTGTGCGAGCGCTACGGCATCTCGCGCACCGTCGTGCGTCAGGCACTCGCCCAGCTCGAACACGAGGGGCTCGTCGAGCGCGTGAAGGGCAAGGGCACGTTCGTCTCCCGTCCCCGCACGAGCGAGAGTCTGGTGCACACGCTGGTCGGCCTGTACGACGACGTCGAGCGCCGTGGCGGGCACGTGCACAGCGACGTGCTGCGGCACGAGCAGACGACGGCCGATGAGGAGGTCGCGCTCGCCCTCGAGGTGCCCGTCGGCTCGCCCGTGGTCGTCCTGGAACGCCTGCGCCACGTCGACGGCGAGCCGTGGTCGCTGTCGACGACCTGGATGCCCGAGGCCGTCGGGTCCGTCACTCTCGGCGCCGACCTCACGGAGGGATCGCTGTACCGGCTGCTCGCCGACCACGACATCGTCGCGACGCACGGTGTGCGCTCGGCGGAGGCGACCGTGGCCACGCACGAGCAGGCGCAGCACCTGGGCGTCAGCGCCGGGTCGGCCCTGCTGCGACTGCGCAGCATCAGCCGCAGCACCGACGGCACGCCGATCGAATACTTCATCGCGTATCACCGCGGCGACCGCTCGCGCTTCGAGTTCCAGCTGCAGCAGGAGCAGTCACAGGCCTCTCTCCTGCACGTCGACGGCGACGGCGGGGCCTCCCGCGCCGGGACGGTCGGCTGAGGAGCCCCTGTCGGCGCTGGCGCGCCGGGTGTACCGTCACCGCATGATCACCGACGATCCCACCCTCACCAACCCCGATCACTACCGCACGCTCTGGGAGAACGAGCACGTCCGCGTACTCGACTACACCGACCAGCCCGGCGACGAGACGACGCCGCACGACCATCCGAACAGCATCCTGGTCATTCTCAGTGACTTCTCCCGGCGCCTCAGCCTGGGCGAGCGCACCTTCGACACCGTCCTCGCCGCTGGGCAGGCCGTGTGGTTGCCCGCGCAGCGCCACTCCGGTGAGAACACCGGCACGACGCCGACACACACGATCCTCATCGAGCTCAAGGGCGATGCGGCGGGTGAGCCGACCTCGACCCACCTCGGCCCGGAGCATCCCGCCGCCGCGTGATCGGCCAGAGCGCCCGGCTGAGCGACAGGTAGTCTCGAGGGCATGAGCGACTGGACCAGCACCGCGATCGCCCTGCTGGAAGCCGATGCCAACCGCAGCGCCGACACGCACCTGCACCTCTTCCCGCTGCCGCCCGAGTGGGGCATCGACCTCTATCTCAAAGACGAGTCCGTGCACCCGACGGGCTCCCTCAAGCACCGCCTCGCGCGTTCGCTGATCCTCTACGGCCTGGTCAACGGGCGCATCCGCGAAGACACCACGCTCGTCGAGTCGTCGAGCGGATCGACCGCCGTGTCCGAGGCGTACTTCGCCCGCATGCTGGGGCTGCCGTTCATCACGGTCGTGCCCCGTTCGACCGTGCAGGAGAAGATCGACCTCATCGAGTTCTACGGCGGCACCTGCCACTTCGTCGACCGCGCGGAAGACATGTCGCCCGAGGCGCAGCGCCTCGCGTCGGACTGCACCGGCCACTACCTCGACCAGTTCACGTTCGCCGAGCGCGCGACCGACTGGCGCGGCAACAACAACATCGCCGAGAGCGTGTTCAGCCAGCTCTCCCAGGAGCGGCATCCGATTCCCACCTGGATCGTCACGGGTGCCGGCACCGGAGGAACCAGCGCGACGTTCGGCCGCTACGTGAAGTACCGCCGCCACCAGACGAAGGTCGCGGTCGTCGACCCCGAGGGCTCGGCCTTCTACGACGGATGGGCCGGGACGGTGGATGCACCGGCCGGGCGTCCGAGCCGCATCGAGGGCATCGGCCGCCCCCGGGTCGAGGCCTCGTTCGTGCCCACCGTGATCGACGAGATGATCCAGATTCCGGATGCCGGCTCGATCGCCGCGATCCGTCTGCTGCGCGAGCGCACCCTGCACTGGGCCGGCGGTTCGACCGGCACGAACCTCTACGGCGCGTTCCAGCTCATCGCCCGGATGCGGGCCGAGGGCGAGACCGGCAGCGTCGTGACCCTGATCTGCGACAGCGGCGTCCGCTACGCCGGTACCTACTACTCCGATGAGTGGGTCGCCGCCCAAGGCTGGGACCTCGCCCCGCACCGCGCGCGGCTCGAAGGTTTCCTGGAGTCCGGCGTCTGGACCGAGTAAAACCGCCGATCTCGTCGCGTCGCCGTCCACAACTCAGGACTCCCGTTCCTCCAGCCCCGGAATCCGGCCGCTCCAGCCCCTGTGCGTCCGTTGTTCCTGAGTTGTGAACAGCTACGCTGGCCGCATGACCACACTGATCCTCACCGTCGCGGGTGCAGACCGTCCTGGCCTCGTGGCCGCCGTCGCCGATGTCGTGGATGCGCACGGCGGCAACTGGGAGAACAGCTCGCTCGCCGAGCTCGCCGGCACGTTCGCGGGCGTGATCGAGGTCTCGGTTCCGACCGAGCAGGCGGCAGAACTCGAAAGCGCCCTGCGCGGCCTCCAGGGTCAGGGGCTGCTCACGCTCGCGGTCCTCACCGGCTCCCCGGATGTCGCCTCCGACGACGATCAGCTGCTCGAGATCCAGGTGCTCGGCAACGACCGCCCCGGTATCGTGCGAGAGGTCTCCGGCGTGCTGAGTGCGCATGCCCTGAGCATCGAAGAGCTGGCGACCGAGACCCGCGATGCCGCGATGGCCGGAGGCCGCCTGTTCGAGGCCTCGGTCACCGCGAAGATCCCCGCCTCCGTCGACCTCGACGCCCTGCGCGCCGACCTCGAACGTATCGCCGCCGAGATCCAGGTCGACATCACGCTTTACTGAGGTCTCCCCCGTTTCGAATCGCGTGAATGGTCGCATCTGACGGCCGGATGCGACCACGTGCGCGATTCGAAACGAGCCGTCAGTCCTCGAGCCCCGAGTACTTCCGCACCCAGTACTCCGTGTACGCCACGTGCGCGGAGGCCGCGGCGCTCGCGGCGACCGGATCTGCCGACGCGAGTCCGCGCAGGATCGCGCGGTGCCCGGCATCCGAGTGCACCTTGAGTTCTGCCGCGTCTTCGGGGTCGGAGATGCGATAGGCCCGCGAGCGCGATCGCAGCACGTCGATCAGACTGGTCAGCGCCTCGTTCCCGGCGACGCCGGAGATCGCCATGTGGAACTCGTGGTCGAGCCGCGACTGCACCTCGAAGTCGGTGGTCGCCTCGATCTCGTCGAGCACGCGGTCGAGCGACTCCACGGTCTGCTCGTCGATGCGGGCGGCGGCGAGCGCGGCCGCATGCGGTTCGAGCACACGACGGAGTTCTGTCAGCTCCAGCACCCCGGCCATCGGCAGCAGTCCGACGGTGAGCGAGAGGCTGCCGATCAGGTCGGCCGCACGCAGCTCGCTGACGTAGCTGCCCGAGCCATGGCGCGTATCGAGCACACCGAGGGCGGCGAGCATGCGGATGGCCTCGCGGAGAGACCCGCGGGAGACGCCGAGACGTTCGCAGAGCTCGCCTTCGCTGGGCAGCCGGTCGCCGGGTCGCAGCGCACCGTCGGCGATCAGCGCCCGCAGCCCGTGCAATGCCGTGTCGAGTGCGCTCATCGTCATCCTCTCTGACACTCCCCCACCCCTCGTGAAGTCTGTCGGAACTCCCCCTCGCAGGAAACTCGTATGACAACTATGTTTCAAGATCAGGTTTTCATGGCAGTTTTCCACGGTATGTGGCAAAGTTGTGCAACAACTCGCCCGACTCATCGATGAGGACTGATGCCCGCACCGCTGTTCCCCGCACCGCTCACGCTGAACTCCGGCATGCGAGCGCGCGACGCCTGGCCCCTCGACCCGGCAGTGAT
Source organism: Microbacterium sp. NPDC058269 (assembly GCF_042881445.1). Lineage (NCBI taxonomy): Bacteria > Bacillati > Actinomycetota > Actinomycetes > Micrococcales > Microbacteriaceae > Microbacterium > Microbacterium sp. NPDC058269. The sequence goes on from NZ_JBHVXT010000001.1 coordinate 888,115, forward strand.
CCACCTCAACCACGGATCCTTCGGCGCGGTCCCGTCGATCGTCGTCGCGCATCAGGACGCCCTCCGTCGCCGCGCGGACCTCAGCCCCGTCGAATGGTTCCCGCGTATCGCCGAACGCGTGCAGGCGGCCCGAGAGCGCACCGCCCCGTTCGTCGGCGCCCGTGCCGAGGACAGCGTCTTCGTGCCCAACGCTTCCGCCGCCGCGACCATCGTCTACAACGCGCTGCAGCTCGAAGCCGGCGACGAGATCCTGGTGACCGATCAGGGCTACGGCGCCATCACGATGGGAGCCGAGCGCCTCGCCCGCCGGTTCGGCGCACGCGTACGCACCGTCGCCCTTCCCCTGCTCTCCTCCGACGACGAGATCGTGCAGCTCTTCACCGACGAGCTCACGCCCCGCACCCGCCTGATCGTGGTCGACCAGATCACCTCCCCGACCGCCCGACTGCTGCCCACTCGACGCATCGCCGACGCAGCGGCCGAACGGGGCGTGCGCACACTCGTCGACGGCGCCCATGCCCCGGGCTTGATTCCGGATGCGGCCGCGGTCGCGGGTGGCGACTGGTGGTTCGGCAACCTGCACAAGTGGCCCTGCGCCCCGCGAGGATCCGCCCTGCTGGTCACGTCCGCCCAGGACCGCGACGAACTCTGGCCGCTCATCGACTCCTGGGCAGCGCGCGAGACGTATCCGACCCGCTTCGACACCCAGGGCACGATCGACGCCACCACGTACCTGGCCACCCCGACCGCCATCGACTTCATCGAAGGCGAGTTCGGCTGGACAGCCGCGCGCACGGCGATGGCGGAGATCGCGGATGCCGGCGCCGAGCTGATCGCCGAAGCACTGCGCCCCTACGGCGACGAGGACCCGCTGACACCACTCCCCTCACCCGTGCCGTCGATGCGGCTCGTGCGCCTTCCGCTCGGGCTCGGTGCGACGCGGGAGGAGGCCGATGCACTGCGCATGGACCTGCTCGACGAGGTCGGCGTCGAGACGGCCTTCACGAGCTTCCGCGGCATCGGCTACTTCCGGCTCTCGGCCCACCTCTACAACGAGGCCGCCGACTACGAGGCCTTCGTCGAGCGCTGCATCCCGCAGATCCTGAGCCGTGCCGGCATCCGCCGCGCCGACTCCCTCATCCTTCCCTGACCGCATCCGTCCCCCACCCGACCGCAACACCCACCCCCACCCCACCGAGAGGCACATCGTGAAGAACAAGATCTTGACGACCGCAGCGGGATTCGGCACCGTCGCCGTCCTCGCTCTCACCGGCTGTTCCGCAAGCTCCGGCCCGTCCGCCGACGGCACCGTCACCCTGCAGATGGTCGAGAGCCTGACCAACCCCGCCCGCACCGAGCTCCTGCGCGGGCTGCTCGACGACTTCGAGAAGGCGAACCCGAAGATCACGGTCAACCTCGTCTCGCCGCCCACCGAGCAGGCCGATGCGAAGATCCAGCAGATGCTGCAGTCCGGCAAGGGCGTCGACGTACTCGAAGTCCGTGACATTACCGTCGGCCCCTTCGCCAACAACGGCTGGCTGTACGACCTCGCCCCCGACCTCGAGAAGTGGGACGGCTGGGACGCCCTGACCGACAACGCCCAGTCCGCCTCGGTCGCTGCCGACGGCAAGAGCTACTTCGTGCCCTACGGCTTCTACGGACTGTCGCTGTTCTACCGCACCGACCTCGTGAAGGACGCCGGCTTCGACGGTCCACCGCACAGCTGGAAGGACCTGCTCGAGCAGGCCAGCGCCATCCAGGACCCGTCGAACAACATCTACGGCTACGCCTTCCGCGGCGGCCAGAATGCCAACAGCAACGTGGTCGCAGCCATCGAGGCGTACACGATCGACGGACTCGACGTCGACGACGCTTTCCTCATGGAAGACGGTTCGACGATCTTCGCCGCCCCCGAGGCGCAGGATGCGGTCGACGACTACTTCGACCTGTTCACGGAGGCCTCTCCGCCCTCCGCCGTCTCGTGGGGCTACCCCGAGATGGTCGCCGGCTTCACGAACGGCACCACGGCGTTCCTGCTGCAGGACCCCGAGGTCATCGCGACCGTGCAGGACTCCTCGCTGACCGAGGACCAGTGGGACACCGCTCCGCTGCTGGTCGGCCCGTCGGGCAAGGCCGCGCAGCCGCTCGCCGTCGCTGGGTGGGGCGTCGCCGAGAACAGCGAGAACAAGGAGGCGGCCGTCAAGCTCGTCGAGTTCCTCTCGTCCGCCGAGCCCGCCACCGAGTTCGCGCAGGCCAACAGCCTGGTGCCGATCATCACCGCCGCGGCCGACGACGACTTCTACTCGTCGGGCCCGTGGACCAGCTACGTGACCATGACCGAAGACCCGGAGACCTACGTCAACGTGCGCCAGCCGCGCGGGGTCAGCTGGTGGACCGAGTGGATCCAGAAGTCCGACCAGGACGTGCAGAACGTGCTGCTGGGCAACATGTCGACCAGCGACCTGCTGGCCTCGTGGGATGCGTTCTGGACCGAGAAGTACGCCGCGGAAAAGGGCTGACCTGTGGCCCGCACCGCTCAGAAGGGAGGCTCCGTCGGCACTGCTTCGCAGCAGGCAGCCGTCGGGGCCTCCCCGGCATCCCCTCGACGCCGCCCGTTCCGCGGCCGCCAGGCATGGACGCTGTTGGCCTTCCTCGCGCCGGCGATCGTCTTCGTCTGCTGGTTCACCTACTGGCCGATGCTGCAGGGCGCGCGCATGGCCTTCCACGACTGGAACCTCTGGGACCTCACCTCGACGCCGTTCGTGGGCTTCGACAACTTCCTCGCGGTGTTCCGTGATCCGGCCTTCCCGACGGTGGCGTGGAACTCGGTGCTGTGGGTCGTCGGCTCGCTCGTGCCGCAGCTCGTGATCGGATTCCTGATCGCGCTGGCCCTGCGCAAGAAGTTCCGCTTCCGCGGGCTCTACCAGGCGCTCGTGTTCTTCCCGTGGGCGGTGTCGGGCTTCCTGATCGGCATGCTGTTCCGTTGGATGTTCAACGCCGAGTTCGGTGTGGTCAACGATCTGCTCATGAAGGCGGGGCTGATCGACGCGCCGCTCCCCTGGCTGGCCGATCCGAAGCTCGCGATGTTCGCCGTGATCGTCGCCAACGTCTGGTACGGAGTGACGTTCTTCGCGATCATGATCCTCGCGGCTCTGCAGTCGGTGCCCGACGAGATGCTGGAGGCGGCGAGCCTCGACGGCGCGGGCAAGTTCCGGCAGCTCTTCTCGATCATCATCCCGTATATCTCGATGACGCTGCTGCTGACGATTCTGCTGCGGGTGATCTGGATCTTCAACTTCCCCGACATCATCTACGCGATGACCAACGGCGGACCCGCCAACCAGACGCACATCATCACGACCTGGATGATCAACTACACCCAGCAGGGCAACTACGGCTTCGCGAGCGCGATCGGCCTCATCGTGATGGCCGTCCTGTTCGTGTTCTGCGCGTTCTACCTGATGGCGATGCGGAGAGTGCAGCGATGACCATGACAGACACCTCACGGACGGGCTCCTCGATTACCGAGACCCGGCGCATCACCGTTCCGGACCCGGCATCCGCCCCACGCCCGAAGCCGCGCGTGACGATCGGCGGCGTCGTCCGCGTCGTGGGGCTCGGACTCTGGCTCCTGATCACGCTGTTCCCGCTGTATTGGATCGCGCTGACGTCGATCAAGTCGCCGGGCACGATCAACCGCTTCCCGATCGAGTACTGGCCGAGTGAGCCGTCGCTCGAGAACTACATCAGCCTGTTCCAGAAGAGCTCGTTCGGCGTCTTCCTCGGCAACTCGGCTCTGGTCGCTGTCGTCGGCGGCGCGGTGGCGACGCTCATCGCCCTGTTGAGCGCCTACGTGCTCGCCCGGTTCGAGTTCCGCGGCAAGGGGGCGATCCTGATCGCGTTCCTGCTGACGCAGATGATCCCCGCGTTCATCGCGTTGGGCCCGCTGTACTCGATGATGACCGACCTGGGACTGGTCGACACCAAGCCCGGACTCATCCTCGTGTACATCGCGATCTGCATCCCGTTCTCGACGGTCATGCTCCGCGGCTTCTTCGAGAACGTGCCGGATGCGCTCGAAGAGGCGGCGATGATCGACGGATGCTCGCGCCTCGGCGCCCTGTTCCGCGTGCTCGTCCCGGTGATGACCCCCGGCATCATCGCGGCGTTCATCTTCAACTTCGTGAACTGCTGGAACGAGCTGTTCCTGTCGGTCGTGCTGATGAACACCGACGCGAACCGCACCGTCCCCTCGGCGCTGAACGGCTTCATCTCGACGTTCAACATCGATTGGGGCTCGATGAGCGCCGCAGCCGTGCTGACGATCCTGCCGACCATGGCGATGTTCGCACTCGCGAGCCGCTGGATCGTGCAGGGCCTGACCGCCGGCGCGGTCAAGGAATAGCCCTCGAATCGCGCAAATGGCCCCATCTGCGAGTCGGATGGGGCCATTTGCGCGATTCGAACCTGTGGTTCAGACCAGGCGGGACTTCGGCGACGTCGAGTACGTCGCCTCGGCGTCACGGTTGACCGTGTCGCCCAGGGCCGTGTCGATCGCGGCGAGGGTGTCGGCGTCGAGCTTCACTCCAGATGCCTTGACGGTCTCGGCGAGCTGCTCCGGACGGGAGGCTCCGACCAGGGCCGCCGCCACGTTCGGGTTCTGCAGCACCCACGCGATCGCGAGCTGCGGCATCGAGAGGCCCGCCTGCTCAGCGATCGGCTTGAGGCGCTGGACGGCGGTGAGGATGTCGTCCTCCAGGAAGCTCTTGATGAAGTCGGCGCCGCTGTGCGGGTCGGTCGCGCGCGACCCCTCGGGCACCGGCTGACCAGGCAGGTACTTGCCGCTGAGCACGCCCTGCGCCATCGGCGACCAGACGATCTGCGAGATGCCGAGCTCTTCGGAGGCCGGCACGACCTTGCCCTCGATCACACGCCACAGCATCGAATACTGGGGCTGGTTCGAGATGAGCTGGATGCCGAGCTGCTTCGCGAGCGCATGCCCCTCGCGCAGCTGCTCCGCGGTCCACTCGGAGACGCCGATGTAGAGCGCCTTGCCCTGACGGACGACGTCGGCGAAGGCCTGGAACGTCTCCTCGAGCGGGGTCTCGTAGTCGAAGCGGTGTGCCTGGTACAGGTCGACGTAGTCGGTGCCGAGGCGCGCGAGCGAGCCGTTGATCGACTCGAAGATGTGCTTGCGGCTCAGGCCGGTGTCGTTCGGACCCTTGGGGCCGGTCGGAAAGTAGACCTTCGTGAAGATCTCCAGCCCCTCGCGGCGCTGACCCTCCAGCGCCTTGCCGAGCACGACCTCTGCCGCCGTGTTGGCGTAGGTGTCGGCGGTGTCGAAGGTGGTGATGCCGGCGTCGAGCGCGGCATGCACGGTCTTCACGGCGGCGTCGTCGCCGACCTGTGAGGCGTGGGTGACCCAGTTGCCGTAGGTGATCTCCGAGACCTTGAGACCGCTGTTGCCGAGATAGCGATAGTTGACCATGGATCAACGCTACTGGCTGCCCGCTATGGCCGGGCCGGATGCGAGGGAAGAGGTCAAGCGGTCGCAGGAGTCGAGCGCGGGCGTACCGCGGCAATGACTCCGACGACGACGAGCGCGACGGCGGAGAGCGCACTCACGGCATAGAGGGGGCGAGCCCATGGCGAGTAGTCGCCCCCGCCGATGCCGAAGGCGTCGGCGAGTCCCATGCCGGCGCCGAACGAGGCGATGAAGTAACCCCCCGCCCCGAGCGTCAGCAGCACCAGGAAACCCATCGCCGGGATCAACGGACGCGCAGCGGTGCATGCCGCGACGACCGCGAGCGCCACAGCCAGCGCGATCCCGAGACCGAGGATGAAGAACGCCTGGCCCGGCATCAGGCTCTCACCGGCGTTCGACATCTCCGCATGGATCTCGTCGAGTGACCTGCCGGGAGCGGCCGCGAGTGGATTGAGCACCAGGATCTGCACGGCGGCGAACGCGGCATAGATCGTGACGGCGAGCACGCCGACGATCGAGATCCACAGCGTCTGCATGCGCATGGTCCGACGCTGCATCCGAGTCATGCGGGTCAGCCTAAGAGGACATCCCGAGAGTCTCCCGATACTCGCGCCAGGCCGCCCCGAGTCGGCGGACACCCTCGGCCAGCACCTCGTCGGGGGCGGTGAACGGGATGCGGATGTGATCGTCCGGTGACACGGAGACCGCGAAGGCCGCGCTTCCGGCGATCGAGACACCGTGCGCCGCTGCCGTCCTGGCGAGCGCCGCTGCGGACCCCGCGGGCAGCCGCACCCAGAGCGACAGTCCGCCGCGGGGCGGTTCGACGGTCCATTCGGGCACGTGCTCGGCCATCAGGCTCTGCAGCAGTCGCAGTCGGTCCTGGTGGATGCGGCTGTTCGCCCGTCGGAGGTCGTCGGCACGGGCGATCAGGTCGAGCGCAAGCAGCTGCCCTGGCACACTCGTGGATTGGTCGGCGAGCTGCCGCGCACCGCGCAGCCGCCGCACGAGCACGGGGTCAGCACGCAGCCAGCCGATCCGCAGTCCCGCCCACACCCACTTCGACACCGACTCCACCACGATGACGGGAGCGTCGGCGCGCTCGGCCGCGAGCGTGGGCGGCACCACCCCGTCGAACGAGATGCCGGCGAGCACACGGTCTTCGATGACGGGAACGCCGTACTGCGCGGCGAGCTCGGCCACGCGGTGCCGTGCCGCGGCGGGAAGGCGCGACCCGGTCGGGTTCTGGTGGTGCGGATTCAGTGCGACGAGCACGGGACGCAGCCGTGCCAGTGCCTGCTCCAACGCCTCGACATCGAGACCGTGCTCGCCCATCGTGACGCCGTGCACCGTGCCGCCCCGCAGGCCGACCGAGTCGGTGACACCCGGCCAGGTGATCTCCTCGGCGAGCACGATGTCGCCGGGGCCCACGAGTGCATTGACCACGAGGCTGATCGCCTGCTGCGCGCCGTGTGTGACGAGGATCTGCTCGGGCGTCGTCGGCGTCCCCTCCGCGGTGTACATGTCGGCGATGAGGGTCCGCAGCGCAGGCAGGCCCGCGGGATCGGTCTCGGGCAGCAGGGCGAGGTCGAGCCGCGGTGTGTGATCGCGGATGAGCTGCACCCCGAGGTCGGAGATCTGCGGCACGGTGCGCAGCAGGTCGATGGCGTTCGGGAGTGCGGAGAACAGGGCCTCTCCTCGTCCTGGACGCTGAGTGGGTCCGGCGGTCGCGGCAGTGCCGGCGATGCGGGTGCCGCTCCCCTGCCGCCGGTCGACGAGACCGCGTTCGGCGAGGTCGGTGTACGCGGCGACGACCGTGCCGCGCGAGACGGAGCTCGCGGCGGCGAAGGTGCGCTCCGCCGGCAGCCGATCCCCTGGACGCAGCTCGCCACTCGCGATCAGAGCCTCGACGCCCCGAGACAGCCGAGCGGCGAGCGTGCCGTCTCCGTGCGTCCAGCGGCCGAGCCGTGCCGAGAGCGCATCCGACGACACGTCACCTGCGTGCACGAGAGGTACTGCTCGCCCCGCAGCACTGGCCGATACCTGATCCATTGGCGCACCATTGGCCCTGTCATCGATGCTCATGAGAACAGACTATGGACCAATGGACACCCGCATCGCCAGCACTCCTTCGGATCCTGGACCAATCGATCTCGATTGGACCATCGGACAGCTTCTGGAGTGGCTCAGCGATGATATCCGCCAGCACGAGGTGACGCTTCAGCATCCGCTCGCCCGCATCGAGGCGCAGATGACCGGAGCGCACTGGGCACGCACCCCGTCCACCGTTGCGTTGATCCGCTCGATCGCCGCCGCTGTTCGCGACGCCCCGGCGCTGGCAAGCATCCGGATCCGCGAGCTCTCCCCGCCGCAGACGCCACGGGTGTCGGAGCGGATTCCTCAACTCGCCTGACCGGCGATCGGCCGCGCCTCGGTGCTCGACTCAGCCGATCGTCGGACGAACCAGCTGCTCCTGCTCCTCGAGCGTCTGCGCCTGCGCGCGCTTCTCCGCGAGTTCTCGCTCCTGCGCCTCGGCCGCCTCTCGGCGTTCCGCACGCGTCTGCGGCTCACCGGATCCGGTCTCCGCCTGTACCTCCTGGGACTGGTCCGTCACGATCTTGGCGCGGTCGCGGAAGCCCTCGGCCGTCACCCGGTCGAGGGCGACCTGCTTGCGGATCGCCGCGGCCTTCTCGTAGAGGCTCGGGTCGCCGTAGCTCGTGAGAACCTTCACGAGCACCGGCAGCAGCTCGATCATGAAGAACAGCGCGGCGATCAGGATGTGCGCCCACAGGATAGAGGGCTCCTTCTCGCTCAGCCGGTTGAGTCCGCTGATCTGGCTGAGCAGTCCGACGGCACCGGCGTTGCCCTGCGCCACGGCGTCGGCCCGCGCGTTGTACGCGGCGAGCGCCTGGTCGTAGGAGTCACGCGCGGTCGGCAGCTGCGACTTCGCCTGCTCGCGGTTCTGCGCCTCCGACGACGAGGTGTTCTCCTTGGCGGCGGTGCCGGCCGCGGCGAGCTCTTCGTTCGCGGTGCGCAGCTGTGCGGCGAGGGCGTCGTAGGTCTGCTGAGCCTCGGCGAGCTGTGCCTTGGCGGCGTCCGAACTCGCGCCCTGGCCGTTGACACCGGTGCAGCCGGGGACAGTGCCGGCACCCTCACCCGTCAACTCGCACTGGTAGAGCACCCGGGCCTGGTCGATCACGGCCTGCTGGGCGGTCATCTTCGCGGTCACGTCGTCGACCGTGGCCTGGGCGGCCGACTCGGTCGCCGACGACGCGTCGGTTCCCGCGACGATGCCGGTGGCCGCCTGGTTCTCGAGTGCGGCGACCTTGGCGGATGCCGCGTCGAGCGCGATCTTCTCCGGGCCGTTCTCGAGCGCCTCCTGGTCGGATTGCGACTGGGTGATGTTGGTGGAGGCCACCTCGCGCGCGATGTCGTTGTGGAAGATCTGCAGAACGAGCGGCTCGGCGACGACGAAGCCGATGATCGCCGCCATGATCACACGCGGGATCGCGAGGCCGATCAGGCGCCAGACGTTCCTCGTCGAGCTCATCGTCGAGGTGAGGAAGCGGTCGAGGTTGAAGATGATGAGCGCCCACACGAGCGCCAGCGGCACGGCGAGCCACATGGCCGCCTGCACACCGGTGGTGAGGGCGAAGAGCATCGAGATCGCCGAGACGAGCGCGGTGCCGGCGAGCACGAAGAACATCTGCACGAAGCGGGGCGTCTCGCCGGGGACGCGGTCGAGGATCTCGCCTTCCGCGCCTCCGAGGATCGCGAGGGTCCGCGCGCGCGAACCGGGTGTGCGCGGTGCGCGGCTCTTGCGAGGACGGCGAACCCGGGGCTCGCGCGGGGGCTTCACCGGGGCGGGCTCGTCCGCAACGGACTCGTCAGCAGCGGGCACGTCAGCAGAGAGGGCATCGGCGATCGGGGTCGCCTCCGACGGCACGGACTCGGGCACCTCGCGGGTGGCGTCGTCGGTGCCGGTGGGCTCGAACTCGCGCAGAAAGTCGAGGTCATCGGTGACGGCGTCGGGTTCGCTGTCGAGGATGATCCGACCCTGCGAGTCGTAGCGACCCGGTCGATGGGCGGAATAGGGCATCCGAACAATCTACGAAAGGTCGCCTGTGGATAACGTGGAAAAGTCCTTGGAGCAGCTCACAGGTTGGACAGCGGAGGCGGGGCGGATCACGCCGCGGGAAGCAGCCGATCGAGGGCCGCGGCGTAGGCGGCGAGACCGTCGTCGAGCGTGAAGTGCCCGGCGGCGGCGAGCGTGCCGAGCCCGTGGATCAGGCCCCACAGCGCGACGGCATCGGTCGGCCGATCAAGGCCCGCCGTGGCAGCCCCCTCGGCGAGGACGGCCTCGAGTCCATCGATCAGGGGCGCCATCGTGGGCGTCGGGGATCCGGGCACGCAGACGGTCGGGTCGTAGACGGCATCGAACGCATGCGGATGCTCGACGGCGAAGCGGATGTACGCCGATCCGCCGTCCGTGAGCGCGGCCCGTGGCGTCGAGGCCCTCTCGGCGGCGGCGCGGACCTGGTCGAGGAGGTCGGCCATGCTGCGCTCGGCGATCGCCTTGAGCAGTCCGAGTCGATCGGAGAAGTGGTGGTAGGGCGCGTTGTGGCTGACGTTCGCGGCCCGTGCGACCTCGCGCAGGCTGATCTCCGCCGCGGGCATGCGTTCCAGCAGCTGCATCGCAGCATCTTCCAGGGCACGGGCGAGATCGCCGTGATGGTAGCCGTCCTTCGAACTTGACATGCGCAACATCCTCTCCTATCTTGACAGTGTCCACCAGCTTGACACTGTCCAGATAGGAAAGCACCATGACTGCTCTCGTGATCGACGGCCACCCCGACGGCCGCTCCCTGACCGCTTCGCTCGCGCAGCGCTACGCCGCCGGCCACGGCGACGCTCGCGTGCTCGCCCTCCGCGACCTCGACTTCGATCCGAACCTGCGCTTCGGCTACCGCGAGCGCATGACGCTCGAGCCCGACCTCGTCGAGGCGAAGCAGGCGCTGCAGAGCGCCGACACGGTCGTCATCGCGACCCCGCTGTGGTGGGGCTCCGTCCCCGCGCTGCTCAAGGGCTTCTTCGATCGTGCCCTGCTGCCGCAGCAGGAATACCGCTACACGAAGCTCGGCCTCGTCGACGGACTGCTGCCGGCGCGCAACGGCCGCCTACTCCTGCTCGCCGACACGCCCTGGTACTTCGTGCCGTTCACCGGGCTCCCCGCGCAGACCCATGTCGCCCGAGGGACGATGCGCTTCTGCGGGATCCGCTCGGTGCGCACGCATCGCATGCTCGGCGTGAAGGACGCGAGCGAGGCCACCATCACGCGATGGCTCGACCGCGCCGAACGCCTCGGGGCCGCGGACGGACGCCGAGCGGGTGCGCCTCAGGCCACCGCCGCAGCGCCTCAGGCCGTCGCCTCTGCGCCTCAGGCCATGGCGGCGGAAGCAGCCTCGTCCTCGGTCGTCGCGACGAGCTGACCACAGGCGCCGTCGATCTCCTTGCCGCGGGTGTCGCGGAGAGTCGTCGGGATTCCGGCGTCGTTGAGCCTGCGCACGAACTCGTTGGTGACATCCTTCTCGGATGCCGTCCAGATCGAGCCGGGCGTCGGGTTCAGCGGGATCGGGTTCACGTGCACCCAACCGCGTCCGCGCTGATTGAGCTTCTCCGCCAGCAGGTCGGCGCGCCAGGCGTGGTCGTTCATGTCCTTGATGAGCGCATACTCGATCGAGACGCGACGACCGGTCTTGGCGTAGTAGTCGTAGGCGGCGTCGAGGGCCTCGTCGACCTTCCATCGGGAGTTCACCGGGATGAGCTCGTCGCGCAGGTGGTCATCCGGCGCGTGCAGCGACAGCGCGAAGGTGACGGGGATGCCCTCGTCGGCCAGCTTCTTGATCGCCGGGACCAGGCCGACCGTCGACACGGTGATGCCGCGAGCGCTCATGCCGAGGCCGTCAGGCTGCGGGGCGACCATCGAGCGCACCGCATCCATGACGCGCTTGTAGTTGGCGAGCGGCTCTCCCATGCCCATGAAGACGATGTTCGAGACGCGCTCCATGCTGTGGTCGTCGGACTTCTTGCCGCCGAGGCCGCCCTCGGCGATCAGACGGTTCGCGCGCACGATCTGCTCGATGATCTCGGCGGTCGACATGTTGCGGGTCAGCCCCGCCTGTCCGGTCGCGCAGAACGGGCAGTTCATGCCGCAGCCGGCCTGGCTCGACACGCACAGGGTGATGCGGCCGGGGTAGCGCATGAGCACCGACTCGACCAGGGCGCCGTCGTGCAGGCGCCACAGGAACTTGATCGTGTCGCCGCGGTCGGTCTCGAGGCGTCGCACCTCGGTGAGCAGCGGCGGCAGCATTCCGGCGACGAGCTGCTCGCGGGTATCGGCCGGAAGGTCGGTCATCTGCTCGGGGTCAGACGTGAAGTGGCGGAAGTAGTGCGTCGACAACTGCTTCGCACGGAAGCCGGGCAGCCCGAGCTCCTTGACCTTCTCGATCCGCTCAGCGGGTGTGAGGTCGGCCAGGTGCACCGGCGGCTTGCCGCGCTTGGGGCTCGCGAACTGCAGCAGCGGACGCCCTTCGGCATCCTTCTGCTGGGTCCATCCCTCGGTCGCGGGACGCACCTGCGGCTTCTTCGTCTCACGGACCTTGCCCGGGGCGGGCCGACCCTGCGGGGCGGACGCGGATGCTGCGGGGCGCGTCTCGCGCGTGCGGGGAGTCTCGGTCATACCCTCCAGGGTACGCGGTAGCGGATGGGAACGCCCTGGGGCGCAGGCGGCCACCTCTCTAGACTGAGCCCATGGATGCCGTGCTGTGGATCATCGGGATCGTCGTCGGCCTCATCGTCGTCGTGGCGATCCTCGCCGTCGCGGTCCGCGGCATGCGCCCGAAGCTGCCGGAGCCGCAGGTGTTCACGCCGTCTCCCACCACCGCGCGCACAGCTCCGGCCTCGTCGGCGTCGACGGCTGTCTCGGGCCTGACACCGAGCGTGATCGCCGAGATCGACCGCCTCGTCGCCGCGGGGCAGAAGATCCACGCGATCAAGCTGTACCGCGACCACTCCGGTGTCGGGCTCAAAGAGGCGAAGGACCGCATCGAGCACTGGTCGGTCAGCACAACCGCCCCGCACACCGCAGCCGTGTCGAACGCCACGGCCACGCACTCGTCGATCACCCCGACCGCCATGACCCCTTCGTCGGTCCGCGCCTCCCTTCCGGTGTCGGTCGTCTCCGACATCGACAGGCTGGTCGCGAGCGGCTCGGCCATCGCTGCGATCAAGGCACTCCGCGAGCACACCGGACTCGGGCTCAAGGAATCCAAGGACCTGATCGAGGCCTGGCCGCATAGCCACGCATCCTGACCAACTTGTCGTTACAGGCCGCGCCCGGAAGAATGGACGAGCCCGCCCGATCAAGGAGCCCCATGTCCGACCGTCTCGACCGCGCCCGCACGACCGGCATCCTCGCCGTCCTCCGCGCCCCCTCCCCCGAACTGGCTCTCGAAGCCTCCGAGGCGATCATCCGCGGCGGCGTCACGGGCATCGAGGTCACCTTCTCCACCCCCGATGCCCCGGCGGTCATCCGCGAGCTCATCGCCCGCCACGGCGACGCCGCCTACATCGGCGCCGGCACCGTGACCACGGCCGCACAGGCCCAGCAGGCCGCGGATGCGGGGGCCGAGTTCCTCGTCAGCCCCGGCACGTTGCCGCACCTCACCCGCAGCATGCTCGACACGGGCCGCGTCGTGATGACCGGTGCCATGACCCCGACCGAGGTCATGGGCGCGCTCGAGCTCGGCGTCGACATCGTGAAGATCTTCCCCGCATCGCTCGGTGGGCCCTCGTATCTCGGCGCCCTGCGCGGGCCGTTCCCCGACGCCCCGCTGATGCCCACGGGCGGCGTGAGTCCCGACAACCTGGCCGCCTGGTTCGCTGCCGGCGCGGTCGCGGTCGGCGCCGGTGGAGACCTCGCGAACGGCGCGTCGATCACCGCCTCCGACTGGGCCGACATCGAGCAGCGCGCCGCACGGTTCGCCGCGGCTCTCACCACCACGCGAGGCTGATCGCCCGGCACCCAGCATCGTTTGGTATACCGGACGCATGGGTGCCCGGAGGATGCTGATCATCGGCGCCGTCGCGGCCGCACTGCTGACGATGACGGCCTGCACGGCCGCGCCGCATTCTTCCCTGCCGACTCAGGAGGCCGCCATGACCGACGCCACTCGCGATCTGCTCACCGCCGCTGCGGCCGGAGATGCGTCCGCCGTGGAGCAGGCCCTGAATGCGGGCGCGGAGATCGAGGCGCAGGGGTCGGGCGGCATGACGGCGCTGGTCGCGGCCACCAAAGGAAACCACGTCGACGCGGCGCGTGCCCTGATCACGGCTGGCGCCGACGTGAACGCGAAGGACGACATCCAGGACTCCGCCTACCTCTACGCGGGCGCCCGCGGACACGACGACATCCTCCTGCTGACTCTCGAGAACGGCGCCGACCTCACGAGCACGAACCGCTTCGGCGGCACGGCACTGATCCCCGCCTCCGAACGCGGGCTGCTCTCGACCGTCGAGATCCTGCTCGAGGCCGGCGTCGACCCGAACCACGTCAACAACCTGAACTGGACGGCACTGCACGAGGCGATCGTGCTCGGCGACGGATCCTCGACCTACGTCGACGTGGTGCGCGCGCTCATCGGCGGCGGCGCCGATGTCGGAATCCCCGACGGCGACGGCGTGCTCCCGGTCGATCTCGCGAAGGCCCGGGGCTACGACGCGGTCGTCGCCGAGCTCGAACGGTGAGCGCCCTCGATCCGTGGGCCTGGGTGGCGCTCGCCGTCGCCGCGGTGACGATCGGCATCTCGAAGACGGCACTGCCCGGCGGCAGCATCCTGGCGATCGCACTGTTCGCGGCCGTGCTTCCCGCGCGCACCTCGACCGCGGCGACCCTGCTGCTCCTGATGGTCGGCGACCTGTTCGCCCTGTTCGCCTATCGCCGGCACGCGCACTGGCCCACGCTGCTGCGGCTCGCCCCCGCGGTCATCGCGGGCCTGCTGGTCGGATTCGCATTCCTCGCGCTCGCCGGCGACGGGGTGGTGCGCCGTGCGATCGGCGTGATCCTGCTGCTGATGATCGCCGTGACGCTGTGGCGCCGGTGGAAGCAGAGCAGAGCGGATGCCGTGGCTCCCCCCTCCAGCGGCATGCTGCTCGCGGGCGCCTACGGCACGCTCGGCGGCTTCACCACCATGGTCGCCAACGCCGGCGGCCCGGTCATGTCGATGTACTTCCTGGCCACCCGCACACCGGTGCAGGTGTTCCTCGGCACGTCTGCGTGGTTCTTCGCCATCATCAACGTGATCAAGGTGCCGTTCCTCGCGGGCCTCGGGCTCTTCGAGTCACCGGTGCTGCTGATGGATGCCGTGCTCGCCCCGCTCGTCGTGGTCGGAGCGCTCCTCGGCCTGCGGGTCGCGCGCCGCATGAACCAGCGCGTGTTCGACCGCATCGTGATCGCCCTCACGATCGTCGGCGCGGTCTACCTGCTGATCTGAGCGCCCCGGCTCCCGCTTCCGCCGTTCATAACTCAGGACGTCTGTCGCAGATCCCCTCGTATTGCCCTGTCCCGAGGCGGAGTCGGCTTTCTTCCTGAGTTGTGAACGCGCCCTGCGCTCAGTCGAAGAAGCTCAGTCGAAGAAGCTCGGTCGAAGAAGCTCGGTCGAGAAGCTCAGTCGAGGAAGATGTCGGGGAAGAGCGCGCTGTCGGGGGTGCCGGGGATCGCAGCGTAGCCGGAGAAGTCGGTCACGCCGTCCGCTTCGAGCACGTCTTCCACGATGAGCGTCTGCCCCGTGTACGACGCCGCGGGCTTGAGCAGCACGGCGTACGCGGCATCCGCGTAGATGTCGGGCGTGCGGCTCGCGGCCATGACCTTGTCGCCGCCGAGGAGGTTCTGCACCGCCGCGGTCGCGATGGTGGTGCGCGGCCAGAGCGTGTTGGCGGCGATCCCGTCGCGCGCGAACTCGGCGGCGAGGCCGAGGGTCGCCATGGTCATGCCGAACTTCGCGAGTGTGTAGCCGGTGTGCGCGCCGAGCCACTTCGGCGTCGGGTTGAGGGGCGGCGACAGCGAGAGGATGTGCGGGTTCTCCGCGTCCTTCAGGATCGGCACCGCCGCACGCGAGAGCATGAACGTGCCGCGTACGTTGACATCCTGCATCAGGTCGTACTTCTTGGCGTTCAGGTCGAGCGAGCGCGAGAGGTCGATGACGCTGGCGTTGTTGATCACGATGTCGATGCCGCCGAATTCGCCCTGCGTCTTCATGACGGCCTCGGTGATGTCGTCGTCATCACGGACGTCACCGACGATCGGCAGCGCCTGACCGCCCGCCGCGCGGATCTGCTCGGCGGCGGTGTGGATCGTGCCCTCGAGCTTCGGATGCGGGGTGTCGGTCTTCGCGAGCATCGCGATGTTCGCACCGTCGGCGGCTGCCCGCAGCGCGATCGCGAGGCCGATGCCGCGGCTGCCGCCCGACATCAAGATGGTCTTGCCTGCAAGGGACATGGGTTCTCCTGGGTTCTCGATCGCGGGTTCTGAGGGTTGCCGCAGGTCAGCGCGGCGCCATGCGGATGGCGCCGTCGAGGCGGATGGTCTCGCCGTTCAGGTAGCCGTTCTCGACGATCTGCTGCACGAGAGCGGCGTACTCGTCCGGGCGGCCGAGGCGGGACGGGAAGGGCACCTGCTGGCCGAGCGAGTCCTGGGCCGCCTGCGGGAGACCCATCAGCATCGGCGTCTCCATGATGCCGGGGGCGATCGTGCACACCCTGATGCCGTAGCGGGCGAGCTCGCGCGCCACCGGGAGGGTCATGGCGTGCACGCCGCCCTTGGATGCGGAGTAGGCGGGTTGGCCGATCTGACCGTCGAACGCGGCGACGCTCGCGGTGTTCACGATGACGCCGCGCTCCTCGTCGTGCAGCTCGTTCTTCGCGATCACGGCGGAGGCCTGCGAGATGACGTTGAACGTGCCGACGAGGTTGATGCGGATCACGCGCTCGAAGTCGGCGAGCACAGCCGGGTTGCCTTCGCGGTCGAGCACCTTGGCGGGCGGCGCGATGCCGGCGCAGTTCACGACCACCCGCAGCGGAGCCGCCGACTGTGCGGCCGCGACAGCCGCCTGCACCTCATCCGCGTCCGTGACGTCGGCCGCGACGAACAGCCCACCGAGCTCATCCGCGATCTCGGCACCCCTCGACGAGGCGAGGTCGATGATCGTGACGTGCGCTCCCGCGGCGACGAGCCGGCGCGCCGTGGCGAGTCCGAGACCCGAGGCCCCTCCGGTGACGAGTGCACCCTGTCCGCTGATCTGCATCTGATGTTCTCCTTCGAACGTCGTCGTGCGACATGCATTGATGGAACGCAGTATCAGCCTACGTGGTTCTTGGTTCACCACGAGCAAGAGAACTGCGCCGAGAGCGAGCCTACGACAACGCCGCGATCGACGGCAGGCTCCCCGTCGGCATGATCGGGCAGGATGGACGGATGAGCATCCCCTCCGCATCCCTCGACGTCCCGCCGCGGGTTCGCGAGCTCGCCCGCGGTGCAGCACTCGTGCCGGTCTGGCTCAACGGCATCGGCGGGCTGACGTTCCGCACCGATGACGGCCGATACATCAAGTGGGGTCCGCTCGATGACGAGGCGAACATGCGCGACGAAGCCGAGCGCATGAGGTGGGCGCGCACATGGCTCCCCGTGCCCGAGGTGCTCGAGCAGGCCCAGGACGACACGCACGAGTGGCTCGTCACGGTCGCCATCGATGCGACGAGCGCCGTCGACCCCCGCTGGGCGGACGAGCCGGAGACCGCGGTGCGGGCGGTCGGTGCAGGCCTTCGGGCACTGCACGACGCTCTGCCCGTGGCCGAGTGCCCCTGGGAGTGGAGCACGCAGTGGCGGATCGCCAACGCCGCGGCGCGCGGCGCGGTCGTGCCAGACGACCTGCACCAGGCGCCGCCGATCGACCGGCTGGTCGTGTGCCACGGCGACGCCTGCATGCCGAACACGCTGCTGGACGCCGAAGGTCGTCCCGCCGCGTTCGTCGATCTCGCCGCGCTCGGAGTCGCCGACCGCTGGGCCGACATCGCGGTGGCGTCGATGAGCACGATGTGGAACTTCGGCACCGGGTGGGAGGACACTCTCATCGAGGCCTACGGCGTCGAGCCCGACCGCGAACGACTCGAGTACTATCGGCGGCTCTGGAACGAGATGTGAGCGTGACTCCGGCGTCTTCCGGTCGGCCTCCGGTGTTCGGAGCCGTCGTCGACGACATGACCCGGTGCGCGCATTACCGGGGCCCGACCGACATCATCGCGATCCGCTTCGCCTGCTGCGGCGACTACTACCCGTGCCATCTCTGCCACGAGGAGTCGGCGGGGCATCCCGCTGCGCAGTGGGCGCCGGAGCAGCACGAGACGCGGGCGATCCTCTGCGGCGCGTGCGGACACGAGCTCACGATCGCCGAGTACTTCGCGGTGACGGCCTGCCCGCGGTGCTCCGCGCCGTTCAACGAGAGGTGCGCACTGCACCGGGACCAGTACTTCCAGCCGAGCCCGAGCTAGCGCGGGCTAGCTCCAGACGAAGCGGAACGTGCCGAGGAGGACAGCCGCGGCGAGTGCGAGCGCCATGATCGCGATTCCACCGATCAGCGCCACCGCATCGCGCGGATGCAGCCGCGACGGACGCGACCAGGTGCGGGGGATGCCGGAACCGAAACCCCGGGCTTCCATCGCGAGCGCCAGCGTGGATCCGCGCCGCACGGCGAACACGAGCAGCACGAAGGCCATCGAGAAGAATCTCCGCAGCACACCCCGGTCTCCCACGCCCCGCGCACGACGGGCCAGGCTCATGGTGCGCCAGTCGTCGAGGAACAGTCCCAGCATCCGCGTGCCGGCGAGGATGCCGAGGACGAAGCGACTGGGGAGCCGGGCGACCTGCGCCAGGGCATCGGCGAGTTCGGTCGGGTCGGTGCCGCCGAAGAGCAGGATCGTCGGCAGTCCCAGGGCGATCACACGCAGACTCACCGCGATCGCGAGCGTGATGGAGTCCTCGCTGATCGTCGCGAACCCGAATGTCCAGTAGACGTGCCCGGCAGGCTCGGCGTACAGCAGCATGCTCACACCGGCGATCGGCGCGAAGATGGCGATCGGCAGCAACCGCTTCAGCACCGTCGACACTCGCAACCCGGTCAACGGCAGGCAGAGCAGCTGCAGGACGATCGCGGCCAGCGCGCTCGTGACGTCGATCGACGCGAACAGCGGAACCGACAGCAGCACCGCGAGCACCAGCTTCGTGACCGGGTTCACCCCATCGAGCCACACGCGCCGCACGGTCTCGGTCGTCGTCACGAGGCCGCCCCCAGCTCGATGCGATGACCACCCAGGTGTCGGATCACGGCGTCGTCGTGCGTGACCGCGATGATCGACCGACCTCGCGCGATCTCCTCCTGCAGCAGGGCGACGAGCGAGATCCAACCTCGACGGTCCTGTCCGAAGGTCGGTTCGTCGAGCACGATCACCTCGGGCGCTCCCGCCAGCACGGTCGCGACCGACAGTCGCCGCTTCTGCCCGCCCGAGAGGGTGAACGGATTGGCGAGCGCGAGAGGGGCCAGACCGAGGCGCTCGAGCAGTTCGTCGACGACGGCGTCCGTCTTCGCGCGGTCCCAGCCGAGGGCTCGGGGACCGACGGCGAGCTCGTCGCGCAGCGTCTGGGCGAGGAACTGATGCTCCGGCTCCTGGAACACCATGCCGATGCGGGTGAGCAGCTCGCGCGAGGTCCAGCGGATGGGGCGCCTGCCCTTGCGACCGGCCAGCTCAGGCGCAGACCGCACCTCTCCTGCCTGTTCCGGGATGAGCCCGGCGAGAGTGAGAGCGAGCGTCGACTTGCCCGCACCGTTGGGCCCCGTGACGACGGTCGCGTTCGCGCGCGGCACGCGCAGGTCGAGTCCCGCCTGCACCACGACGCCCGCCTCCCTCGCGATCGAGAGACCGGAGGCGGAGAGGGCATCGGCCGCGGGCACCGGATCCAGCACGGGAAGGTCGATGCCGCGGTCAGGCACCCACACCCCCGCATCGGCGAGCACATCGCCGTGGGCCGCGAACACCTGATCCGGAGCTCCATCGGCGAGCAGCCCGCCATCGGCCGCCAACACGATCACACGCGTCATCAGATCGACCCAGATCGGCGTGCGGTGCTCGACGACGACCAGCGTGGCACCGGTGGAGGTCACAGCGCGTTCGACGCTCGCGCGCACCTCCCGCACGCCGTCGGGGTCGAGGTTCGCGGTGGGCTCGTCGAGCAGCAGCAGTCCCGGGCGCATCGCGAGCACGCCGGCCAGCACCAGTCGCTGCTTCTGCCCACCCGAGAGCGCCTTCGTGGGCCGCTGCAGCGGAACGTCAAGTCCGACGGCGTCGAGGGCTTCGGCGACGCGGCCGGGGATCTCGGACGCCGCGACGCCCAGGTTCTCGCAGCCGAAGGCGACGTCGTCGCCCACCTTCGACAGCACGATCCCCGCGTCCGGGTCCTGCAGGACGAGTCCCACCTGCCCGTGCCGCGACTCGGGGGCCGCGCCGTCGATGCGCAACGACCCCGTCCGCTCTCCTTCGTCGTCATCGCCGAGGACCCCGGCAAGGCCGGCGAGCAGGGTCGACTTCCCCGCGCCGGACGCACCGAGCAGCAGCACCCGCTCACCCGGTTCGATCGTGAAGGAGACGTCCGCGACGGCTGGGCGCTTTCGACCGGCGTACCGCCAGCCCCAGCCCGCAGCCTGCACGCGGGCCGGGGAGGCGAAGGTCACGCTCAGACCTCGCGTACGTGCTCTCGCCCGACGGCGAAGCGGTTGAGGGCACCGGTGACGGCGAGAGCGCGCACGAGCAGCCAGCCGACCACGCCGGCCAGGATCGCGCCGGACACGACCACGCTGACCAGGTAGATCGTGTTGAACTCCACCGACTTCAGGACGTTGGGCGAGCTGCCGTAGAACAGCTCGAACACCCAGGCGGCGACAGCGGCTCCGACGCCGGCCAACGCCGCGACCGCGATGCCGAAGCGACGGTAGAAGAAGAAGGCGAAGATGATCTCCGCGCCGAGGCCCTGCACGATGCCCGACAGCACGGTCGAGACGCCCCACACGTTGCCGATCAGCATCGACACGATCGCGGCGACCAGCTCGACCACGAGCGCGGCCCCCGGCTTGCGGATCACGAGGCCGCCGACGACTCCGCCGAGCAGCCAGATGCCGACGGCGATGCCGCCGAGACCGGGCGTCAGGGCGTCGGCCGCGCCGAACCACGCGTATCCGATCGTGTTCCAGCCCCAGAACACGAGGCCGATCGCGACGCCGAGAACCGCGGCGACGACGATGTCGACGACGCGCCAGCGCCAGATCGATGTGCGGTGCAGGCCGTTCGCGGCGGCGGATGCCTGCTGCGCGGATGTGGACGTAGGCGTACTCATCTGAACTCCTCCCTGCGCTGGCATGACCCAGATCAGGTTCGACGGTCGAAGCGCGATTCGCTCCCTCTCAGCCCGGCTCGCCGGACTCCCGTGGTTGTGCTGATGATCTTACCGTCGGCGACACCCGCACGGCGACAGGGCCGTGCGCCGCGGAACTCGCCCGGGATTGGGTACCGTAAACGAGTGACCGCAACAGATCCCGCCGACGAGGCGACGGGCGTCGTCAGCGATGACGGCCCGGCGACTGCCGCCCCCTCCGGACCTGTCGATGCTGCGACGGGTGGTTCGGTGCTGACGGCCGAGCAGCCGTCGACGCGCGCGCTCGCACGGGAGTCGGTGATCCCGCCGGAAGCCGTGGTGCCCCCGGAACCGGTGGACACCCCTGAACCGGCCACCCCCGCCCTGACGAAGCCGCCTTTCGTTCCCCGCGAGAGCGTCGCCCCGGAGGCATCCGACGACGCCCTCGCCCTGCTCGACACCTCCGCACCCCAGTGGGCGGATGACACCACCACGGCCACGGCTCTGACCTGGGTCGACACCGCGTCGGTCGCCGCTCACACCTCCACCGCGACTCTCGATGAGACGTCGGACGCCGAACAGTCGGACGGCCTGCTCCGCGGGGCGCGCCTTCGTCCGGCCATCGCCCGTCCCGGGATCCTGGTTCCGCTGGCCACTCTCGTCGGCCTCGTCGCCACCTATGCCGGCACCACGCTCCTCTGGCCGCTGCACGAGGTGCCGCCCACGGTGCAGTCGGTCGAGTTCGTGACGACGCCCGCCGCCGCTGCCACGGTCACGTGGCCGACCGCGGGAGCCGGTGCCGTCGGCATCTCGGGCATGACCACCGCCGCCTCGGTCCCCGATGCGGTGAGCATCGCGAGCATCACGAAGGTCGTGAGCAGCCTGATGGTCCTCGACCGCATGCCGCTCGCGGTCGGCGAGCAGGGGCCCGAGTTCTCGTTCACCCGCGCCGACAGCGTGAAGTACTGGGACTACCGACGCAGCGACCAGTCGTCCCTCGACGTGCCGATCGGCGGGGTGCTGACCGAGTACCAGCTGCTGCAGGGCACGCTCATGGGATCGGCGAACAACTACATCGACCGGCTCGCGACCGAGATCTGGGGGTCGGAGCGCGAATTCGCCCGAGCTGCAGAGGTGTGGTTGCGCGAACGCGGACTGACCGGCATCACCGTGGTCACGCCGTCGGGTTTCGACGCGCGCAACGTCGCCACCCCCGAGGCCCTGGTCGCTCTCGGCGAGCGCGCGATGCAGAACCCGGTGTTCGCCGAGATCGTCGGCACCAAGTCGGTCGACCTCCCGGGCGCCGGCACCGTCGTGAACACGAACGCGATGCTCGACGACCCGGGCGTCGTGGGCATCAAGACCGGCACGCTCGTCGGCTGGAACCTGCTCACCGCGAAGGACGTGGTCATCGGCGACACGACGGTGCACCTCTTCGCCGCGGCGCTGAATCAGGCCGGCAACGACGAGCGGCTGGCCCTGACCCGCTCACTGTTCGCCGAGGCGGAGGCTGCGCTGGAGGCTCAGGAGCCAGCCGTCGGCAAGGACACGGTCGTCGGCCAGGTCACGACCCCCTGGGGGGAGAAGGTCGATGTCGTCACCGAATCCGACGCCGATGTGGTGCTCTGGAACGGTGCGACCGCGACGGCCACGGCGGCCTTCGACCTCGGCGAGGAACGGGAGCAGGACGGCTCGGTGGGCGAGCTCACCACAGCCGGCCCGCTCAACACCGTCACGACGCCTCTGGTACTGGCCGAGGATATCGAGGGGCCGAGTCCCTGGTGGCGCCTGACCCACCCGCTGGAGCTGCTCGGCATCACGGCCGACCCCTCCTGAAGCAGTCCGCGCGAGCATACGACGACGCCCCACCCCGCGGGAGCGGAATGGGGCGTCGTACGGATGCTGCCGGAGGTCAGGACCGGTGGCCGGAGCCGTCCGCTCCGTCTTCCAGCAGGGCCTGCGCTGCGGCCGTCTCGGCTGCGGGCACCTGAGCGCCCACCGACGCACCGGCGACGGCGGCAGCAGCCTCCGCGCCCGTACCTTCGGCGTTGCTCGCGTCGCCGGTGACGACGACGGGCGTCGTGCCGGTGAGGGCGTCTTCGGCGTCGATGTCGGTCGCCGCCTGCTCGAACTGCGACTGGTACAGACGCCAGTAAGCGCCCTGCGCGGCGATGAGCTCGTCGTGCGTGCCCTTCTCCACGATGTCACCGTGCTCCATCACCAGGATGAGGTCGGCGTCGCGGATGGTCGACAGTCGGTGCGCGATCACGAACGACGTGCGTCCTTCACGAAGCGCGGCCATTGCGTGCTGCAGCAGCAGTTCGGTGCGGGTGTCGACCGCCGACGTGGCCTCATCGAGGATGAGGATCGACGGCTGCGCGACGAATGCCCGCGCAATGGTGATGAGCTGACGCTCGCCCGCCGACACGTTCGCGGCATCCTCGTCGAGCACCGTGTCGTAGCCCTCGGGGAGGGCGTGCACGAAGCGATCGACATAGGTCGCCCTGGCAGCGGCGAGAACCTCGTCGTCGGTCGCGGTGGAGCGACCGTAGCGGATGTTCTCGCGGATGCTGCCGGCGAACAGCCACGGGTCCTGGAGCACCATGCCGGTGCGCGACCGCAGTTCGTCGCGGGTCACCTCGGCGATGTCCTGGCCGTCGAGCATGATGCGCCCGCCGCTGAGCTCGTAGAAGCGCATGATCAGGTTGACCAGGGTCGTCTTGCCCGCACCGGTCGGACCGACGATGGCGACGGTCTGCCCCGGCTCCACCCGGAACGACAGGTCCCGGATGAGTGGACGCTCAGGCGTGTACGAGAACGCGACGTTCTCGAACTCGATGACACCCTTGCCCTCCACCAGCTCGGGAGCATCGGCGTCGTCCGCCTCCTGCTCTTCCGCGTCGAGCAGCTCGAAGACCCGCTCGGCAGACGCCGTGCCGGACTGCACGACGGCGGCCATTCCCCCCAGTTCGGACAGCGGCTGCGTGAACTGCTGCGAGTACTGGATGAACGCCTGCACGTCACCGAGACGGAGCTGACCGTTCGCGACCATCAGCCCGCCGAGCACCGCGATGCCCACGTAGCTGAGGTTTCCGACGAACATCATCGCCGGCATGATGATGCCGGAGAGGAACTGCGCCTTGAAGCTCGCCTGGAACAGCTCTTCGTTCTCGACCTGGAACTTGTCCAGCGCGTCCTTCTCGCGACCGAACACCTTCACCAGCGCGTGGCCGGAGAATGCCTCCTCGACGCGGGCGTTCAGTCGACCGACCTTGCGCCACTGGGTGCCGAAGGCCTTCTGCGAACGCGGTCCGATGATGCCGAAGATGACGCCCATGAGCGGCAGCGTGACGAGGGCGACGAGGGCGAGCTGCCACGAGATCGAGAACATCATCACGAGCACGCCGATCACGGTGAGCACCGAGGTGAGGGCACCGGAGAGCGACTGCTGCATCGTCTGCGTGATGTTGTCGATGTCGTTGGTGACGCGCGAGATCAGCTCACCGCGCTGCACCTTGTCGAAGTACGCCAGCGGCAGACGGTTGATCTTCGCCTCGACCGACTCGCGCAGCCGCCACATGGTGCGGACCATGATCACGTTGATGACGTAGCCCTGGATCCAGGTGAGGAAGGCCGCGGCCACGTAGATGCCGAGAACGGCGGCGATGACCAGCCGCAGTGCGTCGAAGTCGACACCCTGTCCGACCGTGAAGTCGCCCAGCGCACCGACCTGGTTCGCGAAGTCGTCCTGCCCACCGGCACGCAGCGCCTCGACGACCACGTCCTGCGACGTGCCGGCGGGGAAGCCGGGGAAGCCATCGGTCGGCTGCCCGAGCTGGATCGAGATGAAGCCCTTGTAGACGAGGTTGGTGGCCTCGGCGAGCACCTTGGGCGCCGCGACCGTCAGGACCACACCGATCGCACCCAGGATCGACACGAAGACGAACCAGATGGCCGACGGCTTCAGCAGACCGATCATGCGCGCGAAGCTGGGGCCGAAGTTGTCGGCCTTGCCCGGTGCGACGCTGTCCCAGTCGCCGGAGTTCTGACGGGCCTGCTCGGCGAGCTCGGCCTCGTACTTCTCCTCGGCGCTCAGCTCGACCTCGGCGACGGCGGCTGCTGCCTTGCCGCGGCCGCGCTTGCGCCCTGCCTGTTCGTTGTCCTGCGCGCTCATGCGTCCACCCCCAGCTGCGACTCGACGATCTCTCGGTAGGTGTCGCTCGTCTCGAGCAGCTCCTCATGCGTGCCGACGCCGACCATGGTTCCACCGTCGAGGACGACGATGCGGTCGGCATCCGTGATGGTGGAGATGCGCTGCGCGACCACGATCTTCGTGACGTGCGGGAGTTCCCGCCACAGCGCCTGGCGAAGCCGGGCGTCCGTGGTGAGGTCGAGCGCCGAGAACGAGTCGTCGAAGACGAGGATCTGCGGCTGGTGCACGATCGCACGGGCGATCGCGAGTCGCTGACGCTGACCACCCGAGACGTTCGTGCCGCCCTGGGCGATGCGGGACTCGAGACCGTCGGGCATCTCTTCGACGAAGTCGCGACCCTGTGCGATGTCGAGCGCGTGCCAGAGCTCCTCGTCGGTGGCGTCTTCACGGCCGTAGCGCAGGTTCGACGCGACGGTGCCGGTGAAGAGGAACGGACGCTGCGGCACCAGGCCGATGCTGTCCCAGAGCGACTCCACGTCGGCCTCGCGCACGTCGGTGCCCCCGACGTGGACGGAACCGCCCGAGACGTCGAACAGACGCGGGATGAGCGACACCAGGGTCGTCTTGCCCGAGCCCGTGGATCCGACGATCGCGACCGTCTCACCCGGCTGCGCGGCGAAGCTGATGCCGGTGAGCACGGGGGAATCGGCGCCGGGGTAGGTGAACTCGACGTCGTCGAGCGCCACCGATCCGGGGACCGGGAACGAGGTGACGCCGTTCTCGGGGCGGACCAGCGTGGACTCGGAGTCGAGCACCTCGCCGATGCGCTCGGCCGAGACCGCGGCGCGGGGGATCATCATCGCCATGAAGCTCGCCATGATGACACCGCCCATGATCTGACCGATGTACTGCATGAAGGCGAACAGCGTGCCGACCTGCACCGTGCCGTTGTTGACCTCGATGCCGCCGAACCAGATGACCGAGACGACGGTCACGTTGAGGATGAGCATGAACAGCGGGAACAGCAGCACGAAGAGCGAGCCGACCTTGCGTCCGACGACCATGATGTCGGTGTTGGCGCCGCGGAAGCGCTCTTCCTCGATGCGCTCGCGCACGAACGCGCGCACCACGCGCACACCGGTGAGCTGCTCGCGCATGATGCGGTTGACGTTGTCGAGCTTGCCCTGGTAGCTGCGGAACAGCGGCACCATGCGCCCGATCACGAGGGCGGCCAGGATCAGCAGCAGCGGCACCGAGACGGCGATGAGCCAGCTGAGGGTCACCTCGGTTCGCACGGCGAAGATGATGCCGCCGATCGCGAGGAGCGGGGCGGTGACGAGCATGGTCGCACCCATCATCGCGAGCATCTGCACCTGCTGCACGTCGTTGGTGTTGCGAGTGATGAGCGAGCCGGCGCCGAACTGCGACACCTCGCGCTCGGAGAAGCCGCTGACCTTGCCGAACACATCGGCCCGGATGTCGCGGCCGGCACCCATCGCGGCGCGCGCGGCGAAGTAGGTCGCGGTGACCGAGGCGATGATCTGCCCCAGGGACACCGCGAGCATGAACAGCCCCGTGCTCCAGATGTAGCCGGTGTCACCGCGGGCGATGCCGTTGTTGATGATGTCGGCGTTCAGGCTCGGGAGGTAGAGGGTCGCCGCCACGCTGGCGAGCTGGAAGACCAGCACCGCGAGCAGCAGCCATCGGTATCGGGAGAGATAGCGGAGGAGAATTTTTCCCAGCACAGGCGGACTTTCTAGGAAGGATGAAGCGGCGGATTTCTCGGCAGACGGATGCCGACCGACAATCGGCCACAAGACAGAGTGCCACGATCCACGGACATTCGTATCCCCCTCACGGTGGACCTTCGCTCACAGCGAACCGCTTCCCGTCCCGATCAGCGGTTTCTGCACACGGGCGAACAACGGCGAGCCGATCCCTCTCTCCTCCTTTGTGTTTACTCACTGATACAACTTGTGATAGACATATGACACAAAGAGGACGGACTCCCATGCTCGCGACCACCGCATCCCCGCTCCGACCCGGCCAGCTCCTGCTGGACCCCGGCCAGGTGCTCGGCGCCGTCTTCTCGATGCCCTGGGTGTCTCTGATCCTCGCGGCGATCATCGCGGTCGGCATCACCGTCACACCCCGCTGGCGCGCACGGACCGAGAGCCGGGTGCGCCTCGCCGCGGCGGCATCCGGCGGGGTCTTCGCCCGTTACTCACCGGAGCACCGCACCCTCGGAGTCGCCGCGATCGCGGTGATCGTGATCTTCGTCGCCGAGAACCTGATCACCGGGTACGGCGTCGACCTCCACGACGTCGTCTCGTGGTGGCGGTACGCGACGCCGGTGTTCACGGCAGGCGTCGCAGTGGCCATCCTGCTGACCCTGATCGCGACGAGGGGCAGCACCCCGCCGGAGCGCCCCGTCTTCTCCGCCCGCCGCACCTGGCTGAGCTTCAGTCCGCGCATCGGAGCGGTGGCTGCCGCCGCAACGCTGCTCGCTCTCACGGTCACGACACTGCTCGCTGGACTCGCCTCCTCGAACATCGACGGCGGCCCGTACGTCTTCCTCGAGATCGACGTGCCCAACGAGACGATCGATCCGATCCGGCCCTGGTTCTACGGGTGGGCATACGGCGTCCCCGTCCTGATCTGCACCGCCGCGCTCATCGCCGTGGCCATCGCAGCGCTGCGCGCCAATGCGGTCCGCCCCTTCCTGCGGCCGGAGACGATCGTCGCCGAGCAGCGCGAACGACGCGACATCGCGACGGGGATCACCCGGATCGCCACATCGGCTGCGATTCTCGCTCTGGCGGGCGCATGGCGGTTCATCGCCGACGCCGGTTCGATCAACGGACTCACCATCCAGGGCGACGGGCGCAGCGACTCCTACGACACCTTCTGGCGATACGGCGAAGTCGCGGCCGTCGGCGGCTGGCTGGCGCCGGCACTCGAGATCACCGCATTCGTGCTCCTGCTCCTCACGACCGCACAGCTGTGCCCGCCGAGGCATGACCTGGAGTCTGCTGTCGACGTCGAGAACTCGGCCGAACGGGAGAGCGCACGGTGACTCCGACGCCCAGGCTCTCACCGGCCGATGAGACGAATCCGGCACTCGACATCTACCGACAGCTCCGCGGCCTCATCGTCTCGGGGCAGCTCGGCGCCGGGGAACGGCTGCCGACGGTCAGGCAGACGGCGAGCGATCTGGGCGTCGCCCCCGGAACCGCCGCGCGTGCGTACAAGATGCTCGAGGGCGAGGGACTGGTGGTCTCGCGCACGGCTGCCGGCACGCGGGTCGCTGAGACGGCGGGAGTCCTTCCCGCATCCGTGATCCGCCGCATCCGCGAGCTGGTCGATGAGGCCGACGTCGTCGAGGCGGATCCGGACGACGTCATCGACGTGCTCCGTGCGATCTGGCAGGCGCGTTCGAGCCCCGACCAGACCCCCGACTAAACCCCCGAGTCCGCCGACGAGAACAGGGCGGGCTGCGGAACGTACTCGCGCGCGGGGGCACCGGCGTCCGGGGCGAGCTCCGCCAGCGTCGGCGGGTCCCACTTCGGGTCGCGGTCCTTGTCGACGATCTGCGCGCGGATGCCCTCGACGAGGTCGGGGTGCTCGTTCACGAACCACAGCACGCGGCGGTACTCGCCCTCGAGCGCGGCACGAAGCCCCGGCAGCGCGCGCGCCTCGCGAACGGCGTCGAGCGTGACCGTGAGGCCCGTCGGCGCGAGGCCCTCGAGAAGATCCGCGGTCGCGGCGGCCTCGGTCGTTCCCTGCGCCTGCAGACGCTCGATGATCTCGCTCACCGTGGGGGCGGAGAAGGCGTCGTCGATCCATTCTCGCGACGCGGGCAGCTGCGAGGGCTCCGGCGTCTCGTCGAACAGCAGGACGATCTCGCTGGGACCGGTCGGATCGGCGCGGAAGGCGAGAGCCTCGCTCAACGCGTCGAGCCGGTCCGACGGCACGAAGTGGTCGGCGAAGCCGAGGTACACGGCATCCGCGCCACTCATCGTCGCCCCGGTGAGACCGAAGTACTCGCCGAAGCGTCCCGGCGCACGGCCGAGCAGCCAGGTGCCGCCGACGTCGGGCGTGAATCCGATGCGCGTCTCCGGCATCGCAAGCTTCGAACGCTCCGTGACGATGCGGATCGCCGCGTGCCCGGCCAGGCCGATGCCGCCACCCATCGTGATGCCGTCGGCGAAGGTCACGACCGGCTTGGGGTACTCGGCGATCATCGCGTTCAGCGCGTACTCGGCGCGGAAGAACTCCGCGGTCTGAGCGGACTGCCCCGCGACGATCTGCGCATGCAGAGCGCGGACGTCACCCCCGGCGCACATGCCCCGATCGCCCGCGCCGTCGAGCAGCACGATCTGCACGTCGGTGTCGTCGCGCCAGGCGTCGAGCGCTGCGGTCAGGCTCTCGATCATGTCGACATCGAGGGCGTTGATCGCCTCAGGACGGTTGAGGGTGAGCCGCCCGAGGGCTCCTTCGGTGCGGACGAGGACACGGGATGCAGCGTGAGAATCGGTCACGCTGGCCAGGCTACCCCTTTCGGCAAGGGCGGTATTCCGCGCGAAATGCGGGATCCGACAGGCTTTTCCGGCAGGATAGGGAGGAACTGTTCAAATGCGACGAGAGGTCACGGATGCCTGAAGGACAGGTGCTCGAGTTCACGCACGTGACGAAGCGCTTCAATGAGGTGACCGCTGTCTCGGACTTCTCCGCGCGCGTCGAGCCCGGAGCGGTCACCGCCTTCCTCGGCCCGAACGGAGCCGGCAAGACCACGACGCTGCGCATCCTGCTCGGCCAGGTGCGCGCCACATCCGGCACGGCGACGATCGGCGGCACGGCGTATGCCGAGCTCCGTCAGCCGCTGCGCACGATCGGCGCCGTGCTCGAGGAGACGGTCTACCGTCCTCGTCGCACCGCCGAACGCCAGCTGACCATCGCCGCCAAGGCGAACGGCATCCCGCTGGCACGCGTCGGCGAGGTGCTCTCCCTGGTCGGCCTCGAGGGCGAAGGAGACTCCCGCATCGGCGGCTTCTCCCTCGGCATGCGTCAGCGGCTCAGCGTCGCGCACGCGCTCCTCGGCGACCCCGGCGCCCTTGTCTTCGACGAACCGGCCAACGGACTCGACCCCGAGGGAATCCGCTGGATGCGACTCCTGATGCGTCGTCTCGCCGACGAAGGACGCACGGTTCTCGTGTCGTCGCACGTCCTCAGCGAGGTCGAGCAGGTCGCCGACAACGTTCTGGTGCTCTCGAAGGGCACGCTCGTGCTGGCCAGCGGCATCGAGACGCTCGCCGACCCGAAGGGCGGCTCCGTCATCGTGGATGCCGCCGATCGCGGCGCGCTGACGTCCGCTCTCGCTGCGGCCGGTTTCGACATCGAAGTGCTGCGCTCGGGTCTGACGGTACGCGGCGGAGATGCCGGCACGGTCGGAGCCGTCGCGGCCGACGCGGGCATCGCCCTGAGCACCCTGGTGCAGCGTGGACCGACGCTCGAAGACGTCTTCATCGACCTGATGCGTGGCGGCCGGTTCGTGCCGAGCGCTCCGGCGACGCCCCCGCCCCTCGCGGCGGCCCCCTCCGAGTCCGCTCCCGAAGATGCCGCCCCCTCCGAGCCAGCCCTCGAAGACGCACTGGGCGAGTCCACTCCGGCACCCGTCGATTCCGTGGTGGCCATCCCGGTCGCGGCGGCGGCGGCGTGGGCGGCCGAGGCCGCCTCCGCTCCTGCGGGCGAGGCCGTGGCCGACGACCTCGCGGCCTCCGTGCGCACCGACGACGACTCGGAGCGCATCACGGACGAACCGGGCACCCCTTCCGACGACGCAGATGCGGCCCCGCAAGAAGTTCCCGCCGACGACGCCTCCGCCGGTGCTGCCACCGAGGGTACTTCTCCCTCCGGCGCGGACGCCCCGGCAGTCGATAGCGCGGAAGCCGGCAGCGCGGAGGCCGACGCCCTCGCAACCGAGGACGAGCACTCCGAGGACGAGCACTCCGAGGGCGAGCACTCCGAGGACGAGCACTCCGAGGACGAGCAGAGCCCCGTCGCCCACGACGACGACGCCACCGTCGAGGAGGCTCCGACACGATCGTTCGATGAGATTCTGTTCGGCGCCGCGGCACCGGCCGAGGCGTCCGACGCACCCTCGGCGGACCTCACGACCGGCGACGAGCACCACAGCGGCGTCGAGGTCTTCGCCGATCTCCACGACGGGACCGACGCCACGGACGTGAGCGGCTCCGATGACGAGCAGGCCGCGGCCTCCGAGGACGACGACGCTCTCGAGTCCGGCACCGACGACGTCGCCTCTTCTGCCGATGACGAGGATCCCCGCTCTGCGGCGGTGAGCTCCATGCTCGCGGCGGCTGCGCGCGCCTACTACGAGGACGAGCCCAAGGACTACCCGCTGAGCGCCGAGAGCGAGACGGCCGAGGGTGAGGACGAGACGGCCGAGGAAGAGACGACGGTCGGCGAGGACTCCGACACCGACGAACACCTCCAGAACCACGACACCGACAATCACGACGCCGAGAACCACGACACCGAGAACCACGACACCGACGAGCACCGTCACGGCTGAGCGTCTCGGCTGACGAGAACGCCCTCCAGACCTCGGGTCGTGGAGGGCGTTCTGCGTTCACGGGGAGGCCGCGCGTCTGACCGCGCGGGCTCGTGGGTGCGTCGCGTCAGGCGGGACGAGGGCGGATGACGGGACGACGACGTCCCTTCGAGACGGGGACCGGTGCAGTCGCTACGATCTCCTCGACGTTCGCCGGCTCGTCCGACACCTCGAGTCGCAGGGCCTGCGTGAGCGCGAGCCCGTGGCTCGTGGTGAGGATCAGACGTCGGTATTGCTCGTCGCCCTCGAGGTCGATCACGACACTCGGACGGCGTCGGCGGATGAGCACGAAGTCGAGGCTGCCTGCGGCCTTCCAGCTGCCTGCAGCGAGAACACCGGGGATGTGCGTCCCGGGGTTGGGAACTCCGCGGAGCCAGGTCCACGCGTCTTCCGTCAGCTGCACCTTGGTGATGGTGTCGCGCGCGATCCGCAGGTTGTCGCGGTGGAAGGTGGCGGCACGTTCGATCGGCGAGAGCACGACCTCCAGTTGCGTCTGGTCCAGCAACAACGTCACCATGTCACCCAGTCTGCCAGCGCCGCCCTGCCAGTTGTCTGGAAGTTGTTCACAGGAACGCAACAATCCCTTGTCGATCAGCACCAGTCATCATGATTCCCCTTCCGCTTTCGAACATATGTACTATACTCGAAGAATGAAGGCATCCACGAACAGCATCGATCAGCGCGAGGCGCTGCTCGATGCCTGGGTGGAGAAACGGCGATGCATCGCGGCGCTCGAAGCGGAAGCCTCCACCCTCCTCGCCGATCGACTGCGGCTGCTCGACGACGATGTCCGCGAGCAGCCGCAGCATCGCGAGTCGATCCATCGGTCGATGATCGCGGAGTACTCTGCGGCCGGTCGCATGTCGAAGGGCAGCATCGAGTACGCCTTCAGCGACGCCCACTTCCTCGAGGCCGAGCACCCCATCGTGCGAGACGCGTTTCGCCGCGGTGCGATCAGTGCGGCCCATGTCCGAGAGATCGTGCGGGAGGGAGTCATCGTGCGGCAGGGGGTCCGCGAGGGTCGAACAGACGCCGAGACCCTCACCGTCTACGACACGGGGGCGCTCGTCGTGGCCGAACAGGACTCTCCCGCGCGCACCCGCACGATGGTGCGCCAGATCGCCTCCTCCCTCGCCGGCGAGACCGTGGTCGAACGTCACCGACGGGCCCACGGCGAACGATCGGTCACGCTGAGGGCGCTCGACGACGGCCTCGCACTACTCCAGGTCGTGCTTCCGGAGCACCTCGCCCACGCGATTCTCGACCGCCTGACCCGGCTCGCACAGCACGTCATCGCCACGCGCGGTGATCGCGCCGCTCGCGCCGACGAGGTGCCGATGCTGTCTCCGGACGAGCTCGACTCGGGCGCCGACCAGGTCTTCCTGCAGGATCTGGCCGCCGACGACTCCCGCCGAGACGACCCTGTGCTCAATAGGTATCCCGTCAACGACCCCCGATTCGATGCCCACGTCATCTTCGGTGAGGGCGACACCTTCACGACCGATCCATCCCTCGGTGGCCCGCACCTCCTGACCGACGAGCGCGGCATCGATGCGGTGCGCACCGATCTGCTCAGCGACCTGCTCCTGACCACCGACCCCTCTGCGGCCGAGGGCACCGCGCTGGAGAGCATCCAGGCGCGCATTCAGGTCACGATCGCTGCCGAGACGCTGGCAGGAGGAGACGAACGGCCGGCCGAGCTCGATGGGATCGGCGCGCTGCATCCGGACGTCGCCCGCGATCTCGCCGGTCGCAACGGAGGCTGGTCCCGCCTCTTCCTCGACGGCGCGGGCACCGTGACGGCCACAGCCGCCTACGCCCCGACGACGGCGATGCGGCGGCACCTTCAGGCCCGCGATCAGCATTGTCGATTCCCCGGGTGCCGCACACCGGTCCACAGGTGTCAGGTCGACCACAATCACGACCGTGCCAAGGGCGGAAGCACGTCGATCGATAACCTCAGCCACTTCTGCGTGGGACACCACTCGCTGAAGCACCCCGACATCGCCGAGAAGCACCGTTGGCGTGCGAGACAGCTCCCCGGAGGCGACATCGAGTGGACCAGCCCACTCGGCCGCCTCTACACAGACGCATCACCGCGCCGCGTCATGTTCGTCTGACCGGAGTCGCCCCTACGGACGTGCTGCCGCCGCGGCAGCAGCAGCGACCGGAAGCGCGGCCTCGATCAGCTGCAGCTCCTCCTCGCCGTGTGCCGCCGTGAGGAACCACGCCTCGAACACGCTCGGCGGAAGCGCCACGCCCTGCTCGCGCAGCGAGTGGAAGAACGGTGCGTAGCGGAACGAATCCTGCGCCTGGGCTTCGGCATAGTCGCTCGGCGCCGAAGCACGGAAGGAGGCGTTGAACAGGTTTCCGGCGGTAGCGACCGCGTGCGTGACGCCGGCCGACGTGAGCGCGGCATCGAGAGCAGTCGACACCCGTGCGGAGGCGGCGTCGACGGTCGCATAGACCTCCGGCGTCGCGAGCCGCAGCGTCGCCAGACCCGCAGCGACCGAGAGCGGGTTGCCCGAGAGCGTGCCCGCCTGGTAGACCGGCCCGAGCGGCGCGAGCAGATCCATGACGTCGGCCCGTCCTCCGAGCGCGGCCAGCGGCATCCCTCCGCCGACGACCTTGCCGAACGTGAAGATGTCGGGCAGGTAGTCCTCGCCCGCTGCCGCCTGCAGACCCCAGTAACCTGCCGGGTGTACCCGGAACCCGGTGAGCACCTCATCCAGGATCATCAGCGCACCGTGGCCGTGCGCGGTCTCGGCGATCAGACGGTTGAATCCGGGGAGCGGGGCGACGACGCCCATGTTCGCTGCCGACGCCTCGACGATGACGGCGGCGATGCGCTGACCGTGCTCGGCGAACACCGCAGCCAGCGCATCCGGGTCGTTGTAACCGATCACGAGGGTCTGTGCGGCGATCGGCGCCGGCACCCCGGCCGAGCCGGGAAGGGCAAGTGTCGCGACCCCGGAGCCCGCCTCGGCGAGGAGGCCGTCGGAGTGACCGTGGTAATGCCCGGCGAACTTCACGAGCAGATCGCGACCGGTGGCCCCCCGCGCGAGCCGGATCGCCGTCATCGTCGCCTCGGTCCCGGTGGAGACCAGCCGCACACGCTCGACGGGACGGATCTCGCCGAACCGCACACGGTCGGCGATCAGCGCGGCGAGTTCGACCTCGCCCTCCGTCGGAGCGCCGAAAGACAGCCCACGGGACGCGGCTTCCTGCACGGCGGCGACGATCTCGGGATGCGCATGCCCGAGAAGGGCAGGGCCCCATGACGCGACGAGGTCGACGTACTCGCGGCCCGCCGCATCCGTGACCCGCGCGCCCTTCGCCGAGGCGAGGAACCGCGGCGTGCCACCGACCGACCCGTAGGCGCGCACCGGGGAGTTGACCCCGCCGGGGATCACCGCACGGGCAGCGGAGAACAGGTCGTCATTGCGGTCGGTCATGAAGGAGAGCTCCTCGGAGAGATCAGTCGCGCAGCCAACCGGCCGCTTCGGTGGCCCAGTAGGTGAGCACCGCATCCGCACCGGCGCGGCGGATGGAGAGAAGGGATTCGAGGATGGCAGCGCGACGATCGATCCAACCGTTCGCACCGGCGGCCTCGATCATCGCGTACTCCCCGGACACCTGATATGCCCACACCGGAATGCTCACGGTGTCTCGCACCTCGCGCAGCACGTCGAGGAAGGCCATGGCCGGCTTCACCATGACGATGTCAGCGCCCTCGGCCTCGTCGACGACAGCCTCCCGCACGCCCTCGCGCCGGTTGCCCGGATCGAGCTGGTACGTGCGGCGGTCGCCCTTCAGCTGAGAGTCGACGGCCTCGCGGAAGGGTCCGTAGAAGGCACTCGCGTACTTCGCGGCATAGGCGAGCAGAAGCGTGTCGGTGAAGCCCTCGGCATCAAGGGCGTTGCGGATCACGGCGACCTGGCCGTCCATCATCCCGGAGAGACCCAGCAGCTGCGACCCGGCACGCGCCTGCGCGAGCGCCATGGACGTGTACCGCTCGAGCGTCGCGTCGTTGTCCACGGAGCCGTCGGCCGCGAGCACGCCGCAGTGTCCGTGATCGGTGAACTCGTCGAGACACAAGTCGGTCTGCACGACGAGCGCGTCGCCGACCTCGGCGGCCAGCGCTTCGGTCGCGACGTTCAGGATGCCGCGCGGATCATCGGCACCCGAGCCGACGGCGTCACGCACTGCGGGTACACCGAACAGCATCACGCCGCCGACGCCGGCTTCCGCAGCCTCGACCGCTGCCGCACGCAGCGAGTCGAGCGAATGCTGGGCGACGCCCGGCATCGACCCGATCTGCACCGGCTGGTCGATGCCTTCGCGCACGAAGAGCGGCAGCACGAGCTGCCGCGGCTGCAACGAGGTCTCGCGCACCAGATCGCGCACCGCACGAGACTGACGCAGCCGCCTCAGCCGGACGTCGGGGAAGCTCACGGCGCGAACTCGTCGGCCGCGTGCGGAAGGGTGAAGTGCGAGACCGCGTCGATCAGCGCATCGATGGTCTGGCGGTCGGCGACCACCGACACCGGCAG
Organism: Microbacterium sp. NPDC058269; assembly: GCF_042881445.1. Taxonomy (NCBI): domain Bacteria; kingdom Bacillati; phylum Actinomycetota; class Actinomycetes; order Micrococcales; family Microbacteriaceae; genus Microbacterium; species Microbacterium sp. NPDC058269. The sequence continues at coordinate 924,451 of NZ_JBHVXT010000001.1, forward strand.
ACCCGCGCGCTGGGCGTCGTTCGCGGTCCGAGGGCCGATCGCCGCGAGCAGCGTCTCATCGGGGATCTCCGGGAATTGCTCTCGCACCTGCTCGGCGACCGAACCGCTCGTGATGAGGATCGCGTTGATCCGGCCGTTCTCGACATCGCGGCGGATCCGCTCCGTGACCGGGACGCCGACCGTGCGATAGGCGACGACACCGTGCACATCGTGACCCGCCTCCGAGAGCAGCCGGCTGAGCACGGGCTTGGCGATCTCGCTGCGAAGCGCGAGGATGCGACGCGGCTCCTTCTCGAGGGCGATCAGCTGCTGCGCCATCCCCTCCGCGGAGTTGTCCTGCTCCGGCACCAGCGTGACCTCGTAGCCGACCGCCTGCAGAGCTGCTGCGGTCGTCTCGCCCACGGCGGCGATCTTGGTCGCACGCGGCACGACGGCCCGATGGGCGAAGAGCACGTCGACGGTGGTGGCACTCGTGACGGTCAGCCAGTCGAACTCCCCCGCGGCCAGCTGCGCCAGCGCGGTATCGAGCGTCGCCTGGTCTGTCGTCGGAGCGAAGTTGATGAGGGGCGCGACGACGGGGACGGCGCCCAGCGCGCGCAGACTCGCGGCGACGCTGTCGCCCCACGGCCCGCCACGGGGCACGAGGATGCGCCAGCCGTCCAGCGGTCGGTCCTGCTTGATTTCGGAAGTGGTCATGAGGATTGCTCTCGGGATACGAGGCCGGCCGCCCCTTGATCGAGCAGCCGACGGGCAACAGTGAACCCGAGCTCGCGCGCTGCGTGCATCGGGTCTGCACCATCGGCAGCATCCGCTCCATTGCCACTGCCGTTCCGACGAATATACTCCCCGTTCAGGTCTTCGGTGACGTCGAGGCCGATCCGGCGCCCGCCGTCAGCGGCGTAGACGACCGTCCTGACCCGGACCGAGGAGCCGTCGACCACCGCGTGCGCGGCCATCGGCGCCTGACATCCCGCATCCAATCCCTGGAGGATCGCACGCTCGACGGTGATGGCCAGCCTGGTGTCGGCGTCGTCGAGGCCGGCGAGGGCCGTGAGCAGTTCGTCGCCCGCATCCGCACGGGTCTCGACGGCGAGAGAACCCTGACCTGGCGCTGTGGGCCACTCGGCGAGGCCGAGTTCCTCGCGCCGCAGCGGCGACTTCGCTCCGAGCCTGGAGAGGCCTGCCGCCGCGAGGATCACCGCATCGAGCTCGCCGGAGGCGACGCGGGCGAGACGCGAGTCGACGTTGCCGCGGATGTCGACCACCTCGGCACCCGGCGCACGTCGATGAACCTGGGCGATGCGACGCGGCGAACCGGTGCCGACGGTGCTGCCGGAACGCAGCTCATGCAGCGCGGTCCCGTCGCGGGTGAGGACCACGTCGCGCGGGTCCTCCCGCTTCGGTGTCGCCGCGATCACGAGGCCCTCGGGGATGGCCGTCGGCAGATCCTTGAGCGAGTGCACGAGGAAGTCGCACTCCCCCGCGAACAGCGCCTCGCGAAGGCGCGTGGCGAAGATGCCCTGGCCGCCGATCTCGGAGAGGGACGCACGATTCGTGTCGCCCTCGCTGGTGATCGGGACGAGCTCGACCGGGCGCCCCGAGAGCTTCTCGAGGGCCGCGGCGACATGACCCGACTGCGCCTGCGCGAGCGCGCTGCGACGGGTGCCCAGACGAATGGGGGTACTCATGCGCTTACTGGAGGACGTCCGCGATCTCGTCGAACCGGAGCCTGCGCCCGGTGTAGAAGGGCACCTCCTCCTTCACGTACATGCGGGCGTCGGTGTAGCGGAGGTCGCGCATCATGTCGACGAGGTCGGTGAGCTCATCGGCTTCGAGCGGAAGCAGCCACTCGTAGTCGCCGAGCGCGAAGGAGGCGACGGTGTTGGCGAGCACTCCCTTGAAGGCGGCACCCTTGCGTCCGTGATCGGCGAGCATCTTGCGACGCTCCTCCTCCGGGGCGAGGTACCACTCGGGCGTGCGCACGAACGGGTACAGGCACAGCCAGTCCTTGGGGTCGACTCCGCGGAGGAAACCCGGGACGTGCGAGCGGTTGAACTCCGCATCGCGGTGCACACCCATCACGTTCCACACCGGAAGGAGGGAACGCAGCAGCTCGGTTCGACGCAGGCGGCGGAGCGCCTTCTGCAGTTCCTCGGCCGTGTCGCCGTGCAGCCACACCATGAGGTCGGCATCGGCCTTGAGACCGGAGACGTCGTAGAAGCCGCGGACGGTGACGCCCGAGTCCTCGATGTAGGAGACGATCGTCTCGAGCTCGGTCGAGTCGTTCTCCGTCACGGGGACGTCGGGGTTTCGTCGCCAGACAGCCCAGAGGGTGAAGCCGGACGGGTTCTCATCGCGCTCTTCGGACATCATGCTCCCCAGTCTGCCTCGTTTGCGCAGGAGCCGCTAATCACCCCGGAGGGCTCGTCACGGCATCCCGGAATGCTACGTCTCAGCGTGAGAGGAAGCGCGCGATCGCCCAGACCGCGCCCCCCACTGCCGCAGCGATGCCCACTGTCGCGGCGATAGCCCCGATCGGGTTGCGATCGGCGAACACGCGGGCCTTCGCCACCGCACGCGTCGACGCCTTCTCGACTCGGCGCGGGATGTTCCCCTTGACCTCGATGGCCGCGAGAGCGGCCTTCAGCTCGGCACGGGCCGAGGCGACAGGGTCGACGATCCCGCCGGGAACGGCGGTGCGCGGCAGCGACTCAGAATTCGTCATCGCCGGCCTCCTTCACGAGTCGGATGTCTTCGGCCACGGCCTGCGCCGGATTCTGGCGCGCGAGCACCTTGCGGAACTTGAGGATCCCGAGCAGCGCGAACAGCAGCACCGCGAGGATCAGGATGCCGAACACCGCGATCGCCGAGAGCCACACGGGCCACCATGAGGAGAGCCCGGCGATCGCGAACACGAGGATCACGGGCACGGCCCAGAACAGGAAGAAGAGCGCGACGAGGAACCACACGGAACCGATGCCGGCGTCCTTCGAAGTGCGCGAGATCCACGCCTTCGCGGCGTCGATCTCGGCCTTGACCAGGTTCGTGACGAGCTCCGGCAGATCTCCGAGGAGAGTCAGCAGGCTGTCGTCGGCGCGATCACGGTATCCGCGGGGCATGTCAGGCGCCGGTCTTCTTGGGGGCGGACTTCGCGGCCGGCTTCTTCGCCGCCGGCTTCTTGGCGGCGGAGTTGGCTGCGGTCTTGGTCGACGTCTTGGTCGACGAGGCGGTGGACTTCGCAGCCTCGACCGCTTCCTCCGTCGCCTCGGCGAGGTCTTCTGCCGCCTCACGGCCGGTGGCGATGGCGGAGTCGAGTCGCTGACCCGGTGTGCCGTTGCCGCTGACGGACTTGGCGACCTTCACGACACCGGTCCAGAGCGCACCGGGAACGGCCGCGGCCTTGTCACCGACGAAGCCCTTGACCTTGGTGACCTGCTCCTGCACGGGATCGAGGTTCCACACCTTGAGCCACTGCGTCTTGATCTGCTCGTAGCGCTCACGTCCGGCACGGGTGCCGAGGACGTAGCCCACGCCGAGCCCGACGACGAGTCCGATCTTCCCCTTCATGGGGTCTCCTCACCTTGTTCCGGTAGTCCGGCCAGATTCGCCCGGTTGGGACCGGCCACAGGTATTCGCACCCCGCGACCAGGTACCCAGCGTAACCCCGTATGCCGATTTCGGCATCTATGGGTCAGAGGGTTGACACGGAGGCATCCCCCACTCCCACTGCTGTCAGTCCCACAACAGAGCGCGCCGCAGGCGGTCGGCTTCGTCCCGCGCATCCGGGATCACCTGGGCGAGCCCGGTTCCCGCGAGCCAGGCGCCGACCGCGGCCACACCGGGCACCGCCTCGATCGCTGCACGCGCCGCCGTTCGCCTTTCCCCGGAGCCGATGATCGAGGCGGGCTGCGACTGGATGAAGCGGCCACGATGCGAGGCCACCACGGCCTCGGGGGCGATGGCGACTCCGAGCAGGGCGGCGGCCTCGCGCCGTGCGAGATCTGCGGCCTCGCCGTCGCTCAGCCCCGTGGTGGCCGCCGGCTCGCCCTGCGCGCCGAACGACACCCGGACGATCTGCCGGGCACCCGCCGCATCGCGCACCCAGCCCCACTTCGCGGTCGAGTGGGTGAGGGCCTTGGCGGTGTGGCTGCCCGGAACGGTGAGCACCCCCGTGCCGCGCGGGGCGGCGGCGAGTTCGGGCGCGTCGAGGAGAAGAGTGACGATCTCGATCTCGGGCGAGGCCGCGGCCTTCGTCTTCAGGAGGGCCGGCACCACCGCGGCGAGGAGTTCCCGCGCAACGGACTCGGGCGTCGCGATGATGACGGCGTCGGCGTCCAGCTCCTCGATCGCCGGTTGGACGGATTCCGTCGCGGCCGCATGCAGCTCCGCGACGATCGCACCCTCGTCGTCGTTGCTCGCGGGAACGTCACCGGCAGGCGCGACCTCGATCTCGACCACCCAGGTCGCCCCGGTCTTGCGCACTCCGCGCACGTGCACGCCCGTTCGCACGTCGGCGTCGAGGCGCTCCAGGTCGGCGGCGAGCGCGTCGACGAGGGTGCTCATGCCTCCGGCGAGTCCCTCCACTGCGGCTCCCGGCGTCTTCGCCTCCGCCGTGGCTGCCGCCTTCGCCTCCGACGCTCTCGCTGCGGCTTCGTCACGCAGCGTCTGCACCGCCCCGGAGAGGGAGCCGACCCGGGTCAGCGCGGCGTTGAGTCCCGGTGCCGCGACATCGATGTCGACATCGTCGGGAGATGCCGAGTAGACGCCGGTCGTCACCGGAGCGACGAGGCGATCCCGCACCTTGGCGCCCATGCGTGAGGCGACGAGCTTTCCGAGGCTGAGCTGGTGTCCGATCGTGAGGGGCGGCCGCACGCGATCGAGGTAGGCCCGCCAGACGCCCGACCACCCGATGATGCGCCGGACATCGGGCTGGAACGGATTGGCGGGAATGCCGAGGATGCCGCCCACGGGCAGGGGCGCCGCACCGACGCCGGGGATGCCGGAGAGCCACGCGCCGCCGGCCTGGGGGGCCACGATGCGGTCGCCCAGGTCGAGTTCCTCCACGAGAGCGCGCACGAGTCCACCCCTGGTCGCATAGCTCTCGGCCCCGGCGTCGACCGTCACTCCGTCGAGTTCGACCCGGCGGATCGCGCCCCCCGGAACGTCTGCGGCCTCGAGCACGGTGACGCGCATCCCGACCTTCGCGCACTCCCGCGCTGCGACGAGACCTCCGATGCCGCCACCGACGACGACGACGTGCTTTTCGGCCGCGCGGGCGGCGAGGTCGGACGGCTCGGCGGAGGAGGGCTCAGGGCTCATGCCCTCAATTCTCGCACCGGGCGGGTCCGCCCCCTCTCGCACCGGGCGGGTCAGACTCCGACGGACTCAGGCCTCGACGGGCTCGGATGCACCGCGCCCGCGCTTGCGGACCTCGCGCAGCACGATCTGCTCGGGGCACACCGTGGAGAGGAAGTCACCGACCGAGAGCGCGAGCCGCTCGCCGACGAGGGAGTAGAGGATGCGGTTGGCGTCGCGCCGCTCGCTGATGAGGCCCGCCTGGCGGAGCACGCTCAGGTGACGGGAGATGGTCGGGCCGCTTGCGGAGAAGCGCGACGCGATCTCGCCGGCCGCGAGCTCACCGTCTTTCAGGTCCTGCAGGATCTGACGCCGGGTGGGGTGCGCCAGCGCTGCGAAGATGTCCGTCGCGCTGTCTGTCATGGTTGCAATATAGCACCTTTGCTAGATAGTCTTTAGCCGCGTAGCTAATGAGCGAAGGAGAACCATCATGAGGGTTGCGATCACGGGCGGAACCGGATTCGTCGGCAGGAATCTCGCCGAGCGACTCGACGAGGCAGTCGTCATCTCCCGTCGCAGCGGGGTCGACATCACCGACGTCGCCGCGCTGACCTCGGCGTTCGAAGGGTGCGACGCCGTGGCCCACTGCGCGGGCATCAACCGCGAGGTCGGGGAGCAGACCTTCCGCCGCGTCCACATCGACGGCACACGCGCTGTCGTGGAGGCCGCCCGCCGCGCCGGAGTGCAGCGCATCGTCCTCGTCAGCTTCCTCCGCGCACGTCCCGACTGCGGCTCCGGCTATCACGAGTCGAAGTGGGAGGCGGAGGAGATCATCCGCGCCTCCGGCATCCCGCACACGATCCTCAAGTCCGGGATGATCTACGGCCCGGGCGACCACATGGTCGACCACGTGACCAAGGCGGTGCGGACGCTGCCCTTCTTCTGGACCGTCGGCTATCGCGAGCGCACGGCCCGACCGGTGCCGGTGGACGACGCGGTCGACGTGCTCGTCGCGGCGCTGGAGGGGCGCATCGCGGAGCCGACCATCGCGGTCATGGGAGCGGACGAGGTCACACTCGGCGAGGCCATCCGCCGCATCGCCCGTGTCGCCGGACGCCGTCCCGCCTTCCTCCCGGTGCCGACGTGGATGGTGCGGGTGCTGGCCCAGGTCACGGAATGGACGATGGTCGTGCCCCTCGTCGCGAAGGCCCAGGCGCGGATGCTCGCCGAGGGCGTGAGCGAACCCGCGCCGTTCGCCCCGGAAGCACCCCTCGGGATCCGCCCGTCACGTCCGTTCGACGACGAGCGCATCCGCGCCGCCCTCCCGGCCGGACGCTTCACCCTCGACGACCTGCGGATCACGCGTCGCCTGCGGCGGGCGCGAGCTGCCTGACGGTCAGATCGTGTGCGCCAGCTCGACGATGCGGGTGAGCTGATCGGGGTCGGTCTCCGGCGGAACGCCGTGACCGAGGTTCAGGATGTGCCCACGAGCCGCACGGCCGCGCTCGACGACGTCGCGCACGTGGGCCTCGAGCACCGACCACGGCGCGGAGAGCAGCGCGGGGTCGATGTTGCCCTGCACCGTGACATCCGGTCCGAGGATCGCGGCGGCTTCGTCGAGCGGCTGGCGCCAGTCGACGCCGACGCCATCGGCCACACCGTCGAGGCGCATATCGGCGAGGAACGGTCCGGTCCCGACGCCGAAGTGGATGGTCGGCAGTCCGATGCCCGCAAGCGCCGCGTGCGAATGCGGGGCGACGAAGGCGCGGTAGTCGGCGGTGCTGAGAGACCCGGCCCAGCTGTCGAAGAGCTGGACGACGGATGCTCCGGCGTCGCGCTGCGTCTCAAGGAAGCGGCGAGAGACCTTCGCGAGCCAGCCCGCGAGACGGTTCCACGAGTCCGGGTCGGAGTGCATCATGGCCCGCGCGCGCAGGTGCTCCTTGGAGGGACCACCCTCGACGAGATAGGCCGCGAGCGTGAAGGGGGCACCGGCGAACCCGATCAGCGGGGTGTCGCCGAGCTCTGCCGTGACGAGTCGAACGGCTTCGGCGATGGCGGTGCCGTCGAGGTCATCCGGGTCGATCGCGGTGATGCGCTCGACGTCGGACGCCGTGCGCACCGGATTCGCGAACACCGGGCCGCGACCGGGCTCGATCTCGACATCGACGCCGGCCAGGCGCAGCGGGATGACGATGTCGCTGAAGAACACGGCCGCGTCGACCCCGTGGCGGCGCACCGGCTGCAGAGTGATCTCGGCGGCGAGGTCGGGGGTGAGGCACGCGTCGAGCATCCTGGTCCCGACACGCAGGTCACGGTACTCGGGCAGCGACCGGCCGGCCTGTCGCATGAACCACACCGGGGCGTGGGCAGGACGGTCGCCGGCGAGGGCGCGCAGGAGCGGGGCGTCGGAGAGGGCCATGCGTCCATCCTCCCATCAGCGCCTTATGGAGCCGCCGAGTTCGACCGGTCGGACCCTCGCCCGCAGACGCTCCGGTACAATCGATCTGTGCTGCTGTGTGTGACGGCGAGTCACAAGACCGCCTCCTTCGAATTGCTCGAACGCCTGAGCCGCACCCCCGACGACGTCGCTCCCACCATCGTGGGCATGACGCCGTGCGTGCAGGGTGCGGTCGTCCTGGCGACGTGCAACCGGTTCGAGGCGTACGTGGAAATGGACGAACCGGTCACCGCCGCCGGCGCCATCGGCGTCGAAGCCGTGATCGAAGCGGTCGAGTCCGCGACCGGCATCGCTGCCGCCGACCTCGACGGCGCCTACACCGTGCACTCGGGGAGACGCGTCGCCGAGCACCTCTTCTCCGTCGCCTCCGGCCTCGAGTCCGTCGTCTCCGGCGAGGGCGAGATCGCGGGGCAAGTGCGCCGCGCCCTCAAGTCCGCCCGCAAGGACGGCACCACCTCCCCCGAGCTCGAGCGTCTGTTCCAGCGCGCCAGCCAGGCTCAGCGCAAGGTCAAGAACGTCACCGCCCTCGGTCGCGCCGGCCGCTCGCTGGTGCGCCTCGCCCTCGAACTGGCCGACAGCCGCATCGCCGACTGGTCGGCCGAGCGCGTGCTGCTGGTCGGCACCGGCGCCTACGCCGCGGTCACTCTCGCCACGCTCCGCGAGCGCGGTGCCGTGAACATCTCGGTGTACTCGCCCTCCGGTCGTGCCGAGGTCTTCGCCGCGAAGCACGGCATCCGTCCGATCAGCGCCGACGAGTACGCCCGCACCGCCGCACGGTCGAGCCTGCTCATCACCTGCACCACGGCGACGGAACCCGTGCTCGGGCCCGAGCACCTGCAGCTGCCGACCGGCCTCGCAGCCGCCGGATGCCCCGTCGGTGCACACAGCCAGCTCGTGGTCGACCTCGGCATGCCGCGCAACGTCGACCCCGCTGTCGCCTCCCTCGAGGGCGTGGCCCTGCTCGACCTCGAGACCATCCGCCTGCACGCACCGCTCGAAGAGCTGCAGGCGACGGATGCCGCCCGCAGCGTCGTCCGCGAAGCCGCCGAGACCTTCCACGTGGTGGGCGCTCGCCAGAGCGTGACCCCCTCGGTCGTGGCCTTCCGCTCGCACATCTTCGAGCTGCTGGAGCGCGAGATCGATCGTGCCCGTGCACGCGGCGACGAGGACGGCAAGGTCGAGCAGGCCCTGCGTCACCTCTCCGGCGTGCTGCTGCACACACCGACCGTGCGGGCTCACGAGCTCGCTGCCGCGGGCCGCGCCGACGAGTTCACCGCAGCACTGTCGGCGCTGTACGGCATCGCACCCGAAGCCGACGCCGCAGACGACGCCGCGACCGCCTGACGTCTCGTCCGCACGGGGCGGCACTGGAGGCCCACGCCATGAGAGTGTGGGGAACGAGGAGGCGCGGATGACACAGGATCTGTACTCGGACGCGAGGCTGTACGATCTGCTGTTTCCGGCGAGCAAGGCAGCCGTGGATTTCTACCGCGCCGAAGCGGACGGCAGGGGCGGGCACGTTCTCGAACTCGGATGCGGAACAGGTCACAAGCTGATCCCTATCGCGGCCGATGGACACCCGAGCGTCGGCCTCGACCTGTCGCAGGACATGCTGACTGCGGCGCGGCAGAAGGCTGACGAGCGCGGCGTGTCTGTCGAGTGGCAGCAAGGCGACATGCGTGACTTCGACCTGGACAACGAGTTCGACCTCATCTTCATCGCGGGCAACGCACTGCTGCACCTGCACGAGGCTGACGACATCGTGCAGTGCTTCCGCGCGGTCAGGCGTCACCTCGCGCCCGGCGGACGGTTCGCATTCGACGTCTTCAATCCCGATGTGCGTCTCCTGGCCGACGCCGACGGGGTCCGGCGCCCGCGCACATCATTCACCGATCCAGGCCGCGGCGATGTCCACGTCGACGTCGCCGACGCATACGATGCTGCCGCGCAGGTTACACGCGGAACCTGGCACTTCTCGACGGACTCCGAGCCCGACTTCCAGACGGTGTCAATCGAGGTGCGAAGCATCTTCCCCCAAGAACTGCCGATGCTCCTTGCGCACGCTGGACTCCGGCTGGTCGAGCGCCTGGGCGATTGGGACGGCAGCCCCTTCGGGGCGGACTCCTCGACCCAGCTCTGCATCTGCGAATCCGCCGCCTGGTCGTAAGAGAGGATGGACTCATGGCCCTTCACATCACCGGAGACACCGCCGCCGACGAGCTGCTGACCGACAATCCGCTCGCCCTGCTGGTGGGGATGCTGCTCGACCAGCAGGTTCCGATGGAGACCGCGTTCGCCGGTCCGCTCAAGATCGAGCAGCGCACCGGCGCAGCTGACGCCGCGACGATCGCTCACATGGCACCGGACGAGTTCCTCGAGGCGTTCACGCAGACGCCGGCCGTGCATCGGTTCCCCGGGTCCATGGCGACACGCGTGCAGACGCTGTGTCAGACCCTCGTCGAGGACTGGGACGGCGACGCCGCAGCCCTGTGGACCGAGGGCGACCCGGACGGGTCCGAAGTGCTGAAGCGCCTGAAGGCGCTCCCCGGGTTCGGCGAGCAGAAGGCCAAGATCTTCCTCGCCCTCCTCGGCAAGCAGTACGGCTTCACGGGGGAAGGGTGGCGTGAGGCCTCCGCTCCCTACGGTGAGGACGGGTCGTACCGCAGTGTCGCCGACATCGTCTCGCCCGACTCGCTCGCGAAGGTGCGCGAGCACAAGAAGGCCATGAAGGCCGCGGCGAAAGAAGCGAAATGAAGCCGACGGGTGATGACGTCGCAGGGCTCATCGCCCGCTCCTCCCCCGCCATCCGACGTCGCGACGCCGAGACGCTGACCGCGCTCATGCAGGAGATCACCGGGCGCGAGCCGCAGACGTGGGGCACCATCATCGGGTTCGGATCCTGCCACTACCGCTACCCCACCGGCACAGAGGGCGACAGCGGGCTGCTCGGCTTCGCACCGCGCAAGGCCGCCTCCACGATCTATCTGTTCGACGGAGTGGCCGAGCACAGCGAGGCCCTGGCGAAGCTCGGACCGCACACCACCGGCGTCGGCTGCCTGTACATCAAAGACCTCGAGCAGATCGACCTCGACGTGCTGCGCGGCATCCTGGAGCGCTCGCTCGCCTGGGTCGAGGCGGGCGGCACTCCCGAGGTGCAGCTCACCGTGACGGGCTGACGCCCCTGTCCCGTCTCCGCGAGTAACCGCTCAGCGCAGGACTTCGACGAGTGCGACCCACGACACGACCACGGCCGAGACGATCGCGAGCAGGCAGCCCGCAGCCGCGAGGTACAGTCCGGCCGGATGCCCGATCCACACCAGGACGCCCGCGGCGAGGTAGGCGAAGATCGGCAGGAAGCCGACCAGGTACTTGAGCGGACGGGCACGATCCTCGGGGCTCGGGTCGGTCGCGATGAGGCGCGTCGCGTGCACCTGGAACACCGCGGCCAGCAGCGTCGCGATGACGGCCACCGCGCCGAACCACGGGCCGTCGATATCGGGGACCAGCCCCAGCGCCGACACCGCGAGCGCCAGGAGCAGTGCGGCGATCCCGGCCAGCAGCCGCGCGGTCAGGGTGCGCGACTTGACGATCTCGGCGATGTTCACACTCGCGGCGACGATCACGAGTCCGGCGAGCGCGGCCGTCGCCCCCGCCATCGCGACGTTGAACTCGCTCCACGGCTCGAACATGCCGACATGCTAGACCCACCCGCGCGGCGAGCGCACGGGTGGGCCGGGACAACAGGGGTTCGAGATCGAGGGTCAGCGGACGTCGGCGAAGAATGCCCGGATGTCGCCGGCGAGCAGGTCGGGACGCTCCAGAGCGGCGAAGTGCCCGCCCTCGTCGAAGCGGCTCCAGTGCACGATGCTCGAGTTGTCGCGCTCGGCGAAGACCCGGATCGTCTGGAAGTCGTCCGCGAACACGGCGACCCCGGTCCGTGCAGCGTTGATCAGCGGCCCCGCGCCCTCAGCGCCCTCAACAGCCGCATCCGCCCTCGCGTTCTCCAGGTAACTACGGCTCATGCCCGATGCCGCGTTCGCGAACCAGTTCACGCTGACCTCGAGCAGGATCTTCTCCAGCGGCACCAGCGACGTGCCGTTGCCGAACGAGTTGAACAGCTCGCTGTAGGCGAGCAGTCCGACCGGGGAGTCGCTGATCCCCACCGACACGGTCTGCGGGCGCGAGGAGTTCATCGTGTTGTACCCGCCGACCGACTGGAACCACTGCATGTGCTCCAGGCCGGCGTAGTCCGCGGGCTCGAGCTTCTCGAACTCCGCCGGGTCGCCCGAGGGGAACGAGAACAGCTGCAGCACGTGCAGTCCGAGGAAGCCCTCCGGGTTCCGCAGTCCCAGCTCGCGGGCCACCATGGCGCCGTTGTCCGAGCCGTGGATGCCGTAGCTGTCGTAGCCGAGACCGCGCATGAGCCGGTCGTAGGCGTCCGCGACCTTTCCGACCGTCCAGCCTGCAGACGAGAGGGGCTGCGAGAAGCCGTAGCCCGGAGCATCCGGGATCACGACGTCGAACGCGTCTTCCGCGCGGCCGCCGTGCCGGACCGGGTCGACGAGACGATCGATCACGTCGAGGTAGTCGACCGAGGAACCGGGATAGGTGTGCGCGAGCAGCAGCGGCATCGCGCCCTCGTGAGCCGAGCGCACGTGGAGGAAGTGGATCGTCTGGCCGTCGATCTCGGTGGTGAAGTGCGGGACGGCGTTGATCCGCTCCTGGGCGGCGGCCCAGTCGAACTCGCGCCAGGCGGCGATGGCTTCCCGGAGGTAGGAGTTGGGGGTGCCGGCATCCCAGTCGTCCGTCGGCGACGGCTGCGGAAGGCGGGTGCGGGCGAGGCGATCCTGGAGATCGGCGACCTCGGCGGCGGAGACCGAGACGGTGAAGGGGCGGAAGGTGAGCGTCGTGTTTTCCATATCTCGAAGGTAGGAGGGCATTAGGTTGGATTCGTTCCTAATGGATGGATGACTTTTCGAGGAGTTCCGATGGCCGATCCGACCGCTCGACTGCTCGCGCTGCTGGCTCTGCTGCAGACCGGCCCCGAGCGTTCCGGGACCGACCTGGCCGCCCGGCTCGGCGTCTCCTCCCGCACCGTGCGGCACGACATCGAGCGGCTGCGCGACCTCGGCTACCCCGTCGACGCCACGCGAGGCTCCATCGGCGGGTACCGTCTCGGGGCGGGCGGCACCCTTCCTCCGCTGCTCCTCGACGACGAGGAGGCCGTGGCGGTCACGGTCGGGCTCCGCGCCGCAGCAGGCATCGCGGGGGTCGCCGAATCCGGGGCTCGGGCGCTCGCCAAGCTCGAACAGGTGCTGCCGTCGCACCTGCGCCCCACGGTCGACGCACTCCGGTCGAGCGTCGACCGCGCTCCGGAGAACAACGACACCGATGCCCCCGACCCCGAGGTCGACGCCGCGTCGCTGCAGGCCATCGCACGCGCGATCCGCGACGAGGAGTGGCTGCGCTTCGACTACGAGGGCGCACCCGTGCTGGTCGAGCCGTACCGACTGCTCACCTGGGTGCGGCGCTGGTACCTGGTCGCACGCGATCCGCAGACCGACGAGTGGGGCACGTACCGGGTCGACTGGATGCAACTGCGGATGCCGACGCATCGCCGCTTCGATCCACAGCCGCTGCCCGGCGGCGACTACACGGCCTTCGCGATGCGCACCATCGCGGTGAGCGGCTGGATCGTGCACGCCCGGCTGCGTATCGACGCGCCGGCTGCGGCCGTGCTCGACCGGATCCACGCCGCGGTCGGGGTGGTCGAACCGGTCGACGACGAGCACTGCATCCTCGTCACCGGCGCCGACAGTCTCGACACCGTCGCCGCCTACATCGGGATGCTCATGATGGACTTCACGGTCGAGAGCCCACCCGAGCTGATCCCCCGCCTGCAGCTGCTCTCCGAGCGGTACGCACGCGCCGTGGCCGGGAGCTCATGAGAGAACCCCGTCGACCTGCATAGGCCGACGGGGTCCGGATGACGCGTGCTCAGGCGCCGCGCAGGCGCTCGGCGAGGTAGGCGTGCAGCTCGTCGATCGAGACGCGCTCCTGGGCCATCGTGTCGCGGTCGCGCACGGTGACGGCACGGTCGTCGAGCGAGTCGAAGTCGACCGTGACGCAGAACGGGGTGCCGATCTCGTCTTGGCGACGGTAGCGGCGGCCGATCGCCCCCGCGTCGTCGAAGTCGACGGCCCAGGAGCTGCGGAGCGTGTCGGCGACCTCGCGAGCGAGCGGGGACAGGTTCTCGTTGCGCGACAGCGGCAGCACGGCGGCCTTGACCGGAGCGAGGCGCGGGTCGAGCTTGAGCACGGTGCGCACGTCGGTGCCGCCCTTGGCGTTGGGCACCTGCTCCTCGACATAGGCATCGACGAGGAACGCCATCATCGCGCGCGTGAGGCCGAACGACGGCTCGATCACGTACGGGGTGTAGCGCTCGCCCGTAGCCTGATCGAAGTAGGTCAGGCTCTGGCCGGACGCCTCGCTGTGGCTGGAGAGGTCGTAGTCGGTGCGGTTGGCGACACCCATGAGCTCGCCCCACTCCTTGCCCGCGAAGCCGAACTTGTACTCGACGTCGATCGTGCCGGCCGAGTAGTGCGCGCGGTCATCTTCCGGCACGTCGAACTGACGCATGTTCTCCGGGTCGATGCCCAGGTCGATGAACCAGTTCCAGCAGGCCTCGACCCAGTGCTCGAACCACTCCTGCGCCTCTGCCGGCGGCGTGAAGAACTCGATCTCCATCTGCTCGAACTCGCGGGTGCGGAAGATGAAGTTGCCGGGGGTGATCTCGTTGCGGAACGCCTTGCCGACCTGGCCGATGCCGAACGGCGGCTTCTTGCGGCTCGCGGTGAGCACGTTCGAGAAGTTCACGAAGATGCCCTGAGCGGTCTCGGGACGCAGGTAGTACAGGCCCGACTCGTCGTCGACGACGCCGAGGTACGTCTTCACCAGACCGGAGAACGCCTTCGGCTCGGTGTACTGCCCCTTGGTCCCGCAGTTCGGGCACGGGATGTCGGCGAGGCCGTTCTCGGCCTTGCGGCCCTTGCGCGCCTCGAAGTCCTCGATGAGGTTGTCGGCACGGAAGCGCTTGTGGCACTGCAGGCACTCGACCAGCGGGTCGGTGAAGGTCGCGACGTGACCCGATGCCTCCCACACGCGCTTGGGCAGGATGATGCTGGAGTCGAGGCCGACCATGTCGCCGCGGCCGCGCACGAAGGTCTGCCACCACTGCCGGCGGATGTTCTCCTTGAGCTCCGTGCCGAGGGGCCCGTAGTCCCAGGCCGACCGGGAACCGCCGTAGATCTCACCCGCTTGGAACACGAACCCGCGGTGGCGGGCGAGGGCGATGACCTTGTCGAGGCGGGACTGTTCGGCCATGGTGGCTCCAATGGTCGGATGCGGGAGGAAACCCGTGAACACGGGCACCTCATTCTATCCGTGGTTCCCGCGCGCTCCCTGGCCTCGACGCCTGCGCCGGAGTAGCGTCCTGGGGATGAGCACTGCAGCGCGAACACCGCGGACCCGCGACGACGACACCCGTTTCTTCGGGCAACCGTGGGCCCTGGTGCACATCTTCGGCGTGGAGATGTGGGAACGCTTCAGCTTCTACGGCATGCAGGGCATTCTGCTCATCTACCTGTACTTCTCGCTGACCGAAGGCGGCCTCGGCATCCCCAAGGCGATCGCGGGCGGCATCGTGGGCGCGTACGGAGGGTCGGTCTACCTCTCGACGATCCTGGGGGCCTGGCTCGCGGATCGCCTGTTCGGCGCGGAGCGGGTGCTGTTCGTCAGCGCGATGGTGATCGTGGCGGGACACCTCGCCCTCGCGCTGCTTCCCGGCGCGGTCGGCGTGGGCGTCGGCCTCGTGCTCGTGGCACTCGGGTCCGGCGGTCTCAAGGCGAATGCGACCTCGGTCGTGGGCAGTCTCTACAGCGCCGACGACCCGCGACGGGATGCCGGGTTCTCGCTCTTCTACCTCGGCATCAACCTCGGCGCGTTCCTCGGCCCGATCCTCACCGGCATCCTGCAGTCGTCGCTCGGCTTCCACTACGGCTTCGGACTCGCGGCCATCGGGATGACGCTGGGACTCATCCAGTACGCGTTCGGCCGCAAATCGCTGCCCGCCTCGGCGCGGGAGGTGCCGAACCCGCTCCCGAAGTCCCGCTACCTCCTGGTCGGACTCATCGCGGGTGGCGCGGTCGTGCTCATCGCCGTCCTGGTGCTCACCGGGGTGATCCGGCCCGACAACCTGGCCACCCTCGTGATCGGCGTCACGATCGTCGCCGCGGTCGCCTACTTCTCGGTGATCCTCGGCAGCCGTCGCATCGACGCCACCGAACGATCCCGGGTATGGGCCTTCCTGCCGCTGTTCATCACCAGCGTCGCGTTCTGGTCGCTGTACCAGCAGCAGTTCACGGTGCTGACGATCTACTCCGATCAGCGTCTGGATCGGAACCTCTTCGGCTGGGAGATGCCGATCTCGTGGGTGCAGTCGATCAATCCGGTGTTCATCATCATCCTGTCCGGCGTCTTCGCGGCGATCTGGACCAAGCTCGGAAAACGACAGCCCTCGACCCCGGTCAAGTTCGCGCTGGCCGCGATCATCATGGGGTCGGCGTTCCTGCTCTTCCTGCCGTTCGCCGGCGGAGGGGCGAACTCCACGCCACTCCTCGCCATCGTCGGGATCCTCTTCGTGTTCACGGTCGCCGAGCTTCTCATCTCGCCGGTCGGCCTGTCGGCTGCCACCAAGCTCGCACCGGCCGTGTTCCGCACGCAGATGGTCGCGCTGTTCTTCCTGTCGATCGCGCTCGGGACCGCGATCTCGGGCGAGCTCGTACGCTTCTACGATCCGAACGACGAGGTGCCGTTCTTCTCGATCCTCGGTGGCATCGCCATCGTCGTGGGCATCGGACTGCTGCTGAGCGTGAAGCCCGTGCTGAAGCTGATGCGCGGGGTGCGCTGAGCGCCCCCTCTGATCAGGCGGTGAAGCTCAAGCGGTGAAGAGGTAGCCGCGCGCGGTGTCGTAACCGGCGATGCGCAGGCCGCTGCCGAGCAGACCCTCCATCTGCGCACGCAGACGAAGACGCCAATCGTGGGCGGCTGCCGGGTCGGAGACGCGCAGCGCCTCGATGTCGGCGGGGATCTCGAGGGTCTCGACGACCGCGTCGTCGGCCGGAGGCTTGGCGATGTCGGCGAGGGCCCACTCGACGTCGAGCCGGTCGCTCTCGTCGCCCGCGTCGCCGCCGCCGAAGATGCCGTAGCGGTTCACCGAGTAGCCGGTCGCACGTGCGCCCAGCACGGTGAAGAAGAAGTGCGCGTTGCGTGCCACGAGCGGATCGAACACCCACGTGATGCGGCCGACGTCGCGGGAGAACGCCCACTGACGCTGGTGCTCCTTGAGCTCACGACCCCAGCCGCGGCCACGGTACTCGGGCAGCAGAGCCGTGATGTGCGAGTGCATCGCACGTCGGGCGGGCTCGCCGAAGAAGGCGATGGACGCGCCGACCATGCGCTCGTCGTCGCCCTCGCCGTCGAAGAACCCGACGACGTAGTTGCCCGACTGCTGCAGGGCACGCAGGGTTCCGGCATCCACCACGCGCTGCGGACCCCGGATGGAGTCGAGCAGGCCCTGGGCGTCGAGGATGAGTTCAACGGTGTCGAGGTCACGGATGGTTCGCACGCACCCAGTCTGCCCCTCCTCGGCCCGTTCGAGGAATCGGAACCTCGGGATCACCGCGTCGGGAACGCCTCCCCGCCCCCTGCGGCGAGCGCCTCGGCCACGATGCGGATGTGCTCCTCGGCCATCGGCGGCGCCATCGGGGGCAGGATGCCGTCCCAATACGCGAGCACCGCGCCTCGGCCCTGCATCATCCCTTCGGGACGTCCCATCGCCCACAGGTGCAAGTGCGCGGAGCCGTCGTTCCACCGTGCGAAATGGCACCGCGCGACCCCCGGGATGCTCTTCACGGCCTGGGAGATCCGCTGCATCAAGGGCCCGTAGGCGGCGAGGACCTCGTGCGGGGCGTCTTCGAGCAGCCAGTGCTCCCGGGGCGCGATCGCGCCGATGAACGGCAGCCCACCGACGTCCCAGCCGGCGCGCACCTGCCAGTGCTCGTCGTGCCAGATGGTGAACTCACTCGGGGCGCACGACCCGCAATTCTGCGGGTCGACCTCTCCGTTGCGCGGCTTCTCGGGCACGAGCATCGGCTCGAGCGGTCGCATCGTGATCTTCTCGAACGCCCACGGCAGCCCGTCCGTGAGCGAGGAGGCATCGAGCACCTCTCCGATCGGGAGCCCGCGGTGGTACTCCGTGTCGGCCGGGTGCTGTTCGAATGCGGCATCGTCGCTCATGCCCCCATGCAATCACGCACGAGCGCAGGGCGTCACACGGCTCGCAGCGCGTCGCGATCCAACGCGGCCACCGTGGTCAGTCCGGCGAGGCCGAGTGTGATGTCGAGCTCGGCGAGCACGTTCCGCACGACCTCGCGCACCCCGATCTCTCCGGCGATGCCGAGGCCGTAGGCGTACGGACGACCGAGTGCCACGACCGTCGCGCCGAGCGCGAGGGCGATCACGGCGTCTGCTCCGCCCCGCACCCCCGAGTCGAAGACGATCGGCACCCGTCCCGCGACCCGCTCGGCGATCAGCGGCAGCACGTCCAGCGTCGGCACCGACTGGTCGATCTGGCGACCGCCGTGGTTCGAGATCCAGATTCCGTCCATCCCCGCATCCAACGCGGCCTGGGCATCGTCGGGGTGCACGATCCCCTTCAGGATGATCGGCAGGCTCGTCCACTCGCGCGCCTTCGCCAGGTCACCCCAGGTGAGCGCGGGAGTGGAGAACATGTCGAGGAACGTCTCGACCGCCGCACGTGGCAGCGGCGAGCGGAGGTTGTCGCGCAGCGAACCGCCACCCGTCAGCGCCGCGCCCTTGCGGGCGATCGTGACGGCAGCGGCCACGGCCTTCGGAGTCACGCGGACGCCGGGCGCCTCGCCCTTCGGTGCGGCTGCACGCTCGCGCACCAGCTGCTGGAACACCGGATCGCTCGTGTACTGCGCGATCCCCATCCCGCGGGTGAACGGCAGGTACGCGAGATCGAGGTCGCGGGTGCGCCAGCCCAGCAGGTGCGTGTCGAGGGTCACGACGATCGCCTCGCATCCGGATGCCTCGGCACGGGCGAGCAGCGAGCGGTTGAGGTCGTCCGACGCCGACCAGTAGAGCTGGAACATCCGCGCGCCGCGAGGAGCCGCAGCCGCGATCTGCTCCATCGGGAACGACGCCTGGTTGGAGAGCGTGTACAGTACGCCGAGCGATTCCGCGGCACGAGCGACCGCGAGATCGGCATCCGCGTGGGCCATCTCCATCACTCCGAGTGGGGCGAGCACCAGCGGCGTCGGACGTCTCTTGCCGAGGAACTCCACGCCGAGGTCGCGCGTCGAGACGTCGCGCAGCGGGCGCGGCCATACCTGCCAGCGGTCGAACGCTCGACGGTTGGCGGTCATGGTGCGCTCGGAACCCGCGCCACCGGCGATGTACGCGAACGCCTCGGCGCTCAGTGCCGTGCGCGCGGCCCCCTTCAGAGCGACGGGATCGATCGGCACGGCCGGTCTCGTCCCGCTGATGCCCGCGCGGTAGATGTCGGACTGGGTACGCCGGGAGATGCCGCGGTGGGCGGCGGGATCGTCCGGAGCGACACTGCTCATGACCATGACCACATGCTAGTCAGGGCGGGTCGGCCCTGCATCGCTCGATCGCCGATAGCCTGAGTCGGTGGGTGCGAGCGATGACAGAGCCAGGAAACGCCTCTCCCGGACCCCTCCCAAGTGGGCGATCGTCGCCGTCCTCGCCTTCGCGGGGCTCTGCTCCTCCTTCATGTTCACGCTGGTCGTGCCGCTGCAGGCCGAGCTTCCGCAGCTCCTGAACGCCTCCCGCGAGGACACCACCTGGGTCGTCACGATCACCCTGCTCGTCGCCGCGGTCGCCACCCCCATCTCGGGTCGACTCGGCGACATGTACGGCAAGCGCCGGGTCGTGATCGCACTGCTCGCGATCCTGATCCTCGGCTCCGTGATCGCCGCGGTCTCCGGCTCGATCGTCGGCGTGATCATCGGCCGCGCACTGCAGGGTGCCGTGACCGGCGTCGTCCCGCTCGGCATCGCCATCATGCGCGACGTGCTGCCGCCCGAACGCCTGGGCACCGCGGTGGCCCTCATGAGCGCGACGATGGGCGTCGGCGGGGCGATCGGCATGCCGGTAGCCGCCCTCCTTGCACAGAACGCCGACTGGCACATGCTCTTCTGGCTCGCCGCCGCCCTCGGCGTCGTCGGGCTCGCCCTGGTGCTGGCCGTGATCCCCGAGGACGTGCTGCGCTCCCCCGGCCGACTCGACGTGATCGGCGCCATCGGGCTGGCGATCGGCCTCACCGGCATCCTGCTCTTCGTCTCGCGGGGCGCGCAGTGGGGCTGGACCTCGCCGCTGACGCTCACCTGCATCATCGGCGGACTCGCGGTGCTGTTGGTGTGGGGCTGGTATCAGCTGCGCACGAAGGATCCTCTGCTCGACCTCCGTGTCGCCGCGCGGCCCGCTGTGCTCTTCACGAACATCGCCGCGATCGGCATGGGGTTCGCGCTGTTCGCCTCGAACGTGACGTTCCCTCAGCTGCTCGAGATGCCGGCGGTCGGCGGCGCGGGGTTCGGACTCGACATGCTCGCGGCCTCCCTCGTGATCATGCCGGCCGGTCTCGTGATGATGGTGATCTCGCCGCTGTCCGGGTGGCTCGAGCGCACGGTCGGACCGCGCCCGCTGTTCACGGTCGGCGCCGCCGCGATCGTGCTCGCCTACGTCTTCGTGCTGTTGTGGTCTTCCGAGGTGTGGCACATCTTCGTGGCGAACATCTTCATCGGCGTGGGTATCGGGTTCACGTTCGCCGCGATGCCGATGATCATCATGCGCTCGGTCCCGGCCAACGAGACCGGTGCATCGAACGGCCTGAACGCGCTGTTCCGCTCGGTCGGAACGTCGAGCGCCTCGGCCGTCATGGGCGGTGTGCTCGCCGCGATGAGCATCGACGTCGACGGGGTCGCTGTCCCCACGCGCGCCGCCTTCGAGGTGTGCTTCTGGCTCGCCATCGCGGCCGGCATCGTCGCGGTAGTGCTCTCGCTCTTCATCCCGAAGCAGCGCTCCACCGAGCAGCATCCGTCACTGCCCGGCTGAACGCGCAGTTCCGCACGACGTCAGCGGGTGATCGTGCGCGGGTCCGGGTCGCCCTCACGCGGTGGGCGCAGCCGGTCCGGGATCGGCCACGCCAGGATGAACTGCGCGGTCGCCGGGCGGGTCATGTCTCCGAAGTCGTCGATCTTCACCACGATCCGTCCCGGAGCATCGTGCTCGTCGGGAGTCACCTCGAGGATGCGCACCCGCAGCGGACGGTCGTCTTCGCCGTCCAGCATCCACGGATCGGCGAGCCAGGCGATCCCGTGCTCCTCCAACGCGGCCTCGGCATCGAGCCACTCGGCGGGAGCGGAGACGAGTCGCCCGAGCACATCGACGGGCACCCAGTCGTCGCCCGCAGGATGGATCCAGCCCAGCAGCTCGCCGTCATCGCGACGGTGCGGGGTCCAGTCAGGTCGTGGCATCCGATGATCCTACTCAGTCAGAACGTGAGCACCAGTCGGCTCCGCCCGGACCCCTCAGCGGCGTTCCACGCTGCCTCGACCTCGGATGCGGGAACAGCCGTCGATGCGCTCACGATCGTCCCCTCCGCGATCACCCGGATGATCGCGGGAAGCTCCGCGACGAAAGCCGAGCGGCCGACCGAGCCTTGGCCGCTGCCGACGATCGTGAGACCGGATGACCGGAGCGCTGCCGACGGGATCTGCGCCTCGTGGCCGGCGGATGATCCGATGGCGATCCAGTCGAGCCTCGCACCCTTCCTCGTCCTGGCAGTCACCACCGCACGCATGGCGTCGGCAGCCGGGCCGCCCCACACGTAGTCGAGGACGACATCGACGTCGGCGGCGGCACGCCCGATCGCATCGATGTCACCCAGCGGCACGATCTCGTCGGCGCCGAGGCCCGGCAGCCCTGCAAGCTGAGCGACGTTGCGCCCGCTCGCGATGACCTGCGCAGCTCCCAGGTGCTTCGCAACCTGCACCGCCGCCGTTCCCGCCGCCCCCGTCGCGCCGAGGATCAGCACGCGAGCGTCCCGCGGGAACGAGATTCGATGGCGCAGTGCGACCCACGACGACATGACGGGGTTCGCGGCAGCGGCGATCGCGGCGGGATCGGCACCCTCCGGGAGGATCACGCTGGCTCGCGGATCAACAGCCACGCGCTCGGCCATCGATCCACGGGTGTCGCTGGCCACCGCGAAGTAGCGCGTGGTGCCGTCGGGAAAACGGCCGACGCCGTCCACTCCCGGAATGAGCGGAAGGGAGCCTTCACTCGTGTAGTGCGAGCCGTCGGCCTGCGATCTGACCCTCGGGTGCACACCCGCCGCGAGGACATCGACGACGACCTCGCCGCTGCGTGGTTCCGGCTCCGGAAACGGCTGCCATACGGGTGCGGCGCCGAACGAGTTGACGACAGCTGCGTACATGATGATCTCCTTTGGTTCGTATTACGAATGAATCTAGTTCGTAATACGAACATCGTCAACTATGCTCGGATCATGCCCCGCGACATCTCCGACGACGACGACCTCATCGATGCCCTCGGGCAGACGGCGTTCATGACCATGGGCGCACTCACCGGGCTCGCCGCCGACGCCGGCCTGTCACTGACGCAACTGCGCGTCCTCGCGATCCTGCGAGATCGACGACTGCGCATGAGTGACCTCGCCGAGTACCTGGGGCTGGAGAAGTCCACGATGACCGGGCTGGTCGCACGAGCCGAGCGCAAAGAGCTGCTCGCACGCGTACCGAACGAACAGGATGCGCGCGCTGTCGATGTCGTACTCACCGATCAGGGACGGGGCATCGCCGATGCGCTCAGCATCGCCCTCCGCGACACGCTGACGCCGCTCACCGAGCAACTGCCCCCGGCGGATCGCGGCGCGCTGACCGCGCTGCTGCGACGAATGCTCCCCTGAGTCCGGCCGGCCACTCGTCAGGCCGCTCGTCAGGCCACTCGGCCAGCCACTCGTCAGTGCGTGTACTCCATGAGCTCGACGCCGAGCACCCGGAACGCGTCGTGCGCGCGCAGGCGGTGCGTGATCGAGAGGTCGTCGAAGCAGACGATGAGCGAGTAGGCGACACCGGCGCGTGGTCCCGCCAGCACGCCCGCCTCGGCTCGCACGCCGCGGTCACGCCCGGTCTTGTTCACGAAGAGCAGGCCGTGCGCGTCGTGATCGTGGGCGAACGGGTCAAGGCCAGTGGATGCCGCGACCAGGCTCAGGTCCTGATTCAGGCTCAACCACTCCGATACCTGCGCGCTGACGGCGGCGTCGACCACCTGCGAGTTCACCAGGGCGGAGAAGAGTCCGGCGAGCTCGCGGGCGGAGCCCACAGCGACCTGCGGGGCGTCGTCGGGTCCGCGGCGGTCGCGGAAGCGGTCGAGAAGGGCCGTGCGGCGCAGACCCAGCGACTCGATGCGCTCGCGCACCCGGTCGTGGCCGACCTTGTGCAGCAGAGCGTTCACCGCGATGGGATCCCCCGCGGTCGCCGCCATCACGGCGAGGTCTTCCAACGGCAGGGCCGGTGCGTGCAGATGCCGCCACAGACCCGAGGTCTCCACCGGCTCGAGGCTCTCGCGTTCGACGATCTCGAACGGATCGAGAGCACCGCTCTGGAAGCCGGCAGCCACCTCGATCAGCAGCGGCACCACCCCGAGGCCCGCGATCGGCATCGTGACATGGTCGTCGCCGGCCAGCACATGCACGTGGTTGTCGAGGTCGACGACGTGCACCGAGACCTGCGCACCGGAATCGACCAGCCCCTCCAGCGAGCGGAGCGTGGCGGTGAACGAGCGGCGACCCGCGGCTGCGCGACGAGGGAGTCGACGGCTGGTGCGCTGCGAGCGGCGCCCCGCACCGGATGCCTCCTGGGCACCGTCGAGGGACTCGGGGGCCGAGGAGTTGCGGAAGCCTTCACCAGGCTCGAGAGCGCCCACGCTGATCCTTAGGGGGGTGGATGTGCGGGATACCGAGGGGAGACGCTCCCCAGCGGCAGGGCTATCGTAACCCCACCGCCGGGGGATGCTTCACAGAGTCAGACGATTGGTCACCAGATGGTCACCCGCGATGCCGCGGGCAGCCAGAGCGCATCGGTCTCGCTCACGCCGAACGCCTCGTAGAAGGCGTCGATGTTGCGCACGATCTGGTTGCAGCGGAACTCGTTCGGCGAGTGCGGGTCGATCGTCAGCAGGCGCAGCGTCTCGGCGTCGCGGCTCTTCTGCTGCCACACCTGCGCCCACGACAGCAGCAGCCGCTGCACACCCGTGTATCCGTCGATGATCGGCGCCTCGGCACCGCCCAGCGACAGTTCGTAGGCCTTCAGCGCGATGCCGAGGCCGCCGAGGTCGCCGATGTTCTCGCCGATCGTGAGAGCGCCGTTCACGTGGTGCTCGGGGTCGAGTCCCTCGGGCACGAGGGCGTCGTACTGGGCGATCAGCGCCTTGGTGCGCTCCTCGAACGCCGAGCGGTCGGCGTCGGTCCACCAGTCCTGCAGGCGGCCGTCGCCGTCGTAGCGGCTCCCCTGGTCGTCGAAGCCATGGCCGATCTCGTGGCCGATGACCGCGCCGATGCCGCCGTAGTTCGCGGCGGCATCGCGACCGGCGTCGAAGAACGGGTACTGCAGGATCGCCGCCGGGAACACGATCTCGTTCATCGAGGGGTTGTAGTACGCGTTGACCATCTGCGGGGGCATGTGCCACTCGGTGCGGTCGATGGGCGTGCCGACCTTGTCGATGTTGCGGTCGTGCTCGAAGATCGACGCCCGGCGCACGTTGCCGAACAGGTCGGCCCGATCGATCTCGAGGGTCGAGTAGTCGCGCCACACCTCGGGGTGGCCGATCTTCGGCGTGAAGGAGTCGAGTTTGGCGAGCGCGCGCTCGCGCGTCTCGGCCGTCATCCACTCGAGCTCGGTGATGCTCTGCCGGTAGGCCTCGATGAGGTTCGCCACCAGCTCGTCCATCGCAGCCTTCGCCGTCGGCGGGTAGTGCCGCTCGACGTAGACCTTGCCGATCGCCTCGCCGAGCGCGCCCTCGGTGAGCGAGACGCCGCGCTTCCAGCGCTCACGGATCGTGGGGACGCCGGTGAGCTCGGTGCCGTAGAACGAGAAGTTCTCCTGCACGAGGTCGTCGGTCAGGTACGGTGCCGCGGCATGCACGGCCTTGGCCCGCAGCCACGCCTTCCAGTCGTCCAGACGCTCGGGAGTCAGCAGCGATCCGAGCCCCTCGAAGAAGCTGGGCTGCGAGACGACGACCTCGTCGAAAGCCGCGGGGTTCGACGGTGAGACCGCCTCGCGCCACGGAGCCAGGTCGACGCCGGCGAGCGCCTGCAGCTCGTCCCAGGTCTTGAGGTTGTAGGTGGCCACCGCGTCGCGGCTGCGCACGTTGTCCCAGTGGTGGCCCGCGAGCTCGGTCTCGAGCGCGATCGCCCTGTCAGCGTTGACGGCAGCATCGGTCACGCCCGCGAGTCCGAGCAGACGCTCGAGGTGCGCACGGTACGCGGCCCGGGTGTCGGCGAAGGTGTCGAGGCGGAAGTAGCTCTCGTCCGGCAGCGAGAGACCGGCCTGCACGAGCACCGGGACGTATCGCTCGGGGTCGCCCGGGTCGCCGTCGACGTACAGCCCGATGATCGACGCACGGCCGTCGCGGTCGTAGGCGCCCACGGTGCGCAGGAATGCCGGGACGTCGGCGATCGCGTCGATCTCGGCGAGGGTCTCGGCCAGCGGGGCGACCCCGGCGGCATCGATGCGCGCGGTGTCCATGAAGCTCGCGAACAGGTCGCCGATCTTGCGGGCGAGCGTACCCTCCGCGGCGTCCTGCGACTCCTCGATGATCGTGCGCACGTCGTTCTCGGCCTGCTCGGCGAGAAGGTGGAACGAGCCCCAGCGTGCCTTGTCGCCCGGGATCTCGGTGCGGGCGAGCCAGGCGCCGTTCACATGGCGATAGAGGTCGTCCTGCGGGCGGATGTCGGAGCTGAACTCATCAAGGGCGAGGCCCACGGGAAGAACGTCAGTCATGCGCTCCAGCCTATGACCCGCCTCCCCCGAACGGCAGGAGCACGTTCATACGGAAGCCCTCGTCGGTACGCTCGGCGAACACCTCTCCGCCGTGGGCGCGCGCGAGACCGCGGGCGATCGACAGCCCGAGGCCCGCCCCGGATGCCACGCCGTCCTGATCGATCGGGGCCGTGCGGGCCGTGTCCTCGCGCCAGCCCACGTCGAACATGCGGTCGAGATCCTCCACTGCGACGCCTGCGCCGTGATCGAGGATGCCGAGCACGAGCCGGTTCCGATCGCCCTCGGTGGTAGAGATGACGATCTCCGTGCCGCGTGGTGCGTGCCGGATCGCATTGGTCAGCAGATTGACGATGATCCGTCCGAGCTGATGCGGGTCCGCCCAGAGCACGTGCCCGCCCACTCCGCGCTCGACGATGCGCACGCCGTGGCGGGCGGCCGCGGCCGCGACATCGGCGACCGCATCCGAGACCACGTCGAGCAGCTCGACCTGCTGCGTCTGCAGCTGCACCGCTCCCGAGGTCAGCTTCGACAGCTCGAACAGGTCGTCGACCATGCGGCTCATCGTCTCCACCTGCCCCCGCACCTGCCCCGCGAAGCGTTCGGGGGCGTCGGACGCCCCCTCCTCGATCGACTCGGCGAGCGCGCGCACCGCCGTCAAAGGAGTGCGCAGATCGTGCGAGATCCACGCGAAGAACCGCCGCCGCGCCGAATCCAGCCGCTCCAGCTCGGCATTCGCGGCGTCCACCTTCGCCGACACCTCGGCCAGCCGGATCGACAGGTCGTCCAGCTCACGAGACGCGCCCTGCTCGGCGACGATCACACCGCCGCGGCCCACCTCATCGAGCGATGCGGACAGACGCTCGAACGACGAACGCATCGCCCTGGCCACGACCCAGGCGGTCGCGAGCCCCAGGATGAGGGACACGCCGATCACAGCGAGCAGCACGGTCAGGTCGTGCGTCGAGATATACATCTCCAGCGAGATCGCGACGACCGAGGCGGCCATCGTGACGACCCCCGCACTCGCGACGAGCATCAGCTGCGCACGGACCGACCGGCGGCGCAGCAGCCGCAGCAGACCGAGCGTGAGCGCCGCGACACCGACGGCGACGAGCAGACACGTCAGCACGATCAGCAGCACGTCGGCGCCGGCGAGCGTGATCACGAATGGCCCCCCTGCGCCGAGAAGCGGTAGCCGACACCCCATTCCGTGCGCAGGTGGATCGGGTCTCGAGGATCCTCCTCGATCTTCTCCCGCAGCCGACGCACGTGCACGGTGACCGTCGATGCGTCCCCGTAGCTCCAGCCCCACGCCTCACGGAGGATCTCCTCGCGCCCGAACGCGCGGTCGTCGTTGCGCACCAGGAAGTGCAGCAGGTCGTATTCACGCCCGGTGAGGGCGATCTCCTCTCCGCGCACCCACACCCGGCGGCGGAGCGGATCGATCGCGAACACCCCTGCCCGCACCTCGCCGGCCGACGCCTGCACCACCTGCGAGCGACGCACCAGCGCTCCGACGCGCATGAGCAGTTCCCGCAGCGAGAACGGCTTCGCGAGGTAGTCGTCGACGCCGAACTCGAACCCCTCGATGCGGTCGTCCACCTGGCCGAGAGCGGTGAGCATCATGATCGGCACGTCGGAGAACGCGCGCAGATCGCGGCACAGCTCGTCGCCGCTGATGCCCGGCAGCATCCGATCGACGATCACCACGTCGGGAACGCTGTCGCGAAGGGCCGTCCGCGCCGAGACCCCGTCGCCGAAGCTCGACACCGCGTAGCCGTTGGCCCGTAGGTACGCCCCCACAGCCTCCCTGACGGTGGGGTCGTCTTCGACCACGACGACCTCGGTTGCCTCCTGCATGGGGTCGACACTAGTCGCGAGATCCGTGCCGCCGACCGGTTCCTTACGGTTCTGAAAGGTCTCCCCCACCGTCGTCCGCACGTTCGTAGCGTTCTTCGAAGTGCGATCCGCCGCGGCATCCGTCGCTCCGGGCACAGAGTCGCACACACCATGAACAGGAGAACCTCATGCGCAAGATCGCTCTCGCCGCCACCGCGGCCGTCACCCTCGCCCTCGCCCTGTCGGCGTGCAGCTCGCCCGCCGCGATGGAGGACACCACGCCCTCCTCGTCGGCGTCGCAGAGCGCGGACGACGGCGCCACCATGACCATGACCGAGATGACAGGCGAGTTCATGGGCCTGAACGAGAAGAAGGTGTCCGGCACCGTCACCGTCACGGACGACGAGATCGCCCTGTCCGGGTTCTCGTCGGATGAGGGCCCCGACCTGCACGTCTACCTCACGAACGGCACCGATGAGGCCGACGTCTCGGCGGGCATGCTCGTCGACGCCGTGTCGTTCGACACCGCCACCCAGACGTTCATGCTCGACGGTGTCGACACCTCGAAGTACTCCTACGTCGTGATCCACTGCGACAAGGCGAAGGCCGTGTTCGGAGCAGCCGAGCTCTCATGACCGGAACGCGACCCGCAGGCGCCCTGGCCCTCTCGCTGCTCGGCGGCGGGGCCAGGGTCGCGGTCGGGGTGCTCTGGCTGATCGAGGGCATCCTGAAGTACCGGGCCGGATTCGGGGCGGCCGACATCGAGCTGGTGGCGCAGAGCACGGAGGGGAACCCTCGGGTGCCGTGGTTCTTCGAGCCGCTCGCGTCGTTCATGGGCATGGCGCCCGGCTTGTTCGGTGTGGTGATGCCCGCCCTCGAGATCGCTCTCGGCGTGCTGCTGGTCGCGGGATTCCTGACCAGGATCACGGCCTTCCTGTCGATCGGGACGCTGATGCTCTACTGGAGCGCTGATCAGCTGATCGCCCAGTATCCGGCGATGGTCGTGCTCTCCGCGGTCGTGCTCCTCCTCCCTGCCGCCGGACGGTTCGGGGTGGACGGATGGCGGCGTGCGCGTCGGGCGCGAGTGACCGACGCGGCTTCCGGTCTGTGGGAGGCCTGAAGCGGCCGGTGGGCGGAGCCCGTCGGAGGGACACGGATGCGGTCGGGGGCGGCCGGATCCGTCTCAGCTGCGAGGCCGCACGCGGAAGCGTCGGCGTCGCGGCGGCTCGTCAGGGGCGACCGTCGGCCGCGCCGCACGGCGCTCAGCCCAGGCGGCCACCTCGGCGTCGACGTCACGGGGAGACGTGACGACGGGTGGGCCGCCCTGGAGCTGTCGGCGTGCATCGCGCACTCGCCGGTTGAAGTCCTCCAGGACGTCGCGCACATCGGCTTCGCGCCCGAGAAGGTCGAGCTGGTCGTTCAACTCCCGATCCTCGGCGCGCAGCAGGATCGCCGGCGGCCCGAGACCCGTCAGATTCTCGGTCTCGATCTTGCGGCGGATCCACCAGTCGGGGTCGTGGTGGGTGCCGAGCCCTTCGAGGGGCTTGCCCGCTCCGGGCAGGTCGTCGAACTCTCCGCGGCGGATCGCGACCTGGATGGCCGTCTCGATGAACGCGGCACGATCGACCGCCGCGGCGATCCCGGGCGGCGTACCCGACTCCTCGTCGCCGTCCGCGCTCTCGCCGCTCCGCCGGCTCGCGAGATACCTCGCGGCCGCGTCTCTGGGATCCGTCATGATGCACCTCCGTGGCATCCGAACTCCCTTCCACCCTACGACGGCCGCGACCCGGAGCGGATGAGCAGGATCGGCTCCAGGTCCTAGGCTCGGGGGATGACCGCGCGCGCCTCCCTCAACCGAGAGATCCTGCGCCTCGCCGTCCCCGCGCTCGGTGCGCTGATCGCGGAGCCCGCGTTCCTGATCGTGGATGCCGCGCTCGTCGGACACCTCGGCACCACCCCGCTCGCCGGACTCGGCATCGCGGGAGCCGTGCTCCAGACGATCGTCGGGCTGATGGTCTTCCTGGCCTACTCGACCACGCCGGCGGTCGCCCGACGCTTCGGTGCGGGGCAGCCCGGCGAGGCCGTCTCCGTCG
Source organism: Microbacterium sp. NPDC058269 (assembly GCF_042881445.1). Taxonomy (NCBI): domain Bacteria; kingdom Bacillati; phylum Actinomycetota; class Actinomycetes; order Micrococcales; family Microbacteriaceae; genus Microbacterium; species Microbacterium sp. NPDC058269. The sequence goes on from NZ_JBHVXT010000001.1 coordinate 954,324, forward strand.
GAGTGAACGGCATGTGGCTGGCGCTCGGGCTCGGCGCCGTGCTCGCGGTCATCGGCGCCGTCTCGTCCCCCTGGATGGTCTCGCTGTTCGGGGCGAGCGACGCCGTCGCCGCCCAGGCGAACGAGTATCTGGTGATCTCGATGTGGGGTCTGCCGGCGATGCTCATCGTGTTCGCCGCGACCGGTCTGCTGCGCGGCATGCAGGACACCATGACGCCGCTGTGGATCGCGGGACTCGGGTTCGGCGCCAACGCCCTGCTGAACTGGCTGTTCATCTACGGACTGGGGTGGGGCATCGCCGGCTCGGCCGCGGGCACCGTGACCGCGCAGTGGGGAATGGTCGCCGCCTACGTCCTCGTCGTCCGCCGCCTCGCCACCCGGCACAGCGCCTCGTTGCGCGCTCAGGGCGCCGGTCTTCGCAGCACCGCGACATCGGGCGGATGGCTGTTCCTGCGCACCGTGAGCCTGCGCGTCGCCCTGCTCGCGACCGTGGGGATCGCCACCGGCATCGGCACCGAGGAGCTGGCCGGGTGGCAGATCGTGTTCACGATCTTCTCGGCGGCGGCCTTCGCGCTCGACGCGCTCGCGATCGCGGCCCAGGCGCTCATCGGCAAGGAGCTCGGGGCAGGAGACGAACAGCAGGTGCACCGCGTGCTGGCCCGCACCGTCGCGTGGGGAGCCTGGTTCGGCGTGATCGTCGGCGGGCTGATCGCCGCGCTGTCCGGGGTGCTCGGGATCGTCTTCACGGGTGACCCCGAGATCGCAGCGCTCGTGCAGCCGGCGCTGCTGGTGCTCGCGGTCGCCCAGCCGATCGCCGGTGTGGTGTTCGTGCTCGACGGGGTGCTCATGGGCGCGAACGACGCCCGGTACCTCGCGATCGCAGGCGGCCTGAACCTGGTGCCGTTCCTGCCTGCCCTGTGGATCATCGCCGCGACGGGGGTCGACGGCACCGCCGGTCTCGTCTGGCTCGCGCTCGCCTTCTTCGGCGTCTACCTGCTCGCGCGACTCGGCACCCTGGGATGGCGCGTGCGGTCGGGGCGCTGGCTCGCTGCCACGGTCTGACACCGCAGCCCTTCCTCCACAGGCAGCTCCTCCACAGGCAGCTCCTCCACAGGCGCCGTCGAGAACGACTTCTCCTCATCCCCTGGATTCCGCGGAATACTACGCCGCCGCCCCCTGGCGCCCTCGACGATGATCGGGTGACACTGAAGGGATGTTGGGGATGACGGAACCACAGGTCTGGACCTTGATCGGCGTTTTCGCCGCAGGCATGTTCGGCACGATCACGCTGGTCTCGACGATGTTTCTGCGTACGATGCAGAACGGTTTCGATGGGGTGCAAAGAGAGTTCGACAGCGTGCGGGGAGAGTTCCGGAACGAGTTCGCGAGCGTGCGGACCGAGTTCGGAAGCGAGTTCGCCGGCATGCGGACAGAGATCCGGGCTCTACACGGGCGCATCGATCACCTGGATCGCGACGTCAACGCCATCTACCACCACCTGTTCGGCATCGACCGCGGCTGACCTAGACGGTCGACGCGGCCAGCGGATCAGGCGCTCTCGAGCTCCGCGATCACGATCTTCTTCATGTGCATCAGGGCCTGGATCTGTTCCGGCCGCTGCTGCATCAGGTCGAGGCCGGCAGGGATGACCTGCCAGCTCACACCGAACCGGTCCTTGCACCAGCCGCACGCCTCCGACTCGGGTACGGCCGAGAGCGCCTGCCAGTAGTTGTCGATCTCGGCCTGGTCCGCGCACTCGATCACGAACGAGATCGCCTCGTTGAAGGCGAACTCCGGCCCGCCGTCGATGCAGCCGAACCGCGTGCCGTTGAGGGTGAACTCGCCGTTGAGGACCTTCCCGGTCATCCCTTCGAAGTGTTCACTGAGGTTCTCGTCCGGGTAGAGGGTCACGCTGTCGATCGACGAATTCGGGAACACCGAGACGTAGTAGTCCATCGCCTCCTGCGCGCCGTCGACGAACCAGAGATACGGACGGATGGGTGTGACGCCTGCCATGTCGGCCTCCTCGATCGGCACTCACGCTACGCCCGCGAGCACCGCCTGTCGAGGGAGTCTCGGCGCGGACTCAGCCCGCGTATCTCCGGCACCACTCGTACATGATCACGGCGGCCGCAGCGCTGGCGTTGATCGAGCGCGTCGAGCCGTACTGCGTGATCTCGATGTGGGCCGAGGCCGCGGCGAGCGCTTCGGACGAGAGCCCCGGCCCCTCCTGGCCGAACAGCAGCACGCAGCGCTGCGGCAGGTCGGCCCTGTCGACGGGCACCGCACCCTCGACGTTGTCGACTGCGATGATCGGGAGCCCCTCGGAGGCGGCCCAGGCGGCGAAGGTCTCGACGTCTTCGTGATGCACGACGTGCTGGTAGCGGTCGGTGACCATGGCCCCGCGCTTGTTCCAGCGACGACGACCGATGATGTGCACGGTGTCGGCGAGGAACGCGTTGGCACTGCGCACGATCGACCCGATGTTCATGTCGTGCTGCCAGTTCTCGATCGCGACGTGGAACGGATGCCGCTGAGTGTCGAGGTCGGCGACGATCGCCTCCATCCGCCAGTAGCGGTACCGGTCGATCACGTTGCGGGTGTCGCCTGCCGCGAGGAGCTCCGGGTCATACTGCTCACCCGTCGGCCAGGCCTCTTCGCCACCCGGCCAGGGTCCGACCCCGTAGCCGGGTTGAGCGATCGACCCCGTGCTCACCACGTCCGCGGGAACATCGGGGTTCGTGCTGTTCGGCGCGGTGTCGTCCATCCCGCCAGGCTATCGCCGTGCCACCCCAGTTCGAATCGCGCAACTGGCCCTATCCCGGCCACATATGCGGCAATTCACGCGATTCGAAAAGATATTTAGGTATACCGAAAAATACGCTACGGTTTCGGTGTGCCTAAAAATTCCCCGCTCCCGATGACGGCTCCGTCCACATCCCCCGCACGGGCTCCGCGCAGCCTCTGGCTGCTGGGCCCCGCCCTCGTCGCGGGCGTCGCCTACCTCGACCCCGGCAACGTCGCGAGCAACATGACCGCGGGGGCGCAGTACGGATACCTGCTGGTGTGGGTGGTGCTCGCGGGCAACGTGATGGCATGGCTGATCCAGTACCTCTCCGCGAAGCTGGGCGTCGTCACCGGCCAGAGCCTTCCCGAGGTGCTGGGAGCGCGGCTGAAGCGCCCCTGGGCCCGCCGCGCCTACTGGCTGCAGGCCGAGCTCGTCGCCATGGCCACCGACCTGGCCGAGGTCATCGGCGGCGCGGTCGCCCTGAATCTGCTGTTCGACGTGCCGCTGCTGCTGGGCGGCGTGATCACCGGGGCGGTCTCGATGATCCTGCTCACGGTGCAGAGCCGCCGCGGCGCCCGCCCGTTCGAGTTCGTGATCATCGGCCTCATGGCGATCATCACGATCGGATTCGTCGCGGGAGTATTCGTCGCCCCGCCGGACCCGGCGGGCGTTCTCGGCGGGATGGTGCCGCGTTTCGAGGACACGGGCTCGGTCCTGCTGGCCGCGTCGATCCTCGGTGCGACGATCATGCCGCACGCGATCTACGCGCACTCCTCACTCGCCCGCGACCGCTTCGGCGCCACGACCGCCCACGCCGGCGACGAGGCCGTGCGCACCGAGACCTCGCGCATCCGCCGCCTGCTCAGGGCCACGCGCTGGGACGTCTCGATCGCGATGGTGATCGCCGGGTCCGTGAACCTCTGCATCCTGCTGCTCGCCGCCGCGAACCTCGCCGGCGTCGAAGGCACCGACTCGCTGGAGGGCGCGCACGCCGCCCTGGCCGCCGGACTCGGACCGGTCGTGGCGACCTTCTTCGCCGTGGGACTGCTCGCCTCGGGACTGGCATCGACCTCGGTGGGCGCCTACGCGGGAGCGGAGATCATGCACGGGCTGTTGCACGTGCGCATCCCGCTGCTCGCCCGTCGACTGGTCACGCTGATCCCCGCGCTCGTGATCCTCGGCATCGGCTTCGACCCGACACTCGCCCTCGTCCTCAGCCAGGTGGTGCTGTCGTTCGGCATCCCGTTCGCGCTGATCCCCCTGGTCGTGCTCACCGCGCAGCGACGCACCCTCGGCGCCTGGGTGAACCGGCGATGGACGACGGCGGCCGGGGTCATCGCCTCCGTGCTGCTGATCGCCCTCAACGGCGCCCTGCTCTGGCTGGTGCTGACGGGAGCCTGAGCCCGGATAGGCTCGATGCATGTCTGCCGAGAGCGCCCGCCGCAACGTCCGCATCCTCACCTGGATCGGCTTCGCGACCGGCGTGATCGGCGGTCTGCTGATCGCGTTCCCGACGGTCATCGGTCTCGCCAGCCCGTGGGTGCAGCTCGCGCTCGGCGTCGCCACCCTCGTGCTGGCCTTCCATGCCCGCAAGATCGGCATGGCCGAGGTGGAGGGGTTCGACGGCCGGCTCTCGTTGGCCGCCGCCCTCCTCGGATTCCTCGTCCTGTTCTTCGCCGGCCAGGCCGCGTTCGGCATCCTCGTCGCCGTGGCGAACTGACTCGTCGCCGTGGCGAACTGAGCAGCCCCGCCTACGCCGTGACGAAGCCCATCACCAGATAGAGCACGAACGACAAGCCGGCGGCGATGCCCGCATAGGGCAGGATCGCGAGCATCAGGTTGATCGGCTTGATGCCGATCGACCTCGACGCGAGGATGATGCCGTCGCCGTAGAGGCAGGTGGTGCTGCCGAGCGCCGCACCGGAGAACACGGCGGCACCGGCCAGGATCGGGTCGGCGCCGAGCGCGAGCGCCAGGGGCAGCACGACCGGGGTGATCACCGCGGCCAGGTCCCAGAAGGACCCGGTCGCGTACGCGTAGATGCCGCACACCGCGAACACGATCGCCGGCAGCAGCGCGGGGGTGAGCACGGGCTCGGTGACCTGGATCACGAACTCCGCGAGCTGCAGCGTGATGTTCATCTCCTGCACCATGAACGCGAGGACCGTGAGGATCATCACGAACAGCATGCTCTCGATGCCCTCGAGCGCAGCATCCAGCACCCCGCGGATGCTGAGACGACGCTGCACGAGCACGATCACGATCGTCACGGCGAGGGACGCGGCGGTGCCGGCGACGACGTTGGCGTTCGTCGCGATCGTCACGCCGACGAGCACGGCCATGGCGATCAGGAACCCCCACGGCTGCGGCTTGCGCCCGGCGTCTGTCGAGGGATCGGTCTCGGTCGAGGTCGCGAGCGCGGTGGCGACCCGCTGCGCAGTCGAGCCGTCGGGGTCATCGGCCTTGAGCTCTGCGAGGAGAGCCGCGCCCTCGGCCCGACGCTCGTCGTCGGTGGTGCCGAGGGGGAAGACGTCGCCGTCGCGCTCGGCACGGATCGCGTCTCGCTTGATCACACCCAGCTTCGGCAACCAGCCGATGCTCATCAGCAGCGCGACCGCGAGGGCGGCCCAGCCGAAGAAGATGAACGGGATCGCCTGCAGGTACGCCCCGAACCCGGTGCCGCCGACCGTGACGCCCTGCGCCTCGAACAGTCCGGAGAAGAACAGCGCCCACGTCGAGACCGGGATGAGGACGGCGATCGGCGCGGCCGTCATCTTCATGATCGCGCCGAGCTGCGTACGCGGCACCCGGTAGCGATCGGTGACCTGCTTCATCGAGGTGCCCGTGGTGAGCACGTTCAGGTAGTCGTCGACGAACAGCACGACCGACAGCAGGAAGGTCAGCACCATCGATTTGCGACGCGAGGTGACGAAGCGCTCGGCCCAGTTCGCGAAGTCGGTCACGATGCCGGACTTCTCGAACAGCATCATCAGGATGCCGAACAGCGCCACGATGAGCAGCAGCCACTGCGCCGTCTCGTTGGAGAGGGCCTTTCCGGTGTACTCGACCCAGACGTCGAAGCCGCCCCATCCGCCGAGGATCAGCGCCCCGGCGACGGTGCCGAAGAACAGGGCGAAGAGCGTGCGTCTGGTGGCGACCGCGACGATCAGGATCACCACGATGGGGAGGAGCGCGAGAGCGCCGAATTCTGGCATGGAAGTCACCTCAGTGTGAAGGGGGGTGCGACGTGGGAGGGTGCGGCCGAGCCGGGGGGTCAGGGCTCGACGCCGCCGACGACCGTCCCCTGTACGGGAAGGTCGGGGAGGTCGTCCGGGGAGACGTGCAGCGGGTTCTCCGCCCACACGGCGTAGTCGGCCCGGAACCCGGGAGCGATGCGGCCGAGGTCGGCATCGCCCTGGGCCAGGGCGGCGCCCACGGTGTAGCCGTGCAGCGCCTGGTAGGGGGTGAGCACCTGGTCGGGCTCGAACACCGGGGCGTCGGGGTCGCCGGGGCGTCGGCGCAGCATCGACCAGGCGAGGCCGATGCGGGCGTCGTTCTGCGCGATGGGCCAGTCGGATCCGAGGGCGAGCGCTGCTCCGGCCTCCCAGTAGTCGCGCACACGCCACGCGCGGGCGGCGCGCTCCGGTCCGAGCCGATGCGACCAGTCGTCCGACCCGTCGGCCTTGCGCCACTGCATGTGGAGGGGCTGCATCGAGGCGGTGATGCCGGCGGCGGCGATGCGCGCGACGTCGCGGTCGGTCGTGGTCTCGAGGTGCTCGATGCGGTGCGGGGCTCCCCCGGCGCTGCGCACGCCCGCGGCGAGATAGGCGTCGACGACCTCCGCGACGGCCCGGTCGCCGATCGCATGCGTCGCCACCTGGAATCCGGCCTCGGCGTATCGCCGCACGGTGCGGGCGTAGGCGGCGGCGTCCTTCCAGAACGGTTCCAGACCCGCCCCCGCGCTGTCCGGCTCGTGCAGCCAGGCGGTTCCGGTCTCGACCACGCCGTCGGCGTAGAGCTTGACCACGCCCCCGCGCCATCGGTCACCGCGGCGGTCGCGCATCGCGAGGTTCGCGCCCGTCCGCTCCTCGTCGAAGCCGGGCTCGTGGTCGATGGCCGAGACGATGCGGATCGGCAGCCCGGGTCCCTGCTCCAGAGCGTCGAGCAGTGCGAGCGTGGCGAAGCCGCCGTCCATGATCGTGCCGCCGGTCAGGCCGGAGTCGCGCAGGCCGCGCAGCAGGTCGTGTCCGACCGCGAGGGTCTGGTCGCGGGTCAGCGCCGGGGCGCTCAGCCGCACGGGTTCGTAGGCGCCGAGTTCGCGCAGTTCCCCGGTCGGGCGACCGTCGGCATCGACGACGACGCACGACGAGTCCTCGAACTCGCGCGCGCCGCTGATGCCCGCACGTTCGAGGCCGGCACGACTGGCGAGGGCGGTGTGGCCGTCGAACACGATCAGCAACGATGGGAGGCCGCGCACCGCATCCTCGATCGCGTCCGCCGTCATCGGCAGGTCGTGGAACACGTCGTAGTCGAGGTTCCAGCCGCGCACCCACGGGTCGGCGTCTTCGGCGAGCGCGCGATCGGCCTCGGCCCGAAGCGCCGTCAGCAGCGCCGCGCCGGTGCTCAGACCGCCCAGGTCGATCCCGGCCGTCAGCTCGATCCCCTGGATCGGATGCAGGTGCGCGTCGATGAGGCCGGGGGTCACGGCGGCACCGGCGAGGTCGCGCACGACGGTGCGGGGTCCGCGCAGCTCGCGGATCAGTGCATCGTCGCCCACGGCGAGGAAGCGGCCGCCGCGCACTGCGAAGGCCGTGGCGTGCGGGCGGCGCGGGTCCATCGTCACCACATGCGCGCCGGTGACAATGGTGTCGGCGTCGAAACCGGTCATGGCAGTACCTTCATCGGTAGTGGAGCATTCGGTATTGAAAGAGTTTCAATAAAATACCAGACGCCTGAGCAGAATCGAGCACGATGACGAAATCTCCCCGCAGCGTCGGCCGACCGTCGACCCAGGTGCTCACCGAGGAACGCATTCTGAAGGCGGCCTTCGCGCTCAGCGCGCAGCGCACCCCGCGCCAGTTCACGATGACCGCGCTCGCGGAGTCGCTGGGCGTTCGCACCTCGGCGCTCTACCACCACTTCGCGAACCGCGACGCGGTGATCCGGGCCATGCGCGGACAGGTCAGCCGTGCGCTCGTCTCTCCCGTGCTGCACGAGATGCCCGTCGAGGACGCACTCCTCACGTGGGCGCACAGCTACCGAGACGCCGCGATCGCCGCGCCGGAGGCCATGGTCATGCTCGCCACCTCGCCGATCGACGCCGACGAGGGCTCGTTCGCGGACTACGAGCAGATCGCGCGCCTGCTCGCGGACGACGGCTGGCCGACCGACACGATCGTCGACGCCATCGTCGCGCTCGAGTCGTTCATCATCGGCTCCGCCCTCGACGCGCTCGCCCCCGCAGACAACATGGCCCCGCGAGAGCTCGCCCCGGAGTTCCCCACCTTCGCCGAGGCCGAGGCAGCCCGAGCGCGACTCAGCGACGACCCCGCCCGCCGCACGTTCGAGATCGGCGTGCGCGCGCTGATCCACGGACTCACCGCCTGGGCGCGCGAGAGCACCACGTAGGCTGGACCGGTGGCATCCCCTGCAGCTGACGACTACCTGAAGACCGTCTACGCGCACACCGAGTGGCAGGACGCGCCGATCACTCCCTCGGTGCTCGCTGCGAAGCTCGGCATCGCTCCGTCGTCGGTCACCGAGATGGTGAAGAAGCTCGCCGCCGCCGGCCTCGTCTCGCACGTGCCGTACGGCGCGGTGCGACTGACGGATGCCGGCACCGCGCGCGCCCTCGCCATGGTGCGCCGGCACCGCCTGATCGAGACCTGGTTGGTGCAGGAGTTCGACTACGGCTGGGACGAGGTGCACGACGAGGCCGAGGTGCTCGAGCACACCATCAGCGACCGGCTGCTCGAGGGCATCGACGCGCGTTTGGGGCGTCCGCGCTTCGACCCGCACGGCGATGCGATCCCCGCCGCCGACGGTCACATCGAACGTGAGCCCTTCGTGCTGCTGGCCGATGCGCCGGTCGGGCACACGGGCCACGTGCTGCGGGTCGACGACCGTGACCCCGAGCTGCTCCGAGCCCTCGAGGCGCTGGGCCTGGCGGTGGCATCGACCGTGACGGTTGCGGCATCCGGGGTCGAGATCGACGGCGCGGAGACGGCACTGCCCGACGGTGCGGCACAGGTGGTCTGGCTCAGCGCCTAGCTCCTGCGCAACACGGTCAGGTGCGCGTCGCCCGCGGCCTCTAGGCTGTGCACATGGCACAACGAGATGACATCGAATGCTGGCTCACCGACATGGACGGCGTGCTCGTCCATGAGAACGACGCCATCCCCGGGGCCTCGGAACTGCTGGCCGGCTGGGAGAGCGCGGGCATCCCCTACCTGGTGCTCACCAACAACTCGATCTTCACCGCGCGCGACCTCTCCGCTCGCCTGCGCATCAGCGGACTGCACGTTCCCGAGGAACGCATCTGGACGTCGGCCCTCGCCACCGCCGACTTCCTGAAGCAGCAGCTCCCCGGCGGCTCGGCCTTCGTGATCGGCGAGGCCGGCATCCTCACCGCCCTGCACGACGCCGGCTTCATCATGACCGAGACGAACCCCGACTTCGTGGTCGTCGGCGAGACGCGCAACTACTCGTTCGAGGCGATCACCAAGGCGATCCGCCTCATCATCGGCGGCGCGCGCTTCATCGTCACGAACCCGGACGCCACGGGCCCGAGCACCGACGGACCGCTCCCGGCCACCGGCGCGATCGCCGCCCTCATCACGAAGGCCACGGGCAAGGAGCCCTACGTCGTCGGCAAGCCGAACCCGATGATGTTCCGCTCTGCCCTGAACAAGATCGGCGCGCACTCGAAGCGCACCGGCATGATCGGCGACCGCATGGACACCGACGTGGTCGCCGGCATCGAAGCGGGCCTGCACACCGTGCTGGTGCTCACCGGCATCAGCGACCAGGCCGAGATCGAGAAGTACCCGTTCCGCCCTGACGAGATCGTGCAATCCGTGGCCGACCTGCTGCCGCGGATCACCGAGACGATCACGACGGTGAAGACCAAGAAGTAGCCCATGGGCGCACTGGACGACGGCGAGCGGCTCAGGGCGGCGGATGCCGCGGCCTGGCGCACCTGGCTCGAGGAGAACCACGAGCGGGCGGCGGGTGTCTGGCTGCTGAGCGTGCGGGGCGCGTCCGACGGTGTCGCCTACGAGGATGCCGTGCGGCAGGCGCTGTGCTTCGGGTGGATCGACGGGCCTGTGCGCGTGTTCGACGAGGGCACGGGCGACCGCGCCAACGGTCAGTGGTTCTCCCCGCGCCGTCCCGGCAGCGGCTGGGCGGCCACGAACAAGGCACGCATCGCGGAGCTCGAAGCCGCGGGGCTGCTCGCCCCCGCCGGCATCCGCGTGCTCGACGTCGCGAAGGCGAACGGCTCCTGGACCGTGCTCGACGGACCGGAGGCCGGCATCGAACCCGACGAGTTCACCGCCGCGCTCGATGCCGTTCCCGCCGCTCGGGAGAACTGGGACGCCTTCCCGAAGTCGGTCAAGAAGTTCGGGCTCACGCACATCGCGATGGCCAAGCGGCCGGAGACGAAGAGCGCCCGCATCGCGAAGATCGTGGCGGATGCCGCGGAGGGGAAACGTCCATGAACCAGAACGACCTGCTGTTCCTCGTCGTCTTCCTGATCCTGCTCACGACGCTGACGGTGTTCATCGTGCAGTTCGTGCGCTCGCGCCGTGGTCGCGGCGGCTCGGACGAGGGCCGCGCCGGCTGGTGGGAAGGCCCCTGGGACGACGACGACCGCAAACGCTGAGGTCAGGACGCCAGCGACGCCCCGGGGATCGCCGCGAGCAATTCACGCGTGTAGGGATGCTGCGGGGCGTCGAAGATACGCTCCGGCGTACCGCTCTCGACCACGACGCCGCGCTGCATGACGTGCACCTCGTCGGAGATCATCCGCACGACGGCGAGGTCGTGGCTGATGAAGAGGTAGCTCAGGCCGAGACGGCGCTGCAGATCGGCGAGCAGGTCGAGGATCTGCGCCTGAACCAGCACGTCGAGCGCCGACACCGCCTCGTCGAGCACCACGAGCTCGGGTTCGAGCGCCAGGGCGCGGGCGATCGCCACGCGCTGCCGCTGCCCACCGGAGAGCTCATGCGGCAGGCGCTCGGCCATCGCGGTCGGCAGTGCCACCTGCTCCAGCAGCTCGAGCACGCGCGCGTGACGTGAGGCGGTGGTGCCGATGCGGTGCACGCGCAACGGCTCGGTGATCGACTGCTCGATCGTGTAGCGCGGGTCGAGCGAGGCATAGGGATTCTGGAACACCGGCTGCACGCGACGGCGCAGGGCGAACAGCTCCTTGCGGCGGAGCGTGGTGAGGTCGAGCCCGTCGAACAGGATCGACCCCGACGTGGCGTCTTCAAGCCCGAGCACCATGTTCGCGGTGGTCGACTTGCCCGAACCCGACTCGCCCACGATCGACACCGTGGTGCCCTTTCGGATCTCGAAGCTCACCCCGTCGACGGCCGTGAACGTCTGCGGCTCCCCGGGCTTGGGGGCGCGGAGGGCGAACTCCTTGCGCAGGTCGCGGATCTCGACGAAGGGCGTGCCTGTAGCGGTCTCCCGCGGCGGCAGGGCATCGCGGCGCGAGGCGAGGCTGGGCGCCGCGGCGAGCAGCTGCTTCGTGTACTCGTGCTGCGGGGCGCCGAGCACCTGCGCCGACGTTCCCTCTTCGACCACCCGACCGCGGAACATCACGACGATGCGGTCGGCGCGCTCGGCGGCGAGCGCCAGGTCGTGCGTGATCAGGAAGACCGCGGTGCCGAGTTCGTCGGTGAGCGTGTCGAGCTGGTCGAGGATGCGCCGCTGCACGGTCACATCGAGGGCAGAGGTGGGCTCGTCGGCGATCAGCAGACGCGGCTTGCAGGCGAGACCCATCGCGATCAGCACGCGCTGGCGCATGCCGCCGGAGAACTCGTGCGGATACTGGTGGGCGCGCTGGGCCGCATCCGCGATCCCCACCATCTCGAGCAGCTCGACGACGCGGGCCTTCGTGGCATCGCCGTGCGTGTGGCCGTGCACCTCGAGCGCCTCGCCGATCTGCTCCCCCACGCGCATGAGCGGGTTGAGGTTCGACATCGGGTCCTGCGGCACGAGTCCGATGCCGGCGCCGCGCAGCGAGATCATCGCGTTCTCGGGCAGGTCGGTCAGCTCCCGCCCGTCGAAGCGGATGCTGCCGGCTGTGATCACACCGTTCTCCGGCAGCAGACGGTTGACCGCGGCCGCGGTGGTGGACTTGCCCGACCCCGACTCCCCCACGATTGCGACGGTCTCACCAGCGGCGATGTCGATGTTGACATCACTGATCGCGGCGACCAGCTCGGAACCGGTCCGGAAGGCGACGGCGAGGCCGCTGATGCTCAGCACGGGCTCGGTGGTGCTCATGGTGTTCTCGTTCCTTCGTTGTGATCGGGCTCGGTGTCGTCGGGATCGGTGTCGTCGGGATCGGTGTCGTCGGGATCGGTGTCGTCGGGATCGGTGTGATCGGGATCGTTGTCGTCCAGAAGCGCGGGAAGCGCCGTGCGCCACAGCGCCTCCGTGGGCGCGGGCGTGGGCGCGAAGAGGCGGTTCGTCAACAGCACCGCGGCGGTCCCCGTTCCCGGCACGATCCCGAGCGCGCACCCCGTGTAGCCGGGGTGCCAGAGCACCCGGGTGGGGCGACCGGCGACGGCGACCGTGTCGCTGCGCCAGCCCAACGCCTGCCCGGCATCGGGTCCATCGCGGAACAGCTCGGCGACGGCATCCGGATCCCACAGCTCGGGATGCCTCTCCGGGGCGGCGAGCGCAGCCCCCAGCGTCAGCAGGTCGTCGGCGGTGCTGAAGAGCCCGGCATGGCCGGAGACACCCCCGAGCGCGTGGAAGCAGTTGCCGTCGTTCACGGCACCGGTGATCTCGTCGTCGCGCCAGGCGAAGTCCCGAACGGTCGCGAGGATCGGATAGGGCTCCCCCGTAGCGACCATGCGACGTTCGGCGGCGTCACCCACCGCGGATGAGGCGACGGGCCGCGAGACCGGGCCATACCCGGTGCGGTCGAGACCGAGGGGTGCGGTCACGAGTTCGCGGACGGCGGCGTCCAGGGGTAGTCCGGTGACGGCGGCGACGATGCGGCCGAGCAGCATGAACCCCAGATCGGAGTAATGACGACCGTCGTCGAGGCCGTAGCGCCGCGGGATCGCATCGGCCGCGGCGGCGGGGTCGCCGTGCTCCCGGTCGAGATAGAGCGGCTGCCATTCCCACAGGCCCGCGCGGTGCTGCAGCAGGTGACGCACGGTCGTCTCCGGAGCACAGGCGGTGCCACGGATGAAGCGGTCGACCGGGTCGTCGAATCGCAGCGTGTTCCGGCTGACCAGTCGCAGGATCGCGGTCGTGGTCGCGGCGACCTTCGACACCGAGGCGATATCGAAGGCGGTCCCAGGTGTCACCGGGGTTCCGGCGAGGTCGGCCAGGCCACCGGCGGCGACGTCGCGCCCGGCGTCCGTGACGACACCCGCGACGATGCCACGGGGAGCGGAGGCGGAGGCGAGGACAGCGGCGACGGCTGCGGGCGCGGTCATGCGGTCACCTCCGCGCGAACGGGGAGGTCGAGCAGCACCTCGGGCTGTGCATCGGCGGCGAGGGCACCGATGCCGAGTCCCGCGTCGGTTCCCAGCTCCAGGACGTCGCCCGACAGCACGACTCCCCCGATCACCGGCGAGCTCTGCAGCCAGAACGCCGCATCCAGGTCGTGCACGACATCGGGGGCGACGGCAGCGGCGAGGTGGGCCGCGGCGCTCACTCCGACGTGCGACTCCATCATGCAGCCGATCACGACGCCCAGACCGGCATCCCGAGCGGCTTCCGCGGCGGCGAGCGCCTCGGCGAGACCACCCGTCTTGGCGAGTTTGATGTTCACGAGGTCGGCGGCTCCACGGCCGGCGACGCGGCGCACATCGTGGGCGGTGCGCACAGACTCGTCGGCCATGATCGGGGTGTCGACGGCGGCCGTGACGGCGGCGAGCGCGTCGAGGTCGTGCGCGGCGACGGGTTGCTCGACGAGCTCGAGTGCGATTCCCTCGTCTTCGGCGACACGGATCACGCGGATCGCGGTCACGGCGTCCCAGGCCTGGTTGGCATCGACGCGCAGCGTGATGTCGGGGCCGACGGCAGCACGGACGGCCCGGAGTCCGGCGACCGTGTCGTGCGCGGAGGAGGCCTTGATCTTGAGGGACCTGAAACCCGCGGTGACGTGCTCCTCAGAGACAGTCGCCAGCACGGCCGGCTCCCCCGCGGACAGGGTCATGTCGGTGCGGATGCGCGGATCTGTCGAGGAGGTGCGCACAGCGAACGTTCGAGAGAGGTCGGCGACGAGCGCGACTCCCTGCTGCTGCGCGGCCAGGTCGGCGAGGGCGCACTCGATCGCGCTGCGGGCGGCGGCATTGCCCCACACCGCACGGGCGATGTCGGCGGCGACCCCGGGGTCGCCGGCCTCCCGTCCGAGCACGACCTCGCCAAGCGGTCCCGCGACCGCAGCGGCGACGCTCTGCGGGCTCTCCCCCGTGACGCGCCAGCTGATCGCCGCCTCGCCGTATCCGCGGCGCCCGTCGGCGTCGACGACCTCGACGAGCACGACGTCGAGGTGGTCGGCACGGCGCACGGCCGTGACGAACGGCCGCACCAGGGGCGACGGCACCCGGAGAACGCGGATGCGCTCCACGGCGCTCATGTCAGACCCCCGCTCACGTTCGCTCCCTGCTCATGTCCACTCCCTGCGCATGCGCTGCTCGGGCTCGCCGAACTCCGACTGCGTGCGGGTCGCTCCGTCGGGGTGCCAGCCCTTCGCCTCGTAGAACCCGATCGAGGGTGCATTCGCGGCGAACACCCAGAGCGTCGCGGCTTCGGCCCCCGCCTCCTGCAGCCCAGCGGTGGCCCGTGCCAGCAGTGCGCCGCCGACCCCGCCGCCGTGGGCCCGCGGTGAGACATAGAGGGAGTGCACGGCCCCGTCGGCCCTGTCGTCTCCGTCGGAGGTCGCGGCGTACCGGGTGATCCCCACGATCGCGCCATCGAGCTCCGCGACCAGCACGACGCCCACCGCATCGGCGAGCACTCGCTGCCACAGCGCCGCGGCCCGCTCGTCGGTCATCGCGTCGATCGCCGTGTCGGTCAGCACACCCCGGTAGCTCTCCCGCCAGCAGGCGAGGAACACCTCGAGCACCCCGGACAGGTCGTCCGGGGTGGCGGGGCGCACCTGGAGGCTCACGATGCCGCGGCCTCCGTGAGCACGAGGGAGTCGATGGAGGCGACGGGCTCGGGCATCTGCAGCGGACCGACACCCGGCGTGATGGTGCCGAGGATCCGCGGTTCGCGCGCTCCGGTGCCGCCGGGGACGATCGCGGGAACGCCGTGCATCGTCGACCAGCCGATCAGGGCGAGGAGGATCGCCTCCTTGCTGTCGGCCGCAGCCCCCAGCTCGTCGGCCAGCACGACCTCGGTGGCGGGCAGCGCGGCGCGCAGACCGTCGAGGATCAGCGGGTTGCGGCATCCACCGCCCGACACGGCGAGGAACCCGATGCCGGCGGCCTCCACGTCACGCGCGACCGTGCGCACGGTGAGCTCGGTGAGGGTGCGCACGACATCGGCGACCGCGATCTCGCGGCCCTGCGCGGCCAGGTGCTCGTGCACGTAGCCGAGGTGGAAGTGCTCCTTGCCGGTGCTCTTGGGCGGGGTGAGAGCGTAGTACGGGTCCTCGAGCAGGGCTGCCAGCAGCGCCTCGTCGACCTGTCCGGTGCGGGCGATCGCGGCGTCGTCGTCGTAGCCGAGCGGGTTGAGGCCGTGCTCCACGATGACCGCGTCGACCAGCGCGTTCGCGGGTCCGATGTCGTAGGCGACCAGGCCGCCCTGCCGCACCACCGTCATGTTCGAGATGCCGCCGAGGTTCAGGGCGGCGGACACACCGGCGCGCGAACGCAGCAGCAGCTCGTCGAGGAACGACACCAGCGGGGCGCCATGGCCGCCGACCGTGATGTCGCGGATGCGGATGTCGGACACCACGGGGGCTCCGACCTTCTCGGCGATCCAGGCGGGCTGCCCGATCTGCAGGGTGCCCAGCGCGTGCGCGCCGTCGACCCAGTGGTACACGGTCTGTCCGTGCGAGCAGACCGCGTCGACGCCGCCGACCTCTGCCGCGATGTCGGCCGCGACCTCGGCGAACGCCTGCCCGATGAGAGTGTCGAGCTCCGCCACCTCGGCGAGGGTCGTCTGGGCCGGCGGCAGCGCAGCGATCAGTCGGGCCCGCAGCTCGGGGGCGTAGGGGACGCTCGTCGCGGCGAGCACCGTGCCGTGCAGATCCACGCCGTGCGCGGTGAAACCGCCGCTGGTCGTGAAGTCGACGACGGCGGCATCGATCCCGTCGTGCGAGGTGCCGGAGATCAGTCCGAGGACGCGCATCAGTTCTCCTCCAGTGCGGTGCGCAGCCGACCCTCGGCCGCGTCCAGTCGTGCGGTGGCCGCGGCGAGGTCCTCGCCACGGCAGATCATGATCGACGCGAGCTTCACGTCGTAGGCGGCCGTCCCCAGGGCGGCCACCGCCACGTCGCGGTCGACATCCGCGATGGTCTGCACCATCCGGATCGCCCGCTCGCGCAGCTTGTGGTTGGTGGCCTTCACATCCACCATCAGGTTGCCGTAGGCCTTGCCGTTTCGCACCATCGAGATGGTCGAGAACATGTTCAGCACGAGCTTCTGCGCGGTGCCCGACTTGAGCCTGGTCGAACCGGAGAGCACCTCGGGACCGACCTCGACCTCGATGCCGTGCTCCGCCACCGCGCTGAGCGCCGTCCCGACGTTGCAGGACAGGCCGATGCTGAGAGCACCGAGCTCGCGCGCCCGGCGGACGGCGGCGATCACATAGGGGGTGCGCCCGCTGGACGCGATGCCGATCACGGTGTCGAGCGGACCGATGCCCGCGGCGTCGATGGCAGCAGCCCCCGCATCCGCGTCGTCCTCGGCGCCCTCGACCGGGTTCACGATCGCGCCGGGGCCGCCGGCCATGATCGCGAACACCAGCTCCGGCGGGGTGCTGAAGGTGGGCGGGCACTCCGAGGCGTCGAGCACGCCGATGCGGCCGGGGGTTCCTGCGCCGACGTAGACCAGGCGCCCACCCTGCGCCATGCGCGCGGCCGTGGCCTCGATCGCGGGAACGATCTGCCCGAGTGCCCGCTGCACGGCGGCGGGCACCGTGGCATCGGCCTCGTTCATGGTCTGCGCCAGCTCCGCGACGCTCATCAGGTCGAGGTCCGCGTACCGGGGATCGCTGGCCTCCGTCGCCAGCCCGCCGAGATCCTCCATGCTCATCGCTTTCCTCTGTTCCGGGGGTCGAGACTGTCGCGCAGGCCGTCGCCGAGCAGGTTCAGCCCGACCACGAGCAGCACCACGATCACGCCGGGCGCGATCATGGTCCACGGGGCGATCGTGACGAGGGTGCGCGCCTCGAAGATCATCGAACCGAGCGAGGGTGCGGGCGGCGGCGTGCCGAGCCCGAGGAAGCTCAGCGACGCCTCGGTGAGCACGGCCCACGACAGCGAGAGCGTGACCTGCACGATGATGATCGACGTGATGTTCGGCAGCACGTGACGGAACATGGTCGCCATGCGGCTCTGCCCCGTGCTCTTGGCGGCCTTGACGTACTCGACCTCGCGCAGCGACAGCACGGGCCCTCGGGTGACGCGGATGAAGATCGGCACGTAGACGATCGCGATGGCCACGGCGATGGTGAACCAGTTGCGCTCGAACACCGACGCGAGCGACAGGGCGAGCAGCAGCGGCGGGAAGGCGAACAGCACGTTGGTGACGGCCGTGATCGCTCCGTCGGAGAAGCCGCGGTAGAAGCCGGCGATGAGTCCGCACACTGTGCCGACCACGGTGGCGAAGGCCACGGCGACGACCGAGATCAGCGCCGAGTTGGCGACGCCGGCGGCGACGCGGGAGAACACGTCCCGCCCGAACTGGTCGGTGCCGAACCAGTGCACGGCGGATGGCGGCTGCAGGCGCGAGGGCGGATCCTGCGCGAGCGGATCGAACGGCAGCAGCCCGAACGCCGAGACGAGGCTCAGCACGGCGAGCAGCACGACGATGATGAGGCCGGTGAGCCCGCTGCGGCTGCGCAGCAGGAGACGCACGCGCTCCATGGTGCGCCCGCCGCCGGGAGCGAGGGCCGGGGTCTGAGAGATGTCGGTCATGCGGCACGCACCCGAGGATCGATGACCCGGTACAGCAGGTCGGTGAGCAGGTTGACGATGACGAAGGCGAGCGCGATCACGAGCACGGTGCTCTGCACGAGCGCGTACTCCTTCTGCTGGATGCCGAGCAGCACCTGGCGCCCAATGCCGGGGAGCGAGAAGATCTGCTCCACGACCACAGCACCTCCGAGGAGGTAGCCGAACTGCAGGCCGGTCATCGTGACGATGGGCACGAGCGCGTTGCCGAGCACGTGGCGCACCTGCAGACGGCGCGGAGGGACGCCCTTCGCCCTGGCGGTGCGGATGAAGTCGTTCGAGCGGATCTCGAGCACCGCTGTGCGGGTCGTGCGCATGATCGGTGCGGCGATGCCGAACCCGAGCACGATCGAGGGCAGCAGCATCTGCTGGAGGTTCAGCAGCGGGTCCTCGAACAGCGTGGCGTAGGCCTGACCGTTCGGGTTGAAGCCGAACGACGAGGCGAGGATCGCCAGGAGCGCCGTGCCGAGCAGGAACGCGGGGATGGAGAGACCGGCGAGACCGACGACCTGTCCGACGCCGTCGCGGAACGAGTCGGGCTTCGAGGCGGAGAGCATTCCGAGCGGGATGCCGATGGCCAGCGCGATCACGATCGAGAAGATCGCGAGCTCGAACGTCACGGGAAGTGCGGCGAGGGTGAGATCGAGGACGCTCGTCTGCGCCCGCGACGAGAAGCCGAGGTTGCCGGTGAAGATGTTGCCCAGCCACGAGAAGAACTGCACGATGAGCGGCTGGTCGAGGCCGTAGTACGACTCGAGGGCCGCACGCTGCGACGGTGTGAGGGCGGCCGCCTCGGTGCCGAGGCCGGAGCTGATCTGGTCACCGGGGATGGCGCGCAGCATCAGGAAGACGAAGATGGCGACGCCGAGGAGCGTGCCGAGGGCTGCGAGGATGCGTCGCAGCACGCTGTTGCGGAGGAGCTGTCTGAACATGCGCGTGTGTGGGTGCCTGTCGTCGGGGAGGGAGGGGGCGCGGGGTGTCCGCGCCCCCTCGATCCGCTACTTGATGGAGGTGGTCCGCAGGTACTGCAGCGAGCCGTTCACCATCGGGACGAAGCCGTCGACGGTCGACGCGGTCGCCGTGTAGGTGTAGCTCGTGAACAGCCAGATCCACGCGGCGTTGTCCTCGAGGTTCTCGGAGACCTGCGCGTAGATGTCCTTGCGCTCGTCCGGGTCGGCGGTCTGACGCCCCTCGGCGAACAGGGCGTCGAGCTCGGGCGAGGAGTATCCGGCGACCTTGTTCAGGTTTCCGGTGCTGGTGAAGTAACGGCCGTACATGCCGTCGGGGTCGGGACGACCGCCGTTGAGGGCGACCGCGGCGTCGAAGTCGGCCGCGATCCAGCGGTCGACGAACGCACCGGACTCGAGCACCTCGAGGTCGAGCGTGATCTTCGCGTCGGCCAGCTGGGCCTTGAGGTTCTGGGCCTCGTTCACCGACGTGGCGTACTCGCCCTGAGAGACGATCGTCTTGATGGTGACGCCGTCTTCCTTGCCCGCCTTCTTCAGGTACTCGGCGGCCTTGTCGAGGTCGCGCTCCGGGCACGGACGGGCGTCAGGGTCGGACTTGTACGCGGGAGAGGTGATGGGGCCGGTGACCTCACCCTCGCCGAGGGCTGCGGTGTCGAGCACCTCCTGGCGGTCGATCGCGCACTGCATCGCGAGGCGCACGTTGACGTCGGCGAGGTCGCCGCGCGTGGCGTTCAGCTGCAGCGCGTGATAGCTCAGCTGCGGGGTCGTGGCGACCTCGACGTTGGCGCCCTCGGCGGTCTGCGCGACCAGCGGGTCGTCGAACACGGCCAGCTGCACGTTGCCGGACTGCATCGCCGAGACGATCGACGACTCGTCGGGGATCACGCGGAACTCGACCGTGTCGAGCAGCGCAGTGTCGCCCCAGTAGTCGACGTTCTTCGCGAGCGTGATCGACTGGCTGGCCTTGCGGTCGTCGAGGATGAAGGGACCGGTACCGTTCGGCGTGGTGTTCAGTCCCTCTTCGGTGTCATCCGAGGAGAGCATCGCCATGTTGATCACGGCGAGGTTGGCGGGAAGCGCGGCGTCGGGAGCGCTCAACGTGAGCGTGACGGTCTTCTCGTCGGTCGCCTCGACCGCGGTGACGGAGGCGAGCGAGGTGCGGGCGACGGCTGCCGTGGCCTCGGCCGCGATCGCGTCGAGCGAGTACTTCACGTCTTCGGAGCCGAACGTGCTGCCGTCGGCGAACGTGACGCCCTCACGGAGGTTGAACGTTACGGTGAGGCCGTCTTCCGAGACGTCCCACGACTCGGCCAGGCCCGGGACGACGTTGAGGTCTTCGTCGAACTCGGTCAGCGTGCCGTACAGGTTCTGCAGCACGTTGACGGCCTGGAACTGGGTGGCCTTCCACGGGAACAGGGTGTCGGGGTCACTGGTGACGCCGATGACGAGGTCGCCGCCCGCTGCGCCCGCGGAGGGCTTCGGGTCGGACGCGGGTGCGGAACACCCGGTGATGACGAGGGCGAAGGCGAGGCCCGTCGCCGTGAGAGCGCCGAGTGACGCCCAGCGTGCTGTGCTCATTGCTGGATCCTCCTGAGTGTGACGCGCCGCCGTGGCGTCGGGTCAGGCGCTGTTGCCTGCCGCCCCGTGAACGTCGTCGGTCGTGGTTGGTACCAAAAGTACACGAAGGTCACTACTTATGTAACAGAAGTTCCTCTACTGTTATGAACAGTGATCGGAGACCCCATGCCCCATGAAGCCGCCCGCGATGACGCCGGCGCGCACCCCGTGCTCGTCCGCATGCGCGCGATCCGCCCCGAGCTGCGTCCGAGCGAGCAGCGCATCGCCGACCTGTTCCTTGCAGACCCGGCGGGAACGGCAGGACTCTCGATCGCCGAGCTCGCCCAGCGCTGCGACACCTCGACCACCTCGGTCGTGAGATTCTGCAAGCGCCTCGGCTACGAGCACGTGCGCGAGCTGCGCAACCACGTTCTGCGCGACGTCGAGCGCGAGACGTTCGATACGGCCGCCCTTCCCGCCGTCTCCGGCGACATCGACCGCAACGACACCCTGGCCGACATCGTCGCGAAGGTGTCGCTCGCCGAGACGCTCTCCCTCGCCGACACCGCCAAGGTGCTCGACACCGAGTCGCTGCGGGCCTCGGTCGACGCCATCACCTCGTCCACCAGGGTCGACATCTTCGGCGTGGGCGCCAGCTCCATCGTCGGGCTCGACCTGCAGCGCAAGCTCACCCGCATCGGGCGCACCGCGCTGGAGTGGTCCGACCCGCACGCCGCCTGGACATCGGCGGCGACGCTCGGCCCCGGCAACGTCGCGATCGCGGTGTCGCACACCGGCGCCACCACCGACACGATCGAGTTCCTGCTGCTCGCCCGGCAGGCCGGAGCGACCACCATCGCGATCACGAACCATGCGGGCGCTCCGCTGGCCGATCAGGCCGACATCGTGCTGACGACCGCCGCCCGCGAGACCGGCTTCCGCTCCGGCGCACTGGGCAGCCGGATCGCTCAGCTCATGGTGGTCGACTGCATCTTCATCGGCGTCGCCCAGTCGAACTACGACCGCTCGATGGAGGCCCTGCGCGACACGTTCGCCGCCGTGCACCGCGTGCGGACGGCGGGGGCGTGACCGACGACATCCGTCGCGCGCGGGCGGGGCTGTTCACCGCCTTCGCGGGACTCGGCGTCACGGCCGCGTTCGTTCCCGCCGTCCTCCCCTCCGCCGAGCGGGCGATCGGTTCAGACCTCAGCACGGCCGTGCCCGCACTGTTCGCCGGACTCCTGGTCGGGGTGTTGATGTCGGGGCCGCTGCTGATGCGTCGGCCGCCGCGCACCGCGTTGATGCTCGGCAGCGCGCTCCAGGCCGCTGCCATCGTCATGGTGGCCCTGGCCGGCACGCCCGCCGTGTTCATCACCGCGGGCGCCGTCGCGGGGTTCGGGTTCGGGTTGGTCGAGGCTTCCGGCTCCGTGGCGGCGAAGTCCCTGTCGGTCGGCAGCGCGACGGGGCTGCTCAGTGCCCTGCTCGGCACGGTCGCGGTATGCGCGGCGGTCACCCCGCTGCTCGTCGCCGCGGGTTCAGGGGTTCGTCCGGCGCTCGGCCTCCTGGCGATCGTGCCGCTTCTGACGGTCGCGATGCTCACCGGGTCGGGATCCGCGGTCACCCCCGTCGAAGCTCCTGCGCGCCGTGACATGCGCGGACTGCTCGTGCTCCTGCCGTTCGCCGTCGCACTCCCCCTCTACGTCGGCGTCGAGACCGTACTGTCCGGCTGGTCGGCCGTGATCCCCGAGCGGATCCTCGCGGTCGAACCGGGTCTCGCCGCATTGGGGACCTCGGCGTTCTGGGCGCTGATGGCCGTCGGGCGCTTCGGCGCGGCGGGACTGCGCCGTCTCTCGGTGTCGCCGATCGTGATCCTCGTCTCCGCCACGAGCGCCGCCGCGATCCTGATGGCCACGGCGGGGCTGCTGGTGGGGTCCGCTCCCGTGGGGGCGCTCGTCGCACTGGCCGCAGTGGTCGTGCTCCTCGCACCGAGCTACGGGCTCATCCTGGGCCTCGCGCTCGACCATCTCGACCCCGCTCGCAGCGCCGCGGTGACCGGCGCCCTCGTCGCGTGCGGAGCTGTGGGCGGCACCTTCGTGCCCACGCTGATCCTCCTGGTCGGTCGGGACCCGGCATCGAGCACCACGTTCCTCGTGTCGGCCGCCCTGTGCGCGCTCGTGCCTGCGCTGGTGCTGATCGCCGGGCGGTCGCGGCAGCGGGCCTCGACGACGAGCTGACGCCTCCTCCACACCCCACGCTTCTCGCGACCTCTTCACAGATGCTGGAATACCGGCGCACACAGGGGCAACTGCGGCGTAGCCTCGCTGACACACCCATCCGCAGCACACCCATCCGCAGTCAAGGAGAGCGCACGTGTCCACCGAGGTCCTCGCGATCGTCCTCAGCGCGATCGGCGTCGCGCTGACGATCACCACGGGCCTCTTCGCTGCCGGCGCCTGGATGGTCCGCCGCATCGACGACAGGATCGACGCGGTCGACGAGAAGCTCAGCACCCGCATCGACGCGGTCGACGAGAAGCTCAGCTCTCGCATCGACGCTGTGGCCGCCGACGTCACAGACCTGAAGATCTCCGTCGCCCGCCTCGAAGGACCCCCGCGACACCTGCTCACCACGGGAAGAGGATGAGACCGTGACCACGGAGACCCTCGCGATCGTCCTCAGCGCCATCGGCATCGTGCTCACCCTCGGCACCAGCCTCTTCGCCGCCGGTGCCTGGATGGTCCGCCGAATCGACGACAGGATCGACGCGGTCGACGAGAAGCTCAGCACCCGCATCGACGCTGTCGCCGCCGACGTCACCGACCTCAAGATCTCCGTCGCCCGCCTCGAAGGACCCCCGCGACACCTGCTCACCACGGGAAGAGGATGAGACCGTGACCACGGAGACCCTCACGATCGTCC
>NZ_JBHVXT010000001.1:978030-1274996 GCF_042881445.1 Microbacterium sp. NPDC058269
TCGTGCTCACCCTCGGCACCAGCCTCTTCGCCGCCGGTGCCTGGATGGTCCGCCGAATCGACGACAGGATCGACGCGGTCGACGAGAAGCTCAGCGCACGCATCGATGCCGTCGACGAGAAGCTGACTGCTCGCATCGACGCCGTGTCCGAGAAGCTGAGCGCCCGTATCGACGCGGTCGCCACTGACGTCACCGACCTCAAGATCTCCGTCGCACGCCTCGAAGGGCCACCGCGACATCTGCTCGCGGCGCGCGGCTGATCAGCGCGTGCGGGCGGACCTACCTACCTACCGCAGCACGAGGGCAGCGGCGCCGATGAGCGGCCCCTCGTCACCGAGCCCCGAGCGCACGACCCGGGTGCGACGCGAGTACTCGTGCGCCGCGCTCGCGGTCAGAGCCTGCTGCACGAGGTCGATGTAGTCCGCCGACACCCGCGAGAATCCGCCGCCGATGGCGACCACGTCGAGGTCGACGAGGGTGGCGGCATCTGCGAGAGCCTCTCCCACCTCGCGCGCCGAGCGTTCGATCGCCGCCCGCGCGACGGGGTCACCGGCAGCCGCGTCCCGGGCGAGGTCCTCGCCGGTGGCGCCAGTCCACCCCTGCTGCTGCGCCCAGGCCGCGCTCGCCGGCCCCGACGCGATCTCCTCGAGCGTCAGACCGCCTTCGCGGCGCACCTGACCGAGATGACCGGCGTTGCCGGTGGCACCGGGGATATAGGCGCCGCTCGCGACGAACCCGCCGCCGACACCGGTCGAGACGACGATCGACAGCGAAGCGCCGGCCCCCTGCGTGGCACCGAGCCACGACTCGGCGAGCGCGAGCGCGCCCCCGTCGTGACCGAGCACCGTCGGCACGTCGCTGCCGACGACGGTGGATGCTGCGGCGCGGACGGACTCTTCGAGACCGAAGCCGCGCGCCAGGGGCATGTTCACCGGCATGATCGCACCAGCCATGCGGTCGATGGGCCCGGCGCTGCCGACACCCGCTCCGACGAGCTCAGCGTCGGCGGGCAGCGCCGCGAGCGCATGCTTGACGATCGCGACGACCGAGGCGTCGAGCGACTCGAGAGTGGCCTCGCGCCCGGTCGCCTGTCGACTCCGGCTGCCCTCGACGAGCACGCCGTCCTCGGCGACGAGCGCGGCCTCCATCTTCGTGCCGCCCACATCGACGGCGAGCGCGTAACGGGTCACTGGGGGTCGAGTCCGAGGTCGTCGAGGTCGAACGCCGCGCGCCATTCGAGTCCCTCGGCTTCGATCGCGGCCTGCGCGCCGGTCTTGCGGTCGACGATCACGGCGACGGCGACGATCTCGGCGCCTTCCTTGCGCAGAGCTTCGACGGCCTTGAGCGCCGACTGTCCGGTGGTCGAGGTGTCTTCGAGCACGACGACGCGCTTGCCCTTGACGTCGGCGCCTTCGATCTGGCGGCCGCGGCCGTGGTCCTTCGGCTCCTTGCGCACGACGAACGCGTCGAGCGGCGTACCGGCGGCGACCGAAGCATGCAGCACCGAGTTGGCGATCGGGTCGGCGCCGAGTGTCAACCCGCCGACCGCCACGACGTCGAGGTCGCCGATCAGGTCGAGCATGATGCGGCCGATCGCGGGAGCGGCGCGGTGGTCCAGCGTGAGCTTGCGCATGTCGACGTAGTACGTCGCCTGCTTGCCGCTGGAGAGGGTGAAGTCGCCGTGGAACACCGCCTCATCCTTGATGAGGTCGAGGAGCGTCTGGCGGTCTGCGTCGAGTGCGGTCACGGCATCCAGTGTAGGAGGTGGGCCCTAGGCTGGACGCATGCGCTTGGCCACCTGGAACGTCAACTCCATCCGCACCCGCGTCACCCGCACCGTCGAGTTCGCTGTTCGTGAAGACATCGACGTGCTGGCGATGCAGGAGATCAAGTGCAAGCCCGAGCAGTTCCCCTACGGCCCGTTCGAAGAGGCCGGGTATCACGTCGAGGTGCACGGGCTGAATCAGTGGAACGGCGTCGCGATCGCGAGCCGCCTGCCGGTCACCGACGTGCGCACGTCGTTCGACGGGATGCCGGGCTTCGCGAAGGGGCATGAGGGGCCGGATGCGCCGCTCGAGGCACGTGCGCTCGGCGTCATGGTCGACGGGGTCCGGGTGTGGAGCCTGTACGTGCCGAACGGCCGCTCCCTCGAAGACCCGCACTACCTCTACAAGCTGCATTGGCTGGAGCAGCTGAAGAAGTCGACGGCGGCCGAGCTGTCGGCGAACCCCGACCTGCCGCTCGCCCTGGTCGGCGACTTCAACATCATCCCGTTCGATGTCGACAACGGCGACCCCGACATCGTGATCGGGCGGTCGACCCATGTCTCTCCGCAGGAGCGCGACGCGTTCTTCGCGTTCCAGGATGCCGGGGTCACCGACGTCGTGCGCCCGCTGATCCCCGAGGGCTTCACCTACTGGGACTACCAGCGCCTGAAATTCCCCCGCAACGAGGGTGTCCGCATCGACTTCGTCCTGGGATCGCGCACGTTGGCCGATGCCGTGACCGGCGCGTCCATTCACCGCGACGAGCGCAAGGGCGAGCAGCCCAGCGACCACGTCCCGGTGGTCGTCGACCTCGATGGGCGCCGTCTAGGAACCGGCGGCGCCGATGACGACGACGACATGCCGATGATCTTCTCCTGAATGTCGATCCCGTGAGTGTGCGGCTGATCGCCACCGATCTCGACGGCACCCTTCTCGACTCGACCTCGGCGGTCACCCCGCGCACGCGAGCCGCCCTCGACGCAGCCCGCGCGCGGGGCATCCATGTCATACCGGTCACTGCCCGCCAGCCGATCGGCCTGCGGGCCATCGCGGCGGATGCGGGTTTCGACGGCTGGGCCCTGTGCAGCAACGGCGCCTACGCGGTGCGCCTCGATGACGGGCGGATGCTGTTCGCCGAAGAGCTTCCCTCTGACACGATCCGCTCGCTCGCCGAGGCTCTGCGCCCGAGCATCCCCGGTTTGCTGTTCGCGAGCGTGCGGGAGGCCGGCGAGACGTTCGTTGCGCAAGACGGCTACGCGGCGATCGCCGCTCTCGCCGACCACAAGCGCGACCCTGCGACGATGGGCGGCGTACCGCTGGAGCAGGTGCTCGCCGCTCCCAGCCTGAAGTTCGTGATCCGACACCCCGAGCTCGCGCCCGACGCGCTTTTCGACGCGGTGCGCGCCCTCGGACTCACCGGCTTCGAGGCGACACTCTCCGGCGCACCCTTCGTCGAGGTCATGGCGGAGGGTGTCACCAAGGCCACGGGTCTCGCCCGACTCTGCGAGCACTTCGGCATCGACCGCGCCGACGTGGTGGCCTTCGGTGACGCGCTCAACGACGTCGAGATGCTCCGCTGGGCAGGGCTCGGCGTCGCGATGGCCGACGCCGAACGGCTCGTGCAGGATGCCGCCGACGAGACGACGGCATCCAACGACGAGGACGGTGTGGCGCAGGTGATCGAGCGGCTGCTGGGCTGAGACTCAGCTCTCGACGCGACGACGCCTCACGAGCAGCCCACCCATCACGGTCAGGAAGACTCCGATCGCGACGATCGCCACGGGGGCCTCGAGACCGGTACTGGCCAGTGCACGGGGCCTGTGGGCTACTCCTTCACGAAATATATGAACTGATCGTCAGTCGCTTCGTCGATGTTCTGCGGCGCAAGGTTGATTCGTAGATTGGTCGAGCCGTCAGCGACTATCCAGGCATCCGCCCTCCAGTTTGAAGGACACTCGGGTGCAGAAGATTCGAACCTGACGCCTTTGAAACTCAGATCCCACTCTCCGGAATAGTCAACAGCCTCCCGCCATAGCGATTCGCTGTCTCGAGTCTGTTCCGTCGTCTGGTTACTGCATTTGAGAGTCGCCGGCCAGCCCGTCGCGTCATACTCTCCATCGTCGGTCAGCGTAAGGGTAACTACGGAAGGGGTGTCCCGTGACACCCACACTCCGACCGCATCCTCACTATTGAAGCTGTCGTCATAGTAGCCACCACCGGCACAGCTCGTCAGGCACAACAACATCCCCACGACCAGAGCAGAGGCGCAAGCCGGATATCG
Organism: Microbacterium sp. NPDC058269; assembly: GCF_042881445.1. Lineage (NCBI taxonomy): Bacteria > Bacillati > Actinomycetota > Actinomycetes > Micrococcales > Microbacteriaceae > Microbacterium > Microbacterium sp. NPDC058269. Next base: position 982,078 of record NZ_JBHVXT010000001.1, read on the forward strand.
CACTTTGTCTACCATTTCCGGCGGCTTCTCCATCATTCGGCTCTGCGGAACACAATGGTCGGATCAGGCACGGAATCCAAGTCTGTTCCTGGCGCGAAGTACCATAGTTCTAGTCGATCTTGAGTGTTCTCATAGGCGAAGAGAGCTGGCATCGCGTTGCACGGTGCGGCGAGGCTGAAACTTATCGCGCTGTCCCCGTAACCGGCGGACCACGCGCCAGCAACTGTAGGAAGCGCACGGACTTCGGGTTGCGCGGGTTCGCACCAGACAGACATCGGCCAATCCTCCGCAACTACAATTCCACCCTCCCGCAGCTCAAACGCCACGGGCTCGCCCTGGTCCACAGCGATCCATCTGCCTAGAAGGTCTTCGGCAGATACGCCAACAGCCGGAGATGCAGACTCGGCACACGCCGTGCACGACATCAGGACGCACGCCAACACTCCGGCGCTGATCCAGCCTGCTCCTCTTACCACCGAATCGTCTCCGTCCAAGTAAACGTCTCAGTGACGGGCCCCAACCCTATCGATGGCGCAAGCTCGTTGTACTCCACGTACATCTGATCACTGAAGCGCAGCTTAGAACCCAGCGACGTCGTGTTGGTGGCGGTTATCGAGACGACGGCTTGGTGAGGCTCCGTACGCTCAACAACATACGCGTGCAAGTCGAACGACCCAAGAGTCAGCATCGTGAGGTCAGCACTGGATGCCCGGTCGAGGTCAGCCAGTGTGATGCCGTCGCGTATTAGGTTCGGATTAGCCAGAGTCGGCGCCCCCGCAGTGTACGCGCCATTCGGGAGCACGTTACCGCGCGCCAGCGCCTCAGCGATCCGGGCGGGGTAGGCCCTGACTGCATCGGAACCACTAATGTCGGAGGTCATTTGTGATGATGCGTCATACGAAAGGTAGCGGGGGCTCGTTCCGCTCAACCAGCCAAGGAGCAACTGGCCCTGTTCCGAAGAGTAGAACCGTGAGAGCCGAAGATCGCGCTCCTGCTTTGCAGTGTCAACCTACTTGAGGACTGGATTTGAGCGCTGCTCTTTGACGGCCTTTGATAAGCGCGCTCCCTCGTTAGCAAACCGTTGGTGCCCTGGCGGCAGCGAGACGCCCATGTTCCAGCCGCCACCCGGAGTCATGTGTTCGAAGGCGAACTTCAGTCCGCTCGGGTCCATGTACGTGGTCGGGTTGTTGCCCGAGTACGTGTAGCCCGTGTTCTGCTGCGGAAGGTTCGTGTCGATCACCGGGTCCACGGACAGGAACTTCCCGAGCACGGGATCGTAGGTGCGCGCACCGACTGTTGTCAGCCCGGTCGACGCGGTCACGGGCTTGTTCATATACCCGGTCCCGCCGCCCCACACGCCGGACGATCCAATCACAGGCGAATCCTAATTCGTATCGTTAGTGGGCTTATCATCCCCAACCGCTGGGCGCCCCGAACAATGACGAACTCAAGCGATCGACCGGACCATGCCTCCTGATCCTCAGCTATCGACGCGCCGACGGCGCAAGAGCAGCCCGCCCATCACGGCCGCCACGACCGCGAAGGCGATGGCCGCAACCGGGGCGTCCGCACCGGTTGCGGCCAACCCGCCTCCCGACGCCACCGCACTGCCTCCGGCCTGACCCCCGGTACCCGCGCCCGCCGCCGCGGTCACCGTCAACGCAGTGCTCGCGATCACCGTGGTGCCGGACAACGCCACCAGGGTGTGCGCGCCCGCCGGCGCACTCGCGGGGATGCGCAGCGTGCCCTGGAGCGCACCATCCGCATCAGCCGTCAGCGTGCCGAGCGTGATCGGGTCGGAGTGCAGCTCGAACGCGATCGTCGCTCCCGGCGTGAACCCGGTACCCGAGATCGTGATGTCGTTGCCGGCCCGGACCGACCCCGCGCCGAGGCTCACGACCGGCTGCGGCTCCGGCTCCGCGTCGACCGTGAGCGCGAAGTCGATACCGCTCCTCACCTGCGCGGGCGCCAGCGAGACAGGCGTGGCCTCCGCAGCGGTCGCGACTCCATCGAAGAACTGCGGCTTGGCGGTCGTCGTCCCATTCGCGAACTCGACCCTGGCCTTGACCACATAGGTTCCTCGCGGGATATTCAGTGTGTAGGCGCCGGTCGCCGCGTCGGCACGAATGCTCCGGACGGCATGCCCATCGCTCCACGCTTCCACCCAGATCTTCGACGTTTCGGTGGAATCGATCGTCACGGTCCCACTGATGGTGGCGATGGGCTCGAGCGCCGCGTCGATGCCAGTGACCTCCTGACGCGCCCCCACAGTGATGGTCTTCGCGGTCTCCCAGATCGCCGCATCCTCCCAGTACTCTTCGGCGAGGCCGGGCGCCAGGAACCGCACCTTGTAGGTCCCGGGAGCAACGGCCACGCGGTACGTGCCATCGATGTTCGTGTTGTTGTTCGGCAGGTCGTTGACCTCGTTGACGTCGTAGAGCATCACACTTGCCTGCAGCGGCTGACCGTCGGCGCCACGCGTCACGGTTCCACTGATGTACCCCGCGACGACGAGAGAGGCGTCGATCCCTGTGACCGTCTCCTTCTCGCCGACCGGCACATACTTCGCGTAGTCCCATTCATAGACGCCATCCCAGTACTCGGCCAGCAGTTCAGCATCCGTCGACGCGAACCGCACGCGGTACGAGCCGGCGGGGAGACCGCCGAGGGTGTATTCGCCCGATGCTCCTGCCGTCGCCGCCGCCACGATCTCGTTGTTGCTGTCGAGAGCCTGCACCTCGGCGCCGGCGATCGCGGAGCCGTCGTCTTCGCGGGTCACGATGCCCTGGATGGACCCGCCCTGCACGAGCGAGGCATCGATCGCGGAGACCGTCTCCCCCTCACCGACGACGACCGGGGTCGCCTGCGAATAGTCGGAGGCGTCCTTCCAGTACTCGCGCTTCAGGTCTGTTCCCCCAGGGAAGAAGCTCACGACGTACGAGCCCGCGGCGAGATTCGGCAGCGTGTACGCCCCCGCCGAATCCGTCGTGACCGAAGCCTCCGTCGGGCCATCCGCGGAGACGGTGACTCCGCGGAGGGGGGTCCCGTCGTCCTCCCGCGTGACCTTCCCGCTGATCGATGCGGTGTGCGTGGGCGCGAGTGCGGCGTCGACTCCGGTGTGCGCGGACCCGTTCGTCACGGTGATGCGCTGCGCACTCAGAAGGTCTCTGGCGTCGTTCCAGTACTCGGTGACGAAGTTGCCCGCCAGGTCGGAGAAGCGCACGGTGTAGTCGCCGTCGCCCAGCCCCTCGACGACGTAGCTGCCGCTCGCATTGGTGGCGATGGCGAACCATGTGGTGCCGCCATCGCGCTGCGCTTGCACCACGATGCCACGGAGCGCAGATCCGTCGACCGTCGACGTCACCGTCCCGGCGATCGAACCGGTGATGACCGGATCCTCCGCCGCTGCGGCCGCCGTCACACCGCCGAGAGCGAGCGCGAGTGCCGCCACTCCCCCGAGCACCGCACGAATGAATGCGCGCCGTCGCGCCATGTTCCCACCCTCCGATGAAGGACGACGCAGCGAAGCATGTCGCGGTCGGCCTCGAGCCAGTGCCGATCGCACGGCAACGTTCCCCTCGAACCTAGAGGTTCAGCACATAGGAAGGGAATAGTCGATACGTAGGAGTTACCTGGTCGTGATCAGTCGAACGTCCCGACCTCCGGCACCCGATCCGTGCGACCGTAACGGAGCAGTGTCACGCCGGCCTCGTCGGTGATCGGCGGCTCCAGCAGACGCAGCACACTCGGCATCGCGTCGTCGTCGAACACCTTCTTGCCCGCGCCGAGCAGCAGCGGATACACCCAGAGGTTCAGCTCGTCGAAGAGTCCCTCCGCGAGCAAAGTGTGCACGAAGTCGATGCTGCCGATCACGTGCACCTCGCGGTGGGCTGCCCGCATCTCCGCGATGTCGGCAGCCAGGTCACCGCCGACGCGCGTGCTGCCCTCCCAGTCGAGCGTGAGGTCGGCATCCCGCGTCGCCACGTACTTCGGCACCCGGTTGAAGAGCGTGCCGATGTCGCCCGACTCGCCCTCGGTGTGATGCGGCCAGTACGACGCGAAGATGTCGTAGGTGCGTCGCCCGAGCAGCAGCGCATCCAGCCCGCGCATGCCCTTCTCGATCTCGGGGCCGACGCCGGTTGAGGGGTATCCGGCCTGCCAGCCGCTGAAGCGGAACCCGCCGGAGGTGTCTTCATCGGTGCCGCCCGGGCCCTGGGCGACACCGTCGAGAGAGGTGAAGAGGTCGATCAGGATGCGACCGGATGCCTGTTCTTCATCGGAATATTGGTCATTCATGTCGTGCTCCCTACGGTCAGTCGTGCGATGCGGAAGGTGTCGGCGAACGACTCCAGCAGCGATTCGTCGCCGCGGACGACAGCGACGATGTCCTGCGCGAGGGCCTCTGCCGGGGTGACCTCGCCGCCGATGAGACGACGGATGCCGGGGCCGGCGACGATCACCGCGTCCGGAGCCCCCTCGGGAAGACGCCCGCCGACCGGCGGCGCGGGGGGTGCGATCTGCGCGACCTGGAGTTCCCCGTCGCGCACCGACGCACGGAGGGCGACGTCGCCGACATGCAGCTCGTACTCGGCATCCATCGCGGTTTCGGCCACGAACGCCGTGCGCAGCGCCATGGTGAGCGAGTCAGCGGTGACGACGTCGCCCTCGTCAGGGTCGCCCATCGCCTGGAAGCCCCACCGGCCGAGGGCGAGCATGATCGGCTCGAACGAGCGGCCGTAGGGGGTGAGCTCGTACACGAGGCCGCAGTTCAGAAGCGGCACCCGCCGCACGACCCCACCCTCCTGCAGCTCCTTCAACCGGGTGGACAGGATGTTGGTCGGAATGCGCGGCAGGCCCTGCTTGAGGTCGGTGTACCGACGCGGCCCGACGAGCAGATCGCGGACGATGAGCAGCGCCCACCGTTCCCCGATGAGCTCGACGGCCGTGGTCACCCCGCAGTACTGGCCGTAGCTGCGCGCCGCCATGTCAGGCCGAGGCGGCGGTGTCGGCCACGTGGTCGGGGCCGTTCTCGACGGCCTCGGGGGTCATGTACAGGAAGCCGAGGGAGTTGCCGTCCGGGTCGTCGAGGTCACGGGAGTACATGAAGCCGTAGTCCTGGGCAGGCTTCGGCTCGGCGCCGCCGGCCGCCAGACCCTTCGCAAGGATCGCATCGACCTCGTCGCGCGAGTCCTGGCTGAAGGCCACGGAGACCTGCACGACCTCGTTCGGGTCGGCGATCGGCTTGTCGGTGAAGGTCGCGAAGAACTCGCGCTTGAGCACCATGAAGTAGATGTCCTCGCTCCACACGATGCACGCGGCGTTCTCGTCGGTGAACTGGGGGCTGATCTCGCAGCCGAGCGCGGTGTAGAACGCCTTCGCGCGCTCGAGGTCGCTGGTGGGCAGGTTGACGAACACCTTGGTCATGATGACTCCTCCGGAGATGCGAGCCCATCGATCGGTGAGCCCTTTCGAGACCAGCTTGCAAAAAACAACTACGCTTGTCAATAGCAAGTAATCCGACAGTCCCCCACGCGGGGGATGCGCCCCGGACGAGCCCCGCCCTACGGTGGAGGGATGCCCGCAGCCCCGTTCCTCCGCACACCGACCGAGCGCGAACGGCGCAGCGACATCGTGCTCGCGGCCGTCATGTTCGTCGGAGCCGTGCTGAGCGCCGGGCTCTCCTCGATCGCCGAGATGTACGGCGACGAGCAGGCGCCGCTGTGGACCGCACTCGTGTACGCGGTCGCCGTCACCGCGCCCCTGGCGGTCCGACGCCGCTGGCCGGGCACGGTCGCCGTCATCGTGGTCGCCGCGTACTTCACGGCGGTGACGATCCGCATCCCCGAGATCTACGTCGGCAACATCGCGATGTTCATCGCCATCTACACGGCCGGCGCCTGGATGAACAACCGCCGACGCGCAGTCATCGTGCGCGTCGGGATCATCGTGAGCATGTTCGTGTGGCTGCTGATCACGATGTACCGCGACGCGATCCGCGAGGCCGACAAGGCGGATGTCATCGCCGGGGCGATGTCGCCCTACGTCGCCTTCATGCTGATCCAGCTGCTGCTGAACGTGCTCTACTTCGGCGGTGCCTACTACTTCGGCGAGCGCTCATGGGCGGCCGCAACCCAGCTGGCGGTGCTCGAGCAGCGCACGGCCGAGCTCGAGCGCGAGCGCGAGGTCACCGCGGCTCAGGCCGTCGCGCTCGACCGGGTGCGCATCGCCCGGGAGCTGCACGACGTCGTCGCCCACCACGTGTCGGTCATGGGCGTGCAGGCGGGCGCCGCGCGCCTGGTGCTGGAGCGAGACGCGGCGGAGTCCGCACGCATCCTCACGGGGATCGAGGGGTCGGCGCGTGACGCCATCCACGAGCTGCGCCAACTGCTGGAGACCCTGCGGACCCCGGGCGGGGAGACGACGGATGCCGCCTCCACCCTGAGCCTCGACGACATCGTCGAGCTCATCGACGCCTCGACCGACGCAGGACTCCCGACCGCGTACACGGTGATCGGCGACCCGACGCCCGTGCCGTCGCTGGTCGCCGTGAACCTGTACCGCATCGCCCAGGAGTCGCTCACGAACGCCCGCCGTCATGCCGGACCTCACGCGACCGCCGACGTCCGCGTGCGCTACGACGACGACGGCGTGGAGATCGAGATCGTGAACACGGGTCGCCCGGTCGCTCAGGTGCGTCCCGGACTCGGACAGCTGGGGATGCGGGAGCGCGCCGCAGCCTCCGGAGGCACGCTCGAGGTGACCCCCCGACCGTTCGGCGGACTGCGCGTGCGCGCCCGCGTGCCTCTTCCCGTCGCGAGCGAATCGAGCGTGCACCGATGAATGATCCGATCCGTGTGCTGCTCGTCGACGACCACGCATTGCTGCGCGCCGGCTTCCGCACGATCCTCGACACCCAGCCCGACATCGCCGTGGTCGGAGAGGCGTCCTCGGGCGCGGAGGCCGTGGTGCAGGCATCCGCCCTCCGTCCCGACGTCATCATGATGGACGTGCAGATGCCCGACATGGACGGCATCGAGGCGACCAGACGCATCGTCGCCGACCCTGACGTCGACGCGGCCATCGCGATCGTGACGACCTTCGACCGCGACGACTACCTGTACCGGGCTCTGGATGCCGGGGCCGGCGGCTTCCTGCTCAAGAACGCGGGTGCGGAGGATCTGATCGCCGCCGTCCGGGCGCTCGCCGCGGGCGACGGCATGCTCGCCCCCGAGGTGACCCGCCGCGTGCTGGCGCGTTTCGCCGCGACGCCTGCTCCGGCGACGGTGTCGACCGCGAGCGTCGCCGCGCCGAAGGTCGCCCTCGCCGAGCCGCTCACCGAGAGGGAGGCCGAGGTGCTGACGCTTCTCGCGGATGCCCGGAGCAACTCCGAGATCGCGCGGGCGCTGTTCATCGGCGAAGCCACGGTGAAGACGCACGTCTCACGCATCCTGCAGAAGCTGGGTGCGCGGGATCGCGTGCAGGCGGTCGTGCTCGCGCATCGCATGGGACTCGCGTAACGCGACACCCTCCGGCTCCGCGACACCCTCCGGCTCCGCGCTACCCTCGGAGCCATGCCCGAAGCCGCCCCGCTGTCCCGACCGATCCTGGCGGGGGTGGTGACGGCACTGGTCGGATTCACCAGCTCGTTCGCGGTCGTGCTGACCGGGCTCGACGCGGTCGGCGCGAACACGGCGCAGGCGGCGAGCGGACTCCTCGCGGTCAGCGTCACGATGGGCCTCGCCTGCGTAGTGCTCGCCTGGCGGTATCGGATGCCGATCACGGTCGCCTGGTCCACGCCCGGGGCGGCCCTCCTCGTCGCGACCGGCACCGTGGAAGGCGGCTGGTCGGCGGCGGTCGGCGCGTTCCTGGTAACCGCCGCACTGATCCTGCTCACCGCGCTCTGGCCGGCCCTCGGCGCGCTGATCGCCCGCATCCCGCCGTCGATCGCGCAGGCGATGCTCGCCGGAGTCCTGCTGCCGCTGTGTCTCGCACCGATCACCGGCATCGTCGCAAACCCCTGGGGCGTGGTGCCGGTCGTGCTCACGTGGCTGGTGTTCGCGCGCCTCGCTCCGCGCTGGGCGGTGCCGCTCGCGTTCGTCGCCGCCGCGGTCGTGGTCGCGGTCTCGCTCGTCGGCGAAGGCGCGGCGTTCGACCCCGCGCTGCTCCTGCCGCGCCTCGAGTTCACCGCACCGACGTTCACGGTCGGCGCACTCGTCGGTCTCGCACTGCCGCTGTTCATCGTGACCATGGCCTCGCAGAACGTGCCGGGCATCGCGATCATGCGCAGCTTCGGATACGAGGTGCCGTGGCGTCCGGCCATGCTGGTCACCGGCGTCGGCACGGCACTCGGAGCGACGGCAGGCGGGCACGCCATCAACCTCGCCGCGATCAGCGCCGCACTCGCCGCGTCCCCGGATGCCGACCCCGACCCGAAGCGGCGTTGGGTCGCCGGGGTCTCGACCGGAGCGTCGTACCTCGTGCTCGCCGTGTTCTCCGCCGCCTTCGCCGCACTGGTGGTGCTCGCGCCCGCCGCCGTGATCCCCGCCGTCGCCGGCCTCGCGCTGTTCGCCGCGTTCGGCTCGTCCGTGCAGCAGGCGATCGACGATCCGGGCGAGCGGATCCCCGCCGTGGTGACCTTTCTCGTCGCCGCATCCGGGATCGCCGTGCTCGGCGTCAGCGCCGCGTTCTGGGCCCTCGTCGCGGGCCTCGTGGTGCGAACCGTGCTGCACACCGGACGCCGCTGATCCGCCTCTCCCCCTCACGGGTGATCCTGCGGGGTCCGCCGTGCGGGGGATGTCCTGGCATACCGGCGCTCCGTAGCGTGAAGGCATGACCACAGGAATGCTCGAACTCTCCGGCATCACCAAGAGCTATGGCTCTCGGCGCGTGCTCGATGACGTGTCCTTCACGGTCGCCCCCGGGCGGCTGACGGGCTTCGTCGGCGGCAACGGCGCCGGCAAGACCACCACCATGCGGATCGTCCTGGGGCTGCTGTCCTCGGACGGCGGACGCGTCGACCTTGACGGTGCGCCTCTTACCGCGGAGGACCGCCGCCGCTTCGGCTACATGCCCGAGGAGCGCGGTCTCTACCCGAAGATGAAGGTGCTCGAGCAGATCGTCTACCTCGCCCGTCTGCACGGCTTCGGCAAGCAGGATGCCGCGGAACGGGCGACAGCGCTGCTCACGGAGCTCGGACTCGGTGAGCGGCTGAACGACACCATCGAGTCACTCTCGCTCGGCAATCAGCAGCGCGCACAGATCGCCGCCTCGCTCGTGCACGACCCCGAGGTGCTCATCCTCGACGAGCCGTTCTCCGGTCTCGACCCGCTCGCCGTCGACGTGGTCGCCGGAGTTCTGCAGTCGAGTGCCGCGAGGGGCGCATCGATCCTGTTCTCCTCCCACCAGCTCGATGTGGTCGAGCGCCTGTGCGACGACCTCGTCATCCTCGCCGGCGGCACGATCCGCGCGGCGGGTTCCCGCGAGAGCCTGCGCGCCCAGCACGCCCGCGACCGCTACGAGCTCGTCTCCGCCGGCGACGCCGGATGGCTGCGTACCGAGCCCGGAGTGACCGTGGTCGACTTCGAGGGCGGCTATGCGCTGTTCGACGCGGACGGCCCCGAGACGGCGCAGCGTGTGCTGCAGTCCGCCGTGCAGCGCGGCGATGTCGCCAGCTTCGCCCCCAAGCATCCCTCCCTCGCCCAGATCTTCAAGGAGGTCATCCAGTGAGCGCTCCCACCCCCGCCCGTGGCTCCAACGGCATCTGGCTCGTCGCCGAACGCGAGATCGGCTCGAAGCTGCGCAGCAAGGCCTTCCTGATCTCCACCGGAATCCTGCTGGTCCTCGCCCTCGCCGGCATCATCCTCGGCGGTTTCGCCAGCAAGAACACCGACACGACGCCGGTCGCTGCGACGGCCGAGACCGCAGCCGCCGTGTCGGCCATCCCCCGGGTCGAGGTCACCGAGGTGGCCGACCAGGCCGCCGCCGAGAAGCTCGTGCGCGATGACGAGGTCGACGCCGCGGTGCTCGAGGGCGACGGGCCGTCGGGCTACACGATCATCGCGCTGCAGGATGCCCCGAGCTCGATCGTCTCGGCGCTGTCGATCTCTCCCGAGGTCGTCATCCTGGAGCCGGTGACCACCAACCCGGCACTGCGGTACTTCATCGCAATCGCGTTCGGACTGGTCTTCATGATGGCCGCGGCGACTTTCGGCGGCACGATCGCGCAGAGCGTCGTGGAAGAGAAGCAGACCCGTGTGGTCGAGGTGCTGCTCTCGGCGATCCCGGCGCGCACACTGCTCGCCGGGAAGGTCATCGGCAACACGGTGCTGGCGATGGGGCAGATCCTCGCCCTGGCGGCGGTGGCCACGATCGGACTGATCGTCACGGGTCAACGCGAGGTGCTCACGACCCTGGGCGCGCCGATCATCTGGTTCGCGGTGTTCTTCCTGTTCGGTTTCATCCTGCTGGCGGCGATGTTCGCGGCCGCCGCGTCGATGGTGTCGCGCCAGGAGGACATCGGCTCCACGACCACCCCGATCACGATGCTGATCATGGCGCCGTACATCCTGGTCATCGTCTTCAACGACAACCCGCTGGTGCTGACGATCATGTCGTACGTGCCGTTCTCGGCCCCTGTCGGCATGCCGATGCGCCTGTTCGTCGGCGAGGCGCAGTGGTGGGAGCCGCTGCTGAGCCTGGTGATCCTGCTCCTCAGCTGCGTCGCGGCGATCGTCATCGGCGCGAAGATCTACGAGAACTCGCTGCTGCGCATGGGCTCCCGGGTCAAGCTCTCCGAGGCGCTGCGCGGCTGACACCGCGCACCGAGAAAGCCCCCTGCTCCGCATCGCGCGGGGCAGGGGGCTTCTCTCTTCTCAGCGAACCGTCTCGGCGAAGACCCTCGGGTCAGATCACGCCGTCGGCGAGGGTGGTCGGGTTGCCGAAGCGGTGGTTCGTGATCGACACGGCCTGCTCGTGCAGGAACGGCAGCATCTCGACGCGGCCGGCACCGGTCACGGCGTGCGACCAGACCGCGACATCGGGGCTTCCGTCGAGCGCCTCGTGCAGAGCCGCGGCGTCGCCGCCGACCAGACGCACGCGGTGCCAGGAGTTCGCCGCCTTGGCGTAGCGCTTGGTCCACGCCGCATCCGACTCGTGCTTCACGGTCACGCCGTGCGCCCGCAGCGCCTTCTCGACGCGCGAGGGCAGGGCCGGAGCCGACACCGTGAACGGGCTGCCGCTGCGCAGGGCGGCGGCGAGCACACGGATGCCGTCCACCAGCGGGGCTTCGTCTGCGATGCGCACGTCGACCGCGACCGGGCGGTAGCGGAAGAGGTTGCGCTCGACCCCGAGTCCGGACTTGTCGCTCACCGCGCCGAACTCGTCGACCCAGGCGCGCTCGTCGGATGCGGCGGCGCGGTGCACCCAGTCAGACTCGGCCGCGTCGACTTCGGCTGCGGCAGCATCCAGCAGTGCACCGACCGCGGGTACGACGGCCGCGTCGGGAGCGGCGACCGGAAGGTCCGACGGCGTCCACTCACCGAGACCGAAGAGGTAGTTCGGGCCGCCGGCCTTGGCGCCCGCTCCGACGGCCGAACGCTTCCAGCCGCCGAACGGCTGACGCTGCACGATCGCGCCCGTGATGCCGCGGTTCACGTACAGGTTGCCGGCCTCGACGCGGTCGAGCCAGGTGGCGACCTCGTCGGAGTCGAGCGAGTGGATGCCGGCGGTGAGGCCGTAGTCGACCGCGTTCTGCAGGCGCAGGGCCTCATCGAGGTCCTTGGCGTGCATGATGCCGAGCACCGGGCCGAAGAACTCGGTCAGGTGGAAGTACGAGCCCTCGCGCACACCGGTCTTCACGCCCGGCGTCCACTGCTTCCCGTCCTCGTCGAGCTTGCGCGGCTTCACCAGCCAGCGCTCGCCCTTCTCGAGCTTCGTGAGCGCGGTGAGCAGCTTGCCGTTCGCGGGCTCGATGATCGGCCCCATCTGGGTGGCCGGGTCGTCGGGCAGGCCGACGCGCATCGACGTCACGGCATCCACCAGCTGACGCTCGAACCGCTTCGAGTCGGCGACCGACCCGACGAGGATCGCGAGCGACGCCGCGGAGCACTTCTGCCCCGCGTGCCCGAACGCGCTGCGGGCCACATCGGCGGCGGCGAGATCGAGGTCGGCGGAGGGGGTCACGATGATCGCGTTCTTGCCGCTGGTCTCGGCGAGCAGCGGCAGGTCGGAGCGGAACGAGCGGAACAGCTGTGCCGTCTCGTACGCACCCGTGAGGATCACGCGGTCCACCGCGGGACCGGCGACCAGGCGCGTGCCGAGGTCGCGCGACGCCAGGTCGACGAGCGCGAGCAGGTCGCGCGGCACCCCGGCGGCCCACAGCGCCTCGACCATCACGGCACCGCAACGCTGCGTGAGCTTGGCGGGCTTGATGATCACCGCGGAGCCCGAGGCCAGACCCGCGAGCACACCGCCGGCGGGGATGGCGACCGGGAAGTTCCACGGCGGGGTGACCACGGTGACCTTCGACGGCACGAACTCGGCACCCGAGACGGTCTCGAGGTCCTTCGCGCGCTCGGCGTAGTAGTGCGCGAAGTCGATGGCCTCGCTGATCTCGGGGTCGGCCTCGGCGATGGTCTTGCCGGCCTCGTGAGCCATGATCTCGATGAGCTGACCGCGGCGTGCGGCGAGCTCGTCTCCGGCACGGTGCAACACGGCGGCGCGGTCGGCGGCCGGCAGCGCCGCCCACTTCTCGGCCGCGGCGGTCGCTGCGGTGAAGATGCCGTCGAGTTCGGCATCCGTCTCGACCTTGGCCAGCGCGATGCTGTCGAGGCCGAGCGTCGATCCGACCGAGCGGCTCAGGATCTCGCGGCCCCACGCCCGGTTCGCGGCGATGGCCGGATCGGTGTCGGCCTGGTTCTCGAAACCGGTCGTCGTGCCGGCCGGCACTGCAGCGGTGCGGTCCTGCACGCGGTGGGCCGCCGGGACGTACTGCGGCTCATCGTTCGCGAGGGCGGCCAGCGAGCGCTCGAAGCGCTCCCGCTCCCGGGTGAGGAGCGTCGGGTTCGAGGCGAGCTCGAACACCGCTGACATGAAGTTCTCCGGGCTGGCGTTCTCTTCGAGACGGCGCACCAGGTACGCGATCGCGACGTCGAACTCGGCCGGGTTCACGACCGGGGTGTAGAGCAGCAGACGGCCGACGTCCTTGCGGACGGCCTCGGCCTGGCCGGTCGCCATGCCCAGCAGCATCTCGTACTCGACGAGGGGGTCGGCGCCCGTGGGGTCGGCCACCCCGCGCGCCTGGGCGAGCAGCCAGGTGTAGGCGATGTCGAACAGGTTGTGGCCCGCGATGCCGATGCGGACGGCATCCAGGCGCTCCGGCGTCATGGCCCAGTCGAGCACCCGCTTGTAGTTGGTGTCGGAGTCCTGCTTGGTGCCGTAGGTGGCGAGCGGCCAGCCGTGGATCGCTGCATCCACCTCTTCCATCGCCAGGTTCGCGCCCTTGACGACGCGCACCTTGATGGGCGCCCCGCCCTTGGCACGGCGGGCGGCCGCCCACTCCTGCAGGTGCTGCATGGCGCCGAGGGCGTCGGGCAGGTAGGCCTGCAGCACGATGCCGGCTTCGAGGCTCTCCAGCCCCGGCTGGTCGAGGATGCTCGTGAAGGCCGCGATCGTCAGGTCGAGGTCGCGGTACTCCTCCATGTCGAGGTTGATGAACTTGGCCTTGCCCTGTGCCCCCTTCGCCGCTCTGCTGGAGGCTTCGGCCTTGGCGGCGAGCTCGTAGAGCGGGGTGAGCTTCTCGACGACATCGGCCACGGCCTCGTCGAACGACCACATCGACAGCTGGCTCACGACGCTGGAGACCTTGATCGACACGTAGTCGACGTCGTCGCGGGCGAGGAAGTCGCGGGTGCCCTGCAGACGGTGCCCTGCTTCGCGCTCGCCGAGCACCGCCTCGCCGAGGAGGTTGAGGTTCAGGCGGTTGCCGCTCTTGCGCAGCTTCGCGATCGCGGGGCCGAGCTTGGAGGGCGTGGCGTCGAGCACGAGGTGTCCGACCATCGCGCGCAGCACGCGGCGCGAGATCGGCACGACGACGCCGGGGAGCTTCGGCGCCCAGAAGCCGCCCGTCTTGATCGCGGCGCGCAGGTAGCCGGGCAGCAGTGCCGGGGTGATGTCGCTCAGCTCGGCGAGCTTGCGCCCGGCGACGCGCAGGTCCTCCGGACGCATCACGCCGTCGACGAAGCCGACCGTGAACGCGAGTCCGTTCGGGTCCTTGAGCACTTCGGACAGGCGCTGAGCGGCCGGCTCGACGGGGTGGGTCTCACTCTCGACGAGCCAGCGCTGCACCAGGGCGGCGACGTCTTCGGTGCGGGGGGTGGTGTCATCGATGACAGTCATGGACGGGAACCTTCCAGGGCAGGCGCACACCGGGGTTTCGTGTGCGGCTGGATCATTGTCCTGCCGCTCGGTAGGCTCCGTCTATCAACCGATTTGCGTGGATTCTGTTCACTCAAGCTGAACGAAGGATGCGGCCATGCTCGACGTCAACCGATTGCGGATGCTGGTGGAGCTCTCCCGCCGTGGAACGCTCTCGGCCGTGGCCGACGCCCTCTCCTACAGCAAGGCCTCGGTATCGCAGCAGTTGAGCGCCCTGGAGCGCGATGTCGGCGTGCCGCTGCTGCGTCGAGTGGGGCGCGGGGTGCAGTTCACACCGCAGGGAAACGTGCTGGTCGCCGAGGCCATCGGCATCCTCGATCAGCTCGAGCACGCCGAGGTCGCGGTCGCCGAATCGCTCACCGAAGTGACGGGCACCGTGCGCATCGCGGTGTTCCAGTCCACGGCGCACTCGCTCCTCCCCCGGGCGCTCGATGCCCTCAAGGACCGGCATCCGGCCCTGCGCGTCGAGGTCACCGAATGCGACCCGGAGACCGGACTGGTCGGGGTGTCGAGCCGCGACTTCGACCTGATCCTCGCCGAGCAGTATCCGGGGCGCACACGCCCGATCCACGCCGACCTCGACCGGGTGGTGCTTGCGCACGACGCGATCGCTCTCGCGCGGCACCCTGGAGCCGCCAGGCACGCGGATGCTCTCGCCGAGCTGTGGTCCACACGCGAGGAGCCCTGGGTGCTCGAACCCGCCGGCACCGCCTCGCGCGCCTGGGCGGAGCAGCTGTGCCGCACCGCGGGGTTCGAACCCGACGTGCGCTTCGAGATCGCCGACCTCACCGCGCACGTGCGACTGATCCACGCCGGGCTCGCCGTGGGGCTGCTGCCGGAGCTCGTCTGGGCGGGCGACACCCCGACCGTCGATCTGGCGTCGCTCCCCCACGAGCCGCGGCGCGAGATCTTCTCGTCCGCACGGCGCGTGTCGGCCGACGCCCCCTCGATCCGGGCGGTGCGCAGCGCGCTCGCCGACGCCGCCTCGCACAACCTCCCGGTCTGAGCAGCGTCCGACCCGGAGCCGGCCTCCTCTCCGCCGAGTAACATGTAAGCGGTTACCATCTCCGCCACGCCCACACCATGCTCCCTCGCCCTGTCTCCGCCACCCGCATCCCGCTGAACACGTTCGCGATGGCGCTGGGTCTCACGGGGGTCGCCGCGACCTGGTCGGCGGCGTCGACGGTCGCCCACGTCCCCGGCCCGATCGCACAGGCGTTCTGGGGGCTGTCGGCACTGGTGACGATCTGGCTGCTCACCGCCCACACCGTCCGCGGTGCACGCAGCGGGGCGTCCCTGCGCGCGCAGCTCCGCGATCCGGTCCAGGGCCCGCTGGCCGTGATCGTGCCGCTCGTGGGAATGCTCATCGGCGTCGATGCCCTCCCATGGCTCCCCGTCGTCGGATCGACCGTGGTGATCGTGTCGATGATCGTCGCCGCCCTGTACGCGGGGTGGCTGATGAGCACCTGGATGACGGGTCGGATCGAACTCGGTGCGATCCACGGCGGCTACATCCTCCCCCCGGTCGCCGGCGGGTTCATCACGGCGAGTGCCGCGGACGCGCTCGGCCTCCAGGGCCTCGGATGGGCGGCATTCGGCGTCGGATGCCTGTTCTGGGTGATCATGACGACGCTGCTGCTCGTGCGCATCGCGAGCCGCCCTCCACTGCCGGAACCTCTCGTCCCGACCCTCGCCGTGCTGATGGCTCCACCGGCTGTCGGCGGACTCGCCCTGTTCGCCCTGACCGACCGCGTGTCGTCGCCGCTGTCACTCGCCTTCGCCGGTCTCGCCGCGATCCTCGTCATCGCGCAGCTCGCCGCGCTCCCGCACTATCGCCGTCTCCCGTTCACGCTGGGGTTCTGGTCGTTCACGTTCCCGGTCGCGGCCGTCGCGACCTACGCGATCACCTGGCTCGACGTGGTGGACGCACCGCTCGCGGGCTCCCTCGCGGTCATCCTCGCCGCGGCCGTGACGATCTTCGTCCTGGTGATCGGCGTGCGCTCGCTCCGGGCCGTCACTTCGGCGTGAGCGCGTCGGAGATCGATCGCGCACCCGGGAATATGCATGCACATGCATCTGTTTGGCCCTCTGTACCCGGACGAAGGAGTCCGATCCACTCCTTTCGAAAGGCACTTCTGTGAGCACTCCCGTCATCGACCGCACCGCACCGACCGAGCACCCCGTCCTCGACGTCCTCGCCGGCCGCTGGAGCCCCCGCGCCTTCGACGCGCAGAACTCGATCGACGAGGCCAAGCTCGCCACCGCTCTCGAGGCCGCCCGCTGGAGCCCGTCGGCCAACAACACGCAGCCTTGGCGCTTCATCGTCGCCCGCCGCGGCACCGCCCTGCACGCCCAGGTCGTCGACGCCCTGATGGGCTTCAACCAGGCATGGGCGGGCAACGCCGCCGTGCTCGTGGTCGCGATCGCCGAGACGGCCACGGCCGACGGCACCCCGATCACCCACGCGCTCTACGACCTCGGCCAGGCGGTCGCGCACTTCTCGGTCCAGGCCCACCACGACGGTCTGGTCGTGCACCAGATGAGCGGTTTCGACCCCGAGGTGGTCCGCGAGTTCGCCGACCTCGAGGCGCGCTTCGTGCCCTTCACGGTCTTCGCCGTCGGCGAGTTCGGTGACATCGAGGCGCTTCCCGAGGTGCTGCAGCAGCGCGAGGTCGCCCCGCGCGTGCGTCGTCCGATCGCCGAGACGGTCGTCCTCAGCGCCTGACCTTCGTCGCGCACAGCCTCACACCCGCTGTCGACGGGGCCTCCGGATTGTCCGGGGGCCCCGTTAGCGTGTGCGGATGGACCTTCTCCGCATCACGGGTGCGCGGACGAACAACCTCCGCGACGTCTCGGTCGACGTTCCCAAGAAGCTGCTGACCGTCTTCACCGGGGTCTCGGGTTCAGGCAAGTCATCCCTCGTGCTCGACACGATCGCCGCCGAGGCGCAGCGGCTCGTCAACGACTCCTACTCGACCTTCATCCGCGCGCGACTGCCGCAGATGCCCGCGCCCGACGTGCAGGCGATGGACGGCCTGACGTTCACGGTGCTGATCGACCAGCGGCGGTTCACGGGCAACGCGCGCTCCACCGTGGCGACCGCGACCGACCTGGCCTCCCTCGTGCGCCTCGTGTTCTCGCGCGTCGGCGAGCCCTCGGCCGGATACTCCCCCGCCTACTCGTTCAACGATCCATCCGGCATGTGCCCGACCTGCGAGGGACTCGGCACGGTGTACGACATCGACATCGATGCGCTGATCGACCCCGAGAAGAACATCGACGAGGGGCCCGTGCGGTTCAGCCTGTTCCGTCCGGGCGTGTACCGCTGGAAGCGCTTCGCCTACTGCGGGCTGTTCGACCGCGAGAAGCCCCTCAAGGACTACACGGCCGAGGAGATGGACCAGTTCCTCTACGCCGACAAGCTCAAACTCGACGACCCCGATCCGCGGTTCCCGCAGAGCGCCCGGTTCGACGGAGTCATCACCCGCATGCGCGACGTCTTCCTCAAGCAGCGCCCGGTGAAGATGTCAGCCGCGGTGCGCGAAGAGCTCGACCGACTCGTGACCCACCACACGTGCCCGGACTGCCAGGGCGCGCGGGTGAACGCGGCCGCGCGGGCGAGCCTGATCGACGGACGCTCGATCGTGGACTGGATGCGCATGCCCGTGTCCGACCTGCACGCTCTGCTCGACGCGTTCGACGACCCCCGCGTGACACCGGCGGTCGACGGTGTCCGCCACGTGCTCGATGCCCTGCTCTCGGTGGGCCTCGGCTACCTCACGCTCGACCGCGAATCGGCGACGCTGTCCGGCGGCGAGGCCCAGCGCGTCAAGATCGTGCGCCACCTCGGCAGTGCCCTGACCGACGTCACCTATGTGTTCGACGAGCCCAGCACCGGGCTGCACCCCGCCGACATCCAGCGCCTCGTGGCTCTGCTGCAGCGACTGCGCGATGCGGGCAACACGATCCTCGTCGTCGAGCACCACCCGCAGGTGATCGCGGTCGCCGATCACGTCGTCGACCTCGGTCCGGGGGCAGGCTCCGCCGGCGGGATCGTGCAGTTCGAGGGAACGCCGGCAGCGCTCCGCGGCAGCGACACCCTCACGGGACGCGTACTCGCCGAACCGCTGACGATCCGCCCGGCGGCGCGGAAGCCCTCGGGTCGCATCACCGTGAAGGATGCGCGCTCGCACAACCTCCGCGGGTTCGACGTCGACATCCCGCTCGGTGTGCTCACGGCCGTCACGGGGGTCGCGGGTTCGGGAAAGAGCTCGTTCGCGACCGTCGAGCTGCCGCGACAGCACCCGGAGTTCACCGTCGTCGGGCAGGATCCCCTGCGCGGCGGAGCCCGGTCGACGACGCTGAGCATCCTCCGCATCGCCGACACCGTGCGCGAGGTGTTCGCGGCCGCCTCGGGGCTCGATGCGTCGTGGTTCAGCTTCAACTCCCGCGGGGCCTGCCCCACCTGTCGCGGACGCGGCCACATCACGACCGAGCTCGCGTTCCTCGACGATGTCTCCCTCCCGTGCGACGCCTGCGGCGGACTGCGCTTCAACCCGACCGCGCTCGGGGTACAGGTCGACGGCTCCTCGATCGCCGACGTGCTGGCGTCGACTCCCGCCGGGGTCAGCGCACTCTTCTCCACGCATCGCGACGTGGTCGAGGCGCTGGACTGGGTGCAGCGCACGGGACTGAGCTACATCCCGGTCGGCCGCTCGCTCGACACCTTCTCCGGCGGCGAGAAGCAGCGGCTGCTCCTGGCACGACACCTCAGCGACCCGCAGCGCGACCGGGCCGATCGCATCATCCTCGACGAACCGACCTCCGGACTGCACCCCACCGACGTCGACACCATCAACGTGCTCTTCGACGACCTGCTCGACGAGGGGGCGACGCTGGTGGTGGTCGAGCACAACCTGCGCGTGGTCGCCCGCGCCGACCACATCGTCGACATCGGCCCGGGCGCGGGTTCCGACGGCGGCCGCCTGATCTTCACCGGCACTCCGACGCAGATCGTGGGCGACGAGGGCTCACTCACCGGCCGGGCCCTGGCCGCAGCTTCCCACGCGCACCCCTGAGCCCGGGGCATGGGACGTGAAGAGGGGCCCGCGGATCATCCACGGGCCCCTCTGATGCGTGTGGCTCAACGCAGTCGTCAAGCCAACTCAGTCGTCAAGCCAGCTCAGTCGTCAGGCCAACTCAGTCGTCGAGCAGTTCAGCCTCGATCACATCGTCTTCTTCCGCCTCGGGTTCGGGCGTCGTCGAGGTGAGCACGAGGCCCGCCCCATCGGCGGCCACATCCACCCGCACCGTGTCGCCGTCATGCACGTTGCCCGAGAGCAGCGCGGTGGCCAGCTTGTTCTGCACCTCGCTCTGGATGAGGCGGCGCAGCGGACGCGCGCCGAACATGGGGTCGTACCCGCGCTCGGCGAGCCAGGCTCGCGCATCAGGGGTGACCGCGAGGCTGAGGCGGCGGCCGCGCAGCCGGTCATGCAGCTGGTCGACCGAGAGCTCCACGATCTGGGCGAGGTCGTCTTCGCTCAGGGCCGAGAACATCACGATGTCGTCGAGGCGGTTCAGGAACTCCGGACGGAACGCCTGTCGCACGAGGGCCATCACCTGGTCGCGCTTCTCATCGGGCGCGAGCACCGGGTCGATGAGGATCGGCGAGCCCAGGTTCGACGTGAGGATCAGGATCACGTTCGAGAAGTCGACCGTACGGCCTTGCCCATCGGTCAGGCGACCGTCGTCGAGCACCTGCAGCAGCACGTCGAACACCTCGGGGTGCGCCTTCTCGACCTCGTCGAGCAGGATCACGCTGTACGGGCGACGCCGCACGGCTTCGGTCAGCTGACCGCCCTGCTCGTAGCCGACATACCCGGGAGGGGCGCCGACGAGCCGCGACACCGAGTGCTTCTCGCCGTACTCCGACATGTCGATGCGCACCATGGCGTGCTCGTCGTCGAACAGGAACTCCGCGAGCGCCTTGGCGAGCTCGGTCTTGCCGACACCGGTCGGGCCGAGGAACAGGAACGAACCGGTCGGACGACCGGGGTCGCTGATGCCGGCACGCGAGCGGCGGACGGCATCCGACACCGCCTTGACGGCATCCTTCTGCCCGATCAGACGCTTGCCGAGCTCGTTCTCGAGGTGCAGCAGCTTCTCGCTCTCCCCCTGCAGCAGACGCCCGACGGGGATGCCGGTCCACGCGGCGATCACGGCGGCGATGTCTTCCTCGGTGACCTGCTCGTTGACCATGCGGGGTTCGGCGGGAGTCGCGGCCTCGGCCTGCTCGGCCTCGGCGATGTCGCGTTCGAGGCGCTTGATGGTCTCGTACTCCAGCTTCGAGGCCTTCGTGTAGTCGGCGTTGCGCATGGCGAGGTCGCGCTGGGTGATCGCATCGTCGAGCTGCTTCTTCAGCTCACCGACCCGGTTCAGGCCCTGACGCTCGCGCGCCCAGCGGGCTTCGAGCTCGGCGAGCTGCTTCTCCATGCCCACGAGCTGCTCCCGCAGGGCACTGAGACGCTCCTTGGATGCGGCGTCCTTCTCCCGCTTGAGGGCGAGCTCCTCGAGCTTCATCCGGTCGACCTGGCGCTTGAGCTGGTCGATCTCCACCGGCGACGAGTCGATCTCCATCTTGAGCCGCGACATCGACTCGTCGATCAGGTCGATCGCCTTGTCGGGAAGCTGGCGTGCGGGAAGGTACCGGCTCGACAGCGCAGCAGCGGCGACCAGGGCACTGTCGGAGATGGTGACTCCGTGGTGCGCCTCGTAACGTCCTTTGAGTCCGCGGAGGATCGCGATCGTGTCCTCGACCGTGGGCTCGCCGACGTAGACCTGCTGGAAGCGGCGCTCGAGCGCGGCATCCTTCTCGATGAACTCGCGGTACTCGTTGAGTGTGGTCGCACCGATCAGTCGCAGCTCGCCGCGGGCCAGCATCGGCTTCAGCATGTTGGAGGCCGCGACGGACCCCTCGCCCCCACCGGCACCCATGAGCACATGCAGCTCGTCGATGAACGTGATGACCTGCCCGTCGGACTCGGTGATCTCCTTGAGAACCTGCTTCAGCCGCTCTTCGAACTGCCCGCGGTACATGGCGCCGGCCACGAGGGCGGAGATGTCGAGGGTGACCAGCTCCTTGTCCTTGAGGGATTCGGCGACGTCGCCCGCGACGATGCGCTGGGCGAGGCCTTCCACGACGGCGGTCTTGCCGACGCCGGGCTCACCGATCAGCACGGGATTGTTCTTCGTGCGGCGGGTGAGCACCTGGCTGACGCGACGGATCTCGCTGTCGCGTCCGATCACGGGGTCGAGCTTGCCCTCGCGGGCGCGGTCGGTCAGGTTGATGCCGAACTGCTCGAGGGCGGACTGCTGTTCTTGATTCTGGTTACCGGTCTGCGGGGTGGTCATGCGCTCCTCCTGGAGATGCTCCTTCTGGTCGTCTCCCGCCTGCCAAGTCGGAAGACGGGATAAAAGTTGAGTGATGTTGACTCAAGTTTAGCACGCGCACCTGTTCGATGGCATCCCAGATCGCGCCCGCGACCGCACGTTTGGAGCCCGAGGCCGCACCGGCATCGACACCGTCCGGCCCGAGGACGCGCACCGCGTTCTCGACGGATTCGAAGCCGCGCTCCCAGCCGACCTCGTTGACGACGAGCAGGTCGACACCCTTGCGCTGCTGCTTGCCGCGCGCACGGGCGAGCAGTTCGGCCTCATCCTCCGGGGTCTCCGCGGCGAAGCCGACGACGAGCTGTCCCGGCCGCCGGGTCGCGGCCAGTGCCGCCACGATGTCCTCGTTCTCGATCAGCTCGATGGCCGGCACCCCGCCACCCTCCTTGGTGAGCTTGCGATCCGACACCTGCACCGGCCGGTAGTCGGCGACCGCGGCCGCCATCACGACGACATCGGCCTCGGCGGACTCCCGCTTCATCGTCTCGGCGAGCTCCGCTGCAGAGCCGGCGGGAATGATCCGGATCGACGGATGCCGCGCCTCGGCCAGCACATCACCCGAGATGTGGGCGGCCACCAGGATCACATCGGCGCCGCGGGCGGCGGCTTCGGCAGCGAGCGCCGTGCCCTGTCTGCCACTGGAGCGATTGCCGAGGAAGCGGACCGGATCGATCGGCTCACGCGTACCTCCGGCAGACACCACGACGCGCACCCCGGCGAGGTCGCCGGGGACCAGCAGGGCCTGTGCGGCGGCGAAGATCTCTTCGGGCTCCGACATCCGACCGGGGCCGCTGTCACCGCCGGCGAGCTCTCCGTCGGCCGGACCCACGAGATGCACCCCGCGCTCCCGCAGCGTGGCGATGTTCGCCTGCGTCGCGCGGTTCCGCCACATCTCCGCGTGCATCGCGGGGGCGATCAGCACCGGCGCCTCGGTGGCGAGCAGGGTCGTGCCCAGCAGGTCGTCGGCCAGACCCGCGGTGATCTTCGCGATCGAGTTGGCGGTGGCCGGTGCCACGATCACGAGGTCTGCGGCCTGGCCGAGGGCCACGTGCCGCACCTTCGCCACATCGTCGTGCACGCTCGTGGTGACCGGGCGCCGACTGATCGCCTCCCAGGTGGGCAGACCCACGAAGCGCAGCGCATCCTCGGTGGGCACCACGGTCACGTCGTGCCCACCCTTCGTGAGCAGGCGCACGAGGTGCACCGTCTTGTACGCGGCGATGCCGCCTGTGACTCCGACGACGATGTTCACGTCTCGATTCTGCCCCAGCATCGGCCGCCATGGGCCGACACCTCATCCTCGACCTAGACTTGGAGCCGTGTGCACGGTCGTGATCGATGTCGAGAATGAGGGATCCGCACGACTCCTCGCGGTCCGCGACGAAGACCCGCTTCGGGCCTGGGATTCTCTCGGAGGCTGGTGGCCGGAGGACTACCCCGGCGTGGTGGGCATCCGCGACCGTCGGGCCGGTGGCGCCTGGCTCGCCGCGAACCCCGCCGAACGTCGACTCGCGGTGCTGTTGAACCGCGCAGACGTGCGCGACCTCCCCGATGCGCACGCCGTGTCCCGCGGCTCCCTCGCGCTGGAGTCGGTCCTGGGCCGCTCTCCCGTCGCTCCGCTGTCGATGCACGGCTTCAACCTGCTCGAGGTGCGGCCCGAAGGCGCCAGGGTGCTGTCCTGGGACGGCGTCGACCTGCGCGAGACCCCCATCGCTCCCGGCACGCACATGATCGCGCACGACGACCTCGACGACGCGACCACACCGCGGATCGAGGCCTGGCTGCCGGAGTTCCGCGCTCTGGGCCCGACCGCCGACAGCGAGGACTGGACGGCGGAGTGGACCGCGCTGCTCGCATCCTCGGCCGAGCTCCCGCCGGAGGACGACAGGGCGATCATCCGCGACAACCGCCCGCACGGCTACCCCACGCAGTCGCTGCTGTACTGCGTGGCCTCGGTGACGCCCGCCGGCGTCGAGGTGCGCGACGTCACGCTCCCGTCCCCGGCGCACTGGACCGAATAGCGAGGTCGCCCCCCGGGCTCAGGCCGCCGGCACCGCCGACTCCTCGGCGCAGGAGAACCGCGCGCGGTAGGCCGTGGGGGTGAGCCCGAGCACCCTGGCGAAGTTCTGCCGGAGCACAGCCGCCGAGCCGAAGCCGCACTCGTCGGCGATGTGCTCGAGCGGAAGGTCGGTGCGCTCCAGCATCCGCTGCGCGTGTATGATGCGCTGACGTGCGAGCCAGGCAGCGGGGGTGGCGCCGTACTCGGCCTTGAAGCGGCGGGCGAAGGTGCGTGGCGACATGAGGGCCCTGGCCGCGAGCTGGTCGACGCCGAGGTCATCGCGCAGGTGCTCGACCGCCCAGTCGGCGACGGCGGCGAGCGAGTCGGTGGGAACGACGGGGATCGGGCGGTCGATGAACTGCGCCTGTCCGCCGTCGCGCTGCGGCGGCACCACCATCCGACGGGCGATGCGGTTGGTGAGCTCGGCCCCCACCTCCTGTCGGAGCAAGTGCAGGCAGGCATCGATCCCTGCCGCCGTTCCCGCACTCGTGATGATCTTGCCGTCCTGCACGAACAGCACGTCGGGGTCGATGTCGATCTGCGGATACATGTCGGCCATGACGTGCGCGTACATCCAGTGCGTGGTCGCACGACGACCGTCGAGCACTCCGGCCGCGGCGAGGATGAACGAACCGCTGCAGACGCTCATCACCCAGGCGCCGCGCTCGACCGCATGCCGGGCGACGTCGAGCAGGAGCGGATCGATGTCGCCCCAGCTCTCCCGAGGGAGCGGGCAGAACACCACGAGGTCGGCTTCGTAGGCGAAGGCCAGGTCGTGCTCGACGTTGACCGAGAAACCGATCTTCGACCTCACGACGCCGGCGCGGGGAGCGACGATGCGGAAGTCGAAGTTCGGCACCCCGTCGTCGGCGCGGTCGAGCCCGAAAGCCTCGCACGCGACGCCGAACTCGAAGGGCGCGAACCCGTCTTGGATGACACAGGCCACCGTTTTCATGCGCATACTCCCGATTGGCAGTTTTCGTACGTTCATAGTCTATTCTGCCACTCGTGGCGGTTCAACATCGAACGTAGCGTTTCTGCCATGATACTCGTCATCGCACTCCTCGCCCTCGCCGCGTGGGCGGTCGTCGCCACCATCGTCGAACTCCGCCGAGACGGCTATCGCCGCATCCCGACCGACCGGAACCGCTCCGACGGGCGTGATGCCCTTCAGCAGGCCGAGTCCGGCCACATGTACCGCTGATCGCAGAGAGACCCACTCGATCACCCCGATCGCGCTGAGGTGTATCGTCTGCTCATGATCCCGCTCGACAACCTCGTCGCGTTCGCCGTCGCCTCGGTCGTGATCATCGTGATCCCCGGGCCGAGCGTGCTGTTCGTGATCGGACGATCACTGTCGCTCGGACGCCGCGCCGGTGTGCTCAGCGTCGTCGGCAACGCCCTCGGCACCGTGCCGGCCGTGCTCGCCGTGGCGTTCGGAGTCGGCGCGATCGTCGCCTCGTCGGTCGTCGCGTTCACGGCGATCAAGATCATCGGCGCCGCATACCTCGTGTGGCTCGGCGTGCAGGCGATCCGACACCGCCACGACCACGCCCCCGACACCGTCCGCTCACCGACGTCCGCGGGAAAGCTGCTGCGGCAGGGGTTCATCGTCGGAGTCACCAACCCCAAGACGATCGCCTTCTTCGTCGCCGTGCTCCCGCAGTTCGTCTCTCCGACGGCCGGCCCGGTGTGGGCGCAGCTGCTCCTGCTCGGACTCACCTTCCAGACACTCGCGCTCGTCTGCGACAGCGTGTGGGCCCTCGCCGCCGGAACAGCGCGCACCTGGTTCGCCCGTTCTCCGCGGCGCATGTCCACACTGTCCGGCACCGGCGGCGTGATGATGATCGGACTCGGCGGCACCCTCGCCCTCACCGGCGCCAAGAGCTGAGGAACGCGGGTCATCGACCCCGTGCACGACACACTCTCCGGGGCTACGCTCATCCTCATGAGCGAGCCTCAGCAACCTCCCGTTCCCCCCGCCGCGCATCTGCCCGCCGCACCGCAGTACCCGGCAGCCCCGCAGCAGTACCCCACCGCACCGCCGCAGTTCCCGGCAGGGGTCGGATCCCAGATCCCTCCCACGGCGCACCCGACCGCGTATCCCGCGCCCGGTTCCGGCCCGCAGGCGTACGCACCGGCCGGCTCCGTGTTCCCCGCCCACGTCGCACCCTCGTCTCCGGCCCGCACCGGCAACCCGCTCGGAGCCGCGGCGTTCGTGATCGCCGTGGCCATTCTCGCGGCGAACCTGCTCACCTCCGTCGCCCGCCCCTTCGTCTACAGCGGCGATGGCGGATTCGAGTTCATGCTCGCCCTCGACAACGGCATCGGGATCCTCAGCTTCTTCGCCTACGTCGTGGCGCTCGTGCTGGGACTGATCGCCGTGCGCCGCTCCCCGTCCCGACTGCTCACGGGTATCGCCATCGGCGTCGCCGGAGCCGGTGCCATCGGCCTCGCATTCACCGGCCTCACGATCGGCCTGTTCCAGTACCTCTGAGACGACGGCGTTTCTGAGACAGTCCTGCTCTGAGACAGTCCCCGCTCAGCTCGCGGCGAGCACCCGCTCGTAGACCTCGACCATGGCCGCCGTGCGCGACGACTGCCGGAACGCCTCGGCCACCTCGGGAAGCGGGGTCGGGGTCGTGCCGTCTGCGATGTCGGATGCAGCCTGCCGCAGGGTCTCGGCGAGCGCGGCGGTCCGTCGAGCTTCGAGCTCGCGTCCGGTTGCCGCAGAACTTCCATCCGCCGCGGCCGCATCGTGAACAGGCCAGAGACCGCCACACAGTTCCGCGGCGATGTCGGGGTCGCAGATCACCGACGGCGTTCCGAGCGTGGCCGCTTCGAACGGGGTCATCCCCTGGGTCTCGAAGCCGATCGACGTCTGCACGAGCGCATCGGCGGCCGCGATCCGCGCCAGGGTCTGCGGGTAGGTGAGCCGTCCGGCGAAGTGCACGCCATCGAGCCCGCGGACGATCTTCTCGGCGGCCGCACGCTGGGCCCCGCCGCCGATGATCTCCAGGTCGGCGTCGACACCGGAGGCGACGAAGGCCTCGAGGAACGGCAGCAGGCGCTTCTCCGGGCTCATGCGGCCGAGCCACACGAATCGCGGGCGTCCTGGCGCCCGCTCGGCGGGACCCTCAGCCAGCGTCTGCGCGCGCAGATCGTCGTCGATGCCGTTCCAGATCACGTCGACGTGCGGGAAGACGTCGTGCTGCTCGAGGCGCTGGGCGAAGTGCGTCGACGGGGCCGTGACGGCCGATGCCCCGGCGGCGAGGCCGCGCAGAAACGCCCACCCGTCGCTGCCACGCACCCGATCGCCGGCACCGCGCACTTCGGCACCGCGCACATCGGCACCGCGCACATCGACACCGCGCATGGCTATGCCGCGCCATGCGTTCAGCGCTGCCAGCACCGGACGATGCAGCGGAGTGACGGCCGCGATCCCGACATCGACCCGGTTGTGCATCGTATGCACGACCGGGATGCCGTGGCGCTGCGCGTAGCGGTGGCCGATGAACGCGCCCCAGAAGTCGGCCTGCACGTGCACCAGGTCCACGGACGGCCTGCGGGTCATGGCCCGGTCGAGGGCGCGGTCGGTCGCGCGCCCGGGCCAGCTCATCGAGTACTCGCGGTCGGTCGTGATCGGCATCGACGGCAGGTCGACGTACGCCCCGCCGTGAGAGCCGGACGCGGTGCGCGACCCGTGCATCTTCGGAGCCACGACCGTGACGGTGTGACCGGCACGCTCGAGGAACTCACGCTGAAGCCGCATCGACACCTGCGCTCCACCGAGGGAGTCGAGGTGCTGATCGCCGAAGAAGACGATGTGCATGTCGGGCTACTCCGCCGCTGACGCGTCGCGGCGCTGTGATCCGATGGGGATACCGTGCATGGCGGGCTACTCCGGCAGCGGCTCGTCGCGGTACAGCGCCTCGAAGGTGTCGAGGGTGCGGTTGATGTCGTGGATCGCGACGCCGTCGAGCGAGGCCCGCTGCATCCGCTCGTACTCCGCAGGTTCCGCGGTGAGCACATCGGTCAGGCGCGCCGCGAGCTCATCGACGTTCCCCGGCTCGAACAGGTAGCCGTTCTCGCCGTCGTGCACGAGGTGCGGGAGGGCGACGGCATCCGCGGCGACGATCGGCAGAGCCGAGGCCATCGCCTCCATGGTCGCGATGGACTGCAGCTCGGCGATCGAGGCGATCACGAACAGGCTCGCTCGTGAGAGCAGTGCACGCAGCTCCTCATCGCTCGTACGGCCGTGGAAGGTCACGCGATCGGCGAGTCCGAGCTGCGCGGCGAGGTGCTCCAGCTGCTTGCGCTGGTCGCCGCCGCCGACGATGTCGAACGTCGTGTCGAGTGCGGGGTCGAGCTTCGTCATCGCTTTGAGGATGACCTCGACCTGCTTCTCGGCGGTGAGCCGGCCGACGAAGATGATCCGGTTCTTCTCGCGCGGGGCGATCACCGGCGTGTACTGGGTGCGGTCGATGCCACAGCTGACCGGGATGACACCCCGCACCTCGACGGTCTTCTCGAGGAAGTCGGCGGCGCGGCGGGTGGGCGTGGTGATCGCGCGCGTCAGGTCGAAGGTGCGCTTCGCGTCGGCCCAGGCGAACTTGAGCACCAGGTCGTCGATGAACTTCGGCATGGTCGTGTGGTCGAGGATGTTCTCGGCCATGACATGGTTGGTCGCGATGACGGGGATTCCGCGCTCGTGCGCGACGTAGGCGAGTCCGCGGCCGATCACGATGTGCGACTGGATGTGCACGACATCCGGCTGCACCTGGTCGATGACCTTGCGGGCGTAGTGCTTCGCGCGCCACGGCCACACGAACCGCAGCCAGTCGTGCGGCGCCCAGCGCACCGACGGCAGCCGGTGCAGGGTCATCGGCTCGCCCTCGATCACCTCGGTGTGCGGTTGCGCGCGACGGTAGGCCTGGTTGGGGGCTACGACGTGCACGTCGTGGCCCCGCTGCACGAGGCCGGCGGCGAGGCGCTCGGCGAAGCGGGCGGCGCCGTTGATGTCGGGCGCGAACGTGTCGCAGCCGATCACGATCTTCAACGGTCGGAGCGCGGATTCGGCGGCGGGGCCGCTCGACGGATCGATCGGATCGTCGGAGGAGGTCACAGACATGCTGCCTTACGATGTGGCGGCCAAGGAAGAGCCCTGGTCGGGCGCTGGCCACTCTACCCGAGGGCCCTGGTCACGCGGCCGAGGCGTACCGGGCATCCCCCAGGCGCAGCCGATACCGTGGAGCCATGCGACTGACTGCCGACGCCGATCCCCAGCTGTGGATTCCCGTGACGGACTCGCTCGGCTGGAAGGGCCGTCGGCACCGCAAGGCGGCCATCCGGATGCTGCTCGGCCAGGTCAACGCGGCCGTGGGCGCGACAGAGCGACCCGGCTCTAAGTTCGGCGCGTGGGCGATGAGCCAGGCGGCGCCGATGCTCATGAAGCGGGCGGACGGACGCGTGCTCGTCTGGACCTGGAAAGCCGAGCCCGAGCTGGTCGTGGCGATGGCGACCGCGCAGGTGCTGACGCCGGATGTGCGCATCGCCCGGGCCTCGATGCCGATGGACTACGACGACACCGAGTCTTTCCCCACCCGTCTCGGCGTGGGCGAGAAGCTGCTCGTCCCGATGCCACCCGCGCCGGCGTCGCCCCCGTTCGCGACATACACGTGGGACACGGGGACGCACCTGGTGACGCTCACCGCCGTGTGCAGCGACAAGGAACGGTTCGGCACGCTGGTCGGCGCGCTCGACGACCTGGCGCGCAGCCTTCGCATCGCGGACGACCTCTCCGGCGGCGAGTCTCCCGACGTGCTGCGGCTCGATCCCGCCTGAGCAGATGAACACAGTCGCTCGATCGCCCCGCATCATCGACGGCTCACGATCGGTCCATCCAACCGGCCGCTTCCCGTCCGCGGCGCTTGTGCTCGTCGGCATCCTTCCTCTGCTGCCCCTGCTGCTGGCCGTCGTGGACGCACGCCCAGGGTTCCGGCTCGTCATGATCTCGCTCACCGTGTACGCCGCGATGCTCGCGGTCGCGCTCTGGTTCTGGGTCCGGTCGCTGCGCGAACGCCTCATCCGTATCGCGGCAACCGGCCCGCTGCGGTTCACGCCGCCCGGGGGTGTGCGCCTCTCCCCGTGGCTCGTCCCCGTGACGGGCCTGCTCCCGGCAGCGGTGACCTTCCTCGTCCAGACCCTGGGCCTCCCGACGCTGGGCGGTCGCCTGCTCGAATGGGGTCCGTGCATTCTCGCGATCGTCTCGCTCTTCGGCCTCGGCAGGGAGATCCTGGCGTTTCGCCGGACGCTCGGTCTCGTGGTCGACGAGCGCGGCCTGCATGGAGTGCGCCGAGCCGCGCCGCTTGAGGCGTCCTGGAACGAGATCGGCGCTGTCACCCCGGTCGGTCCGCACGGCCCGAAGCTGGCGGTCTCGGTCGCCGGCCGAGTACCCGTGATCGTCGATGCACATCACCTGGGCTCCGACCCGGCCGCGGTGGCTGCCGTCGTCTCCTTCTTCCGCGATCGTCCCGAGCAGCGGCACATGCTGGCTAACGGCACCGACGCGATGCGCACGGTCGAGGGCGCGTTGCGGAGCTGAGTGCGCCGACCTTCACGCGAGTCGTCCCCTCACGCAGATCCCGCCGGCGGCTGCCACAGCTCGATTGCGAGGCCCTCTGGGTCGTGGATGCGGGCGAATGTGCCGTACTCGTCGGTGTTCCACTCGTCGCGACGCTCCACCGTGATGCCTTCGGATTCCAACCGCGCGGCGAGCTGCTCGATGTCGGAGACGCGCAGGTTCAGCATGAACTGCTGGTCGGCGGCGAAGTAGTCGCTGTCGGCCGGGAACGGTGCGAACACGGTCATGCCCGCCTCCTGCTGCCAGATGCCGGCGTGCCCGGCGCTGATCCCGAGATGCTCCTGGTACCAGGCGGCCCTCGCCTCCGGATCCCTGCTGCGGAAGAAGAGGCCGCCGATGCCCGTCACGTCTGAAGTCATGTTCCCGCTCTAGCGCATCACTCGAGCCCGCGCTCCCCCAGCCATTCCTTCGCCACCCGGGCGGGCGCCCTCACCAGCCAGGCGTCCGTGATGATCTCGGCCAGCCGGCCGCGGTCGACGATGTCGAGACGCACGAGCAGCCCGGGGTAGCCCTCGAAGTGCGGGATCGTGAACACGACGTCGGGCTCGGCGGCGAGCAGCGCCTCCTTCTCCTCGAGGTCGGTGACGCGCACCGCGAGCACCGCACCCGACGGCCACTCCCGACCGAGCTCCGAAAGCTGCCGCAGATCAGTCGCGCTCGGTCCGCGCAGCCAGGCGAACTGCCCGCTCTTGACCCGCCACGCAGCCTCACCCGTGTGACCGCTCACCGACTCCTCGGCGCCGGGAAGGGCGAGGGCGATCGCGCGCACATCCTCGATGCTCACCATCTCGCCATCGTCCTCCCGGTCACCCGGTCGCCACAACAGATCCGCGTGATCCTCAGCGCGTGATGCGCAGGGTCCGCACCTCGAACGGCCGCAGTCGCAGCTCACCACCGATCCGCGCGTCGTCGATGTCATCTTCGATCAGGCTCACCTCACGCACCTCGCGGTGTGCGAACCCGACCGACAGCTCGCCGGCCGCACGCCGACCGAGCGCCTCGTACACGCGCACGATCACGTCGCCGGAGCCGTCGTCGGCGAGCTTCACCGCCGACACGACGATCCCCTCACCCTGCACCGACACCAGCGGCTCGACCTCGCGCGCACCGCGCACGATCGACGGGAGGGTGTTGATCCGGATGCCCTCGGCCGTGGCGATCGCGGCATCCGCTCCGATCACGAAACCCACCTCGATCTCGTGGTGGCCGTGGTCGGTGTCGGGGTCAGGGAAGCGCGGCGCCCGCAGCAGCGAGAGGCGCACGGTCGTCGTCACCGCGTCGTCCGACACCTCG
The DNA here is from genome assembly GCF_042881445.1 of Microbacterium sp. NPDC058269. Classification (NCBI taxonomy): domain Bacteria; kingdom Bacillati; phylum Actinomycetota; class Actinomycetes; order Micrococcales; family Microbacteriaceae; genus Microbacterium; species Microbacterium sp. NPDC058269. Next base: position 1,013,955 of record NZ_JBHVXT010000001.1, read on the forward strand.
CGCGAGGTGTCGTAGCCGTAGATCGAGTCGTTCACGAGCGCGACGCCGAAGTCCTGCTCCCGCACCAGCACGAACCGGTGCATCGAGGTCTCGAACTTCGCCGCCTCCCAGCTGGTGTTCGTGTGCGTGACGCGTGACTGGTAGCCGAACTGGGTCTCGGCCTCGGTGTGCGCGGCCTGGATGTCGAGCGGGAAGGCGAGCTTGAGCAGCTTCTCGGTCTCGTGCCAGTCGATCTCGTTGCGCAGCAGCACGGTCCGTGAATCCGGCGCGAGGAGCATCGTCTGCGTGATGGTCGACTCCGCGAACGGACGCACCACCACGATCTGCGCGACGCCGTTCACGACCGTCGCCTCGATCGACGAGACGGCGGTGAGGTCGTCGACGCTGTTGCGGTAGTACCGGTCGATGTCCCACGCGTCCCACATGTTCGGGAAGTCCTGGTGCAGCTGGAACAGGTTCGCGGCCTTGCCCTCGGCCACCGCCTCGCGACCGCTGGCCTTGTCGATGGCGGACACGATCAGGCCCTCGGCCGACACCAGCACGGAGACGAGCTCGTTCTCGAGCCGCCACCCGCCGTTCTCCTCGGTGAGCGAGACCGGCGCCGCTGTGGGCTCGGCGACGAACGCCGCCCCGAGCGCACGTCCGCGCCCGACCGATGTCGGCTCGAACCGCAGCTCGCGGTCGCCTTCGCCGGCGAGCGAACGGCGAGCGGCGAGGGAGATGTCCTCGGCATCCGACAGCACGTCGCTCAGCACGGCGACGGCCTCGCGGTGCACCCACGCGATCGAGGTGCCGGGAAGGATGTCGTGGAACTCGTGCAGCAGTACGGCCTGCCACAGCCGGTCGAACTCGGCCTGCGGGTACGCGGCGCCGGTGCGCACGGCATCGGTTGCCGCCCACAGCTCGGCCTCGATGAGGGCATGCTCGGCCCACCGGTGCAGCGCCTTGGTGGCGTGCTGACTGGTGAGCGTTCCGCGGTGCAGCTCGAGGTACAGCTCGCCGACCCAGACCGCTGGATGCGGCAGCTCGGCCTTGGCGGCGTCGAAGAAGACGTCCGGATGCTCCCACACCACCTGCGCGCTGCCCTCGAGGTCGCGCAGACGCTCGGCCTTGCCCGTCATCTCGCGGGTCGTACCACCGCCGCCGTCGCCCCAGCCGACCGGGGCGATCGACCGCGAGCTGAGGCGGTTCTCCTTGAACTGGCGGGAGGCCTTCGCGACCTCCATGCCGCTCAGCTGCGAGTTGTAGGTGTCCATCGACGGGAAGTGCGTGAACACCTGCGAGCCGTCGATGCCCTCCCAGAGGAACGAGTGGTGGGGGAAGACGTTCTGCTGGTTCCACGAGATCTTCTGCGTGAAGAACCACTCGAACCCGGCACGGCGCATCAGCTGCGGCAAGGCGGGCGAGTACCCGAAGCTGTCCGGCAGCCATACGCCCTTCGACCGGATGCCGAACTCGCGCTCGAAGAACCGCTGCCCGTGGGAGAACTGCCGCACGAGCGACTCACCCGTCGGCATCACGGTGTCGGACTCGACCCACATGCCGCCCAGCGGCAGGAAGCGACCGGCGGCGACCGCGGCCTTGACCCGCTCCCACACCTCGGGGCGGTGCTCCTTGATCCAGGCGTACTGCTGCGCGCTGGACATGCCGTATTGGAACTCGGGCTGCTCCTCGATGAGCGTCGTCATCGACGAGGTGGTGCGCGCGACCTTGCGGATCGTCTCGCGAACGGGCCACAGCCAGGCCGAGTCGATGTGCGCGTGTCCGACGGCCGAGATGCGGTGCGCGCTGGCCTCGGCGGGAGCGGCCAGCACGTCTGCGAGGCGAGCACGGGCGTCCGGAGCCGTCGCCACGATGTGCTGCAGATCGAGCACGTCGAGGGCGTCGTCCATCGCCTGCAGGATGCGCATGCGCCGCGGCGAGGTGGCCGGCAGCTCCGCCTGCAGCTCGAACAGCACCTCGAGGTCGAGCGACAGGTCGAAGACCTCCTGCTCGAACACGGCCAGGTCCATCCGGCGCGCGCGGTAGAGCGGCTCCTTCGAGGAGGTGAGGATGTCGCCCTCCTGCGTCGGCAGGAAGGGGTGGTAGTCGAGCAGCACCGGGTTCGACGCGGCCTCGAGGTACAGCTCGACCGGCTCGTCACCCGCGGCCGTATCGGCGATCGGCACCCACTGGTTGCGCGGGTTGATGCTCTTCACCGGGATCGGGTCGGCATCCGCAGCGCCCGGGCGATAGGCCAGGGCCTCGCACTGGAAGCCGGTCATGTTCACGTCGAAGCCGAGGTCGATGAGCGCCTCGACCCGGCGCCCCGCCCACTCGGCCGGCACGCGTCCGGTGAGCTTGAACCAGGTGGTGCCCCAGGCGGGCCCCCAGGGGGCGCCGACGACGCCCGGTTCGTAGTCGAGGGCGAGCCCCTGGGCCGGAGCGATCGGCTCGCCGGGAAGCTCGTGGATCTCGACGGCCAGGGGCACGGAGGCCGAGTGGACGGCCGGGCGGATGCGCTCTTCGAGCACGCGCTTGACGCGGCCGACGGTGAGCGAGGTGTCGTCATGCATGAGTGGGTCTCCGGGCTCGACGGTGAGGGCTGATTCGGGTCTGCAGGTGATGCGCTGTGACTGATGCTATCTGTTGTACTAAAGCGATCTAGTGGAAGAGTCTAGGGCACGTCGTCATGTCTTTCCCGAGGCTAAACCGATCAAGTAGGGTGAGGGACTATGAGCCCGGCGAAACGCGTGACGATCGCCGATATCGCACGCATGGCAGGGGTCTCCCCCGGTGCTGTGTCGTTCGCGCTGAACGGCCGCCCCGGGGTGAGCGACGAGACCAGACAGCGCATCCTCTCGATCGTCGAGGAGAACGGCTGGCAGCCGAGCTCTGCGGCGCGCGCGCTGGTCGGCGCCCGCGCCAACACGGTCGGCTTCGCGCTCGCCCGCCCCGCCCGTTCCCTCGGCGCCGAGGCCTTCTTCACCGATCTCATCGCGGGCATCGAGTCCCGGCTGTCGGAGAGCAAGGTGAGCCTGCAGCTGCGGCTGGTCGCCGATGTGGCGGAGGAGATGGAGGTGCACCGGCAGTGGCGCTCCTCCAACCAGGTCGACGGCTTCATCTTCATCGACCCCCGCGACGACGATCCCCGCGTCGCGCGCATCGAAGCCCTCGATGCGCGGGCCGTGATGATCGGGTCGGAGCCCTCCCCCGAAGGCTCGGTGCCGAGCGTCTGGATCGGCGACGACACGGTCGCGGACACTCTCTTCTCCTACCTCGCAGCGCTCGGCCACGCCCGCATCGCCTATGTCGCCGGCCCCGCCGAGCTCGAGCACACCCGGCTGCGCGCCGAGGTGCTCGAGCGCATGACCGCCGACGGCCTCGAGGGCGAGGTCATCACGACGGACTTCTCGCCCGCGCGCGCCTCCGCCGTCACACGGGCTCTGCTCTCGGGCCGACAGCATCCGACGGCGATCGTCTACGACAACGACGTGATGGCCGTCGCGGGTCTCCGCGTCGCCCAGGAGATGGGCCGCGGCGTCCCCCGCGACGTCTCCCTCGCCTCCTTCGACGACTCGGTCATCGCCGGTCTCATCAATCCGTCGATCACGGCGATGACGCGCGACACGTTCGAGCTCGGGGAACGTGCCGCCACTCTCCTCCTGCAGCAGATCGAGGCCGGGGCGAACCTGCCGAGCGTCGAGGGCCCGACGCCCGTGCTCACCGCACGCGAGAGCACGGCTCCGCCGGCGCGCACGGCCTGAACAGGCGTGCCGTCGCCGCCGCGCCGTCGGTCAGCTCGAGACGACGGTGTTGACCGATCCGTAGGGGTCGACCACATCGGCCGACACGTCAGGACGGATGAGACGACGGATGCCTCGCGCGTCGAGCGCGACAGGGTCGAGCGCGTCGCGCGACGTGAGGAGGGTGGGGTCGAGTCCGGCGGCACACGCGTCCACCCACGCCTGGAACACCGCACCGCCCGGGCTCAGTGCCGCACGGCTCACGGGAACCTCTCGTTCGTCGACGTCCACCACGATGGCGGTGTCCCTCGCCGGCGGCGCGACCCGCTGCCGAAGCTCCGGGATGAGCTCGGCGAGACGCCGTCCGATGGGCTTGGCCGCACCGTCCTGACCGATCAGGCCGAGGGTGTACTCCAGCTCGGGAAAGTCGCCGAGGTCGCGGCTCACGTCGTGCGAGCACCACCAGGTGATGCCCCAGAGGTTCTCGGTACGCGCGACGGATCGCACGGTCGCCTCCAGGAAACCGGGCATCTCCTCCGCGGTGAGGCAGTTCGAGGGTGCGCCCACCTCCTGCAGCCACACCACCCGGTCGGGGTCTGTGGCGAAGGCGCGGGAGAGCTCGATCAGGTACTCGGCATGACGGTCGGAGGCGACGGAGCGTCCCCCGTAGCGCTGCGCGGTGCCGTTGAAGATCCAGGAGTGGATCGTGGTCATGGCCCCCAGCCTCGAGGCATGGGCCGGCGTGAAGCCGTGCCCGTCCATGTACCAGACCGCGTCGTACTCGCTGTGGACGTGCGGGAGCCCAGGGGCCGCCGCCTCCGCCGCAGCCAGCAGCGTCGAGATCCATCCACCGGCCTCGTCCTGCGTGACGGGCCACGGCGAGGGATGCGTGTGCGCGGAGAACTGGTTCGTCTCGTTGCCGAGCGTCAGGCCGAGGAAGTTCGGCGCCTCGCTCAACGCCCGACCGAGCCGGTCGACGAGTGCGACCTGACCCGCGAGAGCCCGGGGGTCGGTGAACATGTTCTTGTCGTGCCAGGTGTACAGCCACGAGGGCACGAAGTCGAAGCTCGAGAGGTGGCCCTGGACCACGTCGATGCCCGCGTCCATGCCGAACTCACCGGCGATGTCGACGACGGCGCGGACATCGTCGATCGCCTTCTCGCGGATGAGCGTGCGGTTCGGCTGCAGCACGGTCCACAGCGGGAAGACCCTGACGTGATCGAGTCCGAGCTCCGCGAGAGCCGCGAAGTCTCGGCGCACGTCGTCGGGGGTGAAGTCGAGCCAGGAATGCATCCAGTTCTTCGACGGCGTGTAGTTCGCCCCGAACCTCAGAGGAGCATCGAGGGCGCCGCGCTGCGTCATGTGTCAGACCTTTCGGACGTGCCCTCCGACGAGGGCGGATTTCGCACCACTATAACGCTTGAGCAACAGACGATGCACCCGTCTGTGCTTTCGCGCAGTGCTTCCGTGCTCGGGCACCTTGACAGGGAGGGAATCGGATGGTTTCATCTGCTAAAGCGTTGTAGTCCTCTGATCCGGACACCGCGCGGATTCGCCCGCCTCGAGGAAGAAGCACGATGAAAGTTCCCACACGCATTGTCGCTCTGGCAGCATTCACCATCGGCGTTCTGGCGCTGACGAGTTGCACGGGAGGCGGCGGATCCTCCGGAGCCTCGGGCCCCATCGACACCTCGGGCGAGCTGAGCGGCACGATCCAGTTCCAGACGTGGTCCCTCAAGAACGAGAAGTTCACCCCGTACTTCGAAGACCTCATCGACGCGTTCGAGAAGGAGCACCCCGACGTCACGGTCGAGTGGCTCGACCAGCCGGGAGACGGCTACCAGGAGAAGATCCTGAGCCAGGCGAACGCCGACACCCTCCCCGACGTGCTGAACCTGCCGCCCGACATCGCGTACCCGCTGGTCGCCGCGGGCAAGCTGGTCGACCTGGAGACCGCCGACCCCGACCTGAAGTCCGCCTACAACACGGGCGCCTGGGAGGCGTACAGCCAGTACCCGGGCATGGAAGGCACCTACGGCCTGCCCTGGTACCTCTCCAGCGACGCGTCCTGGTGGAACCTCGCCCAGCTCGCGCCCTTCGGCGTCACCCAGGAGAACCTCCCGACCACGGTCGATGAGCTTCTGACGCTCGCGAAGGACGTGGCGACGGAGTCCGGCGGCAAGGTGCAGCTCCTCTCCTCCATCCCGGCCCTCGACACGTTCACGGCTGCCGGCATGGAGGTCATCAACGACAAGGGCGAGTTCGACTTCAACACCGACGAGGCCGCCGCGATCATCGAGAAGTACGCCGACGCGTACGCCGCAGGTGCGATGCCCGCAGAAGCCCTGACCGGCGACTACGGCGGGAACGCGGAGGCGTACATCCAGGAGAAGGTCGCCTTCACCACCGGCGGCACCGGTTTCACGACCGACCTGCAGAAGGACGCACCCGCACTGCTCGAGAACACGGTGGCGACGTCGCGCCTCGGTATCGCGCCGCTGTATGTGCAGGGCCTCAACGTCTCGGCCGACTCCGACAACAAGGAGGCCGCGCTCGCGTTCGCGGAGTTCGCGACGAACCAGGAGAACCAGGTGGCCTTCTCGTCCCTCGCCGTCGGCACCGCGCCGGGCACAGCCGAGGGCGGCGACGAGGTCGTCGACAACATCGCCTCCACGGTCACCGACGAGAAGCAGCTGTCGGCGATCGATACGGTCTTCGGAGCGATGAAGGACGCCAAGGCGCTGCCCTTCCAGTGGACCTCCGACATGGCGACCTACATGACCCAGCAGATCGCCCTCGCGGTCAACGGCGAGGCGGATGCGAAGGCCCAGCTCGACAAGATCGTCGAGTACGCCAACGCCAACCGCGTGGACCAGTAAGCCATGCGCGCGAACACCGGCATCACGGCCGGCAGGAAGACGATGAGATCCCACAGGTGGTTCACGCCCTGGCTGCTCCTCGGGCCCGCCGTCGCCTGGGTGCTGGTGTTCGCGCTCTGGCCGTTCCTGAACACGGTCTTCCTCAGCTTCACCGACGCCAAGCCGCTGCGGACGCCCGAGTTCGTGGGCGGCGCGAACTACGAGCGGATGTTCGGCGACGAGATGTTCTGGAACGCCCTGACGACGTGCCTCATCTACGTCGTCGTGTGCGTGCCGCTGCTCACGATCCTCCCGCTCCTGCTGGCGCTGCTCGTGCAGAAGAAGCTCCCGGGCATCTCGTTCTTCCGCACCACGTTCTACTTCCCCGTGATCGCCTCAGTCGTCGTGGTCGCCCTCATCTGGACCTGGCTGTTCGACAGCCGCGGCATCATCAACCAGACGCTCGAGTTCCTGGGGCTGATCGACAAGCCGATGGCGTTCCTCGTCGACCGCTGGCTGCTGCTCGGCTGTGCCATCCTGCTCACGGTCTGGAAGGGCCTGGGCTACTACATGGTCGTGTATCTCGCGGCGCTCGGGAACGTCGGCAAGGAGCTGCACGAGGCCGCGATGCTCGACGGCGCCGGCTCCTTCCGCCGCTTCCTGTCCGTGACGATCCCCTCGGTGCGCGGTGCGATGCTCCTCATCTCGGTGCTCATCGCCGTATCCGCCATGAGGGTGTTCGCCGAGCTCGACGTGCTCTCCAAGAGCACGGGTGGCCCCGGCGGGTACGACATGTCGCTCGTGATGCTCATCCGCCAGGTGGGGTCGGGCCTCAACGGGAACATCGGATACGCCTCCGCCATCAGCGTGGCGCTGTTCCTGCTCACCCTCATCCCGCTCGTCGCGATCGCCGTCATGAATCGCGAGAAGAAGGCGAAGGTCTCCGCATGAGCACGCTCACGCCGCCCCGCGCGACGGAAGACGTCCGCCCCTCCGAGGAGCTTTCCTCTCCGCCCCGGGAGCGCATGTTCCGGCGCCGCGGTTCCGGCGACTTCAGCAAGCCGACCCTCGGCGGGCTGATCGGCCGATACGCCCTCCTCCTCTTCGTCCTCGTGATCGTCATCGGCCCCTTCATCTGGCAGCTGTCGACGTCGTTCAAGGGAGCTCAGGAGAACATCTACTCCTTCCCGCCCGAGCTCATCCCGCGCGAGCCGACGCTGCAGAACTACAGCAGGGTCGCCGACATCGTCCCGGTGTACCTCTACGCGTGGCACTCCCTGCTCGTCTCGGTCGGCACGGTCGTCAGCAACGTGGTCCTGGCCACGTTCGCGGGCTACGCCCTGGGGTGCATGAGGTTCCGCGGCAAGTGGATCGTGATGGCGATCCTGCTCTCCACGCTTCTCTTCCCCGGCGAGGTGACGGTGACGAGCAACTTCCTGACGATCCGCGCCCTGGGGCTGGCCGATACCCTCTGGGGCGTCTTCCTCCCCGGCGCGATCAGCGCCATGAACGTACTCCTGATCGCCACCGCGTGCCGCATGATCCCGAAGGACGTGCTGGATGCCGCGACCGTCGACGGCGCGACGACCTGGCAGCGCATCCGCCACATCGTGTGGCCGAACATCCGCGGCATGGTCTCGGTGGTCGCGATCTTCGCGTTCATCGGCGCCTGGGACGACTACCTGTGGCCGCTGATCGTGCTGTCCGACCCGTCGAAGTACACCCTGACGGTCGGAATGGCGTACCTGAACAGCAGCTTCTCGGTCGACCCGCGCCTGATCGCGGCCGGCACCATGATCGCTCTCGTGCCGATCGTCATCATGTTCTCGTTCACGCAGCGTTTCTTCTTCAAGGGCGTGCAGGAGGGCGCGATCAAGGGGTGAGCGCCGTGCATCTCACGCCGGCGGACGGACCGGCAGATCCTCCGTCGTCCCGTCCGCGATCGGGCGTGCTGCCCGGCCCGGTGTACGCCTTCGCGTTCGATCCCTCCGTCGGCGAGCAGCGGGTGGACGTGCCGGGGCTCTCCGACCTCGAGATCTCCCCTGACACCGTGCTGCACTGGGCGTTCTATGCCGACGGTCCCGGCGCGACCCTTCCTCCGCATGCGGCCCTCGCCGTGGCGGTCGATGTGCGCTTCGCCGACGGTACGCGACTGAGCGAGACGTCGGCCGTGCGCGACCGCTACGACTTCCCGCTCACCGCGCAGGAGCAGTTCGAGGCCCGCTGGAGCATGCCCGAGCAATGGAACGCCGACACCGTCTCCCTCGCCCCCGTCGCGCACCGCAGCGGGGTGGTGGAGCTCGTGCTCGGCTCCGCGCCCCTTCCCGACGCCGTATCCCTTCCCGAGCGGTGCACCGGATTCGTGCAGGTCGTGGTCGAAGAGCACACCCCCGCCCGCGGTCTCCCTCCCGTCGAACGGGTCGACACCCGACGCGGCTCGCATTCGGGGCCGCGGTTCTCTCGCGGAAACACCATCCCCGCGGTGGCCGTGCCGCACGGATTCACCTTCGTCACGCCGGCGACCGATGCGGAGGACGCCCGCTGGCCGTACCGACCGTTCGTGCACGACGACCCCCAGGGGCGACGGCTCGAAGCGCTGCAGTTCTCCCACCAGCCGAGCCCGTGGATCGGCGATCGCTCCGTGTTGCAGCTGATTCCGTTCGCGGGCACGCCCACCTCACGCCGCGCAGGACGGCGACGCTGGATCACGCCCGGCTCCGAACGGGCACGTCCGCACGAGTACGCGGCCGCGCTCGGCGACGGCCTGCAGGTCGAGATGACCGCGACGTCGCACGCTGCGGTGTTCCGTGTGCACAGCCGCGACCCCGACGCCGTGGTCGGCTTCGTCATCGACCAGCTCACCGACGAGGGGAGTCTCGTCTGGACCGACGCCGGGGCATTCGAGGGATGGATTCCGGAAGGGCCCGAGGAGTGGGGCAATGCGCCGCGCTGCTTCTTCGCCGGCACCGCGCAGCACCCCTCCGGCACCGCGCAGCACCCCTCCGGCACCACGCAGCACCCCACCGGCACCGCGCAGCACCCCACCGACCGGGGGCTCGAGCAGGGACCGCTCGATGACGACGGACGCGGCGACGTCGCCGGCTACGTCGCCGGACGCGGATCGCTCGAGGTGCGGGTCGGCATCTCCTTCCTGTCGGTGGAGCAGGCCCGACACGCACTGCAGACAGAAGCACCCCCGTCGATCGCCTACGAGGAGCTGCGCGACGGCGCCGCCGCCGCCTGGAACCGACTGCTGTCACGGGTGACGATCCCTCCGCTTCCCGACCTGGACCTCCCCTATCGCGCGCTCGCCGACGAGGAGCATCGATCCCGGATCGCGGCCGCACTGCACCGCATGCACCTGTACCCCAACACCGCCGCCGAGAACATCGGGACGGCGGACGCGCCCACCTGGCGATTCGCGGACGTGTTCGCCGCGCGGAAGTCGTACGACGAGAGCGGGGCGGCGCCGGTCGTCGACGGGGAGCTCGTGGTGAACAACGGCTACTGGGACACGTATCGCACCGAGTGGCCGGCCCTTGCACTGCTCGACCCCGCACTCACCGGAAGACTGCTCGACGGCCAGCTCGAGCAGTATCGGCGCGGAGGCTGGATGGCGAGATGGAGCGCCCCGGGCTACGTCGACAGCATGGTCGGCACCTCGAGCGACCAGATCTTCGCCGATGCCGCGCGGTGGGGCGTGGAGTTCGACCGCGTCGCCGCATTCGAGAGCGGATGGCGCAACGCCTGCGAGCCGGGGCCGGATGCACGCCGCGGTCGCAAGGGCATCGTGCGCGGCCGGTTCACCGGGTACATCTCCTCGGACGTGCCGGAGGGCATGAGCTGGAGCATCGAGAACGCGGTGAGCGATGCCGCCCTCGCTCGCTTCGCCGCGCAGCTGGCCGCCGATTCGGAATCAGAATCCGCGCGCTATCGAGCCTTCGCCCGGTACTTCGCGAATCGCGCGCGGTCGTATCGCATGCTGTTCGACGACGGCACGGGGTTCTTCCGAGGAAGAGACGACAGCGGGTCGCTCGCTCCCGGATTCGACCCGCGGTCCTGGGGCGGAGACAACGTCGAGACGAACGCCTGGGGCATGTCGGTCGGCGCGGTACACGACGGTGCGGGGCTCGCCGACCTCTTCGGGGGCCCCGTCGGCCTCGGACGACACCTCGACGCCCTGTTCGCGGAACCGGAGACCGCCGACGAGCGGTTCGGCGGCGCGTACGGCACCGTCATCCATGAACAGCGCGAGGCGAGGGCGCTCCGTTCCGGGATGTGCGCGATCTCGAACCAGCCCGCGCACCACATCCCCTTCATGTACGCATTCAGCGATCACCCGTGGCAGACGGCGGGGATCGTGCACGACCTCGCCGGACGGCTGTTCGTCGGAGCCCACATCGGCCAGGGATTCCCCGGCGACGAGGACAACGGCGAGATGAGCGCATGGTGGCTGTGGGCGGCGCTCGGACTGTACCCGCTGGAACTCGCCTCGGGACGACTGCGGATCGGTTCGCCGCTCTTCGACGACGTCCGCGTGGACCGCGGCGACGGCTCGACGCTGTGCATCCGTTCCCGGCGAACAGTGCCATCGGCTCATGTGCTGCAAGAGGCACGACTCGACGGGGTGCTCCTACCCTCGGCTGACCTGCCGATCGATGCCCTGGCCGGCGACGCCGTGCTCGAGCTGGTGTTCGGTGTCGATCCGGCTTCCTCGCTCGAGACGGGTGCGCCCCTCACGAGCGAGACCCACGACACCTCAGCGCGCGATGCGACCGAGCCCTGGCGCGCAGACCTGACCTCGACCGGGGGTGAGGTGATCTGCGCGGTCGGCGTCGCGCACCCCGAGCGGGCCTTCGACGACGGCGCGCCGGCGGGCCACCTCGGCGTCGCCCTCCGCCCAGGGGAATGGGTGGGGTGGCGGTTCCCCGAGCCGCGCGGCATCAGCGACCTGAGCGCGACCACGACAGGTGCGTCGACCTCGTCGGCCCTGCGCTGGGAGGTTCTGCACCTGGACGAGAACTGGGTGCCCGTGGCGACGACGCATCAGGAAGAGCTGTTTCCCGACCGCACGACACCCTTCACCCTGACCACGCGGATCGTGACCCCGGCGATCCGCGTGCGTGCGGAGGTCGAGGTCACGATCCGTCAGGTCGAGGTGTTCGATCTGGACTGATCAGCCCCGGAAGACTGATCAGGTGGTTCGCCAGATCACGGCGCGGGCCGGTACTCCGTCGCCTCGCCCTTGAGCTCCTGCGTGATGCCGGAGAGCAGGTCGGACTGATCCGTGCCGGTGAGGTTGTACGCCACGTACACGCCGTAGCCGTCAGCCACTGTGCGCTGGGCGAAGTCGGTAGCCGTCGCCGCGCTCACGTTCGCGAGGTCGATCGCCGCGGCTCCGAGTCGGCTCTTGTCGCCGAAGCCCGGAATCGTCGGTGCGTTGTACGTCGGGTAGTACGGGTTCCAGGCGTAGTCGATCACACCGGCGACGTCGAACTTGCTGAAGTCGGTCACGGTGTACGTCTCGCCGATCGCGTACAGGCTGATGATCTTGTCGGGCCCGAGGCGGTCGCGGAGTGCCGTCGCCAGCCATCCGAACGACTGCGCGTTGGGCTGCGGCGTGCCGTTGGCGCCGTACTGCACGTACTCGTCATCGAAGTCGATGCCGTCGAGCCCGTAGGTCGTCACGGCGTCGGCGAGCTGTGCGGCGAAGGCATCCGCGTCTTCGTAGGAGGAGAAGTTCGCGAATCCCGCCCCCTGGTGGTTGCCGAGCACCGAGAGAAGCACCTTGGTGCCACGTTCCTGCACGGGACGGATCTGATTCTCCGCGTCGTCGAGGGTGGCGGTGACGCGATCGTTGAAGTGCAGGTACGCCTTCTCGCCGTCGTAGTTGATGTTGGCGGCGAAGATGATTGCCAGGTCGACGGCCGGTTTCCCTGAATCAGCCAGAGTGTAGTCGGCGACATTCGCTAAATCGTTCGAGTTCACCTCGACGTATGCCACCACCTGTGGGTCGACCGCCGAACTCTCGGCGACGGCGGGCGAGGCCGCAGCGGCACCGACCGCTGCGACCGCGAATCCCGCAAGCGCCGCGAGGCCCTTTCGGAACCGGTGAATCCTGACGTGTGACTGAGCCATTGCAGATCGTCTCCTTCATCATCGATATCGAGATCCGGCCGCGTCGATGCGACCTGCGGCCGACTATATCGCTTAAGTGGATGCAGGTGAAGAAGTCGATGAAGCGGATGGTTCTCTTCTCCTGCACCGGGGCCGCGGCTGGCGACCTGCCCCCGAATGAGTGGGCGCCGGCGCAACGAGACCGGAATACCGTGACAACCTGACCGCTCCGACTCACACTGGAGGCATGCGATTGAACGACCCGCAGGTATGGACGCTGATCGGCGTGTTCGCCGCCGTCATGCTCGGCGGCATGATGCTCATGACGACGCAACTGAGCCGCATCATCCGCGTCGAGGTCGATCGCGTCGAGGGCTCGCTATCCGCTCGCATCGACCGCGTCGAAGGCATCCTCTCGGCTCGCATCGACGGCATCGACGGGCGACTCGGGCGCATCGAATCGAAGGTCGACGACCTCGACACTGAGCTGACCAATCTCGCGACGCGTTTCTGGCGATCGCAGTAGCTCCTGCCGAAGTCACCCGGTGCCGACGCCCAACGCCTCCGCTCAGACCGTGACGTCTCCCACCAGGTTGACCGTGATGCCCATTCCGGCGAACATCGCGGCCTTCGCGATCAGGGCCTTGTCGGCCGTCTCGGCGTCCGGGGCGTAGACCAGCTGCGCGTGGTTGGCCTTGTGACGGGCCATGAACTGGTCGCGCGAGATGCCGTGCAGCACCACGTGGGCGATCGGCCACTCCGGGTTGGTGGCGTCCTTGCGGCGTTGCGTCTCCTCGGCGGGCAGCTCGACCACCGAGGCACGGAAGATGTCGGCCTGCAGGATGCCCTCGGCGATGAAGACGCGCGAGAGCACGATCTCGCCGGGTTTCGAGACGCCGTTGATCGTCGCGCCACCCGCGGGGAAGAACACGTGACCCTGCCGCCATCCCTCGGCGTGCTCCCATCCGCCCAGGTGCGAGGCGGGCACCGAGCCGGAGATCTCATAGACCCAGACGAACCGCCCCTCGTAGTCCTCGCCCCAGCGCACGTCGTGCAGGGTGTTGTCGGGCACGAGACCCATCGCGCGCCACACCCGGTCGGTGACGAGCGCGTCGACCGCGACGCCCTCGTCGGCTTCGTTGAAGTGCGGGAAGGCCCGGCCCTCGTGCAGGACGCGAGAGCCGTCGCGCGAGGTGACCGGCGGGCGTTCGGTGGAGTTCAGGATGCCCTCGGCCAGGTCGGATGCCGGCACCAGGTCCTTCAGCCCCTGCTGGTACTGGATTCCGACGGCGTCGAGCCCGAAGTCGTCGGCGATGCGGAGAGCGGCGATGTACATCTTCAGCTGCCACTGCACCTGCTCACGCGTGAGCTCGGTGACGGCATCCTCGCCGTACCGGAAGGTCATGCCCGCGTCGATCAGCCAGTCGTAGGCCGCATCCGCTTCGCCGTCGGTGACTTCGAGCATCTCGGCGTACAGGGCCGACTGCGACAGGCGCTCCTTGTAGATGCCCGTCTGGTTGAGCAGCTCGTCGTCGAAGATCGCGTTGTACATGCCCATGCAGCCCTCGTCGAAGACGCCGATGATGGCTTTCTCGGCGAGCAGCTCTGCGGCGAGCGCCTCGCCCAGTTGCTTCTCGGGGCTGTCCGGCAGCTCTGGCAGCGCCCGCACGTGCGAGGCGTCGTGGGTGATGGCGCCGGTCTCGGTCCACTCCTTGATGCCGTCGGTGAACCACTCGTCGGTGAAGTCGACCGACCAGGTGGTGGCGTAGGGCTTGTCCATCTTGGTGAGCCCCGCGTTCAGGCCGAGGAGCCCGACGAGCCCGGGCCAGTCGCCCGCGAAGTTCGCGACGGTGAGGATCGGCCCCTCGTGCGAACGGAGGCCGGCGAGCACGTGGTGGGAGTACTGCCAGTTGGCGATCGCGACGACCAGCGGCGCATCGACGGGGATGCTCTTGAACACCTCGAGGCCCATGCGCTGACTGGAGATGAAGCCGTGCCCGGTCTCGGGGTCCACGCCGAAGGGACGGATGACCTCCCACCCGAGCGCGTTCAGCACTCCGGTGACACCGCTCTCCAGCTCGACCTGCGTCGGCCAGCCGGCGACGTTCGCCGACTCGCGCAGGTCACCCGATGTGATGATGTACGCGGTCTTCGGTGCGGTCGCCGGGCGGGATGCCGTCGTCGGCAGGGTGTAGGTGGTCATGATGCCTCCGGGGTTGGGGTGGTCATGGTGGCGCCGCGCTGCACGGCGGCGAGTTCGTGGACGACCGATCTCGTCTCCTCGTACAGCCGCACGTAGCGGTCGAAGAGTGCGTCGTAGAGCGGTCGCACCCCCTCATCCGGGCTGATGCGCTCCGAGATGGGGTTCCAGTCGGTGATCGCAGGCACCTCGTCGGGGGCGGCGGTCGCGGTCGCGGCGAGGAAGGCCGCACCGTAACTTGCGCCGATCGTGGTGGCGGGCACCTCCTGCACGAGGCCGGTCACGTCGGAGACGATCTGCAGCCATAGCCGCCCCTGCGTTCCGCCGCCGACCGCGACGATGCGGCGGATGTCGGCACCCGCTGCACGCATGGTCTCGACGTTGTGCCGCACACCGAGCGCGGTCGCCTCCAGTGCCGCCCGATAGAGGTCACCTCGCGTGTGCTCGAGGGTGAGTCCCGCGATGACTCCTCGAGCGTCCGGGTCCTGGATCGGCGTGCGCTCGCCCGCGAAGTACGGCAGGACGAGGAGGCCGTGGGCTCCGGCACCCGAGGCCGCGGCATCGGCGAGCAGTTCGGGATAGTCGGCGCCGGTGAGACCCTTGAGCCAGGCGGTCAGCGCTCCCGAGGTCGACAGGCCGCCGGCAAGGTTCCGGGTGCCCGCGAAGGCACCGGCCGTCGTCCACATCGACGGCGTCCGCAGCGTCTCCGAGCCGTTGGTGAAGACCATGAACATCGTGGTCCCGTACATCAGCATGAGGTCGCCGACCTCGTGCGCACCGACACTGACGGCTTCGGTCCAGGCATCGATCGTGCCCGTGATCACGGGGGTGCCGGCGGGGATGCCGGTGAGCGCTGCGGCCTCGACGGTGACCTCTCCGGCGATCTCGCCCGCCCACTGGAGCGCGGGCTGATCGATCGCGTCCGCATACCGCGCCCACCACGGGTCGTGCCAGCACTCGCCGTCGATGTCGTAGAGCGGAGACACCTGGCTGGCGGACTGGTGGTCGAGAACGTACGCACCCGTGAGCCGGCGCACGAGCCACGACGCCGGCATGTACAGCCGTCGTGCCCGCTCTCGCGCCCCGGGCTCCTCGTCGGCGATCCAGACGATCTTCGGCCCGCCAGCCTGCGAGGTGAGGGTCGATCCGCCGACGCGTGTGATCTCGTCGACGCCGAGTTCCCGGGTGAGGCGCTCGATCTGTGCAGTCGAGCGGGTGTCGACGCCGTACAGGATCGCGGGGCGCACCGGTTCGTCGCGTTCGTCGGCGAGAAGGATGCAGGGGCCCATGCCGCTGACGCCGACGCCGACGACCTCGGCGTCCGGCACTCCGGCGAGCACCTCGCAAGCGATCGCCACGAACTCGTCCCACCAGATCGTGGCGTCCATCTCGACCCAGCCCGTGTGGGGACGATCGACGTCGTGCGCCCTGGTCGCCGATGCCAGGATGCCGCCGTCGGCACCGACCAGCACGCCCTTGCTGCTGGACGTGCCGATGTCCACCCCGAGGGTGCAGCGCATGGAGTCCTCCTCATGCCCGAACGACGGAGTCCGCGGCTTGATCGCCACTGTACGCGAAATCGATTTCATGACGCAAGACGCGAGTCTTCCTGCACCACTTTCACCAGAGAAGATCTGCCCACGAAGCGCGGCACCCTGGGCGAACAGCACCGGAATACCGTGACATTCTGGGCACCCCGAATCAGACTGGAGGCATGCGCTTGGACGACCCGCAGGTATGGACGCTGATCGGCGTCTTCACGACCATGATGCTCGGCGGAATGACCCTCATGACGATGCAGTTCAGCCGGGTGATCCGCGCCGAGATCGGCGGTCTGCGCGGCGAGCTGCGCGGCGAGATCGGTGGCCTGCGCGGCGATCTGAGCGGGCGGCTGGAGAGTCTCGAGGGCCGGCTCACCGGCCGGATCGATGCCCTCGAGCACAAGGTCGACAGCCTCGACAAAGAGGTGGCGAATCTCGCGACGCGGTTCTGGCGCTCACAGTAACCCCGCCCGACACCCCCGCCCGAGACCCGCGCCCGACGCCCCGCGCCCGACGCCCCGTGCCCGAAGAGGCGCCGGGAACCGCCCGCCCGATCAGCCCTCCGATCAGCCCCGCATCGCCCTCGCGGGCTGGAGTTCGTTGCGCAGCACCACCGTGCGCGCCGGCTGCGTGTCGCCCGTGATCCGCTCGAGCAGCATCCGCGCCGCGGTCACGCCCATGTGTCGCGCCGGCAGTCGCACGACGGTCACGGCGGTCGGCGAGAGCGTCGTGAACGGCAGCGAGCCGATCACGGCGACACCGACATCCGGCGGAGTGAGGCCGTGCTCCGTCAGCACCTGGATGGCTCCGACCCCGATCAGGTTGTTGCCGGCCACCACCGCATCCGGCGGTTCCGGGAGAGCGAGCAGTTCCTCCATCGCGGCGCGCCCGCCGTCGACACGGAACGTCGCGAAGCGCTCGAGCCCGTCGAGGGCGAGGTCGGGGTATGCCGCGGCGAGCGCGGAACGCCAGCCCGCGGCGCGTTCTGCGGCGGTGTCGATGTGCTCGGGGCCGCCGATGTAGGCGATGCGACGGTGGCCGGCACCGATCAGGCTCCGGGTCGCCGAGTCGCCGGCCGCACGGTTGGCCATCACGACACCGTCGACGTCGTAGGTCGTGCTGCGGTCGACGGCCACCACGGGGCGTCCGGTGGCGAGGATGCCGTCGAGGTCGGAATGCTCGTCGGCGGTCGCGATGATCACGCCGGACATGTTCTCGGCGATCGCGATCCGGAGGTACGTCGCCTCCTTCTCCACCTGCGCATCGGAGTTGCAGAGCACGACGGAGTAGCCGGCTTCGGAGGCGACGTCTTCGACCCCGCGCGCCATCTCGGTGAAGTACGGGTTCTCGATGTCGGGGATCACGAGGGCGATGACCTCGGAGCTCTGCCGACGCAGCGAGCGGGCGGCACGGTTCGGGGTGAAGTCCAGCGTCGCCGCAGCCGCACGGACGGCCGCCACCTTCTCGTCCGACACACTCGTGCCGTTGAAGACGCGCGAGACCGTCGCGGGCGAGACCCCCGCGAGCTCGGCGACGTCGTAGATCGTTGCCATGCCCTCCCCTCCTCCCGACCCAGTCCTGCTCCCCGCCGACCTCGGCCGGGTGGTGCAACAGTATCGCGCGGAGACGAAGGATCCGCGCCTCGCTGAAATCGATGCCAGCTTCGTGGAGAGCTCTCGAGGGAGCAACCGCCGACCGCTCCGGCGCCCCGAGTACGCTGAGGGGATGCCAGAGTGGTCGCAGACGGTCCCCGCAACGGTGCGGCGCGAGCAGATCGTGTCGATCATCGAACGCCAGGGCTTCGCCCGCGTGCAGGAGCTGAGCCGCACGCTCAGCGTCTCCGAGGTCACCGTGCGCAGCGATCTCGACCTCCTCGCCGAGGAGAACGTGATCCAGCGGGTGCACGGCGGGGCGATCTCGGGCATCAAGTCCACCGCCCACTCCCCCGACTACGAGCGTGCGCTCACCCGCGCCGTGACCGAGAAGCGACGCATCGGGAATGCCGCGGCCGCGCTGGTCGAGAGCGAGATGGCGATCCTGCTCGACGCGGGGACGACGACTCTCGCGATCGCGCGCGCCCTGCGCGCCCGCGAGGATCTGCGCGGCGTCGTGGTGTTCACGAACTCCCTCACGATCGCGCTCGAACTCGGGGTCGCGGAGCCGCACCACATCACGGTCGTCGTCACCGGCGGCACCGTGAACTACAAGCAGCGCTCGCTCATCGACCCGATGGGCGACATGTTCATCGGCTCCGTGCACAGCGACATCTGCTTCATCGGCTGCAATGGGGTCTCCGAGCGTGGATTCACGAACTCCAGCCTCCCCGAGGTGACCATGAAGCGCCGATACCTCGACTCAGCAGCTCGAGCCATCGTGGTCGCCGACAGCTCGAAGATCGGCAAGAGTCAGGTGATCCAGGTGGCTCCGCTCGCACGCGTCGACATGCTGATCACCGGCATCGAAGCGCCCCCGGCCGAGCTGGAGGCGCTTCGAGAGGCCGGGCTGACGATCGAGCTCGCCTGACCGGCAGCGCTGGATCGGCAGCGTTGGATCGGCAGCGTTGGATCGGCGGGGCGTGACCTGCGGGGCGTGACCTACGAGGCCGGAAACCTCAGGCGCGACCCGAGGACCCGAACTCGCGCATGCGCTGCGTGACCATCGCGCGGAACCCGGCCATCGCGGGCCGCAGCTGTTCGCTGGGCTCGACCACCGCGGGGTTGTCTTGCAGGAATGTGCGTAGCGCCGCGCTCCACGCGAGATGCGAGTCGGTCCCCTGATTGATCTTGCGGATGCCGGCGGCGATGCCCTCAGACTTCTGTGCGGGAGAGATCCCGTAGGAGGGGCGCACCTCTCCTCCGTGCGCGTTGATCGCGGCCACCGCTTCGGCCGGCACCGATGACGAGCCGTGCAGCACGAGGAACGTTTCCGGCAGCCGTCCCTTGATCTCCGCGATGAGGCCGAGCCGCAGCCGCTGGCCTCCGGCCTCGTCGGTGAACTTCACAGAACCGTGGCTCGTGCCCACCGCCACCGCGAGCGCATCCACTCCGGTCTGCTCCACGAACTCGACGGCCTGATCGGGGTCGGCGAACACGATCTCCTCGAGCACCCCGGCGATCCCGGCCTCCGCCCCGCCGATGGTGCCGAGCTCGCCCTCGACGCTCACGCCGGAGGGTGCGGCCGCCTCGACGACCCGACGCGTGAGAGCCACGTTGTCGGCGAAGGAGGCGGGCTCATCTGTGCCGCTCGCCCTGCTCGCGTCGATCATCACGCTCGTGAAGCCGTGCTCGATCGCCCGCACGCAGTCGTCATAGGTGCGCCCGTGATCCAGATGCAGCACCGCGGGGACGCCTTCGTACTCGGCGACCAGGCCGCGCAGACGGTGCCACCAGCGCGATTCGTCGTCGTAGGCCGACATCCCGGCTATCGCCTGCACGATCACGGGCGAACGCTCCGCCTCGGCGGCATCGAGCACCGCGATCGCCTGGTCGATGCTCGACACGTTGAAGGCGCCGACGGCGTAGCCACCCTCTTCGGCGGCGGCGAGCGCGGTGCGCAGCGTCTGCAGTGTCATCCCCGATCCTCAGAGCGACTCGGTGATGCCGAGAGTGTCGTAGTCGAGCACGATCGGGGTGTCGGTGAGCGCGCCCGCGTAGGCCTGCACCTTGGCCGCGGATTCCACCGCCACACTCGTCTTGAACGCGTCGCGCAGGTTGGGTCCGACCGTGAGCAGGCCGTGGTTCGCCCACACGACCGCGTTGAGGTCGCCCATCGCATCGCACATGTGCTCGCCGAACTCGGTGTTGTTGCTGAGCTCGAACGGCATGATCGGCACGTCGCCCTTGGTGTAGATCACCATGTTCACCAGCGTTCCCAGGATCGGGGAGCCCACGACACCCCAGACGTTCGAGAACACCGGCTCGGAGTGCACGATCGCATTCACGTCGGGGCGACGCCGGTACACGGCCATGTGCACGGTGACCTCGCTGGAGGGTCCGAGGCGTCCGTCGATCACCTCGCTGTCGCCGTTGACGAGCACGATGTCGTCGGCGCTCATCTTGTCGTACTCGAGGTCGGTCGGCGTGATGAGGAAGCGGTCCTCGACGCCGGGCACGCGGATGCTGATGTTGCCCTGCGTGTTGAAGTTGAGGCCGTACTCCATCGAGCGCAGGCAGTAGTCGAGGATCTCCTGGCGCGCGGCATCGATGTCGAAGTCGAGCTGGAGCGTCGTCTCGGTCATATCGTGTTCTCCTTCTGATGTGGCTGGTTCTGATGTGGCTGGTTCTGATGTGGCTGGTTCCGGGGTGTGTTCAGGTGCGGGGCGATGCCTCGCGTCACGTCGTAGAGGGCGACATAGGCGGCGCGCTGGGCGTCGTACCACTCGGCCGACGCGGCGTCGGGATCGGCCGACGCCTCAGGAGCGGGGGCGACGAGGAGACCGCGCGGATCGCCGCCGATCCCCCCGAGTGCGAGCATCGCCGCTCCGCGGGCGGAGGCATCACGGGCGACGGGCGTCATCCGCACTCCGGCAGCTGCGGCCCGAGCGGCGAGCGCCGCGGCATTCTCCGACCCCGCTCCCGTGACCTGCAGGTCATCGACCGGGACGCCGTGGGCATCCAGCGCCGTGATGATCTTGTGGAACTCGAAACCGGCAGCCTCCACGACCGCTCGCGCCAGTTCCGGCACCGTGGTGTCGAGGGTGAGTCCGTGGATCGTTCCGCGCGCGGAGGGGTCGTTGTCGAGCGTGCCGGAGCCGGCGAGGTACGGCAGCACGATGAGGGCGGGCGGACCTACGGCGAGTGTGCCGAAGACATCGCCGACGTCGCGGCCCAGGAGCCCGGCCAGCCATTCGAGCGCCCACCCTCCGGCGGCGGTGCCGGCGAGCGTGATCCAGGTCTCGTCGTCGAGGCGGTAGCTGGCGAAGCCTGTCGCGCCGAGACCTCGCGGGCGCCGGCGGGTGGCGACCGTGAGACAGTCGCTCGAGCCGAGTGCGATCACGGAGCGGACCCCCGCCTCCCCACCGGCGCCGAGGAAGGCGGCCGCCTGGTCATGCGTGCCGGCGACCAGGGGTGTTCCGGGCGCGAGACCGAGCACGGCCGCCGCACGTTCGTGGATGCCGCCGATCACCGAGCCGGAGGGAACGGGCATGGGGAGACGTTCGGCCCGCAGCCAGGGCGCGGAGACGCCAGCCGCGTCGAGGATCTCTTCGCTCCATTCGCCGCGATCGACATCGAGGATGCCGGTGCGTGCGGCCTGACCGAGATCGATGGCTGCGACGCCGCTCCACCGCTCGGCGACCAGGTCTCCGACGCAGCGGTAGCCTGCAGCCTCGGCCCAGACTTCATCGCCGGCCATGATCTTGAAGATCGAGAACATGCCGTGCAGCGGCTGCCCGGTGACGGCCGTGAAGCGGCCGTCACCGAGCCGCGCACCGAGCGCGACCGCGGGCTCGATGCCGCGGGTGTCCATGCTCACCGCCACCGGGGCGAGGGGGAGCCCGGACTCGTCGACGGGAACGACGGCCTCGCCGAGCACGCTGAAGCCGATGGCCTGCACCGCGTCGCCGAGCTGTGCGGCGTCGGCCGCCGCCGCGCGCACCACCTTCTCGGCGGCGGCGATGATCTCCTCGGCATCGAGCTCGACGCGGCCGCGCCCGTCGCGCCGCAGGGTGAGGGGTGCCGACGCTCCCCCGACCATCCGCCCGTCCGCGGCGAAGGCGACCGCCCGCACACCGCTGGTCCCGAGGTCGAGGCCGATGACGCTCATTTGATCGCCCCCGACAGGCCGTTCACCAGGTACTTCTGGATGAAGACGAACAGCAGCACGACCGGGATGGAGATCAGCACCAGGATCGCGAACAACGCACCCGGCTGCGACAGGTACATGCCGCGATAGGCGAGAGGGACGAGCGTGAGCGGCTTGAGCTCGTTGTCGCCGAGCGTGACGAGCGGCAGCAGGAAGTCGTTCCAGCTCATCATCGTCTGCCACACCGCGACCACGGCGAGAGCGGGCTTTCCCAACGGCAGGTAGATGCGCCAGAAGATCTGCCAGGAGTTCGCGCCGTCGAGTCGCGCCGCTTCATAGGTCTCGAGCGGGATCGCCAGGTACGAGGTGCGGATGATGATCACCGCGAACGGCAGCCCGAGGGCGCTGTACACGAGCACGAGCCCGAGGAGGTTGTTGTACAGCTGCATCGACTGCAGGATGCGGAACGTCGCGACCACGATGCTCGACATCGGCAGGATGAGCGCGAGGATCAGCACCCCGAAGATCAGGGCCTTGAGCGGCACCCGCAGTCGGGCGAGGGCGAAGGCGGTCATCGATCCGAGCAGGCAGACGAGCAGCACCGACGGCACCGTGATGAGGAGGCTGTTGAGCAGGTGCAGCAGGATCGGGTTCTGGTCCCAGATCGTGAGGTAGTTCTTGATGCTGAACTCTGCGGGGAACAGTCCGAAGAACTGCGTGCTGGGATTGTTCGGCGGCATCATCGAGAGCCCGACGACCATGATGATGGGCACGAGCCAGAGCACGGCGAGCGGCACGAGCACGAAGTGCAGCCAGCCGACGCGCCGTCCGGGGGCTCCATGGCGATGGCGACCGGCCGTGTCCTTCGGGACGATCAGGGTGCGGGTCTCGCTCGTCGCGGTCATTTCTCGTCTCCTGTGATGAATCCGGCGCCGAACACCCGCACCATCGAGAGCGAGCTCACGACGGCGACCACGAGCAGGACGACGCTGATGGCCGAGGCGTATCCGACGTTCTGCAGCTGGAAGGCTTCGAGGAAGGCGAACGTGGGGAGCATCTCGGATGCGTGGTTGGGGCCGCCCTGCGTGAGCACGTAGACGAGCTCGAAGGTCTTGAGCGATCCGATGATGCCCAGGAGCACGAGCGACAGGGTCGTCGTCTTCAGCAGCGGGAACGTGATGCGCACCATGGTCTGGAAGCCGCTGGCGCCGTCGATGCGCGCCGCCTCCACGAGGCTGGGATCGATCAGCTGGAGACCTGCGAGGTAGAACAGCATCGAGAACCCGGTCCACATCCACACGTTCACGAAGATCACCGCGAAGATGGCCGTCTGCGGGTCGGCCAGGTAGTTGCCGCCGAGGAACGTGAGCCCCGTGGCCTTGCCGATGGCGGTGAGCACGCCGTTGAACGGGTCGAGGATCCGCTGCCAGACGATGCCGACCACGACCGGCGAGAGGATCGCGGGGATGAAGAAGATTGCCCGGTAGATCGTGCTGCCGCGGAGCCCCTGATTGAGGGCGACGGCGAGGAGGAACCCGATCACGCCCTGCGGGACGATCGTCAGCACGATCCAGAAGGCCGAGTTGCGCAGGGTGATGAGGAACGTCGGGTCCTGGAACAGCTCCAGGTAGTTGCCGATCCCGACGGCCGTGCCGACGTTGACACCGTCCCAGTCGAGCGTGCTCGCCTGGACGTTGTACACGATCGGGTAGACCACGAACACCGCGAACAGGATGAGTGTCGGTGCCAGGAAGGCCAGGCCGACCAGCCGCTCTCTCGTCAGGATCTTCATGCGCGTTCCTCTCAGGCAGGGCCCGGGGAAGAGGTCCCGGGCCCTGCACGAATTCCGCTGTTACAGCGTGTCCTGGACGGCCTGTACGGACTCCGCCGCTTCCTGCGGAGTGGCATCGCCGGTCGCGATGGCGGCGAGCGCATCGGCCACGGCCTGGTCGAGCTTGGGCGACTCGAAGTAGCGCGAGTACTTCACCTGCGGGAGCCACTCGTCGACGAACAGGTTCCAGATCTGCTCCTGCTTCTCGCTCGTGAACTTCTCCGGTGCGAGGCCGGTGACGGCGGGCACGTCGTTCATGGTGTTGACGAGCTTCTGCGCGGCGGAGCCGGCGATGAAGTCGGTGAGCACCTTGCAGGCGAGCTCGGGGTTGGCCGTGTTCTTCGAGATGCCGAGGCTCACGTCGATACCTCCGACGAACTGCGACTCCGCGGCCCCACCGGGAATGGTCGGGAACAGGAACGGCTCGTAGCCGGACATGCCCTCAGAGAGCGGCGGGATGTCGGACTTCGTCGGGTCGGACTGCTGGATCCACCAGGCGCCGAGCGGGATCATGGCGGCGTTTCCGGCCTCGAACTGGTTCACCGCCGACGGGTACGCGTCGAGGCCGATCGCGCCGTCCTGGGCGATGCCGTCGGAGAACAGCTTGCTCCAGTAGTCGAACGCCTTCACGATGGCGGGGTCGGTCCACGGCACGGTGCCCGCCTCGGCCTCGTAGACGGTCCCGGGCGAGACGTTGTTGGCGATCTGCAGGAACACGACGTTGCGCAGCCACGAGTCCTTGGCCGGCAGCAGGAACGGGGCGGCGTCACCGCCGCTGAGGTCCTTCGTGGTCTGGACGAGCTCGTCCCAGGTCTTCGGCACACTCAGGCCCGCCTCATCGAAGATCTCGGAGTTGGCCCACAGGTTGACGGTCTGGGTGAGGATCGGGAGCGAGTAGAAGTTGTCATCACCCTCGGGGTTGCCCATCCGCGCCTGCTCGATACCGATCGGGTAGAACTTGCTCTGCCAGTCGTCGCCCCAGGTCTCGGCGGCGCAGTCCTGCAGCGGCATCAGATTCTCGCGGTACTGCTGGGTGAGCGCTCCGGGCTGCAGGCCGAGCACGTCGGGCATCGTGTTCGAGCTGGCGCGGCTCTGCAGGTCGACGAGATACTCCGGGTAGTTGAAGATCGTCG
The DNA here is from genome assembly GCF_042881445.1 of Microbacterium sp. NPDC058269. Classification (NCBI taxonomy): domain Bacteria; kingdom Bacillati; phylum Actinomycetota; class Actinomycetes; order Micrococcales; family Microbacteriaceae; genus Microbacterium; species Microbacterium sp. NPDC058269. The sequence continues at coordinate 1,039,102 of NZ_JBHVXT010000001.1, forward strand.
CATCGATCTTCGATCCCTCGTTCTCGGCCTGGAAGGCCTCGATCATCTGGCGGGTCGTCTGCTCGATCGGGCTCCACGAGCGGAACGTGATGGTGTCGCTGGAGGCGTTCCCCGACGCGTCCGGCGCTGCGCCTCCGGCGCAGGCGGTGACTCCGAGTGCGGTGATGACCGTGGCCACTCCCGCGAGGCTCCTCTTGAGCTTCATCTGCAATCCCCTTACTTCGCTGTAAAAGTCCTCGGCGAGATGCCGGATGCGCTCAGTTTAGGTTTATTTGCGTATTATTCGCCAGGAATCCGGGGCACCTCGGGGAAAGTCTTTCTATTTCTGTGTTTTCACATATGTTGGTCGTCGAAATCGAAAGCGGACGGGTGCGCAGAGGCCGCAACGGCGCGGAATGCGGGTTTCTGTTTCGCAACACCCCGCCCTCGTGATACCCGCACAGACGACGGATGCCGCGACCCCTCGGGCCACGGCATCCGTCGTGCTGCTGAGGTTCTTCAGCTCAACCAGGCCGGTGCACGTCCTCGCAGGAACGCCCCGTCGAGGGAGAACCGCCCCGCGCCCGTGAGCGCGAGTGCGAGAGCTGCCGCGCCGAGGACGGCGACGAACTCGTAGCCGCCCTCACCGACCCAGAGGCCGGCGGGAAGGTGCACGGCGATGAGTGCGACGATCATGTCGATCGCCAGCAGGATTCCGACCGGACGGGTGAACAGGCCCAGCATCAGGAGGATGCCGCCGATGAGCTCGACGAAGGCGACGACGGGCCCGGCGATCTCCGGGAGGGGGACCCCCATGCCCGCGAAGCTGCCGATCGTTCCGGGGAGCGTGAACTCGAAGATCTTCTGCGCGCCGTGTGCGGCGAAGATCGCACCGACGACCACGCGCAGGACGAGGAGTCCCAGCGAGGGTGCGGCGGAAGGGGCTTTGGTGTTCGTCATGAGGAGTTCTTCCTTCGTGGCAGGACACCCGCGCGCCTGGCGCGGAGCAGGGGCTTTCCCTGCGTCCACGCTAGGAAGAGGACATTTCCATCTCCTGTGACCTGTCACCGGTGATGTGTCACCGGTGCGCGGCCACTACTTCGGCGACGGCGATGCGCTCGGCGGCGCTCGGCTCCGCGATCGCCATGCGGCAGTGCGTGTCGACGACCTCCAGCACGCGGTACGCCTCCTTCATGCGCGCCATGTCGCCGCCGATGAGCGCGACCACATCGTCGACCGCATCCTGTGCGGCGACGATGGCTGCCGCGTCTCCCGACCGCCCGGCATCAGCGAGAGCCCGGAACGGCTTCGGCGTGACCGACGACACTCCGGAGACGACGCCCTGCGCTCCGACCTCGACAGCGGCGATCAGGTCGCGGTCGGCGCCGGTGTAGAGATCGAAGTCGGCCGGCACGACGGCACGGTAGGCGGCGATGTCCGCGAGCGAGAGTTCACTGATCTTGGCCCCCACGACGTTGGGCAGCTCGGCGAGCCGCACGAGGAGCTCCGGCGACACCGGGTTGCCACTGCGAGCCGGGTAGATGTAGACGTACAGTCGCCCGTCGCCGACAGCCTCCGACACCGCGCGGTAGTAGTCGAAGATCGCCTCATCCGTCGCGCGCAGGTAGTACGGCGTCAGCGCGGCGAACTCCACGGCCCCCAGCTCGCGGGCGATACGGGTCAGCCGCACGGCCTCGAAGGTGCTGGGGCGCCCGACGTGCACGACCACGCGCATGCGGTGCTGCAGCTCGGCCAGCGCCGCTTCGACGATGGCCGCGAACTCGTCGGCGTCGACCGCGGGGAACTCCCCCGTCGTGCCGAGCACGAACGCCCCCTCGTTGCCCGAGTCGGCGACGAATCGGAAGATCGCACGCGAACCCTCGATGTCGAGGGCGCCGTCGCGGTGGAACGCGGTGGGCACGGCGGTCAGGATGTCGTAGCGGGTCACTTCTCGGTCTCCTCGGAGTTCTTGCGGGGCTTACGGGCACGACGCCGCGGGGCGTCGACGTTGCGGACGGTGGAGGTGAGCAGATCCGGCTGGGCGGCGAGCTCGTCGTGCGCCTTCTCGATCTGCTCGATGCTGTCGTCGTGCAGGATCGAGTCCGCGAGCGAGGCGCGCTCGGCACGGGGGCGGCGGGCGGCGCGGATCGCCGGCATCACGATCGAGAGCACCGCGAGTGCGAGCAGCACGAGCGCGATGGGGCTGACGACCTCGAAGAACGGACGCGTGGGCAGGATCGCCAGCGTGCGGGCGAGGTTCTCCTCGGCGAGCGGACCGAGCAGCAGTCCGAGGACGATGGGACCCGCCGGCACCTGCATGCGCTTGAGCATCACGCCGATCACGCCGAACACGAGCATCGTCACGACGGTCGAGAGGCTGTTCGAGGTGGCATAGGTGCCGATGATGCAGAAGATCAGGATGCCGCTCCACAGGTACGGCTGCGGCACGTCGAGCAGCTTCACCATGCCCTTCATGCGCACCAGGCTCAGGCCGAGCGAGAGGATCGTCGCGATCAGCATGATGCCCACGATCGAGACGACCAGGTCGGGACGGTTGGTGAACAGGGTGGGGCCCGGCGTGATGCCCCAGATGATCATGGAGCCGATCATCACGGCCATCACCGAGTCGCCCGGGATGCCGAGCGCCATGGTCGTGGTGAGCGATCCGCCCAGCGTGGCGCTCGAGGCGGTGTCGGAAGCGGCGACACCCTCGATCGATCCCTTGCCGAACATCTCGGGATGCTTCGACGCCTTGCGCGCCCGCTCCCATCCGATGAGTCCGGCGATGTCGCCGCCGGCCGCGGGGATGAGCCCGACGCCGAGTCCGACGGCGCCGCCGACCGCGGTCGCACGCCCGCTCTGCTTCAGCTCGGCGCGGTTCGGCCACCAGCGTCCGAGGCTCGAGATCGGGCGCACGACCGACTTCCGATGCGTGAGCAGTTGGTCGAACAGCTCGGCGATGCCGAACAGCCCGATGATCACGGCGATGAAGTTGACGCCCTCGACGAGTTCGAGCACCCCGAAGGTGAAACGCTGATCGGCGGTGGCCGCGTACGTGCCGACGCTGCCGAGCATGAGGCCGAAGAGTCCGGCGAGGATGCCCTTGAGCATCGACTTCGACGAGATGCCGATCATGATCGCGATGCCGAAGACCACCAGCGCGAACAGCTCGGGCGACTTGAAGTAGTCGCGGGCGAAGCTGGCGATCGGCACCGCGGCGACCGCGAACAGCACGAGCGAGGCCAGGATGCCGACGGCCGAGACGATCGCGGAGATGGTGAGCGCGAGACCCGCCCTGCCCTGTTTCGCCATCGGATACCCGTCGAGGGTGGTGGCGATGGACGCGGGGGTCCCCGGGGTGTTGATGAGGATCGACGGCACCCGATCGCCGAAGTTCGCCGCGACGTAGATCGTCAGCAGCACGGCGAGGCCCTGCACGGGCTCGAGGGTCATCGTGAAGCCGGCAGCGAGCGCGACGGCCATGGTCGCGGTGATGCCGGGGAAAGCTCCGACCATGAAGCCGAGCACGAGGCCGACGAGCATGTAGAGCAGGATCGAGATGTCGAGGAGCGAGTTCAGCCCCTCCATGAGCGCGTTCACAGGGGGATCCTCAGGAGCATCCCGAACACGACGTAGACGAACGCCGTGACGGAGGCGGAGTAGATGATCAGGCTCAACCAACGGCGGTGGCCGTAGAGGAGCATGAGGGCGGCCATCAGCAGGGCGGCGGCGATCGGGAAGACCTCGATGCGGTAGCCGAAGAGGATGACGGAGCCCAGCGACCACAGCGCGATGAAGGCGCCGGTGATCGCGAGCGTGGCGATGACGCGGAGGTAGCCGCCGGGCTGGATGCGCTCGAGGTCCTCGCGGGTCGGAGCGGGACGGGTGACCGCGACGGCGAGCAGCGCGATGGCGATGACGACCCCGGTGACCCCGATGACGAGGGGCCAGAAGCGGGCGTCGATCTGCCCGGGGGCGGCCTCTCGGCGCAGCGGGATCTGCGTGGAGAGGAAGAGGTAACCGGCGGTGAACGCCAGGGCGACGACCGCGAAGACGATCTCGAGCGGTCGCGATGCGGGCGCGCCCTGATACTCGCCGGCTGGATCGTCGTGGCCCGCCGGTTGCGCCGCGGTGTCGGGGGTGGACATCATGCTCCTTCTTTCATCGAAGGGGAACAGCTGCGGGGCCGGTCTGCACCGGCCCCGCAGTGTTCTCAACCCAGGAGATCCTTGAACAGGTCGAACTGCTCGTCGACGAACGTGGTCCACTCGGCGGAGTCGCGGTAGACGACCAGGTTCCCGGCATCAGCCTGGAACTTCTGGTAGCTGTCGGAGTCGACGGCCTTCTTGACCGCGGCCTCGAGGGTCGACTTCACGTCATCGGGCAGACCCTTGGGGGCGTAGATGCCGCCCCAGCCGCCGAAGACCACGTCTTCACCGATGGCCTCTTCGACGGTCTCGACGTCTTCTGCGTCGGGGTGGCGCACATCATTCATGACGGCCAGGATGCGCACGGCCTCGCCCTGCGCGAGAGCCTCGCCGAGTCCCGAGACCGCAGCGACCGTCTCGCCGGAGGCTGCGGCCGCGACGGCGGTCGCACCGCCGTCGTAGGGCACCGGGGTGAAGTCGGCCGCAGTCGCGTCGCCGAGTCCGATGGTCGCGGCCTCCCAGATGGAGCCGGCACCGGAATTGGCGACCGTGACCGCGCCGGACTTCGCCTGGCTGACGAGGTCTTCCAGCGTCTCGATGCCACTGTTCGCACCGACTGTGACCACGCCGGGGGCCAGCATGATCTGGCCGAGCAGGTCGAAGTCCTCCGGCAGCACGTTCGCGCTCTGCGTGGTGTTGAGCATCGCGATCTCGACGGGGGCGAAGCCGATGACGTAGCCGTCGGGATCCTGCGCGCCCACGTACTCCATGGCGAGGGCTCCGGCAGCACCGGGCATGTTCTCCGGGATGACGCTGATGCCGAGGATCTTCTCCAGCTCCGTGGCGAGCGCGCGCGAGGACAGGTCGGACCCTCCGCCGGGGTTCGCCTGGATGATGAGTCGGATGTCGTTCTCGGGGAACGCCGATCCGGTTTCCTCGCCCTCTTCGACCTTGGTGCAGGCCGAGACGATGAGAGCGGTGGCTGCGAGGGCGGCGATCGCGGCAGCCGCCCGGGTGATGCGCTTGCGGGGCATCTTTGCTCCTCTACGTGGGTCGACCCTGTTGTCGACATCCTGACCGTAGCAGTGTTGACTGTTAACAGTCAACACTGAAGCGTGCCCGTATCGCCTTCATGCGGGAAAGGCTCGCTCAGTCGCGGGCGGCGATCTCGCTCAGCATGCGCTCGCGGGCGCCGTCCAGGTGCTCCGTCAGCACCTTGGCAGCCTGGGTCGGCGTGCCGCTGCGCATCACGTCCATGAGCTTGACGTGGTCGCTCGACGACTCGTGCAGGTCTTCGTCGTGGTTGATCGTGACTTCGAGCAGCGCAGTGAACGTCGGAAGGTACTGGTTCCATGCGCCCTCGAGACGCGGATGGTCGGCGAGCGCGTAGATCTGCGAGTGGAACTCGAGATCGGCCGCGACGAAAGCCGCGTGGTCGCCGGCGTCCGCCGCCTCGCCCATGCGCTCGACAGCCGCCGCCATCGCCGCCCAACGCGCATCGTCATCGACGCGCATGGCCCGCGCGAGGGCGAGCTGCTCGAGCGCACCACGCAGGCTGTAGAGCTGGTCGACGTCGTCGTGCGTGAGGCCGACGATGTATACGCCGCGCGGTCGCTGCACCTCGACGAGCTTCTCGAAGCTCAACTGCGTCAGGGCATCGCGCACCGGTCCGCGGCTGACCGAGAACTCCTCGGCCAGCGCCTCTTCGGTGATGCGTTCGCCCGGGGCGAGTTCGCCGCGCACGATGCGGTGCCGCAGCACCCGCGCCACCTGGGCACCGAGAGATTCTCCGCGCGTGACGGTCTGCGTCATGGTGACCTCCTGTTAACTGTTGACAGGATACACACCACGGCGGTGCTTGACCTAGGCGCTCCCCCGCGGGTCCCAGAGCACGACTTCGGTCGAGCGCCGCAGACGCCGCCCGGTCGGCATGGGCACGACGCCGGCGGAGCCCGCGGCGAACACGCGCACTCCGGGACGACTCTCGCGCTCGGTGCGCAACGCACTCTCGAGCACGGCGATGCGGTTGCGCAGCGCCCTGTTCTCGTCTTCGAGGTCGAGCAGACGAGCGATCGCGGGGAGGCTCACGCCTTCGGAGGAGAGCTGAGCGACCTCGCGCAGCTGCTCGATGTTCCGGGGCGAGTACCGTCGCGAACCGCCGGAAGTGCGTCCGGGGACGACGAGTCCGATGCGGTCGTACTGCCGCAGCGTCTGGGGATGAAGGCCGGAGAGCTCGGCGGCGGCCGCGATCGCGAACACCGGGGTGTCAGCATTCATCATGAACGCCTCCGCCCCCGGTGCCCGCTTCGACGACTGCTCATCGCCGCGCCTTCGCCATCAGCTCGGCCCGCGGGTTCTCCTGCGGCTCGAGCTTCTGGAACTCCTCGAGCGCCGCACGTGCGGCCTCGTCGAGGTGCGTCGGCACCGCGACCTGGAGCTCGGCGAGCAGATCGCCCGTGCCCTTCGATGTCGCGACGCCACGGCCCTTGACCCGCAGCACCCGCCCGGAGGGGGTGCCGGGTGCGACGCGGAGCTTGACCACGTCACCTCCGAGAGTGGGGACCTCGATGGTCGCGCCGAGAGTCGCCTCGGTGAACGTCACCGGCACCACGACGCGCAGGTTGAGGCCGTCGCGGGTGAAGACCGGGTGCGGACGCACCGTGATCTGCACCACGATGTCTCCGCTCTCCCCGCCGTCGGGCGAGGGCCGGCCACGACCGCGCAGACGGATCTTCTGCCCGTCCGCCACACCCGCGGGGATCTTCACCTTGAACGGCTTGCCGTCTTCGCCCTGCAGGGAGATGGTCTCGCCCTGCACGGCGGTGGCGAAGTCGAGCGTGGTGCGCGCCGTGACGTCGGCACCGCGCTGGGGACCGCCGAAGCCGCGATAGCCGCCGCTCGGCTGCCCGAAGCGTCCGTTGCCGAAGCTCGCGCCCTGACCCTGGTTGAACATCGCGAAGATGTCCTCGAAGTCCGCGGTCTGCCCTCGACCCTGCTGGCCGAACCGGCTGAACACGTCTTCGAAGCCGCCGGCGCCCTGGCCACCCGCTGTGAAGCGGGCGCCGGAACCCATGGCGCGGATCTCGTCGTACTCCTTGCGCTGTTCGGCGTCGGAGAGAACCGAGTAGGCCTCGCTGATCTCCTTGAACTTCGCCTCGGCCGTGGCATCACCCTGATTGGAGTCCGGGTGGTACTTCCGCGCGAGCTTGCGATACGTCTTCTTCAGATCCGCATCACTGACGTCCTTGGAGACCCCGAGGGTCTTGTAGAAGTCCTTGTCGAACCAATCCTGGCTGGCCATCGATCACCTACCCTTCCGGGACAGCGACGACGACCTTCGCGGGACGCAGCTCGACGTCTCCGAGGCGGTAGCCCACCTCGACGACCTCGAGGATCGTGGTCTTCTCGGCGCCGGGGGTCGGCTGCTGGAAGATGGCCTCGTGGCGCTGCGGGTCGAATTCCTCGCCCTTCGCGCCGTACGCGACCACTCCGAGACGCTCCACGACCGTGCGCACCTTGTCGGCGATCACGGCGAAGGGCGTGCCCTCCACCAGATCACCGTGCTGAGCCGCGCGGTCGAGGTCATCGAGCACGGGGACCAGGCCCTTGGCGGCCTCGCCCTTCGCGCGCTCGATCTCGACCTGGCGCTGCTCCTCGGTGCGGCGACGGTAGTTGGCGTACTCGGCCTGGAGGCGCTTGAGGTCGTTCAGCAGCGTGGATTCGAGGTCGGCGAGCACGGCGTCTTCCGCCGCGGCTTCGCCGGTCTGCGTCGCTCCGAGGATGTCGTCGACCGTGAGGTCGTCGGGGGCGCCGTCGACAGGGGTCTCGTCCGACCCCTCGGCAGCCTTCGCCTCGGTGGAGTCCGGGTTCTGCGGCGCGGGGCCGGATGCCTGAGCATCCGACCCCTCGCTGCGACCTTCGGCGGACTCAGGAAACTGGTTCTCGTCGAAGTTCTTGTCCGTCATGATTACTTCTTCTCGTCCTCGTCGTCGACGACCTCGGCGTCGATGACGTCTTCCTCGGAGGAGGGAGCGTCACCGGCCGGGGCCTCGCCGTCAGCCGAAGCGCCGGAAGCGGCATCCGCCTGGGAGGAGGCGTAGATGGCCTCGCCGAGCTTGGACTGCGACTGGTTGAGCTTGTCGAATGCGGTCTTCACGGCCTCGTCGTCTTCGCCGGCCAGCGCCGTCTTGAGCGCGTCGACGTCGGCCTTGACCTCGGTCTTCACGTCTTCGGGCAGCTTGTCGTCGTTCTCGGTGATCAGCTTGTCGATCGAGTACGCGAGCGTCTCGGCCTGGTTGCGGACCTCGGCGGCCTCACGACGCGCCTTGTCCTCAGCCGCGTGCTCCTCGGCCTCGCGCACCATGCGCTCGATGTCTTCCTTCGACAGCGAAGAGCCGCCGGAGATGACGATCGACTTCTCGGTGCCGGTGCCCTTGTCCTTGGCGGACACGTGCACGATGCCGTTGGCATCGATGTCGAAGGTGACCTCGATCTGCGGGATGCCACGGGGAGCCGGAGCGATACCCGTCAGCTCGAACGTGCCGAGCGGCTTGTTGTCGCGCGTGAAGTCACGCTCGCCCTGGAAGACCTGGATCGCGACGGACGGCTGGTTGTCGTCTGCCGTGGTGAAGGTCTCGCTGCGCTTGGTCGGGATGGCCGTGTTGCGCTCGATGAGCTTGGTCATCATGCCGCCCTTGGTCTCGATACCGAGGCTGAGGGGGGTGACGTCGATGAGGAGAACGTCCTTGCGCTCACCCTTCAGGACACCGGCCTGGAGAGCGGCGCCGACGGCGACGACCTCATCCGGGTTGACACCCTTGTTCGCGTCCTTGCCGGTCTCGCGCTTGACGAGCTCGGCGACCGCAGGCATACGCGTCGATCCACCGACGAGCACGATGTGGTCGATCTCGGACACCTTGATACCGGCTTCGCGGATGACATCCTCGAACGGCTTCTTGGTGCGGTCGAGAAGGTCCTTCGTGAGGTCCTCGAACTTGGCGCGGGTGATGGTCTCGGAAAGCGACACCGGGCCGGACTCGGTCAGCGACAGGTACGGCAGGTTGATGCTGGTGGAGGTCGAGGAGGAGAGTTCCTTCTTCGCCTGCTCCGCAGCCTCCTTGAGACGCTGCAGGGCGATCTTGTCACCCGAGACGTCGACGCCCGTGGTCTCCTTGAACTGCTTGATCAGGTAGTCGACGAGACGCTGGTCCCAGTCGTCTCCACCGAGGCGGTTGTCGCCGGCGGTCGAGCGCACCTGGATCGTGGAGAAGTCGTCGTCCTTGCCCACCTCGAGCAGCGAGACGTCGAACGTGCCGCCACCCAGGTCGAAGACCAGGATGAGCTCGTCTTCCTTGCCCTTGTCGAGGCCGTAGGCCAGAGCGGCCGCGGTCGGCTCGTTGATGATGCGCAGGACGTTGAGGCCCGAGATCTCGCCGGCCTCCTTGGTGGCCTGACGCTCGGCGTCGTTGAAGTACGCGGGGACGGTGATGACCGCGTCGGTCACCGTGTCACCCAGGTACGCCTCGGCGTCGCGCTTGAGCTTCATGAGGATGCGCGCGGAGATCTCCTGCGGCGTCCACTTCTTGCCGTCGACGTCGAAGCTCCAGTCGGTGCCCATGTGGCGCTTGACGGAAGCGATCGTCCGGTCGACGTTGGTGACGGCCTGGCGCTTCGCGGTCTCACCGACGAGCACCTCCCCGTCCTTGGTGAAGGCCACGACCGAGGGGGTCGTGCGGAAGCCCTCGGCGTTGGCGATGACCTTGGGCTCGCCACCCTCGAGGACGCTGACGACGGAGTTGGTGGTTCCGAGGTCGATACCGACAGCACGTGCCATGTGTTCTCTCCTTTGTTGGAAGTTCGTTGTGGTTCGGAAATCTGCGGCGATCAGGAAAACCTGAGTCGCGATGACTCAAGTGTAACGAGGGGTTGCGGAGGTGTCAAATGAACTTGATATGAACTGACTCAACTTTGACGATCATGACCACCGGGAATCAGCGCGGCCACTCAGACCGGTCGCTCGGCACCGTCACTCAGAACGGCGGAACCCCTTGATCCTCGGCGAAGGTGACGGTGTTCTGCGGCGGCGGCCGATCGATGTAGACCTTGCCGGTCGGGCTGGTCCAGGCGTAGATCCCGCCGCCCGAGGGCTCGACCGCCCACGGCGAGTGGTGTTTGAGCACGTGATGACGTCGGCACAGGTGCCCGAGGTTCGATTCGCTGGTGGCTCCCCCGAGAGCGGCATCGTGATGATGATCGACGTCGCAGTCGATGGACGCATACCCGCAGGTGGGGAATCGGCAGCGCTGATCTCTGGCGCTCAGGTGCCGCTTCAGGTCGGAACTCGGACGATAGCGGTCGACCGCGAGGAGGGCCCCGGTGAGGGGGTGGGTGAGGATCCGATCCCACCCGGATGCCGCGCCGGCCAACCTGCGGGCGGTCGCCGCGTCGATCGGGGTCCGGCCGTTCAGCTCAGCCGGGGTCGTGTCGCTTCCCATCAGGGTCGTGACGGGAACGGTGATCGACACCGATCCGCGGATCGCCGCGAGGAGCCCCTCGGGCGCGTCATGTCCTGCCGGTGCGCCGGACAGGAGCAGATCGAGGGCCAGGTCGGCGCGGATCTGCGCGATGGTGCGAGGATCCGCCTCCGCATCGGGGGTCGCAACCCCCTCCGCGACCGGCTGCTCCTGCGTGACCTTGGCCATCTGCGTCAGCCGCTCGAAGACACCGTGGACCAGCGCGGAGGGACCGAGCAGCCCGAGCTGCGTCATCCCGTCGTCGACGTCTTTGATCCACACGGACCGCTGCTCCCGCGCATCCTCGTGCCGCTGATCGACCGATCGCGCCTGGAACCGTTCGGCGACCCGTCGCGCCATCCGTGCGACCCTGCCAGGAGACTCGCTCTCCGCGAAGGCGATCATCTGCGTCGCGTAGGCATCGCGGCCCGCCGCCTCGTCGAGATGCTCGCCGGCTTCGCAGATGACCCTGGCGTGCGCCGCGCTGATGCGGCCGGCGCCCTGTGCTTCCCACACCAGGGGAAACCGATCCACGACCCACGCCGCATCCGCCATGCGGCGCTGCACCGTGCGGTCGCTCACGCGCAGGGCAGTGGCGAACTCCGCGGCCACGGTGCGCGCCGACATCTCGCCGTGATCGGGATGCTCCGCCTGCGCGGCGACCTCGAGCGCGAGCCGGGACCCCAGAGCGAGGATGCCGTCGCGGGCGGCCTGGAGGCTGCCGATCGTGCGTTCGACCTCGACGAGCATCTCGGTGAGCGCGGCGAGCGCACCCACCTGTTCGAGAGTCGCATCCGCCAGTGCCGTCATACCTTCAGTGAACCAGGGGCCACCGACATTGAAAGGGCCAGATCAGCGAGCTAAAACGAAATACCGGAATGCAGCCGACACCGCGGAAGGCGCACCGCGAGCACGCCGAGCTCAGGCCCCGTCGAGCGACCGCACCCACACCGCACGGTGCTCTCGCACGTATCGCAGCGCCTTCGCCCAGTGGTCGCCATGGCCGCTCGCGTACATCGACGCCCACGGCTCGTCGCCGGTCGCGTGCGCCCCCTCCAGCAGCGCGAGCATCGCCGCCGTCCGCTCCTCCATCGCTCGAGGCAGGTCACGGCGCATGGGGCCATCCGCACCGTATCCGTCCACGAGCGCCGCGAGATCGACGGCCGCATGCTCCGGCGCCCGTTCGCCATCGGACAGGGCGAACGCCTGCGCCGCGTACGCGAGGTCCCAGAGGCGGGTGCTCGGTGCGGCGGCATCCCAGTCGATGAAGACCCAACGGTCTCCGGTGATGAGGTTCCAGGGCGCGAGGTCGTTGTGACACACGAGCTCGGCGGCGGGCGCGGGGATCGCCGTCCGCCACACGGCTCCGGCCTCCGGCACGTATCGGGCGCTTGCGTCGTGGATCTCACGGATCATCGATCCGACGCGGCGCAGTTCGCTCGCCGTCAGCGGAGCACCTGCGATCGCCAGCTCTCCCGGCACGAACTCGACGACCTGCCGCCCCTGCGCGTCCCGTCCCCGCGGCTCCGGCGCATTGACGCCCTCTGCCCGCAGGGCGGCCACGAAGCCGCTGACGCTGGGGGTGGCGTCCGACCATGGCTTGCGCACCGTGTCGCCGATCCGCACCACGGCCCCGCTCGCATTCCCGCCGACCAGCACCTCTTCGTCCACCCGTCGACGTTAGCGCGCCGACGTGAGCGCGCCGAGCATCCGCCCGCACCCACCGCGATACTTGACTCTGACACAGTGGCAGACGGGAGAACTGAGACATGTTGTCCATCGGAGCGTTCGCGCAGATCGGCCAGGTGACCCACCGGATGCTCCGGCATTGGGACACCGCCGGCCTGCTCGTGCCCGCCCACGTGGACGAGTTCAGCGGATACCGCTCCTACGATCCCTCGCAGCTGGAAAGACTGCACCGGATCGTCGCCCTGCGCCAGCTGGGCTTCGGGCTCGATGACATCTCGGCGATCCTCGAACGCGGTGTCGATGCCGGGCGCATCGCCGCCCTGCTGCGGATCCGTCGCGCAGAGGTCGAGCAGGAGCATCGGATCGCCGCGGAGAGACTCGTCGACGTGGAGAGGCGCCTCCACCTGATCGAAAGAGAGCAGCACATGTCCCAGATCGAGATCATCGACAAGCCCCTCCCCACCGTCCGCCTCGCGGCCATCCGCACGGTCGTCCCCGACCAGCCGGCGGTCGCGGGAGTGGTCGGACCCGCCTTCGACGCCGTGGCGGAGATCATCGGCGACGCGCACTCCCTGTCCACCCCGATCGCCGAGTACGAGACCCTCGACGACGGCCTGCAGGTCATCGTCGGGTACGCCTACGCCGGACCCGCCCAGGACGGGTTCGAGATCATCGAGCTCCCGGCGGCGGATGAGGCCGTGTGCGGCATCCATCTCGGCTCGATGGACCACATCGCCGAGAGCTGGCATGCGATCCACACCGAGATCTTCGCCCGCGGCCTGGTGCACGACGGTCCCTGCCGCGAGCTGTACGTGCGCGCCGTCTCCGACGACCAGTCCGACTGGGTCACCGAACTGCAGCAGCCCGTGCGGCGCGGCTAGGTCGGACCGGAGGACACCGACCCGCGTCGCGGCCGGCATCGACCGCCACGCGGGTCGCAGCCCGTCGAACAATGGCAGGATGAGAGTAAGGCGCGCCTTACGGGCCGCCCGGCGGCGTCGCCTCGGCAGACGCCGTGCGATGGACCCGCCCCTTTCTCGGAAGGACCTGCGGATGACATCACCGGCCCCTGGCATGAACGAGCGTGCCGACTACGACGTGCTCATCGTGGGCGGCGGACCGGCCGGCCTCTCCGCCGCGCTCAACCTCGGCCGCGCGCTCGCACGCGTGCTCGTGATCGATGCCGATCGTCCTCGCAATGCGGCGACGCTGCGATCGCACGGATTCCTGACCCGTGACGGCATCCCGCCCCAGGAGCTGCGCCGCCTCGCCAGGGACGAGCTGGCGGCCTACCCGAACGTCGAGGTGAGATCGCGGACGCGGGTCGCCGCGCTCCGCTCGACGACCGGCGGTTTCGCGGCCGACATCGGACGACGGGAAGCCGAGACGACCGTGACCGCCCGAGCTGTGCTGCTGGCCACCGGGCTGCGCGAGACGCTCCCCGACGTCCCGAACCTGCGCGGCTACTACGGCATGAGCCTGTTCAGCTGTGCCGCATGCGACGCGTGGGAGCTGCAGGGCCGCCACCTCGCCCTGATCGGCGAGACGCCGGACATCGCCGATCGCGCACGACTCATCGGACGCTGGACCGAGAGCCTCATCGTGTTCACGCACGGTGCGGACGCCGTGACCGCGGAAGAGGAGGTCGAGCTCGCCGCCGTGGGCATCGCCGTGCGCCGGGACCCCATCGTCGAGCTCGTGGGCGAGCGGGGACGCCTGGAAGCCATCCGCCTCGCCGACGGCACCGAGCTCACCGTCGACGGAGGCTTCGTGCGACCCGAGTGGGAGAGCACGCTGTCGTTCCTCGACGGGATCACGCCGGCGCTGGACGATGCCGGACACCTGCTCACCGACCGCTCCGGTCGCACCGACGTGCCGGGGCTCTACGCCGCGGGGGATGCTGCGGCTCCCGGTCCGCAGCAGCTCATCGTCGCGGCGGGGGCCGGGGCTCGGGTCGCCGCGGTGATCGTGCACGACTCGGTCGGCGTCGCCACCGCCCACTGAACGGCCGTCCGGGACCGGGACTAGGCTGACCGGCATGACGCGCACCTCCTCGATTCCCTTGCGCCTGGCCAGCACCGCGATCGCCGCCCTGGCCGTCCTGTCACTGAGCGGATGCCTGTACGCGCAGATCCCCGCAGGTTCCCCCTCCGACGCTCCGTCCGATATCCCATCGCCGAGCGCGGAGACCGACGCGCCCCTCGACGAGTCGCCCGGCGCGACGCTGACCTTCGCCGAAGGACTCGATCTCGCAGGCGACGCCTACATCGAGTGGGGCGACGGCCTCGTGGTCGACGAAGGATGGAAGATCGTCTCACCCGACGACGGCAACGGCGGCTGGACCTACGGCACGGTCGACGGCACCTGCACCGCGCGGTTCTGGCAGGGGCACACGACCGACGTGCCCCTGGTCGCCGGAGACGACAGCGCGTCGTCCGATGCGATCCTCGGCGTGCTGCTGCAGACACCGACGGCCGACATCACCCCGATCGCGACCACCGGAGAGTTCAGCTACATGGCCGGCGGGAACGGAGGCGTCGAGACGCGTCAGGTCGTCGGTGTGGACGGCAGCCGCACCTGGCTCATGGCCGCACGCGCGTTCACCCAGACCGGGGTGGGCCTGTACGTGATCGTGGACTGCACCGCCGCGGACGCAGAGTCGACGATGGCCGCGATCAACGAGGAGAACGCGGTCGTCGTCACGCCCTGACCGCGCGGAACTCGCGGCGGCATGGAGTCATTTGCCGCCGGGGGGACCCACCAGCAGCAGGATGACGTACAGCGCGACGATGCCGACGACCAGCAGCAGCGCGAGGACCCACGGCCGCTGCAGGAACCACCGCATCAGCCGGTCGTACCAGCGGCGATCGCGCGGGTCATCCGTCGCCTCCAGACGCCACTCGCCAGTGAGTCGTCCGGTGCGATGCAGCCAGATCTCGGTCGGGATCGTCGCGTACGGGACGACGGCGCTGGCGACGGCGAGAACACCGACGCCGACGTGCCAGCGCTGATTCAGCGCGACCAGGATCGCGGTCGCCGCATACGACAGGAAGACGAACCCGTGGATGCCTCCGCCCACGGTCACCACGACCCCCGGGGCGCCGACGGCGCGGGCGATGATCGCGGCGATCAGGATCGTCCAGGTGATCGCCTCCGCGATCGCGAGAACTCGGAACAGGCGGTCGGGGGTGCGGAACACGGTACTCCTCGGGTGGTGTCCTTCCACCGTATCCGGCGGTCGCCTCCTCCGAATCAACCGAATGGTTGAGGACGTCAGCTCGATGCGACCCGTTTCACGATTCGAGGAGCTCGAGTTCGGAATAGGACGCCACGCGTCGACGTTGCCGAAGGCATGGTGACAGTGGATGCGGACGCGCTCTCGCACGTGCTCGGCGCCGTCGACCTGCGCGTCGGTGTCGCGCGGCGCACGACCATCGCGGCCGGTTCTCTGCTGCCGATACCCGCCGGATCCATCACCCTCGTGTACATCGCGCAGGGCAGCGTGCACGGGCATCCACCCCTCGGTGACGGCTGCCGGCTCGACGTCGACCCCGACTCGCGACGCATCGTGCTCGACCCGCAGATCCGCCGCGACCTGCTCGTCGCCGGCGACGCCTTCCTCACCCTCGGCGGAACCCCGTTCGCACTCGAAGCCGATGATGATGCGAGCCTCATGGTCGTCGACCTCGAATTCGCGGATGCGGCCTCGCCCCTGCCCGCCCTCCTGCCGCCGTTCCTCACCGTCACCGGATTCGACGCACTCGAACCGGCGGCGGCCGCGCTCGCCGAGAACATGGGACTGGTGGACCCCGGCGCGTGCCCGGTTCGCCAGGGCGACCCTGTGATCTGCCGCATGATGGCGACGACCGTTCTCCTCTCGGTCATCCGCGCCTGGGCGGCGAACGGCTGCGCCCCGGCGGGATGGCCCTCGCTGTCGAACGACCCGTTCCTCGATCGCGTCGTCGACGCCATCCGCGAGGAACCGGGCCGCGACTGGACCGTCGAGCGCCTCGCCGGAATCGGCGCCATGTCGCGCTCGACCTTCGCCGAGCGGTTCCGCACCGCCGTCGGCCGCTCGCCCGCCGACTACGTCACCGAGGTGCGGGTCGACGCGGCCAAGCGGATGCTCGAGACCGGACGCAGCGTGTCGGACATCTCCCGCGAGCTGGGCTACGCCTCCGACGAGGGGTTCAGCCGGGCGTTCCGACGACGCACCGGGCAGACCCCCTCGTCGTGGCGCCTGGCGAACCGCACTCCCGTCTCCGCCTGAGAGTCTCCGCCTGAACAGCTCCCACCGCGTCAGCCTCTGCTGCTGACGCGGTTCGAGATGCCGAAGAGCACCGCACCGGCGAGCAGCGCGATCGCCCCGATCGCGTAGACGAGCTCGACGTTCAGGGTGTCGACGAGCAGCCCGCCGATCCCCGCGGCCAGGGTGATCGCGCCCTGGAAGCCCACGACGACCAGGCTGCCGCCGGCCTCGAGCCGATCGGGCATGCGGTGTCCGACCCAGGTGTTCGCGACGATCAGCCAGGACGAGAAGAAGAAGCCCCACACCAGCACGACGATGCCGACTCCCACGATCGACCCGGAGAACAGGATCATCGAGATCACGGATACCGCGATCACGAGGGGGGCGAACACCGCGAAGAATGCGAACGTGCGGTCGATCACGAGGCCGATCGTGATGTTGCCGAGCAGGCCGCCGACGCCGAACAGCGCGAGCAGCACGACGATGGTCGAGGCGTCGACCTCGGGGATGCGCTCCAGCGCGAGACGCACGTAGGTGTAGGCGAGGAAGTGCCCGAGTACGACGAGCACATGGCCGACCATGCCGAGACCGATGCCCGGACGGCGCAGAGTGTCGACGAGCAGGCGCAGGCTCGACGCCCGCTCCGCCGGCACCGACGGCAGCGCGAACCGCAGGACGACCGCGAGCGCGACCATCAGCACGCCCGCGATGGCGAAGACCATCCGCCAGTCGACGAGCTCGCTCAGCATGACGCCCAGCGGCACACCCGCCACAGTCGCCAATGAGACCCCGGCCGAGGTGAACATGACGCCGCGTCCGAGGTTCTCCGGCCCGGCGAGACGTGCGGCGACCGTGATCGACATCGCCCAGAACGCGCTGATCGCCGCGCCCAGGAGAAAGCGCGCCAGCAGCACGATGATCAGGTTCGGCGCGATCGCCACGATGAGGTTCGACACCGCGGCGGCGAGCGCCATCCACACCAGCAGCGACCGCCGGTCCAGACGCGGGAACATGAGCCCGACGGTCGGCGCGACGACGAGCCCGACCAGCGCGGTCACGGTCACGGTCTGTCCGGCCTGCCCCGGGGTGACCCCGAGACCGTCGGCCATCTCGGTGAGCACGCCGTTGGGCAGGAACTCGGCGGTGACCAGCAGGAACCCCATCAGCATCAGGACGATCAGGCCGCCGTAGCGGATGCGGGACGCCGCGGAAGGCGGCAGCGTGGGGACGGGCGCTGTGGTGGTCATGCCCTCCACACTCGCAGTGTGCGGATGCCGAGGTCCGATCAGGCGTCCGCAGCATCCGACCATTCGTCCGGAGCGCGATTCATGGATCTCCCAGTCGGAGCCTGCAGAGTATCGGCATGCAGCAGCAGCGGGGGAAGGCAGGACGACGGACGCTCCACG
Organism: Microbacterium sp. NPDC058269; assembly: GCF_042881445.1. Taxonomy (NCBI): domain Bacteria; kingdom Bacillati; phylum Actinomycetota; class Actinomycetes; order Micrococcales; family Microbacteriaceae; genus Microbacterium; species Microbacterium sp. NPDC058269. The sequence continues at coordinate 1,057,085 of NZ_JBHVXT010000001.1, forward strand.
GGGCCGCAGCCACCGCGACGATCATGCTCGTCGTCGGATGCGCCCCGCAGCCGGCGGCCGGCCCGGACGATTGGACCCTTGCGCCGATCTCCTTCCAGAGTTCCTTCACCGGTTCGGGACCGGAGGCCGCTCCGGCCGGCCACCCCATCGACCTGGCGTACGGGATGCACGTGCTGTCGGCCGACGGCGCAGGGGGGTTCTGGACCGCGTCTGCCGGATCGTGGCTGCACGTCGGGGCCGATGGCAAGACGCTCGCCAGGTTCAACACCGAGCCGGGCGACCCGCTCTCGCAGATCGGAGCCATGGCGCCGCTGTCGGCGACCGAGCTCGTCGTGGTGCAGGGCGACCGAGTCCACGTGATGCCGATGGTCTCGGTGCTCGACACCGCCACCATGACGATGCGAGACCTGCCGGCCGACGCCGTGGGCGATGAGGGCGACGACGACTACGGGGACTTCGAGTTCGGCGACGTCGCCGTGCACGACGGGGACGCGATCGTGGTGCGATACCAGCCGCGCCCTCCCGACGCCTACCTCGACTACGAGGTGCTGCGCATCGACCTCGACAGCGGAGCACGGGCCCTGTTGCACAGCGGCCGGGTCGACCTCGACGATGCGCCGGGCGCTCGGCCCGGTGTCCCGCCCGTCGGCATCGATGTCGACAGCGCCGGACGTGTGTACATCGCGACCCCGTCCGCACGGATCATGCTCGCCGCCGACGGCACAGAGGTGAGCCGGGAGCCGCAGGTCGCGAACCGTCCGCTCGTCGCCGCTGCTCCCGACGGCACGGCGCTGTGGTGGGGCGGCGAGCCGGTGCAGAGTGACGCGCGGGCCGTGATCGTCGGCGGCTCCGCCGACGCGAGGACGGCGATCGAGGGCAGGATGCGCTGCGCCGAGCCCTCGCGCGGTGACGCCCTCCTCTTCAGCGACGCCGCCGGACAGCATCCGCTGCCGTTCCTGTGCGGCGCGAACGATGCGGTCTGGACCGGGATGTCATGGGTGGTCGCCACCGGCGGCGAGGGCGACGGGGTGCTCGTGCGGGTCGCACCGCCCGCCGGGAGCTGACCCCTCCCTCTGGACCTCTGGACTAGCCCGGCCTCTGAACAAGCCCGGCCTCTGAACAAGCCCGGCCTCTGGACAAGCCCGCCGCGCACGCCCTAGGCTCGACGTCGCACCGGGATGAGCCCGGGAAGCCGAGTGGAAGGAGCCGAGGACATGAACACCGTCTTTGTCGCGCTCTCCGCCGACCATCTTCCCTTCGAGGCCACCCGCTCCTGATCCTGGCGTGGCCTCCCCTCCCGGAGCCACATCTTGTCTGATCTCTTCGCTTCCTCGGAAGCCGCGTCCTTCGACGCCACCCCCTTCAATGCCACCCCCTTCGACGCCACCGCATTCGAGTCTCTCGAAACCGAACTCTCCTTCGCCGACGTCGACCCCGGCGAGGGGCAGCGCTGGTCCACCTGGCCGGCGATCACCCCGTCCGAGCGTGGACCCGAGCCGTGGCCCGCGTGGGTGGTGACCTCGGCCGGCGCGCTCGACACCGAGCGCGGCATCCTCAAGACCGGCAAGGAGGCCGACGTGTTCCTGCTCGAACGCGCGGTGCCGGGTGACCCCACGCAGCACACGCTGCTCGCCGCGAAGCGCTACCGCAGCGCCGAGCATCGCAGCTTCCACCGGTCGTCGGTGTACACCGAGGGGCGCAGCACGCGGAACACCCGCGACGCGCGCGCCCTCGCCAAGAAGTCCGACCACGGTCGCGAGGTGGCCGCCGCACAGTGGTCGTTCGCCGAGTTCGAGGCGCTGTGTCGCATGTGGGAGCTCGGCGCCCCGGTGCCGTACCCCGTGCAGGTGAACGGCACCGAGGTGCTCATGGAGTTCCTCGGTGACGCCGACGGCACGGCCGCGCCCCGACTCGCCCAGGCCCGCGGAGACCGTGCCGAGCTGCAGGACTACTACGCGCAGGTGGTCGATCTCATGCGCATCTTCGCCGCGGCCGGCTTCGCCCACGGCGACCTCTCGGCGTACAACCTGCTCGTGCACGAGGGGCGGGTGCGCGTGATCGACCTGCCGCAGATCGTCGACATCATCGCGAATCCGCAGGGGCTCGATCTGCTGCACCGCGACTGCGTGAACATCTGCGATTGGTTCACCCGGCGCCGTGTCGAGTGCGACGCCGAGGAACTGTTCGCCGAGCTGCTCGCCGCGTCATTCACGTGAGCTAGGCGGAGAGGCGGGCGGCCAGCAGCGTCACGAGCTCGTAGACCACGTGGCTCGCGGCGATGCCGGTGATCTGCGCGTGGTCGTAGGCGGGCGACACCTCGACCACATCCGCCCCGACGATGTTCTGCGACTTCAGGGCGCGCAGGATGCGCAGCAGCTCGCGGCTCGTCAACCCGCCCGCCTCGGGGGTGCCGGTACCGGGTGCGTGGGCGGGGTCGAGCACATCGATGTCGATCGAGACGTACAGCGGCTTGTCGCCGATGCGCTGCAGGATGCGGGCGATGCCGGCTTCGACGCCGTGCTCCTCGATGTACTCGCTCGACACGATCGAGAAGCCCAGCCGCTCGTCGTCCTCGAGGTCCTGCTTCGAGTACAGGGGTCCGCGGGTGCCGACGTGGCAGCTGGCGGTGAGGTCGATCAGTCCCTCCTCGCTCGCCCGGCGGAAGGGGGTGCCGTGCGTGATGGGAGCCCCGAAGTAGGTGTCCCACGTGTCGAGGTGGGCGTCGAAGTGCAGTACCGCGACGGGGCCGTGCTTGGCTGCCACGGCCCGCAGCAGCGGCAGGGCCACCGTGTGGTCGCCGCCGATCGTGACGATGCGCTGCACCTGCTCGCCGAGGGCCAGTGCCGCACGCTCGACCTCGGTCACCGCCTCCGTGAGATCGAACGGGTTGACCGGGATGTCACCGGCATCCACGACCTGCGCGATCGCGAACGGCGACACGTCCTGCGCAGGGTTGTACGGCCGCAGCAGCCGCGACGACTCGCGCACGTGCGACGGGCCGAACCGCGTGCCGGGACGGTAGCTCACCCCGGAGTCGAAGGGGATGCCGACGACGGCGATGTCGGCGCGCGGCACGTCTTCGATCCGCGGCAGCCGCGCGAAGGTCGCGATGCCGGAGTAGCGGGGGTTCACGGACGCGTCGATCGGGCCCACGTTCTCGGTCATTGCTCGTTCCTGTTCGTCGGGGAGGTCTGGAGGGTCGGTGTGGAGTCAGAGGGCGTTCTGCGGGATGTGCACCAGCTGCACTCCCCCGTCGGTGATCGCGGCGCGGATGCTCGACGCGATGTCGTCGCGCCGCTCGACTCGACGCCCGGTTGCGCCGAAGGCCGTGGCGAGCGCCGCCCAGTCGGGCTGCACCAGGTCGACGCCGATCGGGGTCATACCGCGGTCGACCTCGTTCTGCCGGATCTCCGCATACCCGCCGTTGTCGACGCACACGATCGTGACGTCGAGGCGCTGCTCGACGGCGGTCACGAGCTCGTTCACGCAGAACATCAGGGCGCCGTCGCCGATCACCGTCACGACCGGGTGCGCGGTCTGCGCGACCCGTGCGCCGATCGCGGCGGGCAGGCCGTAGCCGAGAGTCGCGTACGTCGGGGTGTAGAGCAGGGAGTGCGGGTGCGCCGACTGCCGCACGCTGCCGAGGGCCATGTAGACGATCTGCGACGAGTCGCCTGCCACGATCGCGTCGTCGGGCAGGGCGCCGGCGATGATCTCGGCCAGCGCGACCGTCTCGGGTGCGGCCTCCCGCATCTCGGCGGCGATCTCGGCGCGTTCGGCCGTCAGGTCGCGTGCCGGGCGGGTCTCGGCGAGGAGCAGATCGAGCAGCGCCTCCAGAACGGCAGCCGCATCACCCGTGATCCCGATCGTCGCTTCGAGATTCTTGTCCCGCTGCGCCGGCGAGATGTCGATGCGGATCACGGCTCCGCGCGCGTCGAGTCGCGGCGCCCACAGCTCGGCCTCGCCGAGTTTCGAGCCGACCACGAGCAGCACGTCGGCGTCTTCCGCGACCTCGCGGGCCGCGGCCAGGCGCAGGTTCGAGCCGAGCGAGAGCGCATGCCGTTCGTCGACGACGCCCTTGCCGTTCAGCGTGGTCAGCACCGGGGCGCCGAGTCGCTCGGCGAGGGTCGTGACCTCGTGCGCGGCATCCACCGCTCCACCACCGGCGACGACCACCGGATTCTTCGCGGCAGCGAGCAGGCGTGCCGCCTCGGCGAGCGCGGTCGGCTCCCCGGAGACCCGGGTCGGCACCGGGCGCGGTCGCCGCGCCTCGGCGGAGACATCGGCCGGAGCCTCCAGCACGTCGAGCGGGATCTCGATGTGCACGGGACGAGGACGACCGGTGCGGAACAGCGTGAAGGCGTCGTGCACGGCCTCGACGGCCTCGGCCGCGCTCGTCACCCGGCGCGACCACTCGGCGATGGCGCCGACCATGGCCGTCGCGTCCTTCGTCTCGTGCAGCGTGCCCACGTCGGCGAACTCGGCGCCGAGCGGCACTCCGGGCGAGAGCACGATGAGCGGCCTCGACTCGCAGAACGCGGTACCGATCGCGCTCATGGCGTTCTGCAGTCCGGGGCCCGAGGTGGTGATGACGACGCCGGGGAGGCCGGTCTGCTGCGCCCAGCCGTCGGCGCCGTATCCGGATCCCTGCTCGTGGCGGTTCGTCACCGCGCGGATGCCGAGGTCGGCGAGCGGCCGGTATAACTCGAGGTTGTGGGTGCCGGGGATGCCGAAGATCGCGGTCACGCCGTAGGCGCGGATCGTCTCCAGCACGGCTCGCCCTGCGGTGTCGGCGTACTGCTCCGCCGTCGTGGTGTCGGTGCTCATCGTGTCATCCTCACACCTGGTGACGGCGCGTGCCGTCGACCCAGGTCTCGCGCACAGTGATCGCCGAGATCTCGTCTGCCGGAACAGTCAGCGGGTCGCCGGAGAGCACCGCGAAGTCGGCGTACTTGCCGACCTCGAGCGACCCCAGGTCGTCTTCGCGGCCGATCGACACGGCGCCCTCGATCGTGTGGGCGCGGAGGGCTGCGAGCGCGGAGACGCGCAGGTCGTCCGGGCCGAGCTTGTGTCCACGCCGCGTGACGCGGGTCACCGCGGTCTGGATGGCCTCGAGCGGGATCGGCTCGGCGACCGGAGCATCCGACGAGATCGTGAACGGCACACCCGCGCGCTCGAACTCGCCCAGCGGGTTGAAGCGCTCGCCCGGGGTGCCGATGGCCTCTTCGACCCCCTCGCCCCAGTTGAAGTAGTGCTGGGTCTGGTTGACGGGACGGATGCCGGAGACGGCCATCCGCTCGATCTGCTCGGGCGTCGGCAGGCCGCAGTGCTCGATGCGGTGGCGGGCGTCGGCATCCGGATGCTCGGCGAGCGCGGCCTCGATCGCCGACACGACCATCTCGATCGCGGTGGGCGACTGGGCGTGCGTGGCGGTCTGGAGTCCTGCCGCATGCGCCTTGCGGATGAGCCCCGCGTACTCGGCCGGCTCGTGGTACAGCTGGCCGGTGCGGCACGGGTCGCCCACGTAGCCGTCGGGGAAGTACGCGGTCCAGCCCCCGAGCGTGCCGTCGGCGTAGAACTTGATACCCGCGAAGCTCAGGTGCGCGTTGCCGAACTGACCGACGAGACCCATCTCGAGCGCCTCGTCGAGCAGGTGCGAGAGCAGGTACATCGACACGCGCAGTTCGAGGCGTCCGGCTTCGGCCAGGCGCAGGTACATGTCGAACTCGCGCCGTGTGACCTGGGCGTCGCCGATCGAGGTGACCCCGCCGGCGAGGAAGCGCTGGGTCGCGGCGTCCAGCTGGCGCAGGTGCTCCTCGGGCTCGTCGGCGAGGTGGAAGTTCGGGCCGTGGTGGCCGATCTTCACGCCGTGCACTCCGGTGAGGATGTTGCACGCGGCATCCGACAGCTCACCGGTCAGCTCGCCATCGGCGTCGCGGAAGAACTCGCCACCGTCGGGGTGGGGAGTGCCACGGTCGACGCCGTTGATCTCCAGCGTGTGGGAGTTCACGACGCCGCCGTGGCCCGACGCGTTCATGAGGTACACCTCGCGGTCGGCGGCGACCTCGTCGAGCTCGAAGCGGGTGGGGTGACGCTTCTCGGCGAGGTTGCGCTGCTCGTAGCCGTAGCCGCGCACCGGACGCCCCGCGGGGAGGTCGGCGGCCGCGGCCTTCAGGAGCGCCACGATCTCGGGGATGCTGCCGGCCTTCTCTGGTCCGCAGTCGACCCAGCTCATCATCTGCCCGAACATGAGCGGATGGGCGTGGGCATCGACGAACCCGGGGACCACGACCGCGTCTCCGAGGTCGATGCGCTCCGGAGAGAGCCCACCCCGCTCGGCCGCCGCCTCGCACTCGGCGGGGGTGCCGATCGCGAGGATCCGCCCGCGGTCGGTCAGCATCGCCGTGGCCGTCGTGGCCGCGGCATCCGCCGTGTGGATCGCGTGCGCGGTCAGCAGGACGGGTGTCGTCTGCGCCGAGCGGTCGAAGGGGGTGAGCTTTCTCATGGCAGCCTGTTCGCGGTCGTGTCTGTGCGGGCGGTGAAGGAGAGGTCGCCGATCACGGAAGCCTGTTCGCCGTCGTGTCGGTGCGGGCGGTGAAGGAGGCGGTGACGGGGGCCTCGTCGGAGTGCTGCGGCGCGAGGCGCGTGCAGATGCCGGCGATCACGGCCATGCCGATGAACATCGCGATGACCGACCAGATGCTGCCGGTCCAGGCGATGAGCTGCGTCGCGAACCAGGGCGAGAAGCCGGCCCAGACCGCCGCACCCACGCCGTAGGACAGCGCGATCGAGGTGTAGCGGGCCTGCGGACGGAACATCTGCGAGAGCAGCGCGGCGATCGGCGCGTAGGTCGCACTCATCGCGATGCGCACCAGCGAGGCGAACAGGAAGATGAGCGGTTCGATACGGCCGGGCATGATCAGCAGGAACGGCACGAAGGTCAGCACCGAGGTGATCAGGCCGATGTACATGACGTTCTTGCGGCCCCACTTGTCGCCGAGCCAGGCGACCGGGAGGGTCACGACGAACTCCACGAACGAGGCGATCGTCATGGCGTCGAGGATGACCTGCTCGCTCACGGAGATCGGCTCGCCGGTCGCGTACGCGGTGACGAACGTGGTGGCCAGGTAGTAGCCGCCGGTCGAGATCGGGAGGATGCCGATGCCGAGGAGGATCGGACGCCAGTTGGTGCGCAGCGCGAAGGCCAGCGGCATCGACTGCTTGCGGCCCTCGACCTTCGCCTCGAAGACCGGGGTCTCCTCTACGCGGTAGCGCACCCAGAAGCCGACGCCGACCAGCACGATCGACAGCAGGAAGGGGATGCGCCAGCCGCCGTTGATGATGAAGTCGTCGCCCATGCGGGTCATGATCGCGAAGATGCCGGAGGCCAGCAGGGCACCGGCCGGGTTGCCGAGCTGCGTGAAGCCGCCGTAGAAGGTCTTGGACTTCTCGGGGGCGTGCTCGACGCTCATGAGCACCGCACCGCCCCACTCGCCGCCGACCGCGAGACCCTGCACCGCACGGAGCAGGATGAGGAGGATCGGGGCGAGGATGCCGATGTTCTCGTACGTGGGCAGGCAGCCCACGAGCACCGTGGCCGCGCCCATCATCAGCAGCGTGATGACGAGCGACGTGCGCCGGCCGAGCTTGTCGCCGATGTGGCCGAAGATGATGCCGCCCAGCGGACGGACGAGGAAGGCGACCGCGAAGGTCGCGAAGGCCGCTGCGGTCTCGGCCAGCCGGTCGCCGCTCGGGAAGAACAGCGGACCGAAGACGAGCGCCGCGGCGGTCGCATAGACGTAGAAGTCGTACCACTCGATGGTGGTACCGACGAAGGCGGCGATGCCGGCGCGTCGCGCCCGGCTGTGGGTGCCGCGGGTGGGGGTAGTGGTCATGGGGTGCCCGCTCCTTTGCGGAAGATGTCGGATAGCGAAGGATGCTACGGACGTGCAGCGCCGCCAGCAAGTGCAGAAATCCAGTGATAGAGGTTATTCACTGGAGAATTGATCGAGTGAGCGTGCAATGCGCGCCTTCCCGATGGCCGATCGCCCTCCTACACTGAACATGCGCACGGCGAAGCGTGCGATCGCGGGAAACTGACGAAATGGGCGGAACCATGGATTTCGACGCCGAGCTCATCCGCGCGCTGCAGGAAGACGGTCGCGCCAGCATCCTCTCGCTCTCCCGGCGACTCGGTCAGTCCCGGGCCGCGGTCGCCGCCCGGCTGCGCACGATGCTCGCCGACCGCACCGTGCGGGTCGTGGCCGCCGTCGACCCGGTCTTCCTCGGCCAGCACGTGCTCGCCCACGTGTCGATCCGCACCGACGGCTCCGTCGAGCTCGTGGCCGAGCATCTGCGCGACATGAGCGAGACCGTGCTGGTGTCGGCGGTGGGCGGGGCGCACGACGTGGTCACCGAGGTGCGCGTGGGGTCGATGTCGGAGCTGCACGACCTGCTGGCCCTGATCCGCGCGATCGACGGCGTGCTCGACATCAGCACGATCATCTACTCGACCGTGATCAAGGGCTTCTTCGTCTCGGAGTACCACGGCGGCGTCATGCTCGACACGATCGACGAGGCTCTGATCGAACGCCTCCAGGCCGACGGGCGCGAGAGCTTCCGCGCGTTGGGCGAGGAGGTGCGCCTCTCTCCCTCGGCCGTCGCGACCAGGGTGCAGCGGCTGATCGACGGCGGCGTGATCAAGATCAGCGCGGTCGAGGCGCGTGGCCTCGCGCACCGGCAGCTGTCGATGGGGGTGGGCATGACGCTCGGCGACGACGACGAGGCCGTGATCGACGAGTTGCGACGCGGACGCGGGGTGGACTTCGCCGCGCGCACGCTCGGCCGCTTCGATGCCGTGGCGACGCTCGTCGAACCATCGGCCGGCGCCCTCTATGCGAGCCTCGAGCGCCTGCGCGCACTGCCGGGCGTCACCCGCATCGAGGCCTGGCTGCACCTCGCCGTGCTGAAGGAGGACTACGCGCGCACGCTGCGGCCGCTGCGCACGGACTGAGGTTCAGGACGCGAGCGGTGCGAGGAAGGCGCGACGGACGGCGGCGATGTCGGCGTCTTCACGCGATGGATGCACGCGGTTGACGAGCAGCACACCGAAGCCGCCGGAACCGGTGTGGACGGCGAAGCATGTACCCGTGAATCCGGTATGCCCCACCGCGTCGATGCCGGACATCCACGACTCGTCCCGTACCCGCAACCCGATCGCCTGGCCGTAACCGGCATCGGCACGCACGGTCGGCACGCGGAGTGCGCGCGTGGAGTCCGCCGACAGCACGCGCTCCCGCGGCCCCTGCCCGTCCTCACGGATCATCCGCGCCAATGCGGCGACGTCGTGCACCGACCCGAACAGCCCGGCGTGACCCGCCGGGCGTTCGAGCGCGTGCGCCAGCTCGTCATGCACGTCTCCGCGCACCGGACCGCGGTGCGGCTGATCCTCCGTCGCCACGGCCTCGCGCGGATCGGGCGACGATGTCAGCGACCCCGCGCCGATGGCCGTCGCCACCTCCGCCCACAGCTCGGCGAGGGGTCTCCCCGCGACGCGCTCCAGGTACTCCCCTGCGGCGATGAACCCGACGTCGGAGTAGAGGTGACCACCACCGGGTTCATATCCGAGCGGTCGCTGCAGCACCCGCGCGCGCAACTCATCGCCGCGGATCCCGTCCCGCCACTCGCGTCCCTCGGCCGGCAGCCCTGAGCTGTGCGTGAGGAGGTGGCGGAGGGTGATGCGTCCAGCACCCTCACCCGAACCGGCATCCAGGACCGGCGCGACGGGCGCGTCGAGGTCGACCCTGCCCTGGTCGACGAGCCGTAGCGCGGCGACTGCGGTGAAGACCTTCGTGAGCGACGCGAGATCGAACAGGTGCCGCTCGTTCAGAGGCGTCCGATCGTCGTGGGCCGGGGCGCCGAGGAGCAGCAGCTCGTCGACTCCCCGCCCCGGCGTCGTGCGCAGGGAGGCCCACGCCGACCCCGGCGCCCCGTTCACCACGGCCGCTCTCCCGTCACTTGCTCATGCCGGAGGTGAGTCCGTTGATGATCTGCTTGGTCGCGAGCAGGAACAGCACGATGAGCGGGATCGTCGCGATCGTGAGCCCGGCGAACAGCTGCGGCCAGTCGGTGGAGTACTCGCCGAAGAAGCGGGTGAGTCCGACGGGAAGGGTGTACGAGTCCCGGTCGCGCAGCAGGATCAGCGGGTAGAAGAAGTCGTTCCACACCGGCACGAAACGGAAGACGATCACGGTCGCGAGCGCCGGACGCACGAGCGGCAGCAGGATCTGCACGAAGGTGCGGAACGGACCGGCGCCGTCGATGCGCGCGGCCTCTTCGAGTTCGATCGGCAACGCGCGGAAGAAGACCGTCAGCACGAACGTCGTGAACGGAATGCCGAGGGCTCCGTAGACGAGGATCAGGCTGAACACGTTGCTCGTCATCTTGAGCGAGTCGAGCAGGTAGAACAGCGGCAGGATCGCCAGGTGCACCGGCAGCATGAGCCCGGACAGGAAGACCGCCTCGATGCCACGGAAGAACTTCGCCCGAGCCCTCGCGAACGCGTACGCGGCGAGCACCGAGACGACGGTCGTGACGATGACCGAGCCGACGGTGACGGTAATCGAGTTGAGGAAGTAGGTGTCGAACGACGCGGTGATCCACGCGCTCTGGAAGCTCGTGAACGTCGGCGGGACCGGGAGTCCGAGCGGCTCGGTCGCGATCTGCTGCTGTGTGCGCAACGAGTTGTTGACCATCAGCAGCAGCGGGCCGATGGCGACGAGCGCGTAGCCCCAGAGGAACACGTTCGCGAACAACCGCCCGATGAACGGGGCATCGGCGGTGCGGCTGGAGCGGCGGCGGGGGGCGGAGGAACGACCGGAGACGATCGCTTCGGTGGTGGGCTCCGGACGGGTGTCGAGGGCAGTGCTCATCAGAACAGCTTTCGTTCAGCGCGACGCATCGTCGAGGTGATCACGACCGAGATCACCATGATGAAGATGAACAGGACGGTCGCGAGCGCGGAGGAGACGCCGATCGAGTTCGGGTTCCCCGATTCGAAGGCGGTCCGGTAGAAGAGGAGCATCATGACGTCGGTCGACCCGGCGGGCGCCCCGTTCGAGCCGGCGAGCGCGAACGGAATGGCCATCGCCTCCATGCTGCCGATGAAGGTGAGCACCGTGATGATGCCGATCGTGGGCGTGAGCATGGGCAGCGTGATGTAGCGGAAGCGCTTCGCCGCGGTCGCCCCGTCGAGCGAGGCGGCCTCTTCGATCTCCTCCGGGATCCCGCCGAGGGCGGCGCCGTACAGCAGGATCGGGAAGCCGATCCACTGCCAGGCGCTCACGAGCACGATCACCCAGATCGCGAGCTGCGGGTCGCCGAGCCAGGGAAGCGCGAGGCTCTCGAGGCCTACACCGCGGAGGATCGCGTTCACCGGGCCGAACAGCGGCGAGAGCATGAGCGACCACAGGTAGCCGATGACCATGGGGCTCACCAGGTAGGGCAGCGCGAAGATCGTCTGGAAGAAGCGCTTGGTGCGCTTGCGGCGGTGCAGCAGGGTGGCGATACCGAGGCCGAGCGAGTTCTGGAAGACCAGCGCACCCGCGAACAGCAGCAGGTTGTGCCCGAACGCGTTCCACAGCTCGGAGGCGTAGGGCTCCTTCGTGAGGAGGGTGATGTAGTTCGCGACCCCTGCGAAACCGCCCTGCTTCGTGCCCTGCCAGTCGAAGAACGAATAGCTGAGCGCAGCGAGCATCGGATAGAGGATGAGCACGGCGAACAGCACGGCGGCCGGCAGCACGAACAGGGTGGCCGTCGGGGTGGACAGGGCGATGCCCGCGCGTGTGCGTCGCTTCGTGCCCTCGCGCTTCGCGGGGTCGCGCCGGACGGGGATGGTCAGTGCCATGGTGTGTCTTTCGCTCCGCGAGGGGGCGCCGGATCGACGCCCCCTCGTGTTCGGATCAGGAACCAGGGGTGAACCAGGTGGAGACCCCGGACTGCAGGTCGGCACCGAGCTGCTCCGGCGTCTTGTCGCCGAGGAACATCGCCTGGATGTCCGGGCCCAGGACCGCGGTTCCGGTCGGGTCGCCGTAGCGGAAGTCGACGAGCAGCAGGTACGGCGCCGGGTTGGCGGTGTACTGCTCGTTCATCTCCTGCATGAGCGGGTCGGAGTACTTCACTCCGGGGAGGGCGGAGAACTGGTCCACCTCATCGGCGACGAGCTGACCGAATTCCGAGGTCGTCATCCAGTTCAGCAGCTCTGCCGCCGCCTCCTGGTTCTCGCTGGAGGCGTTGATACCGAAGCTGCCGTCGGCGTAGCCCGGGGTGACCGCATGGTCCAGAGCGCTGCCGGGGGCCGGGGGCACCTCGTACACGCCCCATTCCGTGTCGGGCGCGGAGTTCTGGAACGTCGGCAGATCGAACGATCCACCGGGCCACTGGGCCGCCTGCCCCGAGGTGAACTGCAGCACGGCGTCGGCGACGGCGATCGCGTTGACGTTCTTGTCGAGGTACTTCTGCATGTCCTTGACGATCTGCAGCGACGACACGTACGTCGGGTCGGTGAAGTCGATGTCGCCGGCGAGCACCTTCTCCTCGAACTCGGATCCGCCGTAGTTCGCCGAGCCCATGATGTCGTGGAACATCGGCAGCACCCAGTCCTCGCGGGCACCGAGTGCCATCGGGGTCACGCCCTCTTTCAGCAAGGTCTCCTGCAGGTCGATGAACTCGTCCCAGTCGGTGGGCTCCTCGAGACCCATCTCGTCGAACATGGTCTTGTTGTAGAACATCTGCATCGTCTGGTACGCGAACGGGACGCCATAGGTCTTCCCGTCGTCCTTGCCCTGAGCTGCCCGCAGCACGGTCGGATCGAACTGATCGAGTCCGTCGACGATGTCGTCGATCGGCACGATCTGCTCCGACTGGATCGCCGGCTGGATGCCGCCGTACGCGCGGAGCATGGCGATGTCCGGTCCATCGCTCCCCTCGAGACCGGTCGCCAGGATCTGGTTGTACTCGGTCGGCTGGAAGCCTTCGAACTGGATCGTGACCCCGGGGTGGGACTCTTCGTACTTGTCGAAGACGGCCTCCCACTTGGGCGAGGAGGAAGCCTGCCACGACCAGATCGTGAGCGTGACATCGCTCTCGGCTTCACCGCTGGACGCGGCGGGGGCACAGCCCGCGACAGCGAGCCCAGCGACGAGAATGCCTGCTGTGGATGCGAGGCGGACGGGGCGGTTTCGCATGATGTTCCTCTCGGACGGTGGCAGCTGCCTGGCACGTCGTGGGCTGCCGTTACTTCGGGGGGAACGCCCTTCGAAGTGCCCTCGGTGCTGAGGACACGTCGCGTGACGTCGATGTCATGCGGCATCCCCGTGGTTGGGGAGATGCCGACATGCCCACTTTGGGCAATCTCTTACAGAAATGCAAGCAAATCTGAAAATTTCTTCCGAAGTGGGTTTCGGCCTGACATCATGGGCACGTGCCGAACAGTGTCGTGACAGCCATCCATCAGCGTCTCTCCGAGTTGACCCCGACCGAGCGCCGTATCGCCGAGTACGTCCTCGCCGAGCCCCAGGCCGTCGTGGAGAGCTCCATCACCCGGTTGGCCGAGGAGTGCGAGGTCTCCGTCGCCAGCGTCGCCCGCTTCACCCGCAGCGTCGGCTTCGGCGGCTACCCGGACATGCGATTGGCGCTCGCGACCGAGCTCAGCCGCAGCGCCTCCGACCAGGAGAGGTTCCAGGTTTCTGCGGGCGACGTCAGCCGCTACGACGACGTCGCGACGACCGTGCGCAAGATCGCCTTCGCGGAGGCCGCCGCGATCGAACGCACCGCCCGCCAGATCGATCTCGACGAACTCGAACGCTGCGTCGCCGAGGTCCGAGACGCGCGACGCATCGACATCTACGGTGCCGCCTCCAGCGGACTCGCCGCCCAGGATCTGGAGCAGAAGCTGCACCGCGCAGGACTCGTCGCCCAGGCCCGCACCGACCACCATCTCGCGCTGACGGGCGCCGCGCTGCTCGACGGGCGAGATGTGGCGATCGCCATCTCCCATTCCGGACGCACGCTCGAGATCGTACAGGCGGCGCAGGTCGCGGGGAGAGCCGGGGCGACCACGATCGCCATCACGAACAACCCGAAGTCGCCTCTGGCCAGAGCGTGCGACCTGGTGCTCGTCACCGCGGTGTCGGAATCGACGTTCCGCTCCGGCGCGATGGCGAGCCGCATCGCGCAGCTCGCGATCCTCGACTTCCTCTACACCCGCATCGCGCAGGCCGACTACGACACCATCTCGGCGAACCTGCAGCGCACCCTCGACGCCGTCACCACTCACAGAATCGACTGACCATGCACCTCGGTATCGACCGGCTCCTCCGGCACGACCTGCCCCCGCGCCTGCTGACCACGCTGCGCACCGCGCGGATCGGGATGCTCACCAACGACCTGGCGCTGACGTCGCAGCTCACGCGTGGGCGGGCCGCGCTCGCGGCGGAGGGGTGGTCGCTGAACCTGCTCTTCGGCCCGGAACACGGGATGGACGGACGGGCGAAAGAGGGAGCGCTCATCGACGACGTGCGAGACCGCGTCACGGGCGTTCCCGTGCGCAGCCTGTACGGCCCCTCCGTGCGCCCCTCCGCGGAAGACCTCGCCGACCTCGACGTCGTGCTGGTGGATCTCCCGGATGTCGGCGCACGCTTCTACACCTACATCTGGACCATGAGCCACATGCTCGAAGCCTGCGCGCATGCGGGGGTCGCCGTCATCGTGCTCGACCGCCCCAATCCGCTCGGCGGTCTCCTCGAACAGGCAGAGGGCCCGATGCTCGACGAGGCGGCGCAATCGCTGGTCGGGCGCTGGTCGATGCCGATCCGTCACGGACTCACCATCGGAGAACTCGCTCGGCACTGGGTGCGCACCCGCGGCATCGATGTCGAGCTCGACGTCGTCGAGCTCGACGGCTGGCGACGCGGGGACACCGCGATCGGTCGCGAAGAGCTCCGCTGGATGCCGCCGTCACCGAACCTGCCGAGCGCGGCGACAGCCCTGCTCTACCCCGGGACGTGCCTCGCCGAGGGCGTGAACGTCTCCGAAGGGCGCAGCACCGCGGTGCCGTTCCGTGTGATCGGGGCACCCTTCATCGACGCCGAGGACTATGCGCAGGCGGTGGTCGACCTCGATCTCCCCGGGGTGACCGCCTCCCCCTACGGATTCACCCCCCTCGTGCGCGACCATGCCGGCGCGCAGTGCGAGGGTGTGATCCTGCACGTGACCGATGCCGCGGCCCTGCGGCCGGTGCACACAGGGGTGCGCCTCCTGTCACTCCTGGCCGAGATGTACCCGGAGTCCCTCGCCGAGCGGTCGCTGATCCCGATGCCGGGAGAGTCGAACTGGTCGCCGCTGGAGAAGCTCTTCGGCGTCCGCGGCGCATTCCGCCAGATCGCCGACGGGAGCTGGAACGACCCGGCGACACTCGCGGTACCGGACTGGCCCGCGGCCGTCGAGGCGGATCTGCTCTACGCCTGAGCCTCACTGCGGCTCCGATCTCTGCCCCCTGGCGCGGCGCGCCGTCACCGGGCGTTCACCGGGCACCGCCAGACTTCCCCCATGAGCGAACCCGAACCTCGCCAGGGCGTTCCCGAGCCCGTGGCGACCGCGAACAGCGGCGCCGTGGCCGTCGTCGGCCTCGACCTGCGCGGCGAGACGCCGGCACCGAAGAAGCAGGTGTACTCCTGGGCGCTGTGGGATTGGGCGACGCAGCCCTTCAACACCGTCATCCTGACGTTCATCTTCACGGCGCTGTACTTGACGACCGACGCGTTCCTCCCCGCCGAGGTCGCCGCGCTCGACCCGAAGAGCCAGGCGCACGAGGCGGCCATCGCCGATCTCACCTCGGGCCTGGGCCTCGGTTCCACCATCGCGGCCTTCGCGATCCTGCTCCTCGCCCCGGTGCTCGGTCAGCGGGCGGATGCCGCCGGACGGCAGAAGCTCTGGCTCGGCATCGGCACGGGCGCCCTCATCCTGTGCATGTTCGGGCTCTGGTTCGTCGAACCCACCCCCACGCTCTTCTGGCTCGGCGTCGCGCTGATCTCGGCCGGCTCGGTGTTCGGCGAGATCGCGGCGGTCAACTCGAACGCCATGCTCATCGGCATCGCCAACCCCAAGACCGTGGGTCGCATCTCCGGGCTCGGCTGGGGTTTCGGCTACCTCGGCGGCATCATCGCGCTCGTCATCGTGATCGTCTTCTACATGATGGACTGGTTCGGCCTCCCCTCCGACGGCGGCCTGCCCTTCCGGATCATCGCCGTCGGCTGCGCGGTCTGGGCCATCGTGTTCAGCATCCCGATCTTCCTGAACGTGCCGGAGCCCTCCCTCGGTCGCCCGGAGCGCAAGGTCGGCTTCTTCGCCTCGTACGGCCTGCTGGTCAAGGACGTCATCGGGCTCTACCGCTCCCCCGAGACGCGACCGACGTTCTGGTTCCTGCTCGCGAGTGCCGTGTTCCGCGACGGTCTCGGCGGTGTCTTCGCGTTCGGCGCCGTGATCGGATCGACGGTCTTCCACTTCCAATTCCTCGACATCGTGATCTTCGGCATCGCCGCCAACCTCATCGCGGGGGTCTCCACGATCATCGCCGGGCGCTTCGACGACCGGTTCGGCCCGAAGCGCATCATCCTGCTGTCGCTCGGCTCGATGGTGGTCGCCGGTCTCGGCGTGTTCTTCCTGCGCGACGGCGGCACCATCGTCTTCTGGATCGGCGGCCTCATCCTCTGCGCCTTCGTCGGCCCCGCACAGGCCTCCGCCCGCTCCTTCCTCGCGCGGGTCACCCCGGCCGGACGCGAGGGCGAGATCTTCGGCCTGTACGCCACGACGGGTCGAGCCGCGAGCTGGATGGCCTCGGGCGCCTGGACGCTGCTGATCGTACTGACGGCTCAGACGGCGTTCGGCATCCTGGGCATCGTGATCGTCCTGATCGCGGGCTTCCTGCTCCTGCTGCCGGTGAAGGCCCCGCGCTGACCGGGACTCGCCGTGCACAACTCCGGAGAAACGCGCTGAAACGGCCCCGCCGCAGACGGATCCGCGGCGTGTCGTCGAAGATCTCCGGAGTTGTGCACGCCCGCGGCGGGAGTAGCCTGACCGCGTGACCGTGATCCTCGCCTTCCTCGCCAACATCCTCGTCGCGGTGGCGAAGACCGTCGCCGCGATCATCACCTCGTCGGCGTCGATGGTCGCCGAGGCGGCGCACTCGTGGGCGGACGCCGGAAACGAGGTGTTCCTCCTCATCGCCGACCGTCGCGGGGCGAAGGCGAAGGATGCGCGGCATCCGCTCGGCTACGGTCGCAACGCGTTCGTGTGGTCATTGATCGCCGCGTTCGGGATCTTCACGGCCGGGTCGATCGTGTCGATCATGCACGGCATCCAGGAGCTGTCCGACACCGGTCCGGTCGAGAGCCCGATGGTGGCCTACATCGTGCTGGGGATCTCGTTCGTGCTCGAGGGCGCGTCGTTCACCCAGGCGATGGTGAAGTCCCGCCGCCTCGCGAAGGAGCGCGGTTCGTCGACCTGGGACTTCGTGCTGGAGACCAGCGACACCACGCTGCGTGCCGTGTTCTTCGAGGACTCAGCCGCGCTCATCGGCCTCGTGCTGGCGGGCGGTGCGATCCTCCTGCACCAGATCACCGGCGTCGCCGCCTGGGACGCGATCGGGTCCATCCTGGTCGGTGTGCTGCTCGGCGTGGTGGCGATCATCCTGATCCGGCGGAACATCGCGTTCCTCGTGGGCGCGACAGCGGCACCGGAACTGCGAGCGCGCGTCGGCAATGCGCTGCTCGGGCTGCCCCAGATCGAGCGGGTCACGTATCTGCACATCGAGTACGTGGGACCGAACAGGCTCTTCATCGTCGCCGAGGTCGACCTGGCCGGCGATGCCCGCGAACACGACGTGGCCCGGAGGCTGCGGGAGCTCGAGCAGCGGATCGAGGAGCACGACGCCGTCGAGACCGCGGTGCTGTCGCTGTCGGTCGACGACGAGCCGTCGGTGGAGTTCGCTTCGGCGTGACGTTCGCTGCGGGCGGCCTCAGCGCTGCCAGTTGTCGGCGAGCTTGTTCAGCAGCCGCGCGAGCTCGGCGCGTTCGTCGTCGGTGAACGACGTGAGTGCGCTCGTCAGCATCTCGCGACGCTCACCTCGAACCCCGCGGGCGAGGCGACGCCCCTCGTCGGTCAGCGCGATGCGCGTGCGACGTGCGTCGTCGGGGTCGGCCTCGCGGCGCACGAATCCTCGTTCCACGCCCTGTTGCACGAGCCGTGAGGCTCGCGGCTGGTCGACCCCGATCGCGGCACCGAGGTCGCTCACGCTGAGCGGTGCGGAGGCCGCGGCCAGCGCCTCCAACATCCGCATGCGGGCCGGGCCGGCGAGCCGACCGGACGGGTCGGCCATCCAGGGCGGCATCCCGGGATGACCCCGGTGGTGGTCGAAGTGGTCGTGGGGATCGTCGCCGCCTCGCCCACCGTCACGGTCGCCGTGCGGGCCGCCATGCCAGCCGTGCGGGCCGCCGTGGCCACGACCGCGTCCGTCCGTCCCTCTTCCCCCGGGCCCACGCTCACCCGGGCGCCGGCCGCGCAGACGGGACAACGCCTGGGCGATGGCTTCGGCGGGATCCGGTGCGGCGTCGTTCGGTTCGGCGTCGTTCGGTTCGTTGGTCACAGATCGATTTTACATGCGACTTGACATGGATTGAGCGTTCATGCCACACTACATGTACATGCACTGTGACATACACATGCACACTGACATCAAGTCACCTGACCACGAAGGACTCCCCATGAACACCTCTGAATCACAGAACGGGCCCGCCCAGGGCCCCGAGAACACCTCCCGCCCCTTCGGCTATTGGCTGAAGGCTGCCGACCGCCTGATGGCGGCCGAGTTCGCCGCCGCATTCGACAGCGAGCATGCGAGTCGTCGCGACTGGCGCATCCTCAACATCGTCGACGGCACCGTCGCATCCGACCGCCCGCTGAACGGCCACAAGCTGCACCGACTCGTCGAGCGCGGCTGGGTCTCCCCCGAGGGAGACGGCTGGACGCTCACCGAAGACGGCCGTGCAGCGAAGGAACGCCTCGGCACGATCGTCGACGAGATCCGCGCGAAGGTCAGCGAGGCCGCCTCTCCCGAGGAGATGGCCACCACGCTGGCTTCGCTCGAGAAGATCGCCCGCGCGTTCGGCTGGGACGAGGAGACCCCTCTTCCCCGCGGACGCCGGCACGGCTTCGGCGGACCCCGCCACGGACGCGGTTTCCCGCGCGGATTCGGACGCCCGTTCGGGCGCGGATTCGGCCCCGGACACGGCTTCGGCGCGGACGCGGATGCCGAGCACGGATGCCGCCACGACGAGTCCGGTGCCGGTCGCCGCGGTCGCGGACACGGAAACCCCGGTCACGGCGACCACGGCGACCACGGCGGTCACGGACACCGCGGACACGGTCCGCACCGTGCGGAGCGCATCGCTCAGCACGCGTTCGAGCGCGGTTTCGATGCGGGCTTCACCCGCGGTCGCGACGCCTGACCAGCAGAAGCACCCCGTGAAACGCCTCACCCGACACACCGGGTGGGGCGTTTCGTGTTCTCAGAGCTCAAGCAGAGCGATGGCCGACTCGTCAGCACCCGCGGCACGCAGCCGGGCACGCATCGCCGCGGCGGCGAGCGCATACGGTCGTGCGTCGTCCAACAGCAGCGAGCGCGAGTTGGCCTCTTCGTTCAGGGCGACCAGCTCGAACGCGAGCACCTCGGGG
The DNA here is from genome assembly GCF_042881445.1 of Microbacterium sp. NPDC058269. Lineage (NCBI taxonomy): Bacteria > Bacillati > Actinomycetota > Actinomycetes > Micrococcales > Microbacteriaceae > Microbacterium > Microbacterium sp. NPDC058269. The sequence continues at coordinate 1,076,873 of NZ_JBHVXT010000001.1, forward strand.
TCGGCGTCGACCTCGCCCGCGTCGACCGCGTGACGCAGCTGAGCTTCGACATAGCCGTACCAGTCGACCAGCGCGGCGCGTACGGCATCGCTCACCGGTCCGGATTTCGAGTCGACGTCGGCGGCGGTCGCCGCGAAGAAGCACCCGCCGGTGAAGACACGGTCCTTCGAGTACGTCAGCGAGTTGCGCAGCAGCGCGGCGAGACGGTGCACCCCGCGGGGGTATGCGCGCGCCGGCTCGACGATCCGGGCCGTGAAGATCTCGCGGGCAGCGGCGACCGTCGCCAGCTGCAGTCCCTCTTTGCTCTGGAAGAGCGTGGCGATGCTGCTCTTGCTCGACCCCGAGGCTTCGGCGAGGCGGCCGATCGTCAGCCCGTCGAGGCCATCGACCGACGCGAGGTCGGTCGCGCTCTGCAGCACGATCCGTCGCGACGCATCGCCGCGGGCTCTCCGCCCGTCCAGGACCGCGCTCTCCGTCATCCCCCTAGTATACGAACGATCGTTCGCCTAGTATACGTATGATCGTTCGTATTGTTCTGGCGAAGGAGCTCTCATGCCGTCCGTTCCCTCGATGCTCGCTCGCAGCATCCATGCCGCCGCCGCGGTCTCACCGACGCTCGCCGGCGACATCGCCTACCGCCTGTTCTTCACGATTACTCCGCGGATGGCGGTGCGCGACGCCGATGCGGCCACCCACGCCGACGCGCGCCGCGGACGACTGACCGTGCGCGGCCTCGACGTCGTCACGTACGAATGGGGCACCGGATCGCGGGCCGTCCTGCTCCTGCACGGATGGCGCGGGCGCGCCTCGCAGTTCGCGCCCCTCGTGCGGGAGCTCGTCTCCGAGGGGTTCCGTGTCATCGCGTTCGACGCCCCGGCCCATGGCGCCTCCTCCGGGCGGGGCACCGACATCCGCGACTGGATCGACGCCGCCGAGCAGCTGCAGACCGACCACGGAGCGTTCGACGCGGTCATCGGACACTCGTTCGGCGCATTGGCTGCGCTGACCGTGGCACGGTCGACCGTTCACACCCGGGCGGTTGCCGCGATCGCCGGGGCCGCCGGTCCCGACGCCTTCCTCACCCAGTTCGCCGACGACCTCCACCTCGACGCCGCGACGACAGCGCGCCTGTCAGAGCGGTTCCGCGGACGGCTGGGTATGGATCAAGCCGCGGTGTCGGCCCGATACGACGCCGCCCGTCACCCGCTCCCCGCCGACACCGCACTCCTCGTCGTGCATGACCGCGCCGACCGGCGCATGCCCGACCACGACGCCCTCCGCCTGCACGACGCCCATGGCGACCGCTCGCGCCTCGTCCGCACCGAGGGACTCGGTCACACGCGGGTGCTGTCGGCGGATGCCACGCTCGATGCGGTCGTCGCCTTTGTCACGGATTCGGAGGTGATGTCGCCGACGACGAGTAATCTGGCGCCGTGATCACCTGCGTCGTGACGTACACCATCGATCCGGAGAAGATCGATGCCTTCGAAGAGTTCGCGCGCGCCTGGATGCGGCTCGTCGACCGTCATGGCGGCACCCATCACGGCTACTTCCTCCCGTCCGAGGGCGCGAGCGACCAGGCCCTGGCCCTGTTCACCTTCCCGTCGCTCGCCGAGTACGAGGTGTATCGGGCGAGGTTCGGCGTCGATCCGGAGTTCATCGAGGCCGACCGCATCCGCGACGACAGCGGATGCGTGCGGCGATACGAGCGCACCTTCATGCGACCGCTGCTGCCGACGGACCTCGTCCCGGAAGCCACCCGAACCGAGGGCTGACCGCATGGACCGGGTCGGCGTCGTCAGATGCGGCGCGGCCCCGGCCCGTCGATGCTGAGCGCGTCTTCGGGGTTGAGCAGACGGCACGCCTTGAGCGACAGGCAGCCGCATCCGATGCATCCGGTCAGCTCGCGCCGCAGGTGTTCGAGCTGTGTGCGCCGGAGGTCGAGCTGCGCGCGCCACAGCTTCGCCACCCGCTGCCAGTCCCGTTGCGAGGGAGGCTCATCCACCGGGAGGCTCTGGAAGACCTCGTGCACATCGGTGAGAGGGATGCCGAGCCGCTTGGCGACGACGATCAGTGAGATCCGCCGCAGCATGTGCCGACGGTAGCGACGCTGGTTTCCGGTGGTCCGGGTCGACGCGATGAGGCCGAGCTGCTCGTAGAAGTGCAACGCCGTCGCGGGGACCCCGGAGCGCCGGACGACTTCGCCGATCGCCAGCAGGTCATCGGGTTCCAAAGACATCGTCGCCTCCTCTTGACCTCGAGTTTACTCGAGGTATTAGCGTGACGATCGGTCGCCGAGGAAAGGCGCCTCCGGGTGGATCACCGCCCGCTCCGACGTCACGAAGGGCAGCCGATGACCCAGACACCACCCCGCGCACACCCCGCAGGCAGTTGGCGCGAACTGCTCGGCAGCCGCTATGCCCCGATCGCCTCGGTGCTGGCCGGCGGCGTGCTCCTCGAGGCGAGCAATGTCTATCTCACGACCAGCCTGCTCCCCACGATCGTCGGTGACATCGGCGGAGCGGAGTTCTACGCCTGGACGATGATGGTCTTCCTGCTCGCCTCCGTCGTCAGCTCGATGATGGTGAGTCGGATCCTCACGCAGCGGGGAGCAGTGCAGGCCTACCTGCTGGCGCTCGGCCTGTTCGCGCTCGGCTCCGTGCTGTGCGCCGCGAGTCCCTGGATGTGGGCGCTGCTCGCCGGACGCGCCGTGCAGGGTCTCGGCGGCGGACTGCTCGCCGGGCTCGGCTACGCGCTGATCCAACGCGCTCTCCCCGAGCGCCTCTGGGCGCGCGGGGCCGCACTCGTCTCGGCGATGTGGGGCGTCGGCAACATCGTCGGCCCGGTGGTGGGCGGCGTCTTCGCACAGCTGGACGCCTGGAGGGTGACCTTCGTCGGGCTCGCGGTGGTCTCCGCGTTGATCGGCATCGTGGTGGTGCGCGCCCTGCCGCGCACCACTCGAAGCCGATCCAGCGAGTCCGTTCCGTGGGGATCCCTCGTGCTCCTCTCCGCCGGAGTCGCCGCGGTCGGCCTCGCCGGCGTCGTCCCCAGCGGCCTCGCCACCGGAGTCGCCATCGTGGTCGGCGTCGTGCTGGGCGCGTGGTTCCTGCGTCACGAGCGTCGGGGCCGCACGGGGGTCCTCCCGCGGATCACCTTCGCCGCCGGCTCATCCCTCGGCTGGGTGTACCTCACGGTCGCCGTCCTGGCGTTCGCGATCGGCACCGAGGCGTTCATCCCGCTCTTCGGCCAGGAGATCGGCGGACTGATGCCGTTCGTCGCCGGCCTGCTCGGTGCGGCCCTCTCGCTCGGGTGGTCGATCACGCAGGTGTTCACGGCCAACGCCACCGGCATCCGGTCGCGCCGCGTGCTCATCACGATCGGCCCTCTCGTCATCGCCACCGGCCTCACCGCATACGGTCTGCTCCAACACGAAGCCCCGTCCGTCCTCGTGATCGCCCTCTGGTTCGCCACGCTGTTCCTCGCCGGTGCCGGCATCGGCCTGGGGTTCCCGCACCTGACCGTGGCCGCGCTGGGGAGCACGCCGGGCGAGGAGGAAGGCGCCAAGGCGGCCGCGGCCGTCAACACCGTCTTCATCATCGCGAGCGCGTTCAGCTCGGCCATGGCCGGGGTGCTCGTCAATCTCGCGATGCCCGACGTCGTCGAGGCCGCCCGACTGCTGATGCTGGTGTTCGCGGGCGTCACCGTTCTCGGCACCTTCGTCGCCCGCGGTGCGAGCTGGGGCATCGGACGCGCGGACACCACACCGATACCGACACCGACACCGACTGATCGAAAGGCGCCATGAGCATGGACACGAACATCGACACCAACACTCCCGTCACCGTCATCGGCCTCGGAGAGATGGGAACGGCGATCGCCGCAGCGCTCATCGAGCGTGGCCACCGCACCACGGTGTGGAACCGCACCGCGAGCAGGACCGCACCGCTGGTCGCGCTCGGCGCCGAGGCCGCTCCGACGGCGGCGGCTGCAGTGGCCGCAAGCCCCCTCATCGTCGTGTGCCTGCTCGACGGTGCCGCCGTGGATGCCGTGCGGGGAACCATCGATGCGGATATGCGCGACAAGGTCGTGGTGAACGTCACCAGCGGATCGCCCGCCGCGGCCCGGCGCACCGCGGAGTGGGCGTCGGCACACGGCGCGAAGTACGTCGACGGGGGCATCATGGGCGACGTGTCTCGCGTCGGCACGCCCGATGTCCTGTTCTCCTTCAGCGGCGACCGTGACGGCTACGAGGCGCACCGTCCCGTGCTGGAAGGGCTCGGCACCATCGCGTACTTCGGGGAAGACGCCGGATTCGCCGCCGTCGAGTTCCTCGCCCAGGTCGCGGTCGGTTACGAGTTCCTCCTCGGTCTGCTGCACACGTTCGCGCTCGTGAAGGCCGAGGGTGCCGACGTCGCCGCATTCGCCGACCGCGTCGCCGGTTCGATCGGAGGCTACGTGCCGCTGGTGAAGAGCTTCGGCGCCGCCGTGTCGACGCGGGAGTACGGGCCGGACCTGGGTCCGCTGAGCGTGCAGGCGGCGCTGATGGACGACCTGATCAGCCATCGCGAATCCCTCGACATCGACACTGTGCGCATGCGAGAGGTCCAGCGATTGATGGACAGGCGGATCGCCGACGGCCACGGCGACCAGGGCTTCTCCAGCCTGTTCGAACTGCTGGACGACTCGCGACCCCACCGACGAAAGGGGGATGACGTGATCCCGTTCGGCCCTCAGCTCATCGGTCAGACGGAGAAGGCACTGAACGCGCTTCTTCAGACCGTCCTCTCCGGCCGTGACCTCACGGAACGCGAGTGGGTGTCGCTGCGACTCGCCTCACAGCTCGACGACGGCGACGACCTCGACACCTTCGTGGCCGCCCGCCTGCATGATCCGGATGTCGGGCGGCTCCTCGCTTCGCTGCGGGATCGCGGACTCATCGCCGGCTCCGGTCTCGCCGCCGGGGGAACAACCCTGGTCGCGGAGATCGGACACGAGATCGCCGAACTCACCGGCGCGATCTGGAAGGGCCTCGACGAGCAAGAGACCGAAGCCGCGACACGAGTCCTGAACCGGGTCCTGGGCGAAGCCCGGCTGCTCCTGCAACGATCGACCGCCTGACCCCGGCCGCAGCGGAGGATTCCGAGGGCGACGTAGGCTGGATCGGTGGCGGATTCCCGGGGAAGAGTGTGGACCGGCGTTCTGCGCGTCGAACCGCACCGCGGTGACCACAGGGTGGCTCTGCGCGCCGCGGTCAGCGTGGCGGTGCCGCTCCTCGTGCTGTGGATGCTGGGGCGCCTCGACCTGAGCATCTACGCGAGCTTCGGGGCCTTCGCCGCGCTCTACGGGCGCCACGACGTGTTCCGCGACCGCATCCGGATGCAGGCGAGCGCCGGTGGCGTGATCCTCGCCTCGATGCTCGTCGGCACCGTCCTGTCGGTCCTCGCCGCTCCCGCCGCGATCAGCATCCTCGTCGTCGCGGTCATCGCATCCGCCGTCACCTTGCTCGCCTACACGATGCGCTGGCATCCGCCGGGGCCGCTGTTCCCGGTGTTCGCGGTCGGGGCGTGCGCCACGATCCCGGCCACCGCCGCCTCGTTCGGCGACGTGCTCCTGGTCGGCGGTCCGAGTGTGCTGTTCGGGCTGGCCATCACCGCGCTCATCGGCATCTTCACGCGCAGCACGGCGGATGTCGCGCCGAAGGTCCGACAGCCTGTCGGTCCCATCGCCGGGGAGATGGCGGTGTCGGTCGGCGTCGCGATCGTGGGTGCGGGCTTCGCCGGTCTGCTGATCATGGATTCGCACTGGTACTGGGCGGCCGTCGGCGCGGTCGCCGCGGTCAGCGGGCCGCAGCTCAACGCCCGGGTGATCCGCGGCATCCAGCGCCTCGTCGGCACCCTGCTCGGCGTCCTGGTCGCCGCGGGCATCCTCGCGATCGACCTGCCGCCGCTCGCCGTCATCGCCCTCGTGGTCGTGCTGCAGGCTGCCGCCGAGCTGTTCGTGGGCCGCAACTACGGCATCGCGATGGTGTTCATCACCCCGCTCGCCCTGCTCATGGTGCACCTCGCCGCGCCCACCCCGGTCGACATGCTGTTGCAGGACCGCGCGATCGAGACCGTCATCGGGGTGGGCATCGGCACCCTCGTCGCCGTGGCGTCGGCGGCCCTCCGACGCCGGCAGCTGCCGAAGCGGGCCTGAGCCTCAGCAGTCCAGACCCGCAGGCGGCAGCTACGTGATCGGCGCGAACGAGATCGACGCCGCGAGATCGACACCGGCGACGTCTGCACCCGCGAACGGGAAGGTCGTGGTGTTCAGCAGGTACACGCCCACGATGATCGCGGCGACGAAGAGCACGAACAGGAACGCGAAGATCACGATGGTGAGCACGCGATAGCCGCCGGATGTCGGGACTTCGGGTGCGACGGACGGCAGCGCCCAGTCGTCCGCCACCGCGGCGGGCGGTTCCCCCTCGAGGATGGCGGGAGTCGGACGCGGGCGATCGGAACCACGACGCGTCGCGGGCGGAGGCGGCGGGATCACCGCGTCGGACGCGGATACGTCGGAGGGGATGTCCGTGGGTGGCGGGGTCAGCAGCCCCTCCGGGATCGGGATCTCGGGTGGGGGCGGCGGGATGACGACGTCGGCGGGCGGGATCAGCGGCTCGTCCGGGAGAGCGCCCGGCTCGTCCGGGACGACCGGCTCTTCCGGGGGTGTGCCGCTGACATCGCTCATCTCAGCCTCCGACTGCTCCGATGTCGGTACTGCCGACATCCGTTCGATGGAAGTTCTGGAACGACCGGGAAGCGGTCGGTCCACGCTGCCCCTGGTACCGGTTGCCGTAGGGCCCGGAACCGTAGGGGTTCTCGGCGGGCGAGGTGAGCCGGAAGAAGCACAGCTGCCCGATCTTCATCCCCGGCCACAGCTTGATGGGGAGGGTCGCGACGTTCGCGAGCTCGAGCGTGACGTGTCCCGTGAAGCCCGGGTCGATGAAACCCGCGGTCGAGTGCGTGATGAGTCCGAGGCGTCCGAGCGACGACTTGCCCTCGAGGCGTGCCGCGATGTCGTCGGACAGCGTGACCTGCTCGAACGTCGCGCCGAGCGCGAACTCACCGGGGTGAAGGATGAACGGCTCGTCGGGGTCGACCTCGATCAGGCGCGTGAGCTCGGGCTGGTCGACCGACGGATCGATGAAGGGGTACTTGTGGTTGTCGAACAGCCGGAAGTACCGATCCAGGCGCACGTCGATGCTCGACGGCTGGATCATCCCGTCTTCGCGAGGGTCGAGGCCGATGCGGCCGGATGCGAGTTCTGCCTTGATGTCGCGGTCGCTGAGAAGCACGGGTTCAGCCTAGTTGCCCTGGGCTTCGTGCGTCGTGCCTGCTTTGGCCAACCGGCACCTGCCAGGTAGGCTTGCGTTCACCCGGTCCTCGGATGCGAGTACGGGACTGTAGTTCAATGGTAGAACTTCTGCTTCCCAAGCAGATAGCGCGGGTTCGATTCCCGTCAGTCCCTCCACACGGTTTCCCCCCCATCTAGGCTGAGTAGTCAGAATCATCACGGGGGGAAGAGAATGGTTGATCGCGCACGACGATGGATCGCGGCCGGAGCAGCGCTGGCCGCCCTGGCGACCGCGGCGGTGGTTCCGAGCGCGGCAGCCGCGCAGGACTTCTCGTCCGGTGGGCCCAACTGGTACATGGATGCGATGAAGCTCGCCCCCATCCACGACGCCGGCATCACCGGTGAAGGTGTGACCATCGCCGTGTTCGACGGTGGCCTGTACCTGGATTCACCCACGCTGCAGGGAGCGGACATCGAGGTTCCCGACTTCGACGCGTGTCACGACCCGCTGGACTACGCGCCGACCCAGTACGAGGAACTGCAGCACGGCACCTCGGTGACCTCTCTCATCGTCGGCAACGGCACGTCCGAGAGCGGCGAGGGGCCGAAGGGAATCGCGCCGGATGTCGACATCCTCTACTACGGAGCGCTGCAAGGCGGCGACAGCCTGGGTCAGTCCCCGTACACGTGCAAGGCGCCGTTCGAGGACTTCCTCGACGATGCCGTCTCCCGCGGGGCCGACATCGTCACGATGTCGGGCGGCACGAACTTCCTCGTCGAGGAACTGGCCGAGGGCGCATACGAGGGTGTCGCGAGGGCCCTGCGAGCCGGAGTCGTCATCGTCACCGGGCTCCCCAACAACGACGACGTGTGGGCGAACGAGCTGGACGCGGCAAACGGCGTCATCAGCGTCGCCTCCGTGGACGCGATGGCGGCCCCAGCGAAGAAGAAGTACTCGGAGGAGGAGATGGCCGACCCGAACACCGACGTCACAGCGCCCGGGATCGGCGTGGCCGGCGTCGGCTTCAACGACACCTGGGGCATGACCACCTGGCAGGGCAACTCCGCCGCGGCGCCCCTGGTCGCGGGGCTCATCGCTCTCGGGATGCAGAAGTGGCCGGACGCGACAGCCGCGCAGCTGACCCAGTCGCTCATCCACAACACCGGATCGAACCCTCACGAACTCGAACGGTCCGACCGGTTCGGGTACGGGATCGTCAACGCCACCCGGTTCGTTGCCGAGGACCCGACACAGTACCCGGACGAGAACCCTCTCTTCGTGGAGGACCGCTCGCCGTCGTTCGACGCGGTCTACAACCCGCCCTCCCCCACGCCCACCGCCGAGCCGGTCGCTCCCCAAGAGTCGAAGCTCCCGATGGTGCTCGTGAGCCTGGCAATCGTCGCGGTCCTCGCCCTCGCCGCCGTCGCCGGCGTCATCATCCTCATCGTGATCATCGTGAAGCGCCGCCGACGAGCACCCCACCAGGACTGATCTGCCGGATCCACCCCATCCGAATCATCGCCGGCTCCGAACAGGAGGCGATGGGCCCGTTCTCGCGCGCCCGAGAGGAGCCCCGATGATCGAATCGTCGACCCCGCCGCTTGCCGCGCTCGACGGCTACCGCAACGTCACCGACCTGCTCGTGGCGCGCGCCGCCTCGGCCCCGGATCACATCGCCTTCGAGGTCGAGGACGCGCGCGCCGGGGCGTGGAGGCCGGTCACCACGCGCGCCTTCGAAGCCGAGGTGCGCGCGCTGGCGAAGGGCTTCATGGCCCAGGGGATCCAGGTCGGTGACCCGATCGCGATCATGGCACCCACGCGCTACGAATGGGCCGTCGCCGATCTCGCCGCCTGGTTCGCCGGCGCCGTCGTCGTGCCGATCTACGACACGTCGTCGCCATCGCAGGTGGATGCCATCGTCGCCGATGCCGGTGTGCGCCTGGCGATCGGCGGCACCGCGGAGCACGCGGCACTCCTGCAGAACGCGCTGGCGACGTCCGACACCGACACGATCGGGGCCTGGACGATGGATACCGGGACATCCGCTGCCCTCGCCGCACTGGTCGCGAGCGGCAGCGACGTCACCGACGAGGAGCTCGAGGCCCGCAGGACGACCGCCACCCAGGACGACCCCGCGACGATCGTCTACACCTCGGGCACCACGGGCGAGCCGAAGGGAGTCGTGCTCACCCATCGGAACTTTCTCGGCCAGGTGCTGAACATCGCCGCCGCGTACAGCGAGATCGTGAACGAAGACGGCAACACCGTCATCTTCCTCCCCCTCGCCCACGTGCTGGCCCGCGGCCTCCAGCTGATCTGCCTGGCCAGCGGCATGCGCATCGCACACCTGTCCGACCCCTCGACGGTCGTCGCCACCCTCGACACGCTGCGCCCGACGTTCCTGGTCGTCGTGCCGCGGGTGCTGCAGAAGATCCAGGCGGCGGCCGCGAGCAAGGCGGCCGACAAGGGGCTGGCGGGAGTCTGGGCGAAGGCCGAGTCGACGGCGATCAACTGGGGTCGGCGCGCCGAGCGGATCGATGCCGGCAGACGCGTCGCGAGGGACCGCGGACTCCACCTGCGACACCGCCTCTTCGACGCCCTCTTCTACCGTCGCCTGCGCACGGTGATGGGCGGGCGCGTCGGCTACATCCTGTCGGGCGGAGCAGCCCTCGACACCGACCTCTCGCTCTTCTTCCGCGGCATCGGGGTCCCTGTCATCGAGGGCTACGGCCTCACAGAGACCACCGCACCGCTCACCGGCAACCTGCCCGGGCGTATCGCCTCGGGCAGCGTCGGCGCGCCCCTCCCCGGGCTCACGGTCCGCATCAGCGACGAAGGCGAGGTGCTGGCCCGCGGCATCGGCGTGTTCGACGGCTACCGCAACCCGGCCCATGACGACGACGCCTTCGTCGACGGCTTCTTCCGCACCGGCGACCTCGGCCGTCTCGATGCGCAGGGCCGGCTGATCCTCGAAGGCCGGATCAAAGACGTGATCGTGACCTCGAACGGCAAGACGATCGTGCCGACCCGCTGGGAAAGCGCGGTCGAAGCGCATCCGCTCGTGTCGCATGCGGTGATGGTCGGCGAGGGGAAGCCGTACCTCTCGGCACTGCTCGTGCTCGACCCCGAGCAGGCCAGGGCGTGGGCAGACACGGAAGGCACCCGCATCTCCGCGACCACGCAGGCCGACATCCGTGCGGTGGACGACCCGACGCTGCACGCCCACCTGCAGCAGGCCGTCGACGCCGCCAACGCGCTCGTGGCGCGCAGCGAGCAGGTGCGCCGGTTCAGTGTGGTCTTCGCCGACCTCGATGACCGCGGGCTCGTCACACCGACCATGAAGCTCAAGCGGAACGTCGTGCTGGATCGCGCGGCCGTCACCGTCGAAGACCTGTACCTCTGAGAACCGGAAAGCACACCATGTCCTCCCCCACGCCCACCCGCCCCGCGTCGTCGCGCTCCTCCCTCATCGCAATCGGTGCCGCCCTGGTGATCGGCGCGCTCGTCGCGGTCGCCGGCAGCCAGAACAGCGCGACGATCGGCGGCATCCCGCTGTTCGCCCTGGCCGTCGCCGCGGCCTTCGCGATCCAGGTCATCGCGTTCATCCCGGCGATGCTCCTGCAGACCGAGCGGTTCTTCGACCTCACCGGCAGCCTCACCTTCCTCGTGATCTCCGCGGCACTCGTCCTACTGACGCCCATGCCCGACGCGCGCAGCTGGATCCTCGCGGCGATGGTGATGCTGTGGGCGGTGCGCCTCGGATCGTTCCTGGCCCTGCGCGTGCACAAGGCCGGATCCGACGGACGCTTCGATGCGATCAAGGGCTCGCCGCTGCGGTTCCTGCAGGTGTGGGTCATCCAGGGGGCATGGGTGTCGCTGACCGCGGCCGCGGCGTGGATCGCGATCAGCGCGGGTACCGCCGCCCGGGCGCCCATCGGATGGCTGACTGTCGTCGGGATCGTCGTGTGGGTTCTCGGCATGGTGGTCGAGATCGTCGCCGACGCGCAGAAGTCGGCGTTCCGTGCAGACCCGCGCAACCGGGACGAGTTCATCCGCACCGGACTGTGGTCGAGGTCTCGACACCCGAACTACTTCGGCGAGATCGTCATCTGGGTGGGTGTATTCCTCACCGCCGCCCCGGTACTCGTCGGATGGCAGTGGATCGCCCTGCTGTCGCCGCTGTTCGTGATCCTGCTGCTCACGCGGGTCAGCGGGATCCCGCTGCTGGAGACACGTGCCGAGAAGAAGTGGGGCGATCGCACCGACTACATCGCCTACCGCGAGAGCACGCCGGTGTTGATCCCGAAGCTCACGCGGATCGCGGTGCAGGAGACCGCGGCGTAGAAGTTGCTCTCAGCTTTTCGGCGTCAGCCGGATGTGCCCCAGGCCGTCCCTCCCGGAGGGTTCGAGTTCAGGGAACTGCGCGATGTAGTGCCGGGCGACCGCCCGGTTCTGTGCGCGGATGTCGAGCTCGTACCCCCTCAGCCCCACGACCCAATCGGCCACGGCCCGCCGCAATCCCGGGGCGCTGATCGCACTGAAGGCGCGGCCGTGGTTCGCGAGCACGATGCGGTGACGGGCCTTGAAGACCACGTCGAGCACCGCCCCGTTATCCGGAGCGAGCAGTATCAGACGGTTCGAGTCGAGAAGACGCCAGATCGTCTGGAGCGCAACCACCACGACGACGAGCAGCCCCAGCCCCATCACGAAGAGGAGGAGCAGCAGGAGCGGCAGCGGCGAGCCCAGCAGAAGAGCCAGCACGACCACTTCGAGCAGTAACAGACCGAACACGGCGATCATCAGCCATCGCCATAGCGGGGACCTCCACACCGCCAGGACCTGCATCGAGATGCCCAGCCCGAGGAGCGACCACACGTCGCCGAACGCAGCGTCGCGAGCATGGGCTGGTCGGCTGGCGGGGAGTCGGCTCACACCGACACTGTAGGGGACCGTGCGTGACCACCGTTCCCGCACCGACTTCGTCTCTCCGCACACATCCGGGCGCGACACTCGGTGCCCCCGGACATGACTTCGGGCGCCTGGCACGAGAGCCTGGAGACGAACCGGCGTTTCCCGCCATCACAGCACGCCCGAACAGAGGAGTCTCCATGTCCAGCGAAACCCTGGTCGTGCCGCTCGTCGATCAGCTCGACGCGTTCTTCGGGCAGTACACGGCTGCGGGTCAGTCCCCGGGGCTCGTGTACGGACTCGTCGGGCCTGACGGCCTCGAGCACACCCGGGGGTTCGGGTCCGCCGATGACGACGGCAGCATCCCCGATACCGACACCGTGTTCCCGATCGCATCGATGACCAAGAGCTTCGTCGCACTCGGCGCCCTGCTCGCCCGCGACCGCGGACTCCTCGACATGGACGCCCCCATCACCGACTTCTATCCGCAGTGGCACGGCACGGTGGGCGACGAACCGGCCGTCGCCCCGACGCTGCGGCAGTTGCTCAGCATGGGCGGCGGACTCACCGAGGACAACTCGTGGGTCGACCCGTTCCTGGGCCTGTCCGAGGCGGAGCTGGTCGAGCGGATCAGCCCAGGATTCAACTACAGCACCCATCCGGGAAGCGCCTTCGAGTACTCGAACATCGGCTTCACCATGGCCGGCCTCGCGGTCGGCACGGCTGTCGGTCGGCGCGTGGAGGACTGGGTCACCGACGAGATCCTGCGACCCCTCGGCATGAACAGCACCTGGTTCGACAACCGCGCACCGGAAGACGGTTTCCATCGAGCGGTCGGCTACTCGCTGGACACCGCGGGGAACTGGGTGGGGTTCCCTCCCGCCGTGTCCGACGCCATGGCCGCGGCCGGCGGCATGCAGTCGACGATCAACGATCTGAGCATCTGGGTGCGCTTCCTCGCGGCCGCCACGCGACCCGCTTCGACACCCGCGAGCGATGACGACGCCGTCGTCAGCCGGGACTCACGGCGCGAGCTGCAGCGCATCCATCAGGTCGACATCCCCTCGCTCCAGGCACGCCCCGATGGCTCGTGGAAGTTCGTCACGGGCGGCTACGCGCTCGGACTCTTCGTGCGCGAAGACCTGCACCGTGGACGCATCGTCACACACAGCGGCGGCCTTCCGGGATTCATCCTGAACATGGTGTGGCACGCGGGGTCCGGGAAGGGCATCGTCGTCTTCACGAACAGCCATCGGAGCAACCCCGTCGCGCTGTCGGAGGATGCACTGTTCCGCGCGCTCTCCTACGACGACACCCCCGCCCGCACCGTGCAGCCGTGGCCGGAGACGCGTCGACTGATGTCCGCCGCAGACGATCTGATCCGCTCCTGGGATGACGCCCTCGCCGCCGAGATCTTCGCCGACAACATCGACTTCGACCGCCCGCTCCCCCAGCGCCGAACTGCGATCGACGAACTCCTCGCTCAGGTGGGCCCGCTGCACGACGGCGTGGGCGCACCGGAAGTCGTCTCCGCGGCGACTCCTGCCGACATCACCTGGTCGATCCCCGCCGAACGCGGCGAGCTGATCTGCATGATCCACCTCACCCCGGTGCGACCCGCGCAGATCCAGGAGTTCGAGGTGATCGCCGTCGAGCGGAGCATGCCCCGTGCCGCACGACCGACCGACATCTCCGCCCGACGTCGCGCCTACGCGCGCCCGACGGTGAGCTCTCTGCCGAACACGCGCGTGCTCTGAGATCGAGCCGCCCTCGACTCAGCCGCGCGGGTCGAATCGGCGGGCCGGGTGGGTCGCCGCGACGAGCGCGCGCAGCCCCTCCAGGTCGGCAGCAGCTGCACCCAGGGCACGCGCCTGCACGAGCACGTTGCCGAGAGCGGTCGCCTCGACGGGACCGGCCAGCACGGGGAGTCCGGAACGATCGGCGGTGGCCTGGCAGAGGAGCGCGTTGAGCGAGCCGCCCCCGACGAGGTGGATCACGTCGATCTCACGCCTCGCCAGCGCCGACGCCGTGCGGACGGTCTCGGCGAAGGCCGCGGCGATGCTCTCCACGATGCTGCGTGCGAACGCCGGGCGGTTCGTCGGAGCGACCATCCCGGACGCGCTGATCAACGCGGCGATGCGTGCGGGCATGTCGCCGGGGGCACCGAGCGAAGGATCGTTCGCATCGAACAGCGGCACGTCATCCGAGACGGCGGATGCTTCCGCGAGCAGCTCGGGCAGGTCGATGCGCGCACCGTCCGCCGCCTCCCACGCCCGCACGGTCTCGCTCAGCAGCCACAGTCCGGTGACGTTGTGCAGGAAACGGTATCGACCATCGACGCCGAGTTCGTGGGTGAAGTTCGCCTCGCGCGCGGCATCCGTCAGCACGGGTTCGGCCAGCTCCAGTCCGACCAGGCCCCACGTCCCGCACGAGATGTACGCGGCAGAGGGCGACGTCATCGGTACGGCGACCACTGCTGAGGCGGTGTCGTGCGAACCGACCGCGATCACGGGGAGGCCCGTGCCGATCCGCTCCGCCAGCTCGGGGCGCAGCGACCCGATCACCGCGCCGGGGTCGATCAGCGGCGGCAGGATGCGCGGCGGGATGCCGATCCGCGACGCGAGATCCGTGTCCCACTCACCGTCTTCCACTCCGAGCAACCCGGTCGTCGAGGCGTTCGTGCGCTCGGCGACGCGGACCCCGGTGAGCAGGAACGCGATCAGGTCGGGAATGAGGATCGCGCTGTCGGCATCCGCTATGCGCCCGTCGATCCGGTACTGGTACAGGGTGTTGAACGGCAGGAACTGCAGCCCGTTTCGGGCGTAGAGCTCCGAGAACGGAACGAGGTCGTGCACCTCGGCGACGCCCCGCGCCGTGCGGGAGTCGCGGTAGTGGAACGGCTCGGCGAGCAGAACGCCGTCCGCGAGCAGGCCGTAGTCGACGGCCCAGGAGTCGATCCCGATGCTCTCGATCGCCGGCTCTCGCCGCACCGCCTCCGCCAGCCCGTCGACGACATGCTCGTACAGCGCGGAGAAATCCCAGTGCAGTCCGTCCTCCCGCTCGACGGGGCCGTTCGGAAAGCGCGACACGAGTTCGAGCTCGAGCCGCCCCTCCCCGATCCGCCCGATCATCACGCGGCCGCTGGTCGCCCCGAGATCGACGGCCGCGACCGCGCGCACGCTCATCGCAGGAACGCCGCGGCGACGCCGGAGTCGACCGGGATGTGCAGGCCCGTGGTACGGCTGAGCTCGGGACCGGTCAGCACGTAGACGGCGTCCGCGACGTTCTCGGGCACGACCTCGCGCTTGAGGATCGTGCGGTTCGCGTAGTACTGACCGAGGTCTTCTTCGGCCACACCGTAGGTCGCCGCACGGTTCGCGCCCCAGCCCGAGGCGAAGATGCCGGAGCCGCGGACCACACCGTCGGGGTTGATGCCGTTCACACGGATACCGTACTCGCCGAGCTCGACCGCGAGCAGTCGCACCTGGTGGGCCTGGTCGGCCTTGGTGGCGGAGTAGGCGATGTTGTTGGGGCCGGCGAAGACCGAGTTCTTCGACGAGATGTAGATGATGTCGCCGCCGAGCTTCTGATCGATGAGCACGCGGGCGGCGGCCTTCGACACGAGGAACGAGCCCTTGGCCATCACATCGTGCTGCAGGTCCCAGTCCTTCTCGGTGGTCTCCAGCAGCGGCTTCGAGAGCGAGAGGCCGGCGTTGTTGACCACGAGGTCGACACCGCCGAACGCGAGCACCGCTTCGTTCAGCGCGGCCTGGACGGCCTCGGCATCGGCGACGTTGGCGGCGATCCCGATCGCGACATCGGTGTTGCCCAGCTCGGCGGCCGCGGCCTGGGCCTTCTGGAGGTCGAGGTCGGCGACCACGACGCAGGCGCCCTCGGCGGCGAGACGGGTGGCGATGGCCTTGCCGATACCGGATGCGGCGCCGGTGACGAAGGCGATGCGACCCTGGTGCGACTTCGGCTTGGGCATCCGCTGCAGCTTGGCCTCCTCCAGCGCCCAGTACTCGATGTCGAACTTCTCGGCATCCGAGATCGGCGAATAGGTCGACAGGGCCTCGGCGCCGCGCATCACGTTGATCGCGTTCACGTAGAACTCGCCGGCCACGCGGGCGGTCTGCTTGTTCGCGCCGTAGGAGAACATGCCGATCCCGGGGACCAACACGATGAGCGGGTCGGCGCCGCGGATCGCGGGAGACTCAGCCGTCGCGTGCGCGTCGTAGTAGGCCTGGTAGTCGGCGCGGTACTGCGCGTGGAGCTCGTGCAGGCGCGCCACCTGCTCCTCGGACGATGCCGTGGCCGGCAGGTCGAGGATCAGCGGCTTGACCTTGGTGCGCAGGAAGTGGTCGGGGCAGCTGGTACCGAGGGCAGCGAGTGCGGGCGCCTTCTCCGAGGCCAGGAAGTCGAGGACCACGTCGGCGTCGGTGAAATGTCCGACCATCGGCTTGTCGGTCGAGGCGATGCCCCGGATGGTGCCGGCGAGGGCCGCCGCGCGCTCACGGCGCTCTGCCGCGGGGAGCGCCTCGAAGCCGGAACGGATGCCTCCGAACGGATCGGCCGTGCCGTGCTCGGCGATGTACGCGGCCGCGGTGTCGATGATCCAGAGGGAGTGGGCCTCCACCTCCTCCGAGGTGTCGGCCCAGGCGGTGATGCCGTGTCCACCGAGGATGCAGCCGATCGCCTGCGGGTTCTGCTTCTTGATCTCGGCGATGTCGAGTCCGAGCTGGAAGCCGGGACGACGCCAGGGCACCCAGACCACCTTCTCGCCGAAGATGGTCGCGGTCAGCGCCTCCCCATCGGCCGCAGTGGCGATCGCGATGCCCGAATCGGGGTGCAGGTGGTCGACGTGCGCGGCGTCGACGAGGCCGTGCATGGCGGTGTCGATCGAGGGGGCGGCTCCGCCCTTGCCGTGCAGGCAGTAGTCGAACGCGGCGACCATCTCGTCTTCGCGGTCGAGTCCGGGGTAGACGTCGACGAGCGCGCGCATCCTGTCGAGGCGCAGCACGGCGAGGCCGCTCTCGGTCAGGGTGCCGAGGTCGCCACCCGAGCCCTTGACCCACATCAGTTCGACCGGCTGCCCCGTGACGGGATCGGTCTCGGTGCCCTTGGCGGAGGTGTTCCCACCGGCGTAGTTGGTGTTCTTCGGGTCGGCGCCGAGGCGGTTCGACCGGGCGATCAGAGCGGCGGCGTTGGCGTTGGTCATGACTCTCCAAGACAGGGGCGGTGCACACGACCGTGCACACTCGTGCTGTTACTTCATGTGAAAGATAACACGAACCGACGTCACACGGGAAGGGTGAGGCTGGAAGGCTGCGGGAGGAGGGGTCAGAGGATGTCAGCGGTCTCGCGGAAGGCATCCAGCCGCTCGTCGCCGGGATCGAGCTCCGTGATCAGCACCGAGATCTCCTCGCATTCGAGCGCGCGGGCCACGGATCGCCGCCCGAGCTTGCTGGAGTCGACACACACCACCGTGGTGCCGGCGTTCGCGGCCATCGTCTGCTTCAGCTCGGCTTCTTCCACCGACACCTCGGAGGTGCCGTCGGCGCCGTCGAGCGCGTCCGCCGAGGAGAAGAAGATGTCGAAGTAGACCGACCGCATGCTCCGACGCGCGATCGGGCCGACGAGGCTGCCGGTCGTGGGCTCTGCGGTGCCACCGGAGATCACCGCCGTCACCCCGTCGAGCGGATGCAGCACCTGGAACGACTCGAACGAGTTCGTGTAGGCGGCGAGCCCCGCGCGGGGGCCGATCACCGAGGCGAGCATGTTGACGGTCGACGAGGCATCGAGCGCGATGCTGCCGTGGGTGGGAACCAGCCGCAGCGCCTTCTCGGCGATGGCCCGCTTCGCGCTCGCCCTGATCGCCCGACGCGCATCGAACGGGCGCGCGCGGGGGGCCGCCGTCGCCCCACCCCGCACCCGACGCACCCGACCTTCGGCCTCGAGTTCGAGCAGGTCGCGCCGGATCGTCATCGACGACACCGAGAAGAGCTCCGCGGCAGCCTCGATCATCACGCCCTGCGGACCGTTCGCGAGTTCGACGAGTTCGTCTCGACGTCGTTGCGCCTCGAGATTGCCGGAAAGAGCCATGGGAGGAATCTATCCGGTGCGCACGGCGAGTCAGATCGCGCGAGGTGCGACACCGATCCATTCCGCTCATATGAGCGGCTGGTGTCGCGAGGTGAGCGCCGCGACTAGGCTCTGCTCATGCTCGGAAACACCACGGAACCTCTTCTCGGCCGCGTCGCCGTCGTCACGGGCGGAGCGCGGGGTCTCGGCTATGCCATGGCCGAAGCCCTCGCCGCCGCCGGGGCCGATGTCGCCCTCCTCGACCGCCTCGACACCGTCGCCGATGCTGCCGACACCCTGCAGGCCGCGACGGGACGGCGGTGCATCGGCGTCAGCGTCGACGTCACCTCGGAAGCATCCGTCGCCGCGGCCTTCGACGCCGTCTCGGAGCACCTGGACGTCGCAGACGTGCTCGTCAACAGCGCGGGCATCACCCTGGGCACCCCCCTTCTCGACACCACGCCTGCGGACTGGCGGCGGGTGCTCGACGTCAACGTCACCGGCACCTTCGTCACGAGCCGCGAGTTCGCGCGTCGGCACGTCGAGTCCGCCAGGGGCAACCCGGCCAGCGTCGTCAACGTGTCGTCGATGTCGGCGTTCGCGGTGAACATCCCGCAGACCCAGGCGGTCTACAACACGTCGAAGGCCGCCGTGTCGATGTTCACCAAGAGCGCGGCGATCGAGTGGTGGCCGCACGGCATCCGCGTCAACGCCATCGCCCCGGGATACTTCGCCAGCGACATGACCCGGGACTTCGTCGCGGAGAACCCCGAGATGGCCGACGAGTGGGTGCGGCGCATCCCCGCAGGACGGATGGGCGAGCCCGAAGAACTCGGTGACCTCCTGGTCTATCTCGCGAGCGAGCGGTCGAGCTATGTCGTGGGGCAGAGCATCCTCATCGACGGCGGTTACACCAGCGTGTGAGAGCCCACCGGACCATGGGCCCGGACCATAGGCTGAGGGGCATGCCCGAACTGCCCCTCGGCTCGGCGACCTTCCGAGCTGCCGCCGTCGACCTCGGCGGGTCCAGCGGTCGTGTCGTGAGCGCGACCGTCGATGGGGAGAGACTGCGGATCGACGGGGTGCACCGGTTCCGCAACCGCGCGTTCACGGATGAACTCGGACTGCGGTGGGACGCCCAGCGGCTGTACCGTGACGCGGTCGCCGGCCTCACCAGACTCCGCCAGGAAGGGCACGCCTTCACCAGCGTCGGAGTGGACGCCTGGTCGGGCGACTACGGACTGCTCGCCTACGACGGCCTCCTGGACGCCCCCTTCCACCAACGCGACGCGCGCACCGATCGCAGCTTCCCCCTCGTCGAGGCGATCCTGCCCGCCGCCGACGCGTTCCGGGAGACCGGGGTCACCGCGCTCCCGATCATGACGATCTACCAGCTGATGGCCGACCGCGAGGCCGGACGCCTGGAGACGGTGCAGCGGATGCTGCTGATGCCCGACCTCCTCGCGCACTGGCTCGGTGCCGAAGAGGTCGCCGAGGCGACGAACGTCTCCAGCACCGGCCTCGCCCTCCCCCGCGGCAACGACTGGGACGCCCGGCGGATCGAGGCGCTGGGCCTGCCGTCACGGATCTTCCCCGAGACCGTCGAGCCCGGCACGGTGACCGGCCACGTGACGGAGGGGATCCTGGCCCCGGGCGACACCACCGACATCACCACCGTCGCCTCGCACGACACCGCGAGCGCCGTGATCGCCGTGCCGGCCCACGACGAGAACTTCGCCTTCGTCTCATGCGGCACGTGGATCCTCACCGGGGTCGAGGTCGATCACCTCATCACGAGCGACCGAGCCCGCGAGGCGGGGTTCACCAACGAGCTCGGTCTCGACGGCACCGTGCGGTTCCTGCGGATCGCCGCGGGCCTCTGGATCGTCAACGAATGCGTGCGGGAATGGGGACTCGACGGCTGGGGAGCCCGCAGCACCGCCGCCCGCCGAGAACTGCTCGCCCGCGCGGACGCCGCCCCGAGCACCGGCGTGCTGGTCGACACCGGCGACCCTCGTCTGCTGCGTCCTGGACAGATGACGGCACGCATCGCCGAACTCGTCGCCGAGGCGGGCGGGCGCATGCCGACCGATCGCGCCGCCGTCGTGCGGCTGGTGCTGGAGAGCCTCGGGGCGTTCGTGGCCCGACAGGTCGAGGAGGCCGCAGCGCTCTCCGGAGTCGACGTGCAGGTGATCCATCTCGTCGGCGGCGGCTCCGAGTCGTCGATCCTCGCCCAGGCCGTCGCCGACCGCTCAGGTCGCCCCGTGGTGGCGGGGCCGTCCGAGGCGACGTCGATGGGCAACATCCTGGTGCAGGCCCGCGCGCACGGTGAGGTGCGCGGAGGCCTCGGCGACCTGCGCCGCATCGTGCGCGCTTCGACGGACCTCCGACGCCACGAACCCGCCCTGCGCTGACGGGACGAGCCGCGCCCGGCTCAGACCGAGGTCTCGAGCAGGCGCCGCGCGAGAGCCGCGTCGGTCACCAGGGAATCGATGATCCCGGAGCGCAGAGCCGCGGCGACGGCGCCCGTCTTCGAGGGGCCACCCGCCACCGCGATCACTTCGGGGATGCGCCGCAGCTGCTCGGTGGACACCGCGAGCGACCGCTCGGCCACCGACCCCACGACCGCGCCGTTCTCGTCGATGAGCGTCGCGCAGATCTCGGCCTTCACTCCCGCCGCCAGCAGCTCGTCGAGCGCACCCGCACGCCCGGCATTGTCGTAGAGCTGCGAGTCGGGCGGACTCCAGGAGCCGATCGCGACGACGGCCTTGGTGACCGAGTCGAACCGACGGAAGGTCTCCATGATGCCGGGTTCTCGGCGCAGAGCCGAGGCGGTCGCCGCGGTCTCCACGAGGAGCGGGGCGAAGATGGCGCGGGATCGGCCGCCCGAGATGCGACTGACCTGACGGATCACCTCGACGCCGTTCTCGGGGGTCGGGGCGGCGACCCCGGCAAGCTGCACGACCTCGCACGTCGCCAGGGTGCGCAGGTGGCCGGCCATCGCGGTCAGCGTGCGCCCCGCCGTGAGACCGAGCACATCACCCTCGGTGACGATCTCGCTGAGGAGATCGGCGGCCGCACGTCCCAGACGATCCTGGATCAGGTCGGGCGTCGTTCCCGGGGTGATCACCGCGAGAGCGCGGGTCAGACCGAAACGCGCGCGCAGCTGCATCGACAGGTCGAGATCCAGGGAGTCCGGAGCCTCGATCGTGATCTTCACGAGCCCCTGCTCGAGCGCATCCTCCAGCATCCGGGCGATCTTGAAGCGGGAGAGACCGAGCTCTTCGGCGATCTCGATCTTCGTCCGCCCGTCCAGGTAGTGCCGGCGTGCGACGTGCGAGATCCGCACCAGCTCATCGGGTCCCATGTCGCCTCTTCCCCTCGCGTCGGTCAGGTCCGATCAGCATATCCCGGTTCCGGCGTTCGCGCTCATCTGAGCGGTCAGTTGTCTCATCCGTCGAGCATGGCTAATGTCGGTCGAGCAATCACGACTGCACGACCGCACCGCCGCACCACGAGGAGCCCGATGAAGCGCACTGACCTGCCGACGACCATGCGTGCGAGCGTATTGGTGCGAGCCGGCGAGCTCACGGTCGAGACCCGCCCCGTTCCAGCCCCGGCCGCCGATCAGGTGATCGTCCGGGTCAACGCGGTCGGCATCTGCGGCTCGGACGTCCACTACTTCCACGAAGGACGCATCGGCGACTTCGTCGTCGAGGAGCCGCTCGTGCTCGGCCACGAGGCCGGCGGCACGATCGTGGCGGTCGGCACCGACATCGACGACTCCCGCGTGGGCGAGCGCGTCTCGATCGAGCCGCAGCACCCGTGCCGCGTGTGCGAGTTCTGCCGCAGCGGCCGCTACAACCTCTGCCCGCAGATCGAGTTCTACGCCACCCCGCCGATCGACGGCGCGTTTGCCGAATATGCCGCGATCCAGGGCGACTTCGCCTACGCGGTGCCCGACTCCGTGAGCGACGACGCCGCGGCGCTCATGGAGCCGCTGTCGGTCGCCATCGCCGCCGTGCAGAAGGCGGGCGTGCGCCCGGGGAGCCGGGTGCTCATCACGGGAGCCGGCCCCATCGGCATCGTCACCGCGCAGACCGCGCGGGCATTCGGCGCGACCGAGATCGTGATCAGCGACCCGATGGCCGAGCGTCGCGAGGTCGCCCTCCGGTTCGGCGCGACCGAGGCCGTCGACCCTGCGGCCGGTCCGCTCGGCTCGGGGTACGACTCGTTCATCGACGCCTCCGGCTCCCCCGTCGCCGTGAAGCAGGGCATCTCGGCCCTGAAACCCGGCGGCGTCGCCGTTCTGGTGGGCATGGGCGCCGATGAGATCGCGCTCCCCGTCTCCACGATCCAGAACCGCGAGCTGATCGTCACCGGCATCTTCCGCTACGCGAACACCTGGCCCACCGCGATCGAGCTGGTCGCTTCCGGGGCCGTCGACCTCGATGCGCTGGTCACCGGATCGTTCGGACTCGCCGAGGTGCGCGAGGCGCTCGACTCCGCCTCGCACCCCACGACGCTGAAGAGCATCGTGCGCCCCGACCGCGAGCACGCGAGAGAATCATGACCGACCTCGGACACACAGGGAACATCGCCCTCGACGAGCAGCCCGACATGCTCGCGTGCGTCGACATCCGCAAGGCGTTCGGCGGGGTGCCCGTGCTCAAGGGCGTGGGTCTGCATCTCGTGCCCGGCACCGTCACCGCGCTCGCGGGAGAGAATGGCGCCGGCAAGTCGACGCTCATGAAGATCGCCTCCGGGCAGATGAAGGCCGATGCCGGGCGTGTGCTCGTGCGCGGCGAAGAGCTCACCGCAGGTTCTGCCCGCGACGCCCACCAGCGCGGCATCGCCATCGTGCCCCAGGAGCTCGCCTCGATCCTGGACACCACGGTGTATGAGAACATCTTCGTCGGTCGAGAACTCCGGGGCCGATTCGGCCTCGTCGACCGGCGCCGCATGGCGAGGGAGGCCAGGGAGATGCTCGCCGAGTTCGGCGTCGACATCGACCCCAAGGCGCGCATGGGATCGCTGCCGGTGGGACTGCGCCAGATCGTCGAGATCGTCAAGGCCACCAGCACCGGTGCCCGGGTGCTGCTGCTGGACGAGCCCACCAGCGCGATCGCCGAACGGGAAGTCGCCCGTCTGATCGAGAGCATGCGCATGCTGCGCGACCGCGGCGTCGCGATCCTCTTCACCACGCACAAGATGGAGGAGATCCGCGCGATCGCCGACCGGGTCGTGGTGCTCCGCGACGGCGGCCTGGTCGCCGATGAGCCGCTCTCGGAGCTCAGCGACGACGACATCGTCACCGCGATGATCGGGCGGGAGCTCGAGGATCTGTTCCCCGACCTGCCGCCGGCCTCCGACGACATCGCCCTCTCGGTGCGCGGGCTCGAGTACACGCCGGCCCCGCAGCCGGTCGACCTGCAGGTGCGGCGCGGCGAGATCGTCGGGCTCGCGGGCCTCGTCGGCGCCGGACGCACCGAGCTCATCGAGGCCCTCTTCGGGGTGCGCTCCTCGACGGCGGGCGAGATCACGGTCGGCGGCAGCCGCGTGCGCCGCGGCCGCCCCGCCGACGCGATCACGGCGGGCATGGCCCTCGTGCCCGAAGACCGCAAGGGCGCGGGAGCCGTGCTCAGCATGGACATCCTCGCCAACGCCACACTGCCGCGCATGGGCCAGTTCTCCGTCGCCGGGTGGCTCAAGGGACGCAGCCGCGTGGACGCCGTCTCCGAGGTGATGAGCTCGGTGCGCCTGCGCAGCCGCGGCCTCGGACAGCTCATGGAGACGCTCTCGGGCGGCAACCAGCAGAAGGTCGTGCTCGCCCGCTGGCTCACCGGCGAGGTCAAAGTCCTGCTGCTCGACGAACCGACCCGCGGCGTCGACATCGGCGCCCGCAGCGAGATCTACCGCATCATCACCGACCTCGCGGCTTCCGGCATGGCCGTGGTCATGGCCTCGAGCGACATGCCCGAGATCCTCGCCCTGTCGCACCGCGCCCTCGTGCTCAAGGACGGCGGCGTGGTGGCCGAGCTCGACCGCGCCTCGCTGCAGCAGCCCGACGTGCAGGACCGCATCTTCCGACTCGCGAGTGGACTCGACATCTCCGACATGCCGTCGAGCACCACGCCTTCCGGTACCGCCCCTTCCGCAAAGGACGACCAATGACCGACACCCGCACCGCCGCGCAGACCTTCGTGCCCGAGTCGGAAGTGAAGCGCTTCAGCCCGACCTGGTTCGGCGACCTCGCGATCCGCTACGCGATGGTGATCGTGATGGTGCTCATCATCGCGTTCTTCCTCTACCGCAGCGCGCGCTTCGGCACGGTCGACAACCTGCAGACGATCCTGGTCGCCGCCGCCCCGTTCGCCCTGATCGCGCTCGGACAGACACTCGTGATCCTCACCGGCGGCATCGACCTGTCGGTCGGCAGCGTGATCGCCGCGGCCGCCGTGTTCGGCAGCCTCACCGCCAAGGCCTTCCCCGATCAGATCTGGCTCGCGATCGTCGCCGGCGTCGTGGTGGGCTTCATCGCCGGCGCCATCAACGGCTTCGTGGTGTCGGTGATCAAGGTGCCCCCGTTCATCGCGACACTCGGGATGCTGACGCTCGCGTCCGGCGTCGCCTACGTCGCGGGCAACGGCGCCCCCATCACCGGGCTGCCGGCCGACTTCTCCCGTATCGCCAATGCCCAGTTCGGCGGACTCACGCTGCCGGTCATCCTGATGATCGTCGGCATCCTGGGGCTCGCCATCGTGATGCGCCGCACCACCTGGGGCATGCGCGTCTACGCGATCGGCGGCAACCCGATCGCCGCGGGCATCGCGGGCATCAACGTGGGTCGCACCATCTTCAGCGTGTATGCCATCTCCGGCATGCTCGCCGGCATCTCCGGCGTCATGCTCGCCAGCCGTGTCACCCTCGGTGCGCCGAACCTCGGCGTCGGGTACGAGCTCGACGCGATCGCCGCCGTCGTGATCGGCGGGGCGAGCCTGCTCGGCGGTCGCGGATCCATCTGGGGCACGGCCCTGGGCCTGCTCCTCATCCAGACCCTCAACAACGGTCTCGACATCCTGACCGTCCCCGCCTACTGGCAGAAGGTCATCAAGGGCGTGCTCATCGTCGCGGCGGTCGCCGTGGACGTGTGGGCGACCCGACGACGAAGCCGCTGACCGATCACGACGAAGACCCTGCTTCATCGCACCACCCAACGAGAGGAATCCCATGTTCACCAAGAAGAGCCGCATCGCCGCGGCTTTCGCCGTCACCTCCGTCGCCGCGCTGATGCTCGCCGGGTGCGGCGCCGGCGACCCGAACGCGAACGCCGGCGGCGGAGACGACAGCGGCCAGGAGCGCATCACCATCGGCGTGAGCGTCTACGACATGTCGTCGTTCGTCACCGAGGGCAAAGAGGGCATCGAGCGCTACGCCGAGGAGAACAACATCGAGATCCTGTGGAACTCCGCAGGTCTCGACGTCAACACACAGGCGAGCCAGGTCGACCAGTACGTCACCGCCGGCGTCGACGCCATCGTGGTCATCCCCGTGCAGGCCGACTCGCTGCAGCCGCAGATCGCCGCCGCGAAGGCTGCCGACATCCCCTTCTTCGACGTGAACGCGTCGCTCAACAGCGAAGACCTCACCGGCTCGGTGCAGCCGGACGACGTGGCTGCGGGCGAGCAGGAAGCGCAGATGATGATGGATGCCCTCGGGGGCACGGGCAACGTCATCATCCTGCAGGGCCCCCTCGGCGGATCGGGCGAGATCAACCGCGGCAAGGGCATCGACAAGGTGCTCGCCGAGAACCCCGACGTGAAGGTCCTCGCCAAGGACACCGCGAACTGGAAGCGCGACGAGGCCGTCAACAAGGTCAGCAACTGGATCTCGGCGTTCGGCGACGACATCGACGGCGTGATCGCCCAGAACGACGACATGGGCCTCGGCGCCCTGCAGGCCCTCAAGGAAGCCGGCATGACCGACGTGCCGATCGTGGGCATCGACGGCATCGCCGACGGCCTCGAAGCCGTCAAGAACGGCGACTTCATCGGCACCTCGCTGCAGAACGGCACGGTCGAGCTGTCGGCCGGCGTCGCGTACGCGGCAGCCATCGTGCGCGGGGAGGACGTCAAGGAGAACCCCATCTACCTGATGCCCGCGATCACGAAGGACAACGTCGATGAGGCGATCGGCCACGTGGTCACGGAGCGCGACGCGTTCCTGAAGAACCTCAGCGAGATGACCAACAAGAACCTCAAGAGCGGCAACATCGCTTATGAGGGTCTCACCGGCCAGTCGGAGTGACGGACGGACCCGAGCCGCGAGGATGCTTCGGCGTCTTCGCGGCTCGGGTCGTTCACGGATGAGGGAGAAGCGGATGCGGTCGACATACGTCGCCGGGGTGGATTCGTCCACGCAGAGCTGCAAGGTGACCGTGCATGATGTGGCGACCGGGGAGGTCGTGCGCACCGGACGAGCGTCGCATCCGTCCGGCACGGAGGTCGATCCCGAGGCCTGGTGGACGGCCCTGCAGCAGGCGATCGTCGACGCCGGCGGACTGGACGACGTCGCCGCGATCTCGATCGCCGCGCAGCAGCACGGCCTCGTCGCACTCGACGCCCAGGGGAACGTCGTCCGCGACGCCCTGCTCTGGAACGACGTGCGCAGTGCGGATGCGGCGGCGGCGCTCGTCGCGGAGGTCGGCGCCCAGGACTACGCGCGCCGGGTCGGAGTCGTCCCCGTGGCGTCGTTCACGGGCGCCAAGCTGCGGTGGTTGCGGGACCAGGAGCCGACGAACGCGGCCAGGGTCGCCGCCGTCGCCCTCCCCCACGACTGGCTCTCCTGGCGACTGCGCGGGTATGGGCCCGTCGGTGCGTCCGACCTCGGTCCCGACCTCGACGCCCTCGCCACCGACCGCTCCGACGCGAGCGGCACCGCGTACTGGAGCGCCTCCACCGGCACCTACGACCGGGACCTGCTCGAGCGCGCGTTCGGTCGCGTCCCGGTCCTCCCCCGCGTGCTCGGACCCGCTGAGCGGATGGGCATCACGCCCGCGGGTGCCGTGGTCGGCGCCGGGCTGGGCGACAATGCCGGCGGTGCACTCGGGCTCGGCGCCCGACCCGGCGACGCGGTGATCTCGATCGGTACGAGCGGCACGGTCTTCGCCGTCTCCGAACGCCCCATCGCCGATCCGACAGGAGTCGTGGCGGGCTTCGCCGACGGCAGCGGCCATCACCTGCCTCTCGTCGCCACGCTCAATGCGGCGCGCGTGCTCGATGCCGTGGCCGGGCTGCTCGGCGTCGATCACGGCGAACTCGCCCGCCTGGCGCTGGAAGCCGAACCCGGAGCGGACGGCCTGGTGCTGCAGCCCTACTTCGAGGGGGAGCGCACCCCGAACCGCCCGGATGCCACGGCCACCCTGTTCGGCATGTCGCTCGCCTCGACGCGGCGCGAGACGCTGGCCCGCGCCGCGGTGGAAGGGCTGCTGTGCGGTCTCGCCGACGGCCTCGATGCGATCCGTCGGTGCGGGGTGCCGGCCGCACGCATCCTGCTCATCGGTGGTGCTGCGCGCAATCCCGCGGTGTCGCAGATCGCCGCGCAGGTGTTCGACGTGCCGATCGTGGTGCCGGGCATCGATGAGGCCGTCGCCCGCGGAGCCGCGGTCCAGGCAGCCTGGGCCCTCACCGGCGAGCGCCCGTCGTGGGGCGACGGCGACGCGCAAGACTTCGCGGTCGACCACCGCCCCCTCATCCGGCAGCAGTACGCCGCCCGGGCCTGAGCACGGGCGGCGCACCGATCACCAGCGGCTGCGCGGTCAGGCGCCCCAGCCGGCCTGCACGCCACCCACACGCTCGGCGGCGATCTTCTGCGGGTAGCCGGAGGCGAGGTAGGCGGCCATCGGGTCGGCGGGAAGGCCGCGCGACTCTCGCCACTCGGCGAGGGCCGGACGCACGTCGGTGTAGAAGGCATCCATGAAGACGGCGTTCGCGGCGAGCACGTCGCCCGACTTCTGCGCGGCGGCGAGAGCGTCACGGTCGACGAGCAGCGCGCGAGCCGTCATCTCCTGCACGTTCAGCACCGAGCGGATCTGGCCGGGGATCTTGTCCTCGACGTTGTGGCACTGGTCGAGCATGAACGCGACGTCGGGGTTGTTCAGACCCCCGCCGCGGATGACCTCGAAGAGGATGCGGAACAGCTGGAACGGGTCGGCCGCCCCCACGATCAGGTCGTCGTCGGCGTAGAAGCGCGAGTTGAAGTCGAACGATCCGAGCTTGCCGAGGCGCAGCAGCTGCATCACGATGAACTCGATGTTCGTGCCGGGGGCGTGATGGCCCGTGTCGAGGCACACCATCGCCTTGTCCCCCAGGGCGCTCACCTGGGCGTACGAGGTGCCCCAGTCCGGGACGTCGGTGTGATAGAACGCCGGCTCGAAGAACTTGTACTCCAGGACCAGGCGCTGGTCGTCGCCGAGGCGGTCGTAGATCTTCTGCAGCGAGTCCTGCAGGCGGTCCTGACGCCCGCGCATGTCGGCCTGGCCGGGGTAGTTCGACCCCTCGGCCAACCAGATCTTGAGGTCACGGCTGCCGGTCGCGTCCATCACGTCGATGCAGGTGAGATGGTGGTCGATCGCCTTCTGGCGGATGGCCGGGTCTTCGTGCGTGAGGGCGCCGAACTTGTAGTCGTCGTCCTGGAACGTGTTGGAGTTGACCGTGCCGAGCGTCACCCCGTGGTCCTCGGCGTGCTTTCTCAGGTCGGAGTACGAGTCCACCACGTCCCACGGGATGTGCAGCGCTACTGCGGGGGCGAGTGCCGTGTAGCGGTTGACCTGGGCGGCGTCGGCGATCTTCTCCCACGCATCCCGCGGGGTGCCCGGCGTTCCGAACACTTTGAAACGCGTGCCGGAGTTGCCGAAGGCCCAGCTGGGGAGCTCGATGCTCTGCTGCTCGAGAATGGCGAGGTTCAGAGGGGTGAGGATGCTCACGATGCACTGCTTTCGTTCTGGAGACCGGAGGAGGAGAGCTGGTCTTCGAGGTGGAACACCTCGGGAAGTGTGGGGGCGGCCTGGTCCGGTCGGCCGTCGAGGCCGACGAAGAAGCGGCCCATCTCGGCCTCCCAGCGCGCGGCGACGGGCGACGCGGCGAGATACGCCTGGGCCGCCGCGTCGTCATCGGTCTCGTAGTAGCCGATGAGCTCACCGTCGGGGGCGAGGAAGAGCGAGTAGTTGCGGCGTCCGGCCGCCGCGATCTCGGCGAGCATCTCGGGCCACACGGGCGCGTGACGTTCGCGGTACTCGTCCAGAAGCTCCGGTCGCACCTGGAGCTTCACGCATACGCGGGTCATGAGGGCCTTTCTGCGAGCGCCCGGCCGACCCACTGTGCCGGCCGGGCGCTCGGTGTTCATCAGAAGTCGAACTCGCCGATGTTGTCGGCGTTGAACACGAACGGGTCGCCGAGCAGCACGACACCGTCGTCGCCGACCGTGTACTCGCCGAGGTCGCCCGCGGTGAAGGTGTCACCCTTCTTGCCGGTGATGTCGCCCTCGATGAGCGCCTGCGCCGCGAAGGCCGCGAGGTAGCCGAGGTCTTCCGGGTTCCACAGGGCGAACGACGTGACGGTGCCGTCCTCGACGTACTCGCGCATCTGGTTCGGGGTGCCGAGACCGGTCAGGGCGACCTTGCCCTTGTAGTCCGAGGTGGACAGGTAGCGGGCGGCTGCGGCGATGCCGACCGTCGTGGGCGAGATGATGCCCTTGAGGTTCGGGTGGGTCTGCAGCAGGGCCGCGGTCTTGTCGAACGAGGTCTGGTCGTCGTCGTCGCCGTAGACGGTCTCGACGAGCGTGATGTCGGGGTAGTCGCTGGCGAGGTACTCCTTCATCAGGTCGATCCAGGCGTTCTGGTTGGTCGCGTTGGCCGAGGCCGACAGGATCGCGATCTCTCCGGCGCCGCCGATCTGCTCGGCGATCTGGTCGACCTGCACCTTCGCGATGCCCTCGGAGTCCGCCTGGTTGATGAAGACGTCGCGGCATTCCGGGTTGGTGTCGGAGTCGAAGGTGACGACCTTCACGCCGCCGTCGCGCGCTTCGTTCAGCGCGTCGCAGATCGCCTTCGGGTCGTTCGCCGAGACGACGAGCGCTCCGACGCCCTGCTGCGTGGCGGTGTTGATGTAGCTGACCTGTGCGTCGGGGGTGGCCTCGGCCGGTCCGACCTCGGCGAACGTGCCGCCGAACTCCTCGACGGCCGCCTTGCCGCCCTTGCTCGAGGTGTCGAAGTAGGGGTTTCCGAGGTTCTTCGGCAGGAAGGTGATGGCGAGGTTGCCGTCTCCGCCGTCGCCGGCGCCGTCGTCGCCGCCGGTGCTCGCGCATCCGGACAGGGCGACCGCTGCGGCCACCGCGAGGGCGGCGAACGCGGTCACACGCTTGCGTGCAAACATCATTGTTCTGTTCCTTTCGTGAGGGGGTGCCGCGACTGCGGCGTCGGCGTCATGAAGCTGTGGGTGTGGCGCCGGTGGATGGACGTCCCGGCCGGCGACGGGTCTTCTGCAACCAGGCCAGGAAGCTTGCGGCCACCACCGAGACGACCAGGAGGGCGCCGGTGATGATGTTGATCACGTCGGAGGTCACGTTCATCAGGCGCAGCGCGCTGGCGAGCGAGCCGATGAGGAGGGCGGCGGCGACGACTCCGTAGATCTTTCCCCGTCCGCCGAACACCGAGACTCCGCCGAGGACGACCGCCGCGATCACCTGCAGCTCGAGCCCGGTGGCGTTGTCCCCTCGCGCGCTGCCGTAGCGGAGCGTGTAGAACACCCCGGCGAACGCGGCGACCACTCCGGAGAGCACGAAGAGGATGAACTTCGTCCGCTCCACGTGCACCCCCGAGAACCGCGCGGCGTCCTTCGAGAGGCCGATCGCGTACACGCCACGACCGAACGATGTGTAGTGCAGCAGGAGGATGAAGCCCACCAGCAGAAGCAGGAACGGGATCATGACCACGGGGATCGTCGTGCCGGCGAGCTTCGCCTTGGCGAGGTCGGTCCAGAACTCGGGGAACTCCGTGACCGCCGCCGTGCCGAGCACCCCGACCGCGAGCCCGCGGAAGAGCGCGAGCGTTCCGATCGTGACGGCGAGCGACGGCAGGCCGACCACCGTCACGAGGAACCCGTTGAACGCCCCGCCGACCAGACCGACAAGCAGGGCCGCCAGGGCGGCGACCTCGAAGGGGATCCCGCCCTGCACCAGGGCTCCGGTGACGACGCTGGAGAGCCCGACCATGCTGCCGACCGACAGGTCGATCTCGCCGGTGATCATCACGAGCGTCATCGGCAGGGCGATCAAGAGGATCGGGGCGATGTCGAGGAGCAGGTAGGTCAGCGTGATCGGCTGTCCGAAGCCGCGGACGGTGCTCGCGGAGACGATGACGACGAGGACGAGCAGGGCGACGATCGCCATCTCCCTGGTGAGGAGGACGCGGCGCCAGAGCGGCTTGTCGAAGTCGCGGATGACCCGGGTGGTCGCGGTCGTGGTCGCGGCGGTCATGACTTGTCCCTCGCTTCGATGAGCCGTCGTTTCTGGCGGACGGCGAGGACGCGGTCGAGCACGATCGCGCCGATGATCAGGAGGCCGACGACGGCGCGCTGCCAGAAGTCGGGGATGCCGAGGATCGGAAGGGCCCGGTTGATCGTGAGCAGCAGCACCGCGCCGATCGCCGCGCCCCACACCGAGCCGATCCCGCCGGTGATGGCGACGCCGCCGATCACGGCCGCGCCCACCGCGTCGAGCTCCCATCCGGCTCCGGCTTGCGAGTTGATGGTGCCGTAGCGGGCGGCGTAGAACACTCCGGCGAGACCGGCGAGAGCGCCCGAGACGACGAAAGCGGTCAGCACGCGGCGGGTGACGCGGAGGCCGTACAGCTCGGCCGCTGCGGGGTCGGAGCCGATCGCGTAGTACTCGCGGCCGCCGCGGGTGTTCTTCATGTACCAGGCGGCACCGGCGAGCACGATGAGGGCCACGATCGTGAGGATCGGGATGCCGACGAGCTGCCCGGTGCCGAGAGCCAGGAAGTCCTTCGGCATGTCGGAGGCGTTCACCCGGTCGCTGCCGGTCCACAGCACGTTGATGCCGCGGTAGGCGTAGAGCGTGCCGAGGGTGATCACCATGGCGGGCACCTTGGCGAAGGCCACCAGCGCGCCGTTGATGAGTCCGAGGAGGGCTCCGAAGACGACGGCCGCCACGACCACGATGACGATCGGGATGCCGGGGACGTCGATGAACAGGCGACCGGTGAGGTAGGCGGTGAGCCCCATGACCGAGCCGACCGAGAGGTCGACGTTGCGGGTGATGAGGACGATGGCCTGCCCGACGGCGACGAGCACGAGGATCGACGGTGTGAGGAGCAGGTCACGCCAGCCGTCGGGGCTGAACAGGAAGTTGGAGTTGTTCGTCGTGGCGGCGATGATCACGAGCGCCAGGGCGAGGAGGATGCCGAACTCCCGCGCCCTGCCGAGCGCGGAGAGCCTCTTCGTCATCGAGGAGACGGGGATGGCGGTGGTCACGAGGAGAGCTCCGATGCGTGCGTCGCGGCGTACATGACATTCTCGGAAGTGGCCTCCGAGCGGGCGATCTCTGCGGTGATCCGCCCCTCGCGCATGACGAGGACGCGGTCGGCCATGCCGAGCACCTCCGGCAGCTCGGACGAGATCATGAGGATTCCCATGCCCTGCCCCGCGAGCTCGGAGAGCAGCCGGTGCACCTCGGACTTCGTGCCGACGTCGATTCCGCGGGTGGGCTCGTCGATGATGAGGACCTTCGGCTGCGTCGCGAGCCACTTGGCGAGGACGACCTTCTGCTGGTTGCCGCCGGAGAGCGTGGCGGCGACCGTGTCGAGGGCGTGTGTCTTGACTTCGAGCCTGGTGGCCCATTCCCGGGCCGCGCGGTTCTCGATCCTCGTGGTGATGAATCCCAGCTTCGCGAGCTGGCGGCGGATCGAGAGGGTGATGTTGCCGCCGACGCCGGATTCGATCACGAGTCCCTGCTTGCGGCGGTCTTCGGGGACGAGCGCGAGGCCGGCGCGCATGGCGTCGGTGGGACGACCGCGAGGGATGCGGGCCCCCTGCATCGTGACTGTCCCCGCGCGGTAGGGGTCGACGCCGAAAACGGCACGAGCCACTTCGCTGCGGCCGGCGCCGACGAGACCGGCCAGGCCCACGATCTCGCCCGATCGCACGGTGAAGGAGATGTCGTGGAAGACGCCGGGGCTGGTGAGGTTCTCGACCTCGAGCAGCGGACCGCCGACCCTGGTCTCCTGCTTGGGGAACAGCTCGGTCACCTCGCGGCCGACCATCTGGTGCACGATCTCCTCGACCGAGGTGTCGGCGATCGCACTGGTGGCGATGTAGGCGCCGTCGCGCATGACCGTGACCGTGTCGCAGAGGGCGAACACCTCGTCGAAGCGGTGCGAGATGAAGATGAGTGCGCGGCCCTCGTCGCCGAGGCTGCGTGCGATCGTGAAGAGACGCTCGACCTCGACGCCGGACAGCGCGGCGGTGGGTTCGTCCATGACGAGCAGGCTCGCGTCGAGGGAGACGGCCTTCGCGATCTCGATGACCTGCTGGTCGGCGATCGACAGTCCCTCCGCCGGACGGTCGGGATCGATGGTCACGCCCAGTCGGGTGAAGAGACGCTCGACCTCGTGCCGCATCGCCTTGCGGTCGATCCGTCCGAAGCGACCGGTCGGCTGGCGCCCCATGAAGATGTTCTCGGTGACGGACAGATCGGGGAAGAGCGTCGGCTCCTGGTAGATCACGGCGACGCCCGCGCTCTTCGACTGCGCGGTCGAGGAGAAGTCCACGTCTTCGCCGTGGAACCGGAACACCCCGTCGTCGCGCTGGTAAAGACCGGCGACGATCTTCACGAGGGTCGACTTGCCCGCGCCGTTCTCGCCGACCAGGGCGTGGATGGAACCGCCGTCGACCGACAGCGTTCCGGAACGGAGAGCGACCACCGCGCCGAACGACTTGCGGATGTCGCGGAGTTCGAGCGCCGGCGGAGCGGCGGGAACCCCAGAGGGAATCGTCATTGATCGGACCTAAACTGCAGGATCATCCCTGCGGATTGAATCGTTTTAAAGAGTGGAGCATCTGTAAATTACGACCCTCGCGGGCGTGCTGTCAAGTCACAGAATGGGCAGTGGTACGTTTCAGGGAAGGTTTCGCGGATGCCGCGGGAAGGAAGAGGTCGTGGTCGTCAGTGTTCGAGATGTCGCTCTCGCCGCATCCGTCTCCGTCGGGACCGTCTCCAACGTCCTGAACCACCCGGACAAGGTCTCCCCCGCCACGGTGGAACGGGTCACCGCGGCCATCGAGAAGCTCGGCTTCGTGCGCAACGACGCAGCCCGACAGCTCAGAGCCGGCCACAGCCGCTCGATCGGTCTCGTCGTGCTCGACGTGCGGAACCCCTTCTTCACCGACATCGCCCGCGGTGCGGAGGAACGCGCCGCCGAGGCCAAGATGACGGTCACACTCGGCAACAGTGACGAGAAGGTCGAACGCGAGCGCGCCTACATCGATCTGTTCGAGGAGCAGCGCATCGCCGGCCTCCTCATCTCCCCGCTCGCCGATGACCTCCCACGCCTGCGTCGGCTGCGTGATCGGGGCACGACCGTGGTGCTCGTCGATCGAGAAGTCGCCGACGAGAGCTTCTCCTCGGTCTCGGTCGACGACGTGGGCGGCGGCTACCTCGCCGTGCAGCACCTCGCGAGCCTGGGTCGACGGCGCATCGCCTTCGTCGGCGGACCGATGAGCATCCGCCAGGTGGTCGACCGGCTCGAGGGCGCCAGCAGGGCGGCGAACGAGGCCGGGGTCTCGCTCGAGGTCATCCTGACCGACTCGCTGAGCGTGCTCGCCGGCCGTGCTGCCGGCGAGACCCTGAGCGCGCGCGCACCCGAGGAGCGACCGGACGCCGTCTTCGCCGCGAACGACCTGCTCGCGATGGGCGTGCTGCAGGCGCTCATGATGCGCAGCAGCATCCGGGTGCCGGAGGAGATCGCCCTCATCGGCTACGACGACATCGACTTCGCCGCGGCGGCCGTCGTCCCGCTCTCCTCGATCCGCCAACCTGCCGAGCTCATCGGCTACACGGCCGTCGATCTGATGCTGCGCGAGGCGGGGGGACAGTCCGAGCGGGAGCGCGTGGTGTTCCAGCCGGAACTCGTCGTGCGGGATTCGACCGCGCGACAGGGCTGACCGACGCCGTCGGACCGACCCCTGCTGAGGGGTCAGCGGCCGAGGGCCTTCCGCGCCTTCTTGGCCGCCTTCTCCGCGGTCTTCCGGCGCTGCTTCCTGGCTTTGGGGTCGTTCCACATGCGCACCAGCTGATGCCGGACCGACTCGCCCTTGTTCACCTGCACGGTGGCCGCCCGGCTGCCGAGGACGTATGCGACGAAGGCGACGCCGACGATGAGGAGGATCTTGTTGCGCATGATGCCTGCTTTCTGCGGGAGTGGGGCGACCGGCGCGCTCAGGAGAGACGGTGTGCTCAGGAGAGACGGCGCTGGTCGTGCGCGAGTCGGGCCCGAAGGCTCGTGTGGACCGAGACGAACG
Organism: Microbacterium sp. NPDC058269; assembly: GCF_042881445.1. Classification (NCBI taxonomy): domain Bacteria; kingdom Bacillati; phylum Actinomycetota; class Actinomycetes; order Micrococcales; family Microbacteriaceae; genus Microbacterium; species Microbacterium sp. NPDC058269. The sequence continues at coordinate 1,112,792 of NZ_JBHVXT010000001.1, forward strand.
TCTCGGTGTCGCGCCCGGTCAGGACGGCGAGGTTCGCGAGCAGGCGGTCGACATGATCGACCAGCTCGCGCGGGTCGGTGTTCTGCCGCGGCGTCACGGATACGTGCAGCACGGGGCTGCGGCGCACGTCGTTGGCCGTGACCTGCGCCGAGAGCACCTCGTCCCGTGTCGTGAGGGAGTTCTTCACAGCATCCGACACGAACGACTCATTGACGGTCACACGCCCCAGCGGGTTCTGCGCTCCTGTCGAGCGGAGCACGGTCTTCGAGCGGCGACCCGCGATGCTCGTGAGCGCGAGGATCAGCAGCACGATCACGACCACGATCGCGACGACGGCGCCGATGCCGATCCACGACAGGCCTCCGCCCGCGATCGCGGTCGCGGCGATCGCCTGGTCGAGCCAGGAACGAGCGTTCTCGCCCGCAGCCGCCCAGATGTCCGACAGTGTCGGCCAGCTCATGATGGCGATGCCGAGAGCTCCGAGCGCGAGGAACAGCAGTCCGATGATCAGGAGGAGGGTGCGATTCAACGCACGGTTCGTGTTGTTCACAGGTCGTCTTCCTTCTCGGCGGGTCGCTCGATGCGCACCCGGGTACGGACCCTGCGGGCCAGCCTGTAGGTCTGCAGCTCCGCCTCGGCGGCCGCCTGCACGTCTGCCTTGTCGAGGGGGATGCCGATGCCGGGGCGCACGGTCACATCGACGGTGCGGTGTCCGACACCGACGGTGATGCTGTCGCGGGTGAGCCCGGTCTCCTCCGTGAGGTGCTGGGCCAACGCGCTGGCGATCACGCCGTTGTCGACGACGACGGCGCGTCCACCCGCATCGAGGACGTGCCTCGACAGTCGCCCGGGAGTGACGGCCAGCACGATGAAGATCAGTCCGATCAGGGCGAGGACCACACTGCCCGCGATCACGAGTCCGGCGGGCTGTGCGGTGGGCAGCCCGATCAGCCACCCTCCCGCGGCGGCCGGACCCACCAGGAGTGCGGGCTGCGCGGCGAGGCTCAGCACGATCTCGAGCCCGATGTAGGCGAGGGCCAGGATGAGCAGGATGACCGCGACGAACATCGCGACGGTGCGCGGCGAGTGCGTCTCGCGTCGGATGACGCGGCGCAGGACCGGGGTGCTCATTGCACTCGTCTCCTTTCCGGGATGGCGGCACCGGTGACGGTGAGGTTGATGCGGATGACGTTGCGTCCGAGGATCGCGCTCAGGCTCTGCTGCAGCTGTTCCTGCAGCTCGCGTGCGCGCTCGAGAACGGGCACGGTCTGAGCGATCGCGGCCGTGTCATCCAGGCGGGGAACGGGGAGAGGCGCGGCGATCCGCACCGTGAGCCCGCGCGGATGCTCGGCGACATCGACCTTCACGTCGCTGCGAGGCACCCCGATCAACGTCGCGGACGCCTTCTCGGTGACCGTGCGATAGACGCGATCCTTCACCTCGACGCGACCGCGGACGGCGGCCCCGCCGGCGGCGACTCCCGAGGGAGCGCCGCCGGCGATGTGCTGGTCGGCGCGCATCAGGAGGTGCGCCGCCCGGTGAAGACGTCGGCGAGACCGCGGACGTCGAGCTTGCCGGACGCGATCCGACCCACGAGCGCGCCGATTCCCGCGAACACGGCCATGAGGAGGAATCCCCAGAACCCGAACAGCAGGGCGGCGAGAGCGAGGAGAGCGCCGATCAGGGCACCGACCGTTGTGGCACTCATGAGACGCGCGACTCTTCGCTCTCGTCGCTGTCGTCGCCGGGCACGTGCACGTCGTTGACCTCGACGTTGACCTCGACGACCTCGAGGCCGACCAGGCGGCTGATCGCACCGGCGACAGCAGCACGGACGTTGTTCGCGACGTCCTGGATGGGTGCCGGGTACTCGACGACGATGGTCAGGTCGGCTGCGGCCTGCGTGTCGCCGACCTCGACCTTGACGCCCTGAGCGAGGTCGGTGGCGTTGATGACGTCGCGGATGGCGCCGAAGGCACGTGCGCCGCCGCCGCCGAGCGCGTAGACGCCGGCGACCTCACGCGCGGCGATGCCGGCGACCTTGGCCACCACGCCGTCGGCGATGGTCGTCTTGCCCGCGGCGTTCGCGTCGGTGGGGACGCGCGATGCGGAGAATCCGCTCGACCGGTCGACGCGCGATGCGCCGGTAGCGGCCTTCGGAGCAGCCTGGGCGAGCTCCTTCTCTGCCGGAGCGGGGGTGGTCTGGTCCTGGTTTGCCATGAGGTGTCCCATCTCGATCTGAAGACCGGTCGCGGGTCCCGTATGAGACTCCCGCCGGGAGCGAAACGCTCGCTCGGAGATAGGACGTGCGGGCGTGCGGATTCGTCACAAAACCGTTCAGATCCCGCCCCGCAGTCCGGAGGACGGCGAGCTCAGGTAGCCTCGGCTCCGTACAGCTCCCCCACCGGAACGGCGACCGGGAGCACGTTGCCCGGCTGCGCGAGCGGGCACGCCCACGCCGGGTCGTACGCACACGAGGGGTTGTACGCGAAGTTGAAGTCGAGCACGATCGTTCCGCTCACGGCGTCGGACCCGAGGTCGGCGCCCTTGATCGTGTCGATCAGGTAGCGTCCTCCGCCGTACGTTCCACCGGGGCGTCCGGCCAGCGCATCGCGCACCGGGATGAAGAGACCACCGCCGTAGGACTTCAGCCGCCAGACGTCGAGCGACCCGGCATCGGGGATCTCGACCCGACCGATGCGCGCGAACGGCACGATGCCGTCGGTGCCGGTCGCGAACTCGAAAGCCCCCTCGTCGGCGGGGAGGATCGGCAGTTCGAACCGCCACTGCGGATCGTAGGAGGCGATCGGAAGCCCCTCGAACAGCGCACGGTCCTCCGACAGCAGCGGGGTGGCGGAGTGGTGGAGCATCAGGTCGTCCCGCTCGATCCGCCAGAGTTCGTGCGCCTCTTCCGGGGAGTCGGCGATCCGCACGGCGTCATAGAGGGCGAAGACCCGACGCCGCCAGTCGACGACCTCGACGGCCGTGCGTGCAGCTGTGCTCGTCATGCCCCCAGGCTACGCGGAGGAGTCGGCGACCATCTCGGCGTATCCCTCTCGGTAGGTGGGATAGTCGAGGCTGCCGAGCACGGAGCGCAGAAGGGCCCCGTCGTACACGAACCCGCCCGGGTCCGCAGAGGCGACATCCGGCGGCACATCGAGGCCGAGCTCGTGCGCGATGAACGTGACGACCTCGCCGAGCGGCGCGGGGCTCTCGTCCACGGCGTGCACGAGTCGAGGCGGCTGCGTCATCCGCAACAGCAGCTCGAGGGTGCGCACCAGGTCGGTTTCGTGGATCCTGTTCGTGCGTCGCGCGTGTTCCACCGCCGCCCCTTCGCGCACCTTCCGCAGGAGGAACTCGCGGCCGGGCCCGTAGATCCCCGCCGGCCGGACGATCACCGCGTCGAAGATCTCGACCGCCGCCCGCTCTCCGTCGAGCAGTCCTCGCGACCGCTCGGTCGTCGGCGTCGGCCGATCCTGTTCCGTGAGCGGCCGCGAAGACCCCTGTCCGTCGAAGACGCCGGTCGACGACACGAAGACGGTGCGGGCGGGGAGTACGGGCAGGGCGTCAGCGAGATGCATCAGAGCCGTTCGATAGGCCGTCGCCGTGTCACCGGGCGGGAGGGTGACGAGCATGCGGTCGACGTCGGGAAGCCGCGCGCGGAGCGGCACCGAGAGGTCTGCGCGGATCCCGGTCGTGCCGGAGGGCGGAGCGCCGTCGCTCCTGCGCAGTGCGAAGACCTCGCCGTGCTCGAGAAGCTGAGGCGCCAGACGGGCGGCGATCTTGCCGGAGCCGACGAGGAGGGTGCGGGGCGGGCTGGTCACTGCCGAACCGTTCATCCGTCTCGCTCAGCCGGCGGCGAGGGCGGGCAGCGCCACACCGTGCAGGGCCTCGACGACGGGTGCCAGTTCCGGCTGCGTCGCCGCGTCTTCGAGCACCTGCTCGAGGGTGGCGTCATGGATGGGTCGCGCACGTTCGTAGAGTTCGCGCCCCGCGGGGGTGAGCTCGGTGTAGATGCCGCGCCGATCGTCGACGCACAGGATGCGTGTGAGGAGCCCCCGGTCTTCCAGGCGGTTCACCAGGCGGGTCGTGGCACTCGGGCTCAGGGCGGCCGCGCGCGCGAGCTGCTGCATGCGCATGTGCCATCCGTCCTGCCGGTCGAGCGCATCGAGCACGGTGTATTCGACCACCGAGAGGGAGGCCGCTTCCGCCAGGCTGCGTTCGAGCGCGGTCTCGATCAGACCGTGCAGGGCGGCGAGCGTCCGCCACCCCTGCGCGCGCACCTCGACCGCGTCGTCACCGATACCCATGGCCATCCTCCGAGATAGTTGCTTGCGCTAGATACTTGCGTGTGCAATCATTATGCTTCGACGCGCAATATGCGGCGTCTGCAAGTATCCCCACCAATGTACCAGGAGAATCGTCATGCCTCTAGGACTGATCGCCCTCGCCATCGGGGCGTTCGGCATCGGACTCACCGAGTTCGTCATCATGGGCCTGCTGCCAGAGGTCGCCCACGACTTCGGCGTCACCGAGTCGGCCGCCGGCTGGCTCATCTCCGGCTACGCGCTGGCCGTCGTGGTCGGTGCGCTCGTCCTCACCGCCGCGGCCACCCGGCTGCCCAAGAAGCCCGTGCTGCTCGGCCTCATCGTGCTGTTCATTATCGGCAACGTGCTGACCGCACTGGCCGACGACTACGGCGTCGCGATGCTCGGCCGCATCGTCGCCGCCCTCTGCCACGGTGCGTTCTTCGGCATCGGGTCGGTCGTCGCGGCGGGCCTCGTCGCCCCCGAGAAGAAGGCCGGCGCCATCGCCATCATGTTCACGGGCCTCACCGCCGCGAACGTCTTCGGAGTGCCGTTCGGCACCTTCCTCGGCCAGGAGCTGGGCTGGCGCTCGACCTTCTGGGCCATCTCCGGCATCGGCGTGCTCGCCTTCATCGGCATCGCCGCGCTGGTTCCCCGCCTTCCCCGCCCCACCGCGCAGGTCAGCCTCCGCAGCGAGCTCGCCGCGTTCCGCTCCGGACAGGTGTGGTTCTCGCTCGTCGTCACGATCCTCGCGTTCGGCGGGATGTTCGGCGCCTTCACCTACATCGCCTACACGCTCACCGAGGTCAGCGGCTTCGCGACCTCCGCCGTGCCGTGGCTGCTCGTGCTGTTCGGCGCCGGCCTCGTACTCGGCAACTGGCTGGGCGGACGCCTCGCCGACCGTGCGATCGACCGCACCCTGGTCATCTTCATCGCCGCCCTCGTGGTCGTCCTCGCCCTGTTCTCCGTGTCGGCGCAGTCGGGCATCGCCACGATCGTCGCCCTGTTCCTCATGGGCGGCTTCGGCTTCGGTACGGTGCCCGGGCTGCAGAGCCGCGTCATGCAGTACGCGGGCGGCGCGCCGACCCTCGCCTCCGGTGCGAACATCGGCGCGTTCAACATCGGCAACGCGCTCGGCGCCTGGGCGGGCGGAGTCGGCATCTCCGCGGGCCTCGGCTACACCTCGCCGATCTGGATGGGAGCGATCCTGACCGGCATCGCGCTCGTCGTGATGGTCGTCGCCGCGGCGCGCGCCCGCGCCACCGGATCGCGCGAGGGGGAGCCGACTCCCACCGCATCCGTGCCGGTCGGCTGACCCTGCCGCCGTCTCCGGCTCCTAGGCTGGGAGCATGACCCCCGAGCCGGCGGACACCGCGTCACGACGCGTCGTGTTCCGCCGGTTCGGCGGCCCGGAGGTGCTCGAGATCGAGCATCGCGCGGTCCCGCATCCGGCCAGGGGCGAGGTGCTCGTCCGCGTCGCCGCGGCCGGGGTGAATCCGGTGGATTGGAAGCTGTTCAGCGGACAGCCGATGCACGACCCCTACGAACGCAGCCTGCCCTCGGGCAACGGCTACGACTTCTCCGGCACGATCGAGGCGCTGGGCGACGGCGCGCACGACTGGTGGATCGGCGACCGCGTCTTCGGCGGACTGCGCTATCACGCACAAGCCGACCATCTCGTGATCGATCCCGCCGCGCTGGTGCGTGTTCCGCAGGGTCTCTCCCTCCTCGAGGCCGGGGCCCTCAACGTCACCGGCCGCACGGCCGTCGCGAGCGTGGAGTCGCAGAAGATCGCTGCGGGCGATGTCGTGCTCGTCAGCGGCGCGGCCGGTGGCGTCGGCATCCTCACGGCCCAGCTCTGCGTGCTGCGGGGCGCGCGCGTGCTCGGCACGGCCGGTCCACGCAATCACGCCCTGCTGCGTCGCCTCGGCATCGAGCCTCTCGCCCACGGGGATGCCCTCGCCCACCACCTCCGCGATGCGGCACCCGAGGGGCTCACAGCCGTGCTCGACACGGTCGGCCACGGCACGGTCGACCTGGCCCTCGCACTCGGTGTTCCCCCCGACCGGATCAACACGGTCGCCGACTACGACGCCCGTGCACGGCATCCGATCCGCGGGGTCGGCGGGGCTGCTGCCGGCGCCGTCGAACTCGCGCTCATCGCGCAGCTGATCGCCGACGGCCACGTCGAGCTGCCGATCGACTCGGTGCACCCGCTCGATGAGGTACGGGAAGCGTACGCGCGGTCGATCTCCGGCCGTGCGACTGGAAAGATCGTGCTCACGACCCCATCCGCCTCCGACTCCCGAGACGGATCAGGAAACCCTCCGGTCAGGTGACGGTCGCGGCGACGAACACCGGAGTCATCGCCACCATCAGCGCCGCCGCGACGGCGGAGTTCACGGCCTTCGAGACCGCGTCGCCTTCGGGAGAGCCGGCTGTGAGCTGCGCGATCCGCTTCTTCAGCTGACCGGCGGTGGCGCCACCCGACTCCGCGCGCAGGACCGGATGCGCCGCGTTGAGCGACTGCAGGATGGACAGCAGCGTGAGGTCGGCCTGGGTGGGAGCTGCCGTCCCCGCGAGCACGGCGGCCAGACGCGACCGCAACAGCACCTCGGGTCCGGGGTCGACCTCCGGGGTCCGCTGCGCACCGAGGCCGAAGAATCCGCGCTCTCCGCGCACGAGCACTCCCTGACGCACAAGCGACGCGACGACATCCTCGAGCGGGTCGAGCTTCGAGCGCATCACCAGCGACTGCAGACGCGTGCCGTCGACAGGGGTGAGCCGCGCGAGAGTGGCGTCGAGCACGGGGTGGCCCGTCGGCTCCGCAGACGAGATCTGCACCGCAGGATGCTTCTCGTCGGTCACTCGCACCTGCCCATGCAGGGCGAGATCGACGATCACGGCGGCGATCTCGCCGTACAGCCGGTGCACGCTCGCCGCGGTCTCGATCCGTCCGTCCGGGCGCAGGAGCAGCAGGTGGAGTTCCTCGACGATCAACATGGTTCCACGCTACGAGCCCTCGCCCGTACCGGCATCCCCCGTGCGGGGGATCCTCGACGACGGCCACCGAACGACGAACACCGAACGCGGAAGCGCCGCGCCCTTCGAGAAGGATGCGGCGCTTCGAGCGTGCAGCGGGAGTTACTCCGCCGCGGCGATCTTCTTGGCGTCGTCCGTGTTGAGCACGCGGAACAGGATCGCGGCGATCACGGCGCCCACGACCGGGGCGACGATGTAGAGCCACAGCGAGCTCCACGCGAAGTGACCACTGACCGAGAGGCCGAGTGCGACGGCCGGGTTGAAGCCGCCACCCGAGATCGAGCCGACGGTGGCCGCACCGATGAACACGGTCGCACCGATCGCGAGGCCGTAGAACGAGTTGCCCGCGGTGTCCTTCGACGTGGCGGTGTTGAGCACGACCCACACCAGGATCAGCGTGAAGAGCGCCTCGACGAGGAACGCCGGACCGACCTCGATGACCATGGCCTTCTCGCCGGCGGGCCACACGGCGAGCGCGACGAGCGCAGCCACGGCGCCACCGACGAACTGGGCGACGAGATACGCGATGAAGTCGACGGCATTGAGGCCGCCGCGCAGGAACACGCCGACCGAGACGGCCGGGTTGAGGTGGGCGCCCGAGATGTGGCCCGTCGAGTAGACGAGCACCATCAGGGTGAAGCCGATCGCGAGCGGGGTCAGCGGGCTTTCGCTGTTCACCGCGGCGATGATCGCGAGGACGAAGAGGAAGGTGGCGATCGCTTCTGCGAGCGCCTTGCGTGCCGTACCAGTCATGAGAGAGCCCTTTGTCTTGGGGATTCGAGAGAGAAGGCCCGTCTGCCACGCGCTCCGGTCGAGGCCCCCTCGTGCGGCACCGACGTTATCGCTGCGCCTGCCGGGATATCGGTAGCCGCGCGGACTTTCTGTGAATTCGCTGAACTTGCGCGCGAGCGGCGATCGCAATGGCCGACGCCTGACCGCTCCCGGCGATGTCAACCCCGTGGCCCATGCTCCCGCGCACCCGTACCTTTCGAAGATGACCACCGAGACCGCGCCGGCCGCCGAGACCTCCACCCGGTTGCGCAGGGCAATCACCGGTCCACTCTTGTTCGCCTTCATCCTCGGCGATGTGCTGGGTGCGGGCATCTACGCGCTGATGGGCGTGCTCTCCGAGAAGGTGGGCGGGATGCTCTGGGCTCCCCTGCTCCTGGCGCTTCTTCTCGCCATGCTCACCGCGGGCTCGTACGCCGAGCTCGTCACCAAGTACCCGCGCGCCGGAGGAGCGGCCGTCTTCGCGGAGCGCGCGTTCCACAGTCCGCTGGTCTCATTCCTGGTGGGCTTCAGCATGCTGGCGGCGGGCGTGACCAGCGCGGCCGGTCTCGCCATCGCGTTCGCCGGCGACTACCTGGGCACTTTCCTCGACCTGCCGACCATTCCGGTCGCGATCGCCTTCCTCGCCCTCGTCGGTCTTCTGAACGCCCGAGGCATCCGCGAATCCATGGGGGCGAACCTCGTGATGACGGCGATCGAGCTCAGCGGCCTGGTCATCGTCGTCGCCGTGGTCGCGATCTTCGTCGGCGGCGGCGGTGGCGATGTCTCCCGTGTCGCCGAGCCGCCGGAGGGAACCGGTGTCGCCGTCGCGGTGCTGTCCGGTGCGGTGATCGCCTACTACTCGTTCGTCGGGTTCGAGACCTCCGCGAACATGATCGAAGAGGTGAAGGATCCGCGCCGCACCTACCCCCGGGCTCTGTTCGGCGCACTCATCACCGCCGGGGCGGTCTACGTCCTGGTGGGCCTGGCCAGCTCGATCGCCCTGCCTCCCGCCGAGCTGCAGGAGTCGAGCGGTCCGCTGCTCGCCGTGGTCGAGGCCACCGGCGTCAGCATCCCGTCCTGGCTGTTCAGCCTCATCGCGCTCGTCGCCGTCGCCAACGGTGCACTGCTGACCATGATCATGGTCAGTCGTCTGACCTATGGGATGGCCGAGCAGGGGCTGCTGCCCGCAGCCCTCGGCCGCGTGCTCCCGAAGCGGAAGACCCCGTGGGTCGCGATCCTGACCACCACTCTCGTGGCGATGGGGCTGACGCTCGTCGGCGATCTGGCGACCCTCGCCGAGACGGTCGTGCTGTTGCTCCTCGTCGTCTTCCTCAGCGTCAACGTGTCCGTGCTGGTGCTGCGTCGAGACCGCGTCGACAACGATCACTTCCGCGTGTGGACCTTCGTCCCGGTGCTCGGCATCGGCTCCTGCGTCCTGCTGCTCACCCAGCAGCGTCCGGCCGTCTGGCTCTTCGGCGCGATCCTGCTCGCCGTCGGCGGCGTGCTGTACGTGCTGGCGCGCTGGGGCAGGAAACATGCCGCGAAGAAGAACCCCCCTCTCGACGGCGAACCCGTCGACGACCAGAAGGAGAACCATGAGCACGCCTGAGCAGCACACGTCGGCCGACCAGATGACGAGCGCGCAGAAGCGGCACGATCAGCTGACGGCTGCGCCCGACGCCACCGAGGCCGACGCCGCACCCCGCATCGAGGTCAGCGAACACGACGGCAACACGCGCATCGACGTCGCGCCGGAAGCGCCGGTGCGTCCAGGACCCGGCCCGGGAATGCCCGAGGCCGACTCGGAGGCCGACCCCGAAGACTGACCCGCCGGCCGGGCTCAGCTCGAGACGGGGGCGTGATCCGCGGTCGCGCCGACCCGTTCCCGCGTGCTCGAGATCGTCGCGAACCCCCGGGCCGAGAGGATGCTCTCGGTGCGGCGCATGATGTCCTCCCCCGAGACGGCGGTCAGCCCGTCCGCCGCCGGTATCGACGATGTCGTGGTGGCATCCGTGATGAACTCCACGTCGAACCCGAGGTCGGCAGCCACCCGCGTCGTCGTCTCGCAGCACTGCTCGGTGCGGATGCCGCAGACCACGAGGCGACGGATGCCGTCACGTTGCAGCCGCTCCTGGAGGTCGGTCGACGTGAAGGCGTTGATGGTCGTCTTCGTGAGCGCCTGTTCCGAGGCCAGAGGAGCGAGTGCGGCGATCACTCGCACGAATCCGTTGACGGGGTCGAACACTCCCCCGGTACCGGGCTCGGAGTGGGTGATCCAGACGACGTGGTCTCCCACCTCACGCGCGTGCGCGACGAGGAGCGCGATGTTGTCGAGCACGGCAGGATTGGCGGTGTGCTCCCAGTCGTCGACGCGCTGGCGGAACGACTCCTGCGCATCGATGACGAGCAGGGCGGTGGCGGAATGAACGTTCATCCGCTCATCGTCTCGGTCGTCACCGCCGCCGGCAAGGTGTCGAACGGCCGACGACCGCGCGAATCCGGACAGTCCTAGAGCCAGCCCTTGCGCTTGAACGCCGCATACAGACCGAAGCCCAGCGCGATCATCATGCCGACCGCCATGGGGTAGCCGAGCAGCCAGTGCAGCTCCGGCATGTGGTCGAAGTTCATGCCGTAGATGGTGCCCACGAGCGTCGGGGCGAACAGGATCGCCGCCCATCCCGAGATCTTCTTGACCTCGTCGTTCTGACGGATGCTGAGTTCCGTCATCCGCCGCATCTCTTCGTTCTGGCGGCGCGCGACGATCGTCGACTCGACGGTGAGCGCGTTGTCGAGCACGGTGCGAAAGGTCGTCGCACGGTCGCTCACGCGCAGGGTGTGATCGAGCACGTCGCGGAGGTAGCGCCGCAACTCCTCACTCACCTCGTACTTGTCCGACCCTCGCAGCAGGGCCTCCAGCATCCCCGACAGCGGCTGCGTGGCGCGCTGGAAGTCGATGACCTCGCGCCCCAGGTCGTAGATGCGCTGCGTGGCGTCGGTGTCCTCCTCGAACAGCTGGCTCTCGATCTCGTCGATGTCGTTCTCCAGCCCTGCGAGGACGGGCGTGTACTCGTCGACGACCTCGTCGAGGATGGCGTACAGCACGGCTTCGGGACCGTGGGCGAGGAGCGCGGGGTCGGCCTCCAGCCGGCGTCGGACGCGACCGAGGTCAGGAGCCTCCGCGTGCCTGATCGTCACCACGAAGTCGCGGCCGACGAGCACGTGCACCTCGCCGAACTCGACCTCCTCGACGTCGTCGAGGTAGCGGGCCGGCCTCAGCACCATGAACAGCACGTCACCGTAGCGTTCGAGCTTGGCACGCTGATGGCCGGAGAGGGCGTCCTCCACGACGAGCTCGTGGATGCCGAACTCGTCGGCGACCTCCCGGATCTCCTCTTCGCTCGGTCGATAGAGGCCGATCCACCCCATGCCGTCGCGCTCCCGCATGCGCTCGAAGGTCTCGCTGAGGGTCACCGGATTCTCAGTGCGGACGCCATCCACGTAGATCGCATTGTCGATGATCGCCATCGTCGCCCCTTCGCGTCCCTGTCGGTCAGACCGCGATCATTCCGCGGCGGGCGGAGCCACGCAGGGGATCGCCGCGTCGGTGGTCGCCTGATGGTACTGCTCCGCCGTGAACGGAAGACCGAACTCCGGCGCCGTCTGGCCGGCGGCGGCGGGAGCCTTCGATGCGATGGCCGCGAGCTCCCACGACAGCTGCTGGGCGAACTGCGCACCGGCTGTCGAGTCGTTGAGGACGACGGCCACGGTGAAGCCGGTCGCGGGGTCGGAGTACGCCGCCGTGGCGTATCCCGGCGTCCAGCCGTGCTGTCCGATCATCGAACCGACGAGGTAGGCCCCACCGGTGGCCTGGTACCAGGATTCCGCGCCGTCGGCGGCCGGGAGCGGTGCGCCGAAGCGATCCGGCTTCTCCTTCGTGCGCAGGGCCTGCTTCGCCTCCGCCTGTGCGTAGCGGCCGAGGTCGGTGATGGTCGACACGACGCCGGAGTCGGTGAAGCCCGAGCTGGACGACAGCGTCGTGATGTCGACGGGCGCTGCGCAGTCGTATCCGCCCTCGACGGGGTTGAGGAAGTGGCCGTTCAGCACCGCACCGGTTCCCGGCGTCGCGGGGGTCGGCCCCGGCAGCGACGTGTCCGGCAGGTCGAGGGGCTCGGTGACGTACTCGGCGATCAGCTCGGAGGCCGTCATACCCGACGCACGCTCGAGCGCGAGGCCGAGCAGAAGGTAGCCCGCGTCGGAGTCGCGGAAGGTCGTGTGCGGCGCGACGCGTGCACGTGCCAGCCCGAAACCGGCCAGCTCCAGCGGGGACCACACGCGGTCGGGGGTGCTGAGCCATGCCGACTTGACGGTTCCCTCGGACGACCCCGCGCCGCTCGTGCCGTTGCACAGGTCGAGGAGGGTGATGCCCTCCTCGCGCATGTCCGCGACGCCCGAGACGTAGTCGGCGACGTTCGCATCGAGTTCGACCACGTCGCGGTCGGCGAGGGCGTAGAGGACGTCGCAGGTCATCAGACGGGTCACGTCCGCGATGCGGAAGGACATGTCGGTGGACAGCTCGCCGCCTTCGCGGTCCTGCGTGCCGATGCCGGCCACCCAGCTTCCGCTCCAGGGCGCCCAGACCCCGACGATGGCGCCCGACGCGCCGGACGAGACGAGCGCGTTGTCGACGGCGGCCTGCATCGCAGCGACCGTGTCATCGGGCAGCGGGCCGTCGACCTGGTTGGGGGGCGTGTAGGAGAAGGACTCCTCCGACGAGCATCCGGTGAGGACGAGAGCGAGCACGGCCGCCGTCGCCGTTGCGGCGCGCCACCGGCGCGACGAGAGAAGCTGCATGGAAAGAACCCCCGAAGACGTGTCTCCCGAGTCTAGAGCGCCGATGCTGAAAGTCGGCCCCGTAGCGATGACAGAGCCGCGCGTAAGGTTGTGATCGTGCCCCACACCTTCGATTCCGACGTGATCACCGCCGTCCTGCGCCACATGAACGGTGACCACACCGATGACAACATCCTGATCGCCCGCGCGTTCGCAGAGCCGTCGGATGCCGAGATCACCGGCTCCGTCATGACCGGGTTCGACGGCGATGCCGGGGTGTGGGAGGTCACGCGCGACGGCGCGGTCGCCGAACTGCGCGTTCCTTGGCCGGGCGGCCCGATCGCCGACCGGCCGTCCGTGCGCCGGGAGGTCGTCGCACTCTACGACGCCGCCTGCGCCCGCCTGGGCGTCGAGCCGCGACCGCACGCCTGACGACTCCGACTTCCCTCGGGGGTTAGGTTACCCTTACACTGGCCTCATGCCCGAGATCCTCTCCTTCTCCGCCGCCCTGCGCGAGCGTTCGTCCGGATCGCACTCCCGCAGCGAGACCGCCGGCTTCATGTCCGACCTCCTGAAGGGCGAAGGGTCGCGCGAGGACTACATCTCCCTCGTCGCGCAGCACTACTTCATCTACGAGGCCCTCGAAGGTGCAGGAGAGCGTATGCGCCAGGACCCGGTGGCATCGGTCTTCATCACCGACAAGCTCACCCGGCTCCCCGCGCTCGAGGCCGACCTCGAGTTCCTGCTCGGCGCCGGCTGGCGCGAGCAGATCGTGGCCCTGCCCACCACGCAGCGCTACGTCGACCGCATCCGGCAGGTGGGGGCCACGTGGGCGGGCGGCTTCGTCGCGCACCACTACACCCGCTACCTCGGCGACCTGTCCGGTGGCATCTTCATCGGCCGCGTGATGGCTCGTCGCTTCGGCTTCGAGACCAACGGCATCGGGTTCTACCTGTTCGACGACATCGCCGACCCCTCGGCGTTCAAGGACGTCTACCGCGAGCAGCTCGACGCGGCACCCTGGGACGACGCGGAGCGTGAGCGCGTGATCGACGAGGTGCTCCTCGCCTACCGCTTCAACACCGAGCTGTTCGAAGACCTCGACCGCGCACGCGCCGCCGCCTGACCTCGGCTCCCTGCCGAGAGCTCAGTTCTTGGGCAGCTCCGGGGTCGACGCCGCGAGCCAGGCATCGCGCATGAACCGACGCACGTCTTCGTCCACCCGGATATCTCGGGGGCGTAGCGGCCGTGACAGGTAGAGCCCTTCGAGCGAGGTCAGCCGGCTGAGGGCGACGTAGGTCTGTCCCGGAGCGAACGCCCCCGACCCGAGGTCGATGATCGCACGCTCGTAGGTCTTGCCCTGCGACTTGTGGATCGTGACCGCCCAGGCCAGACGCAGCGGGAACTGGGTGAATTCGGCGACCACGTCGCGGGAGAGCTTCTTGGTGTTCTGGTCGTACGCGTAGCGGAACCGTTCCCACACGGCGGGCTCGACGTCGACCTCCTCGCCGTCGATGTCGACCCGGACGGCACTGCCGAGGATGCGCACGACCGTTCCGATCGTGCCGTTGACCCAGCGCGGCGGCTCCCCCGACATCGCGGTGTCGTTCCGCAGGAACATGACCTGCGCGCCGACTTTGAGCTTCAGTTCTGATTCGGCCGGGAGAGCGGCCTCACCCCTCCCGAAGTCTCCGCTCACCTCGGCGCGCGCGGTCTGCTCTTTGCCCGGCAGTGCGGCGAGGTGTCGGCTGTTGATGGTGTTCACGATGTCGTTGCGCGTCGCGAGCGTGATCATCGGAACCTCGCCCGGTTCCGGGTCGGGTGGTGTCCGCGCGCCCTGGGTGTTCAGCACCCCGGCGATCTCGGCGGTCACCCGTCCGTAGCGGACGGCGTTCAGCATGGCCTTGAAACCGTCGTCGGACTGACGGTGGATCTGCACGAGCTCGCGCACGTGCAGTTCGGCGCGCGAGTCGACCGCGAAGAGCCCGTCCTGATCCGACTCGCCGGTGCCGCCGCCGGTCCCGGCCCACACCTTCGCGTCGAAGAACCAGAACGAGCGGTAGTGGTCCTGCACGTAGCGGGCCTCATCACCGCGCGGCGGCACGGGCGCCAGCTGGTACGGGTCTCCGAACATGACGACCTGCACCCCGCCGAAAGGCTCGCCCCTGCGCCCCCGCGCCTGCCGCAGCGAACGGTCGATCGCGTCCATGAGGTCGGCGTTGACCATCGAGATCTCGTCGATCACCAGCGTCTCGATGGCGTTCAGGATGCGGCGGGTCGCGTCGTTCTGGTCGATGTCGGCGTCGCCGATCAGACCGATCGGCAGGCGGAAGAGCGAGTGGATCGTCTGCCCCTCGACGTTCAGCGCCGCGACTCCCGTGGGCGCGCAGATCGCGATCTGCTTCTTCGTGTTCCACGCGAAGTGCTGCAGGAGCGTCGATTTGCCGGTCCCGGCTCGACCGGTGATGAAGACGTGTTCGCCGGTGTCCTCGATGAGCCGGAACAGCTCTTGCTGCTCCTCGGACAGGGCGGGAAGGGACACGGTTCTCACAGGGGCAGCGGACGGACAGGGCGCTCGTCCATGCTACGTCCCGGCATCCACTCGTGGCCGCCGACGCTCGGCGTCCCCCCAGGACGCCCTCCTAGACTGACGCCATGGACCGGGCACGTGCGAGCGCGCCCCGGCGTGCGCGCCTGGGGGTCGATCTGGCGATGCTCGCGGTCATCGGTCTGCTGCTCGTCGCGGCTCTCGGGGCGGGCGGCGTCACGCTGTACCAGCAGTTCTACGGGCCGTCGGCGTTCGTCGTCCGCTACCTCGATCTGCTCTCCTCCGGTCGCGCAGCCGACGCACTGCGTGTGCCCGGTGTCGCGATTGACCGGGAGACCCTCGACGCCGCCGGCATCGACCCCGCGGCGAGTGAGGCGATGCTCCGCCACGCCGCGCTCGCTCCGCTGACCGATGTGAAGGTGCTGTCGGAGGAACCCGCGGAGGGCGGCACGTCCGTCACCGTCAGTTACGAGGCGAGCGGCCACCCCGGAACCAGCACCTTCCTGATCGCGCAGGACGGATGGGCGGGCGTCACACCGAACTGGCGCTTCACCACCAGCCCCCTCGCCGTGGTGGAGCTGACGGTGCGCGGTGCCGACAAGTTCGCGGTGAACGGGTTCGAGGTCGACAGGCGTCAGGTGTCCGTCGACGGCGTCGATGCGGTCCCGCTCGACCCGTTGCCGCTGCTCGTGTTCACGCCAGGGCTGTATGCGGTGACGGTCGAGACCCCGATCGCGACGGCCTCCGGCCACGGCGTCCTCGCCGACACGCCTCTCGCCGTCACGCCGCTCGATGTGCAGACCACACCGACCGACGAGTTCATCGATGTGGTGCAGGAGCAGGTCGAGTCCTTCCTCACCGAGTGCACCACACAGGAGGTGCTCCAGCCGACGGCCTGCCCCTTCGGCCTGCGCGTCACGAACAGACTCGCCTCCCTTCCGAAGTGGTCGATCGCGACCCAGCCCCGGATCACCGTCACACCTGACGGGGGGCAGTGGCAGATCCCGACGACGGATGCGGTGGCCCACGTCGACGTCGACATCAAGTCGCTGTTCGACGGCAAGACTCAGCCGCTGTCGGAAGACGTTCCCTTCCAGCTCACCGGGACGATCGCGATCCTGCCCGACGGTACGGCGTCGATCCGGATCGGTTCCCCCGGCGAGCCCCCGGTCGACTGACCGGAGCGCGCGACGGTTTCAGCGACCTTCGCGCTGGTCGCGCTCGGCGAGGGCGGCGAGCTTGGCGTTGTACTCCTCGAGCTCGGCATCTCCCGTGCGATCGGCGTGCCGGTCTGCCCGGCGCTGCAGCTTGGTGTCGCTGCGGCTCCATTGGATCGCGACCGTGATCGCGAGGATCAGCGTCGGGATCTCCCCGATCGACCAGGCGATGCCGCCGCCCACGTACTGATCCTGCATCGGGTCCACACCCCAGTCACGACCCATCGAGCCGAACCAGTCGGCGACCATGAGCCCCTCCTGCATCATGATCGCGATGCCGAAGAAGGCGTGCATAGCCATGACCGCGATCAGCGTGATCAGACGACCGGGGTACGGCAGACGGTAAGGCACCGGGTCGGCGCCGATCAGGCTCATCACGAAGAGGTAGCCGGAGATCAGGAAGTGGATGACCATCCACTCGTGACCGAGGTGCTCGTACATCGACCAGCGCACGAGATCGGTGAAGTAGAAGGCCCAGAGCGACAGGATGAAGATCGCGGCCGCGACGAACGGATGCGTGACGACGCGGGCGAAGGGCGAGTGCACGGCCCACATGATCCACTCACGACCACCGCGGGTGCCGTCGTCGCGCTTGTGGATCGCGCGCAGGGCGAGGGTGATCGGGGCGCCGGAGACCAGCAGCAGCGGGATCGCCATCGACAGCATCATGTGGCCCATCATGTGGATGCTGAACAGGTACTCCTGGTAGGCGTTGAGCGGCCCGCTGGTCACCCAGACCAGCATCAGCATTCCGAGCACCCAGAACACGGTGCGATGGATCGGCCAGCGGTCGCCGCGCAGCCGCAGGCGTCGCACTCCGGCGAGGTAGAAGAACAGGCCGAGGCCCGCGGCCACGAGCCAGAGCACGTCGAAGTCCCAGGCGGTGAACCAGCGCTCGAGCGTCAGCTCCGGAGGCAGTGTGGCTCCGGTGAGGATCTGCGCGGGGGTCTGGCTGAAGGCGGCGACCTCGCCGGTGGGGGGAGGGGTGCGCGCGAGCGCGGCGGCAGCACCCGAGGCGAGACCCATCAGCGCGACCTCGCACAGCACGAGGAGCCAGAACCAGCCGGCCGCGCGCTGACCGGCGAGCCGGGGGATGAGGCGGGCGCGATACCAGGCACCGAGCAGGCCCATCCCGCCCAGGAGCGCGACCTTGGCGAGCACGATCCAGCCGTACGGCGTCGCCCACACGGCGTCCCAGCTTCCGACGGCCACGATCGACCGGGTGACGCCCGACACGGCGACCACGGCGAAAGCGGCGATCGCCAGCGACGAGTAGCGTCCGACCAGGCGTGCGGTGTCGACATCGGCTCGCCCGCGCAGCAGGACCAGCAGCAGGAGCCCGCCCAGCCAGACGGCAGCGCCGATCGTGTGCAGAAGGATCGAGTTGACGGCCATGTTGTGCCCGGCCAGGTCGCCGGCATGGCCCTGGGTCGCGAGCGGGAGGAACGAGGCCGCGGCGAGCAGTGCCGTGATGAGCGTGGGAGTCCACGAGCGCCATGCGAACGCGAGCACTGTGATGATCGCGCCGAAGATGGTGGTGATGAGCCAGGACTGGCCTAGCGGCAGCTCCAGCAGGAAGCGGCCGAGCTGCGATCCGAACTCCCGCTCGATGCTGAGCTTCGGGTTGAAGGCGGCCATGAAGGCGAGGAACCCGGCGAGACCCGCGGAGACCGTGAACACGGCCGCTCCGACCGAGGCGATGTTCAGAGCGGCGTCGAACGACCGCTCCCCCGCCCGCAGCCCGAACAGCGCGAGCACGAGTGAGCCGAGCATGACCGCGCCCGAGATGTTCATGACGAGCTTGGCGATCGGTGTGCCCCAGAGCACGAAGGGACCCGGGTCCTGCAGGAGCGGCGGCTTGGCCCCTCCGCCGACGAGGAGCGCGAGCACCAGGGCCACGAGGGCGGCGATGAGGAGGATCACGATGCCGGCGATTCGATACGCCGAAATCCGACTCGTCGACTCGCTGCGGGAACTCACCCCTCCAGCCTAGGCGCGCCCGACGGTGAGAAAGCACGAAGGCCGCCCCCGTCGGAACGGGAACGGCCTTCGAAGAGGTGCGGTCTGCTTACTTGACGGCAGCCTTGAGCTTGGAACCAGCGGTCACCTTGACGCGCTTGCCGGCCGGGATCTTGATCTCGGCGCCGGTCTGCGGGTTGCGGCCCGTGCGAGCAGCGGTGTCGACCTGCTCGAAGGAGATCCAGCCCGGGATGGAGACCTTGCTGCCCTTGGCAACAGCGTCGGAGACCGTGGCGAACAGCGAGTCGAGGACACCGGAGACGGTGGCCTGGCTCTGGCCCGTGGCGCTTGCGATGCTCGCGACGAGCTCGGTCTTGGTGATGGACTTGTCAGCCATGTCATCCTCCAGCGACGAGATCCCGTCGCATCGTTGTGGGTATCGGAGCGGATGCTCCTGGTCTAGCGACCGCCTCGAATGTACCAACCACCACCCTCATTTCCGCGTCATTTCGCGGGTTTTGGTCAATTACTGGGCGTGTCGCGTCACTTTTGTCACTCCAGTCACAGAAACGAGCGCGTTCAGCGGGGCCGGTGCGCCTCGATCACGGACCCTGCCGTGCGCTCGAAGGCGGGCGCCACGCGGTCTTCGCCGTCGAGATAGCCCCCCACGAGAGCCGCATCCCGCAGCAGCACGAGAGAGGCGGCGACCTCTTCCGGGCGCTCCAGCCCCGCCGTCTCGGCGACCTTCTGCAGCGTGGAGCGGAACCACTCCCGGTGCTCGTCGATGAGACGGCGCACGGAACCTTCGGCGTCCGGATACTCGGCGGCCGCGTTGATGAACGGGCAGCCGCGCGTGTGCCGCTCGCGGATGTCGGCGGCGATGCCCTGAACCACCGCGCCGAGCAGGGCATCGGGATCGGACACGACTTCACCCGCCTCCGCGAACATCGCGCGCAGCATCTCGTCCTCCTGCGCGAGGTAGGCGAGCACGAGATTCTCCTTGCCGCCGAACTGCGTGTAGAGCGTGGCGCGGGTGACGCCTGCCTCCTCGATCACACGGTCGACGCCGACCGTGTGGATGCCCTCCTCGTAGAAGAGGCGGGTGGCGGCGTCGATCAACCGGGTGCGGGCGGGGCTGGGGCGCTTCGTCGTGGTGTTCATGATTGTCCTTCCTCATCGTGGCATCCGAACCGCGGCTTCCGTTCGACGACTTCACGACTTTCGGGAATACGTTGCGGTAGATAGAACGTTCGGTCTACTATCAGCGTAACCCACTCCCGAGCAGCGGGAGCCGAATCAGAGAGAAAAAGATCATGAACAGCACCGACAAGACCCCGATCGTCCTCATCCACGGCCTGTGGATGACGCCGGCAAGCTGGAACACCTGGGCCGAGCGCTTCCGCGCCGAGGGTCACGAGGTGATCGTCCCGGGGTGGCCCGGCATCGACGACCGCTCTGTCGAAGACATCCGCCGCGACCCGTCTGCGCTCAAGGGCATCGGCCTGAAGCAGATCGTCGACCACTACGAGCGCATCATCCGTGCCCTCCCCGTGAAGCCGATCATCATGGGCCACTCCTTCGGTGGCGTCATCACCCAGATGCTCGCCGACCGCGGCATCGGAGCCGCCTACGTGGGCGTGGCACCGGGGCAGACGGCCGGCATCACGACCCTCCCGCTGTCGACGCTGTGGACCGGCACCCCGATCCTGTCGAACCCCTTCGGCCGCAACGGCGCGAAGCCCCTGTCGAAGCGCCACTTCCACTTCACGTTCGGCAACGACCTGAGCCGCGCCGCCTCCGACCAACTCTGGGAGGAGTACGCGGTGAACTCCTACAACCGGGTGTTCTTCGAGGGCGTCGCCTCGGCGTTCAACGAGAAGGGCGGCGTCACGCACGTCGACTACACCCGCACCGACCGTGCACCGCTCTACATCATCACCGGCGAGATCGACCACGTCGTTCCGCCGGCCATCGGTCGCGCGATCGTGCAGAAGTACCGCTCCACCGGAAGCCCGTCCATCGTGGAATACAAGGAGTACCCCGGGCGCACCCACCGGCTGGTCAGCCAGGACGGCTGGGAGGAGATCGCCGACGGTGCCCTCGCCTGGGCCGTCGCACACACCCCCACCCCCGTCGCGTGACGAGAGTCGCCCACCCCCCCCACCCCCTTCACCCTCCACAACCCCACCCGCGTGGGGAGGAGATCTCGCTGATGGGCGGAGCATGCGGGCAAGGTGTTCCGCCCGACGGGGAGTTCTCCGCCCATCGCGGTCCGCGTGGACGCAGGGCTCACCGCGCAAGATGGAGGCGCTGGGCGATCGCGACCAGGATCCGGCTCTGCACGGACGCCCACTGGTTCATGAGCTGGTCATAGCCGATGCGGATCACGTGGTACCCGCGGAGCATCAGCTCGGCGTCGTGAGCGATGTCACTGGTGCGTTGGGATCCGACATGGTGTCCTCCATCGATCTGCACGACGAGTCGTTCGCCGATGAGGAGGTCGACCCGATGCCCGATGACCCACACCTGCGGCGTTATCGGCAGGTTCAACCACGCCATCCGCGTCCGGAAGATGGTCTCGGTCCCCGCGTCAGCGAAGGGCCGAGCGTCGATCAGGAGCCGCCTCGCCGCCGGTGGCAGGGGCGCGCGGTCGAGCACGTCGGGGTCTACCATGCCGGCCCGCATCGCGGACTCCCACGTCGCGAGCGCATCCTCGTACGGCTGGCAGCGCGCCACGAGCACGAGCGCGTTCTCGATCGAATCC
This sequence comes from Microbacterium sp. NPDC058269, assembly GCF_042881445.1. Taxonomy (NCBI): domain Bacteria; kingdom Bacillati; phylum Actinomycetota; class Actinomycetes; order Micrococcales; family Microbacteriaceae; genus Microbacterium; species Microbacterium sp. NPDC058269. The sequence continues at coordinate 1,134,230 of NZ_JBHVXT010000001.1, forward strand.
TCGAGCAGCTCAGGGTCTCGAGGGAAGACCGGCCTGCTCCAGTGCACGACACCACGAGCAGCCTTCGCGTGGCCTGACTTCGGGGGCGCCGCGACGTGCGGATGCGATGCCGCCGTCACCCACAGATCCTTCCGTGCAGCGAGGGTCACACAGCTGAGCACGACTCCTCGCTTCGCTGCGGCGATGAGCATCGGGTCCGCACCGGGGAGCCCCACCCACCCTCGGCACACCGAGACCACCACCCCGGCGCGCACCGCCTGTCGCAGTTCGTGCTCCGTGACCCCCGACCGGCGAAGGGTGGCGACTCGCACGATCCCGTTCCTGGCCTTGAGAGCACGGAAGACATCCATGTCTCGAGCCTGCGGCCTCCCGGAGACCCCGCCCGTCTCCGCTGCCGCTCTCTGTTCACTGAATCGGGGCGGCTCCCTCTTGTGCAGGGGCACTCTTCGGGCGGACTTCCACCCGATGGGAGGAGACTGCCACCACCGGAGTCCGCCCATCGGGGAGGAGTCCGCCCATTGCGTGCACGGGTGTGCCGGGGATGTTGGGGACGCGAAAGGGGCGAGGATCCGAAGATCCCCACCCCTTTCGACTGTCTGCTGAGACTTACCAGCTGGACTTGGTGACACCGGGCAGCTCGCCACGGTGTGCCATGTCACGGAAGCGGACACGCGAGATGCCGAACTTCGTGAGGACACCGCGGGGGCGGCCGTCGATGACGTCGCGCGAACGCACGCGAGCCGGCGACGCGTTGCGCGGCAGCTTCTGCAGGCCGACGCGTGCGGCCTCGCGGGCCTCGTCGGTGGCGTTCGGGTCGACCAGGGTCTTCTTCAGCTCGGCGCGACGCTCGGCGTAACGCTCGACGATGACCTTGCGCTGCTCGTTGCGAGCGATCTTGCTCTTCTTAGCCATTGATCAACGCTCCTCTCGGAATTCGACGTGCTGACGGATGACCGGGTCGTACTTCTTGAGCACGAGGCGGTCGGGGGTGTTGCGGCGGTTCTTCTTGGTCACGTACGTGTATCCCGTACCTGCCGTCGAACGCAGCTTGATGATCGGACGTACGTCCTGAGCCTTCTTGGCCATTAGAGCTTCACACCCTTCGCCTGGAGGTCCTTGACCACGTTCTCGATGCCACGGACGTCGATCACCTTGATGCCCTTGGCGGACACGTTGAGCGTGATCTTACGACCGAGCGACGGAACGAAATACGTCTTCTTCTGCACGTTCGGGTCGAAGCGACGCTTCGTCCGGCGGTGCGAGTGCGAGACATTGTGTCCGAAGCCGGGAACAGCTCCGGTCACCTGGCACACTGCTGCCATGATGTGACTCCTTCTATACCGTGAGGCCGGACGGCCCCACCCAAGATCCCTTGTCTGCACGCAACCACGACCCGCCGATCTCTCGGCCGCAGAAGGGGAAGCATGCGAACTGCGCACAGGAGTGTGCGCAGACAAAGAGTCAGTTTAGCACGGGAGACGGCCCGGTCGATCCCCGTGACTCGGGCGTGAGGCCCTGCGCAGCCTCGGCCGCACCTCTCCCCCACCGGAACGGCGACACCGTCGGATCCGCCTCGATCCAGAAGCGCCAGGGGAAGGCATCCGTCCCCGCGACACCGGCGACGCCGACCCGCGGGCCAGTCGCCACGTCGTTCCGCTCCTCGCCCAGCCAGAGTTCGGCCCGCGCTCCGTGCCGCTCCTCGCTCGCGACCGCATCGATGCCGTCGTGCACCGGATGCCGCAGCCCCACCGCCTGACCGAGACGACCGGGTCCGCGCGCGAGATCTCGAAGCGCGATACGGCCGAGGGGCGGAGCCACCCCACGGCGCCGAGCCGCGGTATCCGTCCCCCACACGACCTCGCCCGCTCGCAGCAGCACACCGTCGCCCTGACCCTCAGGCCCGCACACGACGTTGACGCAGGAATGGATGCCGTGACTCAGATACACGTACAGATGCCCTGGCTCACCCCACATCGTGGCGTTGCGGGCGGTGCGCCCCATCCGCGCGTGCGATCCGGGGTCAGCGAACTCGCCGGTGCCCTGCCCGTGATAGGCCTCGACCTCGGTGATGCGCAGCCGCACCTCTACCGGAGCGGCAGCGGTCGAAGTGCTGACGAACGTGCGCAGCTCACCCCCGAGAAGGCGCGGCGCGACCTCGACCGCCGATGCGCTCAAGTCGGAGCGGACGGCACGGCGCAGTGCATCGTGAGGCCGTTCAGCGCCGCGGGCGAGGTCGGAACCGCGGGGCATCTCAGAATCGCGGGGCCGTCTGGCACCACGAGGCATCGAAGCCGGTGAGGGCGACGATCTCCTTGCCCGAGGCCATGTCGATCAGGTGCGTCTCGACGTTCTCGGGCAGCGGCAGCAGCATCCCGTCGTACGCGTTGTCCGCCAGGTCGGGCGCGACGACCACGGCGGCGTACTGGCCGCTCGGCGACGCACACGCCTGCAGGATCGAGTCCGTGGATCCGACTTCGACCAGCGGGGTCGCCGTGCCGTCGTCGTCGACGCGCACGACCACCTGTCCGATCGGGAGTCCCTCTTCGTCGCGGGCGACCACATGGCGCAGCGTGCCGCCGGGGAACGGCGTGATCGAGCTCGCGGTGCCGTAATCGGGATCGGATGCGGCGAGCGGCTGCTCCGACCCGTTCGCGAGGTCGAGCTCGACCACGGCCCCGTCGGGCCTTTCGACGATCGCTGTGTAGGTGCCGCGGGAGATCCCCTGGATGGTGGCGGCGAGGCCGAGGGACTGCACGCCGGCATCGGTCGAGCGGTCGACGAGCGAAAGTGCCCCGTCGAAGTCGATGAACAGCACGGCCGCACTGTCGGGCACGAACTGCCAGACGAAGACGCTCGCCTCAGACCCGGCGACCTCGATGATCTGCGGGTCGTCATCGCCGCTCAGCGATTGGGTGACGAGCACGCTCGCGCGCCCCTCGGTGTCGCTCAGCTCCTTATCGGAATAGCTGTAGCCGACGAGGCCGCCGCGCTCGGAGACCTGGATCGCGCTCACGTAGCCGTCGCCGGGGAGCTTCAATTCGCGCTGGTTCTTGCCGTCGCGGTCCATCACGAGCAGTCGGGATCCGCCGTCCTCCGCCACCGCGACCACGAGCTTCGTCGACGTCGCGCGGAAGTCGTTGATCTTGTCGTGCTCGAAGACCGGAACGGCCTTCTCGCCGCTGAGGTCGGTGAGGAAGATCTTGTCCTTGCCCTCGACATCGCGACGCAGCAGGAAGATGTTCGACGGCGGAGTCGTGAAGCTCGTGGTCAGCGTCGTCGTCGGGCCGCCCCCGGCACCGACGACATCGGCCACACGGATCTTGTACTCGGTCGAATCGTCCAGCGGGACGGTGAAGCGGATACCGACGCCCCGACCGGAGGCGTCGACCGTGAACGGCACGTCCGGCTCGACCGAGACCTGGGCGGGGTCGATGTCGGCGAGCGCCTGGTTCGCGGTCAGGATGACACGGCTCCCGGACGACTCGATCGCCTGCGCGGCGTTCACCTGCACGTCGCTGATGCGCGGGCCCTGCAGAAGGCTGGCGACACCCAATCCGGTGCCGACGACGACGAGAACGCCGAGCACCGCGACGAGCGTGACCGCGAACCGGCGACGGCTCACCGGCGTGTGACCGGGCTCCCGCTCGGCGGTGGCGACGTGCGGTGCCGGCGGTGCGTAGGGCTCCTCCGCGGCTGCGGCTTCGGCGGCAGGCTCGGGGGCGGCGCCGACGAATACGGGCTCCGTCGCAAGCGGGACGGGAGGAAGCGTCGTCGCCTCGGCATCCTCGCGCGCTGCGGCCTCGAAGGCGGCCATCTTGCGGGCGGCGGCTTCCTGCTCCGCGACCTCTCGGTCACCCGCCTCACGAACGGCGGCCTCACGCGCGGCGACCTCACGCGCGGCCGTCTCGCGAAGGGACGCTTCGTCCGCATCGGCATCCGGCTGATCGACGGGCTGCGGGGTCTCGCCGGCGGGCTGCGCGACATGATCGGCGGACGCGACGGCGCGGTCGATCCGCTCGGCCTCCGCCGCCTCGGCCGCTTCTCGCGCTGCACGCATCTCCGCGCGGGTGCGCGGGACGGCGGGCACTTCGGGGCGCTCGTCGTCAGTACTCATAGGGGTCTCCCGGCTCGTCGATCGCGGCGACATCGGTCGGCTCGATGCGGAGCTTGCCGTCGGCGTCCGCTCGCACGGTTCCGGTGATCTCGACCCATTGGCCGGTCGCGTAGTCGTCGGCCTTCACATCGACCGGCAGCACCGCGGTCTGCGCGTCGATCACGCAGTGGGTGATGACCAGGCGGGTCAGGTTCACGCCGTCATCGCCCGAGCCGCCCGGCGTCACGAAGCCCGTGAGCTTCACCGGTGCGCCGTCGTAGGCAGCTGTGTTCGTCGCCGCGGCGAAGACGCTCGCCCAGTCGCCGACACCGAAGGTCGAGGTGTCGGCCACGCCGAGCGCGACCGTGTCCGCACCGGAGAACAACGCGCTCTGCTCGCCTGCACGCGACATCGCGAGCTCGACCGACAGCGAGGCCGGCGGCAGCACGAGAGCCGCCACGACGACCCCGGAGGCGATGACCCCACCGGTGACGGCCGCGACGCCGGCGAGCGAGCGGCGGGAGGAGGCCGGCGCCCTGTCGTGATCTCCGTCGTCGTGACGCGCATCCACTGGAGCAGCGACAGGCCCGTGATCGTGGCCGTGGTCGCCCTCCTCGCCGAGCGGGAGGGTGCACGACCAAATCGCTCCCGCCAGGGTCACGACGGCGGCGGTGCAGGCGAACCACACCGACTCGGGGCTGATGTAGAGGTTGAGACGTCCGGTGAGGCCGAGGCCGAGCGTGACGACGGAGATCACGGCGGCGAGACCCACTCCCAGCCACCGGGTGCCGAGTGCACGTGCGCGGGCAGCGGTCTGCTCGGACCGCGCCATCTGCTCAGACAAGGACGTTCACCCCGATCCCGATCGCGAAGGCCGAGGCGAGCACGATGCCGACGATCCCGACGAGCGTGCGGGTGGTGAATGTCGTGCGCATGAGCGCGAGCATCTTGATGTCGACGAGCGGACCGACGAGCAGGAAGGCGACGAGGGCACCGGAGGAGAATGTCGAGGCGAACGACAGCGCGAAGAACGCATCGACGTTCGAGCAGATGGCCACGGTCATCGCGAGCGCCATCATCGCGACGATCGACAGCACCGGGTTCGACCCGATCGCCAGCAGCCACTCCCGCGGGATCAGCACCTGCACGGCTCCGGCCAGGGCCGAGCCGATCACGAGCGCGGGCATCACGGCGCGCAGCTCGACGAGGAACTGCGTGAGGCTGCGGCGCACCGGGGTACCCGGTTCGTGGGTGACGCGGTCGCACGTGTCGACGAAACGCTGCGTGAGCATGCCGTCGGGGTCGGGGTGACGGCTGTAGATCCAGCCGATCAGGTTCGCGATCAGGTAGCCGCCGACGAGGCGGGCGACGAGGATGCCGCCGTCCCATCCGAAGGCCGCATGCGTGGTGAGGATCACGATCGGGTTCACGATGGGCGCCGCGATCAGGAACGTCATCGCCTCGGCCGGAGCGAGTCCGCGCATCATGAGTCCGCGGGCGAAGGGGACGTTGCCGCACTCGCACACCGGGATCAGCATGCCCAGCAGCGACAGCACGGCCCGGCGGGCCCACGCGCGCTTCGGCAGCCACCGGTGGATCACATCGGCCGGAAGCCACACCTGCACGACGATCGACAGCAGCACGCCGAGGATCACGAACGGCAGGGCCTCGATGAGCACGCTCAGGGCGAGGGTGAGACCGTCCTGCGCGCGAGTGGGCAGCGATGCGGGGAACAGCGACGGCAGGAAGGCGTCGATCAGGAAGAGCGCGGCGATGATGGCGGCGCCGAGGCCGACGCCGATCCATGCCGATCGCGGCGAGGGTGCCGGGCGATGGGAGTGGCCGTGACGGGTCGCCGTTGCTGCCGAGGAGCTCACGCGGACGCGGCCCTCTCCGCGTCGCGCTTATTCGCGCAGGGAGTGCACAGACCGAAGATGTCGACCACGTGGGCGGCCTCGGTGAAGCCGTGCAGCGCGGCGGTGCGGTGCGCCCACTGCTCGACGTCTTTCGCCTCGATCTCGACGGTCAGACCGCAGGATCGGCAGATGAGGTGATGGTGGTGGCCCTGCGTGGTGCAGGCGCGGTACAGCGCCTCACCTTCGGGGCTCTGCAGCGAGTCGGCGTCTCCGGATGCGGCGAGGCCGGCCAGCGCACGGTAGACCGTGGCGAGGCCGATGCCGGTGTTGTCGTCGCGCAGTGCGGCGTGCAGGCTCTGCGCGCTCACGAATCCGCGCGCGTCGGCGAGTGCTTCGCGCACGCGTTCGCGCTGCCAGGTGTTCCGCTGAGCCATACGAAGAGTCTAGGCCGCGGGGGTTGGGGAGGGCTGGGAGTGGATCCTCACCCTTCGAATCGCGCAAGTGGTCGCATCCCGGCCCGATTTCCGACCATTCACGCGATTCGAAAGCCGGGGGTCAGGCCGGCACACGGCGAACCCGGGCCCGCGTCTTCTGCACGATCCAGCACACCACGTAGATCGTGAACGACAGGGTCGTGATGTACGGGCTCACGGGGAGTGTTCCGGCGAGGGCGAGCAGGATGCCGCCGACCGCCGAGACGAATCCGAACAGCGCGGCCAGCAGCGGCACGGCGATGGGTCCGGCGGTGACGCGCATCGCGGCGGCCGCGGGTGTGACCAGCAGCGCCATCACCAGCAGCGCTCCGATGATGTGCACGCTCACCGCGACGATCAGGCCCAGCAGCACCATGAACAGCAGACTGACGGCACGGGTGGGCACCCCGCGCGCGGCGGCCGACTCCGGGTCGAGCGAGTCGAACCGCAGCGGATTCCACATCACGAGCAGCCCGATCAGCACGACCATGCTGATGCCGATGAGCCAGCCGAGGTCGGGGCTCGAGACCGAGACGATCTGCCCGGTGAGCAGGCTGAACCTGTTGGCACTGCGGCCGTCGTAGAGCGAGAGGAACAGGATGCCGAGGCCGAGGCCGAACGGCATGAGCACGCCGACGATCGAGTTGCGGTCCCTGGCCTTGGCTCCGAGGATGCCGATCAGGATGGCGGCCACGAGGGCACCGCCGAGAGATCCGGCCACGACGCTGCCACCGAAGAGGAGGGCGGCTGCGGCCCCGGCGAACGACAGCTCGCTGACGCCGTGCACCGCGAAAGCGAGGTCGCGCTGCATCACGAAGACGCCGATGAGTCCGCCGACGATGCCGAGCACGGCGCCCGCGATGATCGAGTTCGACAGCAGGGCGACGAGCTCGCCGTAGTCCTGGAACGAGAAGACGTCGCTCCAGTCGACCAGGGGCACCATGCCCAGTGCGGCGCTCATGCCGCTCCTCCGTGCTCGTGGTCGCCGTGGTCGTGGTGGGGCTCGGCATCCGGAACACCGACGACGACGAGCCGGTCGCCCGCCCGCAGCACGAACACCGGGGTGCCATAGAGGTCGGTGAGCACGCGCGTCTGCAGCACCTCGTCGGGGGTCCCGAGCAGGAACCGCCCGCCGGCGATGTAGAGGATGCGGTCGACCCGGCCGAGGATCGGGTTGATGTCGTGCGTGACGAACAGCACCGCCGCCGCGCGCTCACGGCGCTGACGGTCGATGATGTCGGTCACAGCGACCTGATTGGCGAGGTCGAGGTTCGACAGCGGCTCGTCGCACAGCAGCAGGGCGGGTTCGTCTGCGAGGGCCTGCCCGACCCGGAGACGCTGCTGCTCACCGCCCGAGAGAAGTCCGACGCGACGGTCCGCGAAGTGCGAGGCGCCGACGGATTCGAGCAGACGGTCGACCTTGGCACGGTCGCCGCGGTGCGGGATGGGGAAGCCGAAGCGGCTCCCCTGCACCCCGAGGGCGACCAGGTCGCGAGCGCGCATGCTCGTGTCGGGGGCGAGCGAGCGCTGCTGCGGGATGTACCCGATGCGGGAGTTGCCGCGGTGCACGGGCTCACCCGCGACGCGGATCGTCCCGGACGACAGCGGCTGCAGACCCAGGATGCTGCGCAGCAGGGTGGTCTTGCCCGACCCGGAGGGGCCGAGAACCGCGATGAACTCCCCCGGCTCGACCGTGAGGTCGAGACCCGACCAGAGTTCCCGGTCGCCGCGGTGCAGCGACGCGTCGGAGATCTCGAGGACCGGATTCTCGCGCTGTGCGGTGCCGCTCACGACTGGACGGCGGCGGCGAGGCTCTGGATCGCGTCACTCATCCACTCAGAGTACGACGATCCGTCCTCGAGCAGCTCCGTGAAGGCGACGACGGGGATGCCGGCGTCCTTCGCCGCGGTCTCGACGCGCTGCGTCTCGGATCCGCCGGTCTGAGCGTTGGTCAGCAGAGCGGTGACCTGACCGCTGCCGATCACGTCGAGCGCCTGGAGCAGCACGGCCGGGGCGACGTCGGTGCCCTCCTCGACCGACTCGGCGAATCCTTCGGGCGTGACATCGGTGAAGCCGGCGGCGGCGGCGAGGTACCCGGGCAGCGGCTCGGTGATGAAGACGTCGACGTCCGGAGCATCTGTCTGGAGGGTCGCAAGCTCCGTCTCGAAGCCCTCGAGGTCGGCGGTGAGGTCGGCCGCGTTGGCGGCGAACTCCTTCGCACCGTCGGGGTCGAGCTCGGTCAGCTCGTCGGCGATGGCCTCGACGACGTGGATCATCGTGTGCGGGTCGAACCAGACGTGCTCGTTGAAGCCCTCGATATGGTCGTGCCCCTCGTGACCCTCTTCGCCCTCGGCGTGATCGTGGTCGTCAGCGTCTTCCTCGGGGGCGTCGCTCTCCTCGGGCGCACCGGTCGCCGACTCGTCCGTGTGGTCGTGGTCGGCTTCGTCGTCGTGGCCCTCGTTGCCGGGGAAGTCGTGCGAGTACTCGACGGCCGTGACGACGTGCGGGTCCTTCGCATCCTGCAGCAGCGTGTCGATGAAGGCGTCGTAGCCGCCGCCGTTCTCGATCACGAGGTCGGCCTTTTGCACGGTCAGCCGGTCGCGCGCGCTGGCTTCGTAGGAGTGCGGATCCTGCGAGGCGGAGGTGATGATCGACTGCACATCGACGCGATCGCCGCCGATCGTCGCCGCGATGTCGCCGTAGACGTTCGTGCTCGCGACGACAGTGATAGTGCCGTCGTCGCCCTCTCCCGCCGAGGGGGTGGAGCATCCGGCCAGCGCGAGAGCGGCGACGGATGCGAGGGCGAGGGCGACGACGGGCTTCTTCATGTCCTCACTCTAAACGCTAATGAGAACCATTATCAAATCGATTCGGAGGGCGCGGGAATCAGCTGCGCAGGCCGGCCGGTGCGATCCAGGCGGTGGTTTCGCCGGGCAGCGTCGAGCCGTCGAGCGCTTCACTCGCGAGCACCACGTCGGCGGCGTCCGCACCCAGATCGAACGACTCGGCACCGAAGTTCGACACCACCTGCCATCCGTTCGGCCGGGCGAAGCGCAGCACGTCGGTGCGTCCGGTCTCGATCCACTCCAGCGTCTCGCCGGTCTGCAGAAGGTGCCGCAGGCGCAGGGCCTCCCGGTACAGCGAGAGCGTCGACGAAGGATCGGCCGCCTCGACGTCGACCGCGTACTGGGCGAACCACTCCGGCTGCGGAAGGTGCGCACCCGCAGTCCCGAAGCCGTGCGAGGAACCGGCCGCGGTCCACGGCAGCGGCACACGGCATCCGTCACGGCCGAGGCCGTCGAAGTCGGCACCGCGGAAGAAGCCCGGGTCCTGACGCTGCTCCGGTGTGATCTGCGCCACCTCGTGGAGTCCGAGCTCCTCCCCCTGGTAGAGGTAGGTGCTGCCAGGAAGGCCGAGCAGCAGCAGGGTCGCGGCGTGCGCCCTGCGGAGTCCGCCCTCGCGGTCCAGCCCCTCTGCCGGGCCGCCCGCCTTGACCCACTCGGTGCCCTGCTTGACGGGGCGGCCGTTCAGCGCGGGGAGACCGTAGCGGGTGGCGTGACGGGTGACGTCGTGGTTCGACAGCACCCAGGTAGTCGACGATCCGGTCGCCTGCGCCTGCTGCAGGTTGTCGGCGATGATGCTCCGGAACTGCGCGGCGTCGAAATCGGCCACGAGCAGGTCGAAGTTGAACGCTTGCCCGAGCCCCTCGGCCGAGGCGTACTTCGCACGGCGCTCCGGAGTCTCCACCCAGGCCTCGGCGACGGCGGTGCGCGGCGGGTCGTACTCGTCGAACACCGCACGCCACTCGGCGTAGATCTCGTGCACGTCGTCGCGGTCGACCATCGGGTGCGTTCCCGAGGTGCGGTCCATCGCGTCGAGCTCGGCACGCGACGGCAGCGGCTCGGTGAGGTCCTTCGTGAGCATGTGGGCGACGTCGATGCGGAACCCGTCGACCCCGCGGTCCGACCAGAAGCGCAGGGTCTTCAGGAAGTCGGCGCGCACCTCGGGGTGATCCCAGTTGAGGTCGGGCTGCTCCACCGCGAAGTTGTGCAGGTACCACTGACCGTCCGCCACGCGCTCCCAGGCGCTGCCGCCGAACACGGAGTCCCAGTCGGTCGGCGGCTCCGAACCGTCGGGTCCGGTGCCCTCCCGGAAGATGTAGCGCTCGCGTGCGGCCGAACCGCGTCCGGCGGCGAGCGCCTCCTGGAACCACTCGTGCTGGTCGGAGGAGTGGTTCGGGACGATGTCGACGATCACGCGGATGCCGCGGGAGTGCAGCGCCTCGACCATGTCGTCGAAGTCGGCGAGGGTGCCGAGCCGCGGGTCGACGTCACGGTAGTCGGCGACGTCGTATCCGCCGTCGGCGAGCGCGGAGGGATAGAACGGGCTGAGCCACACCGCATCGATGCCGAGGCCCTGGAGGTAGTCGGCCCGCGAGACGATGCCCGGGATGTCGCCGATCCCGTCGCCGTTCGCGTCGGCGAAGCTGCGCGGGTAGATCTGGTAGACGGCTGCCTGACGCCACCAGGCGGCGTCATCGGCGGTGCGGGTCTCGGCGAGAAGCGCGTCGGTCATGAGAGGAGAACTCCTTCTTTCTTTCCGGTGGTCGGGTGCTCGGTGAGCGTCAGCCCTTGACGGCGCCCTGCGTGACGCCCTCCATGACCCATCGCTGCGTGAACAGGTAGGCCACGATCGCGGGTGCCATCGCCATCAGGTACGAGGCGAACGCGACGTTGTAGTTGTTGCTGAACTGGGTCTGGAACAGGTTCTGCCGTACCGGGAGCGTCTGCAGCGCCGGGTCGGCGATGATGAGCGACGGCATCATGAAGTCGTTCCAGGCGTACAGGAACGCGAAGATGCCGACGGTCGCGCTCATCGGGGCGAGCAGGGGGAAGATCAGCTTCCAGAACGTCTGCCAGGTCGTGGCGCCGTCGATGCGCGCACTCTCCTCCAGCTCGATCGGGATCGACCGCAGGAACGCCGTGAACAGCAGCACACTGAAGCTCAGCTGGAACATGGTCGCGAGGATGATGACCCCGAGCGGATTGTCGAGCCCGACACGTCCGGTCAGCTGGATCTGCGGCAGCGCCACGACGGGGAACGGGATGAACATCGCCGCGAGCAGGTAGAAGAACGAATACCGGAACAGCCGGCGGTCCCAGTTGCGCACGATGGCGTAGGAGGCGAAGGCCGCCAGCACGATCGTCGCGGTCACGGTGCCCGCGGTGACGAGCAGCGAGATGCCCGCGCCGACGGGGAACTTCGTGAGCGTCCAGGCCTGGACGAAGCCGTCGATGCTGAACGGAGCCGGGAGCGAGAAGGCGTTGCCGTCGACCGCCTGACCCGTGGTCTTGAGGGCCATCGAGATGGTCACGTACAACGGCAGGAGCACGGTCACGGCGCACAGGATCAGGATGATCGTGCCCGACCAGTTCACGCGCTCCATGCGCACGCGGCGCTTCTTGCCCGATGTGGGGATGGTGGTGAGTGTCTGCGTCGACATCAGAGTGCGTTCCTTCCGCGCGTCAGCGACAGCTGGAGGAGGGAGATGAGCACGGCGACGATGAAGAAGATGGTCGCGTTGGCCATCTGGTAGGCGTAGTCGCCGCCGTTGAAGCCCGCGATGATCGTCATGGCGACGCTGCGGGTCGAGGTGCCGGGGCCGCCGTTCGTGAGGCCGACGATGATGTCGTAGGCGTTCAGGAATCCCTTGAATCCGAGGATCACGTTGATCACCACGTACCCCGCGACGAGCGGGAGCGTGATCCGGGTGAGCTGCTGCGTCTTGCTGGCGCCGTCGATGCTGGCTGCCTCGTAGACCTCGCCGGGGACCGAGAGGAGCCCGGCGATGTAGATCAGCAGCGTGCCGGGAACGGCCTGCCAGGCGGTGACGATGACGATCGCGACCCAGGCGAGGTCGGGGTTGGCGAGCAGGCTCGTCTCGAGCCACGGGATGCCGGCCGCCGCCCCCGCCGCCGGGATCGAGTTCGAGAACAGGAAGTTGAACACGTAGGCGATGATGATGCCCGAGATCACCATCGGGATCACGAAGATCGTGCGCAGGGCGGTCTTGAAGCGGATGCGCGAGGTGAGTCCGACCGCCAGCAGGAACGCGACCACGTTCACGACGATGACGGTCGCGATCGAGAATCCGAACGTGAACAGGTAGCTCTGCAGGATCGACGGGTCGCTGAACAGCGCGATGTAGTTCGTCAGCCCGTTGAAGTTCCACTCCCCGATGCCGATCGAGTCTGTGAAGCTGAAGAAGATGCCGATGACCCCGGGCACCGTGATCGCCAGAGTGAAGATCACCAGGGTCGGCAGCAGGAACAGGTAGTAGATCGGTTCGACGCGACGCGTGTGCCGCCGGAGCTTTCGGTCGCCGCCGGTGACGATGAGGGTCGTGCTGTCGCCGGTCGTGGTGGGGGTGGTGGTGCTCATGGCGCGGACTCCTCTGTCTCGCCGGAAGCGGATGCGGTGTCCTTCGTCGAGGGGATCGGCGCACGGAAGGCGATGCGCGCCCAGTCCGCGTCCATGGTGCGCAGGATGGAGGTGGGAGAGGCGCCGAGCACCATCGCCTGCGCGTAGTTCATCATCGGAAGCGTCTTGGGAACGAGCACCGAGGGACCCTGATAGATCTGCCCGTTGTCGTAGTACTCGATCATCCCCTCGACGCGGGGGTCGTCGGGGGCTGGGGCACCCTTCGTGGGGGTGAAGCCGAGCTGCGAGGCGTTGTACTCCTCGATGTTCTGCGGCTCGTAGAGGAACTCGAGGAAGTCGCGGGCGGCCTCCTGATGGTGCGAGCCCTCCGGGATCATCGCGGCGAGGTCCATGTTGACGCGCACGCCGAGGTCGGCCGGGTCGTCGGTCATCGGCAGCGGGAAGGTGCCCAGCTGCAGGTCGGGTGCGGTCTTCGCGATCTCGCTGAAGGCCCACGGACCCTGCAGGTACATCGCGGCCTCGCCCTTGCCGAACGCGAGGTTGCCGTCGCCGTAGCCGCGGCTCGGAGCATCCTCGTTCGTGTAGTCGTTCGCGAGCTGCAGCATCCGGTCCATCGGCTCGGCGAAGTCCTTCGAGAACGAGACCTCGGAGTCGGGGCCGACATCCGCACCCTCCGCTGCGAGAGCGTCGAAGAAGTCGATCACGTCGACGGAGCCGCCGGCCGTGTAGTCGTACCAGCCCTGCCCGACGGTCCAGTCGTCTTTGAAGGTGCCGTAGAACGGGTCGATGCCGGCGGCCTTCAGCTGGTCGCACACGGCGAGCAGCTCGTCCCAGGTCTGCGGCACCTCGAGCCCCTGCGCCTGGAAGATCTCCTTGTTGTAGATGACGGATGCCGCCATCACCGAGTACGGCAGGGCGCTCGTGCGGCCCTCGCAGGATCCATACTGATCCATGAGCGGCTGCAGGTCGTCGCGGATGTTCGCGGCTGCGTCGGTCTCGGAGAGATCGGTGAGGGCGCAGCGCTGCACGAACCGGGCGATCTCGTAGTTGTAGTTGGCGAGCATGATGTCGGGCGGATTGCCCCGCACGAAGCTCGCCGAGACGACGTCGACGCCCGAGGTGTCGATCTCGACCTTCACGACGCTCTGCGAGGAGTTGTACTCGGCGACGAGGGCGGTCATGAACTCGATCGCCTCGCGCTTGCTGAACGTGAAGCGGATGGTCTCCGCCCCCGTGTCGGGAGCGCAGCCGGCGAGCGCCGTGCCGACCAGGGTGACCCCCAGGGCTGCGGCCACCGCTCGCACCGCGCGTGTTCGTCTCTCAGACACCGTCGTCCTTTCCTCGTATAAATCCATGCACTAAATCTAGTGAGCGAATTTATTCTGTCGAACGGTACTCTCTCATTGGAAGACAGGGAGGTCAAGCGCAATGACAGAAGTCTCCGCAGACCTGGGAACAGGGCGCGCGAGCGTCGGAGCAGTGCTCGACTTCGCCTGGACGGCGGGCGAATTCACCGCGACCGAGGCGATGGCCGGCACCTCCCTGACCCGCTCGACCGCGATCGACGCGATCGACACCCTGGTCGGCGCAGACGTGCTGCGCGAGCTCCCGAACGCACGGGCCGCCGGCACCTACCGCTCCGGTCGCCCCTCTCGCCGCTTCGCGCTGGCCCCCGACCTCGGCGTCGTGATCGGGATGGACGCGGGAGACACCCACCTCGCCGTCACCGTGGCCGACCCCCTCGACCGGACCCTCGTGCATCACCGCGTGGAGTTCGAGCCCTCGCAGTCGGCCGAGGAGCGACGCGCAACGATCCTCGAGCGCCTGGGCGATGCGCTCGCCGAGGCCGACGTGACGCGCGACCAGGTGCTCGCGCTGTGCGTCGGCGTCGCGGCGCCTGTGAACCGCGACGGCATCTCCCCGCCCCACCCCGACGGCTTCTGGGAGCGCACCAACCCCGGCCTGGCTGAGGCCCTGCGCGACTGGGCCCCGGTCGTCCAGATCAAGAACGACGCGCAGCTCGCCGCCATCGCCGAGGGCGCGGAAGGTGCGGCAATCGGATGCCGCGACTACGTCGCCCTGCTCGCGAGCGAACGGTTCGGCGGCGGCGTGGTGGTCGACGGCCACGTGCTGCACGGTGCGCACGGCGGCGTCGGCGAGGGCGTCGTGTTCGACCACATCGTGGGCGTCGGCTCGGCGTTCGGGCTCCGCTACTCCGTGCAGGATCAGGTGCGCGCGGCGCTCGACTCCGGAGAGATCGCGCAGGACAGCGTGGTCGGCCGCCTCGCCGAGACCGACCGCATCGACCCGCGGCTCGTGCTGACCCTCGCCGCATCGGGCGACCCCGATGCCGTGCTGGTCACCTCCCGCGTCGGGGCCACCGTCGCCCGCATCGTCGGCGTGCTCGGCAGCATGTACGACCCGACACGCGTCATCGTGTGCGGAGCGGTCGCCGAGAGCATCGAGCCCGTGCTGACCGCGGCCCGACGCATCCTCCCCGAAGAGCTGCACCTGCCCGCGCCGGAGATCCTGGCCTCGACGCTCGGGGCCGAGGTCGTCTCACGCGGGGCCGTGGCGACCGCTCGCCGCGCGGCCAGGGAGCACGCGGTGCCGCTGTTGGCCGAGGAACGTCTGCGCGCGAGCGCCTAGCGCGGATTCAGTCCACGAGCAGCGCGGGCTCCTCGAGAACCGAGGCGACATCGGCGATGAAACGGCTCATGCCGTCGCCGTCGATCACGCGGTGGTCGAAGGAACCGGCGACCGTGGTCACCCAGCGCGGACGCACCTCGCCGTCGACGACCCACGGCTTCTGGCTGATGGTGCCCATCGCCACGATGCCGGCCTCGCCGGGGTTGATGATCGGGGTGCCGGCATCCATCCCGAACACACCGATGTTCGTGATCGTGATCGTGCCGCCCTGCTGATCGGCCGGCGGGGTCTTGCCCTCGCGCGCCGTGAGCGTCAGACGGTTCAGCGCCCGCGCCAGGTCCTTCATGCCGAGGTCCTGGGCGTCCTTGATGTTCGGCACCAGCAGGCCACGCGGGGTGGCGGCGGCGATACCGAGGTTCACGTAGTGGCGCACGGCGATCTCGGCACCGGCTTCCGTCTCGATCCAGGCGGCGTTGACCATCGGGGTGCGGCGGGCAGCCCAGATCACGGCGCGCGCCATGATCAGCAGCGGTGAGACCCGGATGTCGGCGTAGTCGGGCGAGGCCTTGAGGCGCTTGACGAGCTCCATCGTGCGGCTGGCGTCGATCTCCTTCCACACCGTCACGTGCGGGGCCGAGTACGCGCTCTGCACCATCGCCGAAGACGTGGCCTTGCGCACACCCTTCACCGGAATCGACTCGGTACGGTCGTCGCCGGCGGCCGAAGGCTGGGTCGGAGCGAGTCCGCGTGCGAGCCCTGCCGGTGCAGCCTGCGGTGCGGGCACGGTCTCCTCGCGCACCGTCCCCCACTCGGGAGTCTCGATGTTGCGGAAGACGCTCGCCTGCGAGGCGTGCTTCATGACGTCGTCCCTCGTGACTTCGCCGTCGGCGCCGGTCGCGGCGACCGTCGTGAGGTCGACGCCGAGGTCCCGCGCGAGCTTGCGGATCGGGGGCTTCGCGATCACGCCGACCGAAGAACGGACCGGACGCTCGGCCGGGCGCTTGCGACGCGAGGTCGCACCGCCACCCGTGCCGTAGCCGACCAGCACCGAGCCACCGCCCTCTTCCGCGGCAGGAGCCGCGGCGACCGGAGCCGCCGGAGCACCCGCCGCAGGCTCGGTCACGAAGGTGATGATGGGCGTGCCGACCTCGACCGTCGCGCCCTCTTCGACGAGCAGCTCACCCACCACACCGGCGTGCGGCGAGGGCAGCTCGACGAGCGACTTGGCCGTCTCGATCTCGCAGAGCACGTCGTTGATCGCGACCGTGTCGCCGGGGGCGACCTTCCAGGCCACGATCTCGGCCTCCGTGAGGCCTTCCCCGACGTCGGGGAGGGTGAAGTTCTGCGTGCTCATGACGAGTCCTTTCGGCCGAGCGGATATGTCAGTATGCCAGCGAGCGGTCGACGGCCTCGAGGATGCGATCGGCATCCGGGAGGTACGCGCCTTCGAGCTTCGCCGGCGGGAACGGGGTGTCGTAGCCGGAGACGCGCAGCACCGGAGCCTCGAGCGCGTAGAACGCCCGCTCCATGACGGTCGCGGCGATCTCACCGCCGATGCTTCCGAAACCCTGCGCCTCCTGCGCGTAGACCATGCGTCCGGTCTTTCGCACCGAGTCGAGGATCGGCTCGTAGTCCACAGGGGAGAGCGAGCGCACGTCGACGACCTCGCAACTCGTGCCCTCGGCTTCGGCGAGCGCCGCGGCCTGCAGGAGCGTGGTGACCATCGCGCCGTGTCCGACGAGCGTCACGTCGCTGCCGGAGCGCACGACTCGTGAGGAGTGCAGCGGAACGGCGGACGCGTCGAGCTCGACCTCGCCCTTCTGCCAGTAACGGCTCTTCGGCTCCATGAAGATCACGGGGTCGTTCGACGCGATCGCCTCCTGGATCATCCAGTACGCGTCGTTCGGTGTCGACGGCGAGACCACGCGCAGGCCGGGAGTGTGCGCGAAGTACGCCTCCGGGCTCTCCTGGTGGTGCTCGACCGCGCCGATGTGTCCGCCGTAGGGGATGCGGATGACGATCGGCATGCTGATCGCGCCCTCGTGCCGGTTGGTGAGCTTCGCCAGCTGCGTGGTGATCTGGTCGAACGCGGGGAACACGAAGCCGTCGAACTGGATCTCGATGACGGGACGGAACCCGACCATCGCCATGCCGATCGCGGTGCCGACGATCCCGGACTCGGCCAGCGGGGTGTCGAGCACCCGACGGTCGCCGAAGTCGCGCTGCAGGTGCTCCGTCACACGGAAGACGCCACCGAGCTTGCCGATGTCCTCGCCCATGAGCAGGACCTTCGGGTCGTTCTCCATCGCCTTGCGCATCCCCGCATTCAGCGCCTTGCTGAGCGGCATCGTCTCGAGAGTCACCGGGCTCCTCCTTCGAACGACGCGTCTTCGAAAGACGCCTCGTACTGCGCGCGCCAGGCTTTCTGCTCGTCGATCAACGGATGCGGCTCGCTGTAGACATGGTCGAACATCTTGTCGGCGCTGGGGGCGGTGAGCTCGACGGTGCGGGCGCGCAGATCCTCCGCGGCATCCGCGGCCTCGGCCTCGACGTCGTCGAAGAGCTGCGCCGATGCTCCGCGGCCCTCGAGGAAGGCGCGCATCCGGACGATCGGGTCGCGACCGGCCCAGTACTGCTCCTCGTCGCTGCCGCGGTACTTCGTCGGGTCGTCGCTCGTGGTGTGCGCGCCGAGCCGGTAGGTGACCGCCTCGATCGCCTGCGGTCCGTTGCCGGCGCGGGCCTCGTCGAGAGCTGTGCGGGAGACCGCATAGCTGGCGAGCACGTCGTTGCCGTCGACCCGGACACTCGGGATGCCGTAGCCGGCGCTGCGCTGCACCAGCGGAACACGCGACTGCGTGGACACGGGCACCGAGATCGCCCAGTGGTTGTTCTGGAGGAAGAAGACCGTCGGCGCCTGGTAGCTCGCAGCGAAGACCATCGCCTCGTGCACGTCGCCCTGGCTGGAAGCACCGTCGCCGTAGTAGGTGATGACGGCCTCGTCGCGGTCGAGGTCGCCCGTACCGGTGCGGCCGTCGAAGACGAGACCCATGCCATAGCCCGCGGCGTGCAGCACCTGCGATCCGAGCACGAGCGTGTACAGCCGCGTGTTGCCGTTCTTGGGGTCGGTGGGGTCCCACCCGCCGTGCGAGACACCGCGCATCAGTTTGATGATGTCGACCGGGTCGACGCCGCGGATGCGGGTCACCGCGTGCTCGCGGTAGGAGGGGAAGATCGTGTCCTGGGCCCGGGCCGCACGACCGGAGCCGACCTGCGCCGCCTCCTGCCCCCGGCTCGGCGGCCACAGCGCGAGCTGTCCCTGCCTCTGCAGGTTCGTCGCCTGGGTGTCGATCGCGCGGATGACGACCATGTCCCGGTAGAACTGCTCGAGTTCGGCGTCGCCGATCGCTTCGATCAGGGGAAGGTACCGTTCTGCGGCGGCGGACGGGGCGTACCGTCCGGTCTCGTCCAGAACGCTCACAAGGGGTGTCTCGGAGGTGGTCACGCTCTCACGCTACCCGCGCCCGCATGCTTGGTCACGCATACCTAGGACGCCCTTGTAACTGCCCGGAACTCGGAGAAAACCGCGGAAAACCGCCTCGACCCGGTGGCTCGGCGACTCAGCGGACGGAAGCTGCGACCTCGAGCACGCGTGCGATGGAGTCTTCCTCGCCCACCGAGATGCGGATGCCGTCCCCCGAGAACGGACGGACGATGAGGTCGTTCTCGACGAAGGCCGCAGCCACCTCGTCGGTGCGCTCCCCTGCGGGCAGCCAGACGAAGTTCGACTGGGAGTCGGGGACGTCCCAGCCCTGCGCACGAAGGCCCTCCACGAGGCGACCGCGTCGCTCGACGATGACGGCGACCCGTTCCAGGAGCTCGGATTCGGCGTCGAGGCTCGCGATCGCGGCGTTCTCGGCGGCGGAGGTGACCGAGAGCGGGATGCCGGTGGTGCGTGCGGCGTCGAGCACCTTCACATGTCCGATCGCATAGCCGACACGGAGGCCGGCAAGACCGTAGGCCTTCGAGAAGGTGCGCAGCACCACCACATTCGGGTGCTGCTCGAACACGCGCTCGGCGAGACCGTCGACCGCGTCGGGCGCCGTGACGAACTCGGTGTACGCCTCGTCGAGGATGATCAGGACGTCATTCGGGACGCGCTCGACGAAGGCGGCGAACTCAGCGGACGTGATGATCGGGCCGGTCGGGTTGTTCGGTGTGCACAGGATGATCGCGCGGGTGCGCTCGGTCACGGCATCCGCCATCGCGTCGAGGTCGTGGCGGGAGTCGGCGGTGAGCGGCACCTGCACGCCGGTCGCCCCGGCGACGAGCGGCAGGCTCGGGTACGCCTCGAACGAGCGCCAGGCGTAGATGACCTCGTCGCCGACGGACGCGGTCGCGAGGATCAGCTGGTGCAGGATCGACACGCTGCCGGAAGCGACGTGCACCTGGTCGGGCTCGACCCCGTAGCGGGCGCCGAGACGTGCGCGCAGACGGCCGGCGGTGGCATCCGGGTAGCGGTTGATCGGCGTCGTGCCCTGCAGCGCTTCGAGCACCGACGGGAGCGGATCGAACGGGTTCTCGTTGCTCGACAGCTTGAACGCATCCGGCCCTGCCTGCTTGCCCTGGCGATACGGCGCGAGGGCGGCGATGGCTGGTCGGATGCGGGGCAGGATCGGCTCGGTCACGAGGTCGAGTCTACGAGGGAGCTCCGGGCGGCGACGGGCTCGGACGCGGCCTACCGAGGCGCGATGGGCGGTGGTACCATTCTGGTATGGCGATGACGGTGCGACTCCCGGAAGAACTCGATGCGCAGCTCGAGGCGATCGCGCGCGCCCGGCATACCTCGAAGCATGCGGTGATCATCGAGGCGGCGGCGCGGTTCGCGAACAGCGAGTCGAAAACAGACCGCGTGCTCTCGATCGCCGACGAGGTGACCGAACGCTACGCCGAGACCCTCAAGCGACTCGAAGACGCCTGAGCGATGGCGACGGAATACATCGAGCCGGAGCAGTCCCTCGCCCTGATAGCGAAACTCGGACTGCACGTCCGTGACGAGGGGTTGCTCTTCTCCGCGCTCGCTCGCCCCTCAGCGGGGATGTTCGGAGCCGATGCCTATCCGTCCTTCGCGGAGAAGGCCGCGGCGCTGATCAGTTCGGTCGCACAGAACCACGCGCTGTTCGACGGGAACAAGCGGATCTCCCTGTACCTCACGTTCATCTTCATCCGACTCAACGGATACGAGGTGACGTTCACGAACGACGAGGCATTCGACTTCGTTCTCGACGTCGCGCAGAGCCGTTTGGATCTGAACCAGATCGCACAGGTCATCACCGCACACATCGTGGAAGACACGGCAGGCTGACACCGTCGGGTGTCCGTGGGACACTGGTCGGACTATGCGCTTCATCATCCGCGTCGTCGTCAATGCCTTCGCCCTCTGGGTCGTCACGCTGATCCCTGCCCTGCAGGTCGTGATCACCGCCTTCCCGCCCGGCGAGACGCTGCAGCTGGTGCTGACCCTGCTCGCGGTGGCCGCGATCTTCGCCCTCGTGAACACGATCATCGGCACAGTCGTGAAGATCGTCGCCTTCCCGCTCTACATCATCACGTTCGGGCTGATCGGCTTCCTGATCAACGGCTTCCTGCTGTGGCTGACGGCCTGGATCACGAGCGGCTTCGGATGGGGCCTGACGGTCGGCGACTTCTGGTGGGGCGTGCTCGCCGCGCTCATCATCTCGGTGATCAACGGCATCTTCGGCTTCATCCTGCGCCCGCAGAGCAAGAGCCGCCGCGACTGAGCCCATCGGGGGTCACCCCGTCCGTTCGGCGTGGAACTCGATGCGCTCGACCTCGACGGCTTCACCGAGCTCTTCCCAGTACGCATCGACGGCTTCGGCGCGCGGATCGTGCGACGCATCCACCATCTCCGCCGTCTCGACGTAGGTCTCAAGACCGTGGGTCTGCAACTGCAGATCCTGGATTCCGTCGTGCGGATCCCCTTCGCGCGAGGCCGTGAAGCTGTCAGGTGTTCCCGTGCCCTCCGCCGACCCGCCTGCGGCGAGCGCGGACACGACGTCGTCAGTGTGACGGAGCTGGAGCAGGGTCTGATCGTCATCGAGGGTCGGCTCGGTGGGGCTTCCGGCGGTCATCAGGGTCGACACCTCGAACTCGCTCTCCATCGCGAGGCGGGCGGCGATCATCCCGCCCTGGGAGTGCGCGACGACATCGACCCGGTCACCCGACTCGACGCCCGCGGCCGCCAGGGCATCGAGGGTGGCCTGATACGACGCCGACGTGCCGCCCTGATAGAGCTCGACGTTCGACTCCATGTCCCACGGCTCCGACTTCCCCGCTCGCCACGGCAGGGATTCCCGGGTCCCGGCGACGTAGGCCACGTACCGGGTCGCCCCGCCGACCATCGTGTACTTCTCGACCGCGACCTGCGCGGTCGAGCCCGGCACGCGCCGGAAGGCCGCAGCGAGACCGGTCGGCGCATTCGGAGTCGACGTCTTCACCGGTGTCACCTTCACGGGATCCGCCACCCCCGACAGCACCGCGCTCGACACGACCGTCTTCGGCCGGACCTTCCCGAGGCCCGATGCGACGCCCACCATCGCCCCGGCCAGGAACAGGGGTGGGAGTGCTCCCGCCAGATCGTACTGCTCCCCCAGTCCCTCGAACCGCCGCTCCTTCCACCCGGCCACCAGCCACTCGGCCATGGTTCCGATCCGCTCGTCGTCGGCGACGAGCCTGTCGGCGCGCGCCTGCACGTCGTTCGCCGCCGCGACGTCGGTGAGAGCGAGTGCCTCCGCCTGCGCCCGCAGCTCGACCACCTCGAAGGCGTCGGCCATCACGAGCGTTCCCGCGCAGGCGTTCTCGATCTCGGCACCCAGCGCCCCGATCCGCTCGCCGCTGCGCCGCAGAGCACCGACATCGACGTGCCGCTCGGCGTCTGCGGAGGAGACGAGCACCAGGGCACGAGCGACCGCCTCCCGCGCGTCCTCGTACCGCGACACCACCGTCCGCAGGCGCGCGCCGAGATCGCGCAGCTGCTCGGTGTCGACGGCGATCGCTCCGCCGTGGTCGATGCTCAGCCCTCCGTCGTCGGCTGACGCTCCCCTGCCTGCGATCGCGTTCATTCCGGCACCCTCATGCCGCCCCACCCAGTTCCCATTCATGCACCTTGAGGTGTCCGATCTCCGCTCCGGTGTCGTCGCGCAGCCGCGCGAGCAGAGCGTGCAGCGCGCGGAATCCCTCGGATTGCCAGTCCGATCGGTCGGCGAGCGCGACCAGAGTCGATCCGGCATCTTCCAACGTGGTGACCGCCTCTCCGATCTCCTGGGCGGCGAGAAGTCGATCACCGGCCTGCGCGGAGTCGGCTTCGAGGATGTTGGCGAACGAGTACATGGCCCCAGCATCCGGGATCACGGGCATCTCGCCCGGCCCGATACCCGCAACCGGTGGAGAGATGGATGCCCGTTCGCGGTGTGCAGAGGATCGCGCGGAACGGCTCGCGCTGTGCAGGACGGCCGAGGGCGGGCAGAATGTATCTGTGACATCCCCGGATCCCTTCCGCGTGATCTTCGTCTGCACGGGGAACATCTGCCGCTCTCCCATGGCCGAGGTCGTCTTCCGCGACCTCGCCGAGAGGCAGGGACTCGGCCCGCGCATCGTCTCGCGCAGCGCCGGAACAGGCGACTGGCATCTCGGCGAACGCGCCGACCATCGCACGATCGACTCGCTGGCCCGGCGCGGCTACGACGGCTCGCAGCACCGGGCTCGCCAGTTCACCGCCGCGGCCTTCGCCGAAAACGATCTCGTCGTCGCCCTCGACCGCACCCACGAGCGCATCCTGCGGGAATGGGCGCACGACGAAGACGAAGAGGGCAAGGTCACCCTGCTGCTGGCCTTCGACCCGAACGCCTCGACCCACGACGTGCCCGACCCTTACTACGCGGGCACGGAGATGTTCGATTCCGTGCTCGGTATGATTGAGGCGGCGACTCGGGGCCTGTTCCGCCAGCTCGAACCCGCTCTGCGTCTCCCCCGCACGCCCCGCCTCTGAGGGGCCCGATCAGGAGGACTCCCCTGACTTTCCAGCCTTCGCTCCCGCCCCAGCCCCTGAGCCCTCTCGACGGCCGCTATCGCGGCGCCGTCACCGGTCTCGCCGACTTCCTGTCCGAGGCGGGCCTCAACCGGGCGCGCGTCGAGGTCGAGGTCGAGTGGCTGATCGCCCTCACCGATCGCTCGCTGTTCGAGACGACGCCGCTCTCGGATGCCGACAAGGAGCGCCTGCGCGCCCTCTACCGCGACTTCGGACAGGCCGAGATCGACTGGCTCGCCGAGAAGGAAGCCGTCACCCAGCACGATGTGAAGGCCATCGAGTACCTCGTGCGCGACCGCCTCTCGACGCTCGGGCTCGACGGCATCGCCGAGCTCACGCACTTCGCCGCCACGAGCGAAGACATCAACTCCGCCTCCTACGCCCTGACGGTGAAGCGCGCCGTGGAAGAGGTCTGGCTCCCGGCCCTCGACACCGTGATCGCCAAGCTGCGTGAACTCGCGGTCGAGCACGCCGACGCCGCGATGCTCTCGCGCACGCACGGCCAGCCCGCGACGCCCTCGACCATGGGCAAGGAGCTCGCGGTGTTCGCGTGGCGCCTCGAGCGTGTGCGCGGCCAGATCGCCGCCTCCGACTACCTGGCCAAGTTCTCCGGCGCGACCGGCACCTGGTCTGCACACCTGGCCGCAGACCCCGACGCCGACTGGCCGACCATCGCCCGCGAGTACATCGAGGGCCTGGGGCTCGGCTTCAACATCCTCACCACCCAGATCGAGTCGCACGACTGGCAGGTCGAGCTCTACGACCGCGTGCGTCACGCCGGCGGCATCCTGCACAACCTCGCCACCGACATCTGGACCTACATCTCCCTCGGCTACTTCGCGCAGATCCCGGTCGCCGGGGCCACCGGCTCGTCGACGATGCCGCACAAGATCAACCCGATCCGCTTCGAGAACGCCGAGGCCAACCTCGAGATCTCGGGCGCCCTGCTCGCATCCCTCGGCCAGACGCTGGTCACCAGCCGCCTGCAGCGCGACCTGACCGACTCCACCACGCAGCGCAACATCGGCGTGGCGTTCGGGCACTCGCTGCTCGCGCTCGACAACCTGCGCCGCGGCCTGAATGCGATCTCGCTCTCGCGTGACGTGCTGCTCGCCGACCTCGACGTGAACTGGGAAGTGCTGGCCGAGGCCATCCAGACCGTCATCCGTGCCGAGGTCGTCGCCGGACGCTCCACGATCACCGACCCGTACGCACTCCTCAAGGAGCTGACGCGCGGTCACCGGGTGGGCGCGGCGGACCTCGCCGAGTTCGTGCAGGGCCTCGAGATCGGCGACGCCGCCAAGAAGCGCCTGCTCGCGCTGACCCCGGCGACCTACACGGGCATCGCAGAGAAGCTCGCGCAGTAGCCGGGGATGAACAGTGCAGAACTCGCAGCGACGAAGATGCCGCTGCGTCGGACCGGCAGCCGTTTCGCCGTGGATGAGGTCGACGATGTCGTTGCGCAGTGCGTCGCGGCGCTCCAATCGTGGGAACGCGGGCAGCGACCCGCGCTGAACCCGGACGACATCGTGATCAGGCAGTTCCGGCGGGTGCAGTTCGCCGGAGAGGGATACGACGCCGACAGCGTCGACGATCTCCTCGACGAGATCGTCATCCAGCTGCGGTCGTACGACCCACCCCCGGAGGCGCCCGCTGAGGGCCCGCCCATGCCCCCGACGAAGGACGCGGTTCGCGCGCTCGTGACGTTCCGCGCGCTGACCGTGCTCGGCGTGATCGGCATTGTCGGCGGCATCGTCATCATCGCGATGAGGCTGCTCGGTAGCGCCTGATCACGATGAGAACTGAGCGCAGCTCGCCCCCAGAGCGTCGGTGTGATCGGCGAGTGCACCGGTAGTTGTCGAGTGAACGGGACATTCGCGCACGGATCCCGTGCACTCGGCGAGTTCCCGTGCACTCGACGCCGCTGAGAAGGCGAGCCCGCGGGCTAGGGCGCGGACTCTCCGGAGTGCTCCTCGACCCTGTCCTTCGGCATGAACGCGGCGGCGATCAGGGTGAGCACGGCGGTCACGGCGACCGCGACGAACACCCACACCGACGCGTGGATGATGGTGTCGGGATCGTCCGGACCGGCCCCCTGCGCGATCACGGCGTTGGAGATCGCTCCGAACACGGCGACACCGACGGCGCTTCCCGCTGAGCGGGCGAACGCGTTCATTCCCGTCACCGCTCCGCGCTCGCCCCAGCCGACGGAGGCCTGCGCGGCGATCAGGGTCGGCGCCGCGCTCCATCCGAGTCCGAACCCGAGCACGAACGCGATCCCCGCGACCACGAACGGATTCGGCCACGACGCCACGGACGCCAGAGTGATCGCGGCGACCGTCGTGATGCTCATGCCGATCAGCGTGGTGCGGCGGAAGCCGATGCGCAGGTACAGGCGTCCCGCGTTCGCGGCGGCGAGCGGCCAGCCGAGGGTCAGGGCCGCGACGGCGAGGCCGGAGAGCAGCGGGGCGATGCCGGTGGACCCCTCGAGATAGGCCGGAGCGAAGCTGGTGACGCCGAGCATCAGCGCGCCGATGCCGAGCGACACGATCGTGGTCGTGAGGATGAGCCGACGGGCCGCGAGACGCAGGTCGACGATCGGCTCTGCCACGCGGCGCTCGACGAACCCGAAGGCCACCAGAGCGACGACCCCGACCCCGAAGCAGAGCACGCTCTGTGCCGACAGCCACGCCCAGGCGTTCCCGCCCTCGAGCATGCCGAGGATGAGCGCGGTCAGCCCGATGGTGAGCAGCACCGCTCCCCCGTAGTCGATGCTGTGCTTCTGGGTCTGCTTCTGCTCCTTGTAGTTGCGCAGCAGCATCCATCCGGCGATCAGACAGAGCGGGATGTTGATCCAGAAGATCCACCGCCAGGCGTCGAGCTGCGCGAAGATGCCGCCGAGCGCCGGGCCGACAACCGATGAGATCGCCCAGACGCTCGCGACGTAACCCTGCACCTTGGCGCGTTCTGCGACGGTGTAGATGTCGCCGACGATCGTCATCGACATCGGTGCGACGGCACCGGCACCGATCCCCTGGACGATGCGGAACACGATCAGCGCCGGCATGCTCCACGCGAATCCGCAGAGGATGGAGCCGAGCAGGAACAGGGCGATGCCGAGGAGGATGATCGGCTTGCGTCCGACCGTGTCCGCGAAGCGGGAGTAGATGGGGACGCTCACCGCCTGCGCCAGGAGGTACACCGAGAACAGCCACGGGAACTGCTGGTAGCTGCCGAGGTCGCGGACGATGCTGGGCACCGCGGTCGCGAGGATCGTGGCGTCGATCGCGATGAGACCGGTGGCGAGCATCAGCGCGCCGAGGATGGGCCCTCGCTCCGACCGGAGTCCGATGGAGGCGCGGTCGACGGAGGCAGTCACTACAGGGACAAGCCGATCCGCCGCAGCGGTATTCCGGATCTGCGGATGGCGGCACCGACGTCGCGTTTCGACGTCGGTGCCGCCGGGCTCAGTGCGCCGGGCCGAGGTCGCGCATCGGCTTGCCGTTCTTCGGGTTTCCGGGCTTCACCTTGCGGCGCTCTCCGTTCACGACCACGATCACGTTGCTCATGTTCGGCGCGCGGTCGGCGACGACGTCGTAGGACACGACCTTCCCGTCGCGCCAGGTGCAGTCGATGCGATAGCCGCCCCGTGCGCGGAGCCCGGCGAACGATCCGCTCACCGCCCAGTCCGCGGGCACGGCGGGCAGCAGCCGGATGACCTCGCCGTGGCTCTGCACGAGCATCTCCGCGATCGCGCCGACGATGCCGTAGTTGCCGTCGAGCTGGAACGGCGGATGGTTCGCCCACAGGTTCTGCAGGATGTTGTACGTGAGCAGCCCGCGCACCATGATCCCGGCCCGCTCCGCATCGCCCAGGCGCGCGAACAGACCCGCACGCCACGGCCAGGTCCATGAACGGCGGCTGTCGCCCGAGACCGTCGCGGCGGTCAACGGCACCCCCTCCTTCTCGCCGCATCGTGCCTTGAGCGAGACCAGTGCCGCCGCGGAGAGCTCCGGTGTGTCCGGAGTGATCTGCCGCCCGGGGTATACGGCGAACAGGTGCGAGGTGTGGCGGTGGATGTCGTTCGGGTCGTCGCGGTCGGTCTGCCACTCCTGCAGCTGCCCCCAGCTGCCGATCTTGTTCGGAGCCAGCCGCGCCTGCATGTCGGCGACGGTCTTCCGGTATTTCTTGTCGGCGCCGAGGGCCGTCGCGCACTCGAGGTAGTTCTGGAACAGGTCCCAGATGATCTGCTGATCGTGCATGACGCCGTCTTCGCGAGGGCCGTGCTCCGGAGACCAGCCCATCGGTGCGACCAGCGTGCCGTCGGGGAGCTCCTTGAGCTGGTCCTCCCAGAACTGGCAGATCTCCTTGATCAGCGGGTAGGCGAGGTCACGCAGGTACTTCTTGTCCTGCGTGAACGCCCAGTGCTCGTAGAGGTGCTGGGCGTACCAGGCGCTGGCGATCGTGTTCCACTCCCACGCGTTGCCGCCGAAGATGCTCTGCGAGGTGCGGGCGGTCCACCCGCGCACGTCAGCGCCGAACGCGTTCCGCGTGGCGACCCTGCTGGGCACGGCTACCTCGCGGATGAAGGCCGCAAGGGCCTCGTGCGACTCCGGGAGGTCGGCGGTCTCCGCTCCCCAGTAGTTCATCTGCACGTTGATGTTCGTGTGGTAGTCGCTCGCCCATGCCGGCTGGTTGCTGTTGTTCCACAGCCCCTGCAGGTTGGCCGGGAGCCCTCCGGGCTTCGACGAGCTGAGGAGCAGGTAGCGGCCGTAGGCGTAGAGCGTCTGCTCGAGGGTCGGATCGGTCTCGCCCTTCCCGTAGCGGAGCAGCCGACGGTCGGTGGGCATCGCCAGCACCGCACCGTCGGTCCCGCCCCATTCGACCTTCGCCCGCTGCATGAGCTCAGTGACCTGAGCGGTGTGAGCGGAGCGGAGGCTCTTCCACGATCGGGAGGCCGCCGCGTTCAGCGCCTTCTCGATGGCCGGCTGCGGTGCGGCACCACGCCACCCGTGCGCGGCGCTCAGCCGGTAGTCGGTGCGGGCGTCGAGCAGCAGCGTGATGACGGAGGCCCCCGAGACGCGCAGTCCGCCGTCGGCGGCGACCACCTGTCCGTCGGTCTCCGCGATACGGACGACGGCCGCGTGCGTGAGGTCGTTGGCCATCGTGCCGGAGAAGCTCAGCCGCCGCCCGCCCGCATCTGCCGTGGTCGCGACGCCGTCCTGCTTCGAGGCCAGGGCGACGAGTGCCGTGAGCGCGCCTGCCCGGTCGGCGGTGAATCGCACCGCGATCACATCGGCATCACGACTCGCAAAGGCCTCGCGCAGCACCGTTCCCTGCGCGGTCGCGAAGTGGGTGCTGTGGGTGCCATCGGCGATGTCGAGCGCACGCCGGTAGTCGACGACGGCCTTGGCCCCTGCCGTGCTGAAACCGCCGCCGGTGATGGCGATGCCTCCGAGACGGATCGCGCCGGGCGCGGAGAAGGAGATGCGGTACATCGCGAAGGCGGTGGTGTTCGCGAAGGAGAACGCCCGTCCGGTGCCGCGCTCGGGGAACGTCTCGCCGGCGCGGGTGTCGAGCGTCTTCCAGTCGAGCCCGTCATCCGAGCCGGAGACGGTCCAGTCACGCGGATCCTGCTCCGGTGCATCCGGAGCACTGGTGAGCACGTAGCCGTTCAGCGCGAGCTTCGCGCCGAGTTCGACCTGCCACACCGCGCCGGGCCCCGTGGCCGGAACCGACCAGACCGTCGTGGGATCGGCGTCGATGCTGCCCACGAGGGAGTCGGCGTGCCCGCTGGGCGATGACACATAGACGGCGCTCCCCTGCGCCAGGTCGACCCCACCGAGCGCGATCTCGCCCACCTGGAAGTGGCTGACTCCCCCCTTCGGCGCGAAGACGAACCGGTAGTGCGCGTAGGCCGTGGCGTTGGCGAAGGTGAAGCTGCGCGTCTGGAGCCGCTGCGGAAACGGCGTCTCGGCTCGGGCGTCGAGGGCGACCCAGGTCGTTCCGTCGGCAGACCCCTCGAACCGCCAGTCCTGGGGGTCGCGAGCGGGGACGTCGTTCGCACTCGTGAGCGCATAGGACGCGACGGCGATCGGCTCTGCGAGGTCGGCCTGCCAGATCACCTCGGCGGGCGGTGCGATCAGGCACCACTTCGTCGCGGGGTTCCCGTCGAACGTCTTCTCGACGCTCTCGCCCCCCGACACCTCGTATGGACCCCCGGGAGAGCTGACGGTGGTGCGCGCACCGAAGGCGACGGTCACCTCACCGAAGTCGCGGAACGACCCGAAGCCGGTGACGCTGGTGTCGTACGCACCGTCCGGCTGACCCGCGAGCGCATTGTCGTAGTCGTTGACCCCACCCCACAGGCTCTGCTCGCTGAACTGGATCACCTCGGCGTCCGGATTGCCGAACAGCTTCGCGCCGAGCCGGGCGTTGCCGATGGGGAGCGCCTGGGTCTCCCAGTTCGTCGCCGGCGTCGCGTACCAGAGGGCGTACGGCGAGAGCTGCGGGCGGGGGATCGCACCGGCAGGGATCGCGCGCAGGGCGGCGTGCGCGGAGAACGTGCTCGCGGCGGCGGGGCGAGCGGCCAGGAATTGAGGGACGAGCGGGGCGAGAAGGGCGAGTCCGCCCACCTGCAGCGCCTGTCGACGGGAAATGGGGTCCATCATCACAGCAAACCTCCGGAGCATCGTTGATCATCTGGGGCCGTGCGGCCTCGCAGCCGATCGTGGATGCGGGGCGCGTCAGGAGCCAGTGTGTGACACGAGACATCGGATGTCTAGAGACGATTGTCTAAACGGCACGCCGAAAGTACTGGAGAAGCGAGCGATCGAAGCGCTCTTTAATCGGATGTTCTCGCGACGGTCGACGCGGAATGCGCGACCGAGCAGTCACCGGATCACGAAGATGCGGAACGGCCGGGTGCCTCGGAATCGGGATTCTCCGCTTCCGGCTCCGGGTCGTACAGCACCGGACGATCGATCGTCTTGGTGACATCGGCGGGATCGACGGCGAGGATCAGCATCGCGAGGATCAGCAGCGTCACGATGAACGCCCCACCGCCGACGACGAGGCCGAGCGCGAACGGGGTCAGGCCCTCGTACGTGCCATCGGCGATCGACGCGTTCACCCGCGCGGTGAAGGCTCCGGTGGAGACCAGCGTGACGACCATGGCGAAGACGCCGCAGCCGAGCGCGATGAGCAGCAGGTGCAGGGGCCGCAGAATGTCCCGGCGGGTGGGCTTCTCGTCGCTCATCGCTCTCCTCCGTGCTCCGCAGGAGCGGCGCTGTCGTTCGAATCGGATGCCGCGGCAACGTCGTCGGCCTGCTTCGGCGTGAGGCCGGCGATCCCCAGGAAGACCGCGACGATCGCCGCGTAGCCACCCAGCATGCCGACACCGAGGATGATGCCGGAGAGCACGAACGTGCCCGCCTTGTCGATCGTGTACTCCTGCAGGAATCCGGCGGGGATCAGCAGCAGCGCGACACCGAGCAGCACCCCGAGCGCGCCGACGGTGATCGCGTCGCGCGACAGCATGCCGCCGGTGCGTCGGGAACGGATCCCAGCGAGCAGCTCGATGCCGCCGGTGATGATCGCCCACGACGAGACGACGATGAAGAACAGGTCATCGGAACGCCATGCGGGGATGCCGCTCACCATGCCGGCGACGATGCCCACGGCCGCGAGCAGCACGTACGACCAGCGTGAACCGGCGGGGAGCACCAGCCAGGCGGCGAGCACCTGCACGAGAGCGGTGATGAGGACGAATCCGCTGAAGACGGACAGACCGACGGGTGCGGAGTGATCAGACGAGAAGGTGATCATCAGCGCAGCGACTGCGGCGAACAGAGCGCGCAGCAATTGCACGTGGCGCATGGTGAATGCGCGAGCAGGGGCAGACATGACGGTCCAGAGTCCTCCGGGGTGTTGCTCCCAGTCTACGCGGGGCTGCGCAGCCGCAACGCCGGGAGCCCGCGGAGGGAGGATTCGTGAAGCCCGGCTGATCTCCCCAGATCGATTGCCGGGCTTCACGACATACGCAGCAAGGGGGGCATCACTGCGTCAGGCCGGTGATCGCAGGGTCGGGCACCCTGCCTGCGAAGACGGCCAAGTGACCCCACATGCCCACCCGGTCCCCTGAGGTACGCGCGTGCGGTCGTATGCTCACTCTAAGGCGCTGATCTTCACATACCGGAGGGGATCTGTGATGACTTTCGAAGATGACGCGCGCAGAGCCGAATCCGATGACTTCGCGAACGCGCTGCGCGACGCGATAAACGCGAAGCCGGTGACGCTGTCCTGGCTGCAGAGGCAGCTCAAGGCACGGGGGAACCGCGTGTCGATGGCGACGCTCAGCTACTGGCGATCCGGTGCGCGGCGACCGGAAGGCGTGCAGTCGCTGGCCGCGCTCTCCGACATCGAGGAGCTTCTCGGGCTCGACGGGGGCGCCCTGAGCAGGCTGCTCCGCTCGACGAACCGCACGGGTCCGCTCGGGCCGAACCAGTTCCCCATCGATGAGGAAGAACTCGAGTTGGCGGTGATCGATGCCTTCCGCGCCCTCGGGGCGTCGTACCCCGACACCTCCCGCGAGCTCACGACCCATTCGGTGACCGATGTCGGCGCCGACGGCAACGTCGCCTACAGCATCACACGCAGCATCGTGCAGTCCACGGTGGGCACGATCACGGCCATCCCCTTCCTGGAGATCACCCCCGGTGTCCGCACGCCCGCTCCTCTCCTGAAGGCCGTGGCCGGAGGTCGGATCGCCGCACGATACTCGCACCCGGACGGCGAGGTGCACGGCGTGCTGTTCGAGCTCGATGTTCCCCTGACAGCGCCGGAGACCGCGATGGTCGAGTGGTCGGTGGAGTATCCGCCCGGCTACCCGGAGACGCGCGACACCGGCCACGCCCTGGCACAGAAGGCCAGGGAGCTGCTGGTGTGGACGCGCTTCCATCCGGATGCGATCCCGGACTGGTGCGAGGAGCACGTCGAGACCCCGGAAGGCGTGATCATGACGCCGTTGCCGCCGCCGCGGGGAACCTCGGTGCATCTGGTGCGCAGAGCCTTCGGTCCCGGTGCCCTCGGACTGCACTGGGGATACGGCCCTCGCGAGGATCAGCCGGGCTGATCACCCGTCGCGACCGGGCGGCCGGGGGTGTTCGACCACTGACTCCACGATCCGGGGAAGACCTTCGCCTCGATGCCGACCTCGTGCAGGACCAGTGCGGTGTGCGCGGCCGTCACGCCGGACCCGCAGTACGCCGCGACCGCCGTACCCGGTGTCACCCCGACCTCGGCGAAGCTCGCCAGGATCGTCTCGCGGTCGAGGATGCGCCCCTCCGCGTCGAAGTGCACGGGTTCGGGAAGGTTGCGCGCACCGGGGATGTGCCCGCCCACCGGATCGAACGGCTCGGAGTCACCGCGGTACCGATCGGCCGCACGCGCGTCGATCAGCACGCCCGATGCGGGGAAGGCTGCGGCCTCATCGATCGAGAGCGCATCGCCGCCGATCGGGTCGAGCACGACGTCGCCCGGCTCCGGACTCACATCGTCGGTCGCGACATCGAACCCTGCGGCCTTCCAGCCCTGGATGCCACCGTCGAGCACGCGCACGTCGACGCCGCCCTGACGCAGCAGCCACCACGCGCGAGCCGCTGAGATGCCCCTGAAGTCGTCGTAGGCGACGACGGTGTCCCCCGCGCGCACGCCCCACCGACGGGCCGCGTCCTGGAGGGTGGCCGTGGACGGCAGCGGGTGTCGTCCCTCCGAGGGCTCGCCGTGGGTGGAGAGCTCGGTGTCCAGTGCGGCGAACACGGCGCCGGGGATGTGTCCGGTGAGGTAGTCGTCATGCCCGGCTTCCGGACGGTCGAGTCGCCACCTCACGTCGATCACACGCACCGGCGCACCCCGGGTCAGCAGGTCGTTCAGTTCGACGGCACTCACGAAGTCGCTCATGCTGCGAGGCTACCGAGTCGGCGGTGGTGTCCGGCGCGTCATCGTCTTCTTCCGTCACGATTCGAGCGGCGGCCGCGGCCCGTTAGGCTCTATCCGGCGACGTCGAGAAAGGGCCGAACGATGCCCTCTCGACTCCGCTGGATGCGCTTTCGCCCACAAGAGGCCGCGCTCATCGCGATCACCGCGGTCTGGGGCGGCACGTTTCTGCTGGTGCACTGGGCGATGGAGCATTCCGGCCCGTGGTTCTTCGTCGGCATCCGGTTCCTCTTCGCGGGGCTGATCAGCGTCGTGATCTTCCGACGGGTGCTGCGCGGCATCCGCTGGCGCGACGTCGGTGCGGGCGTCGCGATCGGCGTGATGATCTACCTCGGCTACGGCCTGCAGACCCTGGGGCTGCAGAGCATCGACAGCAGCACCTCGGCCTTCATCACCGCGATGTACGTCCCACTGGTGCCGCTCGCGCAGTGGGCCGTGTTCCGCACGCGTCCGCCCGCCATGGCTTTCGTCGGGGCGGCGCTGGCTTTCGTCGGACTGCTGTTCATCGCGGGCCCGGACGCACTCTCCCTCTCCCTCGGCACCGGCGAGATCGTGACCATGATCAGCACGCTTCCGATCGCGGCCGAGATCATCCTGATCAGCCTCTTCGCGGGGAAGATCGACCTCGGACGCATCACCGTCGTGCAGCTGCTGACCGCCGGTGTGCTGGGACTGCTCACCATGCCCGTGGTGGGCGAGGGCGTGCCGGAGTTCTCGTGGATCTGGGTCGGCTGCGCGGTCGGGCTGGGCGCGGCGAGCTGCCTGATCCAGCTGACCATGAACTGGGCGCAGAAATCGGTCTCCCCCACCCGCGCGACCATCATCTACGCCGGCGAACCAGTGTGGGCGGGGGGCATCGGACGCATCGCCGGCGAGCGCCTGCCCGCGACCGCGCTCATCGGCGGGGCGCTCGTCGTGCTCGGGATCCTCGCCAGCGAGCTGAAGGTGGTGCGGCGAAGGGCGAGGCAGGAAGCATCCCCGGACGTCAGACCGTGAGCAGCACCTTCGTGGCGCGGCGCTCGTCCATCGCCCGATATCCCTCCGCCGCGTCCTCGAGCGGAAGGGTGAGGTCGAAGACCTTGCCCGGGTCGATCTTCCGGTCCCAGATGAGCCGGATCAGTTCGGGGAGGAAGCGCCGCACGGGAGCAGGACCGCCGTGCAGGTGCACGCCGGAGAAGAACAGCTCCTCCCCGGGCAGCGCGACGTCGTGCGAGACGCCGACGTAGCCGACGTGTCCGCCGGGGCGCGTGGAGCGGATCGCCTGCATCATCGACTCCTGCGTGCCGACCGCCTCGATCACCGAGTGCGCGCCCAGGCCGTTCGTGAGCTCCTTGATGCGCGCGACGCCCTCATCGCCGCGCTCGGACACGATGTCGGTCGCGCCGAACTCACGGGCCAGTGCCTGCCGGTCGGCATGCCTGCTCATCGCGATGATGCGTTCGGCGCCGAGCTCCCGTGCGGCGAGGATGCCGAGCAGGCCCACCGCACCGTCACCGACGACGGCGACGGTCTTGCCCGGTCCGACCTCGGCGGCGACGGCGGCGAACCACCCCGTGCCGAGAACGTCGGATGCCGCGAGCAGCGAGGGGATCAGGTCTGCGTCGGGCTGTCCGGGCGTCACGACAAGGGTGCCGTCGGCGTGCGGGATGAGCGCGTACTCGGCCTGCGTGCCGAACCGGCCCATCGGGACGACGTGCACGCAGCGGGACTGGTAGCCCGCCTGGCAGATCTCGCACGTGTTGTCCGATGCCATGAACGAGCCGACCACGAAGTCGCCGACCTTCAGCGTCTGCACCTCGTCGCCGATCTCCTCGACCACGCCGACGTACTCGTGCCCCATCGGGGTGTGGTCGACACTGTCGTCACCGCGGTACGGCCAGAGGTCGGACCCGCAGATGCAGGTCGCGGCGATCCGGATCACGGCATCGGTCGGCCGCGTGATGGTGGGCTTCTCCCGCTCCTCGACCCTGACGTCGCCGGGGGCGTGCATGACTACTCCGCGCATTCGTGGTGCTCCTTCTCTCGCGTGCACTCCAGTCCACACTGATTCCCCGGCGGATGGGAGGGTCTGAGGGAACCCCTCGAAATCTAGGGATCCGGGAATACCCGGCAGGACGCCGCGTTGCACCCGACATGATTGAAACTTCAACCGTCGCTCCGGTCGCCACGGAACGCACTCGCGTCCGCGTGCCGCTGCGCTTCGGCGACGGCTTCTCCACCACTGCCGACGTGGTCACGTTCGACGGCCTGGTCGACGGTCGCGAGCACCTGCTGCTCGGACTCGGCGACTGGCGCGCAGCCCTCGAGCGCGCGATCGACGGCGGCGACGCCCCGCTCGTGCGCCCGCACAGCGAGTGCCTGACCGGAGACGTGTTCGGCTCGGAGCGCTGCGACTGCGGCCCCCAGCTGCGCGAAGCCGTCGAGCGCATCGCAGAGGAGGGCGGCTTCCTGCTCTACCTGCGCCAGGAGGGCCGGGGCATCGGCCTCTACGCCAAGCTCGACGCGTACGCCCTTCAGGACGCGGGCCTCGACACCTACGAGGCGAACGTCGCCCTGGGCCACGGCGAGGACGAGCGCGACTACACCGTCGCCGCCCAGATGCTGAACGCACTCGGGGTCGACGGCATCCGCCTGCTGAGCAACAACCCCGACAAGGCCGTTCAGCTCGAAGCGCTCGGCATCCGCGTCACCGAGCGTGTGCGCACCGAGGTGCACCTGTCGGAGTCCAACACCCGCTACCTGCAGGCCAAGCGCGACCACACGGCGCACACCCTCGATCTGTCGGCGGCGTGACCGTCGGCGTGGCACTCCAGGAGGACACGATGACCGCGGAGCAGCAGCATCCGCGTCGACTCGACGACACCGAGATGGACACCTGGCTGCCCGTCATCCGCTTCGTGCAGCTGCTGCCCCAGGTGCTCGACCGCACCCTGAAGGAAGAGGTCGGGCTCAACCACGCGCGCTACGCCATCCTCGTCACGCTGGCGGGTCAGGGCGAGAGCGCCGTCACGATGACCGAGCTCGCCCGTATCGCCGGCCTCAGCCGGTCGCGCCTCAGCCATGCTCTGGACTCGCTCGAGGAACGCGGCTGGGTGGAGCGCACCTCCTGCGGCTCGGACAAGCGCACCCTCTCGGCCGCATTGACCCCGGCAGGGCGGGAGATGCTGCGCACGGCCGCCCCGGTGCACGTCGAGCAGGTGCGGGAACTCGTTCTCGATCCGCTCACCGCTGAGGAGCGCGAACAGCTCGGGGCGATCCTCGGGAAGCTCCTGCCCGGTGTGACCGCGGCGCTCTGAACCGGCGTCGGCCGATCACCGGTACCGCCAGTACCTCCCTCCGCGGTGGCTGAGCGCGTACCGTCGAAGGCATGGACACCCGCAGCGAGGTGCGCGAGTTCCTCTCCACGAGGCGCGCACGCATCACTCCCGATCAGGCAGGGCTCCCCGCATTCGGCGGCAACCGCCGGGTTCCCGGGCTCCGTCGCGAAGAGGTCTCGCTGCTCGCGGGCGTCAGCGTCGACTACTACACACGCCTGGAACGCGGCGATCTGTCCGGCGCCTCCGACAGTGTGCTCGATGCGCTCGCCCGCGCGCTCCAGCTCGACGAGGCCGAGACCGCGCACCTGTTCGACCTCGCCCGGGCCGCGAACGCCTCCCCGATCGCGCGGACGCCGCGGAAGAAGGCAGCCGAGCTGCGGCCGAGCATCCTCCGCCTGCTCGACGCCATGACCGAGGCGCCGGCGATCGTGCGCAACAGCTACTTCGACTACCTCGCCGCGAACAGCCTGGGGCGAGCTCTCTACGCCCCGGTGTTCGCACAACCGCAGCCGAACAGCGCGCGCTTCGCGTTCCTCGATCCGGCGGCGCAGGACTTCTACCCCGAGTGGGAGCGCAACACGCAGGAGCTCGTCGCTGCGATGCGCGGCGAGGCCGGACGCAATCCGTTCGATCGGAAGCTCACCGATCTCGTCGGCGAGCTCTCCACGCGGAGCGATCGGTTCCGCACCCTGTGGGCCGCCCACAACGTGCGCTTCCACCGCACCGGGGTGAAGCGCATCACACATCCCCTGGTCGGGGAGATCGAACTCACCTACGAGGCGTTCGAGCTGCCGGCCGATCCGGGCCTGCATCTGTCGACGTATACGGCGGAGCCGGGGACGGCGTCGGCCGACAAGCTCCGGGTGCTCGCCAGCTGGACGGCGACGGATGCGGAGTCCCCCTCTCCGGAATCCGCACGAGATCGCACCGAGTTCTGACGCCGAGACGTTCTGCTCTGAGCAGAACGCCTCGAGACGCCCAGATGCCGCGGTTTATCGTGAGGCATGGCCGACCTGATCTCGTTCCCGCGCACCCCACGCCCCGACCGCCCGAAGTCGAGTGACCCCGAACCCCTGTGGCGACACATGTTGGGCGATCAGCTGCGGCGCCGACGCCACGAGCGCGAGGAGACGCTCACCGAGACGGCGGAGAAGGCGGGCGTCTCTCCGCAGTACCTCTCCGAGGTCGAACGCGGGCTGAAGGAGCCGTCGAGCGAGATGATCGCCGCGATCGCCGGCGCCCTCGACACGAGCCTGATCGAGTTGACCAGCGCCGTTGCCGACGAGCTGCGCTCGGCTGAGGCCCCCGCATCGACATCCGCTGCGGTGTCGGTTTCGGCCGCGCGCGGCGCCTTCGTCCTCGCCGCCTGACCAGCCACCGCCCCGTCCGCCTGCCCGGTCCCGGGGCCCCGGGACCGGGCAGAACGCGGCTCCTGCTGCGGGGTCAGCCCCGCGCGCCCAGCACGGTGTCGATCAGTCCGTAATCGAGCGCGGCCGCAGCGGTGAACACCCGATCGCGGTCGGTGTCGGCGCGCAGCTCGACGACCGTGCGACCGCTGTGTCTGGCGAGGATCTCCTCCATGTCGGAGCGCACCCGCACCACCTCGTCGGCCGCGAGGATCAGGTCGGGAATCGCGCCGCGAGACTGTCCGGCCGGCTGATGCAGCACGATGCGCGCGTGCGCGAGGGCGGCCCGCTCCCCCGAATCTCCGGCCGCGACGAGGAGCGCAGCCGGACCGATCGCCTGTCCGACGCAGGTCGTCGCGATGCGCGGACGGATGTGCTGCATGGTGTCGTAGATCGCCAGCGCGGCGCCGGGGTCTCCGCCTTCGCTGTTGATGTAGAACTGGATGCCCGACTCCGGGCTGTCCGCGTCGAGGTGCAGCAGCTGCGCGATGAGGGCGTTCGCGACCCCCGCGTCGATGCCGGTGCCGAGGTAGATGACGCGCTCCGCGAGCAGGTGCGAGTACACGTCCATGACACGCTCCCCCCGGGGATGCCGCGCGATGACGTTCGGGATCGTGTAGCTGCTCATGCGTCCGCCCCCAGCCCGACGCGTGCCCGTCGACGCGGCATCACTTCGCCGATCGAGGCGACGATCCCGTCGATGAAGCCGTACTCCTGCGCCTGGCCCGCGGTGTACCAGCGGTCGTGCAGCGAGTCCTCGAAGATGCGCTCGATGGGCTGACCGGTGTCGTCGGCGATGAGCCCGAGCACGGTGTCGCGCATGTGCCGCAGATCGTCGGCCTGGGTCTCGATCTCGCCGGCCGAGCCTCCGATACCCGCGGACCCCTGATGCATGAGGATGCGCGCGTGCGGCAGGACCCGCCGCTTGCCCGGGGTTCCTGCGGAGAGGAGGAACTGTCCCGCGCTGCAGGCGAGGCCGAGAGCCAGGGTCGCGACGTCGTTGGGGATGAGCCGCATGATGTCGCGGATCGCGAGCATCGACGGCACCGAACCGCCGGGCGAGTGGATCCAGAGCGCGATGTCGGCAACCGGATCCTCTGCCGACAGCGCGAGCAGCTGCGTCATCAGGAGAGTGCCGTTGTCGTCATCGAGGGCGCCGTCGAGCACGAGGACCCGCTCGTGGAACAGCGCTCGTCGGGCTTCGGGTCCGAACTGCGGAATGGGGTTGTCTTCGCTCATGCCCCCAGCATCGGCCGCGGCACGTCGCGCCGGGCGGGATTCTGCCGTGGGCGGCTCTGCCCAGAGCGGATGCCGATGGGGAAGCATCCGCTCTGGGCCCCGGGGGAGAGCGGGGTGGATGGGGTCAGGTGAGGTGGATGGGCTCAGGCAGCCAGCGCCAGCGAGCGGCGGTGGGAGATGCGGTGACCGACCCAGAAGCCGATCGCGATCAGTCCGGCGAGGACGATGCCGAGCCCCCACGGCGTCATCGACGGCGCAGCCCCCGCCGTGGCGGTGGCGAGCGTGCCCGAGCCTTCCGCGATCAGGCCGTTGCCCTCGGCGAGGTCGGCGGCTCCGGCTTCGAGCTTGTCTCCGCCCGCCGCGAGATCGTCCGACCCGTCCGCCACCGCGGCCGCTCCCGTCGAGAGCTTTCCGATGCCGAGGTTGAGGTCACTGGCTCCGGACTGCAGTGCGCCGACGCCGGTGGCGAGCGTGCTCGCTCCGTCGTTCAGGCGGGTCGCGCCCGCGCTGAGGTTCGCCGTCCCCGTGTAGAGCGAGGACGCTCCGGTGGAGAGCGTCTGCAGGCCGGAGGCGAGCTTCGCGGCACCGGCCGAGAGCTGCGCGGTGCCGGACTGCAGGGCCTGCGCGCCGGCGACGAGAGCGGGTGCCCCCGGGGGCGCGACCAGCGCCGCGGTGCCGGGCCACTTCTGGGACGCGTCGCCGCTGATGAGCGCGTTGACGCCGGCTGTGACCTTCGCGGAGCCACCGGCTGCGGCGACGAGCCCCTGTGCGAGAGCGGGAGCCGACGCCGCAGGAGCCACCAGAGCGTCGACCTCCCCGTCGACCTGCATGGCGAGCGTGACGAGGTCACGGAGCTTCGCGTCGTCGGGGTAGGTCGCGAGCAGAGCGGTGAGGCCGTCGGCGAGCTGCTGGGAGTGGCCGGGAGCCATGGATGCGAGACCCTTGAGGGTCGCCTCCGTGGACGGCTGCGCCAGGCCCTGCACTGCGGGCGTCACACCCTTGCGAAGCGTGTCGCTGAAACCTGTCGCGCCGACGAGCACGCCGTTCGCATACGCGTGCGCGCCGTTGACCCCTGCCGATAGGGTCGTCATCCCGGCGGCGAGCGTCTGCGCCCCGGCATCCGCCGTCGCCAACTTCGAGGCGAGCTCCTGAGCCCCGGCCAGCGCCGTCTGCGCACCGCCGCTGACCTTGCCCGCACCGACCACCGCGGTCGAAGCGCCGGCGGCGAGGGTGCTCGCACCTTCAGCCAGCGTCGAGGCACCGGTCGCGGCCGTCGTCGCTCCATCGCTCAGCTTCTGCGATCCCTGCTGCGCACTGGCCGCCCCAGTGGAGAGGTCCTGCGTGCCCGCGGCGAGCTGGGATGCACCGGCCGAGAGGTCTGCGGCGCCGGCGGCGAGATCCGCGGAGCCGTCCTTCGCCGATGTCGTGCCGTCGGCGAGCTCGGACGCACCGGCGGCGATCCTGCTCGTCGTCACGAAGAACAGGATCACCATGGCGGCCAGCAGCAGGCTGAGCACGATCACGGCGATGCGCATGCCGATGCCGTGCGAGTGGGGCGTGGTACTCGTCATTGAGAACTCCCGAGGTCAGTGGCGTCGTTGCCACCGGCGACTGTATGGGCGTGCCACGTCTCGGCTCACGGATTTGCCGTTCGATACCAAGTCTCAGAGCAAGCGATACTCAGTTTCTTGTGGCTAGTACACAAACGAGCACGGCGCACCCCTGTGCCTTCCACGAAAACGGACCGTAACATCGCGGACTCACGGCCCGCCTAGCCTCGTGCTCATGGCGAAGCAGAAGGCACCGGCATGGCAGTGGTCGGAAGACGGACTCAACTTCCGCACCCGCAAGTGGGTGCGCCCCGAAGATCTCAACGCGAACGGCTCACTGTTCGGCGGCAGCCTGCTGAAGTGGATCGACGAAGAAGCGGCGATCTACGCGATCGTGCAACTGGGCAACTATCGCGCCGTCACCAAGCACATCTCCGAGATCAACTTCGAAGCCTCCGCCGTGCAGGGAGACCTGATCGAGATCGGCCTGCAGGCCACGCACTTCGGCACGACATCGCTGACCATGCGCGCGGTCGCCCGGAACATGATCACGCGCAAGCGCATCCTCACGATCGAGAAGATCGTGTTCGTCAGCCTCGACGACGACGGAGTGCCGACTCCGCACGGCTACACCGACATCACCTATGACCGCGACCGGATGCCGACCGAGCGCATCGCCACCGGGACGATCCGACTCCCCTCGCTCTGACGCGCCTCGAGAGCGCCGAGCCACCTCCTCAGGCGCGAACTGCCCCCCGGTGTGTCTCGCTCGAGGAGGTGACCCGGTCGGGGAGGGGCGGTTCGACCGGGAGGGCCGGAACGCCGGAGAACGCCTGAGCGAGGTCGGCGATGAGGTCGTCGACGTCCTCCAGGCCGATCGACAGACGCAGCACGTCGGCGGCAGGGCGCGCTTCCGGCGGCACAGGACGGTGGGTGAGCGCCGCCGGATGCTGGATCAGCGAGTCCACTCCGCCGAGCGAGACGGCGTGCGTGAACAGCCTCGTGGCGGTCGTGACCGCAGACGCCGCGGCGAATCCGCCCCGCATCCGCATCGCGACCATCGCCCCGGTGCCCCGCATCTGCCGTTCCAGGATGCCGCGAGGGTCGCCGTCGAGCCCCGGATAGAAGACCTCGGCGACCTCCGGCCGGTCGATCAGCCACTGCACGATCCGCCGCGCGCTCTCCTGCTGGTGACGCACCCGCACCGGCAGCGTCGTGAGTCCGCGGTGCAGCAGGTACGCCCCGAGCGGATGCAGCAGCCCCCCGGTCACCGCCCGCACGCGGCGCAGTGCTTCCGCCGTCTCCTCGCTGCAGGCGACGACGCCGGCGATCACATCGCCGTGGCCGCCGAGGTATTTGGTGGCGCTGTGCAGCGACATCGCCGCGCCGAAGTCGATCGGGTTCTGCAGCACGGGGGTCGCGAAGGTGTTGTCGACCACCACCGGCACCGATCCGGCCTGCCGCACGACATCGGCGATGTCCGCGATATCGAGTGTGGGATTCGCCGGCGTCTCCACGACAACGAGCCCGGTGTCGGGGCGCACGGCCGCCGCGACGTCGGCGGGGTGGCAGTACGTGGTCTCGACGCCGAGCAGCCCGGAGCCGAGCAGGTGGTCGGTGCCTCCATAGAGCGGGCGCACCGCGACCACGTGGCGCGCACCCGTCGCGCCGGTATGCGCGAGGATCACGGCCGTCATCGCGGCCATGCCCGAGGCGAAAGCGACGGAGGCTTCGGCGTGCTCGAGCTCGGCGAGCGCCTCCTCGAACCGGGCCACGGTCGGATTCCACAGCCGCGCGTAGACCATGCTGCCGTCCACCGGTGGTCGACCGCCCGTGGCCATCGCCTCGTACGAGTCCCCACCGCGCTCGATATCGGGGAGCGGATTCGTCGTGGACAGGTCGATCGGCAGCGCATGGACCCCGAGACCCTCGAGATCGGAGCGCCCGCTGTGGACGGCGACGGTGTCAGGATGCAGCGGTGCAGTCATGACTCCACGTTGCCGGAAACACGATGAATCCGCAGAGGTTTGACAGAGGACGCCAGAAGGTAGCGGCAGAACGCTATTCTGTGCAAGAAGCGGCAGGCGAGGAGGCCCCCCGTTGGCGAAAGCACAACTCGACGAGATCGACCTCGAACTGCTCGCGATCCTGACCCGCGACGCCGAGACGACGAACAAGGCGCTCGCCCATCGGCTCGGCCTCGCCGAGTCGACCTGCGCGCATCGGGTGCGGGCGCTGCGCGAGCGCGGTGTCATCCGCGACACCCGCATCCGGATCGACGGCGCGGCCCTCGGGTTCCCGCTGCAGGCGATCATCAAGGTGCGGCTCGCGAACCACACCGGGGCCAAGGTGACGGCGCTCTTCGATGCTCTCGCCGACATCCCGCGCGTGCTCCAGGTGTTCCACGTCGCCGGCGTCGACGACTTCCTCGTGCACGTGGCAGTGCAGGACGCGACGGCCCTGCGCGACATCGTGCTCGAGCACATCACGGTCCATCCCGTCGTGCGCGGCACCGAGACCCAGCTGGTGTTCGAGCTGCGCGACGGACCGGGGGTTCTTCCGCTCTAGCGTCGCCACCACGGCGACCTGGGCCAAGATGGAAGGCACGCCAGCCAGGAGCAAGGGAGCACCATGAGCCGCAGCGCCACCGCCGCCACGCACACCATCCGCGAGATGCGCGACTTCCTCTTCGCGAACGCCACCGACTACGCCGCGGCGCGCGACGGATTCGCCTGGCCGGAGGTCGACCAGTTCAACTTCGCGCTCGAATGGTTCGACGTGGTTGCCGGCGAGAACCCTGGCCGGCCGGCGGTGCAGATCGTCGAGGCCGACCTGAGCCTGCGCTCGTGGACCTACGGCGAGCTCTCGGCGCGGTCCGACCAGGTGGCCGCCTGGCTCACCCACCTCGGCATCCGTCGGGGCGACCATGTGATCGTCATGCTGAACAACACGATCGAGCTGTGGGAGGTGATGCTGGCGATCATGAAGATCGGAGCCGTGTCGATCCCGACCTCGACTCTCCTCTCGGCGACGGATCTCTCCTACCGCGTCGACCACGGGCGTGCTCGCGCGGTCATCACGCTCGGAGCACTCGCCGATCGCC
The DNA here is from genome assembly GCF_042881445.1 of Microbacterium sp. NPDC058269. Taxonomy (NCBI): domain Bacteria; kingdom Bacillati; phylum Actinomycetota; class Actinomycetes; order Micrococcales; family Microbacteriaceae; genus Microbacterium; species Microbacterium sp. NPDC058269. The sequence continues at coordinate 1,178,457 of NZ_JBHVXT010000001.1, forward strand.
TCGACGGCATCGACACCGACATCCTGCGCATCGGCGTGGGCGGCGACAGCCCGTCCGGATGGGCGCGCTTCGACGACTCGGCCACCGCCCCGACGAGCTTCGAGCCCGACGGCCCCACACCCTCGTCCGACACCGCGCTGCTCTACTTCACCTCGGGCACCACCAACCGGCCGAAGCTCGTGCAGCACACGCACGTGTCCTACCCGATCGGACACCTGTCGACCATGTGGTGGCTCGGTGTGCGCCCCGACGACGTGCACCTCAACATCTCCTCCCCCGGCTGGGCCAAGCACGCCTGGTCGAGCTTCTACTCGCCGTTCCTCGCTGAGGCGACCGTCTTCGTCTACAACTACGCCCGCTTCGACGCGAACACGCTCATGCAGGTCATGGACACCCACCACGTGTCGACGTTCTGCGCGCCGCCGACGGTGTGGCGGATGCTGATCCAGGCCGACCTCGCACGCCTCACCCGCCCGCCGCGCGAGCTGGTGGGCGCCGGTGAACCCCTGAACCCCGAGGTCATCGACCGGGTGCGCGACGCCTGGGGCGGAACGATCCGCGACGGTTTCGGCCAGACCGAGATGACCGCCTGCATCGGCAACTCCCCCGGCCAGACCGTCAAGGTCGGATCCATGGGCCGCCCCCTGCCCGGGTACCCGGTCGTGCTGCTCGATCCCGTCACCGGAGAGGTCGTCGAGGGCGAAGGCGAGATCGCGCTCGACCTGTCGCAGCCGCCGCTCGGACTCATGGCCGGGTACTACGACGATCCGGAGAAGACCGCGGAGTCACGGGTCGGCGGCTATCACCACACCGGGGACATCGCGGTGCGCGACGACGAGGGATACCTCACCTACGTCGGTCGCTCGGATGACGTGTTCAAGGCCTCCGACTACAAGATCTCACCCTTCGAGCTCGAGTCGGTGCTGCTCGAACACGACCTCGTGATCGAGGCGGCCGTGATCCCGAGTCCCGATCCGACGCGTCTGGCCGTGCCGAAGGCGTATGTCTGCTTGAGGCCGGACGCCACGGACGCCGAGCCGGACGCGGCGCGCGCGATCTTCGCCTACGCGCACGAGCGGCTCTCCTCGCACCTGTGGGTGCGGATCATCGAGTTCGTGCCGGAGCTGCCGAAGACCATCTCCGGCAAGATCCGCCGCGTCGAGCTGCGGGCACGCGAGGCCGAGCGGGTGCGGTCCGGCGATGAGACCGGGCAGCACCGGGACCGCGACTACCGCTGAGTTCTCGGCAGTGGTCGGTCAGCGGACGATCGCGACCGAGGCCGTCGCCGGTCCGGTCTTCGTGAGCGCAGGCTTCGACGTCGGAGCGACGGGCGCCTTCGACGCCGGCACCGCCTTCGGCAGCGCCTCCTCGGCCGTGCGGTCGACGCGTCCGGCACCGGCCGCGTTCACGATCGCACGCACAACGCTCCCGATGATCAGCATCGCCACCAGTGACCCGGACGCCACGATCAGCGGCGTCCAATTCTGCGCGAACGACGCCGCGAAACTCATCAGCGCGCCCACGATCCACAGGCCCACCGCGCCCCCGGCGAGCCCACCGGCCCCTCGGATGATCGCGACCGCCGCGACGATCGCGAAGATGGCGGCGAGCGCCGCACCCACGTAACCGATCGGCACCATCACCGCGGCCAGATCACTGGCCACTCTCATTGTCGTCATGACGACCCCCCGTCAGTGGTTACTCCACTCATTCGACGTTAGAAGTGTCTCCCGGAAAGGGCATCCGTCTCAAGTCCGATCCACATCATCCTGGAGGCGGATATCTGTGGGGATCGGACGAGTCGAGGCGGGCGTCAGCGGCGGCGCGGCCAGCGCAGGCGGCGGGCACGCATGACCCGGATCGGCTGGGTGACGACGGCGTCGACGACCATCGATCCATCGGTCGGTCCGACGATCGCGATGGCCGAGGTCTCGGTCGCCTCCGCGGGATCGACGGGCAGCCGCCCGAGCGCCCGGTGGGCACGGACGTAGGCCGGAACGAGCAGCACGATCGCGCCGAGCCAGGCGAGCGGGTTGCTCAGAGCGACACCGTCGAATCCGATCCACGCACCCAGCACGATGGCCGCCCCCACGCGCATCACGAGCTCGATCACCCCGGTCACGGTGGGGACGAGTGTGTGGCCGAGTCCCTGCAGGGCGCCGCGCAGCACGAACAGCATGCCGAGGGCCCAGTAGCCGCAGCCGTTGATGATGAGCATCCGATGCGCCTCGTCGACGACGATGTCCGACCCCTCGCCGATGAACAGGCGCACCATGGGCGCCCCGAAGGCGATCAGCAGTCCCCCGAGCACGAGACCGGCGACCACGGCCATCCAGGTCGCCTCGACCACACCGCGACGGATGCGGTCGGGACGACGGCCGCCATGGTTCTGCGCCGCATACATCGAGACGGCGAGTCCGAGCGACGAGAGCAGCGCGACCGCGAGGCTGTCGACGCGGGATCCCGTGGTGTACGCCGCGACCGCATCCGCTCCGAGGGTGTTCAGCGCCACCTGCACGGTGAGCGTGCCGATCGCGATGATCGACGCCTGGAAGCCCATGGGCAGACCGAGCCGCAGGTGCTCGGCGATGTCGCCGCGGGTGATGCGCCAGTCCGGCCGGCGCAGGTGCAGCATCGGCAGTCGGCGGCGCACGAACTCCAGGCACAGCGCCACCGAGACGGCCTGCGCGACGACGGTCGCGAGGGCTGCACCACCCACACCCCATTCCAGCGGGCCGACCATCAGCACGACCAGCCCGACGTTCAGCGCGCACGAGACGGTGAGGAACACCAGCGGCGTCTTCGAGTCTCCGATCGCGCGGATGATCGCGGAGAGGTAGTTGAAGAACATCGTCGCGCTCGCGCCGAGGAAGCTGATCTGCGTGAAGATCGTGGCTTCGGCCATCAACTCGGGGGGTGTCTGCAGCAGGGCGAGGATCGGACCGGCGAGGAGGGGCGCTCCGATCGTCAGGATCACACTCGTGACGGCGCTCAGCAGAACACCCGTCGCGACCGAACGGCGCACGGCCGCGTCGTCTCTCGCGCCGAAGGCCTGCGCGATCGGGATCGCGAAACCACTCGTCAGACCCCAGGCGAAACCGAGCAGCAGGAAGAGCAGGCTTCCGGTCGCGCCGACCGCCGCGAGGGAGGTGACGCCGAGGTGCCGTCCGACGACGATGGCGTCGGCGAACTGGTACAGCTGCTGCACCACGTTGCCGAGGAGCAGGGGGATCGAGAAGGCAAGGATGACGCGCCACGGGCGGCCCGTGGTGAGGGAGGTGGCCATGAAGGAGCGGCTCGCAGGACTGAGGGGATGATCGGGGGTGGAGCAAGCCTATCGAATCGATTCGGCGAAGGGGAATACCGCATCTCGATTCCGCGCATCGCGGGGTCGGAAGGTAACTTCGGAGCGACACCGTCGACGACGACCGGAGGAAGAAAGTGACGAAGCAGTACACGGGGGGAACCGGACGCGAGCGCGATGTCGCCGCGGACGGAGAGGAACAGCACCTGCGGCGCGCACTGAGCAACCGCCACATCCAGCTGCTCGCGATCGGCGGGGCCATTGGCACCGGACTGTTCATGGGCAGCGGCAAGACGATCTCGGTCGCGGGCCCGTCGGTGATCTTCGTCTACATGATCATCGGCTTCATGCTGTTCTTCGTCATGCGGGCCATGGGCGAGCTGCTGCTGTCGAACCTGAAGTACAAGTCGTTCAGCGATTTCGCCAGTGACCTGCTCGGACCCTGGGCAGGGTTCTTCACCGGATGGACCTATTGGTTCTGCTGGGTGGTGACCGGCGTCGCCGACGTGATCGCGATCGCCGGATACACGGATGCGCTCATCCCCGGCATCCCGCTGTGGATCCCCGGCGTGCTGGTCATCGTCATCCTCCTCGCCCTGAACCTTCCCACGGTCGCCGCGTTCGGCGAGATGGAATTCTGGTTCGCGCTGATCAAGATCGTCGCGATCGTGGCGCTCATCATCACCGGTCTCGTGATGATCTTCACCGGATTCCAACACGACGCCGGAACCGCGAGCTTCTCGAACCTGTGGGACAAGGGCGGCATGTTCCCGCACGGGTTCATGGGCTTCGTCGCCGGGTTCCAGATCGCGGTGTTCGCGTTCGTCGGCATCGAGCTCGTGGGCACCGCTGCGGCGGAGACCAAGGATCCGAAGCGCAACCTGCCCAAGGCCATCAACGCGATCCCGATCCGCGTGCTGCTGTTCTACGTCGGCGCGCTCATCGTGCTGATGGCGGTCACCCCGTGGACCGAGTACGTCGCGGGCGAGAGCCCGTTCATCGCGATGTTCGCTCTCGCCGGACTCGGGATCGCCGCCACCGTGGTCAACCTCGTCGTGCTCACCTCGGCCATGTCGAGCGCGAACTCCGGTATCTACTCGACCTCGCGCATGGTGTTCGGCCTGGCGCAGGACGGCGACGCCCCGCGGGTCTTCGCCCGCCTCTCCCGCCGCCGCGTGCCGCAGAACGCGCTGTTCCTGTCGTGCATCCTGCTGCTGTCGGGCGTCGTGCTGCTGTATGCGGGCAAGGACATCGGCACCGCCTTCGACATGGTGACCACGGTATCGGCGCTGTGCTTCATGTTCGTGTGGACGATCTTCCTGTGCAGCTACCTCGTGTACCGGCGCACCCGCAAGGACAAGGTCGCCGCCTCGACGTTCCGGATGCCCGGCGGCGTGTTCATGGTCTACGTGGTGCTGGCGTTCTTCGTGTTCATCCTGTGGGCGCTCACGACGCAGCCTGACACGCTGACCGCGCTGCTCGTGACGCCGATCTGGTTCGTGGTGCTGTTCGTGGCGTGGCTGTTCGTGCGACGCTCACCGAACCATCTGAAGCGGCACGCGGCGCACATCGCCCACCTGCGCGACGACTCGGTCGAGGCGGACTGACGGCCCCCGTTTCGAATCGCGCAAATGGTCGCATTCCAGCCGGAAGTGCGACCAGTTGCGCGATTCGAAGGCGTCAGACGGCGGGCTTCGTCGCGAACAGACGCTTTCGCAGCGCGAGGAACAGCAGGACCATGCCGGCGCTGAGCAGGATGTGTCCCATGCCGGCGATGCCCGCGATCATGGCGGACGACTCCTGGCCGAGCACCGTGAGGCAGCCGTGCCAGACCATCATGGCCGACGTCAGCACGAGACCCGCGTTGTACAGCCAGAAGAACCAGCCGAACAGACGGCTCTCGGAGAGGGCGAACGCCTTCTCGAGGAGCAGGACGATCAGGAGCACGATGAAGCCCAGCACGAGCAGGTGCGTGTGCACGAGGCCGAGCTGCGTCGCCTCCCCCTCGGGGAAGTCGTTCATCTTGGTGAACTCTCGGTAGAAGAGTCCGGAAGCGACGCCCACGAGCATGTAGGCGAACGCGGCGGTGAAGAGCCTGCGCATCGGGAATCCTTTCGGTCTGATTCCAGCCTCGACTCCGTGGCCACCCCGAGGATCCATCGAACGGTTGAGATGCGGAGGAGGTCTCGTGGGAACGGCCGAATTCAGAGCAACCCGGACTCGCGCGCGATGGCGATGGCGCGTGCGCGGCTGTCGGCACCGAGTTTCTCGAACACGTGCACCAGGTGGGTCTTCACGGTGGCTTCGGTCACGAACAGGGTCTTCGCGATCTCGCGGTTGGAGGCGCCGGTGTCGAGCAGCCGGAGCACCTCCAGCTCGCGGTCGGTCAGGCGCACCCGCGGCGTGCGCATGACCTGCACGACACGCGCGCTGAGCTCGGGGGTGAGCACGAGTCCGCCGGAGGCTGCCTGCCGGATCGCGCGCACGATGTCGTCGGGCGCGACGTCTTTGAGCAGGTAGCCGGCCGCTCCCGCCTCGATCGCCCCGAGGATCTCGGCGTCGCGGTCGAACGTCGTCAGGATCAGCACAGCGGGTGCCGGCTGCTGCGCTCGGAGGGCGGCGGTCGTCTGCACGCCGTCCATGCCCTCGCCGAGCCGCAGGTCGCACAGCACGACATCCGGGTGCAGGTGCCGGGAGAGAGCCACGGCCTCCTCGCCGGATGCCGCCTCGCCGACCACCTCGACGTCGTCGCGCCGGTCGAACAGCGAGCGCACCCCGGCCCGGACGATGGGGTGGTCGTCGACGAGGAGCACACGCACCGGGGTCATACTTCTCCTCCGCTCCGCCGCCCCTGAGCAGTGCCGCCCAGGGGGATGTGGGCCGAGAGCGCGGTGCCGTCGCCCGGGGCGCTCTCCACATCGAGGCCCCCTCCGAGCTCGCGCAGGCGCGCACGCATCGAGCGCAATCCGTAGCCGCCACCCTGACTGCCGACACCGCCCTGCGCATCCCAGTGCCGCGCGTCGAATCCGATCCCGTCGTCGACGATGTCGAGCCGCACGGCGTCGCCGGCATCGGCAAGGGTGACCACGACCCGAGAGGCCGACGCGTGGGAGCGCACGTTCGCGAGGGCCGACTGCGCCGTCCGCAGAAGGGCCACCTCGGCGTCGATGCCGAGCGACGGCAGGTCGTCGTCGGCGTGCAGGGTCGCCTCGATCCCGGTCTCGTCGGCGAGGCGCTCCAGCATCCGGGCGAGGGCGTCACCGAGCGCCGTGGACTCCAGCTCGGCCGGCATCAGCGCGTTGACGATGCGTCGCGCATCCGCCATCCCCTCGGCGGCGAGCGCACCGATCTGCTCGAGCGCCCGCGTGCGCTGGGCCGGATCGTCCGCCTCCAGGGCGGAACGCGCCAGCATCCCGATCGACGACACGCTCTGAGCCACGGTGTCGTGGATGTCGCGCGACACGCGGGTGCGCTCGGCGCTCGCCCCCGACTCGCGCTGCGTGCGGGCGAGCTCATCCTGCAGCGCGGCCATCTCCTCCTGCGTCGCGACGAGCGAGGCGATCAGTCGTCGCCGCTCCCGGCCGTCGCGGACGAGCTCGAGGTACCCGCGGGAGATCCCCAGCGCGAAGACGCCGCCCACGAGGGGTCCGATCACGTTCGCGTAGGTCGTGGTGCCGGTGTGCAGCAGCGGGGCGGTGACCACCACGGCGAGCACCGCCACGCTGAGCAGCAGCGCCCACCGCAGGCGCATCACGAAACCGGCGAGCAGCCAGAGCGGGAAGGCGAGCCAGACGAACTCCGGGGAGACCACGACGGCGCCGAGCCAGATGAGCGTCAGCCCCAGCAGCCACCAGGTCGCCAGACGGCGGTCGGAGGTGCGTTCGCTGAGCAGGAGCCCACCGCCGTACCAGCCGAGGAAGACGAGCGAGAGGGCGAGGACCCACGGGAGCGGCACGCCGTCCGCCGCGGCACGCCAGGCCCCGATCACGAGCAGCACGACCGTGATGACGGCCTGGCCGATCCGGATCGATCCGACCAGGCTCGCCCACGTACGCGGGGTGCGGAATCCGGCCGCGCGCTCGCCCCGGCCGGCGCGTCCGGTTCGCATCGGCTCGGTTCGCGTCGGCTCGGTTCGCATCGGTTCAGCTCTCGATGGGGGAGGTGGCGACTGCGGCATCCTCGTATTCTCCTCCGTGCGGTCGATCCGCACCCCGATCGGTGCGGGATCCGGCGTTCCCGATCGCGCCCGGCCACCACATCCGCTCTCCGACGATCGCGAAGATCGCGGGGACCACGAGGGTGCGCACGACGAAGGTGTCGACGAGCACTCCGATCCCGACGATGAGCCCGATCTGTCCGAGCGTGACCAGGGGCAGCAGTCCGAGCGCGGCGAACACCGCCGCGAGCACGACGCCGGCACTGGTGATCACGCCGCCTGTCGCGGTGAGCGCGCGCACCATCCCCTGCCGTGTGCCGACCGTCCGCGCCTCCACACGTGCCCGATGGACGAGGAAGATCGTGTAGTCGATGCCGAGCGCCACCAGGAACAGGAACGACAGCAGCGGCACCTGCAGGTCGAGCGCGTCCCATCCGAACACGACTCGGCTGAGCCACGTGCCCGCACCGATCGCGGCCACCGCACTGAGGATGTTCACCGCGAGCAGCAGCACGGGTGCCACCAGCGAGCGCAGCAGCACGATGAGTACGAGCAGACTGACGGCGAGCACGAGGGGCACGATCAGGAGCAGGTCGCGCTGATTTCCCTCGCGCGCGTCGAGATCGGCCGCCACCGGGCCGCCGACCACGGCCTCGGCATCCGGCACCGCGTGTGCGGCCTCTCGCACGGCACCCACCAGGTCGAGGCTCTCGACCGTTCCCGGCGCGGGCTCACCGACGACGAGCAGACGTGTGAGCGCGACGTCGCCGCTGCCCCCTGTGCTCTCCCCTGTCGTCGACACCCGGAGCACGCCCGGGACGTCGTCGATGGCGTCGGCCAGCGCCTCTGCCTCCGCCGTCTCACCGATCACGATCATCGGCTGCGCCTCACCGGCCGGGAAGTGCTCGCCGAGCACCGTGAGACCCGCGGCCGACTCGGACTCGACACGGAACTTCTCGACCTGCGTGAGCCCGACAGATGCTCCGGCGAGACCGCCGGCGAGGACGCCGAGCAGTGCGAGCCCGCCGACCAGCGGCACCCACGGACGGCGTGAGACGCCCTGCGCCACCGCTCCCCACACACGGCCGGTGACTGCGGCATCGCCCACGCGCGGTGCGAACGGCCAGAACAGGCGACGCCCGCACACGGCGAGCGCGGGCGGGAGCACCAACAGCACCGCGGCGAGCGCGATCAGGAGGCCGACCGCCGAGGCGATGCCGAGGCCGCGCGTGCCGGGGATCACCGCGAGGGCGAGAGTCGACAGCGCCAGGACCACGGTGACGTTCGAGGCGACGATCGCGGGTGCGGTGGCGCGCCACGCGGCAACGAGGGCACGACGGTGATCGGTCTCATGCGCGAGCTCTTCTCGATAGCGCGAGATGAGTAGGAGCGCGTAGTTCGTTCCGGCGCCGAACACGAGCACGCTCACGATCCCGGAGTCGAACTGCAATCCGAGTCCGGCTCCGATCGCCGCCGTCGCCTTGTTGGCCAGCTGATCGGCGAGGGCGACCACGACGAGGGGGATCATCCAGAGCACGGGCGAGCGATAGGTGACGATGAGCAGCAGCGCGACGATCCCGAGCGTCACCATCAGCAGCGTGAAGTCGGCGCCGTCGAACGCCGAGGCGACGTCCACGCCGAACGCGGGTCCACCCGTGACCTGCACGCTGACGCCGTCGATCGGATGCTCGGCCACCATGTCCCGCAGACCGTGCACGGCATCGGCGTCGGCATCGGCGTCTTTCAGGGTCAGCGTCGCCTGGATGACCGCGGCTTCCCCGTCGTCGCTCACGATCGGGCCGTGCGGCGCGTGCCCGGTCTCGGCTTCGACGTCGGCCGAGAGACTGCCGAGTGCGGCGAGGTCGGCATCGCCGAGCCGTGCGCCGTCGTCGCGGGCCGCGACCAGCAGCACCGTGTTCTCGTCCGCATCGGGGAAGTTCTCGGCGAGCGCGGCGGCCCGCGCGGATTCCGAGTCGGGCGGAGCCACGTCGTTGCCCGCGGGGAGCGACGCCCGGCCGAGGGCGCCGAGGAGAACCGTGAACGCCACGACCGCGAGCAGCAAGGAGATCCACCCGCCGCGTCGCGAGGTGAGCCACAGGGGAAGAGAGCGGAGGGTGCGGAGCATGGATCCAGTCCAGCCGTCGCAGCCCTCCCGCGGATCGGGCAGGGGACGGAGAACGATCTCCACCGTTCGATGGATCCGCGGCCTCCCTGAGGGGTTCCGGCGTGAGGGGTTCCGGCCAACGGGGTTCCACCAGACCCTCCCCCGCCGGCGCACTCGCGCGTAGCGTCGGATCCAGGCCGCAGACCCGTCCGCGGCCACGACGAAAGGACCACTCATGCACACGCGCACTCTCGGACAGGGCCTGCAGGTCTCGGCGGTCGGACTCGGCTGCATGGGCATGTCGCAGAGCTACGGTCCCAACCCGGGCACCCGCGACGACATGATCGCGGTGCTGCGGTCGGCGGTCGACCACGGCGTCGACTTCTTCGACACCGCCGAGGTGTACGGGCCGTATGTGAACGAGGAGCTCGTCGGCGAGGCGCTCGAACCCCTGCGCGACCGCGTCGTGCTCGCGACCAAGTTCGGGTGGGCCATCGAAGACGGAAAGAGCGTCGGACTGAACAGTCGTCCCGAGCAGATCCGCCGGGTGGCCGACGCGTCGTTGCGGAGTCTTCGCACAGACGTGATCGACCTCTTCTACCAGCACCGCGTCGACCCCGATGTGCCGATCGAAGACGTCGCCGGAACCGTCGGCGAGCTGATCGCGGAGGGCAAGGTGCGCCACTTCGGGCTCTCCGAGGCCTCGGCCGACACCATCCGCCGCGCCCACGCCGTGCACCCGGTCACCGCGCTGCAGAGCGAGTACTCGCTGTGGACCCGCGACCCGGAGACCGAGATCCTTCCGGTGCTCTCCGAACTCGGGATCGGTTTCGTGCCGTTCAGCCCGCTCGGCAAGGGCTTCCTGACCGGCACCGTCGACACGGCAGCCGACTTCGCAGCCGGCGACATCCGCGCCACGATCCCACGCTTCACGGCGGAGAACCGGGCGGCGAACCAGGCGCTCGTGGCACACGTGGCGGAGCTTGCCTCAGCGAAGGAGGCCACCCCGGGCCAGATCGCGCTCGCGTGGTTGCTCGCCCAGCAGCCGTGGATCGTGCCGATCCCCGGCACCCGACGCACCGCGCGCATCGCGGAGAACGCCGGGAGCACGGCCGTCGCGCTGTCGGCGGACGAGGTCGCCGACCTGTCAGCCCTCGCGACGCGCATGGGCGTGAGCGGCGACCGCTACAACCCGGAGCAGATGGCGTTCGTCGACCGTTGAGCGACGCGCGGCCTCGGTATCGTGAGGCGGGTGACCTCCCCCCGCAGCTACCCCGCGACCATCGGGGCCGCGGTCGAGCACGAGACCGTCATCCGCAAATCGCGCTTCCTCACCCGCATCGAGCCCGTCTCCTCGGTCGAGCAGGCCGAGGCCGTGATCGCCGGCATCCGCAAGCGGGCCTGGGACGCCAACCACAACTGCACCGCGATGGTGACCGGTCTGCTCGGCGATCAGGCCCGGTCGTCGGATGACGGTGAACCCTCCGGCACCGCGGGCATCCCGATGCTCGAAGTGCTGCGTCGGAGGGAGCTGACCGACGTGGTCGCGGTGGTGACCCGCTACTTCGGCGGCGTGAAGCTCGGGGCGGGCGGCCTCGTGCGCGCCTACTCCTCCGCCGTGTCCGAGGCCCTCGATCGGGCAGCCCTCGTGCGGCGGGCGGCGCTCCGACAGGTCACGCTCGAGGTGCCGCACGCGGAGGCCGGTCGCTACGACAATCTCCTGCGCGAGTGGGCGGCCCCTCACGGCGCGACACTCGGCGACCCGACATACGCGGCGATGGCCACCCTCGAGCTGTGGGCCCCGGAGTCGGAGCTTCCTCGCCTCGCCGACGACCTGGCAGCCGCATCCGCCGGTTCGGTCGTCCCGATCCTCGGCATCGAACGCATCGTCGACGTGCCGGAGTGACCCGGGTCCGGCTTTCGAATCGCGCACGTGGTCGCTTTTCCGGTCGAAATGCGACCAGTTGCGCGATTCGAAAGCGGATCACCAGAGCCAACCCACAACCAGCGACGGATATCCTGGATGCCGCGGTCGCGGAGGGAGAGCGATGTTCGACAGTCCGCTCTCGGCCTCGGCCTACGAGGTCCTCGGGGTCGACCCCGCCGTCGATGACGGCGAACTGCGACGCGCCTACCGCCTGCGGCTGCGCCAGACGCATCCGGACACCGGCGGTGACGCGGCGATCTTCATCCAGGTGCAGCGCGCCTGGGAGCTGGTCGGCACCGTCGAGAGCCGTGCCGCCTACGACCGCCGCGCCGGCGTGGCGGGAGCGGCGGGAGCGGCGACTCCCGACTCCGGCGGCGAGTGGAGCGGATGGCGGCCGCCCGCTGCCCGCACCGACACCCGTCCGCGCGCCCGCTCCTACGGTCACCCCGGCGGATGGCGTCGCGAGCGCTACCTCGCATTGATCCGCGAATGGGCCGGCCGCGGTGTCGACGTTCCCGATCCGTACGATCCCGCACTCGTGCGCGCCGCTCCCCGCGATCTGCGGCGGCTCCTCGCCGATGCCCTGGCGGAGGAGGCCACGGCCCGCACGGTCTCCGACCTCGGCATGGGCTTCACCGTGTGGCATGACGTCGCCGTGGGAGCGGACGCCGACGACAAGCTCGACCACGTGGTGCTCGGCCCGTCCGGCCTGTACGGCGTGATGTCGGAGGACTTCGGAGGGGTGGTCGGCTTCCGCCGTGGAGAGATCACCGGCCCGAGTCTCGGAACACGCGCGCCGGTCACCGCCGCGCTGGGCCGTATGCGCACGATCGCCAAGGCCGCCCGTGTGCGCTTCGGCGGCGCGATCATCGTGCTGCCCGACGACGACCTCGCCCAGGCCGTCACCCCGCTCGGCACGAGCCGCGGAGTTCCGGTCGTCGTCGTGCGCCGCAGCGCCCTCGCGATGGTGCTGCGTCAGGGTGTTCCGCAGGCGCGGGCGATCGGCGGAAACGAGCTGTTCGACGTGCGCACGCGGCTCCAGCAGACCGTCCGCTTCGTCTGAGTCCGCGTCCGGCCCCGCGCCGGGTGGGCGGATGACTTCTCAGCCGTCCGCCCACCGGTCGTCAGGACAGACGCCGTCGCCGCAGGAGCGTGGCGCCGAGGAAGAGCATCAGTCCCCCGACCAGGAGTGCGGCGGACAGCGTTCCTCCCGTCACGGCCAACGTGGGCGGCGGCGGCGGGAACACCCGCGTCGTGGTCTCCGACGTCGGAGGGTCGATGGGGTCGCCGCCGGGCGGGACGCCGGTGGCCGTGGCCACGTTGCGCACCTGGCCGCGCCCGACATCGGCGGTGGTGACCGTATGCGGAGGCACCGTGCAGGTCATCTGCGCTCCGGAGGCGAGACTCGTCGCCGGGCAGCTCACCGGTCCCGCCGTGGGATCGGTCACGACAATGTCATTGATCGTCTGCGCGCCGGTGTTCGTCACGATGATCGTCCACTCGATCCGATCACCGGGATCGATGACCCCGTTGCCGTTGACGTCGACGGGATTCGCGCGCTTCTCGAGCCCGAGGGAGTTGGTCCCGTCGAAGGGAACCTCGACCGTCGACGGCGGCGAGACCGGAGGCTGCCCCGACGGGGGTGTTCCCGTCGCGGTGGCCGTGTTGGTCAGGAGTCCCGAATCCACATCGGCCTGCGTCGTCTGATACTCCGCCGTGCAGGTGACGATCTGGCCAGGCAGCATGCTGGCCGCACCGGCCGGGCACTCGATGACCGACAGCGATCCCGATCCGGAGAACGCCGTCTCGTCGACGGTCACGTCGGTGAGGGTGACGTTGCCGGTGTTCGTGACCACGAACGAGTAGGCCAGCGTCTGCCCCACGGTCGTCATGGTCGCCGGCGTCGCGGACTTCACGATGCTGATCCCGGGGGCCGGGACGATCGGCACCTCGGTCGTGGAGGGCGGCGAGACCGGAGGCACGAGAACACCGGGGGGCGTGCCGGTCGCCGTGGCACTGTTCGTCACCTGTCCCGCGTTCACATCGGCCTGCGTCAGCACATAGGTCGCCGTGCAGACGATCTGGACGCTCGGCGCCAGGGAGGCGGCACCGGCCGGGCAGACCACGGGAGAAAGGGTGCCCGACCCGGAGAAGCTCTCCTCGTTCACGGTGACGTTCGCGAGGGTGACGTTTCCGGTGTTCGTCACCACGAACGAGTAGGTGATCTCCTGACCCACCTGGTATGCGTCCGGCGTGTTCGGGCTCGCCGACTTCACGACCGTGATCCCCGGCACGGGGTTCGGCGGCACCACGACGGTCGACGGCGGCGACACCGGCGGCTGGCCCGTCGGCGGGGTGCCGGTGGTCGTCGCGGTGTTGCTCACTCCCCCGCCGTCGACGTCAGCCTGGGTGACGACGTAGGAGGCGGTGCACGTGACCGTGGCTCCCGCCGCGAGCGACGCCGCGCCCGCGGGGCAGGTGACTACCGGGGGTGTTCCGGTCCCGGTGAACGCCGTCTCTGTGACGGTCACACCGGTGAGCGTCACGTTGCCGGTGTTCGTCACCAGGAACGAGTAGTTGATCGTCTCGCCCGCCGCAGTGATCTGCGTGAGGTCGGCTGTCTTCGCCACGGTCAGTGCCGGCGAAGAGACCACGGGGATCTCGACGGTCGACGGCGGCGACACCGGCGGGGTGCCGGAGGGCGGAGTGCCCGTCGCGGTCGCGGTGTTGTCGAGGGAGTCGGAGGTGTAGTCGGCGGAGGTCGTCGTGTACGCCGCCGTGCAGGTGATCTGCGCCCCCGGAATCATCGAGGCAGCGCCCGCCGGGCAGCTGATGACCGGAGCCGTCCCCGTCCCGGAGAAGGCCGTCTCGTCGACCGTGACGTTCGCGAGCGTGACGTTGCCGGTGTTGGTGACGACGAAGGAGTAGGCGATCGGCTGGCCTGCCGCCGTGATCTCCGCCGTGTCGGCGCTCTTGACGAGCGTGAGGGCCGCTGTGGCGGTCGCCGGCACGTTCACGGTCGAGGGCGGGGAGACGGGCGGCACGAGGATGCCCGGGGGGACACCGGTCGCGGTCGCGGTGTTCGAGAGCGATCCGCTGTCGATGTCGGCCTGGGTCAGGGTGTAGCTCGCCGTGCAGGTCGCCTGCGCCCCCGGCGCCAGGGGCGTCGTCGGGCAGACCGGGGTCGACATCGTCCCGGACCCGGTGAAGGCGGTCTCGTCGACGCTGATGTCGGTGAGGGGCACATCACCCGTGTTCGTCACCACGAACGTGTAGTCGATGACCTGTCCGACGGTGAAGTCGTCCGGCCCCGAGGGGCTCGCCGACTTGAAGAGTGATATCCCCGGAGTCGCTGCGGCGATGGTGAGGGCATAGTCCTCCACCTCACCCGGACCACCCGCGCCGGTGGGCGTGGAGGTGGTCAAGCCGGTGTCGTTGGCGATCCGGAACCGCGCGAAGGTCGGCCCTGCCACCGTCTGGGCGATGATGCCCGGCCAGGTGAGCGTCACGGAGGAGCCGTCGGGAGTCCCCGCCGGCACGACCGTCGACACGCCTTCGTTCGCGTCGAAGACGCCGTTGCGGTTGAAGTCGACCCAGCCGACGAGCGTCGCGGCCGCACCTTCCACTTTGTTCGAGACGAGGACCGAGACGGAGTAGCTGTCGGTGATCCCCGCTGTGATCGGCCCGAGGGTCGCGACGCCGTTCTCGTCGTTGATGAACTGGTTCGGCGCGGTGCCGCCGACCTGGTTGTCGCCCGTCGCGTTGGCGCTGTACTGCATCGCCGCCTCGGGGTCTGCCGACCATCCGAGATAGGTCGCCGCGTTCAGCTCGTGCGACACCGAGCCGTAGCCGGCCGGGGCATCTCCGAAATCGTCGGGGATGGTGGCGCAGGAGGGGTTGAACCCGTCGATCCCTTCGCCACCGCCCTGCGCGCGGTAGCCGCGCACGAGGATGTCGCTGGTTCCGGTGGTGCCGGCCGGACCGCACCGCGGTGTCGGCGTGTCCAGCCCGCCGTTCGTGTTGAGGTTCTCGCCGATCGTGATGACCGTCGGAGTCGCGGCGAGGTCGACGCGCAGAGCACCCGCCGGCGCGAGGGTCATGGGGCGGCAGGTGATCTGCACGGACGACGGCCAGCGGCTGCCGTTGTCGCCGACGAAGGTGGTGCCGGTGATGCGGTGCACGAAGGTGTTGGCGGGGCAGGTGCCGGTCTGCACGTTGCCGCGGCTCTGATCCCAGGTGGGACCGGTGATCCAGGTCGGATTCACGGTGCCGGTGACGATCCCGGCATTGCTCACGGTGATCGTCGAGCACTGGATGCTGAATCGCACCAGGATCGAGTTCGCGTTGGGGCTGACCGGGCTGGTCTGCTGGCGGTTCTCGGTCTGCACACCGGTGAGCACCGAGTTCGACGGACACTCCGTCGGCGCGGTGAGATCCTTGTCGGATCCGACGGTCGCCGCCTCTGTGGACGGTCCGAGATAGAGCTGGGCGGCATCTCCGGGGGCCGCCGTCGCCGGCGAGGCGGGAACGACCAGGGCCGTGAGCACGAGCGTGAGCAGTGCCGCGACCGCCCAGGGTGCGCGGCGGTCACGTCGTGCACGACCAAGAGTTGTGGCTGAGTTCCGCATGGATCGCCCTCCGGTTCTCTCAGCCGCGATCGAAAGCTGAGACTTGGCTTACAGTATCCGAGGAAATCCCTGGACCCAAGGTTCTTTTTTAGGCTCCGACCTCGCTGATCCTTGCGAGACCCGCCTGTCGCGCCCCGACAGCATCCCGGTATCCTCCCCGCGCAGCATGCCGGTATGCCCTCTTTTGAGTAATTCAAAAAACGAGGTATGCTCGGGACATGGAGACAGAACTCGACTCGGCGCTTCGCGTTGCCGGGCTTCGGGCGACCGCGGGCCGCGTCGCCGTTCTCGAGGCTCTCGACTCCATGGCCCATACAGATGCGGAGCGGCTCTACCGCGCCGTGTCCGAAGTGCTGCCGACCACGTCGATCCAGTCGGTGCACAACATCCTCGCGGACCTGACGACGGCGGGTCTCATCCGCCGGATCGAACCGGCAGGCTCCGCGGCGCTCTACGAGCGGCGCATCAACGACAACCACCACCACGTCGTCTGCACCTCCTGCGGTGCCATCGGCGACGTGGACTGCGTCGTCGGTGAAGCGCCGTGTCTCACCCCGTCCTCGACGGGGGGATTCACCGTCCAGACAGCCGAAGTCACCTTCTGGGGCCTCTGCCCCAGTTGCCAGAACGCCGCACAGTAGCAGTCCGCCGATCACCCATCCCTGGATGGGGTATTCGTTGCGCCTGCGCGGAGAAGGAGAACACCATGACGAAACCTGCCACCACCACGCAGGCCGGAGCCCCGATCGCGAGCGACACGCACTCGCTGACGGTCGGAGCCGACGGCCCCACCGTCCTGCACGACCATTACCTGGTCGAGAAGATCGCGGCCTTCAACCGCGAGCGGGTGCCGGAGCGCAACCCGCACGCGAAGGGCGGCGGCGCGTTCGGCGAGTTCGTCGTCACGGAAGACGTGTCGGCCTACACGCGAGCAGCCGTCTTCCAGCAGGGTGCGACGAGCGAGACGCTCATCCGCTTCTCCTCCGTCGCCGGAGAGCAGGGCTCCCCCGACACCTGGCGCGACGTGCGCGGATTCTCCCTCCGCATGTACTCGGAAGAGGGCAACCTCGACATCGTCGGCAACAACACGCCGACCTTCTTCCTGCGCGACGCGATCAAGTTCCCGGACTTCATCCACTCGCAGAAGCGTCTGGGCGACTCGGGTCTGCGCGACCCCGACATGCAGTGGGACTTCTGGACGCTGTCGCCGGAGACCGCGCACCAGGTGACCTACCTCATGGGTGACCGCGGCCTCCCGCGCAGCTGGCGGCACATGAACGGCTACGGCTCGCACACCTACTCGTGGGTGAACGCCGAGGGCGAGGTCTTCTGGGTGAAGTACCACTTCATCTCGCAGCAGGGCGTCGAAGCGATGAGCAACGAAGAGGCCGAGCGGCTCGCGGGGTCGGATGCCGACCACTACCGACGCGACCTGTTCCAGTCGATCGCCGATGGCGAGTTCCCGAAGTGGGACCTCTACGTGCAGATCATGCCGTACGACGAGGCCGGGGACTACCGGTTCAACCCGTTCGACCTCACCAAGACGATCTCGAAGAAGGACTATCCGCGCATCAAGGTCGGCACCCTGACCCTGAACCGCAACCCGGAGAACTTCTTCGCACAGATCGAGCAGGCCGCCTTCTCGCCGGGAAACCAGGTGCCGGGCACGGGTCTCTCCCCGGACAAGATGCTGATGGGACGCATCTTCGCCTACCCGGACGCCCAGCGCCACCGTATCGGCCCGAACTACAACCAGCTGCCGGTGAACCAGCCCCACGCGAGTGAGGCCCGGAACTACCAGCACGAGGGGTCGATGCGGTACAAGTTCAACGACGCCGCGCACCGCACCTACCAGCCGAACTCGTACGGTGCAGCCGGAGGACCCGAGGCCGACCCGGCCAAGGGCGTGGAGGTGAACTGGGAGGCTGACGGCGAGATCCAGCGCTCCGCCGCGACGCTGCATGCCCAGGACGACGACTTCGGTCAGCCCGGCACGCTCTACCGCGAGGTGTTCGACGGTGAGCAGCGTGCCCGCTTCCTGGAGACGCTGGCGGGGCAGGGTCGTTCGATCACGGTCGACGCCATCCGCGAGCGCTTCTTCCAGTACTGGACGAACGTCGACGCCGAGCTCGGCGCCGCTCTGCGCGTGCGGGTCTGATCGGCCGCACCGGCTGAGACCACGTCTTCGCACCGAGACCCCCTCCTGCGCCCGGCGACAGGAGGGGGTCTCGTCGTCGGGAGCGCTCGGCAGGCTCTTCGCCGCCGAGGGCCGGAAGACATCGGGCGGGTTCAGCGCGTCGCGTCGTACCGCGCGCGGGACTCCTCGATGGCGGGATGATTCGCGAGGGCCCAGTCGCCGATGGTCTTCGCGATCGGGATGAGAGTCCCGCCGCGCGCGGTGAGCTCGTACTCGACCCGCGGCGGCACCTCGGCGTAAGCGGTGCGGCTGATCAGCCCGTCGCGTTCGAGCTGGCGCAGCGTGAGGGTGAGCATCCGCTGCGAGATGCCCGGGATGTGCCGGAGCAGCTCGCTGAATCGCAGACGGTCGCGACGCAGGGTCGCGATGACCAGCAGCGACCACTTGTCGCCGACGCGGTCGAGCACCTCACGGATGGCCCGACCGGCGTCTTCATCGATCGAACAGGAGCTCTCGTAGCCGGGGAATCCGGCGAGCGCGGACTCATCGATGTGCGTCAGTGACATCGGTGTGCCTTTTGCAGTCGCCATCCGCATCCTCCATTGTTGATGTTCGGTCGGTTACCGATCGTAACAAACACACAGAATGGAACCTCGAATGCTCATCGCACTCTGGATCGTCAACGGGCTGCTCGCCCTCGCCATGCTCGGCGGCGGCTTCATGAAGCTCGTCACGCCGAAGGCGACGCTCGCCGAACGCGGCATGGCATGGACGGAGGACTTCTCCGCCGGGACGATCAAGGCCATCGCGGCCCTCGAGGTGATCGGCGCAGTCGGGCTCATCCTGCCCCTCGCCACCGGCATCGCCCCGCTCCTCGCCGCCCTCGCCGGCACCGGGATCGCGATCATCATGATCGGCGCGGTCGTCGTGCACGTGCGCCGCAAGGAGTCCGCCGCCCCCGCACTCGTGCTCGCCGTGCTGGGCGTCGCGAGCGCGGTGCTCGGCTTCCTCGTCGTGCTCTGAGCCGAAGGGCGGGGACGGCGCCGAGCCGCAGACGCGAGAACAGGGCCAAGATGGAGGGGTGGCTGTCCCTCTCTCCGACCTGACCAGTATGCCCGAGCCCCAGCAGGTGTACGCCGCCGACGGCACCCGACTGGCGACCTACACCTGGGGGGAACTCGACGCCCCGGTCGTCGTGATCGTTCACGGCTTCGCCTCGAACGCGCGCGACAACTGGGTGCTCACCGGCTGGGTGCGCGAGCTCACGCGTGCGGGCTATCGCGTGCTGGCGCTGGACCAGCGCGGGCACGGCCTCAGCGAGAAGCCGCACGACCCCGACGGCTACCGCATCCGGACGCTCGTGACGGATGTCGAGACCGTGATGGACACGTACCTCGTCGACGACGCCTTCTACGTCGGCTACTCCCTCGGCGCACGCGTGGGCTGGGAGGTCGTGCGCGAGCTGCCGCACCGCATCGGACGGGCAGTGCTGGGCGGGGTGCCTGACGGCATTCCGTTGGCACGTCTGGATCTCGACCAGGTGCGGGCGTACATCGCCGACGGCACACCGGTGGCCGATCAGACGACGCAGAACTACATCGCGCTGACCGAGCGGGTGCCGGGCAACGACCTGCAGGCGCTGGTCGCGCTCGCGGAGGGCATGCGGGCGTCGGGCATGATCGACCCCGACCCCTCGGATGCGCCGACGCGACCGATCCTCTTCGCCACCGGATCGAAGGACGCGATCATCGAGGGCTCCCGGGCGCTGGCCGCAGCCGCCCCGGACGGACGGTTCTTCGAGATCCCGAACCGCAACCACTTCAACGCCCCGGGCTCGCGCGACTTCAAGGACGCGGCCGTGTCCTTCCTCGCGGAGGCGTAGCCCGCCGAGGAGGCGCAGCAGACAGAAGCGTGGCCCGGTCGAGAGACGACCGGGCCACGCTCGGGATCCGCGTCAGACGGCGGCGGCTTCGTCGCGCTTCGGCAGCACCCAACCCGCACGCGGGAAGTGGCAGGTGTAGCCGTTGGGGTACTTGATCAGGTAGTCCTGGTGCTCTTCCTCGGCCCGCCAGAACGGGCCGGCCGGCTCGATCGTGGTGACGGCCTTCGCGGGCCACAGGCCGGAGGCGTCGACGTCGGCGATCGTGTCGCGCGCCACGGTCTCCTGCTCCGGGGAGAGCGGGAAGATCGCGGAGCGATAGCTGGACCCGATGTCGTTGCCCTGGCGGTCCCGCGTCGACGGGTCATGGATCTGGAAGAAGAACGCGAGGATGTCGCGGTAGGTCGTCTTCGTCGGGTCGAACACGATCTCCACGGCCTCGGCGTGGCCCGGGTGGTTGCGGTAGGTCGCATGGTCGTTCGAGCCGCCGGTGTACCCGACGCGGGTGTCGAGCACTCCGGGCTGGCGGCGGATCAGGTCTTCCATGCCCCAGAAACAGCCGCCGGCGAGCACGGCCGTCTCGGTGCCGGGGGTGCGGGTGATGTTTCCGGAATCGGTCATGACTGCTCCTCAGCGGTGTCGGAAGTTTCGGGGGTATCGGTGGTGGGGTGTGCGAAGAGGGCGCTGTAGCGACCGTACCCCTCTTCTTCCAGACTGCCGGCCGGGATGAAGCGGAGGGCCGCCGAGTTCATGCAGTAACGCAGTCCGCCCTCGGCCCGGGGTCCGTCGTCGAAGACGTGTCCCAGGTGGCTGTCGGCGTTCGCGGAGCGCGCTTCGGTGCGCTTCATCCAGAGCGTCCGGTCGGTGCGAGTGGTCACCGCGTGCGCGTCGATGGGCTTCGTGAAGCTCGGCCATCCGGTGCCGCTGTCGAACTTGTCGGTCGACGAGAACAGGGGCTCTCCCGAGACGACGTCGACGTAGATGCCGTCGTCGTGATTGTCCCAGTACGCGTTGCGGAACGGCGGCTCGGTCGCATCCTGTTGCGTCACCTCGTACTGCAGGGGGGTGAGGCCGCTGACGGCCTCGGGGGTCTTGCCGTAGTCGTTCGACATGATCTGACTCCTTGTCCGACGTCGCTGGCTGCGCCGTCATAGAAGGAGAACCGACGAGCGGCCCGATTTGGTCCCGCAGCCCTGGGAGCGGGCTGTGAGTTTTCGGGCCGCCCGTCGGAGGGGCGACGGGCGTCAGCCGCGTAGCGCCACGGGAGCGCCCACGTGGGTCACGGTGACCGCGGGGGCAGAGCCGTCGGCCGGGGCCACGGTGAAGGAGAACTCCGGGGTGTACCAGCCGCGGTCGATGTCGGCCTGCGTGAGCGTGCGCCGCGGGGTGCTGCAGTTGTAGGCGTCGTACGCCGGAAGGTTCATCCATCGGCACGCGGTGGGAGCGAAGCCCGCGGTGAAGGTGTTCGTCGCCGGAGTCACGACCGTGACGACGCCCGCCGTGCTCACGACCCGCACCCGGAAGCTCAGCTGCTCCCCCGCGGTGTACGGGTTCGTCGTGACGTTTCGCGCGGCCGAGGTGTTCGTCGCGGTGAGGGTCGCCCCGAGCACCGACGACTGCGGGAGGGTGAGCGTCGCTGTCGTCTGGCTCAGGCGACCGTCGGCGGCGGTGAATGCGGCCTGGAGTCGCTGCGGTCCGGCGGTCCCCTGCGGGGCGGTGACCTGCACGTTCACGGTGATGCTCGCGCCCGGTGCGAGACCGGAGACCTGTGCGGTGGTCGCGCTCCACCCGGCCGTGGTGTGGAAGGTGACCGCCCCGCTGAGCGCCGACGCCTCCTGGTTCGTGACCGTGACCGGAACGGTGGTGGCCGCTCCCGGAGTGAGGGTCGTCTGGGGCACCGACAGCGGCGCGCACACCGCATTCATCCACGCCTCATCGAACGACGAGAACTGCATCGTGTTGGTGGAGCCCGCCTCCCACAGGACGCCCACCCTGCCGTCGTCGATCGCCGTCGCACTCGAATAGGCGAAGGTTCCCGTCTCGAGCGAGCGCAGCCCCGGCCAGGTCTCGCCGTCGTCGCAGGAGAGCCGCACCGACCCGTTCACGCGGTCGCCGTTGGCGCCGTTGTTGGCATTGGTGAAGACGAGCTTCTTCGCGTCGACGCTTCCCTCCGCGGCGTCCGGGTGCAGGCGGGTGATCGAGGCATTGTTCGTGGGATCCGGCAGCTCGGCGTCGCGGGTGACCGGGCCGTAGCTGTGACCGCCGTCGGTGGAGATCGCGACCTTGCGCAGGCGCCCGTTGGAGCTGTCGCGCGAGTTGAGCATGACGCGCCCGTCGGAGAGCTCGACGACCTTGTTCTCGTCCATCCCGGTGCCGACGTACTCGCCGCGCTCCCAGGTCTCTCCGCCGTCATCGGAATACACCGAATACGCCTGGAACGCCGTCGATCCGTCGGCCTGCCGTACTGTGCCGGCGTACTGCTGGAGAAGTCGTCCGGCGTGCGCTCCGTACCGCAGTTGGATCCCCTCGCCCGAGGTGGCGAACGCTCCCTTCACGTCCCCCGCGACAGGGGTGTACACGCCGCCGCTGGTCGTGCCGTTCGATGTCTTCGCGACGTCGGTGATCAGCCGCGGTGCGCTCCAGGTCACGCCCCCGTCGTCCGAGTGGATCACGGCCGCGCTCAGGACCTGCCGGTTCGCGTCGTCGTCTCCGTAGGCGCTCCCCTGGAATCCCTGATCCTTGGAGTAGACGAAGAACGCGAAGACACGACCGCTCTCGCGGTCGACGACGTAGCTCGGGTCGGAGTAGCCGTACTGGCCGCTCCCCGCCTTCCCTGCGGCGATGATCTGCAGCGGGCCCCAGGTGCGACCGTTGTCCGTCGAGCGGCGCTGGGTGATCGAATTCGGATTGGGGGCGTCTGTCGCGCTCCCCGGGCGGGCGTCCCACGCCGCGATGACGACGCCGTCGCCGAGGTGGGCGAGCGCGGGGATGCGGTAGAAGTAGTTCGCAGCGGTGCGGTCGGCCCCGATGTTCTGCTCGAGATAGTCGCCGGGGTCGGCGTTCGGGTCGGTCAGGTAGCCGGGTGCCGCGGAAGCGGAGGCCGCGGCGGCGGGAAGGCTGAGCGCGAGGACCAGCGCTCCGATCGTGCCGGATCGCAGCCAGTGCCGACGGCGACTCCGAGAGGCGGATGAGGCGGGAGCGTGCATGGACAGACCTTTCTGTTCGTGCGGAAATCTGACGTCTGATGTCTGATTTCAAGTCACTCTAGCGAGGCGTCATCCGCTGGACAAGAGCCGATTCCGGCTGAGCTGGAGACGGTCGCCCGACCGCGGACACGCACGGTGTCCCGTCGACGAAGCGTCGCCGACGGCACACCGCCCGTCCTCCGCTCAGCCTGCGGCGCGCACCACCTCGAGGTTCCGCGTGACCGTGCGCAGCGCATCGGCGGCGGTGATGTCGTCGGGACGCCGGGCCGTCTTCAACCCCAACCACTCGACGTCACCGGCAGCGGCGAGCGCGGCCGCCACATGCGCGTCATCGAGGAGCGAACCGGACTCGGGGTGGGTCGAGGCGATCGGCAGATGCGCGTCTGCCCACGGGGGACCGTAGGGGCTCTGCGCGGCGGCGGCGCCCGAGAATGTCAGACCGACGAGGAGCCCGGAAGCCGCGGCCTCGGCGATCTGCGCGGTCACGGCATCCGCATCGCGCAGCTCGATCGCGGAGCGGCCCCAGTTGAGCCACAGCCCGATCGGCACTCCCGCCGCGCGGATCGCGGCGATCTCATCGTCGAGCGTGAGGAATCCCTTCTCGGGGGCCCGGCCGGGATGGAAGGCGTCACAGTGCTCCACGACCAGGTGCGCACCCGACCAGTCGAGCGCGGCGATCTCGCGGAGGGATCTCACGAGCGGCTCCACGGCTCCGGTCGCGCGGGGTGCCGTGTGCAGCGTCACCACGGCGACGGATGCGGCGCTCTCGCGCTCGATGCGGGCGACGTCGACGGCGACGCGGCGCAGGTCGGCGACGGCCGCCGTCCGACCCTCTTCATCGGTCGACGCGAGGCCGTACCGAGGGTCGGCGCCCACGCGCCCCATGACGAATGGGATGGCGGTCACCGCGAGCGGCACGGCCGGAACGTTCGCGAGGAACCAGGCCTCATCGTGCGGATGGAGCCCGCCCATCCACGGCACTTCGAGTCCGGCGACCCCGGGGAGCGCACACAGCGCGGGCAGCAGTTCCCCTTCCAGCTCGGGGAACCAGCGCGTGTGCGCCGGGGAGGCGGGATAGGCGCTGACGAGGATTGGAGCGGTCATGAGCGGGCTCCCGCGACTGCTCCAGCGAACCACGTCGTGATCGTCGACGGGTGCGTGATGGCGGTGCCGACGCACACCGCGAACGCACCGGCGCGGATCGCAGCCGCGGCCTGCGCCGGAGTGTGGATGCGCCCCTCCGCGACGATCGGGCGCCGGCAGTCCGCGGTGATCAGCTCGATGAGCTCCCGGTCGGGGCTGGGAGTCTTCGGGCGCTCGCCTGTGTACCCCGACAGCGTGGTGCCGAGGATGTCGGCACCGGCGGCCTCGGCGGCGATGGCATCGTCGAGCGAGCCGCAGTCGGCCATGATCAGCGCATCGGTGTGCGCACGAAGACCCTCGATCGTCTCCGCGAGCGTCAGCCCATCCGGCCGTGGGCGCCGCGTCCCGTCGAGCGCGACGATGTCCGCCCCCGCATCGGCCACGGCCTTCGCGTGACCGAGGGTCGGAGTGATGAACACCTCGGCGTCACCGTCCTTCCACAGCCCCACGACCGGCACGGGGAGGTCGGCCGTCGCGCGGATGTCGTCGATCCCCTGCACGCGGACGCCCGCCGCTCCTCCGACCAGGGCGGCCGCGGCGACCTGCGCCATCGTGCGCGGGTCGCGCATGGCCTCACCCGGGTAGGCCTGGCACGAGACGATCAGACCGCCCCTCAGCCGCTCGAGAGTGTCGGTGAATCTCATGGCTTCCTCCAAGCTGATGCCGCTGCTCCGCGCAGCGGGGCGTCGTCGCCGAGCGTGCCCGGCAGGATGGGTGTGCTCTGGAGCGCGTCGATCGCCTCGGCGCGGAAGGCCGCACGCATCGGAAGCCACCAGCCGTCGCCGATGTTCGGAACGCCGCCGGTGATCACGATGCGCTCGGGATCGAGCAGCGTCGCCGCGCCGGCGAGGGCCCGCCCCACGGCGGCGGCCGACTCGTCGAGGGCGCGTCGGGCGATGGGGTCTCCGGCGACCGCCGTCGCCGCGACCCCCCGCGCATCGACGATGCCGGAGTCTCCCCCGAGAGACAGGAAGTGCCGGTGCAGCCCGATGCCGGACCCGATGGCCTCGAGGTGGCCGAAGCGCCCGCACGGGCAGCGCAGGTGCGCGGCCCCCGGCACCGGCAGATGGGCGATCTCACCCGCGACATGATGTGCCCCACGCACCGCCCTGCCGTCGAGGATGACCCCGGCGCCCACCCCGGTACCGACCGCGACGACGAGTGCACTCGCCGAGCCGTACGCAGCGCCGTGCCGGTATTCCCCCGCCGCGTGCGCGTCGACGTCGTTCTGCACCTCCACGAGGGCATCCGGGATCAGGTGCGCGCCGAGACCCGTGCGCACGAGCGCGGCCAACGGCGTGCCGGGCCAGTCGGCGAAGGTGTCGGTGGCGGAGACGATCGTGCCGCTTCGAGCGTTGACGACTCCCGCCGTGCCGATGCCGACGCCCGACAGACGCTGCCCGGTATCGGCGAGCAGGCGCTCGGCGAGCGCGACGACGGTGGCCACGACGGCCGACGGGCC
The DNA here is from genome assembly GCF_042881445.1 of Microbacterium sp. NPDC058269. Classification (NCBI taxonomy): domain Bacteria; kingdom Bacillati; phylum Actinomycetota; class Actinomycetes; order Micrococcales; family Microbacteriaceae; genus Microbacterium; species Microbacterium sp. NPDC058269. The sequence goes on from NZ_JBHVXT010000001.1 coordinate 1,204,403, forward strand.
CTCCGCCGCGGGAGTCGCCGACACCTCGGTGCGCAGCAGCGTGTCGTCGCGGTCGGCGAGCGCTGCGGCCGTCTTGGTGCCGCCGATGTCGACGGCGAGGACGACCTCACGCATCAGGCCACGGCGACCGGGAGCAGGTGCAGCTCGTCGAGGATGTCACGGATCCCGGCGACCGCGTCGGCATCGAGCGCCTGCACGGTGTTCGCCATCGTGGCATGGTCGATGATGCCGCGCGCGTGCATCGCCGCCTTGAATGCTCCGACTCCGGTCGCATCGCCCGACAGCCCCTTCGGCTGGAACACGATGTCGAACAGGCGGTTGATCCGCTCCTGCTCGGCCCGAGCCGTCACCCAGTCCCCGCTCTTCGCGGCGTCCCAGAGGCGGACGTATCCCGCGGCCTCCACGTTCGCGAGCCCGGGCACCACACCGTCGGCACCGGCGAGCGCCATGGCGTCGACGACGACCTCGTGGCCGGTGAGAAGCTGCAGCGGACGACCCGCCGCATCATTGGCCGCGATCAGGCGGCGGAACGAGACGTCGTCGCCCGACGAGTCCTTCACGCCGTGGATGACGCCCTCGGCGCCGAGTTGCACGAGCAGGTCGATGCCGAGCTTGGAGTGCACGCGAACCGGCACGTCGTAGGCCCACAGCGGCGCCTCGATGGCCGCCGCGATCGTGCGGAAGTGGTCGGCGACCTCGGCGGCGGAGTTCAGGGTGTAGAGCGGAGCCGTCGTGACGATCGCCTGCGCGCCGGCATCGACCAGACGGCGGGCGGTCTCGATGATGCGTGGCGCCGTGAGCTCGATCGCACCGGCGATGACCGGCACCCGACCGGCGTTCGCGCTGACGATCGTGCGGAGCAGCTCGACACGCTGGTCGTCGGTGAAGTACGCGGTCTCGCCGGTGGAGCCGAGGGCGAACAGCCCCGACACGCCCTCGGCGACCAGACGGTCGACCAGGCGGGAAAGCGAGGGGTGATCGATCGACCCGTCCTCCAGCAGCGGGGTGGCGACGGGCGGGACGACGCCCGCGAAGACGGGGGCGGAGGCGGAGGAGGCAGCAGACATGTGTGTTCCGGTCGTTTCAGTGGTGGGGTTCGAGCAGCGAGGGCGCAGCGCCCAGCAGCGTTCTGGTGTAGTCGTCGGAGGGCGCCTCGAACACGCGGGCCGCATCGCCGAATTCGACGACTCGTCCCTTGTTCATCACGGCGATCTCGTCGGAGAGGTAGCGGACGGTCTGGATGTCGTGGGAGATGAAGACCATGCCGAGCCCGAGCTGATCCTTCAGGTCGGTCAGCAGGTTGAGGATCTGCGCGCGCACCGACACGTCGAGCGCCGAGGTGGGCTCGTCGGCGACGATCACCTGCGGGTCGAGCACGAGTGCCCTGGCGATCGCCACGCGCTGGCGCTGACCACCCGAGAGCTGGCTGGGCAGGGCGTCGAGGGCCGATGCCGGCAGTCCGACGAGACCGATCAGGTCGCGCACCTTGCGACTCCGGGTCGACGGGTTGCCGAGGCGGTGCACCTGCAGCGGGTCGAGCAGCGCGTCGCGCACCGTCATCCGCGCGTTCAGGGCGGTCGCCGGATCTTGGAACACGACGGAGAGGATGCGGCCGAGCCGCTTGCGTACGGCGGGCGTGAACGATCGCACCGGCTCGCCCCCGAACACGACCTGCCCACTGGTGGGCTTCTCGAGGCCGATGAGCACTTTGGCCGATGTCGACTTGCCCGAGCCGGACTCGCCGACGATGCCGAGCGTCTGCCCACGCTTCACGGTGAGCGAGACGCCTGCGAGCGCATCGACGTACTCGGGCCGGAAGAGAGAGGAGGCACGCGTCTTGTAGCGGACGCGCACGTCCTTCAGCTCGATGACGGGTTCGCTCATCGTCCTGCTCCGATCGCCTCGACGGGCGCATCGTCGGGATGCGCGGAGTAGTAGTGCTCGGTGCCTTCGATGTGTCGCCGCACCGGGGGAACACCCGCGTACCGCACGGGGTCGCTGGAGCGCGGTGCGAAGCGGTCGCCTGCCGGGAAGTCCCGTGGCGACGGCACGACTCCCGAGACCTGATGCAGCCGATCGGATCCGGCCTCGATCGAGAGCACGGCCCCGAGGAGTCCCTGCGTGTACTCGTGCACGGGCTGGGTGAGCACCTCTCGGGTCGTGCCCTGCTCCACCACCTGCCCCGCGTACATCACCGTGATGCGGTGGGTGAGCTCGGCGACCAGCGCGAGATCGTGGGAGACGAACAGAAGCGCGAAACCGAGCTCCTTCTGAAGACGCATGAGCAGCTCCACGACCTGCGCCTGCACCGTGACGTCGAGTGCCGTGGTCGGCTCGTCGGCGATCACCAGTCGAGGGTCGCGAGTCAGAGCCATCGCGATGAGCACGCGCTGCCGCTGCCCACCCGAGAGCTCGTGCGGATACGAGGCGAGCGTGCGATCGGGGTCGAGTCCCACCAGCTCCAGCAGCTCTCTGGCCGAGCGTGTGCCGCCGCGCGAGGTGAGCTGCTTCATCTGGGAGCGGATGAGCATCGCCGGGTTGAGGGAGCTCAACGCATCCTGGTAGACCATCGCGATGTCGTGGCCGCGCAGCGCATTGCGCTCCTTCGGGGGCATCTGCAGCAGGTCGTCTCCGTCGAAGAGGATGCGCCCGCGGATGTCGGCCTTCGGGTCGAGCAGGCCCATGATCGCGAGCGAGGTGATCGACTTGCCGCAGCCCGACTCCCCCACCAGTGACATGGTCTCGCCGGGACGCACCGTGAAGCTGACGTGATCGACCACGTCGACATCACCGTGCCGCGGGAACGAGATGCACAGGTCCTGCACGTCGAGCAGCGGCTTCTCGTCGCCCGTGTACACGAGACGGTCGCTCCGAGAGAGCTCGCGCGCACGCAGCTCGGCGAGCCGCTCGGCGAGGGGGACGGCTTCGGCGCGCGGCACCAGGGTGTCGGGCACCCCGCTCGGCACCGAGAGGTTCACCGCCGTGTCGACGGTGGGGATCGCATGGGTGTCGTCCGGGATCGCGGCGACCTCGAGCTCGTGCGTGGACTCCTCGGTGTTGGCGGCGTCGGCGGTGATCTTGCGCGCTCGCGGCGACACCATCGCGTCGGTCATCCCCTCGGAGAGGATGTTGAGGCATAGCACGGTGAGCATGATGAGGATGCCGGGGAAGAAGGTCGCCCACCACGCACCGCTCATGAGCAGGTTGCGGCCGGCGGCGATGACGTTGCCCCAGGACGGCTCGGGGTCGGGGACCCCGGCCTGCAGGAACGAGAGCGAGGCCTCGAACACGATCGCGTCGGCGACGAGCACGGTCGCGAACACCAGCACGGGGGCCATCGCGTTGCGCGCCACATGCCGGACGATGATGCGCGGGGTTCCCGCACCCATCACGCGCACGGCGGAGACGTAGTCCTCCCCGTACTGGTCGAGGATGTTGGCGCGGACGATTCGGGTGAGCTGCGGCACGTAGAGGAACGCGATCGTGAGTACGAGCACGGGGAGCGACTTGCCGAACACCGCCACGAAGACGGCGGCGAGCGCGATGCCGGGGAACGACATCACGACGTCCATGATGCGCATGAGCGTCTCGGAGATCCACTTCGGGGCGGTGGCCGCGATGGTCCCGAGCACGCAGGCCGCCAACAGGGCGACGAGCGTCGCGCCGATGCCGATCACCAGCGAATAGCGGGCGCCGTAGACGAGGCGCGAGAAGATGTCGCGGCCCTGACGGTCGGTGCCGAACCAGTGCTCCGCGCTCGGCGGCTGCACCGGCGTTCCGGAGGCCAGCGGGTCGAACGGGGCGATGAGCGGCGCGAAGATCGCGGCCAGGCCGATGATCGCCAGCACGCCGATGCAGATGATCGATCCGAGAGAGAGCGGACCCCAGCGGAGGCCGGGGACGGAGAGCCGTTCCGTGAGTTTGCGTCGCATGTCACACCGCCCGGATTCGAGGATTGATGAGCACGTACAGGAGGTCGACGATGATGTTGATCACGACGAAGGCGAGCGCCACGGCGAGCGTCACGCCCTGCACGAGGTTGGGTTCGTTGTTGGTGACGCCGTTGAGGATGAGCGTTCCCATGCCGGGGATGGCGAAGATGATCTCGATCACGACCGCGCCGCCGAGCAGGTAGCCGATGCGGAGTCCGAGCACGGTGACCGGGGTGATCAGGGCGTTGCGCAGAACGTTGCGGCCCACGACGATCACCCGTGGAATGCCGGCGCCGAGAGCGGTGCGCACATAGTCGCGGTCGAGTTCCTCGACCATCGAGGTGCGCACGACGCGGGACAGCTGACCGATCACCGGCACGGCGAGCGCGATGGCGGGGAGGGTCATGCGGGCGAGCCACCCGGAGGGATCGGTCCAGAAGTCGGGGAGCGGCCCCGAGGCGGGGAGCAGGTTCAGCCCGAGGGTGAAGACCTGGATGAGCAGGATGGCGAGCCAGAACGACGGTGTGGAGAGCGCGGCGACGCCGAAGATGCGGATCACCTGGTCGGGCCAGCGGTCGCGGTACACCGCGGCGAGGACGCCGATCACGAAGGCCACGATCACGGCGAGGATGAGTCCGAGGAAGGTGAGCGCCAGGGTGACGGGGAAGGCGCGGGCGACCTCGTCGATCACCGGGAGGCTGCGCGCGGAGTAGGTGCCGAGATCACCCTGCACCAGTCCGAAGAGGAAGTTCACATAGCGGACGAACAGCGGAAGGTTGAGACCGTGGTCCTCGCGGTAGGCCTCGAGGGCCTCGGGTGACGCCGTCTCGCCGAGCGCGGTGCGCGCCGGGTCTACGGGAGAGAACGACATCACGAAGAACACGAGGAACGTGATGCCGAGGATCATCAGCGGCAGCTGCAACAGTCGCCGGCCGATGAGGCGGAGCGTGTGGGACACGTGCCGCTCCTTCCGGGTGGGAGGGGGCGGGGGTGCACTCTTCGGGTGAGTGCACCCCCGTCGGGGTTCGGTCGGGTGCTACTTCGCAGCCACGCCGACGTCGAGGAACGACAGTCCGGTGGTGGGAACGGGCTGGAAGCCCACCAGCTCCTGACCGCTCCACGCGGTCGGCAGCTTGCGGTGGAACAGCGGGTAGAGCACGGCCTGGTCGGAGAGGAGGTCGAACGCCTCATCCCAGGTCTTCTGCTGCTCCTCGCCCTCCTGCTGGACGGCGGTGTCGAGGAGCGTGCGCAGCTCGGCATACTCGGGGGAGTCGGCCCAGTTCGTGCGCGTCTGGGTCCAGACGTTCTCGCCGTACCACCAGTTCATGAGCAGGTCGGGGTCGACGCCGAAGACCGAGGGGTCCCCGGGGGCGACGGCGACCGTGTAGTCACCGGAGTCGACCTTCTCGTACATCGAGGCGGACTGCCCGATATCGAGCGTGGTGTCGATGCCGATCGCGTCGAGCGACTCCTTGATCAGCGGAGCGACCTCCTTGACCCATCCGGTGTCGGTGGTGAGCAGCGTGATCGACAGGTCGGAGACGCCGGCGTCCGCGAGCAGCTCCTTCGCCTTCTCGGGGTCGTAGGTGTAGACCGTGGATGCCTCGTGGTAGTTCGGGTACGTCTCGGGCAGGAACGACGTCGCCGGCGTGGCGTTGCCGAGCATGCCGGTGCCGATGATCTTGTCCATGTCGAGGGCGTAGTGCAGGGCCTGGCGCACACGGACGTCGTCGAACGGCGCCGCCTTGGTGTTGAACATCATGAACAGCAGACCGAACGACTGCACGCTCTCGACATCGGCAGCGGAGGCGAGGGTGTCGACGTCGATGTACGGCACGTCCTCGATCGCCTGCACGGTGCCGGTCGACATCGCGGTGACACGGGCAGATGCGTCGGCGAGGAGGTTCCAGTTCATGCCGGCGGCGAGCGCCGGGCGCGGTCCGTTGTAGTCGTCGTAGCGCTCGAAGACGAGCTTGTCCTCGGGGACCGCCGAGACCAGAGAGTACGGGCCGGAGCCGACCGGGTTGGCGGCGAAGCCCTCGGGGTCGGCCTCGACGACCGTCTTCGGCACGATCTTGACGACGCCGAGGCGGTCGTTGATCAGCGAGAACGGGTAGTCCGTGGTGATCCGCACCGTGTCGTCGTCGACGGCGGTGACCGTGTCGATGAAGTCGACGAACGACAGGAAGAGCGAGTTGTTGTTCGGGTCGAGCACCCGGTCGTAGCTGAAGACGACGTCGTCTGCCGTGACCGGGTCGCCGTTCTGGAAGGTCGCGCCGTCGCGGAGGTCGAGCTCGTAGGTCGTGTCGTCGATCTTCGTCGGCAGGTCGGCCGCGAGCGCGGGGGCCGCCTTCTGGGTGACGGGATCGAGGTCGACCAGTCCCTCGAAGATGTGCCAGTTCGCCGAGACCGTGACGGCGCCGGACGCGACCATCGGGTCGAAGCTGCCGTTCAGCGTGTACGAGATGCCCGCCTCGATGATGCCGTCGGGGTCGATCTCGCTCGCGGCCGCGCTCTCGTCGGGGGTGCTGGTGCTGCCCGCGCCGCAGCCGGCGAGGGCGATGGACGCGGCGACTGTGCCGGCGACCGCCATCGCGAATCGACCCGCGCGGCGGCGGGTGATGTGTCGGTTCATGTGTGCTCCAGGGTGGTGGGGGGACATCTTGAGGACATCTGATGTCTGATGTACTCTAAACACAGGTTCGATCAGATCACAAGAGTGAGATGATCGGAACGTTTCTGCCAGGCACGAGAGGGAGCCCCATGAAGTCCACCACGAGTAGGGCGTCACGCATGCGGCGCTCGACCACGGCGGATCAGATCAAGCAGCTCATCCTGACCCGCGGACTCACGCCGGGCGACCCGCTGCCGACCGAGACCGAGCTCTGTGACGAGCTCGACGTCTCGCGATCCTCCGTGCGCGAGGCGATCCGAACCCTCTCGACCCTCGACATCGTCGATGTGCGACACGGCCATGGCACGTACGTGGGGCCGATGTCGCTGGATCCGATGGTCGAAGCCCTCGTGTTCCGCGGTGTGCTGTCTCCCGAGGGATCCCTGCAGGCGCTGCGCGAAGTCGTGGAGGTGCGCCTGGCACTGGATCTGTCGATGGCCGAGCGCGTGGTCGAAGCCGCCCAGGAGGATCCCGACCCCGAGCTCGATGCCCTCGTGGCCGACATGGTCGACAAGGCCGAGCGCGGCGAGCACTTCCTCGAGGAGGACCGGGCGTTTCACACACGCCTCTTCGGCGCGATCGGCAACCGCCTGGTCGGCCAGCTGGTCGGCGCCTTCTGGGATGTGCACACGGCTGTGCTGCCCCAGCTGGGAATCCCGCAGCCCGATGACATCCACAAGACGGCGAAGGCGCACGGCGACATGCTCGAGGCGGCGCGCTCCGGCGATGTCGAGCGCTACCGGCGAGCTGTTGTCGAGCACTACAAGCCGCTGCAGCGCGTGCTCGCGAGCGCGGCGGAGGATTCACGAGGCTGAGCCCTGCTGCCGGGAGGAGCCCCTCCGACTCGATAGAGTTACCTCCGCACCGCACACCTTTCGAGGGGAACCGCCCATGTCCGTTGGACTGCTCGCCGTCGTCGACGACATCCTGAGCGCCGCGATGAAGGCCTCGGCCAAGGCGGCGGGTGTCGTGATCGACGACGCCGCGGTCACCCCGCAGTATGTGCAGGGCATCACGCCCGCACGCGAGCTGCCCGTCGTCGGCAAGATCGCGCTCGGTTCGCTGGCGAACAAGTTCCTGATCATCATCCCGGCGGCGCTCCTGCTCACCGCATTCGCGCCGTGGGTGCTGCCGTATCTGCTGATCCTCGGCGGGGCGTACCTCTGCTTCGAGGGAGCGGAGAAGGTGCTGGAGTGGTTCGGCGTGCAGCACGGCCATGCCGATGAGGGTGCGCGTGACGAGAAGAAGCTCGTCCTGGGTGCCGTGCGCACCGACCTGATCCTCTCGACCGAGATCATGCTCATCTCGCTGGCGAGCCTCGAGAAGGGTCTCGACATCTGGGCGACGCTGGCGATCCTCGCCGTGATCGCCCTCCTGATGACGGGCGTCGTCTACGGCGCTGTCGCGCTGCTCGTGAAGATCGACGACATCGGCCTGAAGATGGCGAAGAATTCGGTGCAGCGCGTGCGTCACACCGGCACCAGGATCGTGCGCTCGATGCCCGCGGTGTTCCGCTTCATCAGCATCCTCGGCACCGTAGCGATGCTCTGGGTCGGAGGTCACCTCGTGCTCGTGAATCTGGGCGAGGTCGGCTGGCACTTCCCGGTCGACGTGCTGCACGGCGTGGAGCACGCGCTCCACAACCTCGGCCCGGTCGTCGTCTGGGTGGTGGACACCATCATCTCCGCGATCGCCGGTCTCATTCTGGGGCTGCTCATCGTCGGGATCGTGCTCGGCATCGCACGGCTGTTCGGCAAGACCCCCAGCTTCCACGAGGGCGAGGAATCCCCCGCCGACGTCCACGTCTGAGCCCGGGCCCCAGCCCGAGCCCCAGCCCGAGCCGTCGCTATCCGCCGCGCGGGGGATGCGGCCCGTCGTCCGCTCCGGTTTGATCGGAGCATGAGCACCGATCACGCCACGCAGTTGCGTCGGACCCGGCGCTTGATCTCCGCCATCGCCATCGTGGGGATCGGTACGGCCGCGGTCTGGTTCGTCTTCGCCGCCATCGGCGAGTCCGGTGGCCAGCTCACTGCTGCCAGCGCCACTGCCGCGGGGCTGGGCGCGGCCTGGTCAGCAGGGTTCGCCGCCATCACCTCCCGACTGAAATCCATCGAGACCGCCTCGACCTCGTCGGGTTGAGTCCACCGGCGAGCGCGACGAAGGTGTCTGCCCGAGGAGACGGCGCACTCACGCCGCGATGTCGTACCGGGCTCTGCCGCCGAGCCTCGGCCTGCGTTCGGGGTCGACGTTCGCCGGCGGGATGAGCCACACCCGTGCCGCGAACCCGCGCCCTTCGATCCTGATTTCCCAGTCGTTGTCGTGGATGCGGTGATGACAGCTCTCGCAGAGCAGCACGCCGTTGTCGAGGTCGGTCGGTCCGGCATCCCGCTGCCACCAGCGCAGGTGATGCGCCCTGGTCAGCTGCGGGGGCAACCCGCACATCACGCAACCGCCGTCGCGTTCCACGAGCGCGAGTCTCTGGGCGCGGGTGAACAGCCGCTTCTCGCGCCCCCAGTCGAGGATCTCGCCTCCGCCGCCGAGCACGACGGGGATGATGCCCCCACCGGCCGCCATCCGACGACACGCGGTGATGCTGACCGGCTCATCGAGGCCGTCGACCGTCGCGAATCCGGTGCCGGCGGTCAGGTCGTCGAGCCCCACCCGCACGACGACGGTCGCCCCGGGCACCGGCAGCCCACCGTTGTCGCATCCGCTCGCGTGCGCGCAGATCTCGGCGAGGGCATCAGCCTGGATCATCGCGACCGTGCGTCGGTCGGCATCGAGCGCGTCGGGGTCGAGCACGTGCGCCCGCGCCTGAAACGTCGCGGTGACATACGCCTGGATCGCCGCCTTCACGGGAGCGCCGGACGCGATGTCGGTCTGCAGCGTCAGATGCAGCGACCCGTCGCGCTCGAACATCGTCAGGGAGCGCCGCGACCGGGCCTCTTCTTCGCGCGGAGCCACGCCGTCGGGGTCGAGCCAGGCCTCGGCGTGCACGACGAGCTTGCGCACATCATCGAGCGACAGCCCTGCCGCACGCTCGACGAGCAGCCGCTCAGCCTCGACGATCCGATCGACGCCGACCTTGAGCCGTGCCCGGTCGAGCAGGGTCACGATCAGCGCCGCGGATGCCGCACTGAGCGCGCCGGAGCCGATCGCCCGCTGCACCTCCGGATACCTCGGCGGCAGCGGCTCGCCGATCAGGTTCGCCCGAGGCGCTGTCGCCTCCCCCACCTTCACCAGCCGCACCGCGTCGCCCGTCGATCCGCCGGTCGTGGCCGCGATCATGGTCGCGGGGCTACGGAAGCCCTGCTGCTTCGCCAGACCCGCAGCTCCCAGTTCAGGGCGCGATTCCCGCGCGATGCTCGCCGCGAGCTCGGCGTGGATGCCGTCGAGCCGACGCTGCACCAGCCCCATCGCCTGGTGCGCCTCGAGCAGCTGCGCTCGGGTCAACTCACTCGCGTTCGCCGCATCGCCCCAGACACGCTCGAGGCACTCCACAGCCTCGAGCACGGGGTTCAGATGCGGGTTCGCCATGCCTCCAGATTAGAACATATATTCGACACCCTGGAGGGGGTGTGGATAACTCCGGCATCGTCATTGCCGTAGTCTCATCGCCATGTCCGCATCCCCGAAGCTGCGCAGCACGAAGCGCGATGCCGACCGCTGGTTCCGCGAGCAGGGCCTTCCGACCTTCGTGCCGCTGCGCCGCTGGTTCACCGACCTCCCCCGCCGCGTCGCACCGCTGATCGCCTGGGTCGCCGTGGCCGCGTACCTCTTCCAGGACGGGATCGAGGTCGTCTTCGACTTCGCTCTCGACGACGACTCCACGGAATGGGAGATCCTGCTCGTCCTCCTCGCCGTGGTGATCTTCGTGCTCGCGATCGGCCTCGCGTGGGCCGCCTACTACCTCGTGCGCGCCCTGCTGCGTCGCCTCCCGGTGGGCATCGGCACAGCGGTCGCACTCGTCCTGATCGCCGCCTGCCTCGCCTTCACGATCGTCTACGGTTACAGCGCCCAGCCGGATGCGACAGTCGGTCCGGTCCTCCGCACGATCCTGGTGCTCGGCATCTGCATCCTGGTGACCGGCATGGGCGGCGGCGCGATGATCTCCCGGGCCTCGCGCCTCGCGGTGCGCAACGCCTCGGCGATCGGTCACATGGCTTCGATCGCGCTGCCGGTGATCCTGATGCTCGTGGTGTTCTCCTTCTTCTCGGCCGAGGTCTGGCAGATGGCATCCGCACTGTCGTGGGGATCGATCGCGCTGCTCGGCCTCGTCGTCGCGGCGCTCGCGGGCATCGTCGTGCTGCGGGTCAGCGCGTCCGAGATCGACGACGACGCCCAGGCACCCACCGCGGAGCAGCGAACCGCGTTGCTCATCGGCACCCCTGCCGAAGGGCGCCCGGCGACGCCGAGTCCTCCGGGACGGCTGCGTGCGCCGCAGCGCATCAACATCCTGCTCGCCATGACGGTCGCGCAGCTCGTGCAAGCCCTGTTCTTCGCCGGGCTCCTCGCCGCGCTGCTGATCGTGATCGGGGGCATCGCCGTCCCCACGGGCGTCGTCGGCATCTGGCTCGGTCCCGGCAGCACCGCACAGCCACTCGCGGTCCAGCCCCTGGAGTTCTTCGGGGCGAAGCTTCCCCTCACCGTGAACCTGCTGAAGGCCGCCACCCTGCTCTCGGTGATCGCAGCCCTGCCGTTCGTGTTCTCCGCCGTGAGTGAGGCCCGCTACCGGGAGCGCTTCTTCGACCCGATCATGGCCGACATGCGGCGGGCGATCCTCGTGCGCGAGGCTGTGAGCGCGGCGCCCGCGCACGGAGCGGCGTAACTGTTCGGTTGCGGTGCGCTCGACGCCCGTTCCTCCTGCTAGCGTCGGCGGTGCGCACCCGAAGCGCCCCGCAGGATGCGCACCCGAAGCGCAGAAGAAGAGAGACCGCCCGCCGATGACAGCCGTGCGCATCAGGGATGCCGAGACCGCCGATCTCGCGACCATCACAGAGATCCACAACCATGCCGTGCTGCATACCACCGCGATCTGGAACGAGCAGGCGGTTGACCTCGCCGACCGTGTCGCCTGGCTCGCCGATCGCACCGCCCGCGGCTGCCCGGTGATCGTCGCGTTCGACGATTCCGGCGTGCTGGGCTACGCCTCGTACGCGCAGTGGCGACCGCACAGCGGCTATCGGCTCACGGTGGAGCACTCGGTCTACGTCCTCGGCGGCCAGCACGGACGCGGCATCGGCACGGCGCTGATGGCAGCGCTCGTCGATCGCGCGCGGGACGCCGGGATGCACGTGATGATCGCCGGCATCGAGAGCGGGAACGCCGCCTCCATCGCCCTGCACGAACGCCTGGGGTTCGTCGAGGTCGGGCGCATGCCGCAGGTCGGGGCCAAGTTCGGGCGCTGGCTCGACCTGAGCATGCTGCAGCTGGTGCTCGACGACCGCGCCGAACCCGACGCGGGATCCTGACGATGAACCTGCTGCAGTGGTTCGTCGACGCCTTCAACTCGTCCTGGATGCTTCCGGGCGGGCAGACGCTCCTCGTCCGCGAGGTGGTGGGCAACGCGTTCGGTCTCGCCAGCGCGCTCGGCGGCATGCGACGCAAAGTGTGGGCGTGGCCGGTCGGCATCGTGGGCAACCTGCTGCTGCTCACGGTCTTCCTGGGCTCGGCGCTGAGCCCCGATCCGTCACTGCCGCACCTGCTCGGCCAGGCCGGGCGGCAGGTCATGTTCATCGCGGTCGCCATCTACGGATGGGTGCGCTGGCGCAATCTCGACGGCGGACGTGTGGTCCCCCGCTGGGCGCCGACGGGTGCTCGCATCGGCATGGTGCTGGTGATGATCGTCGGCACCGTAGCCCTGACCCCGCTGTTCCGCCTGCTGGGATCGTGGGAGCCGGTCTGGGCCGACGCCTGGACTTTCGTCGGGTCGCTGCTCGCCACGTACGGCATGGCCAAGGGCTGGACCGAATTCTGGCTGATCTGGATCGCCGTCGACGTGGTCGGTGTGCCCCTGTTGTTCAGCTCCGGCTACTACGCGACCGGCTTCATGTACGTCTTCTACGGGGTCTTCACCGCGATCGGGTTCGTGATCTGGTGGCGGGCGCAGCGCACCGCCGCGCATCCGATCGTGATCCTCCCGCCCGACCCGAGTCCTCGACGGCCGGAAGAGGAGGAGCTCGCCTGAGCTCCGCCTCCCCCGGCATCCCCCCTCTTCCTCGCCATCGCCCCTCCTCGACACGAGGCAGACCGACGCTCAGCGCGCCTCCTCGGCCGCCGACTCGGCGGTCGGCTCGGCGGCCGGCTCGGCGGCCGGCTCCGTGATCGACGTGCTGGCCGACTTCCTGGCCGACTTGCTGGTCGACTTCGTGGTCAGCGCCATGGCGTCGGCGGCACGGGCCGTGAGTCGTTCGAGCGGCCCCTTGCCGAGCGTGCGCGTCCAGATGAGCGCACCGGCCATCATCAGCAGCGACAGGGCGATCCAGGGAAGCACCGGGTTCGACAGCCAGGTCGCAGCCCCTGCGACGATGAGGATCGCCTGCACGACGTAGCCGGTCAGCGGCACCGCACCGTAGGCGGCCAGCGGGAGCACCACCCACCTCGCGTAGCGGGTCAGAATCAGGCACAGCCCGAGGACCGCGACCGCGAATCCCCCGGATGCCAGCACCTCGAGCACGCCGCCGGAATGCGCGGAGACGCTCGCGATCGCCTCGAGCATCCTCGCCGCGGGATCTTGCGACGCCACCCGCTCGACGTAGGACTGCCCCTCGTCGCCCCCGCCGGTGCCGCCGAACAGGGAGGCCTTCTCCGGGGTGAAGCAGACGACGATGCCGTCTCCCTTCTCGCACGTGAGACCGGAGAGATCGACGTCTTCGCCGGGGCTCTTGCTGAGCGGGCTCGAAGACGAGCTCACCGACGAATTCACCGACGAATTCGACATACCGGCGTCCAGCTGCGCCGGAGCCAGCAGGGCGCCCAGAGCGTACCCGCCGATGGCGACCACTCCCCCGCAGACGAGCATGGCGACCGCCGTCTTCACCCGGGTCAGGTCGAGGCGTCCGATCACGAGACCCGCGCAGAGCAGGGCCGCCCAGACCGTGATCGGATAGGTGCCGAACAGCACCAGGGACAGACCGGGTCCGGACTGATCGGGAGACAGCACCCCGATCAGGGCGAGCAGCGGCGGCCCGAGGATGGCCAGCGCACCCCCCGCGATCAGCAGAACCCTGGTGCGCAGGTGCACCGTGAACGCCGCCAGGATGTAGAGCACCCCGTAGAGAGTGAGGATCACGGCGATCCCGGAGCCGAGCAGTTCCACCACGAGCCCGATCACGAAGATCGCCGCTCCTCGGCCGACCAGGCGCAAGCGGATCGTGCGCAGCTCATCCGGCGTCGCGTTCCGCGCGCCGCCCGTCATCAGGGCCAGCGAGACTCCGGCCAGCAGGGCGAACAGGATCGACGAGCGCCCGTTGACGATGTCGAGCCACGTCGACGGATCGGACAGCGTGAAACCGGGCCCGCTCGCGACCAGAAGATGCGCGCCGAACATGCCGACCAAGGCCAGCCCGCGCGCGACATCCACCCCCACGATGCGTCGTCTGCTCGCGCGGACGCCGCCCCGGTCGTCCGGTCGGTCGCCCGATCCGACCTCGGAGCCGTCGGCCGTCGGCAGAGCGGGAGACGGAATGATGTGGGGTGTGCTCACGTGCTGACCTCTCGAAGAATCGCGGAGAGATCAAGCTCAGCACGAGCCCGCAGACACGCACATCCCCCTTCGGTCCCCCTCGGATCCGTCGAGCGGCGGAATGTCAGCGGTGTCCGTGCCGCACGTTGTCAGTGCTGCACGCGCGCCAAGAACTCGGCGGTGGCGGCCTGCTGCGGGGCATCGAACACCTGAGACGGCGGGCCCTGTTCGACGACGACGCCGTGCTCGAGGAACACGATGCGGTCGGCGACCTCGCGGGCGAACGACATCTCGTGCGTCGCCATCACGATCGTGGCACCCTGGTGCTTCAGCTCGCGCACCAGGTCGAGCACCTCGCCCACGAGTTGCGGGTCGAGCGCGCTGGTGATCTCGTCGAGCAGCAGCACCTCGGGCTGTGTGAGCACCGCGCGCACGATCGCCACGCGCTGCTGCTGTCCGCCGGAGAGCCGATCGGGGTACTCGTCGGCTTTGGTGCCGAGCCCGAGCGTGTCGAGAAGCGCGCGTGCCTTGGTGCGCGCCTCCGTCTTGCGCATGCCGTGCACGCGGACCGCCGCGAGCGTGACGTTGTCGAGCACGGTGAGGTGCGGGAAAAGGTTGAAGTGCTGGAACACGACCCCGATCCGCGCGCGCACGGCGTCAGCATCCACCCGCGGGTCGGTGATGTCTTCGCCGGAGAGGAAGATCTGTCCGTCGTCGATGCCCTCGATGAGGTTCATGGTCTTGAGGAGGGTCGACTTGCCTGAGCCCGAGGCGCCGATCAGCACGACGACCTCATGCGTGCCGACCGAGAGGTCGATGCCGCGCAGCACGTCGTGGTCGCCGAAGCGCTTGCGCACGCCCCTGGCTTCGATCACGGGCACGCTCATACGACTCCTCCGGCCTGCTCGCGCTTGTTCAGACGCGCCGTGACGACATCGGTCAGGCGGATCATCGGCCAGCTCAGCACGATGAACATGAGACCGGCGACGACGTAGGGCGTGAAGTTGTAGGTCTCGGCGACCATCAATTGCGCCGCGCGCACCGCGTCGACCGCCCCGAGCACCGAGATCAGCCCGACGTCCTTCTGCATGGACACGAAATCGTTCATCAGTGCGGGGACGACCTTGCGCACGCCCTGCGGGATCACGACGATCCGGAGGGTCTGGCCGTGGGTGAGCCCGAGCGAGCGCGCCGCGATGCGCTGCGACGGATGCACCGCCTCCATGCCGGCGCGGAGCACCTCGGCCACGTACGCGGAGTAGGTGAGGACCAGCGCGATCGTGCCCCAGAACATCGGAGGCATGCGGGGGAAGATCCCCAGCGCGGGGATGCCGAAGCCGACGAGGTACAGCACGATCAGTAGGGGGATGCCGCGGAAGAAGTCGGTGTAGGCCGCGGCGAGCGCGCGCAGCGGGAAGAACACCGGGCCGCGCAGCGAGCGCATCGTGGCCAGGAGCGTGCCGAGGAGCGCGACGCACACCACGGCGACGACGAGCACCAGCAGGTTGACGAGCAGCCCCTGGAAGATCGGTCCGATGCTGTCGAGCGCGACCTGCGGGTCGAAGAACGTGTGGCTGACGATCGCCCAGCCGGGGGTGTTGACCACGACGACGATCAGCACGACCGCGAGCGCGACGCTGCTGCCGAGCGCGATCAGGACGGATCGGGTCGTCGCCCGACGCCGCAGAGCGCGGCGTGACAGCTCGAGCTCGCTCGGCTGCCACTCCGCGTCGACGGAGGTCGAGGTCATTTCAGGACGGGCACGTCGACCGCGTCGCTGAGCCACTTCTGCTGCAGCTCGTCGAGCGTGCCGTTGTCGCGCAGGGCGTCGACGGCCTTCGTGACATCGGCGGTGAGCGCGGAGCCCTTGGGCAGCACGATGCCGAAGTCGTCTCCGCCGTTCGCGTCGGCGAACTGTCCGGTCACCACGCCGTCGTCGAGCTGAGCGCCGACCACGTAGAACGCGCCGGGGAGGTCGGTGATCATGGCGTCGATCTGGCCGCCCTTGAGCGCGAGCACGACGTCGTCGACCGAGTTGAAGACGTTGAGATTGGCCTCGCCGAGCTGAGCCTTGGCCACCGTGTAGCTGGTGGTGCCACTGGCGACGCCGACCTTGGTGGCCGTGAGCTCGTCGATGGTGGTCGCCGATGCCGCGGGCGAGTCACCGACCGCGACGACGGCCTGCGTGGTCGTGTAGTACGGCGACGAGAAGTCGACGGCCTTCTTGCGGTCATCCGTGATGGAGAACTGCTGCAGGTTGATGTCCCAGTCCTTCGGGCCCGGTGCGATGGCACCGTCGAAGGTGGTGCGCACCCAGACGATGTCGTCGGCCGTATAGCCGAGCTGCTCGGCGACGGCGTTCGCGACCGCACCCTCGAAGCCCTCGCCGTTGGAGGGGTCGTCGTCGACGAACCACGGCTCGTAGTTGGGCTCACCCGTGGCGATCGTGAGCTTGCCCTCGGTCACGGTCGGAAGGCCCGAGCCGTCTCCGCTGCCGGAGTCGGCGGACGGCGAGCTGCACGCGGAGAGGGTGAGGGCGATCGCTGCGGCAGCGGCGGCGACGGCTGCTGCGCGGCGGAGGGAGGGAGCGAAGGGCACGGTGACTCCAGGGCGAGGAAGGGTATGGAGAAGACGGCGAGGCAGGACGGGTCTGCTTCTGCAGAGACGGGTCTGCCTCTACAGAGTAGGCGATGCGGCGAGTCGCCAATCGGCGAAGTCGAAACCTGGCGACACGAAGCACGACACCAAGACCTCGTCTTCGCCGAGGGGCCGTGCCGCCTGCCACACCCCGGCCGGCACCAGCGCCTGCGCCGCCTCGCCCGCGCCGAGCACCACGGTGGTCGCTTCGCCCGGTTCCGCACCGTCTCCGCCGAGGCTGAGCTCGAGCCGGCCCGGTCCGTGCCACAGCCACAGCTCGTCGCTGGTCACGACATGCCATTCGCTCTTCTCCGACGGCAGCAGGAGGTAGTGGATGCACGTCGCCGCCGGCCTCGGACCGTTCGGCGTCTCGACGGGCAGCGGGCTCGTCCAGGTGCGGCGGAACCAGCCGCCCTCGGGGTGCGGGGCGAGGTCGAGCCGCTCGGCGGTCGTCGGGCGCTGTGTCATGCGACACCTCCGGATTCGGGTACGGGGGTCATTCCGGTCGCACGTCCTGTCGGCTTCCGGTGCCGTGGACGGCAGGAAGTGCGACCGGAACGTTCACGGGGCGACCGCGGCACGGTCGAAGGAATCGATCGCGAAGCGGACCTCGCCGGACACGACCGTTGCAGCGGTGCGACCGGCACCGTGCTCGACGAGTTCGGCGACGGCATCGGGGCCTGCAGGGACGTCGAAGAACGTGAGGTCGGCGAGGGCTCCGACGGCGAGGTAGCCGGTGCGCTCAGGGCCGACGTCGATCCCCATGGCGTGCGCTCCGCCGAGGGTCGCGGCACCGAGCAGGCGTGCATGCAGGTCGCGGTCGGTGTAGCCCTGCGAGCGGGCGATGCGGGCGAGCTCCGCCACGTCGGCCAGCACGTCGAGCGAGGGACTGGATGACAGTGAGTCGGTGCCGACGGCGATCGGGCTGCCTTCGCGCAGGTACGCGGCGATGGGCGGCTCCTCGAGTCCGATGACGGCGTTCGATCTGGGGCACAGGGCCACGGTCGTGCGACGCTCCCTCAGGATGGCGCGGTCTCTGGCGCTCATGTAGACCCCGTGCGCGATGTGGCAGTCGGGGCCGAGGACCCCGAGCTGATCGACGAACTCGGTGGCGCTGGTGCCGAATCCGGCCTTGCGCAGCTCCTGGAAGCTGGCGAGCCCGGCGGTGTGCCAGGCCTGCGGATGCTCGTGCGCGAACTCGCTCTCGAACGCGGCCTCACCGAGGTGGATGTGGATGCGCCCGCCGCGCTCGCGCACGATGTCGGGGATCTCCAGGAGCGGCTCGATGTCGAGCGAGTAGGGCGCGTGCGGCGACAAGCCGGTCCCCGGCGGGGTCGGCAGCGCATCGAGGGCCTGCTCGACCTGTGCACGTCCGGTGCGGGCCCAGTCGGCGTTGGTCCAGCTCATCACCTCCCAGTAGGTGATGCCGTGCAGCCGCGCGTCGTGCAGGGCACTCGCCGCCGCGCGGTCGGTGACCACATCGGCCACCGCCGTCGTGCCGGAGCGCAGCGCCTGTGCCGCGCCGTCCGCCGCATCCGCCGCCCAGTCGCGTCCGCCCTCGTAGACCGGGTCGAACGCGCGCACCCAGTCGTCGAAGCCGTCGTACTGTCCGCGGCCGACCGTGGCCATGCCGGTGTACTGCAGGTGGGTGTGCGCGTTCACGAGCCCCGGCGTCAACACCCCGGGCCAGTGCACCTCGTCCGCATCGAGCCCGCGCTCGGACAACGACCGCAGCACCCACTCGCGTTCGCCGACGTGCATGATGCGTCCGTCGCGCACGGCGACCGCGCCGTCGACGATCGGCGGAGCGGTGATCGGCACCACGAGTCCTGCGGAGTAGACGATGACGGCGGTCATGCGGATGCTCCCCGGAATCGCGGAGAGCGCCACTCGCGTTGCGCCTCGACCTGGGCCTGGCTGCGCGCGTCGATGCGCTCGCCCCGCGCCGCGAGCGCGGCGGTGCCGACCGTGGTGTCGACCTCGGGCGGGAGCGGGTGCACCCCGGCGGGCAGGTCGTGCGAGAGCAGGTGCTCGACGGCGAAGAGCTGCACCGAGAACGACAGGTCCATGATCTCGATCGGGTTGCCTTCGCCTGCCGAGAGGTTCACGCATCCCCCGCGGGCGATCACGAGCGCGCCGTCACCTGCGCGCTCGACGTGGGGAGAGACTTCGCCGTTCGGCCCGGTGCACGGGCGCAGTGTCGAGGGGTCGAGGTCGATCTCCTGTGGAACACCACCCGCGACCGCGACGATCGCGGCTGTGCGCAGCACCTCGGCGTCGACCGTATGCGGCGCCCCGGTGGCGGAGACGACGAGTGCTCCAGGAGAGAGATCGTGCAGCCGTCCGATGCGATACCCGTCGTGTGCGGCCCGCAGCGCGCGGACGGGATCGGTCTCGGTGATGCCGACCTGCACGCCGAGCGCGCGCAGGTGCGCGGCGACGCCCTCACCGACCGGGCCGTAGCCGATCACGACCGCGGGGTGTTCTCGGATGTCGATGCCCGCAGCATCCAGTGCGTCGGCGATCGCGAACACGCACGACTGGCCGGTGCCGTAGCGGTTGTCGAACGAGGTCTTGGTCAGGGCGTCGTTCACCGCGATGACCGGAATCCCGAGCACGCTCTCGCGCTCCATCAGCCGCAGGGGCGCGAGCCCGCTCGTGGTCTCCTCCGCCGCACCGCGCAACTCAGCAGTGAGACCCTCTTCATGGGCGAGACGGATCAGGTGCGAGCCGTCGTCGAGCAGCAGGTCGAGGCCACGGCGAAGGAACGACACAGCGGCGGCGCGCTCGGCGGCACCGGAGAGCGAGGGGTCGCCGTCGACGGGGATGCCCCGGGTCCGCAGCACCTCGGCGACCTCGACGTCGATCTCATCGGGGTGGGCATAGGCGGCGACCGCGGCACCGGCATCCCGCAGCAGCAGGGCGAGTTGAGCGGTCTTCGGCTCGAGCACCATCGCGATGCCGATCCGCACGCCGTTCACCGTTCCGGCCTCGCGCAGGCGCCGGGCGAGAGCGGTCGCGACCGGCATATGGCGTCCGGCCGCATCGACGCGGTCCTCGGCCGTGTTCCGCACCGGCAGGGCCTCACCGTCGAGCAGGATCTCGGGCGTCTCCCCCGGCGCGAACACGACCCCCGCATCGCCGAGGTGCGCGCCAAGTGCGGGAAGCAGGGAGCGCAGCGCATCGGCCACGCCATCCGTCCCGACCACCGAGAAGTCCCGGCCCGACACGAGCAGGTTGGTCTCGCGGGCGAAGCGGCGCACCAGACGCTGGGCTGTCGCGGTCTCGTCGGTCACCAGTCAAGGGTAGAGCCCGCGGACAGGCGCATCGCACGTCAACGCATCGGATCCCGGGGCGGGATCCACCTGATGGGTAGAAACTGTTCTGTACAGGCACGAAGGTGCTAGTATCGGGTCATCACGATCAGCCCGCTCGCCTCACGGCTCGGGCTGATTTTCTTTTGGGGAGACGCGTGGTCGAGTACACCAAGCCCTGGATGTCGATACGGCAGCAGGTTGCACAGCTCCAGGGCAGAGGCCTGATCGTTGATGACGAGGCGGCCGCCGAGCAGTTGCTCGAAGAGGTCGGCTACTACCGCCTCACGGGGTATCTTTACCCGTCTCGCCAGTCCGAGAGATTGACGGATGACCGCGGCCGCGCGTTGACTCGCGTCTTGAGCGCCTATCGGCCAAACACACATCTTGAGCATGCCGCAGCCCTGATCGCATTCGATCGCGCACTGCGTCTGCACGTCTTGGAAGCCGTTGAACGCATCGAAGTGTCCCTTCGCACCCAAGTCGGCTACATCCTTGGCCAGACTTCCGCCTTCGCGCATCTCGACGAGCGAGTATTCACTCCGGCATTCACCGCATCGTCTGTCGATCCAGGAACTGGTGCTTTGACGAGCAGACATGCCGAGTGGATGCGCCGTGTGGATGAACGGCGCGCCAGTTCGAAAGAAGCCTTCGTCGAGCACTTTCGACGAAAGTACGACGACCAGATGCCAATCTGGGCACTAACCGAGATCCTTGAGCTCGGTCATCTTGCCAGGCTCTATCGAGGTCTACAGAACGATCTCGCCACCCGGATCGCCCATCACTACGCAGTTCCCAGCAAGACCATCCTCGCAAGCTGGATCGCGAGCACCAACTACGTGCGCAACGTCGCCGCACACCAGGCGCGGTTGTTCAACAGGAAGCTCGTGGACGCTCCTACGCGGCCGAAGAACGACGCGGTTCCGGTACTTGCACATCTGCGCGACGACGGGGCACCAAAACAGGACTTCGGTCTTTACAATTCGTTGGCCGTCATCGCGTATCTGCTCCGGAGCATCGATGGTTCCGGAGATTGGACGCGACGTCTCAAGGAACTCGTGGCCACGTTCCCGAGCGTCCCCCACCTGGGGATCGACAGCATGGGTTTCCCAAACGGGTGGACTCAGCTGGAGCTTTGGAACACCAACCGTTCGAACTAGATTCTTCGACCGACCGCACCCGGAATGTGTCCGTGCGTGTCGGCGACCCTGGATTCGCCCGCACCGTTCGCCTTTCATGGGGGCATGACCCGTCAGATCCGCTTCAACGCCTTCGACATGAACTGCGTCGCCCACCAGTCGTCCGGCCTGTGGCGGCACCCCGACGATCGCTCCCGCCAGTACAACACCATCGGGTACTGGACGGATCTGGCGAAGCTGCTGGAGAGCGCGACCTTCGACGGCATCTTCATCGCCGACGTGCTCGGCACCTACGACGTCTACGGCGGCACGAACGAGGCCGCGATCCGCAACGGCGCCCAGGTGCCGGTGAACGACCCGATCCTGCTGGTGAGCGCGATGGCCGCTGTCACCGAGAACCTGGGCTTCGGCATCACGGCCGGCACCGCGTTCGAGCACCCGTACCCGTTCGCCCGTCGCCTCAGCACGCTCGACCACCTCACGCAGGGCCGTGTCGGCTGGAACGTCGTGACCGGCTATCTGCCCAGCGCCGCGCGCAACATGGGCCAGGAGGATCAGCTCGCGCACGACGACCGCTACGACCATGCGGACGAGTACGTCGAGGTGCTCTACAAGCTCTGGGAGGGCTCGTGGGAAGACGACGCCGTGGTCGAGGACCGCGAGCGCGGCATCTTCACCGACCCCGGCAAGGTGCACCCGATCGGACATGAGGGCACGCACTTCAGCGTTCCCGGCATCCACATCTCGGAGCCGTCGCCACAGCGCACGCCGGTGATCTACCAGGCCGGTGCGAGCCCGCGCGGCGTGAAGTTCGCGGCCGAGAACGCCGAGGCCATCTTCGTCGCCGCCCCCTCGAAGGAGGTGCTCGCCGGCACGGTGAAGCGCATCCGCGACGCCCTCGAGGCCGCCGGTCGCGACCGCTACGACGCCCGCATCTACACACTGCTCACCGTGATCACCGCAGCGACCGGCGAAGAGGCGACCGCGAAGCACGCCGGGTACCTCTCCTACGCGAGCCCCGAGGGCGCGCTCACGTTCATGTCGGGATGGATGGGCGTCGACCTGTCGCAGTACGCCGAGGACGAGCCGGTCGGGAACGTCGAATCGAACGCGATCCAGTCCGTGCTGCAGCACCTCAAGGAAGAGGCCGACCTCGGCCGCGAGTGGACCGTCGGCGACTTCGGACGCCACAACGCGATCGGCGGCCTCGGCCCCACGATCGTCGGGTCCGGCGTCGAGATCGCCGATGAGCTGCAGTCCTGGGTCGAGGCGACCGACATCGACGGCTTCAACCTCGCCTACGCGGTCACCCCCGGCACCTGGCAGGACATCATCGAGCACGTGATCCCGGTGCTCCGCGAGCGCGGCGTCTACCCCGAGGAGTACGCGCCCGGAACGCTGCGCAACAAGCTCCACGGCCGTGGCGACCGCGTGCAGGACACGCACCGCGCCGCGAAGTACCGGGTCGGGGCGTTCGCTAGGGCCTAGCTACTTTCGAATCGCGCAATTGGTCGCTTCCGAGGCGAATTTGCGACCATTTGCGCGACTCGAAGGCCGGGGGTCAGTCGTCGCTGCGGGCGAAGAGGCCCCGGATCACGAGGTAGACCACGACGGCGACGACCGCGACGATCATGAGCTTGAAGAAGAAGGCGAGCACCGAGAACAGCGCGGTCACGATCCACCACGCGATCACGACGGCGAGGATGACGCCGAGGATGGTCCAGATGTTCTTGGTCATGCCTCCAGCCTACGGAGTCGAGGCTGTGGGCACCTCGTCGAGCGACCGGTAGACCGGGAGCCCGAGCTGCTGGGCGATCTCGACGTCCTTGTCGGCACCGGACGACTCCCCCGGCAGACGCAGCACGGCGTCGCAGTGCTGCAGCAGTCGGCGGGCCGTCTCGTACATGATGTCGCCTTCCGCCGCGGCCTCCGGATCGACGGTTCGCAGAACCGGAAGCGCGACCCATTCTCCGATCATCGGCACGTGACCGAGGCGGAAGATCGGACCGGATGCCTCCTCGAGACGGGCCAAGTTCTGGGAGATGAGGGCAGGGTCGCCGCCGGTGCCGGAGCGGTAGGGGCCGGCGATCAGGATCAGGAGTGGTCTTGTCATGGGGATGACTGTAGTCTGAATCATGCACAATCGTGCAACTTCGTGAGGAAACATATGCTTGCCGCTCAGCGCAAAGATCACCTGCTCGACCTTCTCGACCGCGACGGACGGGTCGTGGCCAAAGCCGTCGCCGACGAGCTCGGGGTGTCGGAAGACGCGATCCGGCGCGACCTCAGAGAGCTCGCCGAAGAGGGGAAGCTCCTGCGCGTGTACGGCGGCGCCCTCCCGATCCCCGCGGCCGACCGTCCGGTGCAGGAGCGGCATGACCTCGCCACCGAGAGCAAGGAGCGGGTCGCGCGACAGGCCGTCGCGAGCATCCGCTCCGGGTCGACGATCGTGCTGGATGCCGGGACCACCACTCTGGCGATGGCTCGGCTGCTGCCCTCCGGCGCCGGCATCACGGTGATCACGCCGAGCCCCGCCGTAGCCCTCGCCGTCGCCGGGCACTCCGATGCCCGCGTGATCATGGTCGGCGGGGAACTCACCCGGCACTCGATGGTGACCGGCGGAGGACTCGCGCTGGAGGCGATCCAGCACCTCGCAGCCGACGTGTTCTTCGTCGGGGTGACGGGCGTCGACCCCGTGCACGGCCTCACCACCGGTGAGCTCGACTATGCCGTGACGAAACGGGCGCTCGCCTCGCGGTGCACCGAGACGGTCGTGCTGGCCAGCGAGGAGAAGATCGGCGCGGCCTCGCGCTACCCCGTCCTGCCGTTCGATGCCGTCACCGCGATCATCACCGACCCACTCGACGAGAATCCCCTGATCGCGGAGGTCACGGCGCTGTTCGACGGCCGGGGGTGAGGGGCGCACCCGCCTCTGCCAGACGATCGGCAAGCAGGTCGTGCAGATGGCCTGCCGCTCCGAGAAGGGCGACGCTGCGGCGGGTGAGGTCGGCCAGCCGCTCGGTGAGGAGGCGCTGCACCTCCGCGGTCCGTCGGTGCACGCGCACTTCGTCGAGGATCCGCGAGATGGCCGGGATGCCGTAGCCCCCGGAGCGGAGGGCGGCGGCGACCCGCGCCTCGGTGATCGCGACCGCGCCGTACGAGCGGGTCGATGCCGCGCCCCGCAGCGGATGCACGAGCCCCTCGCGCTCCCAGTGGCGCAGGGCCGAAACGCGAATGCCGAGTGCCTGGGCGAGTTCGCCGATCGTCATCGCGTCGGTGTCGGCGAACATGTCGTCGGCCTCCGCCACCGCGACCTCGAGGCCACGCAGCGCCTCTCGCACCCGGGAGCGCTCGCGGGAGAGATCCGCGTGCAGCTCGTCGATCCGCTCGGCGGCCCCTTCGACCGAGCCGTCGATCAGTACGGGCATCAACCGGCGAGCAGGTACCGGTCCGAGCGCGGCCGCCATCGCGCGATAAGCCCGGAGCGCCGTGGCATGTCGCAGCCGATACCGGCGATAGCCGTTCGCACCGCGCTCGGCGGAAGGGATGACGCCGAGCCTCTCGAGGTCGCGCACCTGCTGCGTCGAGTATCCGACGAGCCGTCCGAGCTGCATCGTCGTGAATGTCGTGACTTGAGGGTTCTGCATCCTCTCCCCTGTCTTTTCGGCGCTCAAGTCCACATAAGCACTTCCGCTTCACCATTGAAGGATGGAAATGCAGGAGATCATCGAGACGGTCCGCGGGTTCGAGGGCGTCCTCGTCGTCGAGCCCGAAGCAGGCAGCGACTTCCCGGAGCTGTCGTGGGGAGACGCCTACCTCTACTACGCCCCCGACGGGCGGATGCCGGAGCGCACCCAGCCGTACGGGACGATCATCACGAAGGACTACCCCGACGACACCTCGTCGGCGTTGGATGCTCCCGACCGCTTCCGGGTGAACATACACGTCGGCCGCGAGCGGGCGGAAGAGCTCGTCCCCTCGGATCCCCCGCCGACGGAGACCGATGTCTTCCAGCGGCATCCGCTCTACGGCACCTCCGGCTGGGTGTGCGTGGTCGACCCTGCGGAGCGCACAGCGGGCGCCGTGCTCGCGCTGCTCCGCGACGCCCACGATGCTGCGCGGCAGCGTGCAGAGCGGCGGGGGCGGTGAGCGTGACGACTCCCCAGGGTATGAGCGAGGCGGACCGCCGAATCGTCGCGATGTGGGCGGCCGACTGCGCGGAGCGGGTGCTGCCCCTGTTCGAGACCGAAGCACCCACCGACGACCGTGCGCGCGACGCCATCGCCAGGGCGCGGGCATTCGCGCGGGGCGAGCTCACGGCCGCGGGAGAGATCCGTCGACGCTTCGTCGCGGGGCGCGCCGCCCACAGCGCCGCGACTCCCGCCGGTGTCGCCGCTGCCCGCTCTGCAGCCCAGGCCGCGGGTGTCGCGCACATGGGCGCCCACGCGCTCGGTGCCGCCGCCTACGCCGCGAAGGCAGTGGAGCTCGCGCGCCCGGATGACGCACTCGCCCGCGCCGATGAGGTGCACCGGCAGCTCGCCGCGATGTCGCCGGAGGTCGGGGCCGCGCTTCGATGCCTGCCGCCCCTGGGCACCGACACCGCCGGCCCGCTCGGCCCCGGGCTCCTCGCCTCCGGGGTGCTCGGCGAGGTGATCCGCGAGATCCAGGCCGCCCTCGTCGGCTGAGGCGTTCGACCCGCTTCAGCCCCGATTCAGCGTCGACCGGCCACACTGGAGGAATGCGGATCCTGGTGGTGGACGACGAGGTGCGCCTCGCCGAGGGCGTGCGTCGTGGCCTCGAGGCCGAGGGCTTCGCCGTCGACGTGGCGCACAACGGCGTCGACGGGCTCTGGCGTGCGCGCGAGACGCGGTACGACGCGATCGTGCTCGACCTGATGATGCCGGGTATGAGCGGCTGGAAGGTGTGCGAGGCGCTCAGGGCCGAAGAGAACTGGACGCCCGTGCTGATGCTCACCGCGAAGGACGGCGAGTGGGACCAGGTCGAGGCCCTCGAGACCGGGGCCGACGACTACGTCACCAAGCCGTTCTCGTTCGCGATCCTCGTCGCACGCCTGCGCGCCCTCGTGCGCCGCGGGGCCGTCGCACGTCCGGCCATCCTGGAGGCGGGCGATCTGCGGCTCGATCCCGCCGCCCACCGTGTCTGGCGCGGCGAGACTCCCGTGGCCCTGACTGCACGCGAGTTCTCGGTACTCGAGTACCTGATGCGTCATCGCGGCCAGGTGCTGTCGAAGCGCGCCCTCATCGACGGCGTCTGGGACGACGACTTCGACGGCGACCCCAACATCGTCGAGGTGTACGTCGGGCACCTGCGCCGCAAGCTCGACAAGCCGTTCGGACGCGAGGCGATCGAGACCATCCGCGGTGCGGGCTACCGGCTGGCGGCCGACGGTGGCTAGACGCGGCTGGCGCTCGGTGCGCGGAAGGACCACGTTGGGCGCGACCATCGTCGTCGCCGTCGCCCTCCTCATCGGCGCCCTGTCGTTCTACGGGGTTCTCAGCACCAGCATCCACGGCAGCACCGAGCGCGCAGCCGAGCAGCGTCTCGACGAACTCAGCGAACGCGCCGGAGGGCCGGGCGGCAAGGGCGTCGACGCTCTCGACGACGAGATCCTGCAGATCATCGGGTCGGACGGATCGGTCCGCGCCGCCAGCGAAGACGCGAGGGAGAAGCTCGGGTCGACGCCTCTCCCGGTCGATGACGATCCGCAGACGACCACCATCGACGGCGAGACCTTCCTCGTCGTCTCGGAAGACCTCGAGGGCGATCAGACGCTCGTGCTGGCGGTCTCGATGGACGACGACGCCGAGACCCTGGCGACGGTCGCGACGCTGCTGGCCATCGCCGTGCCTCTCCTTCTGCTGCTCGTGGCCGTGACCACCTGGCTCGTCGTGGGCCGCGCACTCCGCCCGGTCGAGCGCATCCGCGAAGAGGTCGACGGCATCACCGCCGAGCGCCTCCACCAGCGCGTGCCGGTGCCGGAGACCGCGGACGAGATCGCCGCACTCGCGACGACCATGAACGGCATGCTCGATCGACTCGATGCCGCTGCCACCGCGCAACGGCGCTTCGTGTCGGATGCCTCGCACGAGCTGCGCTCTCCTCTCGCGACGATCCGCCAGCACGCCGAGCTCGCCCAAGCCCACCCCGAAGTGACCAGCATCGGCGAGCTCGCCGAGGTCGTCTCGGAAGAGGGGCTCCGGCTGCAGGGCATCGTCGAGTCGCTGCTGCTGCTCGCCCGCCTCGACGAGGGAGCGGGCACTCACGACGAAGCGATCGACCTCGACGACATCGCCCTCGGCGAGGTGCGCCGGCTCCGCGCGGCGGGGGTCGACGTCGACGGCACGGGAATCCACGCGGCGCGCGTGCACGGCGACCCCCGGCTGCTCGGTCAGCTGGTGCGCAACCTCGCCGACAACGCCGTGCGCCACAGCCGTGAGCGCATCACGATCGGTGTGACACCGTCGGACGGACACGTGTTCGTCACGGTCGAAGACGACGGCGCCGGAGTGCCGGCCGAGGAGCGGGAGAGGATCTTCGAGCGCTTCGTCCGCCTCGACGAGGCCCGCAGCCGCGACGCCGGAGGCAGCGGATTGGGCCTCGCGATCGCCCGCGGCATCGCCACCCGCAGCCGTGGAACCCTCACGGTCGACGACTCCCGCTGGGGCGGCGCACGCTTCGTCCTCACCCTCCCCCTCGGCCCCTGACCGGCCGGAGCTGCGGTTCCTGAAGAGGTGTTCAGGACGCTTCAGGAAGGCTTCAGCGCCTACGGGAGACCATCGAGACATGGACGACAAGACACCCACCCCCGACCAGACGCCCGAGTCCGCACCCGAGAGCACCCCGGATGCGCAGACGGTTCCGGTGAGCCCGACCCCGGATGCGGCAGCTCCGACGCCCGGCACCGGGCAGCACCCGACGTTCCCCGCCGCCGAGCCGGTCGCCGCTCCCGCAGCATCCGCGCCGAAGCCCGGCAGCAAGCGCGCACTGCTCATCGGCGGCGGCATCGCGGCAGCGGTGATCCTCACGGGCGGAGGCATCGCGGTCGGCGCGGCGATCGGCGACGAATTCGGCGACGACGACCGACCCTCGATGTCCGATGGCGCCCACCACGACGACGCGGATGACCATGGCCAGCCCGGCGACGACCGCGACGACGCCCCCTCGAACGGCCGCGGTCCTGTGACGGGCATCGGCACCGCATCCGCCGACGAGCTCATCACGATCGCAGATGCCGCACGCGGAGCAGCCGACGGAGAGGTCACCTCGATCGACGCGAAGCGCGACGGCACCTGGGAGGTGCAGCTGACGACGGCTGCGGGAGACGAGACCGAGGTCCGCGTCGACGAGGGCCGCACGGCATCCGTCATCTCGACCGACGTGGCCGACGGCGACGACACCGGCCCCACGCTCACCCTCGACGACGAGACGATCCGCGCTCTCGTCTCCGCGGCACTCGCCGAAGCCGAAGGCATGATCACCGACCTCGACGTCGACGGTGACGACGTGAGCCCCTACGACGCGTCGGTCCTCACGTCGGACAGCCGCTCGATCGACATCGATTTCGGCGCCGACTTCGCTGTCGTCGGCACCGACATCGACTGAGCCGGTCCACCGAGCAGCAACCCCCGCGTCCTGTCGGGCGGACCCGAGCCCCCGACACGACGATGCCGCCGCCCCACCCGGTCGGCGGCATCGTCGGATCCGACCGGCCTCGAAGCCGATTAGCATTCAAGGATGACGAACTCCGATCCGATCGACGACATCTCCATCGGCGGTGAGGTGATCCGCCTCGGGCAGTTCCTCAAGTTCGCCGGGCTCCTCGACTCGGGCGGCGACGCCAAAGAGGTCATCATCGACGGGTACGTGAGCGTGAACGGCGACGTCGATCGCCGACGCGGACGCCAGCTGCGCGACGGCGACCTGGTGTCGTTCGAGGGCCGCACGGTCCGCGTCCGCCCCTGACGCCGTCGGCCTCCGCAGCCACTCCCCGCCGCCACTCACGCAGGCGTCACAGCCACTCGAGCACCTGCTCGATCAGGATGCCGACGCCGATGACGGTCATGGCGATGCCGGCGATCCGCGTGACCACCGAGCTCGCGCGGGGTCGGGTGCGCAGCAGTCGACGGGCGAGCAGACCCACCGTCGTGTAGACGATCGCGATGTTGAGCAGGTGCAGTCCGCCGAGGGCGAGCATCTGCGTGGTCGACGGCCAGCCGTTCGGGCTCGTGAACTGCGGCAGCAGGGCGAGCAGCAGCAGGAGTCCCTTCG
Organism: Microbacterium sp. NPDC058269; assembly: GCF_042881445.1. NCBI lineage: Bacteria > Bacillati > Actinomycetota > Actinomycetes > Micrococcales > Microbacteriaceae > Microbacterium > Microbacterium sp. NPDC058269. The sequence continues at coordinate 1,234,072 of NZ_JBHVXT010000001.1, forward strand.
GGTTGATGCCGCTCACACCGGATCCGCGCAGGAACTGTCCCCACCCCCCGGTGGCGATCGGCTCGCCGCTCTCCGCGAGAGGAGCCGGACGACTGGCCAGAGTCGTCGCGCCGAGGAAGATCAGGTAGAGCGCGCCGACCACGGTGAGGGTCGTGAGGGTGACCGGATATGCGGTGACCAGCGCACCGAGACCGAGCGCGACGGCGACGATCACGACGGTGTATCCGGCGATCATGCCGAGGATGGACGGTGCGATCGATCGGGCGCGCAGGCCGGCGGAGATCGCATACGCCCAGTCCGCGCCGGGGGTCAGCGCGAGCATCACGGCGACCACCCAGAACTGCATGACCAGAGCGATATCCATCGGTCCTCCTCAATCCGAGGAAGAGACTACGAAGGATCACGCGAAAGGTGCTTCGATTCTTCGGGTGATCGCGCCCTTCACCTGCAAGAATTGTCGCCATGGACGCACTTGACCGGGAGATCCTCTCGCTGCTGCAGGATGACGGCCGGATGAGCGCGACCCACCTCGCATCTCAGGTCGGGTTGAGCCTGTCCGCCTGCCACCGCCGACTCAAGGAGCTGGAGCAGTCCGGCGCGATCGAGCGGTACCGGGCGGTGGTCGCCCCGGCGTCCGTGGGCCTGACGTTCGAGGCCATCGTGTTCGTGACGATCGGACGCACCGACAAGGACACGATCGTCGCGTTCGAGGAGGCCGTCGTGGCGATCCCGGCAGTCGTCGAGGCGCAGCGCCTGTTCGGCGACCCCGACTACATGCTGCGCATCCTCACCCGCGACATGAGTGCCTACCAGGAGCTCTACGACAACACCCTCGGCACTCTGCCCGGCGTGCAGCGGCTCACCTCGACCATGGTGATGAAGCGCCTCGGCGCGGATCGCGCGGTGCCGATCCCCTGAGGCGGGTGCGGTCAGCCCCGGTTCATGAGGTGGATGCCTTCGTGACACGACGCACGACGTACTCGACGACGTCTTCCTGCGGGATCGCGCGTGGGCGGAAGCGCACGCCGGTCGGCGCCCGCGGAACCATGCGATCGACGCGGAAGATGCGCCAGTCTTCTCGGTCGAGGTCCCACGCGAGCAGGTACCAGACCGACCCCCAGCTCACCAGCCGCTGCGGTTCGGTGTGCCGCGGCTCTTCGGCACCCCCGGGCTTGGTGTAGCCGAAGCGGAGCCGTTCGTGGCCGCGGATCGCAGAGGCGACCGTGCTGAGCGCGGCGAGATCGAGCGGGGGTTCGGCTCCGGGGACCACGCTCGTCGCCTCGCGGATCGCGTCGACGCGGCGGCGGAGGCGCGAGGGCATCACCTGCTCCAGCTTCGCGAGGGCGGTGAGCGAGGTCTCCTCGACACCGAGCCGCCAGGCTGCGGCCACCCCCAGCCCGACCGCGACGGCGACCGCCTCATCATCGTCGAGCAGCAGCGGAGGCATCGCCGTCCCCGCGGCCAGACGGTACCCGCCCGCCACTCCGGGGCGTGCGTCCACGGGGTAGCCGAGCGAGCGGAGCTTGCCGATGTCGGCGCGCACCGTTCTCGTGCTCACGCCCAGTCGGTCGGCGAGTGCAGAACTCGTCCAGTCGCGTCTGAGCTGAAGCAACGACAGCAGTTCCAGCAGACGGGCCGAGGTCTCGAGCATGTCTGATCCTCTCAGCTAATGCGGAAGCTCGTCTTCCACATTAGCTGAGAGCGTGAATGACATGACCCAGAACACCTCCCTCACCCCTTTCCGCATCGACATCCCGCAGGACGCCATCGATGACCTTCACGATCGTCTGACCCGTACACGGTGGCCGCTGGCCGTGCCCGGTCGAGACGACAGCGCCGACTTCCGACGGGGTGTTCCGCTCCCCTACCTGAAGGAGCTCGCCGAGTACTGGCGCGAGGGCTTCGACTGGCGCGCGCAGGAGGCTGCCCTCAACACGCATGAGCAGTTCACGACGGTCGTCGACGGCCAGACGTTTCATGTGCTCCATGTGCGGTCGGCGAACCCGGGGGCCACGCCTCTGCTTCTCAGCGACAGCTGGCCCGCGTCGTTCATCGAGTACCAGCGACTGATCCCATTGCTGACCGACGAGTTCCACGTGATCATCCCGTCACTGCCCGGCCTCGGCTTCTCGAACCCGCTGTCCGGGACCGGGTGGGATCTCGCGCGGACTGCGGAGGCCTATGCCGAGATCATGATGCGTCTCGGCTACGACCGGTTCGCGACGCACGGTACCGACGTCGGCACGGGCATCACCGGACGACTTGCCGGGATGCACCCCGAACGCGTCATCGGCACCCACTTCGGCAGCGACCGCGTGTGGCTCGGGCTGGTCGGCACCATGTTCCCCGCCCCCGATGGCCTGTCCGAGGAGGAGCTCGCCCAGCTCGAGGCCGCACACGCCGCGAGTGCTGCGGAACGCGGCTACATCGGCATGCACAACCATCGACCGGACACGATCGGCCCGGCACTCACCGACTCGCCCGTCGGCCAGCTCGCGTGGATCGTCGAGAAGTTCAAGCGCAGGATCGATGGCGGTCACCGGGCGCCGGACGTCGATCGCGACCAACTCCTGGCGAACGTCAGCCTGTACTGGTTCACCCGCAGTGGCGCTTCCGTCGCGCAGTTCTTCTACGAGTCGGAGCACGCCGAGCTCGACGTCGTCATGCCCTCCGGGGTGCCCGCCGGTTGGGCCGTCTTCGACACCCATCCGCTGATCCGGCGCACCATGGATCCGGCCGGTGCGATCAGCCACTGGAGCGAGTTCACCGAGGGCGGGCACTTCCCGGCGATGGAGGAGCCGGAGCTTCTCGCCGAGGACATCCGGAAGTTCTTCCGCAGTCTCGCCTGATCGACACCGCACGTCCGCACGCGTCGATCAGATCGCGACCGCGCTGATCGATGCGTGCGGGCGCCGCCCGTCCTGCACCCGCGCCTCGCTGTCGATCACGGCGAAGCCCGCGCGCTCGAGCAGCGCCGTCATCCCCGTCACCGACCAGAAGTGCGCCGTGGTGACGGCGTGGGGGAAGGCCTCGCCGTCCGGCCCGTCGAAAAAGCCGATCAGCAGGCGCCCGCCCTCGCGGAGCGCGCGTCGAGCGGCGGTGAGCAGGAGAGGCAGTTCATCCGGACTCGCATGGATCAGCGAGTACCACGCCAGCACGCCACCGAGCGAGCCTGCCGGCACGTCGGCGTCGGTCAGCGACGCCACCCGATACGGAACCTGGGGGAACCGTGCGGACGCATCGGCGATGAACTCCGGCACGAGGTCGATGCCCTCGGCGTGGACTCCTCGATCGACGAGGAAGGCGGTCCAGTGCCCGGGGCCGCATCCGGCATCGAGAACGCGACCGTCGACGCCATCCGCCCAGCGTCCGATGCGCTCCCGGTCGACGTCGTCCATCTGCCCGATGTCGCCGAGCAGCTCGGTGTACTCGACGGCACGCGCGGCATATCCGTCTCGGATGCGCGCATCGCTCCCGGAGTCGTCCGACATGAAACCCTCACCGTCCGCTCGCGATCACCGACCTCCACGGTATCCGGCAACTGTCGCGGGGCTGGATGTAACAACTGTTACAGTTCTGAATGTGACGAATACGGATGGCTGGCTCGTTCTCCTGGTTCAGGTGCCGGCGGCACCTTCGAGACACCGCGTCGCCGTCTGGCGGGAACTGCGCCAATTCGGCGCGGTGCCTGCGGGACAGGGCACCTGGGTCGCCCCAGAAGTGCCGGCGTGCGTCGCGGGCGTCGAGCGGGCCCGGGCGCTCGCGCAGCGCGGCGACGGCGACATCCTCGTACTCCGCACCCAGGCCGACGGCGGCGACACGGCCGCCCTCAGAGCGCTGTTCGACGCCGCGCGCGCCGATGACTGGTCGGAGTTCATCGCCGACTGCGAGAAGTATCGGGCCGAGATCGCTCGCGAGATCGCGAAGAAGAAGTTCACCCTGGCAGAGCTCGAAGAGGAGGAGCAGAGCCTCGACCGCTTGCAGCGCTGGCATCGGGCGATCCGCAGCCGCGATGTGTTCGATTCCGCATCATCGAAGGGCGCGGACCGCGAGCTCGCGGCCTGCGTCGCCGACCTCGCCCGCTTCGCGGACCTCGTCTATCAAGCGGTCCACGCGTGAGTGATCCGGCGGCCTCGGCACGGACGAGAGTTTCGATCGCCCCGCTCTACGCCGCCGGCTTCGTCACCGCCTTCGGCGCCCACAGCATCGCAGCGGGCATCGGCGCGACCGGGGAGAGCATCGGCCTCGATCTCCTCCGGATGGGCGCCCTCCTGGCGATCTACGACCTCGCCGAGGTGTTCCTCAAGCCGGTGTTCGGCTCGCTCGCCGACCGCATCGGCGCCAAGCCGGTGATCGTCTTCGGCCTTCTCGCGTTCGGCATCGTGTCGCTCATCGGGCTGTGGTCGTCGAACACCATCGCCCTCGCAGTCGCACGACTCGGGCAGGGTGCAGCCGCCTCGGCGTTCTCACCCGCCTCCTCCGCGACGGTCGCACGGCTCGCAGCCCCGGGCGCGAAGGGACGATACTTCGGCAGATACGGATCCTGGAAGGGACTCGGCTACACGCTGGGTCCGCTCATCGGCGCCGCGCTGATCTTCACGGGCGGCTTCGCGCTGCTCTTCGCCTTCCTGAGCGCGGTCGCCATCCTGACCGCGCTCTGGGTGGCGATCGCCCTCCCCCGCGTCGACCCGCTTCCTCGACCCCGCTATACGGTCGCCGACCTCGTCCGCCAGACGACGGAGCGCGGCTTCCTCATCCCGACGCTGGTCCTCGCCGCCTCCAGCGGCGCGCTCGGTGCGGCCATCGGTTTCCTTCCCGCCATGGCGAGTAGCGAGGAGGCGCCCTTGTTCGCGAGCATCGCGCTCGCGTCCGTTCTGGCGCTGAGTTCGACGCTCACTCAACCGTGGGCGGGAAGACTGCGTGACAGCGGCCGTGTCAGCGATCGTGCCGCGATGGCGCTGGGTCTCGCGATCATCACCGCCGGCATCCTCGTCGCCGCCCTCCTGCCCACGCTGCCGGGCCTCTACGTCGCCGCCGGACTGCTCGGCATCGGGATCGGACTCGCCACACCCTTCTCATTCGCGCACCTCGCCGACGCGACACCGCCCGAGCGAATGGGCCGCACGATGGGTACCGCTGAGCTCGGCCGTGAACTCGGAGACGCCGGAGGGCCCTTGCTCGTCGGCGGCGTCGCCGTGGTGGCGACGCTGCCGATCGGGCTCACTGCGCTCGCGATCGTCGTCGCGCTGACCGGATCGGCCACTCGGATGCTGCCGCGCATTCCGGCCGAGAGCACGAAGGCCACCGGTCCGAACGCGTGATGCACCCCTCGACGCGAGGACACGGCGACCGATACGGTCTGGTCATGACCACGACCGACGCACCGGCACGCTCACCTCGTTGGCACGTTCTCGGCTCGCTGCCCTTCGCCGCGGCCGCTCTCGTCCTCGTGAACGCGCTCTACATCTTCCTCGTCGCCCTCGGCAACATCACCGACTACGGCACCAACTTCGACTTCGTGCAGCATGTGCTGGCAATGGACACCACGAACTTCGGCCAGGAGGCCGGCAAGGGACTCGACCCCGACGTGATGTGGCGGGCGATCGACAACCCCGTGCTGTGGAACCTCGCGTACATCGGGGTGATCATCTGGGAGTCACTGAGCGCGATCGTGCTGATCGTGGCCCTCGTCTTCTTCATCCGCGGATTCCTCGGCCACGGCTTCCACGCCGCGCGCGTCTGGTCGTCGATCGGCCTGGTCATGATCATCCTGCTCTTCGTCGGCGGGTTCATCTCGGTGGGCGGCGAGTGGTTCCAGATGTGGCGCTCCACGTCGTGGAACGGGCTCGACCCCGCCTTCCGCAACTCGGTGATCGCCGGCATTGGCCTGGTGCTGCTGCATCTCCCGTCGCCGCGGTGGGATGACACCACGCCTCGCCGCGACGCCACATCGTGATCGCGGGAAGCCGCTGGGTCGTCACCGGTGCTGCCGGGACCATCGGATCCGCACTCCGCATCGCGCTCGCGGAAGAGGGCGTCGAGCTGGTGTCCACCGACATCCGCCCGGCGAGCCCCATCGGCCCCGGGGACTCCGTCGTGACGGCGGATCTCGGTGACCTCGAATCCCTGGTGGAGCTGTTCGCGGGCGCCGACGGCGTGATCCATCTGGGCGGGATCGCCGACGAGGCAGACTTCCACGACCTCGCCGAGGTCAACATCGTCGGCACCTACCACGTGCTCGAAGCCGCCCGTCGGGCCGGTGTAACCCGAGTCGTCTACGCCAGTAGCAACCGGCTGACGGGCATGTACTCCGCCGGCGAGCATGTCACCCCCGACATGCCTCCGCGGCCCGACGGCTTCTACGGGGTGTCGAAGGTCGCGGGCGAAGCGCTGTGCCGACTGTATGCCGACAAGTTCGGCATCAGCACCGTCTCGGTGCGGATCGGTACCTATGAGCAACGCCCGGGTTCCGCACGCGAGCAGCGCACCTGGCTCAGTCCCGCCGACGCGGTGCGGGCCTTCGTGGCCGCCATGACCACCACCGAGCACACCGCCGTGTTCTATGCGGTGTCGGCGAACACGAACCGCTGGTGGGACCTCGACGCCGGAGCAGCGGTCGGGTACGTCCCACAGGACGATGCCGCGGACCGGGTGCCGGAAGAGTCGATCGACGCGAGCATCGCGCAGGGTGGAATATACGCGACCCCGGAGTACTCGACCGACCGGATGCGTCGATAGGCGTCTTTCGCGGGTGTTCCGACTCGTCAGCGAGGTTCCGCCTTCGGGCACTCCGATGCCGTCGGCAGCTGCGCGGTGAGGAGGTAAGCCGTGGCGATGTCGGTCGGGCAGGTGAAACTGTTCACCAGTCCGTGGAAGCTCCCCGGCATCGTGATGAGCACGCCTCCGGTTCGCTCGGCGACAGCGCGCGCACCGTCGATCGGGGTACGAAGGTCGTCGATGCCGTTGATGAGCAGCGGCTTCGGAGCCTCTTCTGGAAAGTCGAGCGCACCGATCGGGTCAGCCCCCGGCCAGCCGTAACAGTACGCTCGCGAGCCGAGAACCTCTGCCTGCTGCTCCGACGTCAAACCGTCCGCCTCATCGAACGGGGTCGCCGGCCAAACAAAGTCGGTGCAGTTGTAGGCCAGATCCTGCGCGTACGGTGCACCGTCGCCATACATTTCGGAGACCTTCGTGTACGCATCAACGAAACCATCAGCGAGCTTCGGGTCGCGATCGGTTCCGGAGCTCGCTGCCGCATCCGATACGTCGAGCATGTTCTCCAGCGTCTGTTCGGGACCCGTGGTCTCGGGATCGACAGTGCCATCGAGGATCATCGTTCGCACCCGATCCGGGTGCGAAGCAAGGTAGGCCTGTCCGAGGAGCGTGCCGTACGAGAGCGCCAGCATGTTGATCTGGTCCACTTCCAGCGCCTCACGGACGGCATCGAGATCGCGAACACCTGCGTTGATGCCGGCAGTGAGCACGCGCCCGTCCGTCTCCTGCTCGCACTTCTTCAGCTCCGCTCGCGCCGTCGGCTCGAAGGATGCCCACTCCTTGTCGATGTCCGCTTCGGAGAACGAGGGCGAGTCGGCGATGTCGCAGGTGATCGGGGTGCTGCGCCCGAAACCCCGGCGGTCGTACCCGACGATGTCGAAGTTGTCGCGGACCTCGGCGTCCGCCGTCGCGGCGAACCCGGCCTGCGACGCGATGCCCGACACCAACGGGCCGCCCGGATCGACGAACAGCACGCCCTTCGAGGCGCTGTCGGCGTTGCGGGCCGGGGTGACTGCCACGGCAATCGCGACCTTGGTATCGTCGTCGCCAGTCGCCGACCCGACCTGCACCGACCCGCATCGACGATCCGGCTGCCCAGGAAGCGCGCAGGCCTCCCACTCCCCCACCGGGAACCCCTCGGCCCCCTTCGCCGGGTCCACGGCCTCCACTGACGCGTCCACAGGCTCCGACCCCGGGATGCTGCACCCGGCGAGCGCTATCGTTGCGACGACGAGCGCCGCCGCTCCCGACCAGATCTTCGGTCCGCGCGAGAATCTCCGCATGTCATACCCCCAGTTCACACGAGGGAGTTCCCCGCACGTCCCATCCTGTCGCGGACGACCGCCGGGCACATCCCTCGCTGGGATGAGTCCGGCCCCCTCCGACGCCGGGGTGCTCTGACCCCACTCCGCCTTCGCTCTCAGGCGCGGGAGTCGGTGTGCAGGCGCAGGTATCGCCCGGTCAGGCTCTCGGGGATCCGGGTGAGCCCTTCGGGGGTGGTCGCCGCCACGATCTGCCCTCCGTCCGCACCGCCGCCGGGACCGAGATCGATCACGTGATCGGCGTTGGCGATCACGTCGAGGTCGTGCTCGATGACGATCACGGTCGCGCCGGCATCGAGCAGGCGTTGGAGCACGGCGAGGAGTACGCGCACATCCGCGGGGTGCAGGCCCACGCTGGGCTCGTCGAAGATGAACAGGGTGCCGTGCAGCTCACGTTCCAGGTCCGCGACGAGTTTCAGTCTCTGCGCCTCGCCGCCGGACAGGGCAGGGGTCGCCTCCCCCAGCGTGAGGTACCCCAGTCCGATCTCCTCCAGTGTGCGCAGTCGGGCTTCGACCTTCCGGATGCGTGCGAACCGCGAGCGGGCCTCTTCGACGGTCAGCGCGAGGGCTTGGGGCAGGGTGACGCCCTCGAGGCTGACCTCATCCGCCCGAGGGCTGTACCGCGTGCCGCCGCAGGTGGGACACGCGATGTCGACGTCGGGAAGGAACTGCACGTCGAGGAACACCTGCCCCACCCCTTCGCAGGAGGGACACCGGAGTTCACCCGTGTTGTACGAGAAGCTCGATGCGGTGAGTCCGAGTGCCTTGGCGGCATCGGTGTGCGCGTAAGCGCGGCGCAGGTCGTCGAGGACGCCGGTGTAGGTCGCGACCGTCGAGCGTACGTTTCGTCCGATCGGCGCCGCGTCGACGACGACCGTGCGCTCGATGCCGCCCGGGTCGAGGTGGGCGACGTGCGCCGGACGGCTCATCCCGGTGTGCTGCGCTTCCAACGCGGCGGCGAGGCTTTCGAGGACCAGGGTGGTCTTGCCCGAACCAGACACCCCGGTCACCGCGGTCAGCCTGCGGAGCGGGAAGTCGACGGAGAGCCCGTGCAGTGTGAAGTGCGGTGTGGTCCGTAGAGAGATGCGCCCCTCTGCGAACATCTGCTCGGCATCGGTCAGGGTGCGGACGACGGCGGGTTCGCGTCCGCTGAGGAAGCCGCCGATGCGGGACGACGGGTTCCCCTCCATCGCGGCGACATCGCCCGTCGCGACGATCTGTCCGCCGTGGGTCCCGGCATCGGGTCCCACCTCGATCAGCCAGTCGGCATGTCGGAGCACGTCCACGTCGTGGTCGACGAGGACCACCGAGTTGCCGGTCTCCACGAGCCGCCTGACCACCCGGAGCAGCGACTCGATGTTGGCCGGGTGCAGGCCGATGGACGGCTCATCGAGCACATAGAGGATTCCGGTCGCACTGCTGCGCAGCGCTCTGCCCAGCTGAACCCGCTGCAGCTCCCCGGTCGAGAGCGTGCGTGACGATCTGTCGAGCGAGACGTATCCGAGCCCGAGTCCGAGCAACCGGTCCCCCATCGATGTGAAGGCCTCGACGATGCGCTCGGCCATCTCCCGCAACTCTGCCGGCGCCGTGGACGGCAGGCCGCGGACGAACTCGGTGACCTGCTCCAGGCTCCACGCCGAGACGACGTCGAGGCTCTCCCCGGCCACGGTCGTGGCCCGCGCCTGCGCGTTGAGTCGTGAGCCGCCGCAGGCAGGGCACCTCGCCACGTGCACGAAGCGGTCGAGTCGCGCGAGCCCCTTCTCGCTCTGAGCCTTGCGCAGCGCATCGTCGATCACCTGGACGGCGTTGCGATACTTCGCGTTGAGCTCGAACACGTTGCCGTTCTTGCTCGTCACGACGACCGGTCGCGTCGTCTCCTCGCCGTCGAGCACCATGTGCCGCTCGTCATCGGTCAGGTCGCGGAACGGGATGTCGGTGCGCACGCCGAGAGCCGCGACCACCTGCGGCAGGAGGCTCGCACCGAACGACCCCCAGGCCGCGACTGCTCCCTGGTCGATCGACAGCGATTCGTCGGGAACGAGCGCCCGCCGGTCGACCTGACGCGTCTCGCCCGTCCCCTCGCAGGTCTCGCATGCACCCTCCTCGTTGAACGAGAACGCCTCGGCACCCGGCGCGGCGAACCGCACCCCGCAGGTCGGGCACGTGGTGTGACCGGTCGAGGCGATGCTCAGCGACGGCGGCACGCTGTGCCCGTTCGGACACCGATGCGCGCCGAGACGGGAGAAGAGCAGCCGCAGCGAGTTCAGCAGCTCCGTCGCCGTCCCGAAGGTGCTGCGCACACCGGGAACCGCCGGGCGCTGGTGCAGAGCGATCGCCGCGGGAACCCCCTCGACGATGTCGACGTCCGCGCGTGCGGCCTGTGACAGCCGCCGACGCGTGTACGCCGAGAGCGCCTCCAGGTAGCGACGCGACCCCTCGGCGTAGAGCACCCCGAGGGCGAGCGAAGACTTGCCCGACCCCGAGACGCCCGTCACTCCGACCAGGGAGTGCAGCGGCACATCCACATCCACGTTCTTCAGGTTGTGGACGCGGGCCCCACGGACGACGACTTCCTTGCCCCATTCCATCCCCTCACCGTAGAGGAGAGGGCTGCACGACATAGCCTTCAGGGGTGGAACACGAATCGCGATGGAACGTGAGAGTCGCCCGGCCGGCCGCTCCGCTGTTGGACGAACAGACCATCGAGCGGCACCGGCTGCCAGACGGTGCCCCGCTACCGCCGTCGTACGTCTCGTTCGTGCGCGCATTCGGCTGGGGGCGCCTGTTCGGGCTCTGGCTCATCTACACGCCGGTTCCTTCAGGATTCGGTGATGGCATCGTGGGCCGAGGCGGGTATCTGACCGATCGGCTGCACCAGGAATTCGACGAAGGACGAGCCGACGACGACACCTGGAAGATCGAGCCCGACGGCTCCTGGGACATCGCGCAACGGCTGGTGGTCTTCGCGATGAGCGAGAACGGCGACTATCTCGCCTGGGACACCGGCGCCCGTGACAGTGACGACGAACTGCCGATCTTCCACACCACACGCTTCGACTCGCTGACACGCGTCGGCGACGACCTGTTCGAGGCGGTCGAATGGGTCCGAGGACGCAACAGCGGACGGGACTCCGACCCCATCGACTTCACGCCACTCGTCCCGGCGGCGCTGTGAACCGCAGGTCCGCGATCCACCGGCGTGCGGATCAGGGCTGTCGGACTACAATCCCGATCCATATCCGAACCAGACGAGTGCCCCGAGCGCCCAGAGCAACACGGGCCCGGCCACCAGAAGAGCCAGGGTGCCGATGGCGAACTTCGGGCTCTCCTTTTTGACCAAAGACCAGGCAGCAAAGCCCACTCCGACGACGTACGACCCGAGGAGCAGCACGTCACCGATGGCCCCTAGACCAGAGCGGCGCAGAAGGAGAGCGAGCGCCCCCATCGCGAGCACGGCAACGAATCCCGTCCGCCCGAGAACCGGAGTCTTCTGGGGTGCAGCCTCCACGCTCGAAGCTTCCTCGGCTGCTCGCGCGCGCCGGTCGGCCGCGGCGCGGTCCGCCCGGGCTCGTCCCCACTGGTCGCTGTTCATGGACCCTCCTCAAAGTTGCCGATCTACCGCGGAGCGGCAGCTCAGGTGAAGTCGCCCCACTCCATCCCCTCACCGTAGAGGAGAGGGGATGGAATGGGTGCGGCCGGACTAGGCGAGGGTGGCGTAGTCGGTGTAGCCCTGGTGGTCGCCGCCGAACGCCTTGCTCATATCGGGGGCGTTGAACGGGCCGCCCTTGTGCAGACGGTCGGGCAGATCAGGGTTGGCGATGTAGAGCGCCCCGTAGGAGATCAGGTCGGCCGTCCCCTCCTCGACCAGGGAGAGTGCGTCCGGCCCGGTCGGCTCGCTACCGGTGAACGGGTTGAGGATGAAGGTGTTCGGCCAGGCTTCGCGCATGCGGAGCACGAGGTCGCGCTGCCCGGGGGCTTCCATGACGTGCACGTAGGCGAGGCCCAGCGGGGCGAGCTGCTCGATCAGCGAGAGATACGTGACTTCGCGGTCGTCCTCCTGGATGTCGCCGAGAACCCCACCGGGCGACAACCGGATGCCCGTGCGCTCCGCCCCGATCCGCGAGCTGACCGCGCGAGCCACCTCGACGGCGAAGCGTGTGCGTCCGGCGATCGAACCACCCCACCCGTCCTGCCGCACGTTGGCATTCGTGGCGAGGAACTGCTGCACCAGGTAGCCGTTGGCGCCGTGGATCTCGACCCCGTCGAAGCCGGCCTCGATCGCGTTCGCTGCGGCGTCGGCGAAGTCGGCGATCGTGTCCGCGATCTCCTCCTCGGTGAGCACGTGCGGGGTGACGTGCGGCTTCTTCCCGGAATGCGTGTAGATCTCTCCCGCTGCGGCGACGGCCGAGGGTCCGACCGGGATCATGCCGTCCGGGAGCAGATCAGGGTCGCCGATGCGGCCGACGTGCATCAGCTGGGCGAAGATCCTGCCGCCTTCGGCATGGACGCCGTCGGTCACCGCTCTCCATGCCGCCACCTGCTCGGCTGTGTGCAGCCCCGGAGTGTCGGGGTAGCCCTGCCCGACCACCGATGGCTGCGTCCCCTCCGTGACGATCAGACCGGCTGTCGCGCGCTGTGCGTAGTAGGTCGCGTTGAGACCGGTCGGCGTCGCGCCGGGGCCATAGGCACGACTGCGAGTCATCGGGGCCATCACGATCCGGTTGGCGAGCGGGATCCCCGCGAGATCGTAGGGTGCGAGCGCAGAATTCATAGGTTCTTCTTCCTCCGTCGTCGACGAGATGCTGTACGCATCCCGACAGTCCACGTGAGTGACTGTACATGGGGTGAACTATCCCTGGATGTACAGTATTCCCATGGCGACAGGCGAGACCACGAAGCCTCCCGTCGCCGACGCCGGGAAGCAACCCGACCTCGGCTTCATGCATCCGCTGGCCCAGCTCACCTCGCTGGTGACGACGCGGGTGATCACGCTGGCCGAGAAGAACGGACTCACCCCCACGCAGGCGCGCATCCTCGGCCTCCTGCTGAGCGGTCCGCAGCGGATGGCGACGATCGCCCAGAGCCTGGACATCGAGAAGACCGCGTTGACGGGCCTCATCGATCGCGCCGAGGCGCGAGGCCTGGTCGAACGCGCCGTCGTCCCCCACGACAGGCGGTCGACCAACGTCACGGCGACCGCAGCGGGCGAGGCCGCCGCGCGGGCGTTCTACGGCCAGCTCAACGACACGCTCGAAGAGCTGATCGCCGAGCTGCCTCCGCGCAACCGCGAGGCGTTCCGCTCATACACCGAGAAAATCGTCGGCTCGGTCTCCGGCATCTGTCCCCAGGCCTGACCGATTCGCTGAAGTCCGATCGCCCCCAGTCCATTCGAGGCACCCTCTCCGGACGACGTGCTAGCAACGAACACATAGGGCTGATGATCCACCGACTCCAGAATTCAGATGAGCAATCGTCATCCCGCAACGTCGGCGACTTCGCCGCGGATAGTCACGTGGCGCAAGTAGCGGCGGGGATTCGTGAGGATTCCGATATCCCTTTCGGGGTCGCCGTCGAGAATGAGCAGGTCGGCGAACGCACCGGGCGACAGCGTGCCGACCTGGCCCTCCATGTTGAGTAGTCGAGCCGCGGTGCTCGTAGCGCTTCGAATCACGTCGATGTTCTCCTGAACACGCGCACGGATTGTGAACTCGTCGAGCTGACGTACTTGCAACGCGCCGAGGAGATCGCTGCCGTATGCAATGTTGACTCCCGCAAGATGCGCCCGACCCAGCGCGTCAAGCGCGGCTGAGCGGACTTCGTCTAGCTTTCCGAGCGAACTCGAGGAGAGACCCGAGGCCCTCCCCACCTCGTACATGGCCTCGTACGTGACGATGGTCGGCACGAGAAACGCATCGTTCGCCACGAGCAGCCGGATCGATTCATCGTCGATGAGGTTCCCGTGTTCAATGCAACGGACACCCGCCCGGAGCGCCTGATTCACGGCACGCGGGTGGTACGCATGCGCAGTCACATAGCGGTTGTGATTCTCCGCTTCCACGACAGCGGCGCGCAATTCATCGGCCGTGTACTGCACCGCCGAGATCTCATCGGTCGGCGACGCAACACCGCCGGAAACCACAAGCTTCAAATGATGGGCGCCCTTGCGAAACTCGTCACGAGCCGCCCTCCGAACCGCGTCGACCCCGTCTGCGATCCGGCCGAAGTCGGGCTTCAGCTGACAGCACGGCAGGGAGTCGTCACTCCGCGATCGGAAGTCTCCGTGGCCACCGGTCTGCGAGAGCGCCTTCCCCCCGAACACCAACCGCGGGCCAGGGAGCAACCCCTCGTCCAGGGCGCGCGCCATCCCGTAGTCGGCACCGCCAACGTCGCGGACCGTAGTGAACCCACGTCGAAGCATGTCGCCAGCAGAACGCAACGCCCGGATCGTGGCGTAGCTCGGTGCCCAGGAAGCGACCTCCGACGCATCGGTCGAAGTCACCAAGATGTGGACGTGCGCGTCGATCAATCCAGGCATGACCGTGCCACCGCGCGCATCAATCACGCGGACGTCGCCCGAGGGCGCGGGAGGCGTCCCGACCCCGCTGTCGACGATCTTGCCGCCGTCGATCTCGATCCACGAATCTTGCCGACGCTCGCCTGTCGCAGGCTCGAGCATGTGGGCGTTGATGATCTGGACGCGCATGCATCTCCCTCGTTATCCTCGCTCCACGGGACGCATGCGGGCGACGGTGCCGCCGAACAGGCGATCTCCACGTCGTTCCCGCTGTCACACCCGCGGTCGAACGAGACCATGATTCACGCTCCAGGCATGGTTTCGGATAGGTACCAATGCCTACATCAGCGAGCTGTCCCACGTGCTCATTTCCGGGCCCGTGGAGACACCTCACAGCCCGAGCGAGAGTTGACCGTACGACAAACCGAGGTCGCGTGCGGCTGCAGCAGCGCTTCGACGGTCGGAGACCCCCAGTTTGCGGTAGATGTTGCGGGTGTGCGTCTTGACGGTGTTGTGCGAGACGAACTCCTGACGAGCGATTTCACGAAGCGTCGCGTTACGACTCAACGCGGCCAGCACGACCCTTTCACGAGGGGTGAGGTGATCCTCCTGCCCGATTGCACTGAGAAGTCGACCTTGGACGCGGGAGGCGAAGGCAGAGGGCGCGTCGACGACGGACCTGCTGGCCAATAGCTGAGCGATGGCGGGGCCGGCATCCGCGAACCGGCGAACAAGCCCCTCGGGCTCCGCGATTCGTAGCGCGGTGTCAAGCGCGATCTGTGCCTGTTCGAGTTGCCCTTGCTGAACGTGGAGGTCGGCGGCCAGCAGCCAGGCATCGATGCTTGAGGCGTGAAGCAACCACGGACCAGCACCCTCGAACGCCAGGGCGAGCACGTCCGATGCTTCGCCGTGTCGCTGGTCTTGCATCGCTGCGGTGGCGCGCAACAGGTGCATCTCGCTGGTGCCGTCAAGGACCCGATCGGTGGCGCCGATGAACTCGTCCCGCAGGTGTGGTTCACCGAGTCTCCCCAACGCGCGAACGACGAACGGAGCGATCATCGCGTGCCAATGCACGGGGACGGGCATGTCCTCTCGGGGGCTGAGGAGCTCCAGCAGTGATACTGCCGCGTCGTGCGAGTCTGTCCCCTCGCTATCACCCACCCGTGTGAGTGCGACGAGTCCTCTGATACCACGCACGATAGTGGGCGCAGAGCTGATCTCCGCCGCAGCGTGGACGAGCCGCCGCAATTGTCCCGGGCGCTCCTGCATGAGCTCGTATCTCGCCCAATACCACCAGGCGAGGTTCAATGCGGTGAACGCACCTCTCGGTTCATCCAGGTCCTGCCATCGGCGCTCGAATCGTTCGCCTCCCGCCGCAGCAGCGCGCACTCTGCCGCGAAAGAGCGCGCTCGCGTTGCGGACGATGGTGGCCTGCAGTTCCGCGACGGACGCTCGCTCGAGCCGCGCACGATCGAGCACCCGAAGTGCGTATCGGTCCGCCCGGTCCAAGTGACCAAGATGTAACTCCCCCCTCGCCGCTTGTAGGGAGACGTAGATGTCGAGTTGCGACTGCCCCATGGACTCGACCGTGGTGCGAGAGAGCACTTCATCAATGCCGCCACGCTGATTCGCGACGTGCAGGCCGAGGCCAGTCCGCCACTGATTTGTGATGACGGAAGCCACATCGTCAGGTGTTGTCAGGGCAACGGCCGCCGCGCCTGCATGACCGCGCATCACATCCGCGGTGGCGATCAGCATCTGGACGGCAGCGTCCTTCCGCGATGAGCGGGGCAGCTGGCCGAGTACTCGGCTGACATCGTCGGTGTGCCCCATCAGAATCAGCTGCACGCCACAGCGACTGAGAATCCCCCAGACGAAGTCCGGGTCCCCCGTCGCCACGGCGTGCCTGATTGCGGGCACGTAGTCCTGCTCCTCGGCAAACCACTCTGCCGCGACACGCTCAAGAGATCGAACCCGTCCCGGGTCCCGGTCCTTCAGCCGCGTCAGAAGGAAGTCTCGCAACACGGGATGGAGCTGGTAACGAATCGGGTCATACGCGTCGGCCTCCGTCAGGATGTTGAGGCGAATCAGCGCCTGGACGCTCTCCAGGGTTGGCGCCTCGCTGAAGAGCAGAGCGGCGAGGTCGAGCGTGAACGTTTCCGGAATAGAAGTCGCGAGCAAAAACTCGAGGAGCTCATCGTCGAGGCCGCCGACCACCTCTTCGAGAAGGTAGTTCACGACCACGGGCTCATCACCCCGCAAATGCACACCCAACTTGCGATGCGAATCGGCCGCGATGTGCATCATGAGAACAAGCCCAGCCGCCCATCCCCTGGTTCTCTGAAGGATGCGGTCGATCTGCTTCTCAGACAGGTGGTCACCGCGTGAACCGAAAAGAGCGCGTGCTTCGCCAGCAGTGAATGCCAGGTCTCGATCACCGAGATCCAGGGCCACTCCGGTGATGCGACGGCG
Organism: Microbacterium sp. NPDC058269; assembly: GCF_042881445.1. Classification (NCBI taxonomy): domain Bacteria; kingdom Bacillati; phylum Actinomycetota; class Actinomycetes; order Micrococcales; family Microbacteriaceae; genus Microbacterium; species Microbacterium sp. NPDC058269. The sequence goes on from NZ_JBHVXT010000001.1 coordinate 1,251,154, forward strand.
GGCAAGAGGGATCACGCGGCTCCCCCGCCCAGCGAGAACGACATGAACAGGTCGCGGTAGTGCATCGATGAACGCCGTCAACACGTCGGCCGACTCGCGCGTCTCGAGGAGATGGAAGTCATCAAGGATGATCACGATTCGCCGATCAGTCGCGTCCATCACGCGCGCTAACGCCCGCGCTGACGACACACCCCACCCCGGCGGGACCGACGAGAGGCTCGCAGCCAGCCGGTCATCGTCGATCAGCTCCAGCGCCACACGAATCGACGCAAGGAACTCGAGCCCGCACCGCAGGCTGATGGACACGACGTCGGTGTCGTCGATCGCACTGATGAGGCGACTCCACTGTGAAAGGAGGTGTGTCTTCCCCGCCCCAGCCGAGGCGGTGATGAGGGTCATCCCGGCCTGCTGATCGAACACAGCTCTCATTTGTCGTAGCAGACGCGATCGCTCGACATCCCCTCTGCCTCGAGTCGGAACGAACGTCGGCATCGGGCCGGATGTGCGAAAACTCTCGATTGTCATCTCTTCTCGACTCGGTGCTGGACGCAGGAGCCTCCTCCGGACTCCCACCTTCCGCGCGCGGACTGGCGCATCGGGCCGGAGCCGTTCGCTCTTCCGCCGTTCAACGAAGGGGCCCACTCAGAAGGGGCCCACCTGAGTGGGCCCCTTCTACCATCGCAATCGTGTGAAGCTCAGGCTGCGCGACGCTTGCGCCGCGCCAGCGTGCCGAGCGCCAGCCCGCCAAGAGCCAGCAAGGAGCCGGCCGCTGCCACCCCGACCAGGTCGGCCGGTCCAGTCTCGGCGAGCGTGTCTTCGGCCGGATCGCTGTCGTTGCCGCCCGGAGTCGCGTCATCGTCCGTAGGCACCACGATCGGGGTCTCATCGCTCTCATTGCCGCCCGGAGTCGCGTCATCGTCCGTAGGCACCACGATCGGGGTCTCATCGCCCTCGTTGCCATTCGGCGCTTCCACCGTGACATCGTCGACCGGCACCCCGATGGGGGTCTCCTCGCTCTCGTTGCCGCCCGGAGCAGCCACGGTGTCGGCGAAGGCAGAGCCCCCTCCGAGGATCCCCGCAGTAGCGACTGCCGCGATGACGAGCGACTTGATGAGGTGAGACTTCACGGTGGACATTCTTGGCTCCTAAATTTCGGATGAGTAGTTCAAAGCTGGGTGGGCCTAGGGGAGAGCTGAGCAGAACTCAGCACACCTGGGGAGATGCCCCTAGGCCCGAAGGTGCTGCCTGCAGCACCACTGGGGTAGTCACAGTGTTGTCGACGCCGAGGCCGCTCGACATAAGCATCCATACCTACACCCTGGCGTGAAGTTCACCGCGATTGACCGCAGGTCCCGCACCCGACCTGCCGATCAAAGAGGGATGGCGCGGCCGGGCATGATCGCGGGTGCCGCGAGGCGCCGAGCCTCGCGACGTGACGAAAGAACCCGTACACGCCCGCACTGCCCACTCGGCCCGACGTGCGATGGCGCCCGTCGATCACCGCACCATCGCCGTGCATGAGATCGGGGCACCGCAGTCCGTGGGGTGGACGTTGCGGTGCCCCGAGTGGGGCGGCAGCGCGCATGCCCCGATGCTTCGCCTCGCCCCTGCTTCCTCAACACGACCCCCCGTGGAGGAAGACATCTGATCTTTTCTCACGACGAAGCCGCGAGGCCTACGCATCCCTACCTACACCGTCATCTCGTCTGACGCCAGCGGACTCAGACGTCCACCGCCGCTTCCGTCCGCGCTGGCGGGCTCTTGGTCGATGGTGGGGATAAGGGGGTACGGTCGGCTCAAGTCACTTCGGTCTTTCCGCATGAGATGGCCGCGATATGCGGGGACGCGGAGAGAACAGAAACCGCAATCGAGGATGGATGGGCAGGACGATGTCAGGATCAATGCATCATTGGTCGGCACCTGTGAGTGCGGAAGATCTCGATCATTGCGCCACAATTGCCCGGCGCCGAAACACTCTCTCGATAACCGGGAAACCCGGGAGTGGTCGAACTCGACTTGCCGAGGAAATCGCGACACTGCTACTGCCTACGTCGCCCGTGTGGAAGATCCGCGCTCTGCCCGAAGACGGCGGCCACCGGTTGCAGACTCTTCGATATCTCGATCTGGCCGCGGTGATCGATCCCGACGTCTCCGCCCATCAGTTGACGACGAAGCTCCGCGAGGCTCTCCCTCCGCGCCTATCTGTGATCATTCAGGACGCGGAGTTCGCCGACGCTTCCTCGCTGAGAGTTTTCGACGCCCTGTCCCGCCAGGGTAGGACCGCGGTCTACTACGTCTCGCGCTCTTCGCTGGGCATCGATATCCCCACGTTCGCAATGCCCGATGTGAGCAGTGAAGTGCTTCGAGAGGCCGTTGCACGACGACTCGGCGCGGAGCCACTCAAGAAAGATGTCCAGTGGCTTCTGTCGGCCAGCTCGGGCTCGTACCGATCGATCCGATGGCTCGTCGACACGTGGGAGCTGAATCAGAACCTGAGACTCTCACCGGGCTTTGCCGCCTTCGGTTCGACGACGGATATCACGATGTCGGCTTGGGAACTCTCGAAAGGACTCAGCGGCTCCGCAATCGGTCGATTCCTTGCGGTGCTGCGGGAGACGAAGCCGGAAGCGCTCCGGGAGCTGGTGGGTTCTGACGCGCTCGCCGACGCAGAGGACGACCTCCACGTCTTCCTCGACCCCGGCACCGGGATGGTTTCATTCATGGGTGGGGAGGCCGTCGGTATGGACATCCTTCTACGCACAGGCCCCGAACGGCTCAGGCTCATCATCGCAGCGATCAGTCGGGCGGTCGAGAACGGTCTCGTGCTTGCCCCCTCTGCAGCAGCGCGATTCTCCGCGATAGCTGCGTCATCCGAACCCGCGAGGGACGCGTTGCGGTCGGCGGCCGACTACGACATCGACGGAGGAAACGACGTGCAATCGCTACTCGAGCACATGCGGGCGGGGGATTCGATTGCTGTCAAAGAACAGCTCATGACGATCCTGTCCAGCGGCGATCTGGCGGGCATGGAGGCAGCAGGTATAGCTCTCGCCCTCGCGGAGTTCAGATACGGATCGGATAGCCCCGCGTCGATGGCATTGGACTACACCATAGCGATCGTCTCTCAGGCCGCCGAACCGAGCGGTCGGATCCTGAGGTCCTACCGAGCTCTCCTGAGGCGGCAAGGCCAGGACGCCGTTATCCTGTCGGACCCTCCCCCTCCTGAGACTCTCACCGAGTCCCGAGCTCTCCAGGTGGCTGCCGCACGCGACCTCATCGACGGAAGGCCCTCGCACGCATTCGACCTGCTCGCCAGGGCACAGCAGATCGAGGACAAGAGTGCGCTTGACGAGTTCTTCGTGCGACAGTTTCGAGTTCTCTGTCTGCTGGCAGCCTCAGACCTGAGCCAGGTGAAGGACTCGATATCCACGATCGCCCCAGGAGACACCGATCCGAATCATCAGACGTTGTTCTGGGCATTCATCGAAATCCGTGAAGGAAGTGTCGGCGTCGGCTACTCGCTGCTCCTTGACCTGCTACCCGGGCTCGAAAACAATGCGCCGACGTACTATCCCGTCATCGAAGCAGTCGCAGCCTTCTGCGCAGCCGCGCTGGGCGACGCGACGACGAGTTCGGAGCACCTGAAGCGCGCGAGGTCTCGCGTCAGCCCATCGCCGCTTGTCGAACCGTTCCGGCTGTTCGCCATCGCACTCGCGTCATCGTCGCTCGCGAAGATCGCCGTGCTTCCGGCGCTGGATGCGGAGGAAGCCTGGCTGCACGCGAAACGGGAGGCGCACCGCGCTGATCTTCACGCGCTCGAGCTACTGTGCGACGTTCCGTTGATCCGGATGAACGCCGACCGCCAACCGGAGATGCCTTCGGAGGATGTCACCTTCGAGGCATATGACGGCGTGTTGGCTCTCTACGACCGGCTCCGGCGGGCACAGCTACAACGTGATGAACGAGCGGTCGCGAAAGTGGCTCTCGATCTCAGCGCTCTGGGGTTGTCGCTCGAGTCCAAAGCCGTTGCCGCTTCCGTGCCGACATCCGACCTCCCCCGTGATCTGGCGCGTGCGATTCGCCGCCTGCAGGCGCAACCGACAGGCGTGCGGTCCCACCAGCTCCTCACCCCACGAGAACTCGAGGTGGCAAGGCTCGTCGCCTTGAGGGCAACCGACAGCGAGGTCGCCGGCAACCTCGGAATCTCGACGAAGACCGCGAGTGTGCACGTCGGCCGGATACTCATGAAGTTGGGTATCAAGAGTAGGCACGACATCGCTCAAGCACTCGATGACCTGGAAGGTTAGCGTCCGCGAGGTTCGGGGGTAAGCAGAGATACGTATCGTCCGCCGCGCCGGTGCCCGAGATGATCGAGGCTGCTCCATCCGCGGAGGGGATCCGTGTTGAGGAGCGGGCGTGGAAGGCTACCCTCCTTCCGCAGTGCCCATCGGGGGCATCGCAATCCTCCCCAGCGTTGCGATGCCCCTCTTCCACTCACCGATGAAGTCAAAGAGAGGGATGGAATATCGCCATGGCCTTCCTCGTCGCCCCCTCCCCCGTCACATTCATCTGACTAGCGACTCTGAAGGGACGATGGAAGGATGGATTCTTGCGGTACTGGTTGGTAGATGTCTTTGCAGAGCGTCCCCTTGCTGGCAACGGGCTCACGGTCTTCCCCGACTCCTCGGGGCTGAGCGCTGACCTCATGCAGTCTCTAGCCCAAGAGTTGAGACAGTTCGAAACATCCTTTCTCCAGCCGACGGCGGAGCCGGAGCTCTTCGAGACACGCGTCTTCACGATGGAAGAGGAGCTTCCATTTGCCGGTCACCCCGTCCTCGGCGCGGCGGCGCTTCTCCACCACCTCGACGGAAGCCGAAGCTCAAAACGGTGGCGACTCAGGTTGAACGCGCATGACGTGCCCGTCACCACGCGTCGCGCCGGTGACGGGATCGAAGCGGTGATGGATCAGGGGCCAGCGGTGCTCACTTCCGAGCTCAGCGCGGGCACTGCTCAGTGGTTTGCCGACGCCTTCGCTAGCGAGCGAGACGAGCGATACCCTGCGCAGGTCATCAGCACCGGGTTGCCTTATCTAATACTTCCCGTCACCTCGAAGGGGCTCGCGCGGGCTCGACAACGCGGCGGTCTCGAACCGCGGCTCTCGGAGGTGGGCGCCGCATTCGTCTACCTCCTGGATGTGGACGCGCGAGAAGGACGTACCTGGGATACCGACGGAGTGGTCGAGGACATCGCTACCGGCAGCGCTGCCGGCCCCGTCGCCTCATACCTCCACAACCAGCAGCTCACCCGTCACGGCGAAACGGTATACATTCATCAAGGTCGCTTCACGGGGAGGTCAAGTCGCATGATGACGAAGATCTCCACCGATGGTCGTGTTGAAGTCGGCGGAACGGTGCACGTCATCGCGGTCGCGGACCTTCTCCCGCTTCGTTCGTGACGACCGGTGGCCGGCAGCGTCTCACCCGATTCGGGTAGCGGTGCCGGCGACGCCTATGCCGCCACGGTCGGGAATCGTCGCGTGCAATTCGCTCGGGCGCCCAACGTGCCGCCCCTGGCGAATGTGGATCGTCTGCCCAGAGAAGCCGTGCGCCCGGAGATAGGCACCGGTTGCAGCGGCAGCTGAGCCTGTCGCCGGGTCTTCAGTGATGCGCCCCACCGGAAACAGATTCCTCGCCTCGAATGCCAACGGGCCGATGGCGTTCAGCACAGTGACCGTGCCCGTCCACCCCCGCTCTCGCATGATGGTGGCCACATCGGCAGGAGAGAAGCGGAACTGATGAAACAGCTCGCGGTCCGCAAGGACGACGATCGGATGCCAATTGCCGGCGAAAGACTCCTGCACCGGAAAGCGTGAATCCACATCTGATTCGTCGAGGCCCAACAGTTCGAGCAGACGATCCCGAACTTCTCGGTCAAGAACACGAAGTTCAGGCTCCACACTGATGAACGACACCGACACCTTTCCCAAACCGTGAGCCTCAGTAGGGAGGGGCGACGAGGACCCTTCACTGCAGGACCCGCGAGGGCCGATCGCATCAAGCGAGCAACCTGAGGGCACAGCGACGTTGATCCGGTGTGCATCGACGACAAATGTGATGGTTGTTTGCCCACCGTGGGGCCCTCGGCGTAGGTAGCCAGCGCCGCGAACGCCTCCGCATGACGATGGTAGCCTCGCCTGATGCCGCACCTCATTGTCGATGCTGGAACGACGTTGCCGGCGGAGCTTGTTGAGCGCGCACTTTTCGATGCACACGCCGCACTGCTCACGTCGGGCGAGGTGCAGGATCCCCGAGACCTCAAGTCGCGATCCCGCCGCGTAGAAAGCTCCATCGTGGGCGCATTCGACTCTTCGGGCCCTGGAGCGTTCCTGCATGCCGAGTTGCTGCTGCTTCCTGGGCGCCCCTATGCGACTATGCAGCATTTGGGGCAACTGGTCCTCGATGCGGTGGCTGCGGCGCTGGCGGGTATCCCCGCGGAATTGAGCGTCGAGGTTCGCGAGCTCGCAAGGCCGTACCTCAAACATCGCGCGACGACCTCCGCGCAAGACACCCTCGACGATTGAGCCGCCTCGGCCGGTGACTACTTTCGCCGTCGGCTAGCTTCTTGGAATCACGGCAAGAAGGCTGCGCGCCATGATTCCACAGCCGTTGGCATCGATTCCGCGCTCAGCCTTCACTGAAGCGCGATCGCACCCAGTCCGTCGAAGGCGATCTCTCCCGACGACATACCCGGGACGAGGACGCAGGGCTGATAGCTGACGCCCGGCTGCCGCGCCGTGGCATCATCCGCCAGCAGCGCATCGGCCGCCACTCTGCCGAGGTTGTTCAGCTGGGGGTCGACCGATGTGAGGAATCGATCTGGGCTCCCGCTGTATTTCGACCAGTTGTCGTAGCCGACCAGCGCGATGTCGTCGGGGATCCGGACCCCCGCCTGCTCGAACGCACGGGTGACGCCCAGCGCGATGTAGTCGTTGCCGCAGAACACGGCGTCGAACTCACCCAACCGGTCGAGAAGCTCGAGACCCGCTCGGTAGCCCCACGGGATCGTCCAGTCCCCGAACAGGGGCCCCGACAATGCGAGCTCGGCGCCGGCGTCAGCGAGTTCGTCGCGAAACCCGCTCAGACGATCCTGGACCGCCCGCGAATACGCCATCGCCGTCACGTGCGCGATCCGCATCTTCCCCCGACCGAGGAGGTGCGCAGCAGCCAGCCGACCCGCCTGCACGTCGTCAGGAAGGAAGCACGTGTCCTCTGGGTTGTCCGACAGCCCGAACACGTGGATCACCGGCGTCTGGAACGATTCCGATATCGACGGGAAAGGAACATCCGTACCGTCACCCACCACGATGATCCCGTCGACACGTCGAGCCTGCAACGTGCGCAGGTTCTCCGGCCGGGCGGCAGCATTGTCCTCGTCGTCGTAGACGAGCACGGCGACGTCATGCTTGCTGAGCTCTGCGATGATGCCCGTGATGACCGGCGTCGAGAAGTTGCCCGATGCCTTCTGAGCGAGAACCCCGACCGTGAAGCTGCGCCCCAACGCGAACGACTGCGCGAGTGCGTTGGGCCGGAAGTCGAGTCGCCGCGCGGCCTCATGGATACGCTGCCGCGTCTCGACCGATACATGTCCGCCGCCGTTGAGCACGCGCGAGACCGTGGGCACGGAGACACCCGACTCTTCCGCCACGTCCTTCAATGTCACTGGCCTCATCGCTCTCCCTCCCGACTCCTCCTCATCCTCTCAGAATCCCACTAGCCGTCGCCGCCTGCCCCGTTGCTCAGGGCTCCATCAGATCGGAGATCGTCAACAGAGACACCCAAGCGTCGTTCATCGTCACTTCAGCGTCGGCGATCGCTCCTGCATGCGTGGATTCGAACGTCTCGCGCGCGAGGATCTGCGCGGCGATCATGCGGTCTTCGGCAACGGACATGTCCAGACCTTCCGCTACCTCCGGTCGAGCGCGGACAGCCTCATCCAAGGCGACCGGATCGCCCGTCAACGCGACGGCGTCCGCCTTCTCCTGCGCGGATGCCGCATCGGACATCTCCTGGAACTCGTACTGCGCGAGCGACTTCTCCACCGGACCGTAGAGAACCTCGCCGGCATCGGCAGCCGCCCGACGGGCTTCGTTGTCGGCGTTCCACCGATCGACCAAGCTCGCGAATGACGCATCATCGATCACGTCGAGAGCGACCGCACCGTGCCGACGGATGACCCCGTCGATGCAACGCGCAGCCCCCTGGTCGACGAAGAGCTCACCGACCGGGTTGTCCGGCACCGGGGCGGCTTCGTCTACGACCCATCCGCGCTTGGACGCGGTGTCCAGGACGCTCGCTCGAACCTGGGTGACGCAGTACCGGAACTCGTCCGCATGAACGGGCGTTCCCTCGACGGTCATCGCGATGTCGTTCGCTGCCACCTCCGGTGTCGGTGGTGCGGGAGTGCACGCGGAAAGCCCCAGCGCCAGGAAGACGGCGATGCCCACCGCCGTATACGGTCGTTTCACTGTTCCAACCCATCCGCGTCTCGTCACCGCTTCAGCTCCCTGCCGAGAGTGGGGCGTTCGAACGACCGATTCTCCGACCGTCCGAACGCCCGACAGCTCGACGACTATCCGCCTACACGAGCGAGGCTCAACGTGTCGCAGAAGCCGACGTCGAGCCCGTTCTCCTTGAGGCAGTAGACCTTCGCGGTGGTCGACGACGCTCCCACGGTGAACGGGACCGTGACCTTGGTCCAGGTTCCCGATGTGACGGCGCTGTACTGCTCGGGATTCCCGAAGTCGTACACCCCGATCCGCACCTCCTCACCCGGCTTCGCCACCCGGGCCCAGCCCGTGAGCTCGTAAGTCGCACCGGGAACCAGCCCGTTGACCACCTGTTCGACTCCGCGGTGGCCGTTGAGGTTCGTCTGCAACGTGAATGTGCCGTTCTGGGCACCCTGTCCGACGACGAAGTTGTCGTCGTCCGTCACCCAGATCGGCTTCCATGCTCCGAGCACGCCCTGCTCGAATCCGCCGTTCTTCAGCAACGGGTCGACAGCGATGTCGTCGCAGTTCGATGCGGTCTGCGTGGGCTGATAGCAGTAGATCCGCGCAGACGTCGCGCTCGTCCCCGTCGTGAACGTCACCGTCTTCTGCGTGTAGCCGGTGCTCGCGAACTGCGCGGCGAGATCACCGCCACCGAACTCCTTCACGCCGAGGTACGGCCCGCTCGTGGTCGTCGCCGACTTGCCCCACCCGGAAAGCACGTAGGTCGTGCTCGGCTGAAGGCCGGTGACGACCCGTTCTGCCGCACCTCCAGTGACAGACAGCGCCTTCGTCCCTCCATGCGCGTTTGAACTCGTCACCGACACAGTTCCATACGATGTCCAGCCGGTCAGGCCGTCTTCGAAGCCTCCGTTGCCGACCAGCGCGCCGGCGCGGGCCGCCTTCGCCACGACGGGACCGGAGTAGGCGCCGATGTTCGGAGCCGTCGTCGCCGACACCACGTTGCCCCAGTAGTCGCGACCTCCGTTTCCGGAGATGATGCGACCCGCCGAAATAGCCGGCGATCCGGCGGTCAACTTGTACCCGTCGACGGTGTGGAGACCGTCGCGGCCCGTTCCCGGGTCGGCGAGCAGTGGGTCCGCATTGATGGCGTTGGCATCCGCGGTCGGGCCGTTGAACCCGTGGTAGACGTTGCGGTCGACGGTGATCCCCCGGTCGGTGTCGAATCGCGTCAGGCCCGAGCCGACAAAGATGTTGTTGGCGATCAGCGAGTTCGCGGGAAGGCGGATGTCGAACGGGCGGTCCGGGTTGTAGAGGGTGTTGTTGTACATCTCCAGCTTGACGTTTCCGTTAGCCGAGTTGATGAACCCCTCGCCCTGGGACACGTTGTATCGAACGATCAGTCGGGGGATATCGGTCTGCGCCGGGCCGAAGCAGGTCAGGCACTCGAGATAGAAACCACCGGTGTTCTCATGGCTGTAGTTGTACTGATAGGTGCACGAACCGGTGATGCCCCAGTCGCAGTCCCACCCCATGGAGTCCGGCCCTGGTTGCGTGCGAGCCGATTCATTGAACTGGAACACCGGGTTGGCGCTCGTGTAGGCCCAGATGCCGGCTATCGCGCCACGGTTGACCGCGTCGTATCCGGCGTCGTAGCTCACGTTGCGTTCGACGAGGGGGTCGATCGAGACGCCGATGAGGATCGAGTCGGCGGCCGCGCGATACACCGAGTTGCCTCTGATGACGACGTTGCGGTTGTGGTTGATGGTGTCGTCGCCGTTGGGTGAGCCGACGACGGCGATTCCCATCGACTTCACATCCCGGACCGCATTGTTCTCGATCGTGACGCCGTCGAAGTAGCCCGTGAGTCCGCTGGACTTCGCCGGGAGGCGCACTTGGATGCCGGCCGAGACGTAGCGGTCGCTGGCGTTTCTATCCGAACGCCCCGTGACGTCGTGAACATCGAGGTTCTTGATGGTGATGCCGGATCGTTTGACATTGCCGGTGTTCTCCACGAGAACACCGCTTCGCTTGCCCTCGGCCGCAGCGATGTTCGTCAGTTCCAGTCCGTCGACCGTCCAGTAGCTGACATCCCGCACGATGACAGGTGCCTCGACGGCGCCCCCGCCATTGATGATCGGCTTCGCGCCGGTGCCGTAGCTGGTCAGGGTGATGGGTTTCGCGGCTGTTCCGCTTCCCGCTGCCGCGAACGATCCGGTACAGCTCGTCCCGGCTTTGAGCCTGATGGCGTCCCCGGCGCCGAACGCGCCACCGGGGGCGTGGATCGCGGCGAGCGAGTTCCACGGATTGTTCTGTGTGCCGGTGCCGTTCGTCGGCGCCCCGCAATCGACGAAGTATGCGGTGTCGGCTGCGCGTGCGGGCGACGCGCCGAGCCCCGTCAAGGAGCTGAACGCCACAGCCACTCCGACGGCAGCCGTGAGCGCCGCCCTCAAGCGGCCTGTCTTGTGTCGCACTGCAGCGACGGAGGGTGGAGCAGAATGCATCATTGCACTTCCCTTCTTCAGGCGATCGCGAGCGGATGCTCCGACCGGGATCAGGACTTCACGGCACCCGCCGACATGCCGGCGACGACATAGCGCTGCAGGAAGCTGAACACCAGGACCAGGGGCAGGACGCCGAGGAGCGCCGCCGGGAACAGCGTCGTCGGCTCCACGGTGTTCGGGTCGATCAGGGCATACGCATTCGCCATGATCGTGCGGTTCTGCTCACCCTGGAGAAACACGAGGGGAACAATCAGGTCGTTCCACACGACGAGGCTGATGAACGTCACCAGGGTCGCGGTCACGGGTGCCAGTAGCGGGAATATCACGACGAAGAAGATGCGAAGAGGACCCGCACCATCGATCGCGGCGGCCTCCTCGAGTTCTGTCGGAACCTGGCGCATGAAGCTGGTGTAGAAGAACACGGCGATCGGCAGGTTCATAGCCGTGTAAATGAGGATGACGCTGAGGTGCGTCCCCAGGATGTGCAGGTCTCGAACCATAAGGTACAGCGGCGCGATGAGCACGTAGATCGGAATGGTCGTGCCGATGATGAACACGCGGTACATGGTGTTCGTCCAGGAGCGCCCGATCCGGCTCAGGGGGTAACTGGCCATGGCGCCGAAGGCGACAGTCAGCACACAGGAGCTCACCAGGATTATCAGGGTGTTGGCGACGCTCTGCGCGTAGTTGATGCGCAGGAACGCATCCACGACGTTGTCGATGGTCAGGTGCTCCGGCCACCCCAGCGGATTCGCTGACACGTCAGCGGCCGGACGGATCGCGGTGAGCACCGCGAAGGCGAAGGGGATGAGGAGCAACGCGACACCGACGATGAGTCCGAAGTCGCCGAGCCGGCGTTTGCCCGCGTTCCAGAGACGGTGGTCGCGTGACCGGGTCGGGGCGGGGAGCGATGCGGTCATGAACTCAGATCCTTTTCTCGCGCATGCGCAGAATGGACGTGGCGACGCTGCTGAGCACCACGACGATGACGAGCAGGAGGACGGCGATCGTCACCCCGTAGGCGAACTCGCCCGCCCCGCCGAAAACCTTGCGGTAGACGAGGAGGGTGAGTGTCGTGGTGGATCCGGCCGGCCCGCCGTTGGTCAGGACGAACGGGAACTCGAACACCTTGAGCGAGCCGATCAGAGAGAGAGTGACGTTCACCGTGAGCGAAGGGGCGAGAAGAGGCCATTCGATCGTGCGGAACCTGCGGAACCCCGTCGCACCATCGAGGTCGGCTGCTTCCAGAACATCGGCGGGCAACGCGAGGTAGCCGGCGAGGAAGATCGCTGCGGAGTAGCCGGCGAACATCCAGATGTTGACCAGCGCCACCGCACCCAGGGCAGTGCCCGTCTCGCCCAGCCAGATGCGAGTGAGGGAGTCGAGCCCGAGGGTGCGAAGCACTTCATTGATCGTGCCGTCGGGCGCGTAAAGGTAGGAGAAGATAAAGGACGCCATAACCGGGGCGACGAGCGTCGGCATGAGGATGAGGACGCTGACCGGCTTGCGGATCCGCGGCCGGTTGTAGAGCGCTCGGGCCAGAAGCAACCCGAAGAGGTTCTGGAAGACGACGACGATGACCGCGTAGACGACGGTCGTGCCGACCGCGCGGATCACCTCCCCGTCGGTGAACAGCCGCAAGTACTGTTCGAGACCGACGAAGTCCGCCCGAGGACCCCCGCTGCTGTCCGTGAAGCTGAGCCAGAGCCCATTCACCAGGGGGTAGAGGATGAGCAGCCCGTAGACGAGGAGCGCAGGAAGGAGGAACCCGAGAGCGACGAGGGGACGTTTGGAGATCATGACATACCTTCAGCAGGAGCGGTGCGGCCGCCGGGGAGATGGCGACCGCACCAGGAACGGGGCTACTCCGCCTTCTTCGCGATCCCGTCCATCTCGTCGAGGAACTCGTCGACCGTGATCTCGTCGAGGAAAAGGGCCTGCAGGCGAGAACCCATCTGCGTCTGCACGTCGCCTGCCATCCACGTATTCGTCTGCATGAACCGATAGTTCCCGGCTTCATAGGATGCGAGGAACTCGCCCGTCGCGTCGCTCTTCGGGCTTGTACCCGATTCGAACGGAGAGATCGCGTTCTCCGCCTGGAGGAACAGATCGAGGTTCTCCGGCTGGGACCAGAAGTCCACGTATTTCGCTGCAGCATCCTTGACCGGAGACGCCTCGTTCACACCCCACATCGTGCCGACGAACAGCAGCTCGTTGGGGTCGCTCCCCGCCTCTCCGCCGGGCCACGCCGTGAACTGACTGTTGATTCCGGCCTCGGTGACGCCGCCGAGGTTCCAGGCGCCCTGGAGCCAGAAGCCCGTGTCGCCGGCTGCGAAGTCGTCTGCCCCCTGCGACCATTCGTCTTCGCCGAGCTCGGTCTTCCAATCGATGAAGCCCTGCTCCTGCAGATCGAGCAGTTGCTCGACGGCCGGCCTCCAGTCCGAGAAGCTGGCATCGCCCTGGTAGAACTCTTCGTCCCAGCCCTTGTCGACGGTCGTGGCCGCAGCGTTCAGCAACGCCATCGCTCCCGTCCACCCGGCCTTGTCCGGAAGGGTGATGGGATCGTGTCCGGCTGCCTTCAGCTTCGTGAGCGCGTCGACGAATCCGTCCCAATCGGTCGGAACTTCATTCACCCCCACCTCGCTGAGCAGATCCGTGTTCGAGTACAGGCCGACGCCGATGGCCTCCATGGGCATGCCGAGCACCGCATCGTCGTAGGTCGCGAAGCTCTCGACCTCGGGGATGATGTCGTCGGCCCATTCCGCAGAGGACTGATCCGCGAGGTATCCGGATTTCCCCCACGTCGCGAGGAGGTTGCTGTCCAGCATGATCACGTCGGCGGCGTTGCCCGCCAACAGCTCGGGTTGCACACGCTGCGAATACGCCTCGTTCGCGGGAACCGCCTCGAACTCGAGCTTGATGTCGGGGTTGGCCTTCTCGAAGGCCGCGTTGATCTCGGCGACGTTCGCCGGCTCACCTTCGCTCCCCTTCCACCCGTACACCTTCAAGACGGTCTGCCCGTCTTCGGTCGTCGTGGATGCCCCGCCGGATGAGCACCCGGCGAGAACCACTGCCGTCACCGCGATGGTGATGGCAGTGGTGGAACGGGTGATGTGTCGCTGTGACTTCTTCATTGAAGGGCTCCTCGTCGGGACAGGAAGGAAGTACTCGGTTGCCTCAGCGCCAGGGAAGACGAGTTAGGCAACCGGTTGCCTTGTACTGCTGGCGAGTGTAGGTTGATGCGCGTCGCGTTGTCAAGCGACCAGCATCCGCAAGTGTCCCGGCTGCCGATGCCCCCGAACGAAGAGAAAGCAGATGACGATCGCCGCGCATCCCACTCCGGCTACGGCCGCCGAGATCTCCTCCCCCCATCCCCGTCTGGACTGGTTCCGCTCCACCTCGTTCGGACTATTCATCCATTTCGATCAGGCGAGCCAGCTCGGAGTGGACTTGTCCTGGCCGATGGTAGGGCTCACCAGCGATGACGGCTCGGGGGTGCATGCGCAACAGGCCGTCGACTATCTGAGGGACGCCGACAGGTTCGACCCTCAGGAGTGGGATCCCCGCGCGATCGCGTCCGCAGCGAAGGCGGCGGGAATGCAATACGCCGTGTTCACGACGAAGCACCACTCGGGCTGGGCGGCATGGCCGAGCGAGGCGACGCCGCTGAACATCTCCACTTCGCCCTACGGTGCACGCGGAGGTGATCTCGTCCGCGAATACGTGGACGTCTTCCGTGACGCGGGACTGCGCATCGGGTTCTACTACTCGGTGTCTGACTGGTCAGATCCGGATTACCCCGCCTGGCGGGCGGAGTTCGCGCCGTACGCGTTCGAGGAGTATCCGCGCACGACGCCCATGAAGTGGTCCGCCTATCGCGAAGGGATGAAGGCGGAACTCACCGAACTGCTCACCAACTATGGGCGCATCGACCTGCTGTGGTTCGACGGAGGGTGGGAACGCACGGAGGAGGAATGGGACAGCGCGGATCTGGAAGCGCACATTCGGTCCCATCAGCCGGACATCGTCCTCAACGACCGCCTGCCCGGTGTCGGCGACTACGTGACGCCAGAGCAGTCACTCCCCGCAGAGATTCTCGGCGACGCGTGGGAGGCGTGCATCACCATGAACAACACGTGGGGATGGGATCCGGACGACCATGACTACAAGACCCCCGCGCATCTGATCCGGACACTCGTCGACTGCGTCGCCAACGGCGGCTCGCTCCTCCTGAACGTGGGGCCGAGCAGCACGGGCGCTCTACCGCCGGAAGAAGAGACGACGCTTCACGAGATCGCCGGCTGGATGCGCACACACCGCGACAGCGTGATCGGTGCTCGACCAGGGCTCGAACCCTGGCAGTTCTACGGACCGACGACGACGAACGGCGACGATCTGTACCTTCACCTCATCGCCTGGCCGGACGAGACCACCACCGTGCGCGGCATTCGGCCCCGTTCTGTGCTCGGGGTGGAGCTCCTGACGACCGGGGAGGAACTCCCCTTCCGCGCCATCGTCGATCCTGCGCACGCCCGGGACGATGATCCGGTGGGCAACCTCCTCATCACAATTCCCCCGACTCGGCCTGCGGGACCCCTTCCCGTCGTCCGAGTGCGGTTCCGGCCGAACGGCTCGCCGCCGCCGCGCTTCTGATCCTCTTGGTGAATTACATTATTGATTCACTCGATTCAAAACTGTTATATTCAGCCACCGGGGGCCCGACGCCCCGAAGATCGCCCGCGCAGGCGAGGCCTTGTTCGCACCGACGACAGCTTCCCCTCGCATGACCTCTGCTGCGCCCTGCACTCAGGACGCGCCCATACCCAGGAGACTCTCGTGAAGAGGAAAGTCCACGCTGTGCTCGCCCGAACGATCGCTGCCATACTCGGGGCCGCAGGCCTCGCTCTCGGTGCGGCCACCCCTGCAGCGGCAGCACCCCCGTATGCGACCACCGCGTCGGTGAATTCCATCCAGTTCACCGAATCCGAGGTCGTGTCAGGGCGAGAAGCCCGGCTCGCTGGCAGCTGGTCGCTACCTGACAATCCCTCAGCCCCCGCGGGCTTCGTCGTCGACCTCCCCTCCGGCTTGCAGGGGCTGACCGATAGCTTCACGCTCGACGCTCCAGGCGGAGAGACCATGGGAACCTGCGTCGTGACCGCCACCCAGGTCGTGTGCGACATCGACTCGACCTACATCGCAGAAAATCCGCTCGGGCTCAGCGGAACCTTCGAGTTCTGGGCAAACGTCACCACCTCCGTGCGCGAGAACACCGCGACGACCTACGACTTCGGCGACGTCACCGCGGTCGTGACCGTGACCCCCTCCCCGGACCTCTGCACAGAGAACTGCGCGTTCCCCGGTCGTGACACGATCAAGGAAGGCTTCTACAACCGCGACGCCAACCAGATCGACTGGTACATCAAGCCAGCCGTTCCCGCATCGGGCATGGCCGGTGGGCAGCTGGTGACGATCGTCGACATCCTGGGCCCGCAGCAGCAGATCCTCAACGAGGCCCCCGCCGTCATCGAAGTGATGGCCACCAACGAAATCGTCACGAGCGAGTTGGGAAGCCAGTCACCGGGGAACTGGCATCCGCTGCCCTCCGCTGACCTCACCATCTCCCCCGACAACACGACGGTGTCATTCACCACGCGACAGGGCTTTTACTACGAGCTGCACATCGTTACGCAGGTCCTCGATGGCGGCACCCTCGGCACCTACGGCAACTCCGCAGAAGTCACAGTCGGAGGTGACGAGCCTGTCGAAATCAACGCGACCGTCGTCCGACAAGGCGGGGGCGGCACAGGGATCGGCGAAAGCGTAGGGCGCTTCGCCATCACCAAGTCGGTGAACGGTCCTGCCGCGCTCGTGGAAGATCTCACCTATACCGGCAGTTACACGATCACTCTCCCGGACTCCACCACCCAGAATGGCACTTTCTCGGTCGCGAACGGCGCGACGTGGACGAGTCCCGACTTCCCCCGGGACTCCACCGTCCAGCTCATCGAGAACGACCCGGCGGCACCGCCCAGCATCTCGTGGACCGGGCACACGTTCTCCATCAACAACTTCGCGCTCCTCGGAGGAACACAAACCGACGTCACACTGACGAACGAGTCCGAGCTCGCAACTGGTGCGTTCAAAGCCTCGAAGGTGATCACAGGGGGTGCCGCCGGCCTCGTTCCCGATGACGCCACGTTCACCCTTCTCTACTCCTACCCGGAAGGGCCCGGCTTCCCGGCAGGTTCCGGCTCCCTCGAGCTTCCCGCCTCCGGAGAGACCGTGTCCTCCCCGCCGCTTCCGGTGACGGCATCAGTCACGCTGACGGAACTCACGCCGCCGGTCTACCCAGGCTTCACCTGGGGAACGGCGACGATCTCCCCCGCAACGTTCACGATCAGTGGCACAGAGACCGCGACTTCGACCGTCACGAATGACGCTGTGCTTCCCGCAGTGCCCCATGCCCCCGCACCCACGGCTGCCCCAGCCGCCGTGGTCCCCCCTGCCGCCGGCAGCCTGGCAACCACAGGCGGGAGCGAAATGGCCATCCCGGCATCCGCGGGGCTTCTGCTCGTGCTCGCCGGAGCTGCGCTCCGCCGAGCACGCCGAAATCCAAGCGCGCCCTAAATTGAACATTTTGCTATCGTCTGAAGCGAAACTGTAATAGACTCGCCAGACTTCCCGGCCTTCTGCCGACGGAAGGGAGCGGTTCACGTGCACGGACCGCTCGAAGGGTGTCGGATTCTCCCCATGATCCGGCACCCTTCCGTCGTCCAATGGCATCGCCCGTCACGAGGAAGCCATCTTCGCGGCCATGTTCGCCCGAAACTCTTCGTAGGCAGCCCGAACATCCGCTCCCGGCCAATTCTCCGGCAGCAGTTCGAGGGGAGCGGCGAGATCTTCGGTCAGAAGACGTACCGCGGCGACCGTGGCGCGGAATCGTTCGAAGGTGATCTCGGGCCCTGAGCGAACCTGCTCGACAACAGCCCGGGTAACGTCAGCCCACTCGTCGACATCCCAGATCCGCCGAAGAAGCGCCCCGGGATCAGCCGGCTCCGTGAGAAAGGACTCGAACTCCGTGCTGATCTCCAGGTCGGAGTCACGCAGGTTGTCGGGACGCAGCCAGACACCCTCGCGCAGCTCGCCGAACCTCGACCGCGCCAGCGCCCGACGCGTCGCGGTCCGCTCAGCCGCGGTACGCCCCCGCTCGGTGAGGACAACGACCCGCCATTGTCCGCGAGAAGGCTTCGTCGCGGGGCGGATGTGCTCACCGATGTTCCGATAACGCACAAGGTGCCGCCCGGCGAGAGTGTAGAGCGAGTCGACTACATCGATATCGCCGGTGGCAACTGCGCGCGAGATTGCAACCCGCATCGTGGCGGGCGAGACGTCAACGAGTTCGCCCGCCCGCAGGATCGCTTTCAAAGACAACGCAGGAGGCCGAGCACAGAACAGCAGGCTCAATAAGACAGAACGCGCGGAAAGCGAGGGTACGACGTCCTCTACGCGGCGCGCCATGCTCGTCCATTCTGCACGTTCGACGAGAGCGCCTCTCCCACTGAACCGCGCCTCTCCCATACGTCAGCATCATCCACATGCCGCTCAGCACTTCAGCCCAGCGTATGAAGACCTATCCCTGCAACTCTTCGAACGCCATGATACGGGCTGCCCACTGCGACGCGGCGCCTCAGACCGCGACGTGCTCGACAACTACAGAGCCAGATCAAGGCATAGACGCTGACGATCACGCCCAAGGAGACAATCCGGGGGCCGGGATCGCCGAGGCCGGGGAGGGAACTCGGCGATCCCGCTCGACGCAGCTCAGCGCACGAATGCGTCCGCTACGTCGAGCCCGGAGCGCGGGCGGTAGTGCTGCGGGGAATGGGCAGCACCTGCCATGGCTCCGGGGATCTATCTCACGATTCCTCGAAGAACCGTCCTGCCATGTTGCTGTCGGGTCAACGATCCCCACCGCCGCCCCACAGCAAGCAGCTCCGCAGCATCCGGGCATCACACCCCGTGCGCACCGTCATCATCTCCCCCGAAACCTCGCCCACATCGCAACTACGCGGCCACCAAGCACCCCCACACCCCGGCAACCGCAGGCAAGGTCATCACGAAACTGGTGTTGGATGAACCCAGCCGTGGGCCTCACGCACTAGTGTAACAAAATTCAAACAACTAGTGGAGATATGTAACACCTCTGCTCTTCCGCGTCGTCGCGGGCACGGCGTCGCGGAGCTGACGCCACGAGCGCCGGAACGAACGACGCGCGTCGCTAGGCAGCCATACCCGCTTGAAGGTCGGGTGCGGGGACGCTTCACCGCGTACAACCGATGGGCGACAGATACCTCTGCCGTCCAGAACCGCAACGCGCCCCAGCGACCCAAAGATGCGTGACATCCTAGCCATGGGTCAGGCCCAGGAGGCCACCTTCTCCTCTACCCGGAGTGGAGGAGAGCCCGGGCTCCGAAGGACACGTGCGCGACGGAGCCCGCTTCCCCGTGCGTGGAGCGAGCTGCTGCACAAGCACCTGAGTTCGAGCCCCCCGTTTGCGGCCGCGCGCGGTCACCCTGTCGCTTACAACCGAGATTCGATCAGTTGAAGTCGCCGCCGGGGGCCATGTCCATGAAGCGCGAGTAGTGACCCTGGAACGCGACGGTGATGGTCGCGGTCGGACCGTTACGGTGCTTGGCGACGATCAGGTCGGCCTCGCCCGGACGCACGTCTTTGTCGTAGACCGAGTCGCGGTGCAGCAGGATGACCATGTCGGCGTCCTGCTCGATCGAGCCGGACTCTCGCAGGTCGCTGATCGCAGGCTTCTTGTCGGTGCGCTGCTCGGGACCACGGTTCAGTTGCGACAGGGCGATGACCGGAACCTGCAGCTCCTTGGCGATGAGCTTGAGGCTTCGCGAGAACTCCGAGACCTCCTGCTGACGTGACTCGACGCGCTTGCCCGACGTCATCAGCTGCAGGTAGTCGATGATGACCATGCGCAGTCCCTCGCGCTGCTTGAGTCGGCGGCACTTCGCACGGATCTCGACGAGCGTCATGTTGGGGCTGTCGTCGATGTAGAGCGGGGCGTCGTTGATGCGCCCTCGGGTCGCGGCGACGGTGGTCCAATCCCGCGGGTCGAGGTTTCCCTTTCGCATGTTCTGCAGCGGGATCGCCCCCTCGGCGCTGAGCAGACGCATCGCGATCTCGCTCTTGCCCATCTCGAGGGAGAAGAAGACGGAGGGGAGGTTGTGCCCGATGGATGCCGCGCGCGCGAAGTCGAGCGCCAGCGTGGACTTACCCATGGCGGGTCGCGCGGCGACGACGATCATCTGCCCACCGTGCAGGCCGTTCGTCAGCTCGTCGAGCTCCTTGAAGCCGGTCGGCACTCCGGTCATCGATCCGTCGCGGCCACTGGCGGCCTCGATCTCCTCGAGCGCGGCGTCGACGGCGATCTGCAGCGGGACGTAGTCTTCGGCGGTCTCGGATCCGGTGATCGAGTAGATCTCGGCCTGCGCGTTGTTGACGATGTCGGTCGCATCGCCCTCACCCGCGTAGCCGAGCTGCACGATGCGCGTGCCGGCGTCGACGAGGCGGCGCAGGATCGCACGCTCCGAGACGATGCCGGCGTAGTAGCCCGCGTTGGCGGCCGTGGGGACGATCGACGTCAAGGTGTGCAGGTAGTCGGCGCCGCCAGCGCGACCGAGTTCGCCGGTCTTGATGAGCTCGTCGGTGACGGCGACGACGTCGGTGGGCTCACCGTGCGAGTACAGCGAGAGGATGGCCTCGAAGATGAGCTCGTGCTTCGGGATGTAGAAGTCGGCGCCCTTGAGCGTCTCGATCACATCGGCGACCGCATCCTTCGACAGGAGCATTCCGCCCAGCGCACTCTGCTCGGCGAGAAGGTCGTGGGGAGGCGTGCGCTCCGGCGCGCGCTTCGCGCCCATGCGCTCCTCTGAGATGTCAGCGAT
Source organism: Microbacterium sp. NPDC058269 (assembly GCF_042881445.1). Lineage (NCBI taxonomy): Bacteria > Bacillati > Actinomycetota > Actinomycetes > Micrococcales > Microbacteriaceae > Microbacterium > Microbacterium sp. NPDC058269. The sequence continues at coordinate 1,272,129 of NZ_JBHVXT010000001.1, forward strand.
CGACACAGTCTTCCCTTCGATGCGACGTTTCCGATGCGATGTTCTGATGAGACGCTTCGACGGCGGGGCCCGTGCGGCCTTCGGCCCTCACACCGCTCCGAACAGCAAAACAGCTGCCTCCGACATTCGGTCGCTCGCCCACGCTACGAGCGACTGTTTCCACATGCAAGACGGCCTGTGGATAACCCTGTGGAGAGCGTGCGAACAAGATCGGAGTGTCTGTGCACAACGGGTGTGGATAACCCCGTGGAGGACCGGTAAACCAAACTTTTTTATTCGTCTGGATCAGGCTTTTTCCGTTTCCCCAGCCTGTGGATGAAAATCAGTTTAAATCGGGCATTGAAGGTTGCCCGCCCCGGGGGCGGGATGTGTAGAACTTGGGGAAAGTCAAGCCGAGATTTCTCCGGGCGCGTCACACCCGGACATCCCCGGAAACGCGCGGAGAACCCCCTAGACACGACGCCCCCTCGCGAGTATCGTCAGCCCCAATCGACGCAGTTGCGTCGACGTACGTTGCCTTCGGAGGGGGAGGTTGACGTGGACGCTCGGGCCACCCGACGCGGCGTACCTGCCGTCGTCTTCTGGGGTGGCCTCGGCGTGCTCGCCTGGGCGACGCTCACCGTCCTTCTCTCCGGAGGGTCCGCGCACGCCGACGACCAGGAAGACGGTCCACTCGACGGGCTCACCTCGCTCGTCAGCAACACCGTGTCGGCCGTCACGGCCCCCGTGACCCCGATCGTCACGCAGGTCGTCGCCCCCGTGGTCACCCAGGTGGTCGCGCCCGTGCAGCAGGCCGTCCCCGTCGTGGTCGCCACCGTGACCCAGCCGATCGTGAACGCTCCGGTCGTCGGTCCGGCCGTCGCACCCGTCGTGAACACCGTGGCCGAGACCGCGACCGCGGTCGTCACGCCTGTCACAGATGTTCTGACGGGCGCACCGGTGTCGCAGATCACCGATCCGATTCTCGACACGGTCTCCGGTGTCCCCGTGGTCGGCGGACTCGTCTCCGATCTCGGTCTGATCTCCGCGGTGGGCGACGTCGTCGGCGTGGTCGACGACACCACCGCTCTTCTCGGGAACGTCACGAACGAGACAGTCCCGCCAGTGCTCGAAGCCCTCGATCCGACGACGTCGACGACACCCGAACCCGGTGAAGGTTCCGGGAGCGTCGCCGAGCCTGCGGTGAAGACGACCACCCTCATCATCACGGTCGAGAACACCGCGGCGACGCCACCGGTATCACCGACGCCCGCGTCCTCGGCCGGATATCCGTCGCCGATCGCGCTCTCCACCACGAACGGTGCGACCCGAGCCGTCGACGACACCACTCCTGTGCCCACCGGCCCTCCGTCAGGGAGCCCGCCTGGTGCCACAGTTCCCGCGTCATCCTCTGCCGGTTCCGGTGGCGGCAACGGCGCTGCCCCCGCGCGTCTCAGCGACGTGAACTCTTCTCCGCTCCGTGCTGGTGAGCGGACATCCGGCGCCTCCGACGACGAGCTTCCCTCATCGCCGGTCGCCGACACCGACGTCTCTCCTGACTGACGGATCGTCACGTCGTTCCCCCGGGAATGACAGAAGCCGTGCTGCGCGCGCACTTTGATCGCGCGCACCCTTCAGACGAACCACCTAGTCAGGAGAACGATCATGCGCACTTTCATCAAGCGAGCCCTATGGGGCGCGCTCATCGCCGGGGGCATCACGCTCCTCGGCGCGACGGCCGCGAACGCGGCTGAGACGACCGGAGACGACGGACTGCTCTCCGGCACACAGGCAGAGACCGCGATCACCGCGCCACTCTCGATCGTGAACAACGCGATCTCGGTGCTGAGCGACGCCGTGTCGACCGCCCCGGCCCCGGCCCCGGCCCCGGCACCGGCACCCGCACCCGCCCCCGCTCCGGCACCGGCCGCCACCACCAGTGGCGATTCGGGCACGGCATCCGGCACTCAGGCCGCGGTGACCGTGAACCTTCCTGTCACCGTGTCGAACAACGCCGTGAGCGTGCTCGACACGTCAACGACCAGCGCCCCGGCCGCGGCTCCCCAGAGCCCGGCTCCCCAGGCCGGGACATCGGCCGGGACGCCCCTCGTGACGACGAACGGCCTGGACGGAGTGCTCTCGGGCACCCAGGCGCTGCTCGCGGTCAACGCCCCGATCACCGTCACGGGCAACGCCGTGTCGCTGGTCGGCGACACCGAGAGCACCGCTCCGAACGGGCAGGGGGCCGCAGCACCGGCATCCTCCGCTCCCGTCGGTGCGACCACATCAGGTGACGACGGCATCGGCAGCGGCACACAGGTCGTCGCGCCCATCACGGCACCGGTCACGGTGTCGGGGAATGCGATCTCGCTGCTCGGCGACACGAGCTCGACCCGAACCGGCACGGCCGGTCCGGCCGGATCCCCCGCTCCTGCCACGTCGGCGGGCACCTCGGGTGACGATGCGATCCTCGGCGGCACGCAGGCCACTGCTCCCGTCACGGCACCGGTGACGGTGTCGGGGAATGCGATCTCGCTGCTCGGCGACACCTCGGCGACCGGCGGAGCAGCCGCTCCTGCACCGGCCGGCCCGGCCACCGGAGGCAACACCACCACCGGAACCGACAGCGTCTTCGGCGGCACCCAGATCACCGCACCCGTCACAGCCCCCGTGGGCGTGACCGGCAACGCGATCTCCGTCCTCGACGACGCCACCGTCACCCGCACCGGCACCGGGGGAACCACCCCCGCGCCGACCACAGGAGGCAACACCACCACCGGAACCGACAGCGTCCTCGGCGGCACCCAGATCACCGCACCCGTCACAGCCCCCGTGGGCGTGACCGGCAACGCGATCTCCGTCCTCGACGACGCCACCGTCACCCGCACC